>CAWJEM010000016.1:0-535004 GCA_963841905.1 uncultured Acidobacteriota bacterium
CGGTCCCGCCAGCGGTCAGCTCTTCTCGATATCGGACGTCCCGCTCGGCTCGGGCGGAGGGAAGACGGTGTGATGCGTCGCGGGACCGCGGCGGCAGTGGCATGGTTGCTGCTCTGTGCCTCGCCATGCTCAGGGACGCCCGCTATTCGATCCGCCTCCTGCTGCGGAATCCGCTCGTGGCCTCCGTGGCCGTCCTCTCGCTGGCGCTCGGCATCGGTGGAGCGGCGTCGGTCTTCACGGTGCTCAGCGCCATCGTGCTTCGCGACCTGCCGCTGCCGAACCCGCAGCAGCTGTATGCCGCCGAGAAGCATCGCGCAAGCGATGTCAGCACGCGATATTCCTGGCCGCTCGTCGAGCAGGCGCGGCAGGAGTTGCAGGGCCGGGCGGAGATCTTCGCCGCGACCACCTCGACACAGATGCAGGTCAGGCTGGCGCGCGGCACCGATGGCGCCGAGCGGAGCAACGTGCAGCTGGTCTCGGGCGGGTTCTTCGATGCACTCCGGCAGCGCGCCCAGCTGGGCCGGCTGATCGAGCCCAGCGACACCTCCGCCGTGAGCGCGAATCCGGTGATGGTGATCAGCGACGCGTATTGGCGCCGGCGCTTCCAGGCCGATCCCGCGATTATCGGCCGCGAGCTCATCGTCGGCAGCGCCAGCCTCGCCGTGATTGGGGTAACAGCGCCAGGCTTCTTCGGTCCATTTCTAGCGTTTCGAAATCCCGACGTCTGGGTCCCGCTGACGATGCAGAACGAGATCCGCTACGCGTTCAACGCGAGCACCTCCGACGAGTCCGACGGGACGAAGCCGTGGGCCATTCAGCCGGGCATCGAATGGCTTTCGCTGTTTGCGCGCGTGCCGGAGGCCGCAAGTGCCAACGGTGTCGGGTCGGCGTTGACGCTCCTCCACCAGCGAGACGCGTCGACGAGGCTCGATGCCTCGAGTGCGGAGGACCGCACGCGGCTCGACAAGGAGCGGATTGTTCTGACGAGCGCCGGCCGCGGGGTGTCGTTTTTGCGCGGAGATCTGTCCTCGCGGCTGTTCGTGCTTCTGGCGATGCTGGGAGTGCTCGTGGCGATCACATGCGGCAACGTGGCGAGCCTCCTGGTCGCTCGAGCCAGCGCGCGCGAGCGTGAGATTGCGGTCCGGATCGCCCTCGGCGCAGGACGGTGGCGCGTCGTTCGTCAACTGATCTGGGAAACGATGATGCTTGCCGCCGTCGGCGGCGCGCTCGGACTGATCGTCGCGGCGTGGGGTCGCGACCTGTTGCTGGCCATGTTTACCGGCGGTGCCACGACCATCGACCTCGACACCAGTTTCGATTGGCGAGTGCTGCTCTTCACCGTGTCTCTGACGGGTCTTTGCGGGCTCGCCGCGGGTATCCTGCCCGCGCTTCGCAGCACCCGCGTGGCGCCGACCGAGGCGATCAAGGCACAGGCCCGGCAGGTGGGTCATGCCGGCGGCCGTCGCGGCGCCGCGGTGGGAAAAGTGCTGGTCGCAGCCCAGATGGCGTTCTGCCTGCTGCTGCTCATCGTCGCGGGCCTGTTCGTGCGCAGCATGCAGGTGCTGTCGAACACTGACGTCGGATTCGACCGCGATCGGCTGCTGGTCGCGCGCATGGACGTGCGGAGCATGGGCTTTTCCGAGCAACAGCGCCAGGCACTCTACGATCGTGTGCTCGAGCGTCTGCGCGGCATACCCGGCGTCGTCGCCGCGAGCGCATCGCTCAACGGACCGCTGGGGACGTCGCGGCGCGCCAGCAGCCTGATCGTCGAGGGGTACACCCCGGCACCGGACGAGCAGCTCCTGACCAACGAAGAGTTCGTGACTAACGGCTATTTCGCGACCGTGGGGCTCGCGCTGGTCGAGGGCCGCGGCTTCACGACAGAGGACAACCGGCCGGGCAGCCGCAGCTCGATCGTGAACCAGTCGATGGCACGGCGTTTCTTTCCTGCGGGCGGCGCAGTCGGCAAGCGGTGGACGTCGGACGGTGCGATCCAGGCCGAGTCATCGGAGATCATCGGGGTCGTGCAGGACGCGAAATATGTGGACCTGCGCGGCGCGACGCCGAACATGGTCTACCGCCTTTCCGGTGCGACGCCTGTGGACGTGCTCGGCAATCTCGAGATTCGCACGGCGGGTGACCCGGCGGCGCTGGCGCCCGCGGTGCGGCAGGCGCTCGCGGAGCTCGAGCCCGCGCTGCCGGTGTTCGATGTCGTGCCGCTGGATCAGCGAGTCAACCGCGGCCTCACCAACGACCGGCTGATCGCGAACCTGACGAGCGCCTTCGGCATCGTCGCTCTGCTGCTCGCCTGCCTCGGTCTCTACGGCACGATCTCGTACGGCGTCAGCTGCCGGATGTCCGAGCTCGGCGTGCGGATGGCGCTCGGCGCCGATCGTCCCACGGTCGCGTGGTTGGTGATTCGCGAAGCGATCACGCTGGTCGGCATCGGCGCGGCAGCGGGCGTCCCGCTCGCAGTTCTCGCCGGCCGCAGCATTCTGTCCCTGCTGCACGGCGTCGACGCCGTGGATCTGCCATCGTACGCACAAGCGATTCTGGTGCTGGTGCTGGTCGCGGGGGTCGCTGCGTATCTGCCGGCTCATCGCGCGTCGCGGATCGACCCGATGGTGGCGCTTCGCTCGGAGTAGCCGCAGATGCGCACCGATCCGGCAACAGCCGCAGATGAACGCGGATAGACACTGACGAAGACTATTGATCTTGCATGATCTTGCAGTGCGTCTTGCCGCCGGTCATCAGACACGGTTGTAGCCACATCGCCACGAGTGCCGGTCTCACGTCGTGGTGCGCCGGACGTTCGTTGCCCGAGGCCCCTTCGCCCCCCCGTCGCCGAGCTCGAACTCGACTCCATCGCCCTCACGCAGGTTGTCGATGCCCTCGCCGTAAATTGCGCTGGCATGAAAAAATACCTCCTTACCAGCGGCATCGCGAATAAAGCCGAATCCTTTGTCTACCCGTAACGTCTTGATGGTTCCTGTCATCCGTTGACTCGCTCCTGTGCAGGTTAAGGGAAATCTCGTGTCGATGCTCGATGCGACCAAAAAAAGAAGAGGTCGCCAGAACCTGACGACCTCTCCTTGCAGGTATCCTTGGTTGCGGGGGGGGGATTTGAACCCCCGACCTTTGGGTTATGAGCCCAACGAGCTACCGGACTGCTCCACCCCGCGTCCCAGAAGAGAGTTAGTATAGCACGAGCGAGGACCTCCCCCCGGTCTATGCGCATCGCGATCCTGCTCCTCACCGCTGTCGTGACGCACGGTCAACACGCGTCCGCGCCGCCGTCCTCCGTGACCTGCCCGCACGACCACTTAACTGTCTTCCGTGGGCGCGTCGTGCAGTGGTCTCGCGCGGTGGGCCAGTCCACGATGACGATTGCAACTGATGCGGGGACGACGGAGATCGTCGTGTTGAAGCACCCGAGCACGGACGATGGGAGTCAGTTCTTCCTGCTCGACGCCAAGCCTTTCAAACCGGCTGACTGGAACCGCATCGAACACAAACCCGGAAGGCTGCGCGCGGGCCTCCGCGTGGCGGTCTGGGCATGTGACGATGGGCGTCAGCCGGTCATCGACTGGCAACCAGCCGAGAAATAGCGCACTACCCCGTCTGCCCGCTCCGCTTGATAGCGGGCGACTCCGCAACCCGCGTTCGTCTGGGGAGCGAGGTCGACTGCTTCTGCCACGCGCGCCAGGCGCGCGCACTCAGCAGGACCGCTACAACGGCCGCGTAGTACATCGGGTTGGTGACATCCAGCTTGACCTTCCACCAGTAGTGGATCACACCAAGAACGCCGGTGATGTAGATCAGTTTGTGCAGCAGGTTCCACCGGTGGCCACCGAGCCGGCGAATCCAGCCCTTCGTCGATGTCAGCGCCAGCGGGATCATCAGCACGAATCCCGTAAAGCCCACCGTGATGTAAGGACGTTTGACGATGTCCTCCCACAGCCCGTCGAACATCAGCGACCGATCGAGGACGAAATAGATCGAGAAGTGAATGGTTCCGTAGAAGAACGCAAACAGCCCGATCATCCGCCGGAAGGTGATGATCGGATTCCACTTCGTCAGCCACCGGAAGGGTGTAATCGCAAGCGTGATGACAATGAAGCGAAGCGTCCAGATACCGGTGGCATTGGTGATGGTCTCGATGGGATTGGCGCCGAGATCGCCCCAGAACATGTTGTAGACGAGCCACGCAAGCGGACCGAGCGCCGCCACGAAGACTGCGGGCTTCAGAACGGTCCGGGTCAATTGCGTGGACGTCATTGCAGGCGCGAGGCGTCAGTTACAAGTTACAAATTACAAGTTCAAAGGAAAGAACACGTTCGACTCCGACCAAATGGCTGCTCTCCTCTAAACTCGTAACTTGTAACTTGTAACTTGCAACTTCCGTCAGTACCACTTCCGCAAGTCCATCCCCGCGTACAACGACGCAACCTGATCGGCGTAGCCGTTGAAAGGCAGCGTCTTGCGGCGGAACAGTTCGCCCAGCCGGCGCTCGGTCTTCTGACTCCACCGGGGATGATCGACGTCGGGGTTGACGTTGGCGTAGAAGCCGTACTCACGCGCCTGCTGCTGCTGCCACGTATTGAGCGGCGCGGTCTCCACGAACTTGATGCTGACGATGGACTTGATGCCCTTGAAGCCGTACTTCCACGGCACGATGAGGCGAATCGGCGCGCCGTTCTGATTCGGCAGCACCTCGCCGTACAGGCCGACCGCCATGATCGTCAGCGGATGCATCGCCTCGTCCATCCGCAGCCCTTCCGTGTAGGGCCAACGAAGCGCGGGCTCCGTCTGACCGGGCATCTGACGCATATCGACCAGGGTCTTGAACTCGATGAACTGCGCTTTGGCCGTGGGCTCGAAGCGCTTGACGAGATCCGCCAGTGGGAATCCCACCCACGGGACCACAATCGACCACGCCTCGACGCATCGCAGGCGGTAGATGCGCTCTTCGAGGGGGAACCAGCTCACGATGTCGCGGACGTCGTACTTGCCAGGCTTGGCGCAGTGACCGTCAACCACGACCGACCAGGGACTCGGCTTGAGCGAGTGCGCGTAACGCGCGGGGTCGCCCTTGTCGAGCCCAAACTCGTAGAAGTTGTTGTAGGTGGTGATGTCCTTGTACGAGTTGAGGGTTTCGGTGGTGTCGTACGGACTACCCTTCTTCACCGACGGGAACCGGTAGGCATTGGGATTCTGTCCGGCTTCTACAACCGTCGATGCGCCGGCGACCAACGTCGCGGCGGTGGCGACGGCCGCCCCACCCACGCCCT
This sequence comes from uncultured Acidobacteriota bacterium, assembly GCA_963841905.1. Lineage (GTDB taxonomy): Bacteria > Acidobacteriota > Vicinamibacteria > Vicinamibacterales > UBA2999 > JACCSI01. The sequence continues at coordinate 5,292 of CAWJEM010000016.1, forward strand.
GAATGAACTCCCGGCGTCGGAGGTACAGCGCCTTGGGCGTGACGTCAGAAGGTCGAAGGTCGGGTGCAGATTTGATGAGCATGAAACCCCTCACCTCGATAATAACGCGGCTACTCCCTTAGATGCCGGAACCCGGGGACGATTTGCCCGACGGACGCCCTACCAGGGTAAACACCGCCACCCCGTTGAAAATGCCTTCTCGAGCCAAGCATTCCGACGCGCCGTACGATAGCTTAGGCGCACGGCTGGCCGCATGACTTCCGATGCCTCCGGGCGACTCCTCTCCTTGCTATCTCATGAACTGCGATCCCCCCTCGGCGTCATTCGGGGCTACCTCCGCCTGCTGGAGGACCGGAACGCTGTGCTGTCAGACCAGCAACGAACCGCGATCTCCGCTGCACTCCGGGCCGCGGATCACGCGGCCCACTTGCTGGATCAAGCGAGCCGCCTGGCGCAACTACGCCACGGCGACACGCGTTTCGATCTCGTTCGCATCGATCTGATGAAGGTGTTGAGCGCGGCTATTCAGTCAGTGGCCGCGGCACCCGACCTGACGATAACCTGCGATGCGCGTAACCTGACCGGAACCGAAGTCAACGCCGACCGCAATCAACTGCGCGAGGCCCTCACCGCGCTGATCGCGGTCGTCGTACAGGCCCAGGTCGCGCCTCGTACCATCAAGGTCAGTGTTCAGCGCGAGACATTCGATCAGACCGCGGGCTTGTGGCTGCGCATCAAAGCCGAGAGTATGGCCGGTCAGGCGCTCGAAGGAGCCCTCAACACCGCCCGCGGCGGTGTGGGTCTTGATTTGCCGATTGCGGAGGCGGTCATCGCGTCGCACGGTGGCCACGTCTCCGAACTGACGGCCGTCGGCCGATGTGTGGGGATGATAGTGTGGTTGCCGGTCGCGCCGTGATGTCGTGCGCCTTCCTGAAGCGGCTGGGGTTGTCGGCGGCCCTTCTCTGGGTAGTCGCGCCGCTGCACGCGCAGGTTCGACTGGCGGACGCGTCCGATCGAGCCGCGTTCCGATCATGGTTCGTCTTGTTGACCGACTCGCAGTTCGAGCGAACGGCGCCGGAGATTGTCGACTGCGCCGCGCTCATTCGCTTTGCGTACCGCGAGTCGCTGCGGACGCACACGCCGGAGTGGGCCCGCCGGGTCGCTCTGCCGTTTACGCCGACGTTTCCCGACGTCCGATCGGCCCCCCAGCCGTCGCCCGGCGGCTGGCGACTGTTTCGTGTCACGTCGGATGCGCCCGGGCGCTACGCGGAGTTTGCTGACGCGCGGACACTCGTCAGCCTGAACGCCCGCCAGATCAGCCGGGACGTCGGCGCACTCCAGCCCGGTGATCTGCTCTACTTCCGTCAGCCCGAGCAACAGCAGCCCGATCACCTCATGGTGTTCGTCGGCCGATCGTTCTTCGATCCGGAGTCCATGGACTGGGTCGTGTACCACACGGGGCCAACGGACGCTGGCCCCGGTGAAGTTCGTAAGGTACGGCTGCACGACCTGTCGCAGCATCCCGCGCCTCGCTGGCGTCCGCTGCCATCCAATCCGCAGTTCGTCGGAGTCTTTCGCCTCAGCCTCTTATGACCACCCTGCGCCTGCTCGCACTGATTTCGGTGGCGCTGCTGAGTGCGACCAGCGCGTACGCTCAGATAAGGGATTCGCAACGAACTGAACCCGAAACGCCAGCCTTCACCCTGTCCAGCAGCGAGGTCTTCACGTCGCGCGACAGCGCCGCCTTCAACCTGACTTTCCGTCGCGTCACCCAACTGGATTTCCGCGTCTATCGCGTCAAGGATCCGTTCGCGTTCTTCGCCGGCCTTCGCGATCCCCACCAGATGGGCAGCGAAGAGTATTCAGTCCCACAAGAGCGCAGTTGGATCGAACGGCTCGCTGACTGGAAAGCCGGTCAGCGCAGTCGCATTCGCGGGTTCTTCAGAAGCCAGGTGAGCCACGAGTACCGTGCGGAGCGACGCAAGACGCAGGATCGCGCAGAGATCGCACAGCGGGTCGTGCTGAACCGGAGCTCGTTTGCGCAGGTGGCCTTGCTGAATCCGGATCAGCTCGTCACGGCGTGGCGCGAGTTGCTCCCCAATCATCGCGATCCCGAGTATCGCCGTGTGCCGTTGGACGTGAACGAGGCCGGCGTCTACCTCGTCGAGGCCGTGTCGGGGCTGCTGCGCGCGTACACGATCGTCATTGTCTCTGACGTTGGCCTCGTCACCAAGGTCTCGCCCGGTCAGTTCATGGTCTTCGCCGCCGATCGCTTTTCAGGCGAGCCGAAGGCGGAATGCGACGTGCAGGTGCTGCTGGATCAGAAGCTGGTTGGCGGTGGCCAAACCGCGGCGGATGGCGTCCTCCAACTGGCGCTGCCCGAATCCAAGTCCGAACACATCGTTGGAGTCGCTCGGTGCGGCGACGGAGTCGCAGCAACCGATCCGGGCGGCTGGTTTACCAGCCAGGCTCCGCGACAACTCGTCGGCTATACGTACACCGACAAACCGATCTATCGGCCCGGCCACACCGTGCACCTCAAGTCGGTGTTGCGCTGGCGCGAGCGTGACGCGGTAATTCCATTCGATCGGCCGACCGCTGAAATAAGCGTCAGCGACACCAATGACAAGGTCGTCTTTCGGCAAACGTTGAAGGTGGATGAGTTCGGCGCGATCAAAGCGTCCTTCCCGGTGCCTATGACCGCTGCGCTTGGCCACTACATCGTCCGCGTCGCATCCGATGACGAACTGGCCACCGCGGCTTTCGAAGTCCAGGAGTACCGTCGCCCCGAGTTCGAGGTCATCCTCACGCCTGAGAAGCGTTTCGTTGTGCAAGGCGAGGAGGTCATTGCGACCGTGCAGGCCCGCTACTACTTCGGGCAGCCGGTCGCCAATGCGCGGTTGCGGTACGTCGTCAATCAGCAGCCGTACTACTCGCCGTATCGATGGGACGAAGGCGCCGAGGGCGAAGCAGGCAGCCAGTATTGGTACGGTGACGACCAGCGGATCGAAGGCAACCTCCGGCTCGACGCCCAGGGACGCGGCCAGCTTCGCGTGCCCACCGCCGTGGACGACAACGGCCGCGACTTCAGCTTGCGAATCGAGGCCCAAGTCATGGACGCCAGCAATCGCGAGGTCAGCGGCAACACCGTCGTCCACGCCACGCACGGAACCTTCCTGCTGTCCGCGCGGGCCAGCGGATATGTGTTTCGCGCCTCGCAGAGCGTTCCAGTCAGTGTGCGAGCAACCGACTACAGTGGCAATCCTCGAGTCAGTGTGGCCGCGAGAGTGGTTCTGGAGCGCATGACGCACCCGTCCGGCCGCTACAACGAACCGACCGCGACGGAAGTGGGACAGCAGACCGTGACCACCGGCGCGGACGGAACGGCGAACGCGGCGCTGACGTTACCGTCACAGCCTGGATCGTTTCGCATCAGGGCAATTGCCGCATCGAACGATCGGGAGATCGTCGGTGAGACATGGCTCTGGGTGCCAGGCGGCGATGACACTGCGGCGGATGAAGGCGATCGCTATCTCGAGTTGATGGCGGACAAACGATCGTATGCGCAAGGAGAAACGGCGCGCCTGATAGTCCGTGGCGAGCCCGTCTCAGGGCCAATGCTGGTGACCAAGGAGGGCCAGCACGTCACGTGGCACCGCCTGTTGCGCCCGTCCGCGACCGACGCAATTGAGGTGCCGATCGAAGCCGGCGACATCGGCGATATCTACGTCAACGTGACGTTCATGCGTGAGGGCCGACTGAATCGCGCCGAGCGACGCTTGTCGGTGCCGGCTCGCGAGCGGGCGCTGCAGATCACGTTGACGCCCGATCGTCCCACTGCCAAGCCGCAGGACCCTGGGGTCTTCACCGTGCAGGTACTGGACTCAGCCGGCACGCCAGTGAGCGCACAGGTCAGCCTCGGCGTGATCGATGAGGCGGTGTACGCCATCCGTCCGGACGACACCCCGGATCCGGTGCGCTTCTTCTATCGCCGTGAGTACAGCCGCGTCGGCACGACCTTCTCACGCGACTTCTATTTCACGGGCTACTCGGGCAGCGAACGGCTGCAACTGGCTGGCCGACGTCGGCGTCCATTTACGCTCGCCGACTTCAAAGGCGACAAGCAGGTCCAGCCGCAGGTTCGCAAGGACTTCCCGGATGCAATCTTCTGGCTCAGCGATCTGGTCACGAACGCCACTGGCCAGGCCAAGGTCTCACTGAAGTATCCCGACGCGCTCACCACCTGGCGACTCACGGCGCGTGCCATCACACGCGATACCAAGGCCGGCGTTGGGATGGCACGAACGACCACGACGAAAGATCTGATCGTGCGCGTCATCACTCCGCGATTCCTGACAGAAGGCGATCGCGTCACGCTGCCGACCATTGCGCACAACTACCTCGAAGGCGCCAAGGAGACCAGCGTTTCATTGGCTGTCAAGGGGCTCGACGCGGATGGACCTGTTACATCCGCAACGACCGGCAGTATCAGCAGTGGCAGTGAGCGTCGCGATGACTGGCGATTCCACGCCTCGACGGTTGGCTCTGCGAGCGTGACAGCAACGGCGCGCACCGATGCTGACGCCGACGCCATCGAGCTGCCGATTCCAGTCCTCCCCTACGGCCTCAGGCGCGAGGCAGGCTCGAGCGGATCGCTGTCGGGCGCCGGCGAACACTCGTCTGACGTCGTCATACCCGCGACCGCTAATCCTGCAGCTCGGACCGTAGCAGTGTCGTTGGCGCCGTCGATGGCCGGCTCTCTTCTTGGCGCTCTCGACTTTCTCACGAGCTATCCGTACGGCTGTACCGAACAGACGATCTCGAGCTTTCTCCCCAATGTCGTCGTCACCCGGGCGCTCAGCCAGTTGAAGCTGGTGCCAACGGAGCGACTCTCGGTGCTCGACCGCCAGGCCAACGCCGGCATCCGACGGCTGGTCGATTTGCAGCACGACGATGGCGGATGGGGATGGTGGAAGACGGATCAGAACCATCCGTTCATGACGGCGTATGCGCTCTACGGGCTCGTCGAGGCGCGACGCGCCGGCTATCAGGTCGATGAGCACCGGATCACGAATGGCGCGCGCGCGCTTGCCAGTATGTATGCCGACCATCCGCGAGCCGAGCCGAACTTGAAGGCGTATCTCGCGTACGTACTACGGCGCGCCCAGCCAGAAGGGGAAGCGATTCAGTATCAACGCCAGCGACGCAACCAGGGAGCCGGCGAACAGGCCCAGTATCGTCACGCCGACGCCCTCAACGAGTTGTGGGACGCGCGTGCGCGGCTGACGTCCTACGGGCGAGCGCTCCTCCTTCTGTCGCTCGATGACATGAAGGACGCTCGCGGCAACGAGCTCGCGGAGGCACTTCTCGCAGAAGCCATGACGAAGGGAGAGCTCACGTGGTGGTCTACAGACCACGACCCGATGCTGTTCGACTTCGTCGACACCAGCGTCGAAGCAACCGCCACCGCGTTGCATGCACTGAGCCGTCGTGACCCAACGAATGCCGCGATCGACCGCGGCGTCCGCTGGTTGATGCTCAATCGCCGCGGCGGCTATTGGTCGACGACCAAGCAGACGGCGATGGCCCTTTACGGACTCCTCGAGGTCATGCGTGCCCGCAACGAGTCGCCCCAGCCATTCTCGGTCGAGGTCTTCGTCAACGGGTCCCTGGCTCAAACTCAATCGTTTACCGCCGCATCCATGACGGCGCCGGATCCGATTGTGCTGATGTTACCTGCACGCGAGGGGGAGAACACCGTGCGATTGGTGAAGTCCGGCGGAGGCACGTTGTATTGGTCGGCGCGCGCGATCTACTACGACATACAAGGCGCCGCCAGTCGGAGCGGAAGCCGACAACTGGCGATCACCCGGAAGTATTCCCGACTGGCCGCCACTCGTGTGAACGATCGCATCGTCTATCGCGAGGAAGCGTTCGAGGGGCAGATGAATCCGGGCGATGTGCTGACCGTCCGGCTGACGGTAGCAGGATCAAAGGATTGGCGTTATCTCATGATCGAGGACCCGCTTCCGGCCGGCGTGGAAGCGATTCAGGACACCACCGCCTACCCGATGGAGCGTCAGGATCGATGGCGCTGGTGGTGGGGGTCACAAACCGAGTATCGCGACAACCGCACCGTATTCTTCCAGGAGCAGTTCGACCAGGGGCGCTACGAGTTCGTCTATCTGGTCAAAGCCATCTCGTCGGGTGAGTTCCGGGCATCGCCGGCGCAGATCACCCCGATGTACGTGCCGGACATCAATGCATCGTCTGAGCCCCAAACGGTAACCGTGACGACAGGCGAAACTGGCGCTCGCTGATGATCAGATCCATCCTCAAGGTGTCACCGTGGCTGGCGGCGGGGAGCGTCCTGCTCGCGGGCCTCTACTGGCTCTTTCTCAATACCCCCGAATCGAACCAGTTGACGTTGACGGCATCCGCCGGGCTCGTCCTGTTGATGATCGCAGTCGCGGCTATCACCGTGAACGGCGCAGTGTTCATCAGTCAGGGGGCCAGCCTTTTCTCCGCCGCACGCCGCGGACTGTTGGGCACACACTGGTTCGTCATCGCAGCCATTCCGGTTGTGGTGGCATGGATCGTGACCCGGCGCGGTGATGCGTGGGTGTCTGCGCACAGCGGCGAAATCAGTGCGTGGTTTATCGCCACGCTGGGCTGGGCCGACGTCAGCGCACTCTTCCGCATCGAGTCGTGGGTGAGCCGATGGCTGCGTTGGGTCGTGTTCCCACTCGCGGCTCTTTCATTGCTGTCGGCGCTGCTCAATCGAGGTGTGGCGGGTGTCGGCGAATCGGGCTGGATCAGGCGCGCATGGTCGTGGCGTACGCTCCTGCTCGCAACCGCGGCGTGCGGCATGCTGCTGGCACTACCGTGGCAATTGACGGCCTGGCGTCCGGCGCTTCCCCCGACGTGGGTGGAGCCGGCAGCCGCAGCAGCCCGACTGGGTATCGCCGGCATCTTGATTCTCATCGGATGCGCATTGATGGTTACGCTTGGTGCGGCGGGTCATCAGACCCGTCGGCTAGCGTCGGAGAGTCCGAATCCGTCAGGGAGCGACCCATGATCGACAACGATGACATCGACGCTTTGATCTCGGAGCTCAACGCCTCCGGCGGGCAGGCTCGCAGCGGTGAAGGGCTCGTGCAAGTGGAGTCGCTTCTGGCGGAGGTCATCGCGCGGCGTGGGAGCGACCTGTTCCTGATCGCCGGCTGCGCGCCCGGCATTCGCGTCGACGGGCTCATCGTCCGTCTGCCAGGTCCGATAGTCGATGGCACCGATGTCGAAGAGGCGGTCGTTCCGCTGCTGCCATCGCACGCGCGACGGCAGTTTCAGGAGTCAGGGATTTCCGATGCCTCTATCCGCTTTCAGGGGCTCGGCCGCTTCCGGGTGAACCTCCATCGTGAGCGCGGTCGCGCCGCGGCTGCCATCCGTGTGTTGCCGCCGCGAGTGCCACGCCTGGCGGAATTGGCGCTGCCGCCCGAGATCGACGCCCTGTCGTCACTGGGACGCGGCCTCGTGCTGATCGGAGGCGCGACCGGGGCTGGCAAGACGACCACGATGGCGGCACTGGTGGACGAGATCAATCGGCGCGATGCGCGGCATATCATCACGGTCGAAGACCCGATCGAGTACGAGCATCAGCACGACCGCTGCATGATCGAGCAGATTGAAATCGGGCCCGATGCCCCCGATTTTCCGACCGCGCTGCGCAGCGCCGTGCGGCAGGCGCCAGACGTCCTCGTCATCGGCGAGATGCGCGATCACGAATCCATGCGCATCGCCCTGTCGGCGGCCGAGACCGGCCATCTCGTGTTCAGCAGTCTGCACACAACCGACATCGCGTCAACCATCGCACGCATTTGCGATTCCTTCCCCAACGAGCGACAGAACACCATTCGACAGGAACTCTCGCTCGCGGTCACCGCCGTAGTGACTCAAACGCTCCTGCCGAAAATCGGCGGTGGCCGGACGCCCGCGGTCGAACTGCTGATGGTGAGTTATGGGGCTCGACAGCACATCCGTAAGAACGCGCTGCAGCACCTGCATCAGGAGATGTCGCTGACCCGAAAGATGGGGTCGGTCACGCTCGAAGACTCGATGGGGCGGCTGGTAAAAGCCGGGCTGATCAGCTTATGCGGATGCGTTGGCGCGAGCGGGCCATCCCGACGAGCTCGAAAGCATCCTCAAGGGCGGTTCATCGATTTGACGACACTCGACCGGCGCCCGATCGGCGACGTGACACAATAGCCCATGGTCGGTACGGAGCTGAAGGAACGGTATCGGATCGAACGAGCACTCGGCGAGGGCGGAATGGGGCAGGTCTTCGAGGCGCTCGATCTGCAGCTCGGCCGCAGGGTCGCGATCAAAGTGATCCGGGAAGATCTCGATGACCCCAAGGGGCGCGAACGCTTTCTGCACGAGGCTCGTGCGGCCGCCACGCTATCCCATCCAAATGCCTGCCAGCTCTACGAAGTCTCCGAGCACGAGGGCCACCCTTTCCTCGTGATGGAACTACTCGATGGCGAGCCGCTCTCGGCTCGGCTCAAGCGCGGCGCGCTGCCGAAGGGCGAAGCCGTATCGCTGGTCCGGCAGCTGATGAGCGTGCTCATCGAGTTTCACGAGGCGGGGCTGATCCATCGCGACCTGAAGCCCTCCAACGTCTTTGTCTCCGAGCAGGGCCTCAAGCTCCTGGATTTCGGCCTCGCGCGACAGCCCCAACATCACGAGTCGATGACCGTCTCCGCGCTGACGGTGCCCGGCGCCGTCAGAGGGACGCTGCGCTATATGGCGCCTGAGCAGATCACCGGCGACCCCGTCGATGTGCGGACCGACGTCTTTGCACTCGGCGTGTTGCTTTACGAAATGCTGACGGGACGGTTGCCGTTCGATGTGCCGACCAATCTCGACTGGTTGCAGGCCGTGCTGAAAGACGATGCGCCCGCCATGGGAAACCCCGAGCTGCGTGATCTCGAGCCGGTGGTTGGTCGGGCGCTCAAACGCCGCCCGGAGGATCGCTACGCAACGATCGCCGACATGGCGGCCGATTTGGACGCGGCATTGGCGGGGGAACTAGAATCCCCGCCCGCAGCGCCGGAACACGATGGCGCCCTTCGCCTGGTTGTGCTCCCCTTTCGACTGCTCCAGGCAGATGAGGATATTGGAGCATTGCAGGACGGCGTTCCCGAGGCGCTTACCGCGCTCCTCTCGAGTCGTGCTGAGTTGCGCATCACGTCGAATCGGCAGGCGCAGGAGTTTGCCGATTCGACCGACCTGGTTGCCGTCGGCCAGTCACTAAAGGTCGACCGCTTGATCACGGGAACCCTGTTGAAGGCGGACGAGGAAGTCCGGGTCACGGTTCAGCTCGTGGACGCTGCCGACGGGAGCGTCCAGTGGTCGAAAACCAGTCAGCACGCGGTCGACAGTATTCTCAAACTGCAGGATGCCATTTGCGATGAGATTGCGAGAGAGCTCCCGCTCGACACACCCGCCGCGGAAGACAAATCGGCAGGCTGAGAAAATCCCCGCGCTAACGGCGACCGACGTCCTGCCATTTCGTGCCGCGATCGATCTGCCGCCTGAAACAGGCTTCGGCGCGCGCATACGCCGTGCGATGAGCCCCCGCTGAGAGCGGTCGAAGGAATTCGGCATCTTCAGGGCACGAGACCCGGCTCGTCGAGTCGGCAGACCCCGACGCGTGCGCATCGAAATCCCCAAAGTACGTGGCCGCACCTTCGCGAACCCACAGGGGCCGGTTCGCCAACGGACCATCGAGCAGGACGTGTGCGACCTCATGGCGAATCGTTCGCTCCAGCTGACCGCGCTGGCGCAGGATCGAGATCGGGAGAAGGTCCACCCGCTCCCCGTCGGTCGCGCCCGAAGCCCACCACGGCTGCCCGGTCGCCCGGGCAAAGGCTTCGATCGTGGGATGCACCGTGACGCGAATCGATGACGGCTGCGCAACCGCGGTCTTTGCAACGATCGCATCGCGCGCGGATCGAACCAGCTGCACGATGAGCCCGCGGCTGACTTCCTCCACGCCTGGAAGTGCGACCAGCACATCGATCGAGGCGGGCGGCGACGCGAGTGGGGGCGGCGGATTTGGTGTCGGCCGTGCAGACGACAGAGTGGGAGACCCCGGAATACTGCCAATGCGGAGTGATGGGAAGTAAAAGGCCAGGATCTCGTCTGCGCTCGTGCCCCGACGCGCGCGTTGTCCCGCGCCGATGACACAGAGGCCGACACCGTGACCAAACCCCCGGCCCGTGAACCGGTATCCGTCGCCCGTTCGTCGAAGATCAAAAGCAGTGCTCTTCAACCGCTGCCACCCCGCGGTCCTGCCGACCGCCATTCGGAAGTCGTGACCGGTCATCTCGTTAGGAACAAAACCGTCGACTCGCAGCCGCGCCACACGATTCGACGTGGTCCGATCGATGACTCGCAGGTCCCGCAATCGATCGCCGCGATGCCCGGCCGCACGAAGTGCGCGCTCGATTTCGTCGGCGCGAAGCGCGCTCTCCCACGGCGGCTCGCTCCGACAGGCATCGTCTGGCTGCGATGGCGCCGCATGATTCACCGCGCCTGGCCAGACGGCTGACGCCAACTCCGAGTAACCGCCACAGGACGCCGAGTAGAACACGCTCGCAGGCTGGCCCTGGTGCAGCAGTACGCGTCCGGCCGTCGCCTCGGCCGCGCGGCGACTCGCGGCCGTCGACGCACGAAGAACCTGGCAGTGCGTGGTGTCGCAGAGATCGTATCCTTCGCGCCGATGACGCTGCAGGTTGGCGAGCGCGAACGTACGCGCCGTGATCGCCAGCACTTGCTGAGCGGCGTCGGGCGCTACCTGTTCGCCCTCCGCCGCGACCACTCGCGCGATGTACTCCTCGAGATCGAGTGAGATCGTACGGAGCGGCGGGTCTTTAGACCCGCCGTCGCTAGACCCGCCGGCGCTAGACCCGCGGGCGTTAGACCCGCTGGCGCCTGCCAGCCCGATCCGGATGGTCCGGAGGCCAGCTTTCGGCGGGTCTAACCGCCTGCGCCCAGGTTCCGGCGGTCCTCCCTCGAGCAAATCCGCCGCCATTGCCGCGGCGTCAAGTCCTGCCGCGCCGGGCGCCACGACGACAATACCGCGAGTCGGCTTGTCCGCCGGTTCCAGTGCCACGACTAGTCCCATCCACGATCCGCCAGGCATCGGCGCCGTGCCTGTCTTCGCCAGGACTGGGGGCTTACGATGGTTGAGCGCTTGCGCTGAACCGTAGTTCGCGGCGCCGCGAAGGCCCTCCAAGAGCACCCGCCGCGCTGGCTCAGAGATGGTGACTGGGCGTTGCGGATCCGCGCCAGCCATTCGCGAGACGAGATCGAGGAGCGCGCGCGGCGTGATGCGCGGTCCGTCGAGACCAATCAGGCTCGCCGGCAGGTCCGCGCTGTCTGGCACCGGGGGCAGCCCAAATCGAACGCGGACGTCGTTCACCATCGACCGCGACAGTCGCGGCACCAACGACACGAAGAAGTCGTTGCAAGAGTGCGCGAGCGCCTCGGCCGCCGACAGCGGCCGCTGGAGATCGGGATGAGAGCACACGTATTTGCGGCCGTCGACCGTGGCGGTCCGGCGGCACATGCGCGTGGTCTCTGGCACGATCACGCCGTTTTCCAGCGCGGCGACGAGCGCCACCACCTTGATCACCGAACCCGGCAGGATCGGGGTGTCGAGCACCTCGGGTCGCGCCTCGTACCGATCAACGGAGTTCTGCAGGGAGCGTACGAAATAGGCCGGGCCGGGCTGGACCAGAGCGGGCACCGATCCGCCGAGCGCCCCCATACCCACAATTCCGGTAAGCATCCACCCCGATTGGCGAGGGCTGAGCCGCACAACGGAACCTATAGCTTGGTCTGGCACCCGGGACGACAACGGCAGGGGATCGTCTTGTCGCCTTCGGTGTTGTAGTCGTACGTCAGCTCTTCGCCCGCGTTGATATTCCGCCCGGCGCGAATCCAGATCGTCATATCGACGACCTGAACCCAGCAGTTAGGGCGGCACGAGTGGTTGATAAAGCGCGCGACATTGCCGTCCACGTTCGCATCGCGACTCCACTTCCGATTGACCCGAAACACCCAGATACAGCCCTTGCGCAAGTAGCGATCCTCGCGGCGGTCGCTCTGTTTATTCGTGATCAACTGTCCGGCATAGTCGATGATGCGCTTGTTCTTGTTGATTGGCTCGAGGGCGAAAACACCCAAACCATGTAGTTTCGAACGACGACGACGGATCTTCGGGAGGACTGGTTCACGGGGCATAGACGATAGCGATCACGGGAGTTAATGGCCGGTGGCCAGTAGCCAGTAGCTAGAGGCCGGTTGATACGGCGGCACCTCTTACCAGCCGTCGTCAGTTTATCGCTTTCAAGCGGCAACGGATCACTGGCCACTGACCACTGGCGAGCCGTGGTAGAGTTCCGCCCACTGTAGCGAACATTTCAAGGTTCCAAAGTTCCAGGGTTCCAAAGTTCCAAAGTTCCAGAGTTCCAGAGTTCCAGAGTTCCAAGGGTGCATCGTGTTTCCCGAGAACTGTTGGAACCGTGGAACCTTGGAACCCTTTAGGAGGTGACGCTGTGCGCGGTGTGGGTTGTGCGCTATTTCTCGGTCTGGTTGCATTGACGGGAACAGCGATCGCACAAGGTCGCCAGATCATTTCAGGTCCTATGCCTAACCTTCCATTCAGCGCGGCCGTGAAAGCCGACGGACTCATCTACGTTGCCGGCACGCTCTCGGCCGAAGGCGATATCCTCGCCCAGACGCGCAAGGTGCTCGAGGACATGAGCGGCGTCCTGCAGAAGTCAGGCTCGAGCCTTGCGAATGTGGCCTCCGTGCATGTGTATCTCACCAAGGCCGAGGACTTTCCGGCCATGAACGAGGTCTATCGCACCTTTTGGCCGAAGGACCCGCCGGTTCGTACGACGATTGTGTCGGACCTTGTCATTCCTGGCGCGCTCGTCGAGATGTCAATGGTCGCGATTCCCAACGGCGGCGAGCGGGCTGTCATTCATCCTCCGGACTGGATCAAGTCGCCAAACCCGTACAGCTACGGCATTCGCAGCGGCGACACACTGTTCCTCGCCGGTCTGGTCTCGCGCAACGGCAAGGACAACTCCGTCGTCGAGGGCGACATGACGGCGCAAACAAAAACTGTTCTCGACAACGCCGGCCAGATCCTCAAAGCCGCCGACCTGTCGTTCGACAACGTCGTGTCGTCTCGCGTGTTCGTCACCGACGGCACGAAGTTCCAGGAGATGAACAAGGTCTATCAGACATATTTTTCAAAGGACCCGCCTGCTCGGGCGACGGTTATCGCGCCGCTGATGGGCCCCCAGTATCAGGTCGAGATCACGCTGACAGCCTCTCGCCTGCCCAAGAAAGCCCTCACGACACCCGCCGCCGACGGTTCGCCAGGCAAGCCGAATCCGAACCTCAGCAGCGCGATTCAGGTGGGAAATCGGCTCTACGTTTCCGGCATCCTCGGCAACGACGCGTCGAACAAGGGAAACACCGAAGCGCAAACCGTCGAGCTGTTGAATCGCGTGGCCCGGACGATGAAGGCGGCAGGATTCGACTGGGCGAATGTCGTCGACGGCATCGTGTACATCACCGATGTGAAGAACTTCGACGCTATGAACAAGGGATATCGCACGATCTTCAGCAAGGACTTTCCCGCGCGCGCGACCGTGCGCACGGGCCTAGTCGCCGCGGACGGCCTGGTCGAGATCATGTTCGTGGCGGCAAAGTAGGTGATGCTAGGCTATTCGGCATGGAAGGCGTCGTTCGCGCATGGGGCAAGATACTCGTCGGCTACCGTCCGAATCTTTCGATCGAAATCACCCGCGAATGTCCCCTGCGCTGTCCGGGGTGCTACGCCTATGGCGATGAGCACCTCGGCGGCAGCGTAACGCTGCGCGAACTGCGCGACGCCAAAGGCCAGTCGCTGGTCGATGGTGTGCTCAGGCTGGTCGATCGTCATCGCCCGCTGCATTTGTCAATCGTCGGCGGCGAGCCCCTGGTGCGTTACCGCGAGTTGAACGCGCTTCTGCCGATTCTGGCCGATCGCGGCATCCACACTCAGGTCGTCACCAGCGCCGTGCGCCCGATTCCACTGGAATGGGCGAACTTGCGCCGCTTGCAGATTTGCGTCTCAATCGATGGCTTGCAGCCCGAGCACGACGAACGCCGCAAGCCGGCGACCTACGATCGCATCCTCAAGCACATCGTCGGGCACCAGATCACCGTGCACTGCACCGTCACCCGGCAGCAGGCGCAACGGCCCGGTTACCTCGACGAGTTCGTGCGGTTCTGGTCCGATAACGAGCAGACGCGAACGATCTGGATCAGCTTGTACACGCCCCAGGTCGGCGAGCAATCGCCAGAATCCTTGACGCTCGAGAATCGACGTTCCGTAATCGCGACGCTCCGCAACTTGCAATCGCGTTATGGCAAGCTGCAAATGCCACAGACGCTGATCGACGCACTGGCCGACCCACCCGAGTCACCGGCCGACTGCATCTTCGCGCAGACGACCGAGTGCGTCTCGGCGGACTTCTCCACCAAAATCACGCCGTGCCAGTTTGGCGGCATCCCAGACTGCTCGAAGTGCGGGTGCATCGCGTCGGCCGGTCTCGCCGCGGTTGGCCGGCACCGGCTACCCGGCGGTCTGCGGGTCGGCGCGATCTTCAACGCGTCGTTCGCCGTCGGTCGACAGGTGCGAGCCCTTCGAGAAACCATGTCCTCCTCCGCCGAGCCGCCGGCGGCCACGGAAACGCCTACCGCCTGAGCCGGACCATTCGGCCCGCCGTGCATCCCGTTCGGGCCGTGGAGGGCCCGCCCTGGAAGCAGAGGCCCGCCTCACTGGCTCAGCTTGCTATACTTCTCGCGCGCATGAAGTGGCTGGCCCGCAGCAAGCGGACGGCCAGGGCGGCGGCGAAGTTCACAAAGGCCCTGGTCAACACCGAGCATCCACTGCTCGTCCAAATCATTCCCATTCGCCGCTGCAACATCGACTGCGGGTACTGCAACGAGTACGACAAGGTGTCGCCCCCGGTGCCGACCGAGGAAATGGCCCGGCGGATCGACAAGCTCGCCAAGCTGGGGAGCTCCGTCGTCGCCTTCAGCGGCGGCGAGCCCATGTTGCATCCCGATCTCGAGGCGCTCATTGGCCGCATCCGGTCACACGGGATGATGGCAGGCCTCATCACCAACGGGTATCTGTTGTCGGTCAAGAAGATTCAGGCGCTCAACGACGCCGGCCTCGACTACATGCAAATCAGCATCGACAACGTCGAGCCGGACGAGGTGTCGAAGAAGAGCCTGCGACTGCTGGACCGGAAGCTCCAGTGGCTGACCGAGTACGCGACGTTCGACGTCAACATCAACTCGGTCGTCGGCGGCGGGACGAGGAACCCCGAGGACGCCCGCACGATTTTTCACCGCGCCCGGGCGCTGGGGTTCTCGACGTCGATCGGCATCATTCACGATGGCAGCGGTCAGCTAAAGCCGCTCAGCGGCGACGCGCGCAAGGTGTTCGACGAGGTGTCGAACGAGATCAATTCGGCACGTTTCGTCGTGCAGAATCTCTATTCAGGCGTTAGCGGATTTCAGGACAACCTGCGCGACGGCAAGCCGAATGAATGGCGCTGCCGCGCCGGCGGTCGCTACCTCTACGTCTGCGAAGACGGTCTGGTGCACTACTGCTCGCAGCAGCGCGGCTGGCCCGGCATTCCCCTCGAGCAGTACACGCCCGACCACATACGCGCCGCATTCGACCTGCCGAAATCATGCGCGCCGTATTGCACGATCGGCTGCGTGCATCGGGTCTCGACGATGGACTACTGGCGGCGGCCGCAGCAGACACGGGTGGACGCGGACCTGCGAACGCTGGTGGGGGAACAAGGACGATAATCGCCGGTGGTCAGTGGCCGGCGGCTGGCGGCTGGCGGCTGGCGGCTGGCAGCTGGCAGCAGTTATCAATTGCCAGTTTTCAGTTCAAAGGACAGATTGCTGGAATTCACCTGGGCGTCCCTTGACGCGTCACCTCCAGACTGTCCCCCGTCTTGTGTTCCGTGATTTGAAATCTCAGAAACTCGTGCACCGCGGCCAATGCGCGCGCGTGACGAGTCGAAATTCGAATCCGCCCGCCGTCGCGCATGTCTTCGTACTTGTACGCAATCCGATCGCGGAGCCGCTGCATCGTTTCCGTCCCCGCGACGCCCTCGTCGTGAACGAAGGCGGGGTCCGAGAAGTCGCCCTTGCCAAACGATTGCACGATGTGCGGGAGGTGGCTGCGGATGGCGTCGAGATTCTTCTTGTCCGCACGATCCTTCACCGTCACCTCGATCGCGCCACCCTCCTCGTACAGGAAGAAGTGATGGGTCGTCGCGGCCTGGTCGAAGCCCATCACCTTGTCGCCGCGGGCGTTCATCGCCGCGTGATGATCGCGCTCCTGTGCGGCGGCCACGTGACCGACAACGGCGAGTCCGATGAACACTACCAACAGTTCTCTCGATGGTCTCGTCCAATGCGCCATGGATAGATTGTGGCAGGACATCCAGCATGGCGCACGCTTGATGCTGAAATTCCCTGGGGTGACCGCGCCCGCCCTCCTCGCCCTCGCCCTGGGGACCGGCGTCAACACCACGCTGTTCAGCATCGTCAACGCTGTCTTGCTCGAACCGCTTCCCTTCCCGCAATCGGACGAGCTGGTCCAGGTCTGGCGGACCGAACTGCCGCGACTGCAGTACGGCTCGGCATCCTACCCGCGGTATGTGGATTGGCGTGCCCGCAATCGTGCGTTCGTCGAAATGGGATCTTACGCCCCGGCTGGGCTGACCCTGACCGGGTTCGAGGCCCCCGAACGTCTGGCCGGGGCTGAAGCCTCGGCGTCGTTGTTTCAAACCCTGGGAGCTCAGCCGATTGCCGGGCGATACCTCCTCGATGACGAGGATCGCCCCGGCGGCGCCAAGGTCATCGTCATCGGCGAGCAGTTGTGGCACCGCCGATTCGGTGGCAGCCCCTCACTGGTCGGTTCCACGCTCACGATCAATGGCGAGGCGCACACGGTCGTCGGCATCGCACCCGGCATCTACGCGGAGATGTGGCGCACCGACGCGTGGGTGCCACTGGCACGCGAGATCGACCCCACGACCCGCGGGCGCAATTTCCTGGTCGTCGTCGGTCGTTTGAAGCCAGGAATTAGCCGACAGCAGGCCGAGCCCATGATGGCCGACCTCGCCGCCGAGCTGTCGCGTGAGTACGTCGATGACGATTACGGGTTCCTGATGATGCGCCTGCAGGACGTCCTCACGCTGGGTCCACGCCAGGCGCTGTGGATTCTTCTCGGCGCGACGGGTGTCGTTCTGCTGATCGCATGCGTCAACGTCGCCAATCTCTTGTTGGTCCGCGCGGTCACGAGGCAGAAGGAGATGGCGGTTCGCACGGCGCTCGGCGCCGGTCAAGGGCGCCTGATGCGGCAGGTGGTGACCGAGACGGTACTGCTGTCGATCGTGGGCGGGCTGCTTGGCCTGGCGCTGGCGGCTGCCCTGCTCCGGCTATTTCAAGTCATCGCTCCCGCAAACTTCCCGCGTCTGGGTGCCGTCGGCCTCGACGCTCGCGTTCTTGGCTTCTCGATCACGGTGGCTGCCGCCGCAGGACTCCTGGCGGCGATCATTCCAGCGTTGCAGGCGGCAAAGGCTGAGCCGAACGATGCGCTCCGCGCCACGTCGAGAGGCGCGACCGCCAGCGGGACCCGCGTAAGTCGGTTGCTGGTGATGGGTGAGATCGCGATGGCCGTGATGCTCGTGGCCGCTGCCGGGCTGACGATTCGGAGCCTGCAGCGGTTGCTGCAACAGGACCTGGGATTCACCACCCGCGGAGTGCTGACCTTTACGGTGAGCATCACCGATGCACGCCGAAACGACCCGCCAGGTCTCGCACGATTCTTTGCGTCACTCGAACAGCGGCTCGGTGCGCTGCCGGGTGTCGAGTCCGCGGGGGCGATCAACATGCTACCGATCGCGCAAACCGGCACCAACGGTCCGGTCCGACTGCCCGACCGCGTCATCAAGCCGGAGGAATCGCCGCTGGCCGAACTGCGCGCGGCCACGCCGGGCTACTACAGCACCATCAGCGTGCCACTCATCGCCGGACGGCTTCCCGACCGTCGCGATCTTCCGACTGGTCCCCCCGTGGCGGCGATCAGCGAAACGTTGGCGCGACAGCTATGGCCGGGTGAACCTGCCTCCGCCGTCGTGGGGCGCCAGATTGGCACCGGCTTCGACCTGCCCAACCAGTGGCGTGAAGTCGTCGGCGTGATCCGTGACATTCGTTCGCGACGACCCGATGCCCCGCCCGACGCGGAGCTGCACGTCCCCTTCGCGCAGTTTCCGTTGCCGTCAATGGCGTTCACGGTCCGCACCACCGGTGCGCCGGAGTCGATGATCCCGACCATCCGGCGCGAGCTGGCGCAGGTCGATCCGACCCTGCCGATGGCATCGGTGCGAACGTTCGAAGAAGTGGTCGCGAATGCCACCCGGAACTCGAGACTGTATTCGATGCTGACGGCCCTCTTTGGCATGCTCGCGGCCGCACTGGCGATTGTTGGCATCTACAGCGTCATGTCCTATACCGTCGCGCAGCGCATGCGCGAGCTCGCGATTCGATCGGCACTGGGCGCATCGAACAACGGGCTGCTGCAACTCGTCCTTCGCGAGGGGTTCGTCCTCAGCGCCATCGGTATCGCCGTGGGGCTCGCCGGCGCCTTCGGCGCGTCTCGCCTGATTCGAGCGCTCCTCTACCAGGTGAGTCCGACCGACCCGCTAGTGTTCGCCATGACCGCGGCCGGCCTTGCCGTCGCGGCCGTGCTCGGCTACGTGATTCCTGCGTTTCGCGCGTCGCGCGTCGACGCGGCAGTGGCGTTGCGGGCGGAGTGAGTTACTAGAAACGTAGCCACGACCAGCCTCCGCTAAAGCTACGGTGGTCCGCCGAAGCCTTGGCAAAAACGAAGAACACGAAGACACGAAGACGGCACGTACAAGCCACAGAGACACAGAGACTCAGAACATAGACTCTGAAATTTCAGCTTCGTGTGCTGGTCTGTGTCTCTGAGCCTCTAAGATTTGAACGTCACTGCGAATGATTTCGTGACTTTGTGACCTTCGTGGCTACGCCTTTCCGTGCTTCCGTGCTTCCGTGTTTCTGCGTTTCTGTGTTCGACTCAATGAAAATCATGCGATTCGATGGCCGAATCCGCAGACAGCCCCTCGAGCTTGAAGACTTTTTCCGCCTTGATGGCGGTGACGTCGTCAATCGTCTGCACGATCCCTTCGACGATCATGAATGGTGCGCCGACAATCGTGAGTCGTTCCTGATCGTAGAAATCGGGTTGCACGATGATGTTGGCGACACCGGTTTCGTCCTCGAGGGTGAGGAACACAAACCCTTTCGCCGTTCCAGGCCGTTGACGCGTGATGACCATGCCGGCCGTGCGCACGCGCCGCCCCGACCGCACCCGTGGCAGTTCGATGGCGGGGATGATGCCGCGCATCGACAGTTCGTGGCGTCGGAAGGTCATCGGATGCGGACCGATGGTCAGGCTGGTGCCGGCGTAGTCGGCCACCAAGCGCTCGCTCGCGGTCATCGCTTCTAACGGTGACGATGACCGTTCGCTCGCAGTGTGGTCCACGGCCCACGGTCCACGGTCTCCGGTCTCCGGTCCACGGCCCACGGTCGCCAGTTGCCCGGTGCCAGCCGGTTCTTGTTCTTCTGTAGACCGTAGGCCGTAGGCCGTGGACCTCTCCTCTTCACGATCGAACAATTCCCCCGCAGGACGAATCACCCGTTCGGCCTGCCACAGCGCCGAGCGGCGATCCATGCCGAAGGAATTCAGTGCGCCGACTTCGGCGAGCACGCGAATCTCGTCGCGCCGAAGGCTGATGCGACGGGCGAGATCGTCGATCGTGGCAAAACGTCTGGGCGATGACGCTTCTTCCATCCAATGATGCGAGCAGACATTGCAAAAGCACCCGTCGCTGCGCTCGATCATCGAAGGATCGTCGCAACCGCACTTCGGACACGGCGGGTCTAAAGACCCGCCGCTCCTGGCGTCGTTGTTGGTGGCAGCAATCGTGGGCCGTGGACCGTGGGCCCTAAACGGAGTCGCCGCTATCGCTTTTCCGACCTCTTCGCGCAACCCGCTGACATAGCGCAGGCCCAGGCGAATGGCGCCGTCCGGCGTGACCGTGCAATCCCACTCCGATACCTGCACGTCGATGGGCGCGAACCGGACGCCGCGCCGCTGCGCATCCTTCACCAGCGTTGCCGGGTGATAAAACCCCATCGGCTGATTGTTCAAAAGCGCGGTATAAAACGCGGCCGGGTAATGCATCTTCAAATACGCGCTGGAATAGGCAATCAACGCAAAGCTTGCCGCGTGCGACTCGGGGAAGCCATAGAGCGCAAACGACGTGATTGACAAGACGATGCGATCGGCGGCTTCGTTGGTGATGCCGTGTTTCGCCATGCCCTCGCGCAAGTGCACTTCGAGCTGCCGCATCTTCTTCTCAGAACGTTTGAAGCCCATCGCACGCCGCAGCTCTTCGGCCTGACCGCCGCTGAAGTCGGCGACGACCATCGCCATTCGTAACAGCTGCTCCTGGAACAACGGCACCCCGAGCGTGCGTTTCAGCACCGGCTCGAGCAGCGGATGGTCGTAGATCACGGGCTCTCGACCGGCACGACGATTCAGATACGGATGCACCATCTGCCCCACAATCGGCCCGGGACGAATGATCGCAACCTGCACGACGAGATCGTAGAAGCAGGTCGGTTTGAGCCGCGGCAACGTCGCCATCTGCGCCCGCGACTCGACCTGAAACACTCCAATCGTGTCTGCCGCTTGCAACATCGCATAAACCGCTGGGTCTTGCGGAAGGTGGGCGAGATCGATCAGCGCTGCGCCCTCCCTATGCCCTCCGCCCTGTGCCCTGTGCCCTGTGCCCTGCGCCCTCCCTATGCCCTGCGCCCTATGCCCTGCGCCCTCCCTATGCCCTATGCCCTGCGCCCTGTGCCCTGTGTCCGCATTCACCAACCGAATCGCATCCTGCAGCGCCGCCATCATGCCGAGTCCCAGCAGATCGACCTTGATGAGGCCCATGTCGGCACAGTCGTCCTTGTCCCACTGCACGACGACGCGGTCGGGCATGCTGGCGTTTTCGAGCGGGACGACCGAGGACAAATCGTCCTGGCAGATCACCATGCCGCCGGAATGCTGTCCGAGATGTCGCGGCAGGTCTTGCATCTGGGACCACAGCCGCGCAAAGTGCTGGACGCGTCGATCGCCGGGATCGAAGCCGGCGGCGGCGATGTTGCGGCTGATGCTGTCGGAGGGGTCGACGAACTCGAACTGGTTCATCACCCTGGTCAGTCGATCGATGACGACTGGATCGAGCCCCAGCGACTTGCCAACCTCGCGAGCGGCGCTGCGGCCACGATAGGTGATGACGTTGGCCGTCATCCCGGCGCCGTGCCTGCCGTACTTCTCGTAGATGTGCTGAATCACGCGTTCGCGGCGGTCGCCACTCGGCAGATCGAGATCGATGTCGGGCCACTCGCCCCGTTCTTCAGACAGGAAGCGCTCGAACAGCAGCTCCATCCTCACCGGGTCGACCGCGGTGATGCCGAGGCTGTAACAGACGGCGCTGTTGGCTGCCGATCCACGCCCCTGCACGAGGATGTCCTGCTGCCGGCAGAAATTGACGATGTCCCAGACGATGAGGAAGTAGCCGGCGAGCTCGAGCTTGTCGATGAGATCGAGCTCACGCGCGATCTGGGCGCGTGCGCGATCGTGATAGGGACGATAGCGATCGCGAGCGCCGATCTCCGTGATCTTGCGCAGGAACGACGTTTCGGTCTCGCCCGGCGGCACGGGATAACGCGGGAACCGGTAGCCGAGATCCTTCATCGTGAACTGCAGCCGCTCGGCCAGCGCGAGCGACGACCGCACCGCCTCGGGGCGATCGGCAAACAGGCGCATCATCTGCGCGGGCGGCTTCAGATAGCGCTCGGCGTTGGCCGCCAGCAACCGTCCGGCCGCAGCCAGCGTCGTGTGCTCGCGAATGGTGGTCAGCACGTCGAAGAGCGGCCGTTCCTCGACCGTCGCAAAGCGGACGCCACCAGTCGCAATGACCGGCACCCCAAAGGCCTCGGCCAGGCAGACCAGCGTCTCGTTATCGTCTTCCTGATCGCGTCGTAGATGTCGCTGCAACTCGACCAGGACGTTGCCACGTCCGAACAGACCAATCAGGCGATCGAGCAGTCCGCCGACACCGTAGCGCTCCGCCAGTAGCAGTGGTCGTCCGGCCAGCGCGACCAGCCCAGTCGTGGACCCCTCGAAGTCCTGCAAGGTCAGCGAGCCCTCGCCTTTCGGGGCGCGGAGCTTCATGCGCGTCACGAGTCGACAGAGATTGCGCCAGCCCGCGGGGGATTCGACCAGGATTGGCAATACCCATTGTGCGAGGGGGTGATTGGGTGATTGGGTGATTGCAGTGGGTGATTGGGTGACTGCAGTGGGTGATTGGGTGATTGGGTGATTGGATTTCGTGATTGGGTGATTAGGCGATTGCGCGATGGCGTGGTGTGGTGGTTGCGTGATCGTCAGTTCGGCGCCGATGATGGCGCGGAGGCCGGCGGCTTTGGCGGCTTGATGAAAGCGAGGGGCGCCGTAGACGCCGTCACGGTCGAGGAGTGCGATCGCGGGATAGCCGAGCGCGGCGGCACGCTCGATGAGCGTCTCGGGCAGCGACGCGCCGCGGAGAAACGAAAACGCCGACGAGGTGTGGAGCTCGATGTAGGACACGGCTCAGGGCTCAGGGCACAGGGCACAGGGCACAGGGCGCAGGGCGCTGGTCGGACTCCGTCTTTCCTGCGCCCTCCGCGCCTGAGCCCTGCGCCCTATGCCCTGTGCCCTATATGCCCATCAATCAACCACGCCTTCGACGAACCACTGCCCTACCTCGCGCTCCACGAAGATGCGATAAACCGTACCGTCGGCGAGCGCGACATCCCATTCGTCGCGATCCCAACAGGACGGGTGCGGCAGGTGCGTCGGGTGCGATTGGTGCGACGGCGCGGTGCGGTGCGCGGAGTGCGACGGGCTCCTGAGCGAGCGGAGGCGACAGGTGCGACAGGTGCGACAGACCATCGTTCCACCACTCGCCCGACGTACGCCAGGGACCGGCGGCTTGGATGATTGCGCCGCTGGTGATCCCTCGCCGATCGGTCGCGACCCGAACGGGGCGGCCATCGACCACTTGCACCCGCGCACGAACGGGCAGGCGGAAACGCCTCAGGGCCGACTTCGGAGTACGAAGTTCTGAGTTGGTGCTGAGTGCAAAGTTGGTGCGGCGTTCTGAGTTCTGTGCAGCGTTCTGCGGTGCAGAGTTCTGCATTTGAAACGAGACGATCTCGAAGGTGCCAGGCTTCCACGAGTCGAGGAGTCGCGGGGAGCCGACGTGACTCTCCCCCATCAGCGCCGTGAGTCGGGCGAGCAGCGTCGAGACCTGTTCAGGCGATGGCTGCGCCCGATCGAACAGCTTCCATTGCGTCACGCGAGCCGGGGTTGGCTCGATCAGCACCCGCACTCGATCGATACCCGCTGAGGGGGGATTGGTTTCGAGGTCGAGCAACACCAGCGTCCGCAACGTCTTCGGATCGCGCATCGGCGCCGGCAACTGCAGGGTGCGGGCATGCACCTCCTTCGAGACCAGGCGCAAATGCGTGTGGAGGACGGCCGCGCCACGATCGGCGCGCTCGAGCCGTTCGGCCAGCGGTTCGAACAATCGACCCAGGACGAACGACAAGGGCTCTAACCCTTCGATCGGCCATTCGAGTTCGAGCATCCCTTCAAATGGATCTTCCGGGACCCAAGGCACCAGCGGACGTCGGTCTGACCCACACGCGAGGTGCTGCCAGAACACCCCGCGGGGCCCCATGCGTTCGTACACATCTCCCGATGGTAAGGCCGCGAACGCCCCCAACGTTCCCACCCCCCAGCGCTTGAGCGTGTCGAGCAGGGATTGAATCTCGACCAATGCGGCGTGATGAGTGCGTGGCGTGCGTCTGGAATCAGCAGCCGGATGCCGAGTGACCGCCTGACGCGTGGCATTGGCTGCGTGTGAATCGCGCGGGTGCTTCCATCCGCCACCGAGGACATGAATCGGTGCCTGGGGTGCCGAGGGTGCCTGGGGTGCCGAAGGTGCTGGTGCCAAAGGTGCTTGAAGTGCCAAAGGTGCTCGAGGTGCCGAGGGTGCCAAAGGTGCTGCATCCGCTGGCGCGAGACGCAGGCGATCGAAATCGCCCAGCAACGTCACCGGCAAGCTCGCCAGCATCTCGACCTCTTCGCCGGGCATGACAACGGTCAGACCGGCGCGGCCGAGCGTGAGGAGCGCGGCCGCCGTCTGCGTGGGAGCCAGCGCAATGCGCACGGGCTTCCCTCCGCTTCCATCGGCAGCACGCGTGAGCTCCGCGGCGGTGCGACGCAACTGCTCACCGATCTCCCGCGGCGAGCCGAAGAGTCGCGACAACCCGCTCACATCCAGCACGACCAGCGGCCCTACGACCTCGAAGCGCGGGGTGAAGTCCTCGGCGATCCTGACGAGCATCGAGATGGACGCGGACAACGAATACAGGCAGGCGAACATGACCCTATTCCGTGAGGACGACTTCACGCGCGATCGTCTGGAGGAGCACCGCGCCCTGCATCGTGCGTCGCGGCGAGGACAATCGCGCATGCACCGAGAGGCCAGCCAGGCGTCGATTGCGATCGTGGTCGCCGGCCCAACGAGCCTGATGGCCAGTCCCCTGCTGCCGGCTGCCGGTGGGATCGATCCCCGTCGTGATGGTGACGCCACCGGCGCTTCGAGCGATGGGAATCGGACCCAGCAACAAACACGCCGTGTCGGTCCCCTCGACGACACGCTGCAGCCGAAGCCAGGTCGTGAGCGGTACGCGACGGAGGCCGATCAGCGGGACATCCGCACAGTCGAAGACCACCGCCGTGCAGACGCCGGACTGCAAGACGAGATTGAGCGCTTTCAGCGCTCGATCGATCGTGCGCTCGAGCAACGTGCCGGGCCCGTCGACCGCTCGCGCACCCGGCAACCACGCCGGATCGATGGCCCCGGTCGTTTTCGTGATCGCCTGACCACGCACCCACAGCAGCCGCGAGATCTCCATCCCGCACTTCGTCGCACTCGCCGGATCGAATCGATCGAAGGTGTCGATCAAGGCGACCGATTCTCCACGGGTGGTGGCCGCGGCGAGCCAGGTCCACGCCAGGCTCGTCCGTCCCGAAGACACGGGACCAATCAGTTCTGAGATCTGCCCGCGTGGCAATCCACCGAACTGGGCATCAAGGTCGGGCAGCCCAAAGGACGCGACCGCATCGGCACCACTCCGACTCGGAAGGCTGGTCGTCAGCGTGCGATCGAGCTTGCGCGCGCGAAGCAAGCCTTCGAGATGGGAAAAGGCTTGGGGTGCCTTAGGTGCCGGGGGTGCCGAAGGTGCCTGGAGTGCTGGTGCCTGAGGCCCGCCTACGCGGCCGAAAGGCCGCTCCGGCGAGGTCTCGCCGAAGCTCGCTTGTGACGGCGCGCGAGCGGAGGCGGATACTGAGGGTGCTTGAAGTGCCAAGGGTGCGGCGGCCATGGGATCCTTTTCGTCGAATTTTCGCCTCTTGTTATAGGAGAATAAAAAGCGAAAGTCAAGGCCATCTAATGGACAAGGCGGACCGAGTAGGTCGGGTCGGCCAGAAAGGGTCGGGTAGGATCGATGGCGCTTTGCTCGCGCTCGTTCTTCAAGCCGGCCGGCGGGTCGCTGCGGCGCTCGCCTACCGCGACTTTCGCCTGCTCTGGTTCGGCGCTCTCGTCTCCAGCATCGGCACGTGGATGCAGAAGGTCGCACAGGCCTGGCTGATCGTGACCCTCGCCGGCAGCGCCTCGGCATTTTTCCTCGGCCTTGATTCGTTCGTCGGCGAGTTTCCGATTCTGCTGTTCACGCTCATCGGCGGCGTCGTCGCCGATCGCCGAAACCGTCGTCACCTGCTGCTCATTTCGCAGTGTGTGCAGATGGCCGCGGCCTTTACGCTCGCGACACTCGTATTCACTGGAACCGTCCGCATCGGGCTGATCCTGATGCTGTCGTTCATCACGGGCGTCGCCCAAGCCTTTGGCGGCCCGGCCTACCAATCGCTGATCCCTTCGCTCATTCCAAAAGAGCACTTGCCCAATGCCATTGCGCTCAACTCGATTCAATTCAATCTGGCGCGCGTGATTGGTCCGTTGGTCGCAGGGGCCGCGCTGACCGCGTTTGGGATGGTGGCCTGTTTTGGCATCAACGGCGTGTCGTTTCTCTTCGTCATCGCCGCAATTGCCGCGCTGCACGTGGCCCATGTGCCGACCACCGCCATGGCGAGCATGAGCGATCAATTGAAGGGCGGGCTTCGCTATGTGCGCAATCAGCCACAGTTGGTCACGTTGACCGTGCTGGGATTCATCTCGGCCTTCCTCGGTCTCCCGCTTCTGACGTTCCTGCCCGTGATCACCAAAGACGTGTTTCAGCAGGACGTCGGGCTCTACACGCGCTTCATGACGCTGGCGGGCGCCGGCGCCGTCCTTGGCGCGCTCAGCGTCGCCTGGATTGGCAAACATCGCCATATGGGCCTGATGCTGCTCATCATGCAGGCGCTGCTCGGGTTGATCGCGGTGGCGTTCTCGCTGTCGAGGGTCATCTGGTTGAGCCAACTGCTCCTTTTCGCGGGTGGGGCACTACTCGTCACGTGTTTTGCGACGACCACGTCACTCGTGCAACTGCTCGCGCCGCACGAGCTGCGCGGCCGGGTCATGAGCATCTACATGGTGGCGTTTCGCGGCGGGTCACCGCTTGGTGGGCTGATTAGCGGTTGGCTGGTGACACAGATCGGATCCACACCGTATGTCCTGGCGCTCAACGGCGGACTCCTCACCATCGTCGCGCTCATCGCCATGACGCGCGATCACGGACTGCGAGAGATCTGATCGGTGATCAGTGATCAGTGATCGGTGATCGGTGATGGTGGCCAGTTGCCGGTGGCCGGTTGCCGGCTGCCTGCTGCCGGCCGCACGTTCTCGCTCTAGAATCCTCCCATGCCAATCTTCACCTGCGCTCTCCTCGCGCTCCTGCTGGCGAGTCTCCCGGCGTCGGCACAGTCAGCGTTTTCGATGGGCGGCGTCACCGCGCAACCGGGGACGCTGACGTCGGGCACGTTCCGCATCGCCGCCCGAGAGGGAGACCAAGGCACTGAGATCCCGTTCTCGATCGTGCACGGCACGAAACCGGGTCCTGTCCTTGCGCTCGTGGCCGGTACACACGGCATGGAGTACGCGCCCATCGTCGCCTTGCAGCGGCTGCGGCGGGCAATCGATCCGGTTACGCTCGCTGGCACCATCGTCATGGTGCACGTCGCGAACATGCCGTCGTTCCTCGGGCGAACGATTTACTACTCACCCGCCGATGGCAAGAATCTGAATCGCGTCTTTCCTGGCAAGGCGGACGGCACGCTGTCGGAACGGATCGCCGACGTGCTCACGCGCGAAGTGATCGCAAGGGCGACGCACGTGGTGGACATTCACTGCGGTGATGGCAACGAATCGCTTCGCCCGTACGTGTATTGGATCACGACTGGCGCGCCAGAGGTCGCTCAAGCGGGCCGGCGGCTCGCGCTGGCCTCTGGATTCGATCACATCGTGATCGACAGCGGGCGCCCTACCGATCCGGCGCAGTCGATCTATCTGTCGAACACGGCGATTCTTCGTGGTAAACCGGCGCTGACGGTCGAGTCCGGTTACCTGGCGGCTACCGACGAAGATTCCATCGCGCGCATCGAGCGCGCGGTCGCGGGATGGCTGCGCGAGCTGGGGATGCGCGCCGACGGTCCTCCGCCGGTGAGCACGCCGATCTGGATCGATCGCGGCGAAGTGCTCACCAGTGCAGCGACCGGGATCTTCTATCCAGCGGTCGAGCGTGGCCACAGCGTGACGGCTGGCACGCTCATCGGACGCGTGACCGATTTTCACGGAAGTGTTGCGCAGGAGGTCAAGGCACCGTTTGCAGGCATCGTGCTCTACGTCCTCGGCACGCCGCCGATCACCAAAGGCGAGCCAGTGGCGTTTGTTGGTCAGATCCAGAAATAGTCGCGCTCACTTCACCGCGAGCGTCCACGACAGCGGCACGGTCTGCGGCGAGTAACAGATCTTGTCATCGCAGGCCTGATACGCCAGCGTCGCGTCCAGAATCACGGTTGTTCGACCGGTCAGAGCCTTGCGGACCTCAGGTGTTCCAGGAATCGCGACCTCGCGTACGAGCTGGAATGGCTTCGAGTAGACGGCCACGCGCTCGTCCAGCGGTTTGAAGTGGTAGATGGTCGATGGCGGATAGCTCGTCGCCTTCACTCGAAGCCATGGACGCGACGCAACCTCGACGTTCACGACTTGATACGCGTGCTTGCCCGGCGCATAGACGTGAATGTTCCGCAACGGCGTCACGTCGAAGACGAGAGTGAACTGAGTTCCCGGAGCGATCGCAGCCACGCTCGCCCCCGCGTTCACACGAAGATGTGCGGTCTCAGCCGTTGTGACAGGACCTGAGATCTCAACCGGCTTGGTAGCCTGGCCGAAGATGGAAACGCTCCAGGCCGCAACGAAGGTGGGCAGTAGTACAGAGGAACGCCGCATCATCACAGCCTCAATCTTAAGTGAGGTGCGACGACGCGGCGTCGATTAACGGGGGAAAGCTGTCTACTTGCGCTTGATTGCTTCGTAGATCGACGCTCCACCACCGCCGATGGCGGCGCCAATCAGCGCCCCTTTCTTCCCGCCCGCCAGCGCACCGATGCCGGCGCCCGCGCCAGCAGTGCCGCCAATCACGAGCGCCGTTTTCTTCCACGAACGTTGCGGCGCTTCCTCGCGGTAAACCACGCGCTGGGCTTGTGGACGAACCGTCTGCGTGCGCACGACCGGTCGCTGGACGATGTCAGGCGCCGCCGCCGGATAGTAGGCAGCAGGAGCCGCCACATACGCGGGCTGCGGCACGACGCGGCTCACGCACGTGACCTGCGCCACCTCGCGATTGGCCACGAGCGATCGCTGCAGCACGGCCTCCTGGTGCGGCTCACACTGCACCAGCGTCGGCGTCGTCGTCGCCGCGGAAGTGGCGCCTCCGGGCGCTGCGACGGTCATCCCGTAAGGGTTGGTTTGCGACGTTGGCCATGGAGCCTCGGGCGCACGCCCTTGCGCCGTGGCCACGAGAGCAACCGCACCGGCGACGAGTCCGCCGATGGCCGATCCCAAGATGGCTCGCATCATCTCCTCCTCCTCTCAAGGTTCCAAGGTTCCTCAGTTCCAGAGTTCCACGGTTCAACGGTGCTGATAGAACCTTGGAACTCTGGAACCTTGGAACTTTGGAACCTAGCTAGACCAAGGACCGTGCCAGCTCGCGATCGCTCACAAATTCACGCGGCATCGAGGGTTTCGCACCCCAACCGTCCCATGAAGGGTTCAGCAGTGCGCCGGATCGAGGACAGTGGTCATGCGGCACCTGGGTGCCCCCGGCTGGTTCGCTATACTCCCCTCATGAGCCGGATACTGGTCGCGGAGGACGATCCCGACATCGCGGGCCTTCTCACCCACTATCTGCAGCGGGCGGGCTTCGAGGCGGACATGGTTTCGTCAGGTCGCGACGTTCTGCTGCGGATCCAGAAGGCCCCGCCCGACCTGCTCCTGCTCGATTTGATGCTGCCCGTCATGGACGGCCTCGAGGTGTGCCGCGCCGTTCGCGGAGACGCGCAAACCGCCGGCATCCCGATCATCATGGTCACGGCCAAGGGTGAAGAATCCGACCGCATCGTGGGGCTGGAACTCGGCGCTGACGACTACATCACCAAGCCCTTCAGCCCCAACGAGGTCATCGCGCGCATCCGCGCGCTGCTGCGCCGAGCCCAGCGGACGGGTCCTCCTGATGGCCGGCTGACGTATGGTCCGCTCTCCGTGGACGTCGACCGCCATCTGGTCCGCATCGACGGCCGCGAGGTCAAGCTGACTGCCAAGGAGTTCCTGCTGCTGCAGTATCTGATGCAGCATCGCGGGCGCGTGCTGTCGCGCGACCTGCTGCTGTCGGATGTCTGGGGATACTCCTACACGGGCGGTACCCGAACCGTCGACGTGCACGTGCGTCGATTGCGGGAGAAAGTGCCATTCCTCACCGAGGCCATCGCCACGGTGAAGCAGTTTGGGTACAAACTGATCGAGCCCGCCCCCGTCGCCGGCTAGTGGCGCGTATCAGCTGATTCGGTATCGCGGCTCCGATCTTCCGGCTAAAGCGCCGGAAGCCACGAGTGTCCAACAAGATCCGTGATGCCTAGCAATATCCGTGGCTTCCGCCTTCAGGCGGAAGTCCGAAGACTTTCGACGCTATGCGTTCCTACTTTCGCATCACCATCTTCCTCAGCGTCTTCGGCGCCGCTGCCGTCGCACTGCTCTTCGTGACCGTGACGACATCCGATCCGTTATCGGCGGAGCATCGCACGCGGCTCCTGTCGATCGTGGGGCTGGGCCTCGGTGCCGCGCTGGTCGCAGCCTTTATCGTGTCCTCGGTGCTCGCCGCACCCCTCGAGAGGCGCGTCGCCGGCATCCTCGCCGTCGCGCGACGCTACAGCGTCGGCGACCTGAGGCGGCCGCCGCCCGACTATGGTGACGACGAACTCGGCGAGGTGGCGCGTGCGATGGATGGTGCCGTCCACGATCTGGGCCGGCGCGTGGATGAGCTTTCCCGCGATCGAACCCGGATGGTCGCGATTCTCGCGAGCATGGTGGAGGGTGTGCTGGTCGTTGACGAGCAGGGACGCCTGCAGCACGTAAACGACGCTGCGCGTCGCATGCTGCGTCTCGATCACGATGCGATCAATCGATCGTACGTCGAAGCAATTCGTCATCCTGGCATCGTCGACCAGATTACCCGCGTGCTGGGCGGCGAGCAGCCGCCGGGGCTCGAGCTCTCGGTCACCCGAGATGTCAGCCGCACGCTCGTCGCGCGCGTGGCGCCGGTCGTCGCCGCCGGCCGCGGCGCCGTGCTCGTGCTTCACGACATCACCGATCTGCGTCGAGCCGATCAGATTCGACGCGATTTCGTCGCCAACGTCTCCCACGAGCTGCGAACGCCGCTCACCGCCATCAAAGGCTACGCCGAGGCGCTCATCGAGGAGGCCGACGACCCCGAAGCCCGCCAGCGTTTTCTCGACATCATCCTGCGCCACTCGACCCGGATGGAGCGGCTGGTCAAAGACCTCCTACGATTGGCTCGACTCGATGCCGGCCAGGAGATCGCCGAACTCTCGAGCTGCGATGTCGACGCGTTGATTACCAGTCTCATGGTGGACTTCGAGTCGGCGGCACAGGCCAAGAACCAGCAGATTCGCAAGGACATCGCCGCCGATGCGCAGACACTCGTCGTCGATACCGCGAAGCTGCACGACATCCTGCGGAACCTGATCGAAAACGCCATCAGCTATACGCCTGACGGTGGTGTCGTCACCGTAACCGCCGATCTGCACGAAGGCCGGTACCGGCTGATCGTCTCGGATACCGGGCCCGGAATACCCTCCGAGGATCTCAGCCGGGTCTTTGAACGGTTTTATCGAGTGGACAAGTCGCGCGCGCGACCCGGCGGCACGGGGCTGGGTCTGGCGATTGTGCGGAACCTCGTGCACGTGCTGGGCGGCGAGGTGGCCGCCGGCAATCGTGACAGCGGCGGCGCGGTCTTCACTGTGCTGCTGCCCCTTCGGGAGCTCAATGATGCGTAGGGCATGGGGCATGGGGCCTAGGGCATAGAAGGGCTGAGGGAGCCTACGCCCTATGCCCTATGCCCTATGCCCTGCTCTTCAAGGCATCCCCATCGCCGCCAACAAATAAAAGCTGATGGCCGCGATGAGTGCCGAGGCCGGGATGGTCAGAATCCAGGCCCAGACAATTCGGCCCGCGATTCCCCACCGTACGGCCGACAGTCGACGAACCGAGCCCACTCCGACAATCGCGCCGGTAATGGTGTGCGTGGTGCTGACCGGCACTCCGAGCGCAGTGGCGGTAAACAGAGAGATGGCGCCGGCGGTCTCCGCGGCAAAGCCGCCCACCGGCTGAAGACGGGTAATCTTCTGCCCCATCGTGTGAATGATGCGCCACCCACCCGACAGCGTGCCGAGCGCGATTGCCGCATGGGCCGACAACACCACCCACATGTCGATTCGAAACTCCTGAATCAGCCCACCCGCCAGCAACGCGCCCGCAATGATCCCCATCGTCTTCTGGGCGTCGTTGGCGCCGTGCCCGAGACTGTAGAGCGCCGCCGAGACCAGCTGCAGCCTACGGAACCACTTGTCGACGCGTAACGGCGCGAAGTTGCGGAAGATCCAGTAGATCGAAACCATGAGCGTCACGCCGAGCAACAGCCCAATTGCCGGCGCCAGGACGATGAACATCAGCGTCTTGGTCCACCCGCTGACGATCAGGACGCCGGTACCGGCCTTGGCGACCGCCGCGCCCGCGTACCCGCCGATCAGCGCATGAGATGAGCTCGTCGGCAGCCCGTAGTACCACGTAATGAGGTCCCAGACAATCGCACCGAGAAGGCCTGCCAGGATGACCGCATGGGTCACCACCGCGATGTCGATCATTCCGGCGCCGACCGTCATCGCCACCGCGGTTCCAAATCCGAACGCTGCCGCGAAGTTGAAGAAGGCCGCCCACACCACCGCTCGACCGGGCGTCAGGACGCGAGTCGACACGACCGTCGCGATCGAGTTCGCCGCGTCGTGAAATCCGTTGATGTAGTCGAAAACGAGCGCGACCGCAATGACGATCAGGACGAGGGCAAGCTCCACGATCGGCTACGCGTGCTTGACGATGACGCCTTCGATGACGTTCGCGACGTCTTCGCAGCGGTCGGTGGCTTCTTCGAGCAGATCGAGCACTTCTTTCCACTTCATGACGGTCAGCGGGTTCTTCTCCTCGTCGAATAGCCGGCGCAATGCGTCGTCATGGACGGCATCGGCGGCATTCTCGAGGCGATTGATCTCCACGGCTCGCTCCTGCGCCTCCGCGCGACGCTTCTCCAGCGCTTCGAGGGCCACACGAACCTGAATCGCCGACTGCCAGACCAGCGAGGCAAGCTCCTGCCCGCCGTAACGCAGCGATCCAATCTGATAACGGCGGATGACGTTCGCGGCGGCATCGATGGCGTCCATCACATCGTCGAGCGACGTCGCGAGCTGATGGATATCTTCGCGGTCGATCGGCGTGACGAACGTTCGATAGAGCCGCTCAATGATCTGATGCGTGAGGCTGTCGCACTCCTCCTCGATTTGTTTGATCTGCGAGGCGGTGTCCCACGCGGGCGGCTCGGACGACAGCATGCGGTCGAGCAGCGTCGCGGCTGACGCGATGCGATCGGCCAGTTGGACGAAGTCGTCGAAGAACTTTCTCTTCCCTGGGGAATGAGGCGAAGGCGAAACACGAGACCAAGCTTGTTACAAACATGTTTCGGTCGTGTTAACTGGATGCACTCGCCCAAAAACGCCGGGTTTCGCCCATCGCGCGACCAATTAACATGCCTGTTACTCGTTTGTCACAACTGGTTGACGCCCGCCTCATAACCTCCATCGGTGACTGATTCGACAGTTCACAGTGCCTTTCGGAGGGAGAGTTCGACCATGTCTTTGAAGCTACGCGCCTGGATCTTCATCGCGGCGCTCGCGGTGCTGATGCCTCGCCGCATCGGCTGCGCAGCAGTTTGAATCGCGCATAGTCGGCAAAGTGCTCGATCAAGCCAATCTGGCGTTGCCCGGCGTCACGGTCAATGCGACGTCCAAGGAAACCGGCCAGGTCCGGAGCGCGGTCACCGACGGTGATGGGTCATACGCCATTACCAATCTATCTCCCGGCACCTACGTCGTCGTTTTTGAACTTTCGGGGTTTGCGCCGCGAACCGAAACGGTGCTGTTGGGCATGGCGCAGACTCAGACGACGAACGCCACCATGGGCGTCGCGGGGGTCACCGAGACCGTCACAGGTGTCGGCGGAATCGCCGGTGCTGGACATTTCGTCCGCGAGAATCGGCGTCAACGTCTCGCCCGAAGAGGTTCAGAACCTGCCGGTCAATGGTCGAAACTTCGCCAACCTGATGACGTTGGCCACCGGCGCCACGTCCGACGGCAACGGTGGATGGTCCAGCGTCCGGTTCAACGGCAAGTCGAACCAGCAGAATTACCTCAACTACGATGGCGTCGATGGAACGTATGTGTGGGATGCCAGCCCCGGCTACTTGAACGCCACCGGGTCGCAGTTCCGGTTGCAGACCTCGATGGAGTCGGTCGCCGAATTCCGGGTCAACTCGGGGCTGGCGCCGGCCGAGAGCGGCCTTGGCTCGGGCGGAAACATTTCCGTCATCAGCAAGAGCGGCAGCAATCAGTTCCGCGGCTCGCTGTTCGAATACAGGCGCGACGATGCCCTCGATGCCGCGAGCAAGTACGACGACCAAAAGCAGGAGCTCGAGCTCGATCAGTTCGGGGGATCGATCGGTGGTCCCATCATCTCGAACAAGACCTTCTTCTTCGCAAGCTACGAAGGTCTGCGGCAGACGACCGGCCTGACGTTTGCGGAAGCCGTGCCCAGCGACGAAGCGAGACGTCGGATTCTCGCCGGCGAACCGGTCGGCAGCGGCGCGGGCCAGAGCCCAGCGCGTACGCAGGCGGTTGCGCCGCTGCTCAACGGTTTCCCTACCGGCTCCCTGCCGGTTGCCGGGAACGTCCTGGTCGCCTTGACCAGCCTGACCAGCCAGGCCGAGCAGGAAGAGAACACCGCTTCGATTCGTCTCGATCATCAGTTCAACGGCAACCACTCGGTCGTACGTTCGCTACCTCTATAGCCGGGGGGAGGTCGACACACCGGACCGAACGGTCACGCCACGCCGTGTGCTCGCCAAGCAGTCGCCGAAGAACTTCATCGGCAGTTATCAGAGCATCTATGGCACGCTGGTCAACGAGTTCAAGGTCGGGTTCAATGCGCCCAAGACCAGCGCGAACGCGTTTGGCGCGGTCCCGAATTACGATCCGGTCGGCGTGTCGCTGTCCGGCACGTTCACGTCCTCGTCGATCGATGCACGTGGGAACACCGGCATTGCGCGCAGCGGGCTCTTGATCCGCGCCACGAGCGCGTCAACGACCACGGGGTCGGCCTTCGACCCTCAGTCGCTGTCCTTCAACAACATGACCACATGGAATCGTGGGGCTCATACCATCAAGTTCGGCGGGGAGTATCGGCGCATCGAGTCGGACTTCCAGTTTCTGGGAAGCACGGAGATCACCTTCAACAGCGTCAACGACTTCATCGACAACAGACCGGCTCAGGTCGCCGTGACGCTCGACTCACCGGTCTTCCGGCCGCAGCAGTTCTATGCCATCGGGTTCGTGCAGGATAGCTGGCGCGTCGCCGATCGACTGACGCTGGAGCTGGGGTTGCGCTACGACTATTACTCGGTGGTAAGAGAAGCCGAGGATCGCGCGAATCCGTTCTTCGTCGAGGACAATGCGTTCGGCGGGCTGGGCGCCGACTTCTACGACGCCGACAAGAACAATTTCTCACCGCGGCTGGCGGCGGTCTATCAACTCAACGAGCTCACGGTTCTGCGGGGCGGGTTCGGTTTGTTCTACGGACCGGGACAGTTCGAAGATCGCATTCAGCCGATCGAGAACTTCATTACGCGGCGACGGGTGCAGAATTCTGACGTTCCCAACAACGGTCTGGCGTATCCCGTCGACCCTGCGCTCTACCGCGACCTGCTCTCCATCCGCGGGTACACGCACCACTATCCGAACGAATACAACGTGCAGTACGGCGTCAGTGTGTCACGCGAGCTACCCGGCCAGATGAGCCTGAACGTCGGCTACACCGGCAGCCAGGGGAAGGACATGTTCCTGCGCGGCGTCGGGAATACGCTTGACGTCAACACCCGAGTCCGCCCAGTACCCAACTATGGCCAGATTGATTACAAGACCGCCGGCTGCGTCGATGGTTTAACGATCGCCACCGTCCCGGTGGGCGGATGCGGCTATGCCAGCTACGACGCACTGCAACTCGGCCTGACGCGACGATTCCGTTCTGGTTTCACCGGTGGGCTCCAATACCAATACTCGCGGAACAAGGGCACGACGCAGGGCTCGAACGAGGCGGGAACGGCGCAGAACACCTTCGACTATGAAACGGAATACGGGACCAACCCCCAGGACATTCCACACACCTTCAACGGGTCGCTCATCTACCAGATTCCGGGCGAGGGATTTTGGGTCGGTGGCTGGCGCGTCGGCGGCATCGTGAACGCGCGCAGCGGCGTGCCGCTCAACGTGACGATTGCTCGGAACGACAACACGAGCACCGTGCCCGCCCAGACGAACATTCCTGGCGGCAACAGCCGCGGAACGCAGCGTCCCGATCTCGTCCCGGGCGTTAACCCGTATCTCAAGGATGGGGTCCGCTGGCTGAACCCGGCAGCGTTCGCGACGCCCCAACCCGGGACGTTCGGCAATCTGCCGCGCAATTTCTTGCGCGGTCCTGAGTTCTGGCAACTCGATCTGATGTTCAGTAAGGACTTCAGATTCCTGCAGACGCAAGGCGTCCAGGTCCGAGTCGAGATGTTCAACATCACGAACCGGCTGAATTACGAAAACCCCGTCGTGGCGCTGCCCAGCACGGGCGCGGTTGGGTTGCCCTTTACCGAGGCTCAGGCCGGCACCTTCGGGTACATACTCGGGCCGCTCAACCGGACCGTGGGACTCGGCACGGCCCGTCAGACTCAGATCTCGCTCCGGTATATGTTCTAGTTGGGCGGCTGGTGGGCGGGTGGGGCTTCGCCCTGCCTGACCCACCTGTCCGACCCGACCCACGCGACCGACCCGCCCTACGAACAGCACGTTGGCCCACAGCAAGCGGTTGCGATGGGCTTGCGGGCGCGCACGAACGCGCTCATGAACTTGCCATCGATCCCACCCAGCAGAGATTCGTCGAGACCAGCGCCAATCAGGAACGACCGCGCGTCCGCGGCGCGGTAGACGCGAGTGGGCTCGACGTCCACGTTCTCGAACCCAGCGGTCGCCAACTTCGTTCGATACTCCCCTTCTTCCAGGGCCCCTGCGACGCACCCAATCCACAGCTCCATGCTTTTCCGAACAGGAGCGGGCACATCGTCTCCGCGCATGACGACGTCGGAAACCGCGAATCGACCGCCCGGCTTCAGCACGCGGAACGCTTCGGCGAGGACGCGACTCTTGTCGGCCGAGAGGTTGATGACGCAGTTCGAAATGATCACGTCCACCGAGTTGTCGGGCAGCGGGATGTGCTCAATCTCGCCCTTGAGGAACTCGACGTTCTCGATGCCCGACTTCCTCTGGTTCTCGCGCGCCAGCGCCAGCATGTCGTCGGTCATGTCCAGGCCGTAGGCCTTGCCGTGCGGCGCCACGCGGCGCGCTGACAGCAAGACATCGATGCCGCCGCCGGAGCCCAGATCGAGGACGACCTCTCCCGGCTTCAGCTCGGCCAGCGCCGTCGGATTGCCGCAGCCGAGGGAGGCGATGACCGCTTCGACCGGCAGCGTTCCAAGCTGCGCCGCGTCGTAGAGGTTCGAGGTAATTGGATCGCATCCGCTCTCACTGCTCGTGCAACAGCCGGCGTCCTTTCGGCCCTCGGCCGCGCTCCGTGCCGCGGCACCGTACTTCTGCTTCACAATCTCCCGCACGTCGGTAGGCGTCGTCATGATTTGCTCCAGGTCCGTTCCTGATAATCCCAATATATTCGTCTATGCGAATATGTCTCGTATGGTATATTCGCTAAAGCGAATATGTCAAGCGCAAACCCAATGGCGCCCTGCTGCACTACTCCCGCGCTACGGCTGAAGGGGGCCGGCGACCTCGCGGCTCTATGTCGCGCCCTCTCCGACGAGACTCGGCTCAGAATCCTCGCACTTCTCCGCGATGGCGAAATCTGTGTGTGCCACATCCACGGGGGGCTGCGACTACCCCAGCCGACCATCTCGCGGCACCTGGCGTATCTGCGGAAGAGCGGGCTCGTCGAAGCTCGACGCCAGGGAATCTGGATGTACTACCGACTCGCGGTCCTCCGGTCGCCGGTCCTGAACGAGGTCCTGCACGCGGCGCTGCACGCGCTCACCCACGCCGAGGTCACGGCGTCGGATGCCGTCCGGCTGCGCAAAGAGCTGGCCGCGAGTTAGACTGAGAAGCGGTGAGGTTCTTCGTTCGATCGATCGTTCTGGCAGTGGTGGTCAGCATGGCCGGGCTTTCGTCCGCGGTGGTGATTTGCGTGACGAGGTGCCCCGACAGCGCAGCATCAGCTCGCGCCCGAAACGCACAACCGCCCTGTCATCAGCCGGCAGAGGGTGGTGGCCAGACGATCGGCGCAGACCAAGCCGCCTGCACTCACCAACCGGCGTCGATTGGCTCCGGCGTGCTCTCATACGACACGCGACTCTCGCCCGGTACTCTTCCCATCGCAGCGAGGCTGTCGCAGACGCTGCTCGTGGGCTTGCTCGATACGGGCCCCCCGCTCAAAGTTTCGGCGCTGTACATCCCACGACGCCCGACTGCACTTCGCATCTAACGCGCTCCTGCGCCCTCTAACGCCGCGCGAGCGCGCGGCTATCTGTTGTTCAAGAACCGCAGGAGTTTTCGTGCCGCACGCTCTCTATTGGATCGTGCTCTCGTGTGCGATCGTGGCGAACCCGCTCCACCCTCATCTGGTCGGGGCGTCGCTTGCTCAGCACCAGCACCCTCCCGCCAATCCACAGACCCCCGCGCCCGATCAGCACCAGCATCCCAGCCCGTCCAACGTCACGTCACCAGTGCCGCTCGGCCGTGAGGGTTCAGGGACGTCATGGCTGCCGGATGAGACGCCGATGTTCGCCATCCACGGAGCACTCGGCGAGTGGGAGACCATGGTGCACGGCATTGGTTTTCTTCAATACCTTCGCGATGAGAGGCCTCGCGGGCAGCGGCAATTTGGCAGCATCAACTGGTTGATGATCTCCGGCCGCCGGGCCGCCGCGGGGGGACAGTTGTCGCTGCGCGGGATGTTCAGCCTCGAGCCGCTGACGATCTCCGACTGCGGATATCCGGATCTTCTCGCCAGCGGCGAGGTGTGTGAGGGACAGCCGATCGTCGATCGCCAGCATCCCCATGATCTGCTGATGGAGATCTCCGCCACCTACGATCGGCCGTTGTCGAGCGGCTTGACCCTGCAGATCTATGGCGGTGTTGCGGGCGAGCCCGCCCTCGGGCCCGTCGCCTTCCCCCATCGACCGTCCGCGCTCACGAATCCGCTCGCGCCGATCTCGCACCACTGGCTGGACGCATCGCACATCACCTTTGGGGTGGTGACGGCGTCGATCGCCGATCGTCGCTGGAAGATGGAAGGCTCTCTGTTCAATGGGCGCGAGCCCAACGAAGAGCGCTACGACATCAACCTGGCGGCGCTCGATTCCTACTCGGGCCGCGTCACGTTTCTGCCGACGCCGCGGGTAGCTGTCCAGTTTTCCGCCGGCCACCTCGCCGAAGCCGAAGAGCATGACGCCACTCGCGTCGATGTGGATCGCGTCACCGCTTCGGCCGTCTATCACGTGCCGCGTGCGAACGGCGGGCTGTGGGCAACCACATTTGCGTGGGGCCGCAATCAGGAGGACGGTGAGGCCACTCATGCCGTCCTCGCCGAAAGCACGCTGTCGTTTGCCGACCGCGACATCGTCTTCGGCCGGGCCGAAGTGGTGCAAAAGTCGAGTCACGATCTTGGGCTGGAGGAGATCGACGAGAGGTTCAATGTCGTGAAGCTTCAGATCGGCTACTCGCGATTCCTGCCGCCCTTTTCCGGCTGGCGAGCCGGACTCGGTGGCAGCGTTTCTCTTGGCATCGTACCCGACGGGCTTTCGCCTACTTACGGTGGACGCGTCACGCCGGGGATCGCCGTCTTCGCTGTCGTTCGTCCCGCAGCCATGCACTAATCCAGTGGTGGCTTCCGGCTTCAGCCGGAAGAACCCGAAGGCGGAAGCCACAAGAGGCCTAACTCCACGAGCGGTTAGAATCCACGGCAATGATTCGATACGGCCGACTGGCCGTTCTCGTCGCGATTTACCTCGTCGTGGCCTACCTCATTCCGCCGCCAGCGCCTGTGAGTCCTCAGGCCTGGCGGCTGGTTGCGATTTTCATCGCCGTCATCGCGGGACAGATGCTGCAGCCGATTCACAGTGCGGCGATTGTCATTCTGGGTCTGGCAGCCATGGTGGCCAATGGGACCCCGATGCGCGACGCGCTCGGCGGCTACGCGGAACCGTCGGTCTGGCTGGTGCTCGTCGCCATGATCATGGCCCGGGTCCTCATGGAGACCGGGGCAGCCCATCGCATCGCGCTCTTCTTCGTCAGGCAGTTCGGTCACCGCTCGATCGGGGTGTCGTACGCGCTGGTACTGACCGATGTGACGCTCGCGGCCGGCGTGCCGTCGATCACGGCCCGGTCCGGCGGCATGGTGATGCCGGTCGGCAAGGCGATCGCCGAGTTGTTCGACTCGCGCCCCGGCCCGAGCGCGGCGCGGCTTGGGCGGTTTCTGTTCGCAGCGATGTATCAGGGGTCGGCGGTGGCGTGCGCCATGTACCTGACCGGCCAGGCCAGCAACCTCCTCGCGGCGGGGCTGGCGCTGAAACTGGTCAACGTCGAGGTGACATGGAGCAGCTGGTTCATGGCGGCGATCGTTCCTGGCATCGCGTCGTGTGCGATCGTGCCGTGGATTGTTTACCGCGTGGTCCCGCCTGAGATCACCGCGACGCCGCAGGCAAGCCAGTTCGCACGTGACGAACTTGTCCGCAAGGGCCCGTTGAGCCGCGATGAGCGCATCGCCCTGAGCGTTTTTGCCGGCATCGGCCTTCTCTGGCTGACCTCGGGCGTGCATGGCCTGGACGTCACCTTCGTCGCCATCGCCGGGATGGCTACGCTGCTGCTGGCCGGCACGTTGCGATGGGATCAGGTCACCGGGGAAGGGAATGCCTGGGACGTGTTCATCTGGTACGGCGGGCTGCTCAAGATGGGCGAGTTGCTCAACGCGACAGGCGTGACCAAAGTTTTCGCCGAAAGCGTGGGTGGCGTGTTCCTGGGGTTCCCATGGATTGCCGTGCTGCTGCTCACGCTGCTGGTCTACTTCTACGTGCACTACTTCTTCGCCAGCATCACGGCACACGTCCTCGCATTGTTCCCACCGTTCGTGATTCTACTGACCAGCGTCGGCGTCCCGCCGCTCCTCGCGGTCTACAGTCTGATGTGCCTCGCCAACCTCACCGCGGGGCTGACCCACTACGGCACCACCACCGGGCCCATCCTCTACAGCCAGAACTACGTAACGTTTGCCGAATGGTGGCGAGCGGGCTTCTTCGTCTCGATCGCGAACGTCGCCATCTGGCTGACGATCGGCTTCGCCTGGTGGAAGTGGCTGGGGTTCTGGTAGGACGAAAGTTAAAGTTACAAGTTACAAGTTCAAAGTTTAGTTCGGAGTTCGCGGAAGGCGCTGCGGCGCCGCAGGCGCCGCAGTTTGTAACTGGGAACTTGTAACTTGTAACTATTCGTTTCAGAAATTCGCCTTCACCCCAAACTGGATGATCCGCGGATCGTAGGTCGCGGTGATCGTGCCGAACGCGGCGTTGCTCCGGTTGACGCTATTACCGGTTGGCGCGCGGAAGTTCGTGCGGTTGAAGAGATTGAAGAACTCGGCGCGGAACTCGATGTTGCTGGCTCGCCAAGGCAGCCCAAATCGCTTTGATGCGGCCAGGTCCATTTGCCAGACGAGCGGACCGCGATAAGCATTGCGAGGGGCGTTGCCGAACGGCTGGCTTGGGTCCGTCGGGACCGCCACCGCGGCGGCATTGAACCAGTTCTGCACGGTCCGCTGATCCTTGGGCACTTCCACTTCGCCAGTGATGTTGGGACGGTAGTTGTTGGCCCCGCGGAAATCCTGCTGAATCCCAGACACTTGGAAGGCGGCCGCCGGCGAGTAGATGAAGGTAACGGCCTCGCCAGCGAAAATGCTGTTCACGCCGGCGATTTGCCATCCACCGATGAGCAGGTCGAGCGCTGGCGACGCGTTGCCCGCGAAGCGGCGTCCGGTGCCGATCGGCAGGTCGAACACGAAACTCGTCGTGTTGTTGTACGGCTGGTGATACGCCCCCAACGCGAAGTCCGCCTCGAGGTCGTAGAAGTTCTGCGGCGCCGGGAAGTTGCCGCTGACGTTCTCGAGCGAACCTGCGCCGTTGTCCTTGGTTTGCGACAGCGTGAGCGAGTTCAAGATCGAGAATCCGCCACCCATTCTCCAGTCCAACTTGCCCTGAAAGGCGTGGTATCGGGACTTACCGCCGTTGAACGAGTACGTGATGTCGCCAAATTCGGCAATCGGGCGACGCGACTGGAGCGAGAGCGACCCGGCGCTGTTGTTGGGCGCGGCCTGATTCAGGTTGGCAAAGAGCAGGAGCCCATCCGCGCGATTGCCGATGTACGCGAGGTCCACGAGTGCGCCGTCCCAGACTTCCCGCTGCACGGAAACGAACCAACTCTGCACGCGACTGGAGTGATAGTCCTCGGGCATGTAGGTCACGTTGGCGAGCAGCGGATTGAAGCTCGACGGGTCGGTGATGCCTGCGGGATAGCCGGCCTCGGTCGGCCTGAAGTCTCCCTGCGTCGGGGTCTGATTGATCACCGCGTTGATCACTTGTGGTCCGTTGATGGGCAACACGTTGGCCCCGCCGGCGCGGTGGAAATGAACGTAACTCACGCCGTAGCCCGCGCGCAGTACGGTCGACGTCGTCAAGGTGTAGGCCAGCCCCAATCGTGGCCCGAAGTTGTTGCGATCGGGCTCCAGCGTCGAACGCTCCTGCAGCGACCCGTCATGCGCCAACACCATCGTCCTCGTCTCGGGATCGAAGTTCGACAGGATGTTGTCCTTCTCGACCCACGGCGTCGCGTACTCGTAGCGCAGTCCAAGATTGAGGGTCAGTCGGTCGTTCACGCGCCAGTCGTCCTGCAAGTACAGGAAATGCATGTTCTGCCGAAGGTTGGCGATGAAGATGTTGCTCAGCGCATAACGGCTCCTCGCGCCAAACATGAAGTCGGCAAGGTTGTACAGGTTGTTGCTGGCCGTCACTCCGACGGGGCGGGTGAACTGCCCTGCATACTCGTCGCGACCGTACAGGGGATTCACATCCTGCACTTCGGTCTGGATGTGCTGAAACTCATACCCGCTCTTGAGCGAGTGCCGACCGGCCAACCATGTGTAATTCACCTTCGGGTTGTACACGGTTGGGTACTGCCATTGAGGATTCGTCGCCTGACGACCCAAGTCGGAGAATCCGGTGATGAGTTGCGTGGGCAGACCACCCACAACGCGCGGATCACTTGGAAGGCCCGCGATGCCGTACGCGTCCTGGGCGCTGGTCGTGCCAAGCGCCGCAGGGTTCTTACCCCCTTCGGTATTCGACCAGCCGAACCGCACCTCGAGCAGCGACGCCGACGTGGGCATATAGGTGGTGCCGAGCGCAAGCTGCTTGTTGC
The DNA here is from genome assembly GCA_963841905.1 of uncultured Acidobacteriota bacterium. Classification (GTDB taxonomy): domain Bacteria; phylum Acidobacteriota; class Vicinamibacteria; order Vicinamibacterales; family UBA2999; genus JACCSI01. The sequence goes on from CAWJEM010000016.1 coordinate 49,057, forward strand.
GCGCGTAGGTTTCGGCATTGCCGGCGCCACCCGAAGGCAGCGGAATATTCGGGTCGTCGAAGATGTCAACATCGCGCCAGCCGTAGCGGCCGAACGCGGACAACCTCGGGTTGATTTGGAGGTTGACCTTGCCACCCGCCTTGTTGGTCGTGTTCGTGAAGTTCTGGAGGGTCTGGAAGTTGTTCGACGCTCGATCGTTGGTTGGGGCCGGAAGCTCCGTGAGCACCTTGCGCGCGAATGCGGTCATCGGAATCGGGGTCCCGGCGGGATAGACGGCACCCGTGAACGGGTTGCGCACATCGACGCTCAAGATTCCGGCACGCTGCGCCAGGTTGGCAATCGTCGTGCTCGCCGTCACCCCACGCGTCTGCTTGAAGCCCTCGAAGTCGGCAAAGAAGAACGCGCGGTTCTTCAAGATCGGCCCGCCGATGACGCCGCCGTACTGGTCACGCTCGAACGGCGGCTTCACGCCGTCCGGCGGTCGAAAGAACCCGGTCGCGTTGAGTGCGGTGCGGCGTGCGAACTCCCACGCCGAGCCGCGAAACTGATTGGTGCCGCTGGCGTAGGCCACATTGATCGTCGCGCCCGCCGCACGACCGTACTCGGCGCTCATATTGTTGGTCACGACCCTGAACTCTTCCAGCGCATCGGGCGACGGCTGCATCACCTGGTTCGAGAATCCCTGGTTGCTCGTCCCGTAGGCGTTGTTGTCCACGCCATCGATCAGGAAGTTGTTGAACGTCGACCGCAATCCGTTGACGTTGAACGAGCCCTCACGTCCGCCCGCGGCCAGCGGCGAAACGTGAACGCCTGGCGACAACAGGGCTAACTGGGAGTACTCACGACCGTTGAGCGGCAACGCACGGGTCTGCGCACCACTGATCACCTGGCCGCGATCGCTCGAATCGGTCTGTAGCAGCGGGGAGCGGGCGGTTACCTCCACGGTCTCATTCACCTGCCCCACCGACATGGTCAGCTCGACGCGTTGGCGTGCGCCAACCGTCACCTGCACGTTCTCGACCAGCGCGACGGAGAAACCCGTCTTCTCCGCAGACAACACGTACGTGCCCACCTGAACGGTGAAGAACTCGAAGCTGCCGTTCGCATCAGACATGCGTTCGGCGCTGACTCCCGTTTGGGTGTTGGTCAACGTCACTTTGGCGTCGGCCACAGTGCCTCCAGACGCATCACGAACTGTGCCGACGACGGTGGCGGTCTCGAATTGAGCGAGCGCCGGGCTCGCAAGACAGACGACGAGCAGCGTGAGGAGCGGAACATGCCTGCGCATAGAGTGTCCTTGGATTGAGGTCAGAGGCTTGGAAGGTGAGAGCGCCCGTCGGCGAGCCCCACGCATCACCGCGTGGCAGCGCTCCGAGCGGACACTCGCGGCTGAGCATTGCGAACAGCCACACCAATTGTTGTAGCGAAAGCTTTTCACCAGCACGTGACGGATACGTAAGAACGATGCAAATCTGAACACGATGGTTCTGGACGATGGTTCTGGACGATGGTTCTCCACGGGGGTTCAACGAAGGTTCTGCGGACGTGGTCGAACCGTTGAGAACCGTCGGCGCGAACCATCGTGAAGAACCATCGTGAAGAACCATAGTCCAGAACCATCGTCGAACCGCCGTCCAGAACCTTCGTCCAGAACCTTCGTCCAGAACCTTCTAGGCAACAATCGCGGTCATGCCCAGCGCGGCACTTGCGAGCGCTTCGTCGCCCGAAATCGACACCTGCGATCTAGCCTCGTCTCGCGCAATCCCTTTGGTGAACACGCGCCAGGCAATCTCTTGCGGGATGGAGGTTCTGGCATCAATGCGCTCGCGTGCGGGCGCAGCGACGAGTGCCCAGGCGCGAGCGGCACGCTCGAGCCACCAGGTCCCGCCGCAGTCGCCGGTCACGGCGACCTCAACAATGCTTCCGGTCCGCGCCGGCACGTCGCGGTAGGCGTGCGGGAGGCCCCGCATGAAACACTCGAGCACCGGGCCATACAGCTCCGGGGTCATGATACCCGGACGATCGACGGCAAGCCGAATCTGCTGCTGGTGGTGCCAGCGCTCGGTGAGTTCCCGGGCGACATCGAACCACGCGACTGACTCGGTCTCGCCGGCCCAGCTCACCGGAATCGACGCGGGGAGGAACGGATCGAGCGATTCGAAATGCTCGTGCAGCTCTGCAACGACCGCTTCGGTCAGCAGTATCAGGATCCGCGAGCTCAGCCGTCCGTAGACTTCGACACCCTCCGCATTCAGCCGATTGACGAGTTCGACGACTTCCCGATCGCTCGGTGCCGGTCCGCTGCTCCGTCGGCCGTCCCGGCCGAATGACAATCGGCGCAAGCCAGTGTCAAGCAGATGCGCGGCAACCTGTTGGACGTTCCATTTCGGAACGATGGTAGGTTGCAGCCACTCCTCAGGAGTGAGCGATCGCAGCAGCTCCAGTAGCCTCGCGTCCAGACCGCGAAACAGATGTGCGGTGATAATCGGCGGGAGCCCAATCGGTCGCGTGTCGCCCATCGATTCGCGAGCGGATTGTAACGCCGACGGGGACGGTGAAAGTTACAAGTTACAAGTTACGAGTTACAAGTTGGGTCAAGTTGGGAAGTTCTGGTTGCAGCGCTGGTCACGCGCAAGCGCTGCTTTGAACTTGTAACTTGTAACTTGTAACTCTGTGAATCAGGCCGCGTGGTGAACGCCGGCCCCCCGACGGTCAGTGCCCCGGATGGCTTGCCGATACGCATCGTAGATGGGCGTCAGTGCCGTTTCCCAGCGTCGCGATGCGGCGTAGTGCCTGGCTGCCCGACCCATGATCTGCCTCGAGGCGTGCTCCCGAAGCAGGTCTCCCACAGCAACCGCCCACCGCCTGGGATCGTCGCCGTAACAAACGACACCGGTCACGCCATCGACCATATTTTCGCGAGGGCCACCGGCCTCGCTGACGACGACCGGGAGACCGGAAGCCTGGGCTTCGAGAATGACGTTGCCTGCGGTGTCCGTTCGACTCGGAAACAGAAACAGATCAGCCGACGCAAGTACTTCGGCGACATCGTCACGCCCCAGCCAGCCGGTGAAGACCGCTTCAGGACAATGCTGCTCGAGCCACGGCCGCAGCGGGCCATCGCCCGCCACGATCAATCGACATGCCGCACCGGCCGCGCGCAGCTCCTGCAGAATCGCCGGGAGCGAATGCAATCCCTTTTCGCGGGACAGCCGCCCAACATACAGGACGGCTGGCCGGCGCTCTGACGCCTGCCAGCGCGCACGAAGAATCGGCGACCGGCGATCGGGACGGAAGCAGTCGGAATCGACTCCGCGCGTCCACACCACGACGCGATCGGCGGAGGCGCCACCGTTTACCAGCATGGCGCGAGTGTCGTGCGAAGGCACGAGCGTGATGGCGCATCGGCCGTACATCCAGCGCAGGTAATCCCGCATCCACAGTCCCAGCCGTGGCCAGCCGCTCAAGACATCGGCGTAGGCAGCGAAGTCGGTATGAAAGCTTCCGACGATCGGGAGGCCCGTGCGTGATGCCACCCACAGTGCGACGAGCCCGAGAGGGCCTGGCGTCGTCAAATGCAGGACGTCGACGCCGTCTGACGCGATCCGCCGCAGGTATTCGCGCCAGTGAGGCAGATACATGTGCATGCCTCGATAAAGCGGAATCGGCAGCGGTACGGATCGCAGTGCCAGATAATGCGGGTCGTCGGTCGCGAGCGCTGCGGCGGTGTAGATTCGCACCGACACATCCGCCGGAGCGTGCACGACCAGCGCGTTGAGGGTGGTCGTCACCCCGTTGACTTTGTCGAAGTCGTTGTCGGTGAAGACCGCAACGCGCATGTTACGCCGCCAGGTCGGGCACCTGCCGCATCGTCGGCGCCGGTCGCGCGACGAGATCGAACAAGAGGTTCTGATTGAAGCGCTCTTCGTAGACGAAGTGCAGATACGCACCGACGAGCGCGACAGGGACCAGCGGAAGGCCCAAGACGCCACCAAAGAGGAGCGCAGGCGCCCGCCAGTCCAAGGGCTGCTGGCGGATTCGTCGCACTTGTTCCAGGAAGAAGTTGCCGGTAAAGCGGAACACGTCCGAGCCCATCGAGGAGAACCTTCCCATGCGTCCGCCGACGCGCACGCGGCCTTCGAAGAGTCCGCGCATGAACTCGTCCCGAGTGGTCGCACCCGGCACCTCGGTCCAGGTATGGCCGATGCCACGATGCGTATGCGAGTCGCTTCCCGCTATCCCGGTCTTGCCGCAGGCCTCCGCAAGACACTGGGCGGTGCGGTTCTGCACGGGCAGGCGCGAGCCATTGTTCACTTCGAGCGCGTGCACCCATGGCAGCAGCGCGGCAACGTGTGGCGCCGTGATGGGCCCGTTGATCCCGGACGCCACGTGGTTCAACGACGTAAAGAACTTGCGGTGCTGCAGATATGGCATCAGCTCGCGAATGTCGTGCCGCAGGCGCTGGATCTCTCGATGCTGACCTTCGTTCAGACCGAACACATTGAGATGAACCTTGACCCCGTCTTGAGGGAACACGCCGGTCACCTCGCTGCCGACGATGACGTCCGGGAGGTGGGCCAGCGTGAGGGCGCCGCTGATTTCGTCGTGGTCAGTGATGGTGACGAGCCCCATCCCGCGCGCTTTCGCGAGGCGGTAGACAGCTTCGGGCGCGTTGTAGGACTCGCGGAGAAAGCGTTCGAGCGGAAAGATGGTCGAGGCGCCGGAGTGAAAGGTGTGGACATGCGTGTCGAGCTTCACGACTTCCTCCCTCGCCCGCGGGTGCCACCGACGCCGCGGGATTAGCGGCCGGTTCACCCCCGTAAAGTGGCAGGGTGATTAGGATTAGTGTGAATGCCCGAGGTGTCAGGAGGATTTCGGTGGTGCGACGAATCGGCAAAATCTAGTGACGAACGTCCAGGTGGACGCTGTCCTTGGGTCGATGCCGGAGAATTTCCGAGACGAAATTCCGTACATACAGGCGAAAGACCGTGCCCTTCCCCATCGTGTTGTAGCGACGGGCTGAAGTGTACAGGTAGCAGTCGTATGCCAGCTCGACAGGACCAGCAGCAAACAGGCGCCGCCCAAGGTTCGTGTCCTCTCCGTGGAATTCAATCGAGGTGTCGAAGCCCCCGATTCGCTCGAGCGCCGCGCGACGCACCGCGAAGTTGCCGCCATAGAACACGACGCCGATGCCAAGCACATACTTGACCAGGATGTGTGTCGCGAGACCGAGCGTGAAGTCGTAGGCCCGAATGAGCGTTCGTCCCCACCAATCCCAATCGTAGAAGCGGTAGTTGCCCGACAAGGCCAGGAGGTGCGGCTTCCGCTCGAAACGTGACGCGATGCGCTCGAGCCATGAGATGGGCGCCCGGCAGTCCGCATCAACGTAGACCAGCAGATCGCCCCGCGCCTCGTGCCGTGCGCGCTCGCGGGCAATTACCAAACCCTTACGGGGCTCGTCCACAACCCGCACTTGCGGAATGGCGCGAGCGACCTCGGCAGTCCGGTCCCGGCTCGCGTTGTCGATCACGATGATCTCGTCGGGCAGGCGGCTCTGCGCCAGGAGCGAGTGCAAGCACGCCGAGATGAACCGTTCCTCGTCATGGGCACAGACGATGACGCTGATGATCAATCGGAGCTGAAGCGTACGGGACCGGCGTAACAGCCTTGCGTCGGACCATTTACGGCAACGTAACGGGATGGTGCGCTATCCTTCGACGTGCGTTCGGTCCTTGCCCTCATCCTCGGTGGCGGTCAGGGCAGTCGGCTCTTCCCGCTGACCCAACTGCGATCGAAACCAGCCGTTCCCATTGGCGGCAACTACCGCCTGATCGACGTTCCGATCAGCAATTGCCTGCATGCCGACATCCGTCGCATTTACGTCCTGACCCAGTTCAACTCCGCCTCGCTGAATCGCCACGTCAGTCAGACCTATCGCATGGACCTGTTCTCCAGCGGGTTTGTCGACGTTCTGGCAGCGGAGCAGACACCCGACAGCGAGGCATGGTTTCAAGGCACGGCGGACGCCGTTCGCAAAGCGCGGCGGCATTTCGAGCCGCATGAGGCCGAACACTACTTGATTCTGGCTGGCGATCATCTTTACCGCATGGACTATCGACGTCTGCTCGAGGCGCACATTCAGCAGAAGGCGGACATCACGGTTGCCGCACTGCCTGCCTCAGCCGAAGACGCAACCGCCATGGGCATTTTCACGTTCGATCGGCAGGGCCGAATCGAAAGCTTCGAGGAAAAGCCCAACGCCGAGCGGTTGGCGGTGATGAAAACCAGCGTGCAAACTGGCGGCACCATCAGTGTTGACCGCGACAAGCCCTTTATCGCATCGATGGGCATCTATCTCTTTTCTCGCCCGGCTCTGTTGTCGTTGTTGGCGCAGCCCGGAAACGACTTCGGTCGTCAGTTGATTCCCGAGGCACTGGCGCGCTTCCGGGTCTCTGCTTACCTCTTCGGTGGATATTGGGCCGACGTCGGCACGATCGCCAGCTTCTTCGAGGCCAATATTCAGCTGACACCTCCTGATGCTCCTTTCAGCTTCTATGACGCCGAGCGTCCTATCTACACTCACCCACGGTTTCTCCCGCCATCTCGCCTGGTCGACTGCAAGGTTCGCAATGGTCTGGTCGCAGAGGGCGCCTATCTCGAGCGATGCGACGTGGCCGATACGGTCGTCGGAATCCGCAGCACGATTCGGGCGGGCGCACAGATTCGTCAATCCGTCCTATTGGGGGCTGACTACTTCGAGGACGAGCTGGCCAGGAGCGCAGACCGTCTGCCGCTAGGCATCGGTCGTGACGTGGTGCTCGAGCGAGTGATCGTGGACAAGAACGCCAGGATTGGTGAGGGGGCTCGGCTCGTCAATCGAGCGGGCGTGGCAAACCATGACGGGGCCGGCTACTTCATCCGGAACGGGATCATCGTTGTGCCGAAGGATGCGACGATTCCGGCGGGATTCGAGGTGTAATCCCGGAAATTGCCTTCCTCTTCGCTCTCGTTACGCAGAATTAACGTAGCCGTCACCCGTCAGAAATCTGTCACCGATACCGTGATTGTCACGAAATCGATGACCCAGAACTCGTTACACAATCCCGCCGAAGTCATGCCCTTGTCTGGCCGCAACCGGCCAGGCAGCAGTCGCTCGCATCTCAAAACCCGCGTGCTCGCGGTTGAAGACGAGCAGGACATCGCTGGTCTCATCAAGCACACGTTGGAGCGGGGCGGCGACATCGAAGTGCACGTGGTTGGCAGCGGCGACGCCGCGCTCAAGTCGGCGGCGGAGCAGCCACCCGACTTAATTCTGCTCGACCTCAATCTGCCCGTGTTGAACGGCCTCGAAGTATGCCGGCTCCTGCGCTCGCGCCCAGCGACGAAGTCGGTCCCGATCATCATGCTGACGGCGCGAACCACTGAGAGCGATCGCGTGGTCGGCTTGGATGCGGGGGCGGACGATTACGTCAGCAAGCCGTTCAGCTTACGCGAACTGTCCGCGCGGGTCCGCGCCGTGCTTCGCCGTGGAAAGGGCGAGACGCCTCCAGCGCCAGCAATCTATCGCGGCGCGCACCTCGTCGCTGACTTCGATGCGGTGAGCATCGAGGTCGATGGCGAGGCCATTCGCCTCACTCGGCGTGAGTTCGAACTGCTCCAATATCTCGTGGAGAACCGCAATCGCGTGTTGTCGCGAGACCGGCTGCTGGAACGGGTGTGGGGCTACGACCGCCTGATCGAAACGCGATCAGTCGATGTGCACGTCGGACGACTCCGGAGCAAACTCGGTTCCGCAGGCCGCCAGATCGAAACCGTCGTCGGCCTTGGCTATCGCTTCGTCGAATAACCGACACAGTCCCTCGGCCCTGCGCCCTTGTGCCCTGCGCCCTGCGCCCTATCCTAAACGTCCTGCCAGCCCTCCTGGCGCAGGTTGATCATCTCGATCACGAAGGATCGGCGCGCGCGCTCGACGCGGTGCCAATCCTGATAACACGATTGCCTGACGACTTCGCTGTCCTGTTCCTGCTTGACTTCCCATCCACTCGAGGTCGTCTGGATCGAATACCGTCGAACGTGCTGCGCTTTTCTCAAGCTCTTGGTGAATGCGTACATCGCTAATGTCACCCCAGTGCCAAAAATGGAATCCGGTGATCGTTACCCCAGGTGGGCGGCGTCGGCTGTAAATTCGGTGTAACGTAATTGGGCAAATGCAAGAAGCATCGGTATTTAGCGCCACGGACGCTTCACCGGGCGCCTGCCCCCCCTTCCACGGGCCCCTTCACTCTCAGGGCCCGGGGGTGTATCAGGACGTCGAGTTCATCCTGTCCCAACCGCGGCTCGCCGTCCACGTGGAATGGGATTGCGCCTTCGGCCTGTACGCGAAGGGTGCTGGCGGAGCGCATGTCGATTCCCCACCCCTTTCTCAACGTGCCGCGGAACAGGGACGGCAGTCGCCATGCAATTTTGAGCAGCGAGTGTGGCTCGACAATCACCACCTCCAGACGGCCATCATCGAGTCGCGCTCCAGGAGCGATCAACAGCCGATTGCCGTACTGCCGGCTGTTGGCGATCGCCACCAGCATGGCCCGGTGTTCGTAGGCGCGTCCATCGATCGTCAAGGTATAGGTCTGCGCCTTGTAGCGCATGAGCTCAATCGTACTCAGTTGCGCGTAAGCCAGGGGGCCGCGCCGACGGAGACCGCGTTCGGCGAAGCGCGCGGCGACCACCGCATCGATACCGACGCCCGCGATGTTGAAGAAGAGGCATTCGTTGACCTGTCCGGCGTCAATCTCCACGGTCGGCCCGGTCGCGGCCATTGCCAAGGCGGCCGCGGGATCGAAGGGCACCGCAAGGTCCGAGGCGAGCCCGTTCCCGGATCCTGCGGGCACGATCGCGAGCGCCGTCCGAGTGTGAACGAGCGACGATGCGACCTCGTTGACGGTGCCGTCGCCACCCCACGCGACTACGAACGGGCAGCCAGCGGCCACGGCTTCGCGCGCGAACGCGCGCGCGTCGCCCGCGGCCGTGGTTGCGCGAACGGTTGCGTCGATCCCGTGCTGCGCGAGGATGGTGCGAGCCAGCAGCGTGTGCTGTCCGATCTCACCCTCGCGGCGTCCGGATCCTGAAAGCGGGTTGATGATGACGACCGCGCGGGTCATCGACCAATCTTACGTAGGGCTCGGGGCGGCAAGAACCACTTGAGCGTGCCGGGGCCCGTCGGCATTGCCCCGTCCAACTCGAGGCAACAAATCGACCCCTTCTTGAATGCGATTGTGCCGCGAGCCCGCAGCAATCGCGCTGTGAGCTCCCCGAGATCCGGCTCGTGACCGACGAGCGCAATGTGTTTGGCGCGCTTGGAATATTTGGCAATCGCCTCCAGCACTTGCGCGACGCGACCGCCGGGAGCCAGCGCTTCCAGCACCTCGGTTCGCGGCTTGCCGGCCCAACCGGCCACGAGCAATTCGGCGGTGTGGGTCGCTCTCGTCAGCGGGCTGGTGAGCACGAGGTCGATCGTCACGTCGAGATCCTTGAGGCCCTCAATCGATCGCTTGAATCGTGTGACGCCCTCGGTCGTCAGCGGCCGTTTCTGGTCGTCCGGATAGTTGGGCCCGCGCTCCGCGGCAATTGCGTGACGAATGAGAAAAAGCTCGATGGTCGCAGCCATGTGAGGAGGTGGGTGCTCTCAGGCCACGGCGGACGGACGTGGCGCAGTAGCTGACGACACTTGACTGGCGAGCTTGAGAATCGACGCGCGACGTCGCATGTAGACGGCGTGGAGTTGACGGCATTCCTGCTCGAGAGTCCCGATGAGGCGATCCAACTCGAGGGCTAATCGACGGTCGCTCCCTGCGACGTCCGCCTGCAACTGTCGAGTGCGATCGATCAGCATCTCGAAATCGTGCATGCGGCCCAGCAGGTCTTGCAGGCGCTTGAGCTGTGCAATCCGGGCCGTTCCCCGTAGCTTTTTCAGCTCACGCTCGATCTCCAGTGCATAGCGAAGCTTCTTGGCGGCCACGCGAACGGCATGCAGTCGATCGGGCAGGTAGAGGCCGCCGGCGTGCTCGATCGCCGTGGCGATCGTCTGGGCCCGCCGACCCACTTGGTACTCAGCCGCCTCGATGGCGGCGGCCTTCAGCGGTGGGTCCTCGGTCGTGCCGACTTCCCCGAGTCGGCGTCGGAGCTTTTCGATCCTTCCCGGCGTGATCGCGTGAAGCATGTCCCGTCGACGTGCCAGCCGTTCCTGCGCGACCATTTGCCGGACCCGAGCCAACGCGCGCGGGGAGATGATGCTGCTCGCCGCGAGCTCGTCGAGGTGGGCGAGCGCAACGTCAAGCTCGCGAACAGGCCCCAGCGCTCTCGTCATGCGGCGCACCTGACGGCGCACGCGGCCGAGAGACCGCGCGCTGACCGATGCGCCGACGACCGGCAACGCTTCGCGCAGTCGTCGGGTCGCTACGCGCGCCTGGTGCACCGATCGCATGTCACCGGCCTGGGCCGCTGGCATCGCGTCGATGAGGGTCGTCAGCCGCTGTGAGAGGAGTACGAGAAGGGTGCTTCGATCGTCCATGCTAGGATGAGCGCTCGCGGCATTATAACGTCCGAACAACATGCGTCTCGCAGCCATCGACATCGGCACCAACTCCGTCCACATGATCGTGGTGCGTGTGCGGCCCGACTTCTCGTTCGAAGTCATCGACCGTGAGAAGGAAATGGTCCGGCTGGGCGCTGGTGGGTTGGACGGCAAGAAATTGACGCACGAGGCCATGACCTCGGCGCTCCAGTCGCTCTCAAAGTTCGAGCGGCTGGCACGGTCTCACCAGGTCGACGAGATTCTCGCCGTAGCGACCAGCGCCACGCGTGAGGCGGAAAACGGCGGCGAATTCCTGGCAGACATCGAACGGACCACCGGCATCCGGCCGAGAATCATCACCGGGACCGAGGAAGCGCGGCTGATTCACATTGCCGCCGTTTACGGCGTCGACACGCCGAAAGCGACGGTGGTCATTGATATCGGCGGCGGCAGCGTGGAAATCACGCTCGGAGCCGGGCCGAAGGCGCAGTACGCACGCAGCTTCAAGATTGGGGTCATCCGTCTGACCGAGCGCTTTGTGACCACCGACCCGCTCAGCGGTCGAGACGAGCGAAAACTGGTCAAACATATTGGCGAGCAGGTCGATCGTTTTGTCCGCCACATCGTGGCGGCAGGGTTCGATCGGGTCATCGGCACGTCCGGCACCATCCTGTCGATCGGCACCGTCGCCACCGCCATGGATCGCGGGAACGTTCCGAGCGAGATTCGGAATCTTCGCGTGCCGGCGAAGAGCATCCGAAGGTTCCGCAAGGCAGTCACCGAGATCGACCTCCAGAAACGGCTCCAGCTGCCGGGCCTCGATCCGCGGCGCGCGGATTTGACGGTGGCCGGTGCAGTGCTCATCGACACGCTGCTGCGGAAACTGAACGCGAACGAGATCACGCTCTGCGATCTGGCGCTACGCGAAGGCCTGGTGCTCGACTACATCCATCGGCATCGATCGGAAATCGCACGCGTCGATCGGTATCCTGACGTGCGCCGACGATCCACGATCGAGCTCGCCGAGCGCTGCAACTGGGAGGCCGACCACTCCAGGCAGGTCACGCGCCTCGCGCTCGCACTCTTCGATCAGACGAAGGATCTCCACGGTCTGAGCGACCGGGAACGAGAATGGCTGGAGTACGCCTCGCTGCTGCACGACATCGGCAACCACATCAGCTATGAGCGTCACCACCAGCACTCCTATTACTTGATCAAGAACGGCGATCTACGGGGATTCGAGCCCGAAGAGATCGAGGTCATGGCGCTGCTGACCCGATACCATCGCCGTGCGAGGCCGAAGCGGAGTCATCCCGGCTACGGCAAGCTCTCGAAGCCGCTGCGTCGAACCGTCAAAGCGCTCTCCGTATTCCTTCAGCTGGCAGAGACGCTCGACCGCAGTCGCAATGGTGTCGTGCGAAAAGTTGAAGTGCGTGAGCGCAATGGTGCCCTGCGGCTCGATGTCTATGCGGTTGGCGACGCCGAGCTTGAAGTCTGGGCGGCCAACCGACAACTGGACTCGCTTGAAGCGGCGCTGGGCCGCACGGCAAAGATCGTGGCTCACCATGTCGCCGAACCGGACGATCCCGACAAGTCGTCGAGGCCGAAGGCCAATGCAAATGGGCGCCGCAGCCGCGCCGCGGCAGCCGAAGGGTCGGCGGCCCGACCGACCGTGCATTAGTCCCCTGAAAAGCCGCGTTACGTCGAATTTACAACCCGGAAACTGCTCCGAAACCGCCGTCCGGTACGGTGACGGAGATGCTGTTGTTACATGGCCGCTACTGGGCCGTTGTGCCTACGCTCGCAGGCGCCATCGCGTGTGGCGGCTGCGGGCGGCCCGCGTCCGACCTCAAGGTGGACGGGTCCAGCACCGTGTTTGTCGTGAGCGAAGCCGTCGCCGAGGAGTTTCAGCGAGCCCACAGCAACGTGCGGATCACCGTCGGGCAATCAGGGACGGGCGGCGGATTTCAGAAGTTCTGTCGAAACGAGACCGACATCAGTAACGCCTCGCGGCCGATTCGACCCGAGGAGATCGCCGTCTGCAAGGCAGCCGGCATCGAGTTCATCGAGTTACCCATCGCCTACGACGGCATTGCGATCGTCGCCAATCACAAGGCGACTTGGATAGAGGCGATTACCACCGACGAACTGAAAACCGTGTGGGCCCCGGAAGCGCAAGGTCAGGTCATGCGCTGGAATCAGGTCAGACCGAGCTGGCCCAATCAGGAGCTCCACCTGTTCGGCGCCGGCGTCGACTCGGGCACCTACGACTACTTCACCGAAGCGATCACCGGCACGGAAGGCGCCAGCCGCGGGGACTTCACGTCAAGCGAGGACGACAACGTTCTGGTGCAAGGGGTCGCCGGCGACGAGCTGGCGCTGGGCTTCCTGCCTTTCGCGTACTATGTCGAGAACAGGGAACGGTTGAAGGTGATCCCCGTGGACAACGGGAAGGCCGACGACGGGACCAGCCCGGTTGCACCGAGCCTCGAAGCCATCCGCAACGGCACCTACCAACCATTGGCGAGGCCGCTCTTCGTCTACGTGTCACAGAAGTCACTCGCACGACCCGAGGTCGAGCAGTTTGTGGATTTCTATCTGGCCAACGCCGGCACGCTCGCGGAAGAGGTCGGGTACGTCCACCTTGGCGACGCCGCGTACGCGCTCGTCACCGAGCATTTCAAGGCGCGGCGAACGGGGACGGTGTTTGGCGAGGGCGGCTCCCAGGTCGGGGTCACCATCGAACAGCTGTTGGCCAAGGAACGACAGTAGCAGCCTGAGAGCGGCACGGAGCGCATGAGAAGCCGGACGATCGAGCGGGTCATCGAGCGGACGCTCTTCGTGTGCGCCGCGCTGTCGGTTTTCACCACGATCGGCATCGTCGTCGTGCTCGCCGTCGAGACCGCCGGCTTCTTGCGTGAGGTGCCGATCGGCGACTTTCTCTTCGGCACCGAGTGGACGCCGCTCTTCGCCAACAAGCGGTTCGGCGTGTTGCCACTCGTCATGGGCACGATACTGGTCTCCACGATCGCGATGATCGTCGCGCTGCCCATGGGCTTGCTCAGCGCCATTTATCTGAGCGAGTACGCGCCCCCGGGCGTCCGCCGCGTCGTCAAGCCGGTGCTCGAGATTCTGGCGGGCGTGCCGACGGTCGTCTATGGCTATTTCGCGCTGATGTTCGTCACGCCGCTTCTGCAGCGTTTCGTTCCTGGCCTTGCCGGATTCAATGCGCTGAGCCCGGGGATCGTGATGGGCATCATGATTCTGCCGCTCGTGTCCTCGTTGTCCGAGGATGCCATGCGGGCCGTGCCGCGCGTGCTACGCGAAGGGGCCTACGCCCTCGGCGCAACGCGCATGCAGACCTCGCTGAGCGTGGTCGTGCCAGCCGCATTTTCGGGCATTACCGCAGCCTTCATCCTGGCCGTTTCGCGAGCCGTCGGCGAAACGATGATTGTCGTCATTGCCGCGGGTCAGCAACCCCGCCTGACCGCAAGCCCCCTGGTCCCGATCGAGACGATGACGGCCTATATCGTTCAGGTGAGCCTCGGTGACACTCCCCAAGGCACGTTGGAGTATCGGACGATCTTCGCCGTTGGCATGCTCTTGTTCCTGATGACGTTTTCGCTCAACCTCGCGAGCACCTGGCTGCGCGAGCGGTTCCGGGAGGAGTACGCGTAGTGACAGGCGCAGCCGATACGTTCCGTGCCGTAGACCTGGGCACGCGACGCCGCCACCTCGTGGATCTGATCTTTCAGTTCGTCGCGCTGAGTGTGTTGCTGCTTGCGCTTGCGTCGCTGGGGCTTTTGATCTACGACGTCCTGTCGGACGGCTTGGGTCGGTTGAACTGGCAGTTCATGACCAGCTTCGCGTCTCGTCGAGCGTCCCGCGCCGGGATCTTTCACGCGCTGACCGGCAGCGTGTTCGTGATCGCCCTCACCGGCGCGCTGGCGCTGCCGGTCGGAGTCGCTGCGGCCATCTACCTCGAGGAATATGGATCCCGCAGTCGCATGGCACGCCTGATCGAAATCAACATCTCGAACCTCGCGGCGGTGCCATCCATCATTTACGGTCTGCTGGGGCTGGGACTCTTCGTCCGGGCCCTCGGCATGGAACGCAGCGTGCTAGCGGGCGCATCCACATTGGCGCTGCTCGTCCTGCCGGTCGTCATCCTGTCGACTCGCGAGGCGCTGCGGACCGTGCCGGGCAGCATCCGCGAGGGGTCGTATGCGCTCGGCGCCACCAAGTGGCAGACCATCTGGCATCAGGTGCTCCCGATGGCCCTCCCCGGCATTCTGACCGGGCTGATTCTGGCACTCTCTCGGGCCATTGGTGAGACTGCCCCGCTGCTGACGATCGGCGCGGCCACGTTCATTCCCTTTGCGCCCGACAGCATCTGGTCGGCGTTCACGGTTCTTCCAATCCAGATCTTCAACTGGGTTTCTCGTCCGCAAGCGGACTTCCAGGCGAATGCGGCAGCCGGCATCATCGTGCTGCTCGCGCTGCTCCTCCTCATGAACGCGGCGGCCGTTCTCCTGCGCGATCGCTATCAGAGACAGGGTGGATCATGAGTGTCGTCACGCGCGGTCCGATACCCTTGTCCACGCCGACCGTTCGAAGCGGCCAGCCCCCGGCGCCTGAGCGCCCGACGAAGATTGATGTGAGCGACCTGAACTTCTACTACGGTCCGAAGCACGCTCTCGAGGGGATCACGATTCGGATGCAGTCGAACCTGGTGACCGCGTTCATCGGACCGTCTGGGTGCGGCAAGAGCACCTTCCTGCGCACGCTCAACCGGATGAACGACATCATTCCCTCGACACGAGTCAGCGGACAAGTGCGCATCGATGGCCAGGACATCTACGGAGCGGGCGTTGACGTCGTGCAGCTTCGCCGTCGGGTCGGGATGGTGTTTCAGAAGTCCAATCCCTTCCCGAAGTCGATCTTCGAGAACGTCGCTTACGGCCTTCGCGTCAACAACCTGGCCCGCTCGAAGGCGGAAATGGCCGACCGTGTCGAGGAAAGCCTGCGCTCGGCCGCCATTTGGGACGAGGTCAAGGACCGGCTGCACGACTCGGCGCTGGCACTGTCCGGCGGACAGCAGCAGCGTCTCTGCATCGCACGTGCCCTGGCCATTCGGCCCGAGGTGCTGCTGATGGACGAGCCGGCCTCCGCCCTCGACCCGATTGCGACGCAGCGGATCGAAGAGCTCATTTACGATCTCAAAAAGAACTACACAATCATCATCGTCACGCACAACATGCAGCAGGCGGCCCGGGTCTCGGACTTTACGGCCTTTTTCTGGCTGGGACGGCTGATCGAGTTTGGTCGGGCCGACAAGATTTTCACCGCTCCGGCCGAAAAGTTGACTGAGGACTACGTGACGGGGCGATGTGGCTAGGACGTTGCAGGTTCCAAGTGACAAGTTCCAAGTTTGGTGCGAACACTGGGCACACTGAGCAATCGTCGTACCGTTGAACTTGTAACTTGTAACTGATTGGCGGAGGCACCAAGTGGAGCGCGTCACTAGACACTTTCAGGAGGAGCTCGAGTCGCTCCAGGAACGCCTGCTGGCCATGGGCGGGCTGGCCGAGGAGCGTGTGCGCGAGGCGGTCGGGAGCCTGTCGAGCCGCGATCCGGGTCTGGTGGACAGCGTCCTGATGGGCGATGAGCCGATCAACGATCTGCATATCGAAGTCGACGACCGCTGCTTCAAGCTTCTGGCCCTGCATCAGCCCATGGCCGCCGACCTGAGGACCATCGTGGCGGCTGTCAAGATCAACACGGACCTGGAACGCGTCGGCGACCTCGCCGTCAACATTGCCGAAGCCGCCAAACGGTACCTGCAGCACCCCCCGGTCAAGCCGCTGATCGATATTCCCCGGATGGCCGACATCGCCCAGGCGATGCTGCGTGACGCGCTCGACGCGTTCGTGAGGCGGGACGTCGCGCTGGCCGAGGCCGTGATCGCGGAGGACGATCGGCTCGATGGCCTGAAGACGCAAATCTTCCGAGAGCTGCTCACCTACATGCTTTCGGATCCGACGACGATCGAGCCCGCACTGGACCTCATCCTCGTGTCGCGGCACCTGGAGCGGATAGGCGACCACGCGACCAACATCGCCGAGGACGTCATCTTCATGGTCTCCGCCCGGGACGTGCGCCATCACGTGGCGGATCAGACGTAAGGTGCCTAAGGTGCCGGTGGTGCCTAGGGTGCCTGAAGTGCCGGTGCGTAGTGTGCGTAGGGTGCGTAGGGTACGTAGTGTGCGAAGGTGCTTGGAATGCTCTCGTGCCTTCGGTGCTGGTGCATTGGGTGCTGGTGCCTAAGGCACGCTCAGACACCCAGCACTTCATGACACCCAAGCACCTCATAACACCCAAGCACCTCATGGACCCGAGCACCTGTGGCACCCATGCACCCTACGCACCTTTGGCACCAGCACGTTAGGCACCCCAGGCACCAGAGGCACCCCAGGCACGCTACGTAATACAATTGCTTGGATGGATCGGCCGCGGTTGTGCGTGCTATGTCGCGCGCGCCCGATCGAAGCACGGTGGCGACCGTTCTGCAGTAAACGGTGCCAAATGCTGGATCAGGCCCGATGGGCCGAGGGCACCTATCGCGTGGAACATCCATCCACCACACCCCCACTCGCACAGGATGTCGACGACGAAGAAGATGGCTGACACGCTGACAATCACCGACAACCGGACCGGCAAGCAGTACAGCTGCCGATCACAGACGGCACCATCCGTGCTACCGACCTCAAACAGATCAAGACCGGCCCTGAGGATCTCGGCCTGGCGACATATGACCCGGCCTTCATGAACACGGCGGCGTGTCGAAGCCGGATTACCTATATCGATGGCGACAAGGGCATCCTCCTGTATCGTGGCTACCCCATCGAGCAGCTGGCCGAGGCCAGCACCCACCTCGAGACCGCCTATCTGATCCTGTTCGGCGAGCTGCCGACCGAGCCCGAGCTGACCAAGTGGACGTACGACGTCACCATGCACACGATGGTCCACGAGAACATCAAGAAGTTCATGGAGGGCTTTACCTACGACGCCCATCCGATGGGCATCTTCGTCAGCACCATCGGCGCGATGTCGACGTTCTATCCCGACGGCAAGCAGATATTCGACGAGCAGTCGCGGAGGCGACAGATCCACCGGATGATCGCGAAGACGCCAACCATCGCGGCTTACGCCTATCGACACAGCATCGGGCGTCCCTACGTCTATCCGGACAACGACCTGAGCTTCACCGGCAACTTCCTGAACATGCTGTTCAAGATGACCGAAGTGAAGTATCGTCCCGACCCCGCGCTCGAACGCGCGCTCGATGTGCTCTTCATCCTGCACGCCGACCACGAACAGAACTGCTCGACCAGCACGATGCGGAACATCGGCAGCTCACATGTCGACCCGTACTGCGCGCTCGCGGGTGCGGCCGCCGCGCTCTACGGCCCGCTGCACGGCGGCGCCAACGAGGCGGTCCTTCGCATGCTGAAGGAGATCGGCTCGACCAGCAACATCCCGGCCTTCATCAAGCGGGTCAAGGCGGGCGAAGGACGGCTGATGGGATTTGGCCACCGCGTCTACAAGTCGTACGACCCGCGAGCCAAGATCATCAAGAAGACCGCGTACGAAGTGTTCGAGGTCACCGGCAAGAATCCGCTCCTCGAGATTGCGCTCGAGCTCGAGCGGATTGCGCTCGAAGACGAGTATTTCGTCAGTCGTAAGCTGTATCCCAATGTCGACTTCTACTCGGGGCTGATCTATCAGGCGATGGGCTTCCCGGTCGACATGTTCGCGGTGCTGTTCGCGATCGCGCGCACCGTGGGCTGGGCGGCGCAGTGGGAGGAGATGTTGCTCGACAGCGAGCAGAAGATCGCGCGACCCAAACAGATCTACACCGGCTCCGTGGTGCGTAACTACGTGCCGATGAACAAGCGGCGGTAGAGTTGCTCTCGATGCGATGTACCGCGGCGGCGTTGGTCCTGGCGGTGACGGCCTGCGCGGCGGCCAGCCAGGCGCCGACCGGCGGATTTGACAGCACTCGAGCCTATGGCCACATGCGCGACCTGGTCGAAATCGGGCCGCGAGTGTCCGGCACGCCCGCCAACGTCAAGACGCGCCAGTACATCATCTCGACGCTCGGCGCCGCCGGCATCAAGGCGGCCGAGCAAGCGTTCGAGGCTCGCACGCCTGTGGGAACGGTGGCGATGGCGAACGTGATTGCCACGCTGCCGGGGACCCGCCCCGAGCGAATCATCCTGGCGAGTCACTTCGACACCAAGCTCTTTCGCGAGTTCCGTTTCGTCGGCGCCAGCGATGGTGGGTCGAGTACGGCCGTCCTCCTCGAGCTTGGCCGCGTGCTCAAGGATCGTCCTCGCCCCTTTACGATCGAGTTGCTCTTCCTCGACGGCGAGGAGGCCGTGGTCGAGTGGAGTGCCAAGGATTCCACCTACGGGAGCCGCCACTACGTGCAGGCCGCCCGTGCCGCCAACACGCTGCTGGGCATCAAGGCGTTGGTGCTGCTCGATATGATCGGGGACCGTCGCCTGAATATCCGGCGAGAAACCAACTCCACGCCCTGGCTGACCGACATCATCTGGACGACGGCCCGCCGGCTCGGGCATCAGCGTCATTTTCTCGACGAAGCCACACCGATTGAAGACGACCACCTACCCTTCTTGCAGGCCGGCGTTCAGGCCGTGGACATCATCGATCTCGACTACGAAGCCTGGCACACGGCAGCGGACACGCTGGAGAACGTCAGCGCGCAGAGCCTGCAGATTGTGGGGGACGTTGTGCTTGCGGCCTTGCCCGAGATCGAGCAGCGCCTCCTAAAGAACTAGTCTGACGTACAGGCCTCAGAGTGCGTTTCTCGTCCCTATTTTTTGGTCTCTGTGTCTCTGTGTCTCTGAGGCTTGTCCGTTTGATAGACAGCCTCTAAGATCTCTGCTTCAGTCAGCACCGTTGGGGACGCCTTCGCTCGGCGGAAGATGCGATCGACGACTGCGTCGGTCGGCGTAATCCCTCGTTTTTCCAACCAGAACACGACGTTGGACTTGCCGGACATCGGGCCGATGTCGATTTCCTGTTCTCGGCCCACGAGGCTGGCTGGAATCGCTGAATACACCGCGTCCATCAGCTCGCGGTCTCCCTTCCTCCACGCCTTGATGACGGCCGCCGCGTGAACGCCAGTGGCGGTGCGAAACGCATCGCGTCCGATCACCGGGTAGTTGTCCGGGATTGGAATGCCGCACGCGTCCGAGACGGCCTGGCAGTACTCGTTCAGCTTGCCCAAGTCGTGGTCGCCATAGCCCATGAGGACAAGGTTGACGAGGAGCTGGTCCATCGGCGTGTTGCCGACTCTCTCGCCGATGCCCAAAGCCGTTCCGTGCAGCCGCGTCGCTCCCGCCTCGAGGGCGGCGATGCTGTTGATCACCGCCAGGTCGCGATCGCGATGACCGTGCCAGTCGATCCCAATGTCAGCACCGGTCTCGGCGATGACGCTGGCGACGAATCGCACCACGGCTGCGGCACCGACTGGGGTCGCGTGGCCGACGGTGTCGGCGATGCAAATCCGCTTGGCGCCGGCTCGAATGGCACACCGATAGATGGTTCGCAGCGTGTCTGGATCCGCCCGCGTCGTGTCCTCGGTGACGTACATCACGTCGAGACCATGGCGAACGGCAAAGGAGACGGCATCCTCGGTGCACTTCAGGAGCCACTCGAGCGTCCACCCTTCCGTGTACTGACGGATTGGCGACGATCCGATGAACGCACAGCACTCGATCGGCACTCCCGTGCGCTGGACGACGTCCACGATCGGTGCGATGTCGTTGACGTGGGTCCGCGCTGCGCAGTTCGCGCGCACGCGCAGGCGCGCGTCGCCGATCTCGCGAGCCAGCGCTTCCACGTCCTGCGCGACGTGTGGACCCGCCCCCGGGAGCCCGATGTCAGCGGTATCGATGTTCAGGGCGTCGATGAGGTGCAGAATTCGAATCTTCTGTTCGAGACCTGGCGCCCGCACCGACGGAGACTGCAGCCCATCGCGCAAGGTCTCGTCGTCCAGCATGACGAGCGGCGGCGGATCCGTCGCACCGACCTTGTTCCAGTCGTAGATCAGATGCGGTTTCATGGTCGCGAACGGGCTAGCACGACCGCGCCGCACAGGAGCACGGCGCCCGCATAGAGCGAGGCGTGGAGCGCAGCCGACCGAACGTGCGGGCTGAAGCCGACGTCGATTGGAACGACCGCAGCCCCCTCCTGGTCCCGCGTGACCTGATCCCGAGTAAAGGCGAGACCGGCATCAGCAACGCGGCGATCGAACGCTACATTCCAGGTCACGAAGGCAAACGTCAGCCACAGGGCGATCGTGAACCGACGCTGCGTCATCCTTTGAACTTGACGACCATCGCAGTGACATCGTCGTGCTGCGCGGCCCCCCTGGCGAACGTCTTGACCGCGTCGACGACGGCTTCGAGGATGGCGGTGGCCTCGTCGGTATGGCGCTGTTTGAGGATGGCGATCAACCGTTCCTCGCCGAACTCGTGGCCGTTGACGTCGAGGGCCTCGGTGACGCCGTCGGTGTAGATGATCAAGACGTCGCCGGGGGTGAGTTGCTCGGTTTGATCCGCATACGGGGCATTCGCGAAGAACCCGACCGGCATGCTGCCGGATTCGAGTCGGCGCAGACCCGAAGCCCCAAACACGAAGGGCGGATTGTGGCCCGCATTGCAGTACGTCAGCACACCGGTGGGGCTCAGCGTGGCGTGAAACACGGTCGCGTACTTGGCTTCGACGGCTCGGCGCGTCAGACCCTTGTTGACGATTCGCATCGTGTGGGCTGGCGATGCTTCGTCGAACTGCGCGCTGAACAGCCCCTGGATCTTGGCCGTCAGGAGTGCTGCCGCCGGTCCCTTGCCGGAGACGTCCCCAACCGCAAAGCCGAAGGTGCCGTCAGGCCGATCCGTGAAATCGTAGAAATCGCCGCCGATCGCCCGCGAGGGCAGGGATGTGCTCATCGCCTCGTAGAAGGCGCCCGAATGCTGGCCTGGCGGCAGGAGTGCGCGCTGAATCTCCGCCGCAATGCGGAGCTCGTGCTCGATCCGGGCCTGCTCGAGCGTCTGGCGATACAGGCGAGCATTCTCGATCGCGACGCCGGCTTCGCTCGCCAGCATGTCCAACGAGGATCGCGTGTTCGCGGACAGCAGTGACCCTTTCTCGCGGCTATCGAGATACAGCACCCCGGTGGTCTTGGTCTCGCTCGGAAGGTCGGCCTTGTCGAGATAGCGGACCAGGCGCAGCGGCACGCACAGCACGTGTCGAATGCCGAGCGCCACGGTTCCCATGTGCACGTTGGCCAGGTCACCGTC
The DNA here is from genome assembly GCA_963841905.1 of uncultured Acidobacteriota bacterium. Lineage (GTDB taxonomy): Bacteria > Acidobacteriota > Vicinamibacteria > Vicinamibacterales > UBA2999 > JACCSI01. The sequence continues at coordinate 71,017 of CAWJEM010000016.1, forward strand.
AAGCAGATCGGCGACGATCTTCGTCTCGCCGGTCGCGTACACTTCTTCCGGAATCTTGCGGCTCGTGTCGAACCGGTTGCCGGGCAGCGTGATCTTGCCGCGCGCGCGCGCCAGCTTCATCTCGAGGCTGGTGCCCTCGATCGCGAGCATGATGAAGCCGCGTTCCGCGCCGGTGAGCTCGATGGCCGAATCGAGCACCAGGGCCAGCACCTCGTCGAGCACCCGACCCGATCCAAGCGCCCGCAGGCCTTCGAGCAGCGTGGCGAGCTGTCGGATATCGCCGACAGCCGTCTGGTGATGCCGCTCCGAGGACAATGGCGGAGCGGGAGAATCCTCCGTCAAGAAGACCACGTCGGTACCGGACGCCCGGCCGAACTGGAGTCGATCCCCGTGGCGGAGCGCGCGCTCGGTGACCTGCTCGCCATTGACGAACGTACCGTAGCGCGACCCCTTGTCGCGGATCAGGTAACTGCCGTCGGAGAGGGCGATCTCGGCATGGTCACGGGAGACATCGCTGCCGGTGAGGCGGACGTCGTTCTCGCCGCGCCGACCGATGGCGAGGCTCGGCTTGTCGATCGGAATGACCCGGCTGCCCAACCCGTCGTTGACTTCGAGGCGTGCTTCTGGCATTGGTCCTTATGTGGGGGTGGCAGCAAAACTGCCCATTGCTGCTGGCTTTGCCCCCTGGGGGTTCGACATCTCCTGGGTGCATCCCCAGTGGGGACCACCGCTAGGAATGATAGCGCAGACCTCAGAAACGTTTCCGACGGCTAATGGGTCGCAACACCCACGCCGTGGCGGCGGCGACAATTGCCGCCGCGACCCAGCCGCCGATGAGCGCGTCGCCTTCCAACACCTGAGGCAACCCAATCACCGCCGCGACGATGATCAGAAGAAGCGCCGCCACCATCGGCACCACCCCACGCTCCGAGGGGGGGGCCGGCGGGGTGATGCGTGGCTCGCTCGTCGCAGTGCCGCAGCGATAACAGATCAGCGCCTTCTCGGCGATCTCCGTTCCACAATTGCGACACTTCATCGGGGGTCACGGCAGAATACTAGAATTGCGCGACCGTTGTTGGGGCTTGTGGCGTGATCCCTATCCAGGACGTGATTCCGACCAGGCTCGTGCCGGTCGCAACATACACGCTGCTGGTCTTGAACGTTATTGGGTACCTGACGGAGGTTCAAGCCAGCGACCACCGTTCCGTCGGGACGTTCAGCGGCCTGACGCTCGTGGGCCTAATCGAGGCTCTGCGATCGACATTCCTCCACGCTGCCCTGCTGCCGTTTGCCATCAATGAGCTCTTGTTGTGGCTCTTTGGCGGGACTGTCGAGGATCAGTTGGGTCGTTTTCGCTTCGGCGCGCTCTATCTGGTCTGCGGCACGGCGGCTGTGGTGCTACTGGCGATCGTCAACCCGGCGGCGCATGTCCCGAAGATTGGGGGAAGCCTCGCGATCGCCGCCGTCATGGGGGCGTACTTCGTGCTCTTCCCCAACGGCAAGGTGCTGATGCTCATACCGGTCCCCATGGCGCTTCACGAGGTGCCTGCCGCCGTACTGTTCACGATTTGGTGTGCTGTGCAGTTTCTCGCGGTGGTGGTGCTACTGGCGCAGACTGGCGCTCCTGACGCGGCCGTTGGATCGGCGCTTGCCGCACACGTGCTGGCGTTTGCCATGGGCGCGGCACTCTGCCTCGCACTGCGGCGCAAAGAGCGGGCGCGGGTTGAATGGTGGGATCCGCAGGACTGAGCGCCGGCCCAGCCCCGATTCGGCCTTCCGCCTCAAGGCGGAAGCCACAGATAAGTGTCCTAGCTTCGGGCGCGAATCTCGCGCGACACCTTCGCCAGCTCAATCATCAGCTTCTCGTATTCGGCTTGCCATGTCGGCTCGGGCATCGCACCCTTCTTCTGCTTGAGCGCCTCGGCATCGGTTTCCAGCTCTCGACGCCGGCGAACCAGTGCGGCCAGCTCGGGGTCGTTGGCAGCCGCAGGCGACTCGGCATCGAGATAGAGCAGGCGCGCCAGCGAACCGTCCGGACCGGGCGCTTCAGCCTCGCGGCCCACGCCATCGCCGTTGTCATCGAACACAGCCCGCTCGGTCGTCAGCTGACCGCGCTGCTGATAATGCTGCTTCACGGCCGCGCTCGTCGCAGAAAACACTTCGAACACGGAGGTCCGCCCGTTCTTGTCGAGATCGCTCGACGCTTCGTTCATCGCCTTCACGAAGTATTCCGGGAACACGGTGGCGTATTTCTGCGCGGCGGAGTCGGTCGCGGTGATCACGATGCGATTGGCGCCGGCCAGCCGCTCGACAAACGGGAAGCTCGCCGATGTCGTGTTGACCATGACGAGCCGCCCCGCGATCCCGTTGAGCAAGCCTGCCCAGTCGGCGGCGGTGAGATCGGGACCCACCAGATTGAACTTGGCGGTATCGCCATCGTAGGTGCCATGGCCCAGCAGCACGATGAGAAGCACGTCTTCACGCGTGAGCGTCTTGCGAATCTCACCGATCGCCGCTCGCAGATTGGCGGCGGTTCCCTGCTCGCCGGTCTTCACGGTTTCGTCCACCAGCACGCGGATCTTGTCGGCAGCGAACCCATAGCGATCAACCAATGCGGACGAGATCCCGGTTCGCCACTCGCGCATTTGTTCGGCGTACTTGGGTCCGCCCGAAGCGCCTGACAAGATGAGGGCCCAGCGCTCCTCAGCCTGTGCCACGGACATCGGCCACAGAACCACTACCAAGAGTGCTGCGATCCGCATATGCGTACCTTACTCGTTTACTCGGGCACGCGGAAGCTCACCGACATGCCGTGCTTCTTCGCGTCTCAACCATTACGCCAACCCGACGCGCCGACGAACGAGCCATTCGGCCGCCAGCAACGCCACGATGATGGCCAGGCTGAAGCCGTTGTGCCAGAGGTCCTTCATTTCTGTGGGCGGTCGGCCGACCTCGCTCTGGCGCAGCAACCCCGGCAGCGTGGACACTGAATCGGCCGAGATGTACCGTCCCTTCGTCGCATCAGCGATTCGCCGAAGCACGGCCTCATTGAGTCGCGGCTCGCTCAGCTCGACCTCGGCGCCGCCGACCAGAGTCGGCCGACTCACGGTCCCCAGCGGCTGCGTGCCGCGACGCACCTCGGCCGTCATCACGTACACACCGGATTGATCCAGACGCACGGCAGCGGAGTAACGACCATCGCGGGGGTCGGCCAGGGCCGCCGGAAGCGCTCGCTCCTGGCCGCCAGGTTCCCTCACACGCAAGGTCACCTCAGCGTCGCCGATCGGCTTGAACTCCTCGTCCCGGACCAGGACTCCGATGGATTCAGTGAGACCTGGCATCGCGGCCGAAACCGGCAGGATCTCGATACGTTCGGCGGCGCTGGCAGCCAGCCACCGTGCCAATTGCCGCCACACGAGCTCGTGGGTGATGTCGGTCGCCGGTCGCATCATCCGCCAGCGCCAGGATGCTTCGCCCGCGAAGATCATGGAACGACCGAGACCGTACCGCTGAGTCGCGAGCACTGGGCGAATCTCACCGCCGGCGCCGGCACTGACCGCCAGGATTTGAGCGCCTGGTCGAGGCGCGCCGGTTACGGCCACGGCTGACAACGGTGGCAACTGGTTCCACCGCTTGCGGCTCTCATCGATTGTGACGGCCAGTCGCGTCGCCGGATGTGAGACGCCGTCAGGCGTGAGACTGAGGGTGTTTGCCGCTGATGCCGCCCTCGTCACCGCAGTCGCTGGCGCGCGACGATCGGTCAAGTCGAGTGGCAGGGCTTCCTCGATGGGCGTACCCACGAGACCAGCCCGTTCGAACGAGCGTGCGCCGAGAACCAGGAGGCCGCCCCCACGGCGCGACACGAAGTCGGTGGTCATCTCGAGTTGATCGCGCGTAAAGAAGTCGCCCTCGATATTGCCGAAAATCACGGCGTCGTAGAGAAACAGCTCAGCTCGTTTGCCGGGATACCCCGCGGCCAGCGCCGGTGACCGGCTCGCAACGGCCTGGATGAAGAACGTGTCGCGCCCTTCATCGTTCTGTCCTTTTCTCACGACCGAATCGACCTCGAGGCCCCGGTCGCGAGCGAGTGCGCGCTTGAGAAACGTGTGCTCGAACCCTGGAGCGCCCTCGACCAGTAGTACTCGACGCCGGCGTCCTTGTGCCGGCACCAGCAGACGGCGGCTGTTGTTTTCCGATGCCAGTTCCCCGGACTCACTCGGAATCTCGACAGCGTAAATCGTCGGCGTATCCGATGCTGGGGAGACGGTGAAGACCTCGTGGACGGCGGCGCCATCCGCTGGGATGGCGACATGGCGCGTTTCAATTGGCCGACCGTTCGCGCTCAACCGCAACGCCATGGAGCCCGTGCCGAACCCGCTGCTCGTGGCTGTCACGCTGAGGTCCACGGACGATTCCGACAGAAGCGGCTGACCCGCAGTGAAATTGAGAATCTCGCGATCGCGACCGATCGATGGCCGCCCGACGCCCACCGTGAACACGGGGACACCGAGCGACTCCATCGTGCCGGCTTCCGTCGTCGACGTATCGCCGCCGTCCGACAACACGACGACGCCGGCCAGGCGCTGGCCGCGATAGCGATCCACGAGGGCGGCAAGTGCGCCGCTGAGATCGCTCCGGCGCGCGTTGGCGCTCAAGCGAGCCGCATCGGTGCGCTCGAGGGTCTCGCCAAACGAGAAAAGTTCAGTCCGAAAGTCCCCGCTGATTTGCTTCTGAAGCGTCGTCGCCAGCTCGCGAGCCTGCTCGATGCGAGGACTCCCCTCATCTGCAAGCCGCATGCTGCGAGACACGTCCACCAGAACGGCTACCAGGCCGTCTCGTGCGCCCGTCGCCTGGACAAAAACCACGGGTCGCAGGAGGAAGAACACGATGAGCAGAAGTGTCACCGCGCGCAGGCCGGTGAGTGTGAACCGCTGCCTGGGAGTGAGTCGAATCGCCACGCGAGCGTACGTCAGCCATGCGAATGCCATGGCGGCCACAAAGACCAGGACATAACCCCAGATAGGCAGGGCAACGGCGAACCGCATGTCAGCTCGGGCGTCATCGAGGTGTCAGACACGACACCTCATTGCCATCGTACCCCGAACCGGGTAATGGTTGCTCGCTACGGCTACTCGATCACGTGAAAGAACAAGCGTTCCTTGGCGGTAAGGGCGACGCCCAGAACAGCAAGATACGCGCGCAAGGCGCGCGTCGCGAGTCGCGGAACACCTGGCCGGTCTCTGCCCAGGTCGTCCATGAACTGATCCCAGTTGCTGCCGTTGACGGTGCTGATGACGACCGCGATCGAGGGCGTCAGCATGCGGGTCGCGTGCCACCATCCCGCAGGGTTGAAGATTGTCTCGCCAGCCCGGACAACGACGGGACACTGCATAGCGTGGTTGAACAACGGGAACTTCTCCGTGTCGACCGCAAAGGGATTCTTCAGCGCGGAGTGCTTGGGATTATCCGCCAACGGATACAGATACTTGCCCTCGCTCGGAGGGAAAACGATGAACTCCTTATCACCGTAGACCTGGGTCACGAAGCCGTTCGTATGGTACGCATCGTAGTGCAGACTGAAGCGTCCTCCGAGGCCGCAGATCAACAATTCCGGGATGCCGTCCTTCGATCGGCATCGTCCGACCATCAGTCGGCTGCGAAACCGGTCGGGCAGGGTGTACTTCAATTCGGGCAGGATGTCCGGCGCGATTTCCGGAAACGTCTGCCGGATCATGACACCCGATAGGTAAGGACAGGGCCTTTCGAACGTGGACGCGAGGACCAGATCAATGAAGTCCGCGAAGCGCAGGACTTCTCCCGTGCTCACGGTCACCCTCTTGTCGCCGAAGTTCGACTTGAAGAACTCCGGCGTCCACTTCTTCAGTGCTGGCCATCGAGCTAGGCCGTCGGTAATGACAACCGGCCGTTGCGGCCGCAGATACTCTTCGACAAAGGCGTGGTAGGACAACCCGCTGCGACGATCGATGGTGAAGGTCTTCGCGTGGTGGATATTAACGTCCTTTATTGCCACTTAAATACCCTTAAAGTCGTATTGACTACTAAGAGTATTATGGCACAGCTGGATTGCTTAGCTCAACAATAGAGTCCAGATCAAGCGGGAAAATTGGCGAGAACACGCCCTTTTGTGAAGGTTGAAGTCGTCCCGGTTATCGAGGCTTTCGTGGCGTCGCCAGCGACCGGTAGTACTTGTCGACGAGAGCGCGATATGCCTCGCTCACGGTCTCGTGGCCGCCCGCGTTGAAGCGCTGCTTGTTCTCGAGCGCGCGCAACTCGCCCGAGAGCTTCGACTCGACGTCTTCAAGTGATACCAGCAGGTTCTTCTTCAGCGATTCCCAGCGCGAGAAATCCTGTTTGAAGGCTTCGGTCCCCGGCGCCGAGACGCTGCGCCACCACGACTCTTCCTGGTTGGGCCCTTGCAGACCCGGGTTCTCACGGCGGAGGTCTCCAGACAAGCGCTCGATCTCTTGCGCGCGCTCATTGGCTTCGCGCTGAAGCTGTTGCACTCGCCCGCCACTACCGCCCGTGCTGCCGCCGGACTGGCCACTGGCGCCCTCCCGTCCCTGCGCAGACGGTTGACCATTCGAGGAGCCTGGCGTTTGACCGCCCTGAGCCTGCTGCGGACCCTGTCGTTCCGCCGCTTGCTCGCGGCCTTGGGCTCGAGCGTCACGCCCGTCCGCAGAGCCCGAGTTCTTTCCCTGCGCTTCTTTGGCTTCACGTTGCAGTTGTTCGATCGTCCGCTCGAGGTCCGCGAGCTTGTCACGAAGCTCCTGCGTCTTGGAGAGGCCGTCGGACAGGCGACGGGAGTCGCTGTCCTGGGCGCCCGTTGCAGCGCCCAAGCGATCGGCGATCTGATCCAGCGCTCGCGCCACATCCTCTCCATGCCGAGCCGCGCGTCGTGCCCGATCGGATGCGGACGTGTCCCCCGCTTGTTCTCCGGCCGGTTGCCGCAGAGATTCGGCTGACTGTCGCATCCGCTCGCCGATCCTTTGACGCTCGAGATCTCTTGCAGCTTCGCTCGTCGCCGACCGCTCGCTCGATTCGCTCCGTCCGGTCTTTGCCAGCTGGCGCACGTTCTCTTCGAGACGCTCGGCGCGCTCCGCCAGTCGCTCCTGATCTCCTGCCAGCCGTCGCCGCGCGTCGTCGCCAACGGTCCCGTTCGCGGTTCGATCGGCTTCGCTCGCGAGGCGGCGCTGGGCATCAGCGAGTTGCCGGGTCTCGAGCTGCACGTCGCCGAGCGCGCGCCGACGATCGTCCGGTCGTGCCCCCTGCATCTGTCGTTCGAGATCACGCAGCCGTTCGGACGCACGACTCCCACTGTTCCCCGCTTGTGTCGGGTCCTGCCGCCTGAGGCCGGTCGCCGCATTCCGCATGTCCTCGGAGATCTCGCGCAGCCGCCTGGTGTCTTGGCTCTGTCCGCCAGCGCCCTGCTCGCCTGACTGTCCACGCGACTCTTCATTCTGCGATGACTCTTGACTGCCCTGCTGCTGCATGCGCTCGGCAAGCTGTTCCGCCTGTTGGCGCAATTCGTTTTGCTCACGTGTCAGGCGCTCGAGCTGGCGCTTGAGCTCTTCTGCCTCCAGACGATCCCGGTTACGCATCACGTCGCGCTGCTGTCGATTCAGTGCGTCCTGTCGGCGCGCCAGCTCGCGAATACGCTCGAGCGGATCCTCCTGCGCGTCTTGCCGTTCCTCGGTGGAGTTCGGCGTTTCGTAGTTCGTTTCCTGCCGACGCCGCAGCTCCTGATCAAAGAGGCTCGACAGGTCGGCCTCCGGGCGATTCATGCCGCCCCCACCCGCCGCCTGCTGTTGACGCGTGACCTCACGCCGGCGATTCTCTGCTTCGGCCCTGAGCAGCTGATTGAGGGCCTCCATCTCATGAGGCAACGCGCGTGTTGTGTCGATCTTGTCGAGCTCGTTGACGGCCCGGCCCATGGCTTCGACGGCGCGGCCGAGGGGATTGTCGCCGGGCGCCAATCGATCTGTCCCGCGACGACGCCGCGGGTCGCCACTCAGCCGCGCGTCTTGCGCGCTGGCCTTCTCGGCGCGATCGCGCAACTCGGTCTGCGCCGTTGCTACGGCCTTGATGTCCCGCTGCGAGCCAGCGTCGCGCGCCCTTCGTGCCCGCGCGTCTAACTTCCAAGTCGCGACAATGATCTGCTTCTGGGCCTCCGCGAGACCCTGAAGGCCGCCACTTTGCCCGCCAGAGCCCTGCCCCATCGATTGGCTCTGCGCGGCCACGAATTCCTCTTCGAACGGCTTGACCTCGAGGAAAAAGATATCGCTGCGAGCCTCCGCCGACCGGCGGCCTCGATTCACATCGCGGGCGCGCGCGTAATAGGTCACGAAGTCGCCGGGCTGCACGCCCAGGTCCTCCATGAACAGAGTATGGAGACCCGATGCGGTCAGTCCCCCCTTGCTTCCCCTCAGCGGGACCATGCGCTCCTTGCCTGCGGGAGTCTGGAACACGAGCTCGAACGACGCGATGCCGAAGTCGTCGTCGGCACGCGCTTCAATCAGGACCTCCTCCAGCGCGGTCACTTGCTTGTCGCTCGCTGGGCGAAGGATCCGGACGTCGGGCGGCCGGTCGTCGAGTGTGCGGATGAAGTACTCGGTATCGCCCGAATTTTCCAGTCCATCCTGATCGTGAAGGGCGACGCGATACGATCCGTCGTCCTCAATCACCAGGCGACCGTCGAGCGATTGTAGCTGTCCGGTCAGCTCGAGGCGGGTTCCATCGGCCAATAGCAGGTAGCCCTGCGCAATGGGCTTGTCGGTGATCACATTGATCCGAACCGAGGTGCCTGCCGGCCCGTAGATGTCACCGCTGTCTTCGTCGGTTCGCGGAGCGAGACCAAGACCTTTGGGAAACTCGTAATGAAGGTCGATGCGCTCGACTCGCGGTGGGTGCACGACGGTAACATTGAAGTCCGCCGAGCGCGCCACCGCAGCACGAACGTGATAGTTGAACGAAGCCGTGACCTCGTCCAGGGTGACGGCAAACACTCCAGGCGCTGCGGCAGGCTGCATTCGAATGTCGCGAGACTCGGTGCCAACCGCGATGGTGAGCATCGGGATCAACTCACCCGCGAATCCCTCGACTCGTGCAGTAATCGTCAGCGCCTCGCCAGCTCGTAGCTTGGTCGTCCCCGGTGTGACTTCGACATGCAGCCTGGCGGGAAACAGATAAGCGGCGGCGACATTCGTCGCTCGCGAGACGGCTGGAGAGAACAGCGCCACGGCCAGTGCGAGCGTAGCTGTCGCGGCGCCAGCCTTCAGCGCATGCCCGCGGATCGACGGTCGCGACACGATCGCGTCGAGGTCGAGGGCCGCCAGGGCTCGAGCCGCATCCCCCGCCAGCGCATCGATGATGCGCGGATTGACGTCGGATCGCGCGGCGTAGTCCACCGCCGTTGCGACGACGTCGTCGAACTCAGTGTGTTCTTCGATGAGGCGAGCAATCTGCGAATCGGTGGGCCGCCGGCGAAATGGCCAAAGTGTGTACGCGAGGATGGCGCCAACGAACAAACCGATGACGACGGTCGTGAACACCAGCGGGAGGCCGTCGCGCGCCACGAGCAGCGTGACGCCCAAACCTGCCGCGACGATCAGAGCCGCGGCAGCGGCGCCGATCGTCCACGCGCGCAGCAGGGCCCGGAGCGTCCAACGACGCCTGACGCCAGCGAGAATCGCCTGGAGCTCAACCGGTGGCTCGCTCATCTCCTTGCCTGACTCCCCGTCCCCGACCGCGGGCCGATCGCTATGCATATCCTACGCCTTCTCAGGCGCGCCTCGGTTCGCGCGATTACGTAGCCTGACGCCCAATAAGCCCCTCACCGACCAGCGCCAGAAACATGACGACCAATCCGACCTGCCACAGCCGCTGCTGGTCTTCCTGCTGTCGTGCCTCGACCCGTGCGCGCTCGCCCGCTACCGAATTGAGCCGTGTGACTGCTCCCATAAACTCTTCGACGGACGTTCGCGCGGGGTTTGACTCACGGACGTCAACGTTCACGGCGACCCGAACAGCCTGGCGCTTGGTGTCGTCGGATTTGGCCGCCGCTGCCGCGGACGGCAAGTCGTAGACCCCAGGCGCAGGACTGATCCCCGAGGGGATGTTTGGAAGCGTGTAGCTCTGGCGCGTCTCACGCCCCTGCGCCAAATATCTGGCGGTTTCGATCGCCCAAGGCACAAACGCCGGATTCAGGGGAAATCGATTCCATCGGTTCTCGAGGTCGGAGGCAAAGATCAGCAAGCGACCCCGGCCTACGGCCTGCTCAGTCATCGCGATACCGGCACCAGCGAAACGCGCGAGCACTGTTCGACCCTCTAGATCATTCAGACGACGGTACTGCTCAACATAGACGTCCCCAAGAGCCCCCGTCGGGCTCGCGAACGGGCGAAAGATTGGATGTCGGCCGTCAACTGCCGCCAGGGTGACGGTTCGCCTGGCAGCGCCCTCTTCGGCGTCGCTTACCTCAACCGCAGTCCCGAGCGTATCGTTCAAGGTCTCCAGGTCGGTATCGGGCCCAAGGGACACGAGCACTCTCCCACCGTCGCGAATAAAGCGCCGCGATCAAGTCTCGGCCGCGACGTTCGAGTGTGGATGTTCCGAGGATGACCAACGCGCCTGCATCAGCGAGCGGTCGGTCGCCCGGCAGGGCGGAGAAGTCGCGACCATCGATCACCAGCGGGTTGAACGCGCGACTGTCGTCGGCCACGGTAAGGGCACGCTCCACGTAAAGCCCGGCATTCGTCGACCCCGGTGGGTGCGACGTCACTATGTAGATCGGCACGGCACCGGGAGGTTCGAGCAGCAGGTAGCGTGCGTTGTCCCCTTGATACCCAGTGCGGTCGTCGATGGTCACGATGGCAGTGCCACGTGTTGGCAGCGGCGACTCCAGTCGGATCTCGGCCGCGGCCTGTGGAGCGATATCGACCGGTTGCGCCGACAGGTCGCGGTCGTCTACACGGAGCCGAACTGGCACACGGGCCGGCTGAGAGCCAAAGTTGTGGATCGCGGCCACAATCGCCGCGCCGTCACGACGTGCCGCGGTCACGGCCACGTTACCCTCAGGCGGATCGATCCCGACAATCTCGACGTCGATCCCATCGGGCACACCACCTTCGTCACCAGCATCCCACCCCACCTGCTGCAGATCGGTGATGACGACGATCCGACCCGACCGAGATCCGATGACTTCCGCGGCGCGGGCAAGCGCGGTCCGATAGCGTGTGCCGCCGGCCGTGACGGTGACGGCGTCGATGGCTTGAAGCAGTCCGCCGCGCTCCGTGGTCGGCGGCATCGAAATGGTCGCTGAATCGGCAAAGGTGACGAGGGCGACCGCATGGGTGGCGGGCGCACTCTCGACGGCACGGCGCGCTGCCTGTTGCGCGGCGACAATCTGTCCAGGCGCCGACAGGCTCAAGGACGCGTCGAGGGCGACCACCGTGACCGGTGCTGGAATCGCGCCGGCCGCTCGATCGAAGTACGGACGCGCAAATGCTAACGACAGCAACAGGAGCGCGCCGACGCGCAACGCCAGCAGGATCAGCTCTCGGAGCCGGCGGCGCCGCTGACGCTCGACCGGCGCCTTCTCGAGCAGCCGCACTGCCGGAAATTCGACGACGAGGTCAGTTCTGCGCCGGAAAAGGTGCAGAACGATTGGAATCGCTATCGCCAGCGCGCCGAGGAGAAAAAGCGGATAAAGGAACGACACTGGTGCCTCAAAATGACCGTCGTCTCGTCATCAGGTAGGGCATCAGCGCGCTTTCAAGAGGGACCGACGTGTCCAGCACGACGTAATCGATGCCGGCCAATCGCAACTCGCGCCGATAACGTTCCTGGAGGTCCGCGAGCGCGCTCAGGTAGCGCGAACGGACAACTTCTGGAACGGCCACGACTTCGTCGAGCGTCTCCATGTCGCGGAACCGAGCGGTCTGGTCGAAGGGAAAGTTCAGCTCGGCACGATCGAGGACGTGGAAGACGATCACTTCGCTGCCTCGATAACGAAAATGCTTCAACCCGGACAGCACCCGATCGACGTCGTCCAGCAGGTCTGAGATCAAGACCACCAGTCCGCGCTTTCGAACGGCCTCGGCCAAGTCGCGAAGCGGCTTGGCGACGTCGGTTCGCGCGCCGAGTGGAAGGCGATCGAGGGTCACGAGCAGCGACGTCAGGTGGCCGCTCCGGGCGCTTGGGCGGAGCATGGTGACGATCTTGTCGTCGAACGCGATGAGACCGACCGCATCGCGCTGTCGCGTCATCAGGTACGCCAGCGCGCCAGCCAGATACGAGCCGTACTGGAGCTTGGTCACCGCCCCCGAGGCGTAGCCCATCGATCGACTGATGTCCAGCAGCAGATAGCACTCGAGGTTGGTCTCTTCCTCGAACTTCTTGACGAAATGACGATCGGTCCGCGCATAGACCTTCCAGTCCAGCGTGGTCAAGTCATCGCCCGGCAGATACTGTCGATATTCCGCGAACTCGACGCTGAAACCCTTGAACGGACTCCGGTGCAGGCCCGTCAGAAAGCCCTCGACGATCGCCCTGACCTTGAGGTCGAGGCTGCCAAGGCGCGCAATCGTAGCCGGATCGAGAAAGGTCGTGCGCGGGTCGGACGAGCTCATAGCCCGCTCGCGGGCGCCGGCACCGCGTCGAGAAGCATCTCGATGATTCGATCGGTGGAGATGCCTTCGGCCTCCGCGTAGAAGTTCGGGATGATGCGGTGCCGCAAAATAGGCTTGGCGAGGGCCTGGATGTCCTTGACCGAGACGTGATGCCGGCCGTGCATCAACGCGCGAGCCTTGCTGCCAAGAATCAACGCCTGGGACGCGCGCAAACCAGCGCCCCACTTGACCCACTTCGCGACGAAGTCGGCCTTGGCGCCACGACCCGGCCTCGTGGTGTCCACAAGCCTCACGGCATAGCGCGCGACGTCATCGGCGACCAGCACATCCCGAACGCTACGTTGAAACGAGTTGATGGCGGCACCGTCGAGAACCCGCGATGGCGTCGGGCGTTCGGCGCCAGTCGTCTGCGTCACCACCCGCACTTCGTCCTCGGGATCCAGGTATCCCATGACGACGTTGAACATGAATCGGTCGAGCTGCGCCTCCGGCAGCGGATACGTTCCTTCGAGTTCGATCGGGTTCTGCGTGGCCAGCACGAAGAACGGCCGCTCGAGCGGATACGTTCGGCCCGCAGCCGTGACGTGATATTCCTGCATGGCCTCGAGCAGGGCGGCCTGCGTCTTGGGCGGCGTCCGGTTGATCTCGTCGGCCAGGATGATCTGCGCGAAGATGGGCCCTTGCAGAAATCGCAAGCTTCGGCGCCCGCCATCGTCATCCAGAATCTCGGTGCCGGTGATGTCCGCCGGCATCAAGTCAGGAGTGAACTGGATGCGCTTGAAGCTGAGATCGAGAATCTCCGCGACGGTCCGGATCAGCAGGGTCTTTGCCAGCCCCGGCACTCCGGTCAACAGGCAATGGCCGCCCGTGAAGAGCGCAATCAGGACCTGTTCGACGACCTCGTCCTGACCGACGATGACCTTTCGAAGCTCGTGAAGGATGCGGTCGCGACCGTCTCGTACTTCGGCCGCCGGGGTGCGTGCGCTGAGAGTCTCTTCCATGTCGAGTTGATCGCGCTCGTCTGCGCCCGTCAATGAGTCAGTGAATAGATCACTTCGTTGATCATCATCTGGTAGGCCTGTGCGGTCCACTTGATGTAGCCGGGATAGTCTTCGGCATTCGACCACTCGACCCCATCGCCCATGTCCGTATTCCAGTTGATGAGCACCATCGGTCGGCCGGTCTCGTCGAGTATGCCGCGCAGATGAGGGACATACCCGCCCTTCTCCCACGTGCGTCCAGAGAAGAACGAGCCGAGACCCGGGATTTGCGGATACTTCTCGAGCTTGTAGAAGCACGTGTAAATAGGATGAGGCGGTTCGATCTCGACAATCTCGTGCTGGGGAAAGATCATTCGCAACTGTCGCACCGTGAGATCCCATTCATAGGGACCGTGAAAGTCGTCGAGTGTGAGCGTTCCGCCTCGCAGCAGGTATTCCCGCAGCGTCGCAGCATTCTTTTCGGTCAGCACCAGGTTGCTGGGCTCCACTAGATAGACCCATGGATACTCCCAGAGTTTCTCGTCGTCGAGCGTGATGACGACCGGATCGGTCACGGAAATGGAGGTGACGCTGCGGATGCGGCGGGTCAGGTTCTGTTCGGCGGCGGGGGCGTCAATCGCCCACGGCTCGTCCCAATAGGCGGTGCGAAGGTTGGTGCGTGCTTCGCCGCCGTAGGAGTTGTATTTGATCCTCGCGAACGTCCACTGCAGGCCGGCAAAGCGCTCGTCGCCCGTGACGGCGTCCTGGGCGGTCGCCAGTGAGGCCAAGGTCGGTCCAATCGCCAGCAGAGCGATCGCCGCAAGAGCGGCGACGCGCAGGCGTTTCCCGCCGCGGTCGTGGGGGATCGACATTTCGGCCGGGTTGTGCGCCATCAATCCATTATCGTGGACCGTCAACCAACTTCAGTAGCAACTGCTGCGCCCGTTCGTACGTCGGGGCAATCTCCAGCGCTGCCAGCGCTTCGCGCTTCGCATCGGTGCGATTGCCGCCCTGGAAAAGACCCTCGGCCAAATCCGCGTGTGCTGACGCGCGGTCGATTGGACCGGCGGCGAGCGCGACTCGAAAGGCTCGCACCGCCTCAGCGGTGTCACTAGATGCAAGAGCCATGCGACCGAGGGCCGTGTGGGCCCCGGAATCGAAAGGGTCAATGGCGACGACCCGGCGCAGCGCAGTGCGCAGCCTTTCCTTATCCTTGTCAGCATCGAGCAGACCCACGAGCTGCCGAGCCGCCTCGACGGCGGTGTGATCTTGCGCCGTCATGGCATCCAGGGCTTCGGCCGCCTTTGCCTTGTCACCCGCCGCCATCGCAACCTCGACGATCTGCAGGTACGGGCTTTCGTCGCCTGTGATCATCGGCGCCAGCTTTACGGCTCGCTCAAATGCCGCAATCGCAGCCGGCCGATCCGATCCACGTAGTGCTCGACCGAGGGCCATCTGGACGGCGAAGCTGTCAGGGTACGTCACGGCCGCCGCCTTCAACTTCTCGATCGGTTGATCTGGCTCAAACCCTTCGGGAGTATCGAGCGCGCGGCGCAGGCCAGCGAATCGTTCGGTGAGAAAAGCGTCGAACGTGGTTTGTAAGGCGTCGATGTCGCTCGAGAACACTTTCTTGATGGCGCTCTCGGTGTCCACACCGTCGGCGAATGACTTTACCAGCGCCCGCAGCGCTGGCTCCCCATGCGTGTCAATGATGTGCTCGACGAGCAACGACGCTTCGTAATACGCGAGCGAGATCTTCTCCGGATTCTGGAAGCTCGCGTTGAGCTCGCGCAGTTTGATTGCCTCACCTTCGTCCAGTGCGCGCGCGAAGACGACTTCCATTTCGCGTCCCCACTCGGGACGCGCCCGCTTCTCTTCGAAGACGGATATTCCCTCGCTGAGCCAGCGCGGAAGTCGCTGATTCGACAACTGCAGCGTGATGACGTGTGCCATCTCGTGCCAGAGCGTCGCTCCCCAATTGAAATCGCCGGGCGGACGGGCTTTGGGCGAGTCCATCGTGACCACACGGCCGAAGCAGGCGCCCAAGGCGCCAATCATCCCCGTGAGACCGACGTTGCGCACCGCAAAATCGTCGTGCAACGGGAAGACCTCGACGAGGATTGGCCCCTTGGGGTTGAACTCCCACCGCTTGCTGAGGGCCTCGAGGGCCTGCTTGGCCAGCGCCGGCACATACTCGCGCAGGACCGCGACCTCGTCGGGATGGAGCTTGATGACCAGATCGCCTTCCTGAATCGACTGGAAGCTCCCGAGCTTGTCGAGCACCCCCAGGAGGTTGTAGGTGATCAGGTCATACGGGTCGGCGCGGAAGGCGGCTTCGAGCGCTCGCCTCGCGTTCCGCTCGTCGCCGGTCCTCATCAGGTGCACACCCAGATCGGCTTGCGCGCGGGCACTGTCGCGATCGATCGCGATCCCCAAGCGCACCTGTTCCACTGCTTCGTCGAACCGGTAGTACTGCGCAGTAATCGCGCCGACGACGCGATGGGCTTCGCCGTAGAGGGGGTTGAGCTTGAGCGCCGCCGCGATTGCCGACTTGTACTCGGCGTCTTTCCCTTCGACGAAGTTGACGGCAGCCGTCAGGGCAAAGGCTTCGAGACTGTTGGGGTTGATCGCCTGCGCCTTGGCAATCGCCTCGCGCGCGAGATCTTTCTTGTCTTCGTCGATTGCCAACTCGGCGAGGAACAAGAACGCGGCGGTGTCCGAGGGATTCAGTTCGAGCGCCCGCCGAACGTATCGCATGGCCGCCGGTGGGTTTTCATTCGCTACCGCCTGCGCCATGCCTCGTTGCGCCGGTGCGTAGTCCGGCTCGGTCTTGAGAGCGGCCTGAAACGATTTCGCCGCATCCTGCGGATTGTGCTTCTCGAGAAAGAGCTCGCCCCACTCGCTGTTGATCACGGCGTCATTGGGGGCCAACGCGATAGCTTCGCGAAAGTACGCGTTGGCGTCTTCGAACATGCCCAGCCCGCGCGCCGCGCGCGCCGCTCGTGCGTAGTCGCGGGCCGTCGCGGAGCGGGCATCGGCGAGGAGAATCAGTTGTAATGCGCGGCGCCCTTCGCTTCGGCGGCCGAGCATGAACTGCAGCAATCCAAGCTCGAGCGCGGCATCACTGGCAGGCGTCGCACTTGCGGGACCGGTCAACAGGCCCTCGGCCTTGGCGTACTCGCCACGCGCGATGAGCGCTCTCGCCCGCAGCACGTTCAGCCCATCGTCGCTCGCCGCGCCTTGTGCGAGCCGTTCGACCTCGTCGTATTGCCCGGCCCGAAAGGCTTTTTCCGCCGCCGCACGCGCAGCCGCAGCCGATTGACTCGCGGAAGGTCGAGCGGCAACGACGAACAGTGCGACGACAATCGCCGTGCCTGCGCACACCCAGCCGAGCCGTTTCAGCGACCACGAGGCTGGGTGACGAGACTCCGGCAAACGGGGAACGCTCATGGAATGTGGCCAGTATAGCGTGCGGCTAGTAGGGTGCCTATGGTGCCGAGGGTGCCTAAGTGCCTGTGGTGCTAGTGCCCTGTGCTTAGGTGCATAAGGTGCGTGATGTGCGCGTTAGCACCTTGAGCCCTTGAGCACCTTAGGCACTTGAGCACCTTGGGCACCCTAAGCACCTCAAGCACCTTATGCACCAGCACCAAGGCACTGAGGCACATCAGGCACCCAGGCACCTTCAGTACAGCGGATACCACGTGAAGAACAAGATCGCGCACAGCGCCTGCAACGCGGCAAAGACCGTGATCCAGGCATAGCGTTGTGTGGCGGGGAGAACAGCCGCGAGCCAGATGAACGCGGGGAACAACACGGATGTCATCCGACCCATGGAGAGAAGGCCGCCCATAGTGAGCGGCGGGACCACGTTGATGACGATCATGACCGCATACGCAAGACCGATACGACGGAACACCCCCCACACGCTGACCAGCACGAAGATCACGGCCATCGCCTGCAGCATGTCCAACGTCCGCGTCGAGGCGTACTCATACAAACCGTCGCGACCGATCAAGGTGGCGTGTTGGCCGACGAGCATATCCAGACTGCGATAGACCCTTCCCCAGGCGGCGTTCTGCCGGGCCCACTGCAGCGGATTGCCCGTGAGAAAAAAAACGTAGGTCGAATAGATCAGCATGCCGATGCCGGGCAACGCCGCGGTTGCCAGCCGATCGGCGAGCCTGGTCCACTGCATCGTCGGCGGCCATGTCGGTCGCCATCCCGATGACCACAGCGGACGAATCGCCATCAGCGCCAGGACGACCGACAGCAGACAGCCGTTCGGACGCGTCAATCCCGCGATGAGTCCCCACAACCCAGCCTGCCACAGTTCATCGCGCTCGAAGTGGTAGCAGGCAGCGACGACTGTGAGCAGAAACAACGACTCGGTGTAAGCGGCGCTGTAGAAGAGGGCGAAGGGATAGGTCGCCACCAGTGCCACCGCAAAACTCGCCGCCTCGCCGCCAATCATCTGCCTCGCGAGCCTGAACAGATAGATTGATGCGAAGAAGAACGAGACCATCGAGATGATCACGCCCGCCCACAACTTGTCACGCGCAACGAACAGCGAGGTGTACCGCATCAGCATCGGGTACATGGGAAAGAACGCGATGTTCTGCTGCCGGTCCATCGACCGAGGGTTCCACCGATAGCCCTCGACGGCGACCCCGAGATACCAGCCCGTATCCCAACGCGCCGGGAGGTTCCGCAGCTCATTCTCATAGATGCGAAAGGGTGGTGTGTGGGGAGCGTAGCCAATGATCGCCAGAGCGAGGAAGCCGATCGCGTACACGCCCACCCTGGTGGCGACAAATGTGGCCCAGATGGAACGAGCCTCCGATGCCGTCCACCAGGTGCGAACCCCGCGGTACACCAGGGCCGGCAAGATCGGCCGCGGTCGTAATGCGTGCCGGCCGATCAGGCACATCAGTGCGAGCACGAGCGGACGGATCCAGGAGGTGATCGAGACACGGCCGACCGGCGTCCATTCCCGAAATCCGCCAGTGATGAAAACCGTGAGTGCGAGCAGCGTGGCCGCGACAGTGATGATGTCGAGCACACGGGCCCACCGTGGAAAGCGCGCAACAGACGACCGGTCGGACATTTGAGTCGCCTATTGTCTCCCGAGCGCGCGATCTTCGACGGCCATCCGACGGCGCAGGAGCCAGCCAAAGCCGACCACTGACAGGACCCCGGTGACCGGCGCCGACACGATCAACGCCATACCAATGATCTCGCCCATGACGGCCACGTAGTTCGGATGGCGAAGCCGCGCGTACGGGCCGCGAGCGATGAGTGGGGCATTCGGCAACACCAGCACGCGGAAGGTCCACCGCGTGCCCAACGTCGAAATCGCCCAGATCTTGAGGGCCTTCGCAAACCCGAAGACGGCGAGACCAGCTGCGAGGGCGTCTGCGCTCGCGGGCCCGGCCCACGCGCCCTCCACCGCCATGGCCACGAAGCTCCCCGGATACGCCCAACGCATCGTGTCGATGACATCGTTTGGCGGCTCGATCGCGCCGCGGGCGCGGAGGAGCCGCTCGTTGTGAGCCGATAGCACGGCTTCGCCGAGCATCATCAGCAGGACCGCGATCACGGTCGCCGCTGCAATCGCGAGCGCGGATGATGCGGCGTCGTGGGCCATCAGAACCCCGGGCTCGTTGCCATCTTCGTGTCTAGTCGTGCTCGCGCGCGGCCATGTGACAGTCACCGGCATACCGAATCAGCGCCTCGAACGCAGCCGGCAGAACCTGCGCGCTGATTGCTGCGGCCCGCACTGCCGCCGATGAGTCGACCAACGCGCGCAGGGTTCGGTTGAACCGCCACTTGGTGCTGAACGCCTCCCGGCGCATCTGCGCAAGCCGGCCGGGCGCTTCGTTCACGTCGAGTCGGCCCGCGAGCACGTCGACGGCGGTCCGTGCCGCAATGACGGCGCCGGCCAACGCGAATCGAAGGCCATCGCCCGTCATGGGATCAATGAAGCCCGCGGCGTCACCGGCGAGGAGCAGTCCGGGTACGCCCACGGCACGAGCATCGACGGCCATCGGACCGAGCACATGGGGACCTTCCACCATTCGCGCGCGCGCGAAACGGGGCGCCAACTCCGGATCGGACGTCAGTGTGGCGGACAGCGTCTTCGTGGGATTGCGCAACACGGCCGGTTGCGAAGGGTATGGAAGAACGAGACACGCGTTGACGATCGCGCCCGGCATCGGCGCAACGCCAATGTAATGTCCATGGCGTATGTGCATCTCGCCCGCTTTGGTCAATCCCTCGATGCCCTCGAAGTATCCACCGATGGCCCACCGGCGGGGGTGTGCTGGATGATGGAGAAGTCCCAGTGCGCGGGCCAGGCGTGACTCGCGACCGTCGGCCGCCACGACGAGCCGCGCACCAGATTCCAGGTTCCGGCCATCGCGCCCCTTGAGTCGAATGCCAATCACGCGCCCCGTCGGATCCAGGTGGGGCGCGGCCACCGATACGCCGTCGTCGAACGATGCGCCCGCGGCGATCGCCTGCCGCACCAGGATGGCGTCGAGCTCACGACGTTCGATCGCACGACCCGTCAAACCCATGCCGTAGCGCCCGCGTACACTGATGCCATCCGGACCGGTCAAGAGCATGCCATCCAGCGGAATCGATCGTTCGAGTACCTCGGTGATGGAGAGATGCGCGCGCAGGACCTGCATCGCGCCGGGATTGAGCGTGTCGCCGCACAGTTTGGCGCGCGGAAACCTGGCGCGGTCGAACAGGCGGACGCGCGCACCGGCCCGTGCCAGCAGCGTCGCCGCCATCGCACCGGCTGGACCCGCCCCCACGACAATCACATCGTCCATCGACAGAAACGGACGGCCGCCAGTTGCCAGTTCGCGGTTGCCAGTTCAAAGGCGGAGACCAACTCCTCCGATCGACACACCGTGGACATCAGAACGCACCTAATACGAGCGCGGAATTCTTGGATCCGAAGCCAAGGCAGTTACACAAGGCCGCGCCGGGATGTGCCGCTCGACCTTCATTGGCGAGAAAGTCGAGGTCGCAGCGCGGATCCTGATCCGTGAGGTTGATCGTCGGTGGCAGGTAGCCGCGCGACAACGCCAACGCCGCTGTGACGACACCGGCCGCGCCGCTCGCCCCCTGAGGATGGCCGATCATCGACTTGGTGGACGACCCCGGGATCTGCTCCGCGTGCTTGCCGAATACCTTGCGGGTGCAGCGCGCTTCGACGACATCGTTCAGCTGGGTCGACGTCCCGTGGTAGTTGATGTAACCAATCTCGTCACGCGCGCGTCCCGAGCGTTCGATGCACTCGGTCATACAGCGGACAATTTGTTCGCCGTCAGGATCCATCTGGACCCGATGGTAGGCATCGCACGTGCTGGAGTACCCATCGATGGTTGCGTAGACGCGCGCGCCTCTGGCCACGGCGCGATCGGCTCGCTCCAGCACGACCATCCAGGCGCCCTCGCCGAGCACGAACCCATCGCGCCCGCGATCGAACGGACGCGACGCCGCATCGGGTCGATCGTTATACCGAGTGGAGACGGCTCTCATCCGAGAGAACCCGAAAATCATGCCCGGCAGCACGCACCCATCGGTCCCGCCGGACAAGAGCACGTCGGACTCGCCCCCGCGCAACAGCATCGCCGCATACCCAATCGCGTCGGTCGAGCTCGTGCAGCCGGTGGAGAGCACGTGACTGATGCCGTGGAGCCCGAGCGAGATCGAAATCTCACTGGACACCATCCCGCAGATGCCGATGGCAATCGCGTAGGGCGAAACCTGCTTGCCGCCATTGGTGAAAAAGTCCTGATATTGACGCTCACCGATGTCGATGCCGCCCCCTCCGGTTCCGATGATCACACCGGCACGGGGTTCGCCTGCAGAGAGGCCGGCGTCGTGCCACGCCTCGCGTCCGGCGAGCACGCCGAAGAGTGCGGCCCGCGAGTAACGCCTCGGGTCGGCATGCAGGTTCCCGTTGCCGTTCGAATTCGTTTCGCCTTCCAGCTTTTGCGCCGCAGCCATCGTCAGCGGCGGCACGGCAGCCGCCACTCGACACGGATAGCTGGTTGCATCGAACTCGCGAATCGCCCGCGTGCCACTCACGCCACGGGACACATGGTCCCAGAACGTCTCGCGACCCTGGCCGAACGTCGATACAACGCCGATACCGGTGATGGCGATTTTGATCAAAAGCCTGGTCAGTCGTGGTTCTTCGCGATGGTTCTACACAGGGGTTCTTGACGACGGTTCGACGACGGTTCTCGACGACGGTTCGTCCCGCACCGTCGTAGGGAACTCTCGTTGAGAACCTTCGTAGAGAACCCTCGTCCAGAACCGGCGCGAAGAACCTTCGTGAAGACCCCCCGGGCTAATAATAGTGCCGTGGTGGCGCTTACGTTCGCCTGGCTCGGCGGTGCGGCCTTTGTCGGATCGCTCGGCTATCTGATCTATTTCTACGGAATCGTGCTTGCGGTGCCCGGAGGTGATACCACTACCGCGCCCCGCAGCGTGGCGATCAACGTCGGGCTGTTCGCGCTCTTCGCGCTGCACCATTCGGTGCTGGCCCGCTCCGGCGTCAAGGAGCTCGTCGCCCGGCTCACCCATCCGCGAGCGGAACGGGCGTGGTATGTGTGGGTTGCCAGCGGGCTCCTGATGTTGATGTGCCTGCTTTGGCAACCCCTGCCTGGAACGGTCTACGCACTGAGCGGCGTTCCGGCCATTCGTCCTGCACGGCGTGCAGCTCGTCGGAGCGCTGCTGACGGTCCGCGGCGCTGGCGTCATCGATCCTCTGGAATTGGCCGGCATTCGGCAAGCCTCCAAGCCCGTGCCGGCGGGCCCCCTCAAGATTGTGGGGCCGTTTCGTTTCGTGCGGCACCCAATCTATCTGGGCTGGATGTTGATGGTGTTTGGCGCACCGCGACTGACCGTCAGCCGGCTGTTGTTCGCGGTCATCAGTTCGGCCTATCTCATCCTCGCCATCCCCTGGGAGGAGAGGTCACTCGTCGCGGCCCACGGCGATCAGTACCGCGCTTATCAGCGGACGGTTCGCTGGCGGGTGATTCCCGGGGTGTGGTAGCTTCCTCGTCCTCCACATCCTGCGGCAAGCCTTCGAGCTGATCGACGAACAGGAGCGAGTGCAACGACGGGATCTCGAACCTCTTCCCGCACGTCTTGCAGACCAGCTCGTCGTCCACGCGAATCAGGTGATCGCGGAGCTTGGCAAACTTCGCGCGATCGCGTTCGTCGGCGCCCGGCGGCAACCGGTCCTTCTTGACACGCCGTACCCACCGCACGTTGTATTCGTTGGTACGCTGACACCGCGGGCAGGCGTAGCGCGCCGGCCGCGTTTCGTTTTTGTCGGAGAAGAATGCGCGTTCGTCGAGGGCCATGGGTAGTCGGGTCGGTCAGGTTGGTCGGGTGAACACCTTGGAGTGTCCGTCAAGACCCGAGCTAGCGTCAAACGAGCTTCCAGCCGACTCACCGACCTACCTAGAGTCGGGCTGGTGGGACGATTCGGGCGGGTGATTGGGGTCGGGCAGGTGGGCGGGGCAGGTCGGGCGGGCAGGTCGCGTAGGCCAGCCGACCCGCCCAACCGCGACCCACCCCTGCCCTACCTGCCTACCTGCCTTACCTGCCCTACCCGCCCTACCTGCCCTACCCGTCCTGTTTAGAACCGCGCCGTCACGCCGAAGCGGATGATGCGCGGGGTGAGGATGCGGTTGGGACGACCGATCGTCGTGCCGATCGCTTCGACCTGTCCAGTCACGTGATTGGCGTTGAGCAGGTTGAACACGTCAACCGTCCCTTCCAGCCGCATTGCGGGGAACGTCCAGCGCTTCGCGAAGCGCACATCGACGAACTGCGTCACGTCCTCGGTGCGATCGACGCCGCGCGGCTGTACCCAGACCGTCTCGGATCCCTGCGGGAGGCCGCTCACGACGAGCGTCCGCGTGAGCGGTCCGCCGGACCCCGACGTGTACTTGCCCGAGAACGACAATCTCGTATGGAAGCTGGTAGCTGCCAGAGAGCCCGAAGCTCCAGGGCACGTCGGTGAAGACCGACGGACTGGTCGCGATTGAGCACGTAGTTGGGGTTGTTGAAATCGGTGATCGCGCCAGGGTCGGTGAGCGTGCCATTGTGCGCGAAGCCTTCGTGATTCTGGAACGTGAACGCCGGCCAGCAGTTGCCAACCGTTCGACAGGCGCTTGTTGATGGTGAAGATCACGCCGTCGTAGTCGCTCGCGCAGACCCTCGATGTTGGCGATGATCCGGTCGCGCTGTGTCACGAGCGCGGGATCGAGGCTGAAGACGGTGATCGTCTGCGCGCCACGCTCGAGGATCGGTGTAGCTCCGCACGACGGGGGTATACGCGCTGGCCGGCCGCGCCCGGTCGAGGATGGTCAGGCCGTCGCGGTGCTGGCGGCGGTGATAGCTGGCCGATACGGCGAGGTTGGCGACCAGTTGGTGGTCGATGCCGACGTTGAACTCGTCGCTGAACGGCCGGCTGGCGTCGGGATCGATCGGCGGGAACAGCCCGGCGGCGAAGCCCGTGAATGTCGACAGGTTGAGCTCACCGGGGTCGAGACGCAGGTTGTTGTTCGGATCGCTCCACGGCACTTGCAGCTGTACGAACGCGTTCTGGTTGGACGATTCGCGCGAGCTCGGATCCGAACTGGTTGTAGAAACGGCCGTAATAGGCCTTGATCGCAGTCCGGCCGTTGCCGGCAAGGTCGTAGGTCATTCCCGAGCCGCGGCGCCACGTTCGCCGAGAAATTGAACACCTCACGCTCGCGGGAAGACTGCGCTCGCCGACCCAGGTGCCCGCCGGGCTCGACTGCGCCGGCACGTAGGCCTTGACGCCGTCGATCCGGAAACCGGCGTTGATGGTGGCGCGCCCGATCATCCAGCGGTCCTGTGCGAAGACGCGCCCACGTCTCGAGCTTGATGGTCGGAATTGATCGGGGTGTTCGACAGGAACGCGCGCGTGGCGGCGCCGTCCACGAGCTCGAGCAGAGATGTCACCGTTCCTGACGCGCTCGTAGCCCATGCGCTCCCACGAGAGCTGCGTGCCGGCTTTGAAGTCGTGGGTGCCCGCGCCGAGGGTGTCCGCGAAATAGCTGACCGTGGCATTCGTCTGGTAGCGATGGTTCGGGTTGAGCGACTGCAACTCGGCGGCATTGATACGGCGTATTGCGTACCGAATCGCGCACGGCGATGTCGGTGGGCTGCACCTCGCTCTGATACCGGGTCGGGAACGTGCCCCACATCCGGCCGAAACGGGCGTCAAGGATGATGCTTCTGGCCGAGCACCTGATTGCAGCTGCGCGACGTAGTTCTGCGCCGGCTGATCCTGCAGCACCGTGGCCTTGTCCTCGACGAACAGATACGGCGCGTCGCGGCGATGGAAGCGGTACTTCAGGTTGCGGTTGAACAGGAACGACACCTTGCTGCTCGGGGCGAGCTGCGCCGTCACCTTGCCCATGTAGTTCTCGATCCGGTTGTCGTCGATCGCCTGCGAGCCGTCGGGGTTGAGTCGCTCCGATCTGGAACTGATCGAGCCGCCAGCGGCGCAGCGCGCTGAAGAACCAGACGCGTGTCGCGCTTGACGGGCCCGCCGATCGTGGAGCTCCAGTCGTACGAGATGTCGATGGGGTTCCCCGCCGCGCCGGTGGTACTGCCCGGGCTGCGAGGCCGAGCCGCGCCCGCAGCTCGTCGTCGATGTTCGTCACCCTGCAGCGCGTCGTTCATGAAGTAGAAGTTGTGATCGCTGGTGAAGCGGTTGCCACCCGACTTGGTCACCATGTTCATGTAGACGCCGCTGACATCGCTCTCCGCCGTGCCCGACGCCGTCTGCATGTTGTATTCGTCGTACATCTCGAAGCCGTAGTACTGCATCGTCGCGCCGCCGCTGCCGCCGCCCCAGTTCGTTTTCAGGCCGTCGATGGAAAACGACTTCTGGCTGTCGGCCGAGCCGAACGCCTCGAGGTTGTACTGCTGCATCCCCTCGGTGCCGCCGACGTCGAGGCGACCGGTCACCACACCGGGCACGAGCCCGGCCATCACCCACGGATTCCGTCCGGTGGGGATGGTGTCGTAGATGTCCTTCGTGATGTTGGTCTGGGTGACGGTCGAGCTGACATCGACCATCGGCGACGCCCCGCTGACGGTGACGGTTTCCTGGAGGGTCGCCGAGGCCGAGCTCCACGTCGAGACGCGTCGTCTGCGCCACGAGGATGACCACGTTCTCGCGCTTCAGCGGCGTGAAGCCGCCGAGCTCGTAAGTGACGGTGTAGGTCCCGGGAGGAAGACCGGTGAGCAGGTAGGCGCCCGCGGCACCGGTTGGACGTCGTTCGCGCGCGCCGATGAGCGCATCGGCTCGAGGCGGTCACGGTGACGCCGGGAAGCACAGCGCCCTGCGTGTCACGCACCACGCCGGACAGCGTGCCAGTCTGCTGCGCAAAGGCCGTTGTCGCCAGCGTGCCAAGAACGACGACCACGAGAACGAAACGATGGAGCGCGGATGTCATGTGCGTATACTCGCAAGACAACTCAACGCTTCCGTGGGGCGACTATACCGCCGTCATGGATGAAATGCGCGTCCGGGCAGGTCGGGCGGGCGGGACGGATCGGGCGGGTCAGCGGGTCGGGTGGGTGGTTGGGTCGGGCAGGTGGGCCGGGACAGGTCGGGCGGGCCGGGCAGGTCGAGTAAGGCAGCCAATCTGCCCGACCGCGACCC
Source organism: uncultured Acidobacteriota bacterium (assembly GCA_963841905.1). Taxonomy (GTDB): domain Bacteria; phylum Acidobacteriota; class Vicinamibacteria; order Vicinamibacterales; family UBA2999; genus JACCSI01. The sequence goes on from CAWJEM010000016.1 coordinate 97,380, forward strand.
ACCCCTGTGCCCTGTGCCCTATACCCTGTGCCCCCTATGCCCCGGGCCCTAAGCCCAAGGCCCTAAGCCCTTCCTAGAAGTCGAGACTGAACCCGACCCGGATGATGCGCGGGCGCCAAAATCTCCGTCGGCGTCAGATACGCGTTGCCGAGTCCGTTCGTCCTGACAACCACCGTGTCCGCGTTGCCGATGTTGAAGATATCGAGCTGCGGCACGAAGCGAATCCGACCCATCGTGATCGGCCGGGCGACGCGCAAGTCGACCATCGTCACGTTATCGAGCCGCTCATCGCCGCGCTGGCGTCAGGGGCACGTTCTGCGCGGCCCGCGTCAAGTTGATGTCCGAAGGTCGCGGCATACGCCCGCGTGACGTTGTACGTCGTCACGACCGGGTAGCCGGTGTTCGACACCATCGATCCGGAGAGGTTGAAGTCCCAGGGGAGGCGATAGCTACCCGACAGTCTGAAGGCGACTTCAGAATCGTTGCCAATCGTGCCTTCTGAGAAGATCACGTTATTGGGATCGTTGAGATCGCCCGTCGTGGCGGCCTGCTGGCCACTACCGGTGGGCGTATTCAGGCCGCCCGTGTTCTTGCCGATCGACAACCCACTAACCATCTGCCAGCGATTCGAGAACCGCTTGGACGCCGTGAACCCAACTCCTTGGAACTTGGTGTCGAGAAAGTCCTCGTTGTCGCGGATGAAGTTCTGCGCACTCGCCAGCGACGACGCCAGGTTGTAAACAGTCACATTGGTGACCGCCGAGGGAGTTCGCCGGAATCGGGATGCTGAACGGCGTATACGAGCTCGTCGGAACAGCCGTGTTGCGAATGCCAAGCTGCTTCTTGTTGGTGCGGTAGTAGTACATCACGCCAACGCGCATGTCGCGCATCAGCTCATGCTCGACCCCAGCGGTCACTTCATCCGAGTAGGGCCAGTCAACGCCGTCGGCTGCGTAGAACGTGTTGACGCCGCCGCTGAATCCCGAGCACGGCGCCTGTGATCTCGTTGGCCTGGAACCGCCCGTCACCGTTGGCGTCGCCCCACGGGCAGGTGCGGTTGCCGGTCGCCAACGGGTTGACTGCCGTGACGCGATCGATGCCGACCTGCAGTCCGTAACGGCTGTAGCTGGCCTTCAACGCCGTCCGGCCATTGCCGAACAGGTCATAGGCCGCGCCCGTTCTCCACACGCCGATGTTCTGCTTGATCGGTTCCGAGCGCGGGATGCTGCGCTCCGGAGCAAACTGGCCCGCCGGGTTGGACTGCTCGGGCAGAATGCCAACGTAGCGGTCGAATCGCAGGCCGAGGTTCAGCGTCAGCCGGCTGGCCACGGTCCACGAGTCCTGCAGGAACAAGCCGATGACGTTGGCCTCGTTCTGGAACAGGTTCGGGCGTATTGAACTGCCGCACCCGGATCGGACGCTGCCGTTCGAGTACTCGACATAGTGGTCGCCCTGCACGTTGTAGTCGGAATCGTAGGACAGCTTGGCAAACTGAATTCCGCCCTTGAACAGGTGCTCGCCGCCCCAGTCGTTCACCGAATAAGAGGCGACGTTGTCGAACTGCAGCCGCTGGTTCGGCTGGTGGTCCTCACGGTCGGCGGCGAAGTCGCCAATGCCGGCTTCCGCGTCCTCCATCCGGATGGCGTCGGCAGGCGTGCCGGGCTGATACGTGTAGTTCGTCTGGCCGTCCATGACGCTGAAGTTCGACTCGAAGACCAGCGTGTTGCGGATGCCGGTGTACTTGACCTGCGTTGTCGACGCCGGGTTCGTCTGAACGACTGACGCGATGTCCGGCAGGCGAAGCGTCCCGTCGCGGCGATGGCCGCGAATCTTGTCGTTCCACAGATACGAGAACGCCAGCTTCTGGTTGGTGGATAGCGACGCCGACAACCTTGCCCGAGTAGTTCTTCAGCGTGTTGTCGTCCAGCGCCTGGGACCCGTCAAAGTTCTTCGCGTTGGTCAGCTTGTCGACTACCCAGCGCCGGACGGTGCCGTTGACCCACAGCCGATTCTGGATGATCGCGCCGCCTCCCGAGAGATTGAAGTCGTACGTCTCCTGCGTCGGGTTGCCGAGCAGGCTCGGGAACGTCTGCTGAAGGTCGAGGTGATTCTCGGACTGCAGATCATCATTGGCATACGAGTAGCGCACGTTGCCGCGCCACTGGTTGCCGCCGATCTTGGTCACCATGTTGATCGACACGCCACCGACCAGCACCTCCGCTGGAATCGCGGAGGTCATGTAGTTGACCTCCTCGAACATGCCCTGGTCGTAGTAGAGCATCGTCGCGCCGCCGCCGCCACCCGGCCAGTTCACCGTGGCGCCGTCGATGTTGTAGCTGACATCGTTGGTGTTCGAGCCGTGCGCTGACAGCGCGCTCTGCTGAATCGACTGCGTGCCGCCCACATCGTAGGTGGCCACCTGCACACCCGGAATGAGCTTGGCCAGCGACCACGGGTCGCGACCCGTCGGCACGCCCTCGAGGACCTCCTGATTCATGATCGTCTGCTGCAGGTTCGAGCGCGTATCGATCGTCGGCGACTCGCCTGTCACGGTGATGGTCTCGGCGACGCTCCCGACTTCGAGCTTGATGTTGACGGTCGCGACGAACGCCGCATTGACGCGAATCGCGGCGCGCTCGACGGGCCGGAAACCCTGAAGCTCGAACTTCACGGTGTAGTCCCCCGGTGGCAGACGATCGAACCGATAGGCGCCGGTTGCGTCAGTGGTAAACGTCTGAGGGCCGCCGATAAGGCGTTCCCCCGATAACGACACCAGAACCCCCGGCATGATGGCATTGCTGGTATCAGTCACGATGCCAACGATGGACCCGGTTTGGACCTGGGCTACGGCGGGGGCGGAGAATAGAACAAGCGAACAAAGCACGATACTGCTGACAGACCTCATGTGCCTCTCCTCGCGAAATCAACTCAAGTGAATGTGGGCGACGTTACGCTCCCAGCGGCCGGACGTCAAGCCGCAAGGGGCGAAACCCCCGGAAAATGACACGAATGGCGGGACCAGCCCAGCCGAGCGAGCGCAACATGTCCTTCCCCCCGGCGTATGATCTGATGGACCCGCGCGGTCCTGCGTCCCAATCACAGCCGTCGAACCTATGGCCGAAACGTCCCCCCCAGTCGCCTTTCCTTCCCAGTTGCCGGTCGTTCCGCTCCGTCGCACGATGGTCTTTCCCCTGACGCTGCAGCCGTTGGCCGTCAATCGCCCGATGTCGGTCGAAGCGGTCAACTCCGCCCTCGCTGGCGATCGGCTGATCATGATGCTGCTCCAGAAGGGCGATGAGGACGAACCCGCGATCAGTGAGATGCACGACATCGGGACCATCGGCATCATTCGGCAAATGGCGCGCGGCCCTCAGGGGCTCAACGTCATCGTGGAGGGCATGGCGCGCGCCCGCTCGACGTCGATCGCCGTCGAAAACGGGATGCTGCGAGCGCAGATCTCCCTCTACCCAGAACAGGTCGACAAGGGTGTCGAGGTCGATGCCTACATTCGGCGGATTCAGGAGTTGGTCGATCGCGCGCTCTCCCTGACGTCGGGTCTCGCGCCCGAGGTCCGACAATTGGTGGCCGGCATCGACGACCCACTGCGGCTGGCGTATCTGCTCGGGACGCTGCTCGATCTGAAGGCCGAGGAGAAGCAACAACTGCTCGAGGCCGATCCGCTCCAGAAAAAACTCGAGCTCGTGCATGCGATGTTGACCCGCGAGGTGTCCGTCCTCGAGCTCAAGGGGAAGATCGAGTCGCAGGCCCAGCAGGAGATGACCGACGCGCAGAAGCAGTACTACCTGCGCCAGCAGATGAAGGCGATTCAGGCCGAATTAGGCGAGGGCGAGGGCGACGAGATCACGGACCTGCGCGCTCGGGTGGCCGCTGCGGCGTTGCCCGAACACGTGCGAACCGCCGCCAATCGCGAGCTCGACCGCCTCGCACGCATGGGTCCGGCTTCGCCCGAGTACCAGATGATTCGCACCTACATGGACTGGGTACTCGAATTGCCCTGGGAGACGACCACCGCTGATCGACTCGACCCTGTCGAGGCCCGTCGCGTCCTCGATGAGGACCACTACGACCTCGACAAAGTCAAGGAGCGGATCGTCGAATACCTCGCCGTCCGCAAATTGAAGGGCGACATGAAAGGGCCGATTCTGTGCTTTGTCGGCCCGCCGGGGGTCGGCAAGACGTCGCTCGGACAGTCGATCGCGCGCGCGATGCAACGCAAGTTCGTCCGCATCTCGCTCGGCGGCATCCGTGATGAAGCGGAGATTCGGGGCCATCGCCGAACCTACATCGGCTCGATGCCAGGCCGAATCGCGCAGGCGCTCAAGCAAGCTGGCTCGGCCAACCCGGTCTTCATGCTCGACGAGCTCGACAAGATCACGGCCGGCTATCAGGGCGACCCGGCCGCAGCCCTGCTCGAGGTGCTCGATCCCGCTCAGAACAACAGCTTCCGCGATCACTACATGGAGGTGCCGATCGATCTCTCGAAAGTCCTCTTCATCGCAACCGCCAACCAGATTGGGCCGGTGCACCCGGCCCTTCGCGATCGCATGGAAATCGTGTGGCTGTCCGGCTATACCGAGGACGAGAAGGTCAATATCGCCCGGCGCTTTCTCATCCCGCGCCAACTGTCGGAACATGGTTTGCCGATCGATGCGGTGGGGTTTGCCGACGATGCCCTGCGAGTGGTCATCGGTGAATACACGCGGGAAGCTGGCGTGCGAAACCTGGAGCGTCTGATCGGAACCATCGCTCGCAAGATCGCGGCACGCTCGGCGATGGGAACCGCCAGCATCGATCCAATGGTCGAGGCCAACGAGCTGGAAGACTACCTGGGCCCGGCGCGATTCAAACGCGAAGTGGTGTTTCGCACCTCGCGGCCCGGAGTGGCCACCGGCGTGGCGTGGACCGAGACTGGTGGCGACGTGCTGTTCATCGAAGCCAGCCTGCTGCCAGGCGGCAGCGGACAGTTCATTCTCACGGGCCAACTCGGCGAGGTCATGCAGGAATCCGCGCGCGCCGCCGTCAGCCACATCCGCGCGAATGCTCGCGAGCTCGGCGTCGATCCAAAGTTCCTGGAAGGGCGCGACCTGCACGTGCACGTTCCTGCCGGCGCGATTCCGAAGGACGGGCCGTCGGCTGGCGTCACCATGGCGACCGCGATTCTTTCGGCCGCACGCGGCGAACACGTTCGGCAGGACGTGGCGATGACGGGCGAGATCACTTTGAGCGGACTCGTGCTGCCGGTGGGCGGCATTCGAGAAAAGGCACTGGCCGCCAAGCGCTTCGGCTTGCAGACGTTCATCCTGCCGGCACTGAACGAGCCCGACCTCAAGGAGCTGCCGGAGGAAATTCGCAAGGACATGCGATTCGTGCCGGTCGAAACCCTCGAAGAAGTGCTCAAAGTCGCCCTGCCCGCGCTGCAGCCCGCGGCGGCCGGTCCCCCGTCTGCGCCAGAGCCGCTACGAACCATCGGGACGAACTCTCGCCAAGAACCAGCGTGAAGAACCGTCGTCAAGAACCACCGTGAAGAACCGCCGTTGAGAACCCTCGTCTTCTATATTTCGGGCCACGGCTTCGGACATGCTTCCCGCGACATCGAAGTCATCAATGCGTTGCTCGCCCGGCGGCCCGATCTTCGAATCATCGTTCGCACGAGTGCGCCGAAGTGGTTGTTCGATTTGACTGTCAGGGCGACCGGGATCACGCCTGAAGTCGAGTATCACCATCTCGAAACCGACACCGGCATCGCTCAAGTCGACAGCCTCCATCTCGACGTCGAAGAGACGGTTCGGCGCGCCCGCTCGTTCATGGCTGGCTTCGACGATGCCGTGACCAGTGAAGTCGTTTTGCTCCGCCAGGTTGATGCCGATCTCGTCGTGGCTGACATTCCACCGCTCGGAATTGCCGCTGCGACTGCAGCCGGGATTCCATCGATAGCACTCGGCAACTTCACCTGGGATTGGATTTACTCCGCCTACCCTGGAACCGAGACACTCATCGAGTCGATCAGCGGTCACTATCGGAGCGCTGAGCTCGCGTTGCGGCTGCCGATGCACGGCGGGTTTTCGGCATTCACGATGATTCGCGATCTGCCCTTCATCGCCCGCCGCTCCCGACGCGACCCGGTCGAGACCCGGCGAGCCATGGGCTTTCCTCTGGAAGAGCGACTCGTCCTGGTTTCGTTTGGCGGGTATGGACTGGATGGTTTGAATCTCGATGCGCTGAGTCGTCTGAAGGGCTACGTCGCCTTGGTCAGCGACAGCGTGCCGCTCGCCGATCGGGGGGACAGGTTGGGGGACAGGTTTTAAACCTGTCCCCCTCCCCCTCGCCCTCCCCTTGCGGCGAACGGCGAGGCAGCCTGCAGTTCGTCAACGAACCAGCGATGTATGCTGCCGGCTTTCGCTATGAAGATGTCGTCCGTGCCGTGGATGTCGTCGTCACGAAACCTGGATACGGGATCATCGCGGAGTGCCTGGCCAACGACACCGCCCTGCTCTACACCTCGCGCGGCCACTTCATCGAGTATGACGTGTTGACCCGCGACGCGCCGCGCTTCTTGCGGACGGCATATATCGATCATGACGATCTCTTCGCGGGAAGGTGGACCCACCATCTCGACGCCGTGCTCTCACAGTCAGCGCCGCTCGAGCGGCCGGCGGTCGACGGCGCGGACGTCGCCGCGGAACTTCTCCTGGAAAGGATCGAAGGACGCTTGCCGGTAGCAAGCGACAGACGCAAGGATCAATCGGGAACGACAGCTAGACATCTTCTAGGGCCCCCATTCGTGACAACCGAAGCAAGTTTTCGGCAGACCTTAGAAGATGTCTCGCCCCGCGGAGCGGGGCAAAACAACATAGCCCTAGCGAAGCGGAGCCGACAGATCTCTTCTCGGTGGTTTGAGGCGAGGCTTCGCTAGTGTGCCTGTGGAGGATGGATGTCGCATCGCGTCAAACAGCAACCGCCGCTGCCAACACCTGCTCCCGGGTGGGTTCCGGTTCGGCCGTTCCCGTCGCCGACCGCACCCAACTCCTTCGTCTCTGGCGAGCAAGCGGCGGACCGGACCCGCGTGATCTACTTTCGTCAGCCGGCGAGCGATCACTTGTACGCGTGTGTGTGGTTTGGGCCGGCGAGCGAGGGGCCGCCCGAGAATGTTCACGGTGGAGCGATCGCCGCGGTTCTGGACGAAGCCATGGGCGCCGTGTGCTGGATGAACGGACATCCGGTGGTCGGAGCCCGGATCACCATCAACTACACGAACCTCACGCCGATCGGGTTTGCCGGCCGGGTCGAATCGTGGATTGAGACCATCGAACGCCGCAAGATCTTCATCAAGTCGCGGCTGACTGACGAAGCGGGCAAGGTACACGCCGAGGGTGATGCCCTGTTCATCAAGCTCTCGCCCGAGCTGGCAGATTCGCTACGCGAGGCGAGGAACAGACGGGGATAGCGCGAGTCTTACGACTCCTTATTACAGGTAACGAGCGTCCACATGTTCAGCAGGTTGACTTTCTCGATCGAGACCGGCGTCAGGCTCGCTTGGGTCAGGAATGCATTGAGATCGAGGTCGGTCTTGAAGCCGATGTGAACGGTTAACGGCGAGATGGCGGTGTCGAACTTGGCGAGCCACGGGTTCTGGCTCTTGAAGTGGTTGAGGATCACGATGCGGCCGCCGGGGCGACAGACGCGCCGCATTTCACGCGCTACCTGCACTGGGTCTGGCACCACACTAATCAGATAGGGCGCATAGACGATGTCGAACGACTCGTCGGGAATGGACATGGCGGCGGCATCCATCTCGGCGACCCGGCAGTTGGCTAACTCCTTCTTGAGGATCCGCTCGCGTGCTTTCACGAGCATCGGCGTCGAAAGGTCGATGCCGGTGATGGCGCACGTCGATGGGTAGAGCGAGAGGTTGATGCCGGTCCCCACGCCGACCTCGAGAACCGAGTCGCGCGGCCGAATGTTCATCTTTCGGATGGCTTCGAGGCGGCCGGGATGGAGCGTGGGCCCGAAGATGACGTCGTAGACGTTCGCCAGCTTTTCGTACACGCCGGCAACGAAATCGTTCTCGACAACCGTGACTGAGAGCGCTCGTGTGGCCGCGTCACCGCTCAGACTTTCAGATCGCTCCCGGTCGTTGTCGAACAGCGCCATGAGGTCTCCTCTGCTTGGATTCGCTGACAAAATCAGTCGACTGCCGCCCAGCCCGTTGGCAAAACGCCGGCCAACTGCTGGGGTTTTCTGTTGCGCGCGCCTGGCTGACGCCCCATGAAGCCCAAACGACCCCGAAGCCGCTCGGCACTATATCAGATGTGTAATCGCTCAAGTTACGGATCAGTCGTCTCAACGGCCCTTCGCGAGGTCGGATGGCCTAGACGCCCTCCAGGGTCTGAAGCGCGAGGTCGAGCCGTCCCGACGGGGCCGACACGTGCAGCCCTTGCACGAGTGGTCGAAGAGCCCCCGCGAGCTCCCCGGCAATGCGAATGCCCTCCTGTGCTTCAGCCGCTTCGTTCCCGGCCTGCTTCATGCGTTGCACGAGCGCAGCCGGGACCGACACCCCAGGCACTTCGTTCGCCATGAACTCCGCGTTGATCGCGCTCTCGAAGGGCCACACCCCCGCGATGATCGGGATTCGAAAGTCACGTGTCCGGTCGATGAATCGCTCCATGTCAGCCACGTCGAAGACCGGTCGTGTCACGGCGTACTCTGCGCCCGCCTCGACCTTGAACTCGAAGCGCTTGAGCTCGGCATCGAGATCCGACGCGGCCGGGTTGACCATGACGCCAACGTGAAACGCAGTCGGCGGCCCAATCGGCTGGCCCGCGATGTCGAGCCCATGATTGAGACGCGTCAAGACGTTGGTGAGGCCGACCGAGTCGATGTCGAAGACTGCGGTCGCGTCCGGGATGTCGCCCAGCGTGCGCACGTCGCCCGTAATGCCGAGCAGGTTTCGCAGTCCCATCGCGTGAGCCCCGAGCAGGTCCGACTGGATGCCCAGTAGATTCTTGTCGCGACACGAGTACTGCAGCAGCGTTTCGACATCCGCATGCTGCTGGACCAGAACGGCCAACGAGAGGGCACTCATGCGTGCGCCGCTGCGAGGTCCATCCAGGATGGTCACTACATCGACGCGTCCTTTCAGTGCCTTGGCTTGATCGATCACCGCAGCACCAGCCAGGCCACGCGGCGGGACGAGCTCGACGCCCACGACGAACCGACCCTGCTCCATGGCCGCCGCGAGCTTCGACTTGGACGCTCGCGACACGGGCGACTGCGCGTGCAGGGCGCCCGCCACCGTCGCAGCCCGGGTGTCGCTCTTGCCCGCCGTCCGCAGGCCCTGGGGCGCCATTCGCTTCACTGCCGCGCTGATTTGCCGGATGTGCTCGGGCGTTGTGCCACAGCATCCGCCGACCAGTCGAACACCGTTCGCGACGAACCGTCGCGCATACGACGCCATGTACTCCGGCGAGCACAGGTAGATGTTCCGTCCTTCGATGTCCCGCGGTTTGCCCGCGTTTGGCAGCGCCGACAGCGGCACGGACACCGCGGCGGCGAGCCGCTCAATCGATTCGAGCATTGGAGCGGGTCCGACGCTGCAATTGACGCCCACGACTTGCGCGCCGCGCCCGACGAGTATTGGCCCGAACTGCTCTGGCGGCGTGCCGTCCAGACTATTGCCATCCTCCTCCGTCGTCATCTGCGCGACGATTGGCAGGTCGCACACACGGCGGACCGCGGCAATGGCAGCACCAAGTTCATTCAGGTCCCGGAACGTTTCCAGCACGAACAAGTCGACGCCGCCTTCGGCCAATGCCTCCGCTTGTTCCTGAAACCAGCGTTCGGCTTCATCGATGCCGGTCTTGCCCCATGGCTCGACTCGAATACCCAGCGGGCCAACCGCCCCCGCCACAAAAGCGGCGCGGCGCCCGTTCCCGCTGTGTCGAGCGGCCGAGTCGCGCGCGACCCGTGCGCCTTCGAAGTTGATGGTCTTCACCTTCTCGCTCAGCCCGAATGCACGCAGCTTGATGCGATTGGCCCCGAACGTGTTCGTTTCGATAATGTCGGCGCCGGCTCGCAGGTATTCGCCGTGCACGCCCTCGACTAGCGCCGGATCGGTCAGGTTCAACGACTCGAAGCATCGATTGAGGAAAACACCCTTCGCGTACAGGAGGGTGCCCATCGCACCGTCACACACGAGCACGCCGTCGTTGAGAGCCTCGAGGATCGGCTGACCCACGTTACGCATCCTCCGTGGGACGGACTTCCCACTCGCAGTTCCTGGCGTCCACAAGCAAATACGACCGGTTCACGCGATCGACGCACACTGTCGGCACACCGTTACGCGTGAACGAGGCGTGGACGTGATGGTGACCGAAACAGTGGAGTTGCGGGCGAACCCCATCCGCCACTTCGGTAATGGCGTCTTTTCCTACATCGCGGCGCCATCGCCGGGCTGGCGCCTGTGACGAAGGCAGCGCCACCCAAAACGGCTTCGGCGCTTCGTGAGTCAAAAGCACGGTCGCGTGCCCAAGCGACTTGCACGCGTCCACCTCCTCACGCACGAAGTGCCGGCGTTTGTCGTCTCGCGGTTTCGCAGGTAACGAGGATGCCGGGGTGTCGTACCACGTCGGCGCAAACGTTCCCCCGAGTCCGACCACCGTGATCTCTCCGATCGTCACGAGCGTCCCGTTCGGAATGAAATGAAGATTGGGTATCGGGTCGATGCCGCGTTGAAACTCGTCAATCCGATCGAACGATTCATTGTTGCCTTTGATCCAATAGATCGGCGCCGCCGGTCGAGGGTACAACCCGTTGGCACTCGCCACGTCGCCGACACACAACCAGAAGCCGATGTCGTGATGTCTCTCGAGGATGCGATCGACGGCAGTGAAGTTGCCGTGAATATCGCCGAGCACGCCGAACAACGATGCCACGTGCAGAGAAGGCGGTCGCGCTCCGACCCGGGGGCGGCGCGTGACCGGCGACTACCTGGCCGGCGGTGGAACCAGCAGCTCTGTCTTGTCCCAGACGAAATCGTCCTTGCTGTATACGGCGAGCTCGTAGTCCTTGCCCATGAAGATGGCGGACACGGGGCAGGCTTCTTCGCAGTACCCGCAAAAGATGCAGCGCGTCTTGTGGATCTGATACACCGAGGCGTACCGGGGACCAGCCATGACCGAGCCGTCATTCTCCGCGGCCTCGAGGTAAATCGCGTCCGCGGGACACGCGACGGCGCACAGGCCGCAGGCGACACACTTCTCGAGCCCGTTCTCGTCGCGCATCAGGACCTGCTTCCCGCGGTATTTCGGGAACATCGGCACTTTCTGATCGGGATAATTGACGGTGATGGGTCTGCGAAACAGGTGCCTGAAAGTGAGCGCAAAGCCTTCAACGAGCGGACGGATCATGCGGTAAATTATAGCAGGCACACAGATCGCCAATGCTTCAAGACGTCCGGCTGCTGTCGGCGGACCAGTTTCTCCTGGCCACACTCGTCGGCAAGCTGGCCGTGATGGCTGCGCTGGCGACGATGCTCGCCCGCTACCGGCGCTTCAAGCACATCCTCATCTTCGAGCGTCGCGATTGGCCCGACCGCCTCGCGTTCGCCCTCGGCCTGACGATCCCTCTGGCCCTCGGTGTGGTTTCCCGGCTGCTCCTCAACTACGACGCAGCCGACCTCATGCTCGAAGGAGCGTTTCTCGCCGGGCTCATTGCCGGCCCGTATACAGGCGCTATCGTGGGTGCAGCCATCGCGCTCCCGGGTTTGTTCGCGGGCGAATTGGCAGCCATCCCTTTCGCGGTTGGCTGTGGCTTTGCCGGAGGCGGGCTGCGAGAGGCCTGTCCCAAAGAACACATCTGGAACTTCTCACCGTTTGTGTTCTTCAGCCTGCCCCGCTATCTGTGGCGCATGATGCGTGAGCTGACCATCGAGTGGCAGGTGGTCCTCCTGTTCGTCCCGATCGGGCTCGAAACCATCCGTCAAACGGTCGGCATACGCTTCGGAGAGCAGCGCCTGTTTTATTTCGAGGCGCCGTCGGCATGGCTGACGGTCGTTGTGTATGTCGCCACCGTGCTGGCGGTGTCGATTCCGATCAAGATTTGGAACGCGGCGCGTATCGAACATCGTCTGCAAGAGCAGGAAAAGCTCTTGCTCGCGGCCAAGATCGAGGCCCTCAAGAGCCAGATCAACCCGCACTTCCTGTTCAACACGCTGACATCCGTGTCGTCGTTGATTCGATCGCAGCCGGAGACGGCGCGGGCGGTGATTCAAAAGTTGTCCGGTCTGCTCCGCAAGCTGCTTCGGAGCCATGAGCAGTTCGTCACGCTCCGCGAAGAGCTCGAGTCAATCGACGAGTACCTCGACATCGAAGTCGTCCGCTTCGGGCCGCGTCTTAGCGTCTGCAAGGAAATCGACCCTGCCACCCTCGATATCATCGTCCCCAGCATGATTCTGCAGCCCCTGGTCGAGAATTCGATCAAGCATGGGCTGACGCGCAAAGTTGGCCCCGGACACATTACGCTGCGCAGTCGACGGGACAACGATTTGCTGATCGTGGACGTCGAAGACGATGGGCTCGGCATCTCCGAGGAGCGACTCCAGTCAGCCATGTCGAGCGGCATCGGCCTGACGAACGTGCACGAGCGACTTCGCGTGATCTATGGGTCGACCGGTCGGGTGGTGCTTCGCGGCATACCAGGCAAAGGCGCCTGCGCCCACCTGGAGATTCCGATTCTCCTTGCCGAGGAACAGGCGACAGCGTGATGACCAGCGGCCCGTTGACGGCTGTGGTGGCAGACGACGAGCAGCCGGCCCGAGACGAGCTTTGTTTTCAGCTCGGCAAAATTGAGGGCATCGAGGTGGTCGGACAAGCGGTCGACGGGGTCCAGGCGTTGCACGACATTGCCCGCCTGGATCCGGATGTGGCTTTTTTGGACGTCCAGATGCCGGGCCTCACCGGCTTCGAAGTGGCACGCCGCATCCTCGAACTGGGGACCGATCTATCGGTCGTGTTCGTGACCGCCTTCGACCACAGGGCGGTCGAGGCCTTTGAGGTCAACGCCGTCGACTACGTGCTCAAACCCGTTGATCCCGTCCGGCTGGAACAAGCTGTGCAGAGGGTCCGCAGGCGGCGGGCTGGTCAGCCGCTGAGCGACCAGCTCGAACGGCTGGTACGGATGATGTCGGAGCAAAAGGACCGGCGAAGCCAGATTGCGGTCAAAGTGGCCGATCGGATTGCACTGGTTCAAGCCGACGACATCATCTATGCCTCGCTCGCAGAGGATTCGATTAGTATTGTTACTGGACAGGTTTCGGGCACTTCTAACTATCGGACACTCGACGAGTTGCAGGCCCGGCTGGATCCCGACGTATTCTGGCGGGTCCACCGGTCGCATCTGGTCAACATCAACAAAATCAAGGAGATCGTCCCTTGGTTCAGCAGGAACTACATCCTCAGGATGAAGGACGCGAAGGCGACCGAAATCCCGGTCAGCCGAACGCAGACCCGCCGCTTGCGGGAGTATCTCAAGCTGTGACACGTCCCGAGGAGCTTCTGCTGCCCGAGCCGGTTGCCTTCGAAAGCGGCGCGGAGCAGCCGCAACCGTTGCCAGGCTTCGAGCCGCGCCTTGCGCCTCCCGTGTTCGGCGGGTTCGACAGCGGCCTCGGCGATCGCGAGCTGACGCCGGCCGCGTTCCCGCTGCCGGTCCCGGCAGCGCGGAGCGAGGTCGAGGTACGCCCGTCGGTGATTGTTCGCCGCCTCGAGCTGTGGCGCGACGAGTTCGTCGCCTGGGTGAAAACGCTGGCCTCGGCGGCCGTCTACGCCACCCTGATCGTGACGTTCGGGTTCCAGGTGGCGCGGGTCGAAGGCCAGAGCATGGCGCCCACGCTCGCGGATCAGGATCGCTTGATCGTCAACAAGCTCGCCTATCGCATCGCGGCGCCGCAGCGCGGCGATATCGTGATGCTCTACTACCCGCTCAATCCCGACAAGTCGTTCGTCAAGCGCGTGATTGCCGAAGAGAACGACATGGTGCGCATCGTCGACGGCCGCGTGTATGTCAACGATGTGCCGCTGCGCGACGACTACGTCCCGCCCGAGTACCGCAGCCATGACGACTGGGGTCCTCAGGTGATCCCTGAGGGCTATTACTTCGTCATGGGTGACCATCGGAACAACAGCTCCGACAGCCGTCACTGGGGCTTCGTTCCGAAGAAGTACATCATCGGCAAAGTGCAGCTGCGCTGGTGGCCGGTGCCAGAGGGGCGGGTCTTCTGAGGAAAGTTACAAGTTACAAGTTACAAGTTCAAAACAAACAGCCGAACTGCAAGTGAACGCCGTGGTGATGTTTCGCGCCGTGGTGCACGTCACGAGCTTTGAACTTGTAACTTGTAACTTGTAACTGCGCCGTGGACCGTTCCGCCTCCATCTCCCGCGTCCTCTTTCAAGTCCTCGCTCTCAACCTCCTCGTCGCGCTGGCCAAGATTGCCCTCGGCCTGGTCACGGGGGCCGTCAGCGTGCTCTCCGATGGCCTGCACTCGTTGACCGACGGCGCCTCCAACGTCGTGGCGCTCGTTGGCGTCAAGATGGCCCGCCAGCCGCCGGACGCCGATCACCCGTACGGCCACCGCAAGTTCGAGACGATGGCGTCGGTGGCGATCCTCCTGTTCCTCTTGCTGGTATTGGTGCAGGTCCTCATGGCCGCCTTCGCACGCTTCCGCTCTCTGTCGGCACCCACCATTACCGCGACCACTTTCGCCGTGATGGGGGCGACGTTCCTCGTCAACGTCGGCGTGGTCTGGTACGAGCGGCGCGAGGCCCACCGGTTGTCGAGCGAGGTCTTGCGTGCCGATGCTCATCACACCCAGAGCGACCTGTTGACGTCAGCCACAGTGATCACGGCGCTCATCGGCGTCAAATTCGGCGCGCCCGTGCTCGATCCGGCCGCCGCTCTCATCGTGGCCGGATTCATCGGCTATGCGTGCTGGGGAATCTTCACCGAGACGACAGGGATCCTGGCAGACGAGATCGTCATCGCGGCTGACGACATCAAGGCCGTCGTGCTGGGCATTCCCGAAGTCGTGGGCTGTCACCACATCCGGTCGCGCGGATCGGCCGATCACGTCTTTGTCGATCTCCACATCTGGATGAACCCTGCCATGCGGCTGGACGAGGCGCATCGCGTCTCGCACGTCGTCAAGGACCGCATCATGGCGCGCTATCCCCAGGTGAAGGACGCCGTGATCCACATTGAACCCCCGCCCTCGAGGTAGCGGCGGCGGAACGCCGCGCCCTCGGCCTGCGTATCCCTCACGAGGGAGCGACGATGAGCGTATTCTTGGCGGATTTGCGGCACGGATTGCGGCAGTTGCGGCGCCAGCCGCTATTCGCTGCGGCCGCCATCGGATCCCTCGCCCTCGGCATCGGCCTCAATACGACGCTTTTCAGCGTCGTCAACGCGGTGCTGTTTCGGGAAAGTGCCGTGGCCGCACCCGACCGGCTGGTTGAGATTTACACCGGGCTCAGCAAGGACTTCCCCCAGCTCACGACGTCTTATCCCGACTTCCAGGACATCAGAGCAAGCACCGCAGCGTTGCAGGGCGTCACCGCCAACGCGTATGTGAGGGGCATTCTTTCGACCGCCCAGCGGGGAGTACTGGTCACGGGCGAAGCGGTGACCGCCAACTACTTCGATGTGCTTGCCATTCGATTGGCATTGGGCCGAGGTTTCCGTCCTGACGAAGACCGCTCACCTGGGGTGGCGGCGGTCGCAGTTCTGAGTCACGCGCTGTGGCGCGATCGATTCGGTCAGCGATCCGAGGTCGTTGGCGAGACGGTGACCCTGTCAGGAGTGCCGTACACCGTGATCGGCGTCGCGCCGGCCGCGTTCACCGGAACCCTGCCCGGCATCCCAACGGAATTCTGGGTGCCGGTGACGATGATTGAGCACCTGCAGTTTGCAGGGGTGCAAGCGTCGTCCGACGAAGACCCAGGAACGACGAGGCTCGATCGACGTGGCACGCGCTGGCTCTTCGTCAAGGGCCGCCTCGCGGACGGCCGGTCCGCCGACGAGGCCCGCGCACAGATTGAAACCATCTACGCGAGGCTGAGAGCCACCTATCCGACCACGAACAAGGACGTGACGGCGAGCGTCGTGCCCGCGGCGAGCGTTCGCTTTCATCCCATGCTGGACGGGTATCTTCGCGCGGCCAGCGCCGGGCTGCTGGCGGCGGTCGGGTTGGTGCTCCTCATCGCGTGCGCGAACGTCGCGAACATGCTGCTGGCACGCGGCGCGTCGCGGCGTCGAGAGCTGGCTGTTCGTGCGGCGATTGGCGCCAGCCGACGCCGACTCATTGGACAGCTGCTGGCCGAATCCATGCTGCTCGCGATCATCGGCGGCAGCGTCGGGCTCCTGATCGCATGGTGGGCGGGCCAGCTCTTGTCCGGGATCGGCTCGGAAGTGTTCCCGATGCCTATCCGGTTCGAGTTCTCGATCGATCGCCTGGTGCTGATCTTTGCGGCGATCATGTCGATCGTGACGGCCGTTGTGTTTGGCCTCGCTCCGGCGTGGAGTTCATCCCGACCTGAGCTGGTACCGGCGCTGAAGGACTCGAGCGAGGCCAACGGGCGACGCCGCACGTCGGTCCGCAACCTGCTGGTCGTGGGTCAGCTGGCGCTGTCACTCATCCTCCTCGTTTCAGGCGCTCTTCTCACGCGCGGGCTTCTTACTGCCCAGAACACGGACCTCGGCTTCGATCCGGGACCGATCTCCTCGCTGTCATTCAACCTGCAGATGAACGGCTACGACCGTGATCGTGCCATGGTCTTGCGCGATCGTGCGTTCCAGACACTCGGTGCGCTGCCAGGCGTCACGGCCGTATCTACGGCATCGCGTCTCCCGCTGGCGCCTGACATCAACATGGACACCGTCAATGTGCCCGGGCATCACGCGCCCGACGAAGATGGCCTGCCGGTCGATATGGTGTCGGTCGGGTCGGACTACTTCACAGCCGTAGGCGTGCCTCTGGTCGCTGGCCGTGCGTTCAGCGCGGACGAGGTTCGCGCCGAACGGCGCCTCGCGATCGTGAACGAAACGATGGCCAAACAGTTCTGGCCCGATGGATCGGCAGTCGGCCGGGTCGTCCGATTGGGCAAGCAACCATTCGAGATCATCGGCATCGCGCGCGATCACAAGGTTCGCTCGGTCGGTGAGGCGCCTCGGCCTTATCTGCACGTTCCCGACAGCCCGTCGCAGTCCGTTGGCTTGGTGGTACGCACGACGATGCCTGCCGTGTCTGCGCTGCCAGCACTTCGCAGTGCGGTGTGGAGTCTCGAGCCGGACATCGTGTTTACGGAGGATGTCCCCGCACAGCAGGTCGCCGACACGACCGTCGCGCCCACGCGCATCGGCGCCCTGGTGCTGATGGCGTTCGGCGGCCTGGCGCTCGGTCTCGCAGCCGTTGGCGTCTACGGCGTCATTGCTTACTCCGTCAGCCGCCGCACCAAAGAGGTCGGGATCAGGATGGCGCTGGGCGCTGAGCGAGGTCAGGTGCTTCGAATGGTGCTCTCCCAGGGAGTGCGGCTTGCTGGCGCTGGCATCGTCCTCGGTGCAGTCGCTTCGGCAGCCATCAGTCGCCTGCTGGAATCGCTCTTGTACGGTGTGAGCGGCTTCGATCCACTCGCCTACGTCGCCGCCGCAGGTCTTCTGCTGTTGATCGCCGGCGCGGCGAACCTCGTTCCCGCGATCACGGCGTCGCGAATTGATCCTGTGCGCGCACTGCGGAGCGAGTAGCCGCGTAGCGAAAACGGTCCTTGAGGCCGTTGATGGGTCGCTCCATCAGGTGCCAAGAGACGGCCGCCACGCCAAGCGTGAGCAGGCAGAGAATCAGAAGGCGCCAAGGCTCCGGTAGCGAGCGGCTGTTGACTCCCATGGCGGCGAGGATATCGCCAGCGAATCCGTGAACGAGGTAGATGCCGTAACTGATGCGACCGGTGTAGACGATCGGCGCAGCGGACAGGACGCGACCCGGCAGCCCACGAAATCCCGCGGCCGCCCGTAGCACGAGCCATGCAAAGACAACCGCTTGTAGCGTCTGCTTCACCGCCATCAGCGGAAGCGGAAGCGGGCCGACCCGACCTTCTGCGACGAGCAAAGCGATCAAGAGGGCCAGGGGAACACCTGGCCCCACCGACCCCAACCGCAGGCTGGATGGCCTGCTGGATGTCGCCAAGAGCGCGCCCATGCCCAACGAGTCGAGGCTTCCTGGAGTCAAAACCGCTAGAAGATTCTCAGGATATCCCTGCGTCGCAAGCCACCAGCGAAAGATAGGCGCCCACGCGATGGCCATCACGATCGCCGGGCCAAGAAAGCGCCGCGGGGCAAATACGATGAGCCATGGCCACAAGAGGTAGAACTGCTCTTCAACGGCGAGCGACCAGAAGTGGCTGATTGATCCAGGCCACGTCTCGGTGGCAAAGATCTGAACGTTCGACAGGTAGGCCACATGCCATGCCAACGTTTCACGCACCGGACTGACATCGGCCCACCACGCCGCCGCGAGCGTCACGTAAAAGGCCGGAAAAATCCGCAGCGCGCGACGAATATAGAACGCTCGCACGCCGCTCATCCGATCGGCCTGGTCGCGCACGTCGAGCAGGATGCGCGTGATCAGGAAACCACTGAGGACATAGAAGAGGTGCACCCCTGCACCGAATGGGATGCCGAACTGGTAGGGACGCTCCCAATGCGACCACGCAACGGCGGCCACTGCCAGGGCGCGAAGCCCGTCGAGTTGAGGAGAGTAGCTACGCAAGGTGCCTAGGGTGCCTGGGGTGCCTGGGTGCCTTGGGTGCTGGTGCGTACGGTGCTGAAGGTGCCTTGGTGCATAGGTGCTGGTGCATAGGGTGCTGGGGCACTTGAGCACCGTAAGCACCCTAAGCACCTTCGCACTCTATGCACTAGCACCCTAGGCACATGAGGCACCCAGGCACGTCAGGCACCTGCGTGTGTCTCTAGTATCCCAACTCCGGCTCGACGCGAAATCGGACCGGTTCGCCGCGCTGAAACCGACGGAGGTTTTCGCAAAACAACTCGATCACGTCGTCCCAGTGGCCCTGACGAAATCCGGACGTGTGCGGCGTGAGGATGAGATTGGGCGCGGCCCAGAGAGGATCGTCGGCGGGCAGTGGTTCTCGGTGAAAGACGTCAAGTGATGCCCCGCCAAGATGGCCCGAGCGAAGAGCGTCGCTCAAGGCTACGTGATCCACGATCCGCGCCCGGCCGACGTTTATCAGCACGGCGCCGCGTTTCATCCGCGCCATTTCGGCCGCGCCGATCATGTTCGACGTCTCTGGCGTGAGCGGCGCTGCAATCACCACGACGTCAGACCGATGCAGCAGATCGTTCAATCCCCCAGGTTTCATCCACTCGATGTCATCGGCTCCCTTCGCGCGAGGCCGCCTGGTGATCGCCACGACTTTCATCCCGAACGCTGCCGCCAGCCGCGCAATCTCTAACCCGATGGTCCCGGCACCGATCAGTCCCAGCGTCTTGCCCTTGATGAGCCACGGCAGCCGGTCGCCCAGCATCTCGTTTTGAGCCCAGTGACGCTCGCGCTGCTGCTCGACGACGTACGGAAGCCGCTTGGCCAGGGCGAGCAGTACAGCGAAAACGTGTTCGGCAATGGGCGCTGACTGAACACCCCGTGAGTTGCTCACGATGACCTGGCGAGCGACCAGCTCCGGAAGGCAGAATGTCTCGACGGCGACGGCTGAAGTGTGGACCCACTTCAGACGCTTGCACGTCGCGAGCTCGGCCTCGTTCATCAACCATGTGAACGCCACGTCACAATCGACGAGCGCCTTCGCGCGCGACAAGTCATCCGTCGCATGGGTGAAGCGTAGGTCGGGGAAACGCTGACGAATGGTTTCGACTGACTGCGGGGGGATCTGCCACGCACGAACCGGCTGTTGAATTGAGATCAAAACGTTCATGGACCTTGAGCGGGCTCAGCCTTTGCGAGGGCGGTTGCGATTCCTCACATACTCGCCGGACTTGCCTCCTCGCTTCTCCAGCAGGCAGATATCGCCAATCACCATGCCCTTGTCCGCAGCCTTGATCATGTCGTACAGCGTGAGAGCCGCAACCGCCACCGCTGTCAGGGCTTCCATCTCGACGCCGGTCTGAGCTGACGTCCGAACTCGTGCCTCAATAGCGAATCCTCGGGGCGTCGGCGTAACGTCGACCTGGACCACCGTGAGCGGCAACGGATGACACAGTGGGATCAGCTCTGACGTTTTCTTGGCGGCCATGATGCCAGCGAGCCGCGCCGCCTGAAGCGGGTCGCCTTTCTTGAGGGTTCCCGCGCGGATCAGTCGGCGAGCGGTGGCTGACACGCTGACGGTCCCACGAGCGACCGCTTCCCGGGCTGTGACGGGCTTCTCGCCCACATCCACCATCCGAACGCGGCCGTCGCGCCCGACATGAGTCAAGCGCACCGGTTTACTGCTCACCGACGTCGATTCCTTGCGCAAGATAGAACGACAGGCTCTCGAGCGAGACGGTCAGATCCACGCTCTTCAGTTTGACGCCAGCCGGCGCCTTCAAGGTGCCTGGCGAAAAGTTCAGAACCGCTTTGATACCAGCCGCCACGACCTGTTCAAGCACCGGTTGTGCCGACTCGGCTGGAACGGCGATCACGGCGATATCGATCCGTTCCTTACGGACGACCTTCCTGAGCTCGCGGATGTCGAAGATCGGCACGCCGCTTCGTGATTCGTCGCCGATCTTCGTGTCAGCGACATCGAAGAGCGCCACGATTTCGAATCCCTCCCTTCGGAATCCGGGATAGTCGGCCAGCGCGAGTCCCAGATTCCCGGCACCCATGACAGCGACGCGCAGCTTGCGGTCGAGCCCGAGGATTTGGCGCAGATGGCGCTTGAGGTCTTTGACGTAGTAGCCGACCCCCCGGACCCCGAACTCACCGAAATACGCCAGGTCCTTTCGAATCTGGGCGGCGTTCAGGTGGAATTGCTCCGCCAGCGACTGCGACGAGATGGTGCTCACGCCCGCCGACTCGAGTTGGGTCAAGCAGCGCAGATATACGGAGAGTCGGTTGGTGGTGAGCTCGGAAACCTGCTCGTTACTAGGCTTTCGCTTGTTCGGTGAATTCACAAGCAGGCTTCAGAATAACACTGAAAAAGCCAAGGTACCCCAGGCACCTTATAATCCGCCCCCATGGCTCACCCGACAGCACCGACAAAACCTGGAATTGAACCCGCGCGGGGCTTTCAGCCTTACATCGCGGCGAAGGATTCACCGGCCGAATTCACGGCCAAGGCCATCGTGATTGGGGTGTTCTTCGGGGTCATTTTCGGCGCTTCCACGGTCTATCTGGGACTTCGTGCCGGCCTGACGGTTTCGGCGTCGATTCCGATCGCGGTGCTCGCGATCTCCGTGCTCAAGCGACTTGGGGGATCGACGATTCTCGAGAACAACATCGTTCAGACGATCGGTTCGGCTGGGGAATCGGTCGCCGGCGGGGTTGTCTTCACGATTCCCGCGCTGATCTTCCTCCTGCCGCACGGTCCCGGCTACTTCAACTACACGCAGATCCTCCTGCTGTCGTTTGCGGGCGGCATCCTGGGCGTCCTCATGATGGTGCCGCTACGCCGGGCGCTG
The DNA here is from genome assembly GCA_963841905.1 of uncultured Acidobacteriota bacterium. Classification (GTDB taxonomy): domain Bacteria; phylum Acidobacteriota; class Vicinamibacteria; order Vicinamibacterales; family UBA2999; genus JACCSI01. The sequence continues at coordinate 119,076 of CAWJEM010000016.1, forward strand.
ATCGTCAAAGAACACGGTGTGCTCCCGTACCCCGAGGGCACGGCATGCGCTGAAGTCCTGGTGGCGGGCGAGCGTGGTGGGCAGCTGGCCGCACTGGTCTTCAGCGGCCTCGGCGTTGGCGCGCTCTGGAAGTCGTTGTCCTGGATTTTCAACCTGTTCCGAACCGAAATCGGTCATTCCTTCGCCCGCACCGGACTGTTCCCGAACGCGACGGTCAATGTCGATATCTCGCCGGAATACATGGGGGTTGGCTACGTCATCGGGCCGCGGATCGCCGGGACGATGGTGGCCGGTGGCGTGTTGTCGTGGCTGGTGTTGCTGCCGCTGATGACGATCATGGGGAATGCGATCCCGACTCCGTTCCCGCCGTTTACTCCCGCGAACGCGCTCAACCCGGCGACTGGCCAGCCGTACCTCTTCTCTGAGATGAGCCCGGGCCAGATCTGGAGTGCCTACATCCGATACATCGGCGCGGGCGCCGTCCTCGCAGCCGGGCTGATTACGCTCGGCCGCACGCTGCCGACCATCGTTTCGTCCGCACGCGAGGGACTCAAGGGCTTCGGCACGGCTGCCGCCGGCAGTCAAATTCGCACCGAGCGTGACATCCCAATGACCATCGTCCTGGCCGGGTCGCTCGCGATGGCGATATTCCTGGCCGTGATGCCGGGCCTTCCGACGCAAGGCAACCTCCTCGTCTCGGTGCTGGTTGTGTTGTTCGGGTTCTTCTTCGCCACCGTATCGTCACGCATCACCGGCCTGATCGGATCCTCTTCGAATCCAATTTCCGGTATGACGATCGCGACGCTCATCATTACGTGCGTGATCTTCGTCGCGCTCGGATGGAATGACAGCATCTATGCGCCCGTGGCGTTGTCGGTCGGTGCCATCATCTGCATCGCCGCGGCCAACGCCGGGAATACGTCTCAAGATCTCAAAACCGGATACATCGTCGGGGCCACGCCGCTGTATCAGCAGATTGGTCTTGCCATCGGTGTGATCACCTCATCGTTCGTGATTGGCTGGACGCTGCTCAGTCTCCACCAGACCTTCGGCATCGGGTCCCAGCAGGTGGCCGCTCCGCAAGCCACTCTGATGGCGACGATCATTCGTGGCTTGTTGAGCCAGGAACTGCCCTGGGGGCTCGTGTTGGTGGGCGTGTTCATCGCCATCACGCTGGAGCTGTGTGGCATCCATTCGCTGTCGTTCGCTGTCGGGTCGTATTTGCCAATCGCCACCACGGCACCGATCTTCGTCGGCGGCGTCGTTCGCTGGTGGGTCGAGCGCAGGACAGGTGTGACGTCAGACTCCGATCTCAGTGCCGGAACGCTCTTCAGCTCGGGACTGATCGCGGGTGGATCGTTGGCAGGTATCCTCTACGCGATTCTCGTTGGCACCGACACGATCGGGCCGTTCCAGACGATTGGCAACGCGCTCGCCTTCCTCCACGGCGACGACGCGGTGGGTCAGATTTTTGGGGCCTTGCTGTTCCTTGCGCTGGCGGTGATTCTGGCGCGATTCGGGCAGCGCAGGCTGACCTATAGCGGCTGACACTCGCTGATGAAACGATAGGCAGAGAAAGCAAAAAGCTGCACACGACCAGCCTTCGCCCAAGGCCATACGCCACATACTCCAGCTTGCTTGTCACAGTTCCGATCGTTCGAGCCTTGAAACGTGCTAAAGAGAGCAGGTGCGCCAGGTACTCGCCCTTGCCGTCGCATGGCTGTTGCTGGCGGATGGCGTGCGAGCTCAACCAGCGCCATATCGCCCGGTCACGATTGCAACGGTCCACGCCGATCCGGCTGGCTTTCACGGTCAGCCCGTAATGGTGACGGGACGAGTGGAGCAACGCGGCAATCGGATCATCGTTTCCAATGGAGCCGTTTCGCTTCGCGTCCTGGCCCACGTGCCGGTCGAGGATGGATCGTACGACATCCGAGGTGTGATCCTCGACGTCGGACGTCTGCGAAAAGGCGACCCGGTCCTCGATCGCCTTTCGTTCAAGATTCCGTTCGACGAGATCTATCACGGGGGGTGGCCCAAGCCAGGCGAGGAGCTTGTGATGGCGGCCGCAAGCGTGACCCGCGCCTCTGGAGCGATCGTCGAGATTGCGGTCCCATCACCGCTTCCGTTGGAAGTCGACTTCAGCGTGCCGGTCGAAGGCGAAGCGGATGTTCGACTGGAGGCCCGGATTCGCCTCCAGTTCTCACGCGATGTGGATACGACGTCGTTGGACAACCGGATTCGAATGTCCTACTCGGCGAGCGACTCCACCGAGCGGGGCGAGGCACAAGCGCCAGGCCTCACGTTCACGATCAATTACGACCCCGGGACGCGCGTCCTCGAGATCCGCCCCTCTCAGTCCCTCGAACGGTTTCGACCCGTCAAACTCGATCTCCTCGAGGGCATCGTTGGCACCGACGGTTCGGCCCTGCGTCCGTGGTCGCTGCGATTTACGACGGGCGGAAGCTGACGCCCTGCGCCCTGCGCTCTGGGCCCTTCACCATTAATCAGCCTTTTTCACCCGTTCCCTCACGACTCCGGTCACGGTCGTCTCGTAGCCTCTTGGTAGGACGCGATGAGACCGATGACCCGACGAACAGGCGCGGCACCCGTCGGAATCACTTGCGCGCTTTGCACGGTGATGTCGATCGGCGTGCTGACGAAACAGATCCCTGCCCGAGAGCGAGCGGCGGCATTTCGACTTCAAGGGCTCGACCACGGCTACAACCTCGATTACCCAGAGGCGTTGGATGCCTTCGAAGCAGCCATCGCCCTCGAGCCTGACGAGCCGACCAACCAGCGCCTTGCCGCCGCGACACTGTGGATGCGGCTGCTCTTCGAACAGGGCGCAGTGACCATAGAGGATTACCTCGGCCAGGCGCGCTCCAACGTGCCGCGGCGCCCGCCATCAGCCAGTCTCGCTGCGGCCTTTCAACATCATCTCGATCGCGCAACCGCGCTGGCTGAACAGCGCCTTCGAGACCATCGAAACGACGCCGAAGCGCACTTTCAACTCGGGGCGGTGGCCGCACTCCGCGCTTCGTACGTCGCCACGGTCGAAGGGCGCGTTCGGGATAGCGTAGGCGCCGCGCGACGCGCCTACGAGTCACACGAACGCTCGCTTACGCTCGATCCTCAGCGCCCGGACGCCGCGTTCACGGTTGGCCTCTATCGATACGGAATCGCCAGCCTGCCCTTGGCATTGCGGCTCATCGCTCGGATGGCCGGGTTCGACAGCGGCCGCGAGACTGGAATTGGCCTTGTCGAGCAAGCGGCGCGACACGCGAGCCATGTCCAGACCAATGCGCTCTTTACGCTCGTCCTCATCTACAACCGCGAAAAACGTCACGGAGAGGCACTTCGCATCGTTCAACACCTGCAGCAACGGTATCCGCGGAATCGATTGCTATGGCTCGAAGCGGCCGGCACCGCGCTTCGCGCCGGCCGTCATCGTGACGCGCTCGTAGCGGTTGACGAGGGGTTGGCCAAGCTCGCGGCGGATCCGCGACCGCGAGCCTACGGCGAAGATGCGCGATGGCAGCGGCAGCGCGAAGCAGTCGTCAAGGCCATGGGCGGACCGTCAACGGGAGGACACCAATGAAGTCGAGGCATCGGATGCGACTGCTCGCTGGGGTCGCGACCGCCGCAAGCCTGGTGGGCGTTGGGTTGTCACGAACCTGGACACCGACCTCGGCGCTGCCGATGACTCGCGAGGGGCTCGCAGCCGCGTTTGAATCGGACATTCGCAATCTTGTGTATCGCTGGAACCCCGAGGATGAGCGTCTGCCCGAGGAACGGCATGAGGCGCTCTTTGCGTTCGTCCATCAAACCTACGATACGACCGCCTGGATTCCTCAATCGTTGTTCGACAACAACCTCCTCACGCAAGTCGTCGCCGGGGACGTCGAGACCATCGTCCGCGACGATGTCGGATTGGTGCTTTGGCCTGAGAACAATGTCATCCCCGCGTACGGGATGGCACCCAATGTGGGGTCGGACAACACCCTCAGCTGGACGGTCAATTGCCTCGTCTGCCATACCGCCGAGATCGATGGCGTCGCTTACCTCGGAGCGGGCACGAAAGTCTTCGACGACAAATGGCTGGGCGAGTCGCTGAAAACGATGACCGATGAACGGTGGCGTCCGCTTTTGGCCCGTGACCCGGAAGCACGGGCCATCGCGACTAGTGCCCACAGGATTCTGTCCAGCCACCATCACGACAAGATCGATTCGCTGACGCGAGCGCGCTCGACCGCGTTTGCCGCATCGCACGTGGAGCTCTATATGCGTCCCCACGGCGGCAGGATGCCGGGCGTTGACGAGGTCGGGCGGGGCGATGTGAAGACACCGCCGCTGTGGCACACCGTAGCCAAGATGCCATCCGGTCGCTGGTATTCCGATGGCAGCTTCCACGGCCGTGTCCCCCTGATGGCCTCGTCCATGGAGCTGGAGAAGGATCGGAGCTTTGATGCGCTCGTCGAACATGTGATCCCGACCATCAAAGGCGAGTTCGATTCTGTCATCCGTCACCTGCGGCCGCCACCCTATCCGTATGCCATCGACCCGAAACTCGCGGCACGAGGCCGCGACCTGTTCTACTCGCCGCGAATCGGCTGCCATCGCTGTCATGGTCGATACGATGGTCAAGGCAACGTGGACTGGCCTGGCGTTCACGCCGATGTCGGCACCGACCGCGCCCGACTACGCGTCGTCTCGGACGCATTCATCGATGCGTTCGCAAGCAGCCCCATTGCCGCGGAAGGGGCGCTGATCAAAAGCCACGGCTATGCAGCCACTCCGCTGACAGGGGTCTGGGCCAACTATCCGTATCTCCACAACGGCAGCGTGCCCACGTTGCACCACCTGCTCGGACCCGTGTCGGAGCGGCCACGCATCTTCGACGTGCAGGCCGCGCGCCAGTTCGATCGCGAGCGTGTCGGACAGCAACTGTTTCGCGATCGCGCTCACGAACGCGCGGGCGAGGTGGAGCTCCTTCGGAGGTTTGGCTCGAATCGCGACTGGTTCAATAGCGGGCGCGAAGGGTCGGGCAACGGCGGTCACGACTTCTGGCGGCAGATTCAGACCGACGCCAACAGACGCGCGCTGATCGAGTATCTGAAGACGCTGTAGGACAGTGTCAGTTACAAGTTACAAGTTACAAGTTGCAAGTTACAAACGGGCGCGCAAACGATCAACGGCTCGTCGAACGTGAACCAGACAAGTCTGAACTTTGTAACTTGTAACTTGTAACTTGTAACTTTCGCTACGGTATCAGCCGAAACCCGTACGTCGTTCCCTGTTTCTTACCGTTGGCATCGAGCGTGACCTCGAGTCCGTAGTCGCCTTGCGCGAGTGCGGCCAGCGGCACTTCGACAACAATCAACCGGAGCCCCAACGCCTCATCGGTGCGTTCGCTTACCGTGACTGCCAACGCCAATGGCTGGCCATCACGACCCAGGAGCCGGGCCGCTACGGTACCGTCGGTCGCCAGCCGGGGCACCTCGATGCGCAGCCGCTCGGTCCGACGGAACCGCGGATCGGCGGTTGAAACGAACTGCAAGCCGGTATACGGTCCGCGGCGCAAGACCAGGCCGCTTGGGCTGATCAGCGCATCAGAGTCCGGCACGACGACATCGGCCGTCGCCTGGATTGGTACCGAGCCCGCTGCGGGAGTGAGCTGCAGGCGAACGACATAACGCCCGGGCGCCACCGTCGCCCCTGGAGGAGGCGTCACGTCAAACGCACGTTGACCGGCGTCCACTGTGATGTGCTGTTCAATCGGCGGCGCGGCGCCACTCTCGTGTTCCATTAGCACGCGGGCGCGCCCTCCCTTCTGCCACTCCGGCAGTTTCAGGGTCGTCGGGTCGAGCTCGGCCGTCACCCAGATGCGTGACGGTGCGGCAGCCGCCTGGATTCGAACCGGGAGATTCCCGCGCGTCGGCGTTAGACGTTCGAGCGTCCGCGCAAACTCTTTGGGTGCGGTGGAGTGTCCCGGCGGCGCGCCATTCATCAGGGCATCCACGCGAGACGAGGCCAGGTCGGCCTCCGTCGGCGCCAGATACCCAGGCCGGGCGCGAACGTCGGCGCTGGGCCGCTTCACCTTGACGGTGATTTTCCTGAACTTGCCATCAAGCCGGGTGTTCGTGGAGTAGTAGCCGAGCAGGTAGTACGAGTTGGTGTCGGCAACGATCCGGTCGAGACCTGGCGTCATGTTGTTGGTGTTCAGGATGGCGAAGCCATCAGTTATCTCCGCCAAGGTCCGCAGCGACGTTTGACGCGACATCAGCCGCCGGTTGTCTTCTTCCGCACTCACAGGCTTTTGTGAGAGATCGGTGTCGAACACCACCAGACCGCGCGGATCGACCGTGTAGAAGCTCACATTGGCGCGGTTTGCGCGTTGGAATAAGCGAATGAAGTCCGATTCGAGGTCGTCAGCCGACGCCCGCATCCGCTCGCGTTCGCAGGTGTCCGAGTCGGTCGTCCGTCGTGGATCTGATCCTTGCGTTGTGAGCTTGCCTTCCGGTCCCACGCCAATGCGCGGACCTTGTGGGACATCCCCGGGGTTCGTTCGACGAGCCAGGGAGTCGTCTCGCTGCGGCATCAGCCAGCCCGAGGACAACATCACGACGAACTTGCGCTCTTCACGAAGTCCTTCGAGATGAACGATGAGGTCTTCGATTGCGTCGAGCGTCTGCCGCTCGCGCATGCGACTGATGACCTGCTCCGCGATGCCTGCCGTAGCTCCCATGTTCGGATAACACGTCTCGATGGCCTGCTCGCGCTCGTCCTTCGTCGCGACGCGATCGCGTTGCCCCCAGTACCAGTTGTCCGTCAGGATTCCTTCGATGGTTTCGGTCCGCCGAGCCAGCGTGAGGTTGCGCGCCGACATCTGAGCGGTCATCACCCCTACCATGTCGTCTCGGCCAATCGCTCGATCGAGAAACTGGACGAGCGGCTTACGGGCATGGAACGACCCCGACAGAGGGACGTGATACGTGTCGAGGAACAAGACGAACAGGCGTGCGTTGGCATCGGCAGCCATGGCTCGCGATTCAGCCACGGTCTGAGGCTCGCGACGTTCGTTTGGCGGCGCCGGGCCGCGCGCACTTATGTGCGCGAAGGATTCCACGCGCTGTGCCACGTTGTCCTCGAAGACCTCGAAATCCTGCGCGGTGAGATCGCTGACCGACGCCCCATCGATCGTCACGTAGGCGTCGAGCCGCACGAGGTTCGCGCCGCCACGGAAGCGAGGACGCTCCTGCGCCTCGCCGCTGGTCGGCGCAGGTGTTCCCTGCTGAGCGGCGACCGACACGGCCATCAGCAACGTCAGCGGGATGAGGGGGCGGAAGCGTTTCATGCAGTCGCCACTGGGCGCACCAGCCCCGTGAGCTTACGAATGATCCAGCGGAGCGCCAGGACGATCATGATGAGGATCGCCATCGTGACGATGAACGCCACGACGGGATATTTCAGCGCCAGGATCCCCAGGCCAACGACGAACACATCCTCGAAGAAGCTCAACGCCCAGTTCGAGAACGGTTCGGGGCTGGCGTTGGCCGCCACTCGGGTGCTGGCTTTGGTGAAGTGGCTGCCGGCCGCCACGGTTCCCCCGACGAGGCCGACGATCACTTCCATCATCGGGGATGCCTCGCCAAGCGTCGCGATCGCCACGAGCGCGCCGCCCGCCGGCCTGATGAACGAGTGAACCGAATCCCAGAGCGAGTCGATGTACGGGATCTTGTCGGCGATGAACTCGATGGCGTACAGCGTCAGTGCGATGCCGATGATCCAGTCGTTGGCGAACACCTGATACTGCGGCGGCAGCGATACCCAGTCGAAGCGGACCGCGAGCCCCAGGATGGCCACGGTCGCGTAGAGATTCACGCCCGAGGTCAGCGAGAACCCGAGCGTGCGGCCGAGGGAAGCGATCAGGTCCATGTCGACAGTATCGAGCAAAATTTCGGCCCTGTCGCGAAAAACCTCGAACCCTCCAACGTTTCCGCGTTTCCGCGTGCTCCGTGCTTCCGCGTGTCCGTGTTTCCGCGGCTTCCGTGTTTCCGTGCCTAGGCCGGCCCCTCCCGGATCAGCGCCTCGATGCGCTGCCGGACCTCCGCAATGATGGCATCCCTCTCCTCCGGGTTACGACCAGCGGTCTCGACCGGCGGGCCGATTCGGACGGTCACGTGGACGGGACGAATGACCGCACTGCCCTTTCGCATGGCCTCGCGCCCCCCAGTGACGGCGACCGGGACAATCGGCGCCTGGGCGTTGAACGCCATCACGAATCCTCCCTTCTTGAACGGGAGCAGCTCATCGGTCTTGCTGCGAGTGCCCTCGGGGAAGATCAAAAAGGTATTGCCGGCCCGGATCGAGTCGGCCGCCCGCTCAATCGACGCAAACGCCGCGTCCCGGTTGTCGCGCTGGACTGGGATAAACCCTCCTGCTTCGAGCACGCGACCAAGGACCGGGATCTTCCTGAGCTCGGCCTTATACAAGATATGCAGCCGCCGGTGCAGGACCCGAAAGAGGATCGGCGGATCCACGTTGCTTTGATGGTTCGAGCAGAACACCACCGCTCGATCCTTCAACACGTGTTCTCTTCCGATCACCTGGTAGCGAATGCCAGCGAGTCCCAGTGCGAGCGTCACACCACCGTGACCGAGCTCGTAGAGGACATTGGTCCAACCGAGCGGGACGACAATGAGCAGCGCGAACGTCCCGACGATAACGACATAGAGGGACGTGATGAGGTAGGTGAGGACGGTCCGGACGAGGGCCACGGTCCACTGAAAGCGTAGCCAACCCCCGCCGGGAGGACGAGTGAATCGTCACCCCGAACGTGGGTCGCGAATTTCGGTTGCTGGCGTCGTTCTCGGACGTTACGCCTCGAGAAGCGCGGTTACGATGCGCGCGCCTGTCGACGCGCAGCGGCTGCACGCGTCGTCGTGGCTTTGGCCGGTGTCGCCTTCGTGGTCGTGACCGCGCGTGTCGTCGCACGCTGGGTCGCACGAGCCTTCATCATGAAGCAGCGCTCGAGCGCTTTCTCCACGCGGTCCTCGATGGTGGCAACGGTTTCGCGCATGACTTCGGACACTTCAGACACGATGAGCGACTTGGCTCGATCGAGCATGCGCTTCTCGCGGAACGAGAGGCTCTTGGACTTGGCGAGGAAGGTCAGGCTCTTGAGCACCTCGGCCATGTCGTAAATCGACCCCGTGCGCATCTTGTCGGAGTTGTCCTTGAAGCGACCCTTCCAGTTCTGGTGATTATCAATCTTGCCGTCGCCGAGGAGATGGAACAGGCGCTCGACTTCCTCGTCGGTAATCGCGCGCCGCAGCCCGACGTTGTCGACGTTCACCACTGGAACGAGGACCGTGGTTTCGTTCGACAGGATGCGAAGATGGAAGAAGCCGCAGGTGGTACCTAGAATCGTCTTCTCCTCAATCTTTTCTACAACGCCCAGACCATGGTTTGGGTAAATGACCTTGTCGCCAACCTGAAATGACACGTTCCCCTCGCTTCGGGATGGTGTTTGGGAGGACCTGACCGTGATGCTGACCTCGAAAGTATACCGCAGACCGCGGCCAGAATCAACGGAAATGCCCGAAAAATCGACGTTTTCGCGTCATCGGGCCGACGCTGAGGCCTTCGGTCTCTAACCCCTGATGCATCACACGGTTAACTAGCGAAGAGACACTTGAAACAGTCTCGAGACTCGCGGATGCAGCTCATCTACGGCTCAGCTTGGTCGTTTTGTCCTTCGTCGCAAAAGGCCGTCAGCCCTGCGCAGGCATCGTTGGGCTATTCTGGCGGGCATGCGTTCGCTCTCTCGCCGGGTCGCCTGCGTCCTGGCAGCCGCGCTCACTGTGGGGGCGTCCGGGGCGCTCGTCGCGGGCCAGCCGCCTCAGAAACGGCTCGATGCGCCACATTTGGCGCCGTACGTGCCGACGCCCCAGGAGGTGGTCGATCGGATGCTCCAATTGGCCGCGGTGACCAAGGCCGACCTGGTGTACGACCTGGGGTGTGGCGATGGTCGCATTCCGATCACGGCGGCCAAGGTTCACGGCGCGCGCGGTGTGGGCGTCGACATCGACCCGCAACGGATTGCCGAAGCCAGTGAGAACGCCAAGCGCGCGGGGGTCACGCACCTCGTCACCTTCAAACTGCAGGATGCGCTGGCGACTGACGTGTCCGAAGCCACGGTCGTGACGCTCTACCTGCTGTCGGCATCGAATCTCAAACTGCGGCCGATCCTGACCCGACAGCTCAAGCCAGGCGCACGCATCGTGTCCCATGCGTTCAGCATGGGCGACTGGCAAGCCGACAAGGTCGACACCTTCACTGACACGGCCAACAGCCAGCGCACGCTCTACCTGTGGAAGGCCGACGGAAAAGTCCGGCCGTAGACGCGACTTATCGTTCGCGACTGGCCGCGCGGCGTGCCGAGGGCGATCGGCTCGAGCGCCTGCACAGACGGCTGTCGTCTGCCCGCCTCGCGCTGTTCCTCGCCGGTCTGGGGATCGCGATTGTTGTCGGGCGCACGAGCCTGCCCTGGCTGCTGATTCCACTCCTCGCCTTTGTCGCCCTCTTGTTCGTTCACGCCCGCGTCCTGAACGCGCGTGATCGTGCACTGAGAGCGGCAGCGTTCTATGAGCGCGGGCTGGCTCGCGTTGAAGACCGATGGCAAGGCGGCGGCGAGCGTGGCGAACGGTTTCGCGATCCCTCTCACCTGTACGCGGAAGACCTCGATCTGTTTGGCGCCGGCGGGCTGTTCGAGCTGCTCGTCACGACGCGTACGCATAGCGGTGAGGACGTTCTGGCCGACTGGCTCCGCGTGCCCGCCGACGCACCTACGATCCGTGCGAGGCAGAGCGCCATACGAGATCTCGCGGGTCGGCTCGCCCTGCGAGAGGACCTCGCGGTCCTCGGGCCGGACGTCGAGGCGGCGGTGCGCACGCAGGATCTCCTGGCGTGGGCAGAGGCGCCCCCTCAGCTGACGAGCCGGTGGCCGCGGGTGGTGTTGCCGCTCGTGGCGCTGGCATCGACGGCGCTACTTGTGCAGTGGGTTCGGACGGCGCAACCGCCTGACCTTCTGATACCGACGCTCATCGCTCAGGGGCTGTTGGCGCTCAAATTTCGGCACGCCGTACATCACGTGAGCCACAGCGTTGCGCAGCGCGAGCAGGAGCTCCGAGTGCTGGCGACGTTGCTCGAGCGGATCGAACGTGAGCCCTTCGACAGTCCGCTCCTCACGTCGATCGTCGGCCGATTACGAACAACCGGCCATCACCCAGCCGAGGAAGTGCACCGGCTGGCGCGTCTCGTCGAGATGCTGAGCTCGGGTCACAATCAGATTTTCGCCCCGGTCTCGGCCTTACTGCTGCTCGGCACACAGCTGGCGTTCGCCGTCGAGGCGTGGCGTGTGCGATGTGGTCCGGCGGTTCGCGTCTGGTTGATGGCCGTGGCGGAGATCGAGGCGCTCTCGGCGCTCGGGACGTACGCCGCGGAACACCCCGAGGATCCGTTTCCTGTCATCCGCGACGAGGGGCCTGCGTGCATCACGGGCGACGCGCTCGCGCACCCGTTGCTGCCGATGACCGCGGCAGTGGCCAACGATGTCCGACTGGGTGAGGACGAACCGCACTTGCTGCTCGTCAGCGGATCGAACATGTCAGGGAAGAGCACCTTGCTGCGGACTGTCGGTCTCAATACCGTGCTTGCGCTGGCTGGTGCGCCCGTTCGCGCCCGGCGGCTGACGCTCACGCCGCTTGCGATTGGCGCGACGCTGCGGATTCAGGACTCGTTGCAGGCGGGTCGGTCGAGGTTTTTTGCGGAGATCAGTCGGATCAGCGAGATCGTGACGCTGACCAGCGGGGCGGCAAGGGATCGTCGCGTCTTGTTCCTTCTGGACGAGCTGCTGTCCGGGACCAACTCCCACGATCGCCTGCAGGGCGCGACCGGGATCCTCCGCGGGCTGGTCGACCGTGGAGCCATCGGGCTCGCCACGACGCATGACCTCGCGCTGACCGCGATCGCGAGCGACCTCGGATTGCGTGCGGCGAACGTGCACTTCGAGGATCGCTTCGAGAACGGCGTGCTGTCGTTCGATTACCGCCTCAAGCCCGGCGTCGTCCGGTCCAGCAACGCGATTGCCCTCATGCGCGCCGTCGGCCTCGACGTGTGAGTTACAGGGCCTGTCCCCCGATGACAAGGCCTGTCCCCCGATGACAAGACCTGTCCCCTCTTGCAAATTCTGCCGTGCGATGAACCTTTTTGATATCAATGTCGGCATGGATTTCGAGCAGCTCGGCGTCTTTTACCTGGGACGACAAGTCGATCCGCCAACCGGCCGGACGACCGACGTACCGCTCCTGTACGACGCGAGCGATCTCGTCACGCATGCGGTCATTCTCGGGATGACGGGCAGCGGCAAGACAGGCCTCGGCATTGGACTGATCGAGGAGGCCGCCATCGACGGCATTCCGGTGATTGCGGTTGATCCCAAGGGTGATCTGTCCAACCTCTTGCTGACGTTCCCCGAGTTGCGTCCGTCGGATTTCGCGCCGTGGCTGAACCCGGACGAGGCGAGGCTCCAGGGTGTCAGCGTCGACGCGTATGCAGAACGGGAAGCCACCCGGTGGAAAGCGGGACTGGAGGAATGGGGACAAGCGGGCGACCGCCTGGCACGACTCCGCAACGCGGCCAACTTCAGCATCTACACGCCAGGAAGCCGAGCGGCACGTCCGATCTCGATTCTGAGGACATTCCAGGCACCAGCATCAGCCATCGCGAGCGATCCTGAGCTCCTCGCCGAGCGCGCCTCGGCCGCTGCCACAAGCGTCCTGACGCTCGCGGGCATCGACGTCGAGGCGCTGCGCACGCGCGAGCACATCCTCATCTCGACACTCCTGAGCGAGGCCTGGAAGCGTCAGCAGGCCCTGGATCTGCCGTCGCTCATCGCGCAAGTCCAGGCGCCGCCCCTTCAGCGGATCGGCGTTCTGGAGCTCGACAGCTTCTACCCTCCCGACGATCGATTCACGCTCGCGTCCGATCTCAACCGGCTGCTGGCCGCGCCCGACTTTGCGGTGTGGCTCGAAGGCGATCCGCTCGACATCAATACGTTGCTCTACACCGCCGAGGGGCGACCGCGTGTCAGCGTCCTGTCAATCGCTCACCTCGATGACCGGGAACGGATGTTCTTCGTGGCCATGCTCCTCAATGAGGTCGTGAGCTGGATGCGGGTTCAACGGGGAACTTCGACGCTGCGGGCCATGATCTACATCGACGAGGTGATGGGATATCTACCGCCGGTCGCCATGCCGGCGTCGAAGCCGCCACTACTGACACTGCTGAAGCAGGCGCGCGCATTTGGGCTTGGCATGACGCTCGCCACGCAGAATCCGGTGGATCTCGATTACAAGGCCCTTTCGAACGCGGGTACGTGGTTTCTGGGCCGGCTCCAGACGGAACGCGACAAGGCGCGTGTGCTCGACGGGCTCGAAGGCGCGAACGCGGCCTCAGGTCACGGATTTGATCGCGCGACCACCGACCGCACGTTGTCAGGCCTCGAGAAGAGAACCTTTCTGCTGCACAACGTTCACGACAGCCAGCCGGTGCTATTCAAGACTCGCTGGACACTGTCGTACCTTCGCGGCCCGCTGGGGAGGGAGGAGCTAGGGAGGCTGGTGGCGGCGGAAGACCATCGCCAGGGTGCCTTGGGTGCCGAAGGTGCCTCTGGTGCCGAAGGTGCTGGTGCCGGTGGTGCAGGTGCCGATGGTGCAGGTGCTGGCAGGAGTGCTGGAATGTCGGCACCGCTGGCACCTCTCGCACCCCATGCACGCCAGGCACCCGCACTTCAGGCACCACAGGCACCTCCGGCACTACAGGCACCTTCGACAGCCCAGCGTCCCCTGCTCGACCCCGCTATCCCGCAGTACTTCGCACCGGGAACCGCCTCCCGTTGGGCGCCGGCACTCCTTGGCGCCGCGCGGGTCGCATACTCCGACACCAAGCTCCGATTCGACGAGGTCCGCGACATTCTCGTCGTCGCACCATTCATCGCTGGGCCAGTCCCAGTCGACTGGGAACACGCCGAGCCGGCGGCATTCGCGATTAACGAACTCACGCGGGAACCGCAGCAGGCCGCCGCGTTCGAGCCCCTTCCCGCAGTCGCGTCCACGCCGAAAAAGTACGCCCAGTGGAGCAAGGACTTCGCCCAATGGGTTGCCCGTTCGCAGGCAGTCGAGTTGTCGAGAAGCCCGCTGACGAAACTCGTCTCCGCCATGGACGAGAGCGAGCGAGACTTTCGCATTCGCCTCGACACCTCGCTTCGCGAGCAACGTGACGCCGAGCTCGCCCGGGTGCGCGAGCGATACGCAGCGCGGCTCGGAACCGCCGAAGACCGTCTGAGACGCGCCGAGATGGCCGTTCAGCGCGAGCAGGAACAGGCCTCTGAGTCGAAGGTGCAGGCCGGAGTGTCGGCGGCGGCCACCATCTTTGGCGCGCTCCTCGGTCGCAAGGCCGTCAGCACCAGCACGCTCGGTCGTGCCACGACGGCGGCTCGCGGGTACGGTCGGGTCACGCGTGCATCACAGGACGTCGCGCGTGCCGAAGCCGAAGTGACAGCGCTCCGCGAAAAGCGCGATCAACTTGCGGGGGCGCTCGAACAGGAACTGCAGACCATCGCATCGCAATGGGAGGCCCGCGAAACACCGCTCGAACGGATCCTGGTCAAGCCCAAACGCGGCGGGGTGTCGGTGCAGCTGGTCGCGCTCGTGTGGCTCCCGAAGTAGAATCGACGCAATGCAGCGAATTCATTGGTTCGTGCTCTTTGGCGCTCTCATCCTCTCCGCATGCGGCGGGGCTCCGGCGCCGCCCCCGTACAGACCAGTCGCGGACGTCAAGCAGCTGATGGCATCGGTCGTCGAACCCGCGGCTGAAGTGTATTGGGATGCGGTTGGTACCATCATCGACGCCAACGGCATCACCGAGATCGAGCCGACGACGACGGAAGAATGGGACGCCGTGCGCAACGCGGCGTATGTCGTGGCCGAGTCCGGAAATCTCCTCATGATGAGCAGCCGTGCCAAAGATGGCGGCGACTGGATGACGATGTCGCAAGCGATGATCGACGTCGGCCAACGGGCGATTCGCGCCGCAGAGTCGCACGACAAGACGGCCGTGTTCGATGTCGGCGCCGAGGTGTACGAGACTTGCACCAACTGCCATGCCAAGTACGCGCTCGAGATCCAGAGGCCGAATTACCAGGCCCAGTAGCAGTCAGTTATCGCCGCCTGGCGGCTTCGGCTTGCCGTAGTCCGGCCGATAATTCTTGTGGCACGTCACACACGACTCATAGAGCTGATCGCTCAGAGCCTCAAGTGCAGCGACGTCCTTCGCTTTCGCCGCCTTGAAGGCAGCCCACCCGGCATCCAACATCAAACGCGCATCCTTCATCCACCGATCCTGATCGCGGGCGCGGCCGGGCATCATCAACAAATTGGCGGACTCGGCCAGCGTCAGGGTCTTCGCCTGCAGCTCCGCCCATTCGGCCTCGGTCTTGGGCGTGCGTGACGAGATGTAGAAGATCGCATCCGACGTCGGATAGATCATGTGCACCATCAGCTCGCTCATCGTACCGATGCGCTGAGGTTGTGCGCCGGGTGCCCCCGACGACTGACCAGCAGACTTTTCTCGTGCGTTCATGATCGTCACAACGAGACAGGTCACGAAGAACGCTGATCCCAGGCTTCGCATGTCGGGGAGTTTATACTTAGGCTTCGTGTCCTTGCTGAGTTTCCTGGAGTGGCTCTCCAGCACGACGTGGAGCGTCGCGCTGCACGAGTCGCTCTACATGTATCCCCTGATCGAGTCGACCCACGTCCTGGCGCTGACCCTGTTCGTCGGCCTCGCGGTGGTCCTCGATCTGCGGTTGCTCGGGCTGATCCTGCGAACCGTCCCGGTTTCGCAAATCCTCACGCGCGTGCTGCCCTGGACGAAGGCCGGCTTTGCCGTGATGTTCACGACCGGGTTGTTGCTCTTCTATGCGATTCCCGTGCGGAACTATCAGAACATCTTCTTCCGCGTAAAAGTGATCATGCTGATCCTGGCCGGGCTCAACGTCTGGTGGTTCCATTCGCGCGTGGAGCGAACGGTTTCGGAGTGGGATGTGTCCCCGGTCGTTCCCAAAGCCGCCCGCGTCGCCGCCATCGTCTCACTGGTCTTATGGGCGGCCATCGTCGTCGCCGGCCGCATGATTGCCTACAACTGGTTCGACTGCGACATCCAGCCCCAGCCCGCTTTCATCAACTGGGCAGCGGGCTGCGTGGTTGGTGGCGGTCAGTGATCCGTGGTCAGTGGTCGGTGGCCCGTCGACGATCTCTCAACGCTTTGAGTTTGCGAACGCACTTCCGTCGCTTCGAATCCGGCCACTGGCCACTGGCCACTAGCCACTGACGAGAGTAACGTGGACTTCACCACCTTCTCCCTGCTGCCGTTTTTCGAGTGGTGTGAGGCATCATGGATTGGCAACAGCATTCGCACGTCGCTGTGGCTCTTTCCCGTGATCGAATCCGTTCACCTGCTCGGCCTCTGCCTGCTTGGCGGCGCGGTTCTGATTGTCGACCTGCGGATGTTAGGTATGGGACCGCGTCAGCCGATTGGTGACATCGCGCGCAGTGCACGCCCCTGGTTGAATGCCGCAATTGTCGTCATGCTGACGACCGGTACCGCGCTGTTCCTTTCGGAATCGATCAAGTGTTACTACAACACCTCGTTCTGGGTGAAGATCACGACGCTGCCAATCGCACTGCTTTTCACCTTCACGCAGCACAAGCGGATCGCGCTGCGCAGTGGCGAAGCTACCACCCTCACGAGGGCGATTGGCCTGACGTCGATCGCGCTGTGGTTCATCGTGGCCGCGGCCGGCCGCTGGATCGGGTTTTCTTAACTTACAAGGTTCCAAGGTTCCAGGGTTCCAGGGTTCCAGGGTCCAAAGTTCAATCAGTGACGTTGAACCTTGGAACTCTCTCGGAACTTTGGAACCTTGGAACCTTCTACTGCGGCGCAGTGATGGGCTTGCCGCTGATGTCGACAAACGCGATGTCTTTGAACGCGGCGAGCTGGTCCTTGACTTGGGTGTAATCACCGACGATCACGATCACGGAATCCTCAGACGCCAGAAGCATCTGCGCCGCCGTCTTGATGGCTTCTGGCGAAAGCGTCGACACGGTCTTCTGGAACGTCTCGAGGTAATCGTTCGGTAGCCCGAAGCTGTACATCGTGTTCAGCGTGTTGGACAGGCCGCTCTGCGTCGCGTTCTGAATCAGGAACAGACCTCGCGCGTAGACCTTGGCGTTATCGAGCTCCGCGGTTCCCGGGCCCTCGGCTCGGAACTTGTCGATCTCGCTGTAGATCTCCTTGATCGTCGCGCCGGTGACGTCGTTCCGAACATCAGCCACGGCCCGGTAGAGGCCAGCTTGCTCCATCGCCTGAAACTGAGACTGTGGCGAGTAGGTGTAGCCCTTCTCTTCGCGGATGTTGCGCACGAGACGCGAATCGAAGGCACCGCCGTAAATCTGATTGGCGACGTTCAGTACCGGCCAGCGAGAGTCGGCGCGACGAATCGTGAAGTTGCCAATCGAGATCGATGACTGCACGCTGTTGGGACGCTGTACGAAGACAATCTTCCGCCCCTTGAGCGTCGGCACTGGCGCCGCAGGTGGCTCGGGAACCGTTCCGCGTGCCCAGCCGCCAAATACCTTCTCGGCCAGCGAAAAAGCCGACTCCGCCGAGACATCCCCCGTCACCAGGAGGAAGGCGTTGTTCGGTCGGTAGTGCGTCTTGTGATACTCGACGATGGACGCTCGATCGATTCCCGGCACGGTCTCCAGCGTCGCACCGACGCGAGAGTACGGATGTGGGCCGAACAGTGTCTGACGATAGATCCGGTTGTTGACCGCCTGCGGCGATGCCTGCTGCGCCTTGAGTGCCTGCTGGCTATTCGCCTTCAGCAGATCGATCTCCGATTGCGGGAACGTGGGGTTGCGTACGATGTCGGCGACAAGCGTCATCATCGCGGGCAACGTATCCGCAAGGCCACGCATCGTGAAGGATGACGTATCCTGACCGGCGAAGGCCCCCAGGGTCGCTCCCATCGAGAAAATCTCGTTCTTGATCTTCACGCTGTCTCGCGTCGTCGTCCCTTCCTGCACGGCATCGGCGACGAACTGCGCCAACCCGGCTTTCTCAGCGGGATCGACCGACAGCCCTGAAGTGATCGTGAGGACCACCGACACTTTCGGTACGGTCGGGTACCGCACGGCGACGACGCGCAGGCCGTTGGCGAGCGTGCGCTCGACCCGCGGCGGCGGCACGAAGGGACGCTCGGGCGCGACGGCAGGTCGCGCCGGCGGATTCGTCTGGGCGACCGCCGTAACGGGAAGGAGGAGAACCAGCTCCAGCAGCACGATGAAAGGCTTTTGAGTCATCGCCGATCTCCCTGGGCCGTGGGTTTCGCCACGGGACGGCTGTCGATCGACGTCCGATTAGTCGGCACGAACCATCGTTCGGCGGCGGCCTTCACGTCGGCCACGGTCACCTTGTCGAGCTCGTCGAGAATTGCATTAATTCGGTTCGGCTCGTTGTCGAACAATGCGAAGGCGCCCAGGAGGTTGGCCCGGCCGAAGCGCGGCATGAACCCACCCTCCATGTCCTCGAGGAACGAGGAGCGCAGAGCCGTCTTGGCTTGTGTGAGCTCCTCCTCCGTTATCCCCTTGGACCGCACGTCCGCCAGGACGCTCTCGATGGCATCGAGCACCTGCTGCGCGTTCTTGTCGTTCAGGTAGTCCACCCGCATCGTGAACAGCATCGGTCCCTTGACGTCCCAGTTGTTGCCGAGGAAGTTGAACGCACCGATGACCGACATGGCCAGACGATCCTGGCGAACCAGCTTTTGATAAAGGCGCGCACTCTCGTCACCGACGATGAGCGGGTCGAGCACGCTCAACGCAAAAAAATCCTTGCTCATGCGCTCGGGCAGATGCCAGGCGATGGCCAATGCCGGCGTGCGCGCCAGCTTGTCTTCCCGAGTGAAGTGCTTTTGTTCCTTCTGGGCTGGTTCCGACACGTCGGCCGGCCCGGGCAGTGACTGTCGGGGAATGCCACCGAAGTGCTTTTCCGCCAGTTTACGGACATCGGCCGCCGAAGTGTCGCCCACGACGACCAGAACCGCGTTGTTCGGAGCGTAGTAGGTCTGAAAGAACTTCTGTACGTCCTCGAGCGTCGCAGCCTCGAGCTCCTGAAGGTCGCCGTAGAAGTTGTGCGCGTTGTTCCAGTTGGTGTTGGCACGCTGCCAGATGTCCAGCCATTCGAAGGCCGCATGCGGCTGATTGAGGACGTTGACTCGCACTTCCTCGCTGACCACGTTCTGCTGGTTCTTGAGGTTCTCGGCGCTCACGTCGAGCGACCGCATACGATCCGCTTCGAGCCAGAGCGCGAGCTCCAGGGCGTTCGACGGCAGGACCTGAAAATAGTTGGTGTAGTCCAGGCGCGTCGATCCATTGACGACCCCGCCGGCCTGTTGCATCAGCGAGACGTGCTCCATTTTCTTCACCTGCTTCGAGCCTTGGAACATCATGTGCTCGAACAAATGAGCGAAGCCGGTGCGCCCTTTCGGCTCGATGCGGAAGCCGATGTTGTACATGACCTCGACCAGCACCACCGGCGCACTGCGGTCCTCGCTGACGACGACCTTCAGTCCGTTCGGCAGCGTGAAGTACTCCACCGGCACATTGAATCGCGTGGGACCCTGCCCAAGGGCCAGCGCCGGCACCAGGAGCATCACGAACGCCATCACTGTTTTCGTCACAACTCCCTCTCCAAACGAAAAGTTCCAAGGTTCCAGGGTTCCAAGGTTCCAAAGTTCCGCGAACGTGGCCGCTGCGAAACTTGAACCCTTCGAACCGTAGAACCTTGGAACCTTGGAACCCTGGAACTTTGGAACTTTGGAACTTTACTTAACGAACCGGCGGCGGCTTCTTGGCGCCCGGCTCGGTCGGGTCGCGTCCATCACGCGGCGCACCGGTCCCGGACGACCCCATGAACATCTTGCGGCCATCGGTAAAGGTCACGTCGCGTCCGTTGGCGCGCTTGAGCGAGTGGTCCTTGGTCTGATAACCGTCAACGACCAGCTCGGTGCCGATCGTCAAGGAATCACGCGTCAGGCCCCGGCGGAGCAGGGTGTTGGGAGTGCCGCCCTCGACCATCCATACCTCGGCCGCGCCGTCCGGTTTCTTGATTTCGATGTGAATCCAGGCATGGGGATTCACCCACTCGAGCTTGACGACCTTGCCCTGCAAGCGGATCGGCGCATCCGGATCGAACTCCGCCCCAAAGGCATGATGACCGCGTACGGGCATCGTTGCCGCGAGCAACAGGGCCCCGGCCACGAACAGTGAAGCTGTCATTCGCATAGCGTGTGCCTTTTCCGTAATCATTGCTCTTCCGTCCAACCTATTGTTGTTGCTGCGTCTTCTTCTTCTCAGCCTCGCGCTGCTCACGATTGCGCTCACCGCTCAGAACGTTCGAGAGCGCGTAGTTCCCCTCATGGCAGGCGTACTCATAGATTAACTCCTCGGTGCGGTTGAAGGGAACCTCGCCGCTCCAAGGAGCCGTAAACGTGCTCGGGTCGTCAATCGTGAATTTGTAGAGGATTTGGTCCGGCCCGGTCCGGGTGAACCGTTCGGTTACCTTGAGGTTTTCCGACGCTCCGCGGAACTGCTGCATGGGGTGGAAGTTGGTGGTCTCGACCACCAGGGTCTCGCCTTCCCACCGTCCAATCGAATCACCCATCCAGGGGCGCACCTGTTTGGGCAGCGGTTGTCCACCAATCCGGATCACACGGACGTCGTGCACCATCTCGACCAGGATCATGATGTGGTCCTTGGTCTGCACGATCTGATAGTTGTTGTTGTAGAAGTAGTTCGGCAGCATCGGTGGACCCGCATTCGAGCCGAACGACATCAGGCAGCGCTCAGCCAACGGCCTGAGCTCCGGATGATCGTACTGCCCGCGGCCCTTCGCCATCGCCAACCGCGCCTGACCGCGCTGTCGTGACTCGGGCGTGGTCGGAGGAACGCGACCATTCGGAGGATCGACGATCAGCGAGGCACGAGGCTCGCCGTTGACGACGGCGACACGGTCGCCCGGATCGATCCAGAAGTTGTTGTAACCGCCAACCATGCCGGCCGCGCCGGTGGAACCGTCGCCACCTTTGGGAGGCGCGGGCCGGTTCGGGTCGCTGTCGGCGGCCAGCCGCTCGACGCGATCGGCAAAGCCCTTCTCCCGCTCTGTGACTTGCTCTTTGGTCATGACGAGCGGCGTTCCCTCGGCACGTTCGAGCGGCGTCAGCGTGGCGTTGCTCCAGCTCCCTTGCAAGTCGGGTTTGCCGTCGGGCGTCCGGGGCATCGTCCAGGGCTTGGCGATACCCGATGGCGCCTGCGCTGACGTGGATGCATACGTGAACAGCGCGACGCCCGCTGCCAGCGCCAGCGCACCGACCAAGCGACTGACAGGATGATGAGTCATGGCGCTTCTCTATTGTTTCTTCTGGTCGGTCTGACCTCGCTCGCGCGCGCGTTCGCCGCTGAGAATGTTCGTCAGCGCGTAGTTACCTTCGTGGCAGGCATACTCGTAGATCATCTCGTCGGTCCGATTGAAGACGAGCTCCCCCGTCCACGGCGCGGTGAACACGGTTGGATCCTCGATCGTGAATCGATAGCGAATCGCGTCCGGACCGGTTCGGGTCAGCCGCTCGGTTACTTTGAGATTCTCCGACGCGCCCTGGAACATCTGGAGCGGATGAAAGTTCGTGGTCTCCACGACCAGCGTGTCGCCTTCCCAGCGGCCGATCGAGTCTCCCATCCAGGGACGGACGTGCTTGGGAATATGCGTTCCACCCATGCGAATCACGCGGGCGTCGTGCACCATCTCGGTCATGATCATCACGTGATCCTTGCCTTGCACGATTTGGTAGTTGTTGTTGTAGAAGTAGTTCGGCAGCATGGGCGGGCCGGCGTTGGAGCCGAACGACATCAGGCAGCGTTCCGCGAGCCCGCGCACCTCGGGGTGATCGAACTCGCCAAATTTCTTTCTGGCCGCTGCGCGCTCCGTTGACGCCTTCCGAAAGGCCTCGGTGCGTGCCGGAATCCGCCCATCGGGGGGATCGATGACGATGGCGCTGCGCGGTTTGCCGTCGATTCGCAGCACGCTCTCACCAGGATCGAGCCAGAAGTTGTTGTAGCCGCCAACCGCGCCGCCCGCCTGCTGCGAGATGCGCTCGATGAAAGTGGGCTCGCCCGGGGGAAGCTCGCGCTGTTCGCCACCCTTCGCCGGTGGCGGGCGGTTGGGGTCGCTCGGCGCATCGCGGAACTCGGCGACTTGCTTCGTGCGATTCTCGATCGCGGCCGCCTGCTCGTCGGTGAGAATCATCTCCTGCTTGCCAAGGCGCTCGAGCGGCGTCAGCGTCGCATTACTCCAATTACCCTGAAAGTCGGGTTTGCCGTCCGGCGTTCTCGGCAACGTCCACGGCTTGGCGACACCGGCCGGGGCCTGCCCTTCGAGCGTCGTCAACCCAAGCGCACCAGCCGCGACCGAAGCGGCCACAAAGGCCAGTGCCGAGCGTGAAAACCAATTCATTAGCTCCTCCGAATTGCGCGGCTGAAGCCCCGCCCTACTTGACCGGGTCCTTGCGCAGGTGGCCGTACATCAACTCTTCGACGAACTCGACGCACTTGAACTGCCCCAATCGGGCGCCGGACTCGACGCGACGATACAGCGGCATCGTGATCTTCCATGGCCGAGTGAATGTCTTGGGATCTTCGATCGTCGCTTCGTAGCGAATGTGATCGGGATCCGTCATCGTGTAACGCTCGGTGACCTTCAGGGCTTCGCTATGATGATTGCCGGCACGATCGAACCAGCTCTGGTCGTGGAAGCCGTTGGCAACGACCACGAACGTGTCGCCTTCCCAGCTCCCGATTGACTGCCCCATCCACGAGTCGACCTGCGGCGGACCAGGATCCTTGAGGTAGATGTTCCGATAGGCGCCGGCGTACTCATACGCAATCGCGACTGCCTTGTCGCTCTGGAAAATCTGAAATGGGAACGGCATGTAAGTCGCCCGCGGCACACCCGGCAGATAGCACTTGATCTCCGGATCGCGAGACACCCAGTTCGCCTGGTTCTCCTCTTTCTTCTTGCGGGCCTCGGGTGTGTACGGAATCTCGCCGCCTTCGACCACTCCCAGGCCGCTTGGCACGGCGCCAACCGCTCCGAAGGCCAGCACTTCTTTCGCTGGCACCGGCACGATCGGCCCAGGGCGCATCGCGAGTGCGGGACGCGCCATGTGCGGTTCGAGGTCCCAGTTGGCCGTGTTCATCGCCTGCCAGATACCGTTGAGATCTGGCTTTCCGGCGACGCGAGGAATGCGGGGGGCCGGCGTCTGCCCTTCCAGCGGCAGGGCGGAGTAGAACACCAAGGCCATGAACGCGGCGCCTGCGGCCGCGAATATCAAATCGCGAAGGGATCTGCGCATCGAACCGACAACCTCCAGAAGACTCGTGTTGATGATGGCATCGCGCTTGGCTGAGAGCCAGCAGCCCGATGGCAAAAAGCCCGCCGGCATTCGACCGACGATGCATCCCCGCTAGCTGCGTTCCTCCTCCTTCAAATATAGCTGGATATTTTCAGTCGTCGCGCCTTGCCATCGGGGCGCCTCGTCGGTCTCGGTGCTCGCCGGGTGTTTCACCACGGGCTGCGAGGCGACAGCCGCGATAGAATAGCGAAATCCGCGACGGAAGTAACCCGGGGATTTCCGCGAGGCGGACGAGGTGCCGGAGTGGCGGAACTGGCAGACGCGCGGGACTCAAAATCCCGTGCCCTTCACGGGCGTGTGGGTTCGACCCCCTCCTCCGGCACCAGTTTTACAGGGGTTTTCCTAAACACAAAACGAGCACGACCTTCGGATCGTGCTCGACTTTCCCCGATTCTATCCCCGTTCTGTCTAGCTCGCGCGTCGGGCGAACTTCTTCACCTTGCCCGGTCGTTTCGCACCGGTGTTCGACCCCACATCAGCGAGTTTACCAAGTGCTGCGCGAAGATCCGCCTCGTTGACGATGTCGTAGCGGTCGAAGACCGAGCGCGTCTTGTGCCCGGTGACGCCCATCGCGGTCTTCTCGGGGATGCCCGGGCGCACGAGGTTCCAGACGGCAGTGCGACGGAAGTCGTGGAGGAGCTTTACGCGGCATTCGGCCTGCTCGCACGCGCTCGCCCACGCCTCTCGGAGGTTCCTGATCCGTTTCCCGTCGTGCCACAGTAGTGGCCTGATTGAACTATGAACCGAGAAGCTTTTTTTTCTGCGCCGCAAATTCTTCTTCTGTCATCAGCCCGTTCGCTTTGAGCTCTCCTAATCTGCTCAATGTGGTGAAAACGTCTACACCAGCAGTTGCGCCTACTGATCGAGACGAATACCCGTTTCGTGCATAGTCAGCAAACTCCGGTTGATTCCGCAGAAAGTTTAGACTCGGCGAGTAATTGATGGCTCGAAAGTCTTTAAAGCCTTGCTCGACCGCGCGGGTAAGATAGGTGAATGCTGCGTCTTTGTTTTCTTTTACCGAATAGAGGGTTGCTAGGTAGTAATTTGCCGTTGGGGCGAATGGCTGAATTGCCACCACTCGTTCGAAGATCTGTAATGCGGCGTCATAGTCTCGCCTTTTGATCTTCTTTTCACCCTGGGCAAATAGCTTACGTGCCTCCTCAGACGTGCCACGCGCGCGCCGGTCCGCGCGCGGAGAGGATAGCGCGATGATCAACCCTATCAATGGGCTGAGAAGCAGGGACCACGCCACAGCCGTTCCCATTCCGATCTCTCGATCTTTACCCAAATAGCCGACTACAAATGCCCAGCACAACCAGCACAACCAGTTGATAATCACGAACAAGACGAAAAAGGCTGCCATGAAATGGCTCCGGAAACGTCCCGCCGGCTGTTGAAATTCGGCGGCGGGCTCATGTGACGACTACGCGATCTGACGATCCTCTGCTGTGGTGAGGCCTCGTTCTGTTGCACTCGGCCAATTGGCGGCACCGATAAGGGTAGCGAACTCCCCGCGCTCTCACGATGACTCGCGAGGCCAGATCCGGCTCCCTCTGGCGCGCGGAGTCAATGGGAGTGCCGCGGAGCGTATCGTTCCGGAATTTGGCGGCGGTTTACGGTGGCACCCGGAACCGGCAAGCCCTGCGTGTCAGTGAGCGTGCCGGCCAAGTTGCCTGTCGTCTCCTGTCCAGCCGCGGGACTACCGAGAAGAAATCCCACGATTAAAGCGCTGCTCGAGCGTTTGCAAATCACGACTTGATCCTCCTCGCAATGCGAACGATGAGTTCAGCCGCAGGGATGCAACTAGGAAAGTTCGTGCCAGCGACTGCGAGTGGTTTCTTCGTGACTAGTCGACACTGAGAGTGTCGAGCGCGGTCTCGCGGTGCCAGTCAGCTGGCAGTCGTCGGCACGTGTCGGGTTCCCTCGTGTGTGCAGCGCGAGCGTTGAGGCGAGATGAAGGGCCGGCCACTGAGTTCGAGCCGATGTCGTCAGGGCGAAAGCGCGGAGCTTCGCATATCCTAGAACCTCTATGGCATTCAGCATCATCACCGCAGTTGCGGCACTCCTTCTGGCCGTGCCGGCGCAGGCGCAAGAGATGGCTTGCGGTGTCGGTCATCTCGTGACGATTGGCGCCGATGGCGGCATCATTCGCGGATCAAAGGAACGGTTGCGCCAGGCGATTGGCAATGGCTTGCCCGTTCGGATTGGCTGGCAACTCGACGCAAACCGTGACGGCACCGTTGACGTAACTCATTGGACTGATGCCGGCTTTGTAACCGAATTCGAAGGCGAGATCTTTGCGCAGATCGACGACATTCAGCGCCAGTCGCCCATGCGTGGCCAGACACGGGTGCTCTTGCCCGCCGGGCGACAACGATGGTCCGGCCTCCTCGGCACCACAGGCATGCTCGAAAGCCACTTCGATGATGGGTCGCAGCCCAACTCTGTTCGCGTTCGCAGTACGTGGTGCGTCGACCCTCGGGCGGAGGCGTGTGCGCCCCAGTGGCGATTGGCATATCGGCACGATGCCGATGGCCAAGCGCTGGAGGGTAGCAGGGAGGCTCTGATGGACGCCGTGCGCCGTGGCGCCCCACTGCGTCTCGCTTGGGGATTGGCTTCGAGCGCGGGGCCCACGCCGGTCGTCATTGAGCATGCTGCTGAGCCCGAGTTCGTAACCGTGATGAACCGCGAGCACATCTTCGTGCAACTGCCGGAGCATATTGCGCAGGCGTCGTACTCGCAGCCCGACGCTGCCCGTTTCGATCGCGCGTCCGTCATGTGGCGCGGCCTCATGGGCAGTGACGGCACCTTCGATGCCGTGTTCGTCGATCGGGCGTCGGGCCAGGAAGTGCGTCGCTTGCCGCAGCGAGCCGGCATTGCGTGGTTTGCCGAGGTGCCACGCCCGGAGTGCGAGGGGCAGGCGCCGTTGACACTTGCGGTGCCGAACGGCGTGCGGCGCCAATGACGGCCGACCGACAACCGGGCAGCGGTCAAGGTTGTCGATCGTAAACCTGAACGCTCGAGGTACTCCGTGCCGTCCCTGTTGCCTTTGGTCGTAACCGTCAACACCTTGCCGTCGTCTGAGACGGTTCGGGTTTCCGTCTCCACGACCTGCCCCCGAATCTTGCCGGTCCGCTCGACCGTTCGGTCGTCCACGCGGTTCAGTGACACCGTGCTCAGAATGGAATTCGAGATCGGATAGTCGTTGCCGTCGAATCGGGCGGTGTATTCGACGAGGACGCTTGGCTGGTCGCTGCTCATCGTGTAGGTGGTTTCCTTGATGGCATCGCCAACCACCTCGAACTTCGTGACGCGCCGTTCCGGCACGGCGCCGCTGAAGGTCGATTTCGCGTGATTCAGCGTCCATGCCCCGAGGGCCGGCTCGCTCACACTCTGGGCAACCATCACGCCCTGACCAACGGAGAGAACCGAAAGAAGTCCGAAGATGATGACGCGCTGCATCTGACCTCCCCTCCGCCTGAAATCTTATCTACCGCCAGCGACCTGACCTCGACGAATCGATGCCGCCACCCATCTCACGAATTGGCGGCGACGTGCAGAAGCTATGCGGCGTCGGGCGGCCGCAGCCGCGAAAGATCCGGCAGATTCTGGCTCAGCAAGATCAGCTCATCGCCGTCGCGCAACGGTCCCGCTTCCTCGCCAACCGGGTTGAGCATCATTGTTTCACCGCGATAGAGCCCAATGAGAAGGCACGCCTTCATATTCGTGCGATCGGGCAGGAACACATTTGCCGCTGCGACGAAATCCATCCCGACAAGTTGGGCAGGCACCGGCACCAGGTACATCTCGTTGGCGTCGCGCCGGACCGATAGCAGCTCTTGATAAACGCGCGTCATGCCATGAAAGAGCGAGGCACGTGCCATCAGCCGCAATCCGAAGTCGGCGGCCGAGATGACTTCATCGGCACCCGACTTGCGCATGTGCGGCCGGTACTTCGGATCCTGGCACTCGGCCACGATGTTTGGCTGGCGCTCTTCCACGCAAACGTTCTTGACGGCAATGCAGCACACGATGGTTTTTCCGTCGGCGTGCTGGTCCTGGCGGTCATCCGACAAGATGACGACGGAATGCGCTTGCGCAACCTTGGCGCGGCGCAGGATCACTTCGTTGGCTGGGTCACCTTTGACGATATAGACGTCGTTGAAGGCGGTGTCATCCAGTTTGTCAGGCAGCACGACTTCGTCGGGTGTGTCGTGAACGATCACGACTGGCCGCTTGTCGGTGACGATTCCGCTGTGCACTTCGCGTATCCAGTCCAGGGCTCGCGGCGACCAGTTGCACAGCACCAGATGGTCAGACATTTCAAGATTGGACACCTCACGACTCCTTAGTGAGCGTTCGATCAGGATCGACGCCACGCTGGCCGTGAACAAACCGGCCAGGGCGACACCGAGGACAAGCACGGCGGAAACCACGAGCCGCCCAACAGGAGTGTTGGGCGCGTCGTTGAGTCCGCTGAAGAGGGTGACCCAGACGTTCCAGAGGGACTCGCGCCACGTCGCGAACGCTGGATTCGTGCCACGCTCCGCGAAGTGGAGTGCTGTGCCGCCGACGAGCCAGATCACCACGATAAAGGTCAGGATTTTCCAGACCTGGTGGCGGTTCCACGCCGTTAGCACGCTCAGCAAGGTGTCGCGCCACGACGCCTTGTCCCGAGCTCGGCCGAGCTCGCTCAAAGCCGAGCCTCTGCGCCGGAGCCATAACTCATGTCATTTTCCGTGTGCGAGGCTGTCACGATTGGGCGAGCCGACTGGTCACCCTTGCCTTCGCCCGTAGACACTCTGTCTGCGGCCGATTATCGCCAAATAGGCGGGAATGCCAAAAGGAAAATGACGGTCTAGGAACAGGAACAAGCGACGCGCCGACACCGGCGATCAATGTTGATGAAATTACTTCGTGAGACCTCCGAGGCCCGCGCCACGTGAAGCATGCTCATTCCAGTTGCGCGGGCCCCAGATCTCGGAGGTTGTCGGCGGCTAATCGATTCTAGTTTGGAGAAGAATCTACGAGCGAACTTCCGACCAGCGCACGCTCTGTCTGACTGACGGGCCTCAGCTCGCCTTCCGCGAGAGCAAAATCAATGGCTCCGAGGGTCACTTGGGTCGTGTCGGGCGGTCGGATTTCGTAAATTACACGGGCGCGGTCTCCGCCGACGAGCTGATGCCCGACGGCCGTATCGATGATTTCGCAGATGCGATCGGAGTTCAGCTCGTCGCCGTGCGCGATCAAGACAACCACTTTCGTCAGGTACATACGTCCGTCCTCCAGCGAGAGCGAAAAGGGTTGTGGGAGGACGAGCCCGAGTGTAGCACGGCGGCTGAGCTTCGAACGTCCACTAATTTCGAACCGAAGGAACGATTTCTGACGATTGCACACAACTCTCGTGATCGTCCCCTGGGCTTCTCTTTGAAAAACTGACAGCAGCAGTGAATCGGCGCCTGGCACAAGTGTTGATAGTCCCATCCGGATCACGGAGGGAATCATGAGACGTGCGATTACACTTTTGATAGTTGCAGCGTTTGTCGCGATGGGCTCGGCTTCCCTTGTCGCTCAAGGTAAGGGTAGTGGCCCGAAGGCGACACCGACCGCGCACGGTCCGAAAGTCAGCGCCGGTCAGGCCAGACAGGGGACCGAAGAGTACTCACAGCGGTGGTTCAAAGGCCCGAAGACCACGACACGCGCCCCTCAATCGAATGCGCATGGCAACAAGTCAGCCAAGGGCGCGACGACGACCACGACCGCCACAACACCGTCACCCAACCTGCCCCGCAATCAGCGGCTCGTCGACCGTCTGCGAACGCTCTTGGATCTGCCACCCGGAACCGATATGGCACCCTACGCGGCTGGCTTCAAGAACCAGGGTCAGTTCGTGGCGTCGGTGCACGTCTCGGAGAACCTGGGAATCAACTTCACCGATCTGAAGTTGCTCATGGTGGACAAGAACCTGAGTCTTGGCCAGGCGATTCATCAGCTCAAGCCAGGAGTCGACGCGAACGTCGAAGCACAGCGCGCCGTCAGCCAGAGTCGGGTGCGATGAACCGCACATTTCGCGTGACGGGACTGGCGATCGCTACTCTCGCAGTCGCCAGCCTCGTCCTCGCGCAAGGTAACCCGCACGGGCGGCCGCCTGGTCAAACGAAGCGCCCTGCGCCGGTGCCGAGCACTTCGGGTCTCGTCGCGCCGGTCAACGAAGTTGTGGACGTGTCGCCCGGCGCTCATGTACGCACGTTCGGCGCGTGGCTCGACGATGCGAGCGCGTTGCAGCCCGGTGAGGCTTGGCTGGCTCTGTCTATGAGCAAGTGGTCGATGCCGGTAGCCACGGGAGCTGACGCCCCGGTGGTTGATCTGAGCGTGGGGGTGGCTCCCGGTGTTCAAGTTTCAGTGACACTGCCGTATTTCAGAGTTTCCGATCGCGCAGGCAACAGTCTGAATGGACTGGGCGACATGTACGTCGCGAGCAAAATTGTTCTTCGCGATGCCGCGACGAAGTCATTTGGAGTGTCAATTGGTCCGACGCTGGAATACCTCAGTCAGACCTCGACCACCGGCACTGGTCTCAACCGCATCAATTGGATTCTGCCACTCAATCTCGAGCGGCGGCTGGCCGTCGGTCGCGTGTACGGCAGCACGGGTTACTTTTCACGCGGCGTGTTCTTCGCCAGCGGCGCGTTCGAGCGGGTGCTCACCAACAAGATAGTCGTCTCCGGAGCCCTTACTCATTCCTACGCCACTGACGACCAAGCGATTAGCGAGGAAATTGGCCTGAGCCGTCGGCGGCTGGACGCAAGTGGCACGGTCTCCTACAGCGTTTCGCCCGCGTTGGTGGTGTTTGGATCGCTCGGTCGGACCGTGTGGAAGCGAGATGATGACAGCACGACCCTGCTTGCGACGGCGGGTGTGTCAGTGAACATGCGCGGCCAGAACGCGTCACTCAAATAGACGCTACTCCTTCTCCGACCCACTCGGCTGGTCCAAAATGAAAGTGCCAACACGCGAACGCTACCGAGCACTATCGACTACCGAGTGCACTGCCGGCCGCTAGTAGTCCCGAATGAGACCGTGAAGGTGCCGTCTCTTTCGTTGCGTTCTCGCGTTTACCGGGTCATTCACGAGCACGCCCGTCATTGCATCATTAGACGTCCGAGAGTGACCGCTTTCCGCCTTTTCGGCGATACTTCACGCTTGAGGCGCACGATGACTTTTCACCGGTCTGTTGGCATCTCCACCTTGCTCGTCGTAGTTGGCGGCGGCGTTCTCGTTGCGACGCAACAAGGACCGCGCGGCGAAGGCGCCGACCGTCGCGCGCCGTCGTTGCGGCCCGCGATCATGGGGCCTCATGGCGGCGTGTCGACGGGACATCCGCTCACGACGGCGGCGGCATTCGAGATCCTCTTGAAGGGTGGCAACGCCTTCGATGCGGGCGTCGCCTCACTCATCGTCGGTGGCGTGCTGGAGCAAGACCTCTATAGTCTCGGCGGCGAAGCCCTGGTGCTCGTCTACCCGAAAAAGGAAGGCAAGGTCACGTCGGTCGTCGGCCAGGGCTGGGCGCCCAAGGCGGTGGACGTGGATTGGTTCACGTCGCGCAGTAAAACGCTGGAAGGTGCGGGACTGGATCCGGCGGTGGTCCCCGGTGCGCTGCACGCGGCGCTGACCGTCCTCGAGAAGTGGGGGACGATGAGCTTCGCCGACGTGTCGGCGCGCGCCATCCAATATGCCGAGAGCGGCTTTCCGATTCGAAACAGCACCGCACAGGGCATCGAGCGACAACTGGACTTCTTCAAGCAGTGGCCGGACAACCAGCGCTATTGGCTCAAGCCCGATGGGACGACCTACAAACCGGGCGAGACAATCAAGCTGCCGACACTCGCAAGAACGCTCAAGCGCATGGTCGAAGCCGAGCGCAACGCCAGGGCCAAAGGTCGCGTCGCTGGCATCGTCGCGGCCCGCGACCGCTTCTACAAGGGAGACATCGCCAAGGAGATGGTCGCGTTTCTCCAAAAGCATCAATCGCCTTTCGATTTGAGCGACTTCGCAGAGTACTCCGCACGGATCGAGGAGCCGGCCAAGACGACGTATCGAGGCTATACGGTCTATAAGCACTCGTTCACGAGTCAGGGGCCAGTGCTCCTGCAAGCATTGAACATCCTCGAGAATTTCGATCTGCGTGCGATGCGACACGACAGCGCGGATTACATCCACACCGTCATCGAGGCGCTCAAGCTTGCTTACGCAGACCGCGACACCTATTACGCCGACACGGCGTTCGTGCAGGTGCCAGGGGAAGGGTTGCTGTCGAAGGATACGCGAAAGAGCGCGCCGCGCTCATCGATCCCAAGGTCGCCTCGAAAGCCTTCATCGCCGGCGATCCACTGAAGTACGACTCGAAGGTGAAATCGTGGCCTTACGCGAGGTTCAACATCCCTGATGGCACGCGGCTCACGACCGCCGGTCAAGGTGAATCGTTCGGTCTCGACTCCGCCGGAGTGTCGAAGGACACCACCCACATGGCCGTCATCGACAAAGACGGCAACGTGTTCGACGTCACGCCCAGCGGCGGTTGGATTCCGGGCGCGGTGATTCTGGGCGACACCGGCATCGGCATGAGCGTACGTGGCGAACAGTTCTGGCTCGACAAGACGATGGCCAACCAGATTCGCCCACGAGCCCGCCCGCGCTACACACTGACGCCGAGCATGGTCTTCCGTGGCGACACGCCGATCATGGGAGTGGGCACGCCCGGCGGCGACAATCAGGATCAGACAATCATCCAGGCCTTCCTGAACGTCGTGGAGTTCTGGGACGACTGGTATCCGAACCTGCATACCGCGTTCGAGTGGCCGCGATTTCAGACGCTGCACTTCCACGGATCCTTCTGGCCGCACACGGCGGGCTTCAACCGGCTGAACCTCGAGCAGACGATCCCGGAGGCCGTGTTCAACGAACTGAAGGCGCGTGGACACGACGTCAGCCGCATTCGCCCGTTCGGCATGTCGGGATGCGCGACGGCTGTGATGATCGATCCGGCCACGGGCAATCGCTTCGCAGCAGCAGATCCGCGACGGGACTGTTACGCGATCGCCTATTGAAGGTTCCAGGGTTCCAAGGTTCCAAGGTTCCAGGGTTCAAAGATTGAATCCGGGAACCTGTAACTGTAACTGTGGAACCCTGGAACTTTGGAACGCTGGAACCTGTGGAACCTAGAAGGAAACGTCATCCCCTCTCGCGCGACGTCGGGCGCATCGATCTCGGCGTTCGTGTGATTGACGTGAATGAACAGAAGCCGCGCGCGGCTGCCCATAAGGAGCTCGCGGGTGCGGCTCATCATCGGGTGCGGGATTTCCTCGATGTTCCGATTCACCTCCGTCGGCGAGGCAAAGGTGCCGTCGAGAAACGCCAGGTCGACGCCGTCGGCGATCTCCTTGATGCTGCGATCCCACTTCTCCCACCGGTCGATGTCGGGGATGAACAGCGCCTTCTGACGAGGGCCTTCGATGCGGTACCCGACCGTGTCGGAAAACTCGTCGCGATGGGGCACGCGAAACGCGGTGACGCGTAGCCCTCCGGGCAGACTGACCGGACGGTCGTACTCGACAACGCGCCGCTCGATGTTCCCCAGCGCGGTCAGCTGGCTCCACGGTCCGTTGGTGTCGAGAAACTCGAGCATCCGATCCGTTGCGTACACCGGAGCGGCGCGCGCTCCGATCGACTCGCGTCCGAGATACATCAGGCCCGTGTAGTGGCCGATGTGCGCGTGGGTCAGAAATATCCCGTCCGGGGGCCGCCCGTTCGTCAGCGCATGAACCTGTGCATTGAAGTCCGGGGTCGCATCGAACAAGTACGCCACGCCACTGACGCGATCGACGAGGCCGAGGCTCGAGACTCGCTCGGCACGCCGCTTGCCCGCCCGAATCGCCGTGCACAACGGCTGCTGACAGTTGAGATGTGGAATCCCGGCGTCCTGCGCAATGCCCAGGACGATGAGCTGCCAGTCGGCAGCCTTTGGCTGTGCGGCGACGATACCAAGCGCCGTGACGCAACTAGCCAGGATCAAAGCTTTAGTCACCACGGTCACCGGCCCGTCTACTTCATCGGCCACGACCAGGTCGCGCCGATCGACGCGCGCCAGTAGTCGAAGAACCCTTCCTCGACAAAGAACAGTTCATCCTGACGCCCGAAGTACCGCACATATCGGAGGTCGCCTCGAATGGCGACCGCCTCGTCCAGCATCACCAGCACTCCTGCTCCCGCGTTCATCCCCCAGTCGGTGCGATTGAGCGCTGGCGCGTCGAATTCGGGCGTCGCACGTACGCGCAGCAGCCCGGCCCCGACAGTGGCGAACGGCCGAACCCGCATTTCGGGCCAGAAACCAACCACGTTGAGCATCAACGACGTAATCCCGCTCTCGTCATACGCTTCGTCGATGAAGCTGACGGTGTGCGCGAGTTCGATCTCGGTGCCCCAGCCGTTGCTTTCGATGACCGCCATCGACACGCCGGGTGACACGCCTGTCTCGGTGTCGCCGCCTGAGGCGACCCCTAGATGAACGGACAGCAGGCCCGTAATCGCGCCGTCTGCGCCTCGGCGTCAATCGCGACGAGGACACCTAGAGCTGCTACGAGCAATCGCACTCGGACCACAGGTCCTTCCCTTCTTTGCGCAACCAGAGCCGGGCTTCGGCATGACGCGGACAGCAGGCGGCAATTAACCGCCAGAAACGGGGGGAGTGATTGAGCTCGCGGCGGTGCATCAGCTCGTGGAGCAGCACGTAGTCGCACACGAACGGTGGCACCTGCACGAGGCGCCAGTTCAGCGTAATGGTGCCAGACGGCGAGCAGGCGCCCCAGCGCGATCGCTGGTTGCGAATCGAGATGCGAGGCACCTCGATCCCGTGCGTTGCGGCGAGCGCGTTCAGCCGTGCCGGCAGCACGCGGGCCGCCCGGGCGCGAAGCCAGGCTTCGACGGCCCGTCGAACGTCGCGACCGGAGGCATCAAGTCGCACTTCGTCCTCACCCTCGCAGCGGATCCGGACACGCGTGTCTCCGTCGATCGTCACGGTGGCGTCTCGACCATCGACCAGAACACTCGTCCCGAGATCCCACGGCTGTTTCGCGCCAGCACCGAGGGCTTGCCGCTCGCGCTGTCGCGCAATCCAGGCGCGGCTCGAATGCACGAATGCCCAGGCGTCGCGCTTGGCTCCCCACCTGGGGACGGTGACTCGCACCACCCCGCCGGGGAGCACGCGGATGATGTACCGGCGCGCGCGGCGATGGCGGACGAACAAGACCGATTCCGACCGACCGACGTCGGGCTCGGACCATGGGAGACTGAGCTGCACCGTGGACTACCATAACGCATTCATGCCCATCGACAAGGCACTCATCGACGTCGTCCGCGGCTGCACCTTCGACGACTTCCTGCTGCGGCCACAGTGCAGCGTGCTGGAGCGCCGGGACCCGACGGCCATCGATCTGTCCTGCCGGTTTTCCGAGCACATAACGCTCAAGCGGCCGTTGGTGTCGGCCAACATGGACACCGTGACCCGCGCGCCGATGGCGATTGTGCAGGCTGAAGAGGGGGGCCTGGGCATCATCGACCGCGGCTTCAAGTCGGGCGACATCCTCCCCCAGGTACGCGAGGTCCAGAAGGTCAAACGCACGCAACACCTGATCATCCGCGACCCCTATGCCGTCGCGCCCTCAACGCCCCTGGCCGAAGCCGTTGCCGAGATGCGCAAGCGACGGATGGGCACTCTCGTCGTCGTCGACGACAACCGCCGACTGAAGGGGCTGCTCACCGAGCGGGATGTCCGGTTCGTGGCGCAGGATCAGGGGACGGTGGCGACGCGCATGACGCCGATCGACAAACTGGTCGTCGGCCATGGCGAATTGAACACCGAAGCCGCCGAGCGGCTGATGATCGAACGTAAGGTCAAGAAGCTTCCCCTGGTCGATCGCGACGGGACGCTGGTTGGACTGATCACCGCCAAAGACATCGGGCGCCAGGAGCGCCTTCCGTTTGCCACGCGGGATGCCCACGGACGCCTGCTCGTCGGCGCGGCGATTGGCGCGCAGGGCGACTACCTCGAACGCGCCGCCGAGCTGATCCGCGCCGGGGTGGACGTGATCGTCATCGACATTGCGCACGGGCATTCGATGGTGATGGAAAAGGCCATCGCGGCGTTCCGCGCGCGATTCGGTGACTTCGAGCTGGTGGCGGGGAACGTCGCGAGCGCAGATGGTGTGCGATTTCTGACCGAGCGCGGCGTCAACGGCATCAAAATCGGCATCGGCCCTGGCGGAGGCTGCACGACCCGAATCACCACGAGCTTCGGCGTCCCGCAAATCGAAGCGCTGGTCGAATGTCGTCAGGCGGCCGACGGCGCGCGACGAGTCCCGCTCATCGCGGACGGAGGCGTGCGCCGCCACGGCGCGATTTTCGAGGCCCTGATCTTCGGCGGAGACACGGTGATGCTCGGCAGTATGTTCGCGGGCACTGAAGAAACACCGGGCGACATCGTCCAGAAGCCGGTCGTCCTGCCCGACGCCCAGCGCACGGTCAAGGTCCCCTTCAAGGTGCTCCGTGGCATGGCGTCCATTCAGGCAATCCGCGACCGTCTCGATGTCGAGGACGCTGACACGCTCGACATCGAGGCGCTGGGCGCCGAAGGGACGGAAGTCAGTGTGCCCGCACGCGGATCGGTGCGGCCGATCGTTCAGGACATCCTGCGGCACCTCTGCTCATCAATCAGTTACAGCGGCGCCGGCAGCCTCGAGGAAATCAAGCAGATGTTCTGGAAAGATCCGTTTCGGTACCTGATCAAGCTGTCGGCGTCGGCACGCCGCGAGTCGTACGAGCGGTGACTCACGCACGCGCTCGCGCCGGCGTCAACGCTGCGCCTCGAAGTGCGACCATCCGATCTCCAGGACGTGAGCGTTGATACCGGGATTACGCCGGAGGCGATTGCCGTTCGAGATGTGGTGAAAGCGATAGCCGATGACCACCGCCTCGCGCGGCCGGACGAAAATGCGGACCGCCGCCGACCCATGGGCGGTAAAGTTGGAGGAGGTCGTCAGGACAGGAACAGCGTTCTGCGTCCACAGCGCACCGCCCCCCACCTCGAGGAACGGCGCGTACTTCCCATGCGGCTCAAAATTCCATCGCGCCACCATCGGCGTGATCCCAAGGCCGTAGATGTCGTCGGGCGCCAGCTGCCCATACAGTGGAACCGCCTCGAATGCCCAGGCAAACTGCCCACGCAGCACCCCCGCCCCCCGGGGGCGCGTGAGGATCTTGCTCCACGACACCGTGGACATCACGTAACGGTGGTCACGCTCCGAATGAAAAAGAACCCAGCTGAACGCAGGACCGCCGGTCACTTTCCACTCGGTAGTACCTGCCTCGACACTGGTCGAGGCTTCAATCGCCGTCGTGCCTTCGGCGGCAGGCGGGGATGATGGTGGATTCAGGGGTGGCTGCGCGAAGGCAGCGGACGCGCACACGAGCAACACTGTGGTCGCGAAACCCGTCCGACGTCGCATCGCTCAGCATGCTAAGGCAATCCGTCGGGAGTCGACAAGGTTCGATCGCGGGGTTCGCGACGCCGGGCCACAATGGAGGCCACCAAGCTGCCCTCGACATCGTCTTCTCGCCACCTCAGGATCTCGAGCGGTTTGACGAGATCGCGCAGCTCGCGATCGCGCAGCAAGAAATCCGGGTTGCGAGGATGGCCGCGCTGCGCCTGTCCGATAGTAAACGTCTCGTAGATCAGGACGCCATTCGGTGCGAGCGCTTCGATCAGGACCGGGACGAGTGGCCGGTGCAGATAGTTGATCACGACCACCGCGTCGAATCGATTTGGCTCGATCGGCGGGCGGCCGCTTTCCAGATCGAGCACTCGCGTTTCGACGACAACGCCTGTTGCCTTGGCCCACAAGCCCAGCTCACGAATCACTTCTTCGCGGCGATCGACTGCAACGACCGAGAAGCCCGACCTCGCGAGGAAAAGTGCATTGCGTCCCCGACCGCAGGCGACGTCGAGCACCAGGCCGCGGTTCCGAATGTAACCAACGTTTTCGGTCAGCCACAGCGCAGGCTGGTCGGGGACGCCTTCTCTGGTCTCCTGAATCTCGTGCTTCAAGGTTCATGCCTCGACCAGAGAACGTGTCTGGTCACTGAGACACTCGCTCCGCGAATGTCAGGATGTGCCCGTCGGGGTCTTCGATCGCAAATTCCCGCATGCCATAGAACTGCGTCTTCAGCGGCATCACGACCTTCGCGCGAGCCGAGATACGGTCGTGGTACGCGTCGACGTCCGAGAGGACGAAGAACAACGTCGCCGTTCCCCCAGGCATTCGCGTGCGCAAGCCGGGCATGTCCTTCTCAACGGCGCCAGGATCGTTGAGAAACACGGGCACACCATCGCGTTCGAGCCAGACGAACACGTAGGGCGCGGATTCCGGAACGGTTGTCTTGATCGTAAAGCCGAGGACATCACGGTAAAACGTCGTAGCGCGATCGATGTCCTGGACGATGAGATTGGGCGTGACGGAGGTGAAGGTGGTCATGAGCTCCTCGATGCGGGCACACAACGCCCGCTCGCTCGCGTTACCTCCGTCTGCTGTCCTGCGAGCCGAGGACGACAGGTAGGGGCCTCCTTTGCACGGAGCCCCGCGAGGAGCGGCTCAATCTTACCTTGAGCGGTGTACGATCAGCGGATGGCCCGAGGCTGGGAGAGTAAGGCAATCGAGTCGCAGCAAGAAGATGCGCGGGCGGCCAGGATGGTACGGCCGGCGCTGACTCCAGCGGAGCGCGAACGAGCCGAACGCCGTGCCTTGCTGGAGCTGGCGATGGCTCAGGCGCAAGCGGAACTCCAGGCCGCCTCCCGGCCGGCGCACCGGGAGATGCTGCAGCTCAAACTTGACGCGTTGAAAGCCGAGCTTGGCACGCTGTAGTGTTTTTGTTATGCTCGCTACAGCGGACCAACCGCACTCTTCCCTCCTTCCACGATCCCGTGCCACCAGTCCGACTGTTCATAGGTAATCTCCCGTACCAAGCCAGCGAAGAAGACTTGCGGATGCACTTCGCCGCGGTCGGTGAGCCCACGCAGATCGTGCGGCCCCTTGATCGCGAGACCGGGCGGGCGCGCGGATTCGCTTTCGTGGAATACGCCGACCGCGCCGTCGCGGAAGCGGCCATCAAGCAATTCGACGGTCAGCTGTTCATGGGCCGGCCGCTCGCGGTCAGCGAAGCGCGTGCGCGCGAAGATCGGGGGCCTGGCGGGCCGCCTCGCCCCGGCGGGGGCTACGGCGGACCACGGCCGGGGGGTGGCGGCGGCTATGGCGGTCCACGACCAGGCGGCCCCGGCGGGCCTGGGGGTGGCTATGCACGCGGCCAAGCGGTCCTGGTGGCCCTCCGCGCACGGGCGGCTTTGGCGGTCCGCGTCCCGGCGGATTCGGCACGCGTCCGGGCGGTCCGACGGAGCCGAGCGGCCGCGAACGAAACTTCGGGCCTCCCGCGCCACCGAAAGGCAAGAAGGGCGCAAGAGGCACTTTCCAGCAGAAGGAGCGAGGGCCAAAAGGCCCGATCCCCACGAAGTTTACCGGCCGGATGTACGACCTCGACGAGGTCGACGCCCCGGAGGACTCGGTCGACGAAATCCCGGAGTTCATGAAACCCGAGAACGACGAGGATAAAGGTCCGGAAGGCAACGAGGCGGACGTCGAGTCGTCGTCAGACGATCGCGAACCAGACGACGAATAGGTGCCCGGCCACGCGCGCGGCCGTCCCACCGACGGTTCATCATCTCTTGACACGCCATGAGTTCGGCTCATACATTGGTTGAGCCATGCCATCGCCGACGCTCGAAGTCCGGCATTTATCGCTGGTCAACGAGATTGCCTCGACCGGCAGCGTGACGCGTGCGGCCGAACGGCTGCATCTCACCCAGTCGGCGCTCTCGCACCAGCTTCGGGACATCGAGTCGCGCCTGGGCCTGCAGTTGTTCTTGCGACTCGGGAAGCGAATGGTCCTGACGCCGCCGGGCGAGCGGGTCCTCGGCGCGGCCAAGCGGGTCCTCGACGAGATCGGGCGCACCGAGGACGACCTGCGACTGATGTCGCAAAACGGCAAGGGCGTGCTTCGGCTCTGCACCCAGTGCAACACCGGTTATCACTGGCTGCCACCACTCCTGCAGTCCTTTCATCGCAAGTTCCCCGGAGTGGATGTTCAGATCATGGTCAACGCGACCGATCGGCCTCTCGAGGCACTGCTCGAGGGGCAGATCGATCTGGCGATCGTGACGAGCGAGGTCGACGACAAGCGGGTGTCAACCACGCCGCTGTTCGAGGACGAGCTCGTCGCTGTTGTCGCGCCGACGCATCCGTTCGCCAAACGCGCGTTCATCGATCCCGATGACTTCAGCGATGAACATCTGATCGTTTACAAGGTCGAGCGCGCCGACAGCTACATCTTCACGCGTGTCCTCGGCCCGGCAGGCGTCGAGCCGGCGCGGGTGTCGCAGGTGCCGTTGACCGAAGCCATCCTCGAACTGGTCAAGGCCGGTCTTGGCGTCAGCGTCATGGCGCGGTGGGCCATCGAGCCGGCCATCAAGACCGGCGCCGTGCGCGCGGTGCGCATCACCCGGCGTGGAGTGTTTCGAGCGTGGACCGCCGTCCGTCTCACCGGTCGTCTCGAGCCCAAGTGGCAGAAAGAGTTCGTCGCACTGCTGTCGCGGCACGCACTGCCCGCCAAGATGGAACGCGTGCGATAGAGACTGAATGACATTGATCTCCGAGGGGACCTCCGAGGGCGTTCGCCACGTGACTCGGAGCGACACTCGTACGGAGGTGATTGCCGGCATCACGACGTTCTTCACGATGTCGTACATCGTGATCGTCAACCCCTCCATCCTGTCGACCGCCGGAACGGGAATGCCATTCAGCGGGGTGCTGACGGCCACCGTGCTCGTGTGCGCGTCGATGACGCTCCTCATGGGCCTGTATGCCAAGCTCCCGTACGGCGTCGCTCCGGGCATGGGGTTGAACGCCTTCTTCGCCTATACGATTGTGCTGCAGGAGCAGGTGCCGTGGCCGGTCGCGCTCGGCATCGTGTTCTGGGCCGGGGTGTTGTTCCTGCTGGTTTCCGTGACCCCCCTGCGCGAGTCGATCGCCATGGCGATTCCTGATTCGCTGCGGGTCGCCACCGCCGCCGGCATCGGTTTGCTGCTCACGTTCATCGGTCTCAAGAACGCAGGATTCGTCGCGAGTAACCCCGCGACGCTGGTGGGGGTTGGTCCGCTCGATCATCGCGCGGCGCTCACCTTGCTGGCGCTCGGAATCATCGTCTGGCTGAAGGGACGCCCGTGGCCGGCCAGAGGCGTCCGTTCCGCAGGTGAATCAACCGAGAATCCTCTGGCCTTCCTGGCCAGCATTTTCGCCGTGACGTCAATTGCGTGGATTGGCGGCTGGCTGTCGCCACCAACGCAGTGGTTGAGCGCGCCGGACTTCTCGTCGGTCTTCCTCGGGCTCGACGCGGTCGGTGCGCTGCAGTTGGCCCTCGTGCCGACGATCGTCACCGTGATGATGACTGATCTGTTCGATTCGCTCTCCACCTTCATCGGTGTCGCAAAGGCCTCCCATCTCGTCGACGCCGCCGGCCGTCCGTTGAATCTGAGGCGCGGGCTGGTCGTCGACTCGATGGCAACCGCGAGCGCGGGACTCTTTGGTAGTTCGCCCGGGACGGCTTATGTCGAAAGCATCGCCGGAATTCGGATGGGCGGCCGCACCGGCCTCACCGCGATCGTGACAGCGATCTGTTTCCTGCCCTGCCTGTTCGTGGCGCCACTGGTGGGCTCAATCCCCCAGTACGCAACCTCCGCCGTCTTGATCATGGTGGGCGTCGCGATGTTCCAAACTGTTCGAAGCGTCGACTTCCACCGGCTCGAGGTCGGAGTCCCGGCGTTTGCCGCCCTGATTCTGATTCCGCTGACGTTCTCAATCACTCAGGGCATCCTTTGG
This sequence comes from uncultured Acidobacteriota bacterium, assembly GCA_963841905.1. GTDB lineage: Bacteria > Acidobacteriota > Vicinamibacteria > Vicinamibacterales > UBA2999 > JACCSI01. The sequence goes on from CAWJEM010000016.1 coordinate 160,764, forward strand.
GGGTTCATTCTTCATGTGGCCCTTTTCGTTGCCGCCGGACGCCACCGTGATGTGACCCGCGGTGCGTTAGCACTGGCAGGCATCTCGGCTTTGCTCCTTGCGCTGGAGCATATGTACTAAGGTGCCTGGGGTGCCTGGGTGCCTTAAGTGCCTGAGTGCTGGTGCATGGGGTGCATTTGGTGCTTGGGTGCCTCTGGTGCTTGGGTGCATCTGGTGCTTCGGTGCATTCGGTGCTTGGGTGCACCAGCACCTGGCACCATGGCACCTGGCACCATGGCACCATAGGCACATCAGCACCTTAAGCACCATTGGCACCAGCACCAAGGCACACAGGCACCGAGGCACCGAGGCACCCTGACTATGTCCTCCTCCCCGATTCTCGACGTCGCGCGCGACGAACTGCAGAAGATCAAGAAGCTGGCCGACAAGTCCATCGCCCAGTTGGACGACGCTCAACTCTGGGTCAAGCTCGACCCCGAGGCGAACAGCATCGCGATTCTGATGCGCCACATGGCTGGCAACATGCGGTCGCGTTGGACAGACTTTCGGACCTCGGATGGCGAGAAGCCCGATCGGCATCGCGATCGGGAGTTCGAGGACGTGCCGATGGACCGCGCCGGTCTGCTTGCGGAGTGGGAAGATGGATGGCGGCGCGTGTTCGAGGCCATCGATCCGCTTACCGATGCGGACCTCGATCAAGTCGTTTCCATTCGCCAGGAGCCGCACTCCATCTACAAGGCCATCAGCCGTCAGGTCGCGCACTATGCCGGCCACGCGTATCAGATCCTCCTGATTGCCAAGCATCTGAAGGGCCCCGACTGGAAGACCCTCTCCGTGCCTCGCGGTCAATCAGAAGAGTTCAACCGTCGCATGATGGGAAAGGGACGGGGGTGAGCGGACCGCTGCGCTGGGGGCTTCTCGGCACGGCGCACATCAACGAACGTTTGATCCCTGCCATGCGCGCGGCACGGCGCTCGGTGGTCGCGGCCGTGGCCAGCCGCGACGCCTCGCGGGGCGACGCGTATGCCCGTACCTGGAGCATCCCGACGGCTTACGCGAGTTACGATGCGCTGCTTCGCGACTCGTCGGTCGACGCGGTCTACGTGCCGCTCCCCAACGCCCTGCACGTGGAATGGACGCTGCGTGCGCTCGATGCCGGCAAGCACGTCCTGTGCGAAAAACCGCTCGCCATGAGCCCCGACGATGTCGACCGCATCGAGGCCGTGGCGCGCGCCCGCGAGCGAGTAGTGGCCGAAGGGTTCATGTATCGTCACGAGCCACTCTTCGGCCGCCTGCTCGATCTCATCCGCAGCGAGACGATCGGCACCCTGCAGACTATCAACGCAGGCTTCACCTTTACTCGCAGCCGGAACCCGGACGTTCGGCTCGATGCGTCGCTCGGTGGCGGCAGCCTCTGGGACATCGGCTGCTACCCGGTCAGCGCGGTCGTTGGGTTGATCGGCCAGCCCCCGCTCGAAGCGTTCGGCTGGTCGTGCATGTCCGACAGCGGCGTCGACGAGACGTTCACGGGCATGCTTCGATTCCCCAATCAGGTGGTGACAACCGTTCACAGCGGATTCCGGGCGCCCTATCGCACCTGGCTCGAGATCGCTGGCGTGGACGGAGTCATCGCCGTCGCCAACTCGTTCAAGCCATCGCCGCGAGAAACGATTGAGATCAGGCGGGGGCAGGCGGTCGAAAGCCTCGTGGTCGAGGGCTCGTCCTTGCTGTTCGTTCGCGAGGTCGAGGATTTTGTCGCCGCCGCCCTCGACGGGCGGGAACCGACGGTGACATTGCGCGACAGCCGCACCATTGCGGCGGCCTTGTCGGCGCTGTACCGCTCGGCCGAACTCGGTCGGCCGGTCCAGCTATGATGGTGAGCATGAGTGCTACGGCGCCAACGGTTTTGTGGCGGCTCTTTCATCCCGAGGGGCGACATGCGCGCGCGGTACTCCTGCCGGGCACACCCAAGCTCACGCTCACGTTCTTCGTCGACAACCAATTGGACCGCGTTGAGAACTTCGATTCCATGGATGTCGCGCTGTTTCGCTCGGAAGATGTGAAGCGGACGTTGATCGCCGACGGCTGGAAGAACGACGAATGATTCACCTCTCGCAACGTCACCGTACAGTGCCCGTTCGCGTGGGCCATCTCACCGTCGGCGGGAGCGCTCCAATCGTCGTCCAATCGATGACCATGACAGAGACCGCGGATGCCGCGGCTACGGCTCAGCAGTGCGTCGAGCTCTGGCAGGCCGGCTCCGAGATGGTGCGCGTCACGGTCAATGTTCCCGAAGCTGCCGCCGCCGTCCCCGAAATCAAACAACGAATGGTGGACGCTGGCTGTACGGCTCCGTTGATTGGCGACTTTCATTACAACGGCCATCTGCTGCTCACGCGATTCCCGGACTGCGCGGAGGCACTCGACAAGTACCGCATCAACCCCGGCAACGTGGGCACGGGACGAAGGCGCGACGAACAGTTCGCAACCATTTGCAAAGTCGCCGTGGAACGCGGCCGACCGGTCCGCATCGGCGTCAATGGCGGCTCCCTCAACCAGGAGCTCGTCATGGCCAAGATGCAGGAGAACACCGACCGACACCTGAATCGCACGTCCGAACAGGTCATCAATGAGTGCATGGTCCTGTCGGCGCTGCAATCCACGGAGCTCGCGATCGAGTCGGGGATGCGAGCCGATCAGATCATCATCTCGTGCAAGACCTCGCGCCCACTGGATCTGATTGAGATCTATCGGGCGCTCGCGCGACAGACAAAGCAGCCGCTACACCTCGGGCTCACCGAAGCGGGAATGGGCACGAAGGGGCTGGTGTGGTCGGCGTCTGCGATGGGGACGCTCCTCAGCGAAGGCATCGGCGACACGATTCGTGTATCGCTCACTCCGCGGCCCGGCGGTGATCGTCGAGAGGAAGTGTATGCCGCGTGCGAGCTGCTGCAGGCGCTCGGGTTGCGATCCTTCGCACCGAGCGTGACCGCCTGTCCGGGGTGCGGTCGCACAACCAGCACCACGTTTCAGGAGCTTGCAGAACGCGTGCAGGGCTACATCCGCGAGAGCCTCCCGCGGTGGAAGCGCGAGTACGAAGGGGTCGAGGACCTGACCCTCGCGGTCATGGGATGCGTCGTCAACGGACCGGGTGAGTCGAAGGCTGCGAATATCGGCATCTCGTTGCCTGGCACCGGAGAAGCGCCGAACTGCCCCGTCTACATCGACGGCGAGCACGTCACGACCCTCCGCGGGACCTACGACGAGCTCGCAGCGGCGTTTCAGAAGTTGCTCGACGATTACGTCGACAGAAAGTACCCCAAACGTCCGCGGAAGGACGGCGCACCCGAACACTCGCTGGCGTGACGCTCTCGATCCAAGTCGTCAGGGCACGGTGACAAACTGAATCGGAGTGGCCGCACTCATGCCGCAGTCGTTTGTCGCGGTGACACTCAGCCCGTACGATCCCGGCGGCGCGGTCGCGCTCACGACTCGGCTTGTCGTCTGCGCGTCCCCGACCAAGGACCCGCTGACACTCAAGGCAAACCCGGCTGGCGCGGGGCCGGTGGCTGCCGGGTCCCATAGCACGTTGACGGTCGAGCCAACGTTGTACGCCAGGAAATTGATTGGCGTCAGGGGCGGGCCCGAACAGGGGCCAGGGAACGTCAACGTGATGGCATTCGACGAAACGCTGAGTCCGCCGTCGTTCGCGGCGCGCAGGCTGATCGTGTATGTCCCGTCCGGTACCCCCGAGAATGTCAGGTGGTCGGTGAGGCCGAGCGGAACGGTCGCGTTCTCGGAGCCGCTCACATCGAGGAAGAGTTGAGTGGGCGCGCCGCCGCCGAATGTGTTCTGCCATGCCAGATTGACGTTGCTGCCGTTCACGGTGCCGACCAGGTCCGACGGGGCCGACGGGGCCACTGGCACGTTGACGTGGATCTGGATTTCATTCGACGGTCCACTGATGATGCCGCCCGCGATCGTTTTCAGACGCACGTAGAACGAGCCGGTCGGTGCGACGAACGAAAAGATCGGGAGGGGACTGCCCGTCGCGATGCTGCCCAGGACCTCGCCGGGCAACAATCCAGCCTCCAGCAGATACTCGGTCGGGGCGAAGCCGATCGCAGGAGGCGCCCACCGCAACGTGATGGTGTCGCCGACTATCGACGAAGTGCGCAGAACGGTGGGTGGCAGTGCGACGGCCGGATTTTGAACCGCTATCGAAACGGTCGCTATGGAGCCCGGTCCCAACCGGTTGGCCGCTCGATAGGTGAAGGTGTCAACGCCAACAAAACCTGCGTTCGGCGTGTAGGTAAAGCTTCCATCATCCATGACCGCAAGGGCACCATTGGAGGGTCCCGTCATTGAATGGACGGTGAGCGGGCCGCCGCCATCGGTTTCGTCGTTTGCCAGCACACCAGGGGCGGCGACGCCGAGCGGCGTCTGAAACGCAGTGGTGAAGTCATCATTGGCTGACGTCGGGACGGCGGTCGCGACAATGGTCAGCGTAAACCCGGAAGCGATTGAGCCGACGTCTCCCGCCACATCGTCTGCCACAAACAGAGACCACGTTCCGTTCGGATTGGTTCCGATGAAGTCTGAAAGGGCGGTGCCATACGGCGGGAGGGGCGCCGGTGCAGGAAACGTATCTCCCTCCCCGAAGTTGGTTGGCGCGAACGTACCGCTCACAAGCGGGCCAAAATCAGGCAACGCGGTCGCACCGTCCTCGAATGTCAATGTGAGGTCGCTCACGTCTATGGAGCCACCGGCGTCCGACATCAGGAGCACGCTCTGCCCGGCCGGTCCCACGAGCAGGATGTCGATGTCGTCAGCAAACGTATGAGAAAAGCCGTTGAGCGTTGCGGTGACGCCGAGGACCTCACCAGAGAAGCCACTGACGTTGACTGTCGAGGGATACACGTTCGCCTTACCGATGGTGCCCGTCGCCGGCATGACGATGGTCGTGGCGTTGCCAAAGGTCGCGACCACCGCCGGCCAGTCCAGAGGTTCGGCCGGCGACGCTGAGTTGGAGGTCAGGATCGTGATGAGTATGGTCAACGTCAGCCCAGTCAATCGGTTAAGAACACGTGCGGCGTGAACAGGAATCATGCTTGGTGAACCAATCTACCCAATCAGGTGGGTCTGTGCTACTGGCTAGCTCGTCAGTCGGACCGAAGCCGCACAAGTCTTGCGCTCAAAGACCGCGGGCAAATCCGTGCGGGCGCATTTGCCGACATCCTCCTGTTCGACCCTGCCAAGGTCCACGACGCCGCGACCTACCAGGAGCCGCACCAGCTCGCTGAGGGCTTGACGCACATCGTGGTCAATGGCGTCGTCGTTCGCGAGAACGGGACCTTTACCGGCGAGCTACCTGGTCGGGTGCTGTCGCCTGAACGTCGCTAGCACGCGCGTCAGCAGGTGCCGCCCTGCGCGGCGTGTCGCCGGTGATCAGGCGGACGCTTCGCTGGTAAGTGAAATAGGAAGTGGCCCATTGCAACAGGACCGATAAGCGGTTGCGAAACCCAATCAGGAACATGATGTGGATGAACAGCCACAGGAGCCACCCGACAAACCCGGAAATACGAGCCCAGCCAAAGTCGGCCAACGCTTCCGCTCGACCGACGGTCGCCATGTTCCCGGGATCGCGATAGTGAAACGGCGTCGTAGGTTGACCGTCGATCAATCGGAGCACGTTTCGAGACGCGTGCTTGCCTTGCTGTTTAGCCACTTGCGCGACGCCCGGCAGCGGCTTGCCGGTCTGATGCGTGAAATTGGCCAAGTCACCGGCCACGAAGACCGCCGGGTGTCCCGGCACGGATAGATCGGGGAGCACGGTCACGTGACCGGCGCGATCCAAGGGCACATGGAGTGATCGACCAAGCGGCGATGCGGAGACGCCGGCAGCCCAGATGATCGTGTGAGCACGCAAGACGTCGGGACCGACGATCACCGTGTCCGCCTCGACGCCGGTCACCAACGTGCTCTCCCAGACTTCGACTCCAAGCTTGCGCAACGCGCGACGAGCGGAGTCGCGCAGCGATGGCGGGAACGTTGGCAGAATCGACTCCCCCGCCTCGATCAGGACGATTCGCGCCGATTCGGGGTCGATCGCATCGAATTCGCGGTGAAGAGCATGGCGAGCGATCTCGGCCAGCGCTCCGGCCAGTTCGACGCCCGTCGGCCCTCCGCCAATCAGAGCGAACGTCAGCAGGTGCCGCTTCCGCAGCGGGTCACTCTCACGTTCCGCCTCCTCGAAGGCGAGCAGCATTTGTCGCCGCAGCTTGAGCGCATCGTCCAGGGTCTTGAGCCCCGGTGCGTGCTCCGACCACGCCTCGTGGCCAAAGTACGAGTGGGCGGCGCCAGGGGCCAGGATGAGATAGTCGAAGCCCAGGCGCTGTCCATCGTCCAGCACGACTGCTTTGCCGGCGGCATCAATTGCTGTCACCTCGGCAAGCAGCACGCGCACGTTGTCTTGCCGCCGAAGGATCCAACGAATGGGCGAAGCGATATCGCCTGGTGACAGCGCGGCCGCCGCCACCTGGTACAGCAGTGGTTGAAACACGTGGTGATTGCGGCGATCGACGACTGTCACCGAAACTGGCGCGCGACGAAGGGCTCGCGCGGCGTCGAGCCCGGCGAATCCACCGCCAATGATCACGATCTGCGGGACCGGCTCAGCTTCGTTCATGATGACGATGAAATGATATTGCTGTTCGCGCGCGGCATTCTCGTACGAAACCCTCGCCAGCCGCCCGCAGAACGGTCTAAGCTGATCGAATGATTCGCCCCGCTCTAGCCATGCCGGAGTCGCACGTCGAGACGGCATGCCCGCTCGACTGTCCCGATGCGTGCACGATCTCGGTGACGCTTCGCGGTGGTCGCATCACCAAGATCGACGGCTCGACCTCGAACGACATCACCCGCGGCTACATCTGCGCCAAGGTCCGTAGGTTTCAAGAGCGAGTCTATGGCGACGACCGCCTGCTGCGTCCCTCGATGCGACGAGGCGCCAAAGGCTCGGGCGCGGTGCGACCGGTCACTTGGGATGCGGCCCTCGACTTGATTGCCTCGAAGGTGCATGAAGTGCGCGAAGCGTTTGGGCCAGAAGCCATCTTGCCGCTGTCGTATGGCGGCTCGAACGGCCTGCTGTCTCAGGACACCACCGATGCCGCCTTCTTCCGACGCATAGGCGCGTCACGTCTGATGCGAACGGTATGTGCGGCCCCGACTGGCGCCGCTAATCTTGGGCTCTACGGCAAGATGCCGTCGACGAGCTACGAGGATTATCCCGACGCCCAGCTGATTGTCGCGTGGGGTGTGAATCCGGCGACCTCCGGCATCCATCTGATGCCGTTCTTGAAAGAGTCGCGCGAGCGTGGCGCCAAGCTCGCCGTCATTGATCCGCGCGCAACGACGCTGGCACGGCAGAGCGACCTGTTCCTGCAGCCGCGACCGGGCACGGATCTCACGATCGCCCTGGCCATCCATCGCCATCTCTTCGAAAACGGTCACGCCGACCTCGAGTTCCTCGCCGAACACGCGACCGGCGCTGACCAACTGCGCGAGAAGGCGGCCGCCTGGACATTCGATCGCGCCGCCGACGTGAGCGGCGTGCCCGCTCAGCACATCGCGCGACTCGCCGAGCTGTATGCATCCTCCTCGCCGGCCTTGGTCAAGTGCGGCTGGGGTGTCGAGCGCAATCGCAACGGCGGCAGCGCCGCCGCGGCCATCCTCGCGCTGCCCGCGGTTGCGGGGAAGTTTGGTGTCCGCGGTGGCGGGTACTCCATGAGCAACTCCGCTTCCTGGAACATCGAGCGCACGTGGCTGCGTGACGCCGAACCGTCGACGCGAGCCATCAACATGAACCGATTGGGCCGCGTGCTCTCTGGCGAGGGGCTGGCCGCCGGTCCGCCAGTGAAGTTGCTCTTTGTCTACAACTGCAATCCTGCGGTGACGCTCCCGGATCAGGCACGCGTGCTGCGCGGCCTCGAGCGCGAAGATCTGTTCACCGTCGTGTTCGATCAGGTCTTCACCGACACGGCCCTCTATGCCGACGTCGTGTTGCCCGCGACCACGTTTCTCGAGCAGTACGACTTCGTCCGATCGTACGGGCCCATCACGTTACAGCTGGCCAAGCCCGTCATCGAGCCCGTCGGCGAATCGCGGTCCAACGCGGAAGTGTTCGCGGAGTTGATTCGCCGCGTCGGTATCGCGCGCGCCGACGATCCCGCCGACGAGCTCGACGCGATGTTGCAGGTGCTCGATGGGCTGCCAACGCCACATGGTGACGAATTGCGGCAGGATTCGAAGGCGAAGGCCCCCTTCAACGGCCGGCCGGTGCAGTTTGCCGACGTCCTGCCACGAACCCCTGATCACAAGGTTCATCTGTTCCCCGAGGCGCTCGATCGCGAGGCACCCATGGGGCTTTACGGATTCCAGCCGGATCCGGCGACCGAGCAGTACCCGCTCGCGCTGATTTCTCCGGCGAGCGAACGCACCGTGAGCTCAACCCTCGGCGAACTGCCGCGACCCGCCGTTCGATTGGATATTCACCCCGACGATGCAGCCGCCCGTGAGATTGTTGACGGCGACGTTGTGAGAATGTTCAACGACCTCGGCGAGGTCCGGCTGCCGGCGAGCACGACGCCGCTGGTCCGTCGTGGAACCGTGGCGATGCCAAAGGGCGTGTGGCGACGACACGTCAGCAACGGCTTCACGTCGAACGTGTTGGTGCCAGATGCCTTGACAGACCTTGGCGCCGGCGCGTGCTTCAACGACTCACGCGTCCAGGTCGAAAAAATTGTGATGTAGACGACGGGGAGTTCTTGCGGCTTGCAGGTTGAAGGAAGAGTGCGGTCGGAGGACACCGCAACCCTGTCTTCAACCTGCCGTCGGGTCCCCGACGACGTGGAGCCGGCTGCCCTACGCAGCGGGTTCGGTCGGGTCGTTCGGGCCGAGTGACGTTACGGGGGGTGTATCCGACGTCACCACCGGCAGCTTGCCGCGGCCGCCGCGACTCGCCATTCCACCCTTGCGGCCTGCTTCGCGAGCTTCGTCGGACGACCACTCGTGAGCGGTGCCCTTTTGATGCGCCGCTCGCCCGCCTTTGCTGGCAATGTCACGCTGCTTTTCGGGGGACATGGATGCGAATCCTCGACGTTCCTTGCGCGTTTCGTTCACGGTGTTACTCCCTTCTTCCCAGCCCTCTCGCAAGGGGTGTGCCGCCACCTCTTCCTTCGGGCTATCCATTCAAACTACTGATTTCTAACGGTTTACGGCCAACTGGTCGGTACCAAGACAAATGTGGTGAGTGAACAGAATCACTACAGTTGAGGTAGAGCCATGGTGTAGATCAATACGCCGGCTGCCCTTTCTGGGTAACACCCGTTCACGTGATTTCGCCGTCCAGAGCGATCCGTTGACCCATATCTCACGTATCGGCCTTTCTTTGCACGGCGTCAGGGCTTTGGGTCATTCGCCCATAGTCGACACCTGCCAGCGCTTCGCGACCCTTCCCTCGAAGTCCAGGCGTACAATGAAGAGATGAGCATGTGCGGTGGGCCCCCCGGCGTCAGCCCGGAGCCGGCCGGTAATCAGACCGGCCGCAAAGTGTTTTGCGTCAAGTTTCAAAAAGAGCTTCCGGGGCTCGACGCGCCACCCTGGCCGGGGGAAATTGGCCAGCGGATCTTCGAGCAGGTTTCGGCGGAGGCGTGGAAGCTCTGGGAGGATCGGCAGAAGATGATCCTCAACGAGTACCGACTGATGCCGTGGCAGAAAGAGGCTCAGGAAATAATCCTGAAGCAGATGGAAGATTTCTTCTTCGGTGAGGGTGCGGCGCTCCCACCGGGTTACGTCCCGCAGCAAGCCAAGAGCTGAGCCCGTTCGCCGCGCCCGAGAAAACGTCTGCTTTACTTCAATCCCCGCGGGCTTCTGCTACGGACGACAGCGTCGGCGGCTCGTTGACGACGATCGCACGATCGATTGCGAACGCCAGCCGTCGGTGCGCGTCGCGCAGCGCCTGCTCGACTGCATCGGGAGCGACGGCACGCGCGAAGATGAATCCCAGATAACTGGCGCCCTCGGGAAGCGGAACGAGGTGCTGATCCGGCTTGGCCGTTATCTGCACGTCCTCGATCCCCACGACTTCTCGCGCGGATTCGACACCCTTGACGCCTCGGTAGATCCCTTCCGCAGGAATCGGGATCATCATGACGCCTGCGGCATCCGACGACCTCGCCCAACGTGACGGAGACTCGCCGAGAGCGTGGCGCAGAATCAGCTCTTCGAGTCCGATCGTCTGCGCCTCGTCGTTGACCAGTTGAAGGGCGCGCGCGCACAGGCCGCCGATGGGACGCGCGGCCACTTCGAGCACGTACACGCCGCGATCATTGACCCGGCATTCGGCATGCACGGGACCATGTTGAAGCCCGAGCGCTTGGATCGCACGAAAGACTGTGCTCTCAATGGCATCACGCGTCGAGGGAGCAACGCGAGCCGGCGTCACGTAGATGGTCTCTTCGAAGTATGGGCCGTCGAGTGGGTCGGGTTTGTCGAAGATCGCGAGCGTCACGAGCCGCCCATCCTCGACGATGCCGTCCAGGGCGTACTCACGCCCCTGAATGAACTGCTCGATGACGATGTCGTCCGCGGCGGAGTCCTGTAGTGCGCGCACATCGGGAGCATCGAGCAGCCTGGCAACACGCGTGAAGGCGCGTCTGAACTCAATCGCGTCGTTTGCTCGAATCACGCCGCGACTCCCCGACAACACGGTGGGCTTGACCACGACCGGCCACGACGCCGGAGCGATGCTCGCCACCGGCGTGCTCCGCCTGGCGATCAAAAACCACGGTGTGGGGAGGCCCGCGCTGCGCAACCACTTGCGCGTCTGCCGCTTGTCGCGAGCAACGCGAGCGGCGTTTGGCGGGTGCCACGGCAACTCAAGCGCGCGAGCCGCGAGCGCCGCCACGACCGTCGGCCGATCGCCAACGGCAACAATGCCATCGAACGGCTGGAGCCGCGCGGCCTCGAGGATCGCCTCGACCGCGCTTCTCTCCTGGTGAAATCGCACGGGGATGGCGCCATCCCACCAGGGATCCTCCAACTGATCGCAGCGATCGGTCGCGAAAACGAGCTTCACCCCCAACCGCCCGGCCGCCTCGCCGAACATCCGGGTCTGATATCCCGTCGTCGTCGCCAGCAGTAAGATCCGCTTTGCCCCCAACATCCCCTTTTCCCCTGTGCCCTGTGCCCTGTGCCCTGTCCCCCGTGCCCTGTCCCCTGGTGCCCTGTGCCCTGTGCCCTGTGCCCTATGCCCTATGCCCTAAATGAGAGCCACCTGCTCTGCGTTCGGCTCCGCTCAACAGTACCAAGGCTCATTCAAGTACGGAATAACGGATCGGGACGTCAGCACTGGCGTCCACGGCTCCAGACCAGCGAGCGCACGCACGGCGTCGAACAACTCGCCACGCGGCCGGGTGAGGCGCGTGCCGACCATCGTCATGATGTCAGTTTGCAGGCCGTCCACGCCTGGATCGCTGTGGCGCCATGGGTACGTGAGCGACCGTGCATCGAACGGTAAGAGGCAACGTCGAATGTCGTCCAGTTCAAGCAACCTGGACCCTTCCGTTACCAGCAGTCGCAGCCCCCACTGCACGGGCGCGACGTGCTCCACAAGGTCGAGAGCAGCCACGGTATCCAACAGATCGGCGAATCCTGCGGTTGTGGTCCATGGCGTAAACGCCACAAAGGTTGGGACCAGCAGTAATCCAGCGTTCCTGCACACGCTGACCGCATCAAGGAAATCGGCGCGCGTATGCCCCTTCTCCAGTTTGGCGAGCACGGCATCGTCAATCGACTCTACGGCGCTCGTGACGAAGAGGCACCCGGTGTGCGCCAGCAGGGGCAAGAGATCGCGATGCTTCAACAAATGCTCGATCTTGATGGTGGCGTCGTAGCTCACGTGCGGGTGACGATGGTGCAGCTGCTCGACGATGCGACGCGCGTGAGTCGGCCCATTGAAGAAGTCGGGATCGCCGAACGTGATGTGCTCGGCCCCCGCGGCGACTTGCTGGTCGATGTCGGCCAACACGATGTCGATCGTCACCGCTCGAAAGTGGCCATCGTAGACCGGGACGATCGGGCAGTGACGGCAACGGTGCTTGCAGCCGCGCGTGGCATCCGTTCCACCCGCAACCCGCGAGGTCCCATCGGGCATGAGCAGCGTTGCGTACCGGCCGAGGCCCGGCAGCGACGAGCGGTCCGGCACGATCAGTGGCAGCCTTGAAATCCGGCGCGTTGAGGTTGAGTCGTGCGAAGCGGGGACGCGGCCGGCTGCCAACTCGACCAGGTCAGCCTCTGCCTCGGGCCCGAGCACATGCTGGACGCCGTGCTTGCGAAGAAGGGCGGCGCTGAGAGGCGCATAGAGGCCGTACGCCGCGATCGTCGTCTCCGGATTCAACGTGCGAACGCGATGGATCACAGGAAGCGACAGACGTGTGGCCGTGTGCATGGGCAGGTAGATGGCAACCATCGACGCCGCCTGGACCTGTGCTTCATCCAGGTGATCCCGAGACAGGTCGCAGGCCGCAACCGTGAACCCCGCATGCCGCAGGGACGCGGCGGGAGATGCCAGCCCAAGCGGCTGTCGTCCGAGGTCGTAGGTTGAGAGCAATAGGATCGACACGTTCAGATGATTGTAGGCTCAAGTCGTCGGGTGTCCGACGCCACGACGATGAACGAGGGCCGCTCGTCCATCGCTGTGCAAGAGGTGGGATTACTTGGTGGCCGCACCGCCGGTGATGGTGACCTTCACGTGGGCGTTGGTCCAGCAGCACTGGAACCCGCCGCCGCCGTCGCCCGAACGATCGTTGACCTGTGCCCGCAAGATGTACTCACCGGGCGCCGAAAAGGTCGCTGTGGTGGACACCTTTGCCCTTTTCCACCGGGGGCTTTCCGTTGGCAAACGTGACCGTACCAGGCCCGCGAAACTTCGTCCACACCACAGCAATGGGCGGCAGCTTCTTCTGAATGGGGTTGAGCTCAGGATCGTTCTCCGAGCCGTCATTAACTGTCGCCTCGAGCGTGACGGGCTGGCCCACCGTGCCGGTCAGCGTCGCGGCAATCCCAATCGGAGGGCCCTGGAAGACTGGTCCCTTCGGGTCGAACTGAACCTTCGGTGGCTCGTTGCCTTGCGCGACTTCCTTGAACGGTTCCACCTGATAGCCCTTGACCACGCCCACGGGCACCGAGGTCGTCTGGCCGTTCGCCACAATCGTCCAGGTCAGCCGCTTGTCGCCGAAATCCTTGGGAACCTTGATGGTGAAGACGCCCCACTGCCGGCGAGGCAGAAAGTGGGTCGGCTGGCCCTGGTCCGGTCCCCCGGGTTCGATGCGGTTGTTGGGACCGACTGGAATGTCGAGCGTCTCTTTGAGATTGCGATTGAAGTACCCGATCAGCAGCGTGTAGCTGCCATCAGCATTCTGATACCAGCCCTCGAACGCTGCGGTGATGCTTTGACCGGACTCGCGCGCGGGCTGCAACGGCAATTGGCGCGCGCTAGTCGAGGCAGTCAAGGTCAGGCCGATGGCGACGACCAGCACCGCATAGCATGACAACACGAATCGATATCGAGACATCCTTACTCCAGAATCAGTGATCAGTGACCAGTAACCCGTGACCCGTGACCCGTGCCGTGGATCGGGTAGGCAAAAAAAAAGGCGCCGCACTCGCGCGCGGCGCCTCTTTCGCAATCCTTCTATCGCTCTTGCTGCACTGTCGTGGTGGTCGAGGTCTTCTGCTTGCGCTTCTCGACTTCGGCCTTGAAGTCCTCATCCTCCATGTAGGTGATGTTGACCCAGGCGTGAGCCATCTCGTCGACGGTGCGATCGCCCCATCCCACCCACTGATTCGGGTCGGGATTGTTCTTGTTGGCGGCGGTGTTGTCGTGCCACGACGTGATCTTCAGAATCGTCCCCTTGGGAAGGAGCGGTGCCGCGTCGTCGGCATAAACGTAGTTGTTGTGCCAGTTGAAGCTGAAGTCGCTCACCATGCTCAGCATCTGCGTCTGCCCGGTCGGCAGTATGGCCTCGATGGACATCGCCTTACCGCGCAGGTGCATGTGCGGCTGGAAGTTTTCGACGCGACCCGCTTTGCGCATCACGTGGAAGTTGGTTCCGACGTAGACGGAGTGGGGCTGAATGTCGAGGCTGCGATTGCCGCCCGTGATGCCGCTGAAGAGCGCGAGCGCCTGGCGATACTTCGGCTCCTGGCCTTTCGGATAGAAGTAGATGCCGAGCTCGACCGAATCGGTGACATCCTCGCCCGTCGCGGAATAGTGAATGTCGAACACGATCTTCGAACCGGGCAGCATCAGCTTGCCGGAGTTCGGCCGCATGATTTCGCCCTGCTTGCCCACGGCCCACTCCATGAAGAGGCCCGGACCCGGCTCGTCGCCGTCGGCGGCGGCGCGCTGAATCTCGTCATTGCCGTTTTCGCTCTGCTGCAGACGTGCCAGCGCGTGGTGCGTGATCTTCCGCCCCTTGACCGTTGACGGGCGAATTTCGATGGCACGGACCCAACGCTCCTCGGTGAGGCCTGTGGGCACCACCGGCTTGAACCACGCGTCCTGGGCGATCGCCTTCTGCGTGTAGACCGGCGACTTGATGATGAGATCAGGCGGGCCGCCGAACAGCGCGGCAAAGTTCCAGATGGTCTCGTCCGCCCACTTCACCGGCGGCGGCATGTCCTTCAGGTCGCCCTTCGGCGCGCCGCCATCGACCCAGCGCACGATGGTGTCGATCTGGGCGTCGCTCAGCGACCGATCATTCTCGAAGTGCTGGATGCCGATGGTCTTGTCGATGTGCCAAGGGGGCATCTGGCGACTGGAGACGCGGTTCTTGATCGACCGTGCCCATGGCCGCGCCTCTTCGTACGTGACGAGAGACATCGGCGCAATGGAGTCGGGCCGGTGACAGGACTCACACTTCTCCTGGAAAATGCTCGCGACGTCTTTGGTGAACGTCGGTGTCGGCTGGGCTGTCTGGGCGGCGGCCAACAGCGGGAAGGCCAGGATGGAACCTGCCAATGCTCCCAACCGATAGAGGCCGCGGAACTCTGCGTGCGCCATCACTCTCTCCCTTCGAGCGAGGTGATACTGACTTGGGTTCAACATTTTACCTAAATTCGCTCCATTCTGCCACCATCGAATCCCCTTATCGATGCGTCGTGAACTCCTTCTGAACGAGGAACATACGGGACCTCTCCAGCTTGACGGCCGTCGTTGCACAGGCGTAGCCTCACTGCCGTTACATCTCAATACATCTAGGCGATTGCGGCATCTTCGCGTGACTTTTGTCTTGGAGGGGCCGACTATGACCAATCGTTTCGTGCTCGCGACAGCGAGAACGGCACGTGCTGCTTCTCGTCGTCTTTCCGGTAACAGCGCTGGCCCAGAGCACCATCACGGGCGTGGTGAAGGACTCGTCGGGGGCCGTGTTGCCCGGAGTCACCGTGGAGGCGGCGAGCGACGCCCTGATCGAACGGGTCCGGTCGGTGACCACCGACGGCGCCGGCATCTATCGCATCATCGATCTCCGGCCCGGAACCTATGTCGTCAGCTTCACGCTGCCCGGGTTTCAAGTGGTCCGCCGCGACGGCATCGTGCTCGCCGCGGAGTTCACCGCCACGGTCAACGCCGACCTGCGGGTCGGTGAGATCGCCGAAGCCGTCGTCGTGACTGGCGAATCGCCGATTGTCGATATCACGACCGCCGTCCACACGCAGGTGCTCGATCGCGAAGCCATCGACGTCCTCCCGTCCGGGCGAATGATCCAGTCAATCGGCCAGCTCGTGCCCGGCGTCAACCTCAATCTGCCCGACGTGGGTGGCGCGCGCGCGATGCAGCAGACCTACATGTCGACCCACGGCATGACGGCCGCGAACAACACGGTGATGGTCGATGGCATGACCATCAACGGGCTGCAACTCGATGGCGCGGTCCAGGCCTATACGAACGAGGCCATGAGTCAGGAAATGAGCTATCAGACATCCGGCATCGGCGCCGAGACGTCGGCCGGTGGTGTCCGTCTCAACTTGATCCCACGAGAAGGCGGGAACCGGTTCAGTGGTGACCTTCGAGTCTCGATGCGTCCGGGCGACTGGCAGTCGAGCAACCTGACGCAACGTCACCAGGACAGTGGCTTGGAAACCGGCAACGCCATCGATCGCATCTTCGATGCGACCTTCTCACAGGGCGGGCCGATCATGCGCGACAAGCTCTGGTTCTTCGTTTCGGCTCGTTACAACACCGTGAACAACTTCATCACCAACACGTTCTTCGACGACGGCAGTCCGGGTATCGACGACCAGTACATCAAGCAGGCGTTGGTGCGGCTAACGTGGCAGGCGAGCCCGCGCAACAAGCTTGCGGCCTACTTCGACGAAATCGACAAGTATCGCGGCCATGACATGCAGAGCTCCGACGATCCGGAGACCGCTGCGCTACAGTGGTTCTCGCCCGGCGTATCACACGGCCCAGGTCAAGTGGACGTCGACCGTCAACAGCCGCATGCTGATCGAGGCCGGATGGTCGAGCAACCTCGAGTACTACACCAACAGCTACCAAGACGGCGTCGGGCAGCCGCGCTTTTCGCCAGCGTGGTACGCAAGCGCATCGCGCAACGAGATTGGTCTGACAGGTCGCAAGACAGCGGCGACCGCCGAGAACACCCAAAGCCCGGAACGCCAGAACCTGCAGGCGTCGATGTCGTACGTAACGGGCGCGCACAACTTCAAGTTCGGGGTGCAATATCAGTGGGGCGATTTCCTTCACAGCGTCGACGCCAATGCTGATCTCACACAGCAGTACCGGAGCACGCAGGCGACCGGCCCCCACACCGTCCCCGACTCCGTCATCGTGCGCAACACGCCCTTGACTTATGGCGAGCGCTTGAATCGCGACGTCGGTATCTACGCGCAGGACTCGTGGCGATTGAACCGGCTCACGTTGAACTACGGCATTCGGTGGGAGCACATGAATGCAATGGTGCTTGCCGGCGAGTCGCCTGCGGGCCGCTGGGCGCCGGAGCGGCGCTTCGAGGCGATCGAGAACGTGCCCAACTGGAAGGACTGGGCGCCACGGTTCGCAATGGTGTACGACCTGTTCGGCACCGGTCGCACGGCCATCAAGTACTCGCTCAATCGCTACAACCAGGCTCGAACGACGGGAATCGCTGCCGATTACAACCCCTTGCGGTCACTTACGTCGGCCGCGCTGCCGTGGCGCGACCTCAATGGCGACGACGTCGCGCAGGGATCACGAACGTTCAACCCGAACGGGACGGTGACCAACTGCGTGTTTCAAACACCAGGCTGCGAAATCGACCTCAGCAGCCTGTCGCCAAACTTCGGGGCGGCCGCCCTCAACCGTTACGGCGAGTTCCCACGAACCTGGAACCTCGAAAGCGCCCTCGAAGTGCAGCACGAGTTGCTCCGCGGGGTGTCGGTCACGGGCAGCTGGTTCCGTGGCAATTTCCACAACCTGACGACGACCATCAACGAGAGCTGGTCGCTCGCGGACTACACGCCGTATACGTTCTACAACCCGACCACGGGTGATCCAATTCAAGTCTTCGCGCGAAGTGTCGAGGCAGCCGCCCGACCGACCCGCAACCTCGACACCTACGATCCCGAGCGCGAACGCCTCTATGAAGCGTTCAACGTTGAGTTCCGTGCACGACCAGGTCGCGGTCTGCAGCTCTTCGGCGGACTCTCGATCGAGAGGCAGCTCGACGTCGCATGCACAGCGCCAGACGATCCGAACGTTCCGACGGCATCGGGAGCCGCCAACGCCATCTTCTGCGATGATCGGGAGAACGACGTCCCATATCGCAAGGGCTTCAAGTTTTCCGCGTCGATGCCAGTCGTTTGGGGCGTGACCGTGAGCGCAGTGTTCCAGAGCAACCACGGCATCGCGGCCCGCAACAACGCGACCGGCGGTGAAGTGATGTCGGTCACGCGCAACTTGACGCGCTACCCCACGGAATGTCCGGCACCGTGCCCGGCGGGCCAGATCATCATGCCGTCCGGGATTTTTGGACAGGGATCGATGACCGTGAACCTCGTCGACGGTGACACCGTCTACAGCGAGCGGATCAATCAGCTCGATCTTCGCGCAGCCAAGACGTTCCGCCTCCAGGGACTGTCGATCACTCCCTCGGTAGAAGTGTTCAACGTCAACAACACCGACGCGATCATCACGTATGCCTCCACCAACGTGCTGTCGGCGTCGTACCTGCGCCCCAATAGCATCATGCAGGGCCGCATGGTGGGCGTGAACGTACAGACACGATGGTAGATCGGTGGTCAGTGGTCGTGGCCGGTAGTTACAAGTTGCAAATTACAAGTTACAAACTGCGGCGCCTTCGGGCGCCGCAGCTGTGTACGCGAACTTCGAACTTCGCTCTGAACTTGAACTTGTAACTTGTAACTAACGTCAACGCATCCGTCTTGCCCGTTCCAGGTTCTGACGCGCGCCCGTCAGGTTGGGATCAACTCGCAACGCGGCTTCCCACTCGACGATCGCGTCTTTGATGCAGACCTTGTGAGGCGAGCGCAATCCCGAGGTTGTTGTGCGCTGCGGCGTAACCCGGCTTCAGCTCAATCGCCTCGCGCAACTGTTTGATCGCCCGTTCGACGTCGCCGCTTTCGATCGCCGTCGTGGCATCGTCGTACAAGGCGTTCGCCAACGATTCGCGGGCGTGAGTCGTTGGATCGAGCCTCAGCGCCTCGCGGAAGGCCGCAATCGCTTCCGTCATCCGTCCCTGCGTCATGAGCGCGTTGCCCAGGTTCAGGTGCGTCGTCGCCCGCGCGCTGTCATGTTCCAGCACCTGGCTGTAGATCGCGACGGCCTCATCGACGCGCCCCACCGCTCGCAGCGCGGTCCCGAGATTGGCGAGCGCCGGCGCGTAACCGGGCCTGTATGCGATCGCTCGGCGATAGTGCTCGATAGCCTCGGCCGGGCGACCGCCCTCCTGCAACGCAGCGCCGAGATTGTTCTCGGTAATCGCCAGTTGGTCCGCCGCCGAATAGGCGGGCCAGGCCGCAAGCACGGCCACGAACACGACTGCAACAGCGGCAGGCGCCCAGCGAATCCGCGGATTCACTGGTACCCTGCGATGAGCGACCAGGGACGCTAGCCGCTCGACCGTTACTGCGGCGAATAGCATCAGCAACGGGACGAGCGGCAACCGATAACGCGCGACGACAAAGAACAGCACCACACTCACGGCATAGACGGCAGTCATCGCATACAACGGCCACAACCGCCGACGGTCCGGCATGGCGATGAACATCCCGAATACGGCGATCGGCAGCAGCACGCCGAAGTGCCAGACGGGGCTCAGGAAGCGCAGCACCAGCGAGTACTCCGCGTGGCTCTCCTGACTCTCGGTGTCGATAATCTCGGTTCGACTAACCAGAAGTCGCATCTTACGCAGCAGCAAGCGCAGCCAGTCGCCGGGCTGCGTCTGAACGTATCTGAGCGTTTGCGTCGTCCAATAGCGCGAGACCTCCGCAGGCGTCAGACTCCGTGCCGTGGCCTTCTCGGCAAGCTGAGTCGCATCGACCCGCTCGAATTCCGGCGAGCCTCGTCCTTCGCGGAGCGACATGTAACTGCCATCACTCTTCGGGTTATTGCCGATATAGAGATTCGAGCCGAACTGAGACGTCGTGAGGTGCCACTCGCCGCTGACGCCGTAGTTGCGAAGCGCGACCGGCGCAACCATCACCATGACGCCAATCGCGAACACCGCAACCGCGCGTACGCCGGATGCTCGGTAGGCCCAGCACGCAATCACCGCCGCGAGCAACAAGGCGTTTTCTCGAGTCAGGCTCAACGCGCCCATCACGACGCCGACGGCGATCCATTGCCGCATGGACGCGCCACCAGTCATGATGTGCGCGCACAACGCGAGCGCTAGACACAAGAAAAACACATCCAGAACGGACTTCTGAATCAGACCGTCGAAGAAGATTGCCGGCGGATACACGGCCAGCATCACGCCGGCGATTACCCCGACTCGATGGCCGAACAACCGCGCCGCGGCGTAGCCGAGCAAACCGCAGGACGCGGCACCGATGGCGGCTTGAACCAGGCGTGCGACCAGCAGGTCGTGTCCAAAGACGCCAAAGATGGCGGCGAGCAGATACGGGTACAGGGGCGCCTGATAAAAAACCTCACGACCCATCCAATCGCCTGCCGCAATCTGCTGCGCCCACGCGTCGTAACCCTTGGAGTCGCCCATCAAGAGCGTCAGAAACAACGTGTCCCGCATCTGCCAGACATGCACGAGCCGAAGTGTGAGAGCCAGGAGGACAACGAAGGCCAAGCCGATCCACGACTCGAACCCACTCCTGCCCGGGGGAGCGACGATCGCCTGTTCGGCTCGGGGCCGTGCCATCCTGCGCTTCATCGTGTCGTCGCGTTTGTATAGCATGGGCGGTATGTCGGCCGGCCGTGCTGGTTGGGCAGTGCTCTGCAGCTTTCTCGTCGTGGCCGCGGCGACGTCCGCGACCGCCCGCGAGCTCCGGCTGGTCGATCTGGAGGGACGCCCATTCGACCCGCTCGCCGCTCGGCCCAGTGCGCGAGCCACCGTTTTGCTCTTTACGACGACCGACTGCCCCATCGCCAATCGTTATGCGCCCGAGATCCACCGGCTCCAGGCCGCATTCTCTGCGCGTGGCATCGCATTCTGGCTGGTGTATGCGAATGCCCGAGAAAGTCGAGAGGCGATCGCCTCGCACGTCGAACGCTTCGGCTATACGATGCCGGCCGCGCGCGATCCGCAACACGACGTGATCAAGCAGCTGGGCATCACCGTCACACCCGAAGCAGCGGTGATCGATCGCGAGGGTCGAACGCTCTATCGCGGCCGTATCGACGATCGCTATCTCGATTTCGGCGTCGAGCGGCCAGCACCGACCCACAGAGACTTGAACGAAGCCCTGGACGCGATCGTCGATGGCCGAGCCGTCACAACGCCAACGACCCAGGCGGTCGGCTGCTTCGTCGCCGACTTGCAGTCCCCCAGCTTTGCCCGCGATATCGCACCGCTGATCCACGAGCGGTGCGCGAGTTGCCATCGAGCCAATGGGCCAGCACCGTTCAGCCTGTGGTCGTACGACGAAGTTCGGCAGCGCGCGTCACAGATCGCAGCCGTCACGCGTCGGCGATACATGCCGCCGTGGAAGGCAGACTCGCCGCCACGACCGTTTGTCGGTCAAAAGCCGCTAACCGATGACGACATCACGAGGATTCAGCGATGGGTCGACGCTGGCGCCCCGCGCGGCGAGGGACCCGATCTGCCATCGCCTCCGGCGTCGAACGATACCTGGCAACTGGGAACGCCAGACCTTGTGGTCACCCTGTCCGAGGCGTATACCCTCCCCGCGGGCGGGAGCGACGTCTTCCGCATCTTCGCCATTCGCCTCCCGGTTACCACCACGAAGTTCATCACCGGCCTCGAGTTCCGGCCCGGGAACGCGCGCGTGGTCCATCACGCCAACATCAGGCTCGATCCGACGGACGCTTCGCGGCGGCTCGACGATCGCGATCCCGCACCCGGTTACGACGGGTTGATGGCGCGCTCCGCCGTGTACCCGGATGGTCACTTCCTGGGCTGGACGCCGGGACAGATCGCACCCCTGGTTCCCGGCACCATGGCGTGGACGCTCGAGCCAGGCACCGATCTCGTCGTGCAACTTCACATGCAACCGAGCGGAACGACCGAGAACGTGCAACCCAGCATCGGGTTGTTTTTTACGGACGAGCGCCCAACGCAGCGGCCTACCATTCTTCGCCTCGGCTCGCAGGGCATCGATATCGCGCCAGGCGAGGGCGAGTACGCGGTGGAGGATGCGTATGTGTTGCCGGTGGACGTAGACCTGCACGCGCTGCAACCACACGCTCATTACCGACTGCGCCGTCTTGTCGGAGCCGCGACTCTGCCCGATGGGACGTCGGTGCCTCTGATTCAGATCAAGGATTGGGACTTTCGCTGGCAGCACGTGTACCGCTATGTGGAACCGATCACCCTGCCCAAGGGGACTCGCGTGTCGATGCACTACGTTTACGACAACTCGGCGGCGAATCCACGAAACCCGCAGCAACCGCCGCAACGCGTCTACTGGGGCCAACGGTCCTCCGACGAAATGGGCGACCTGTGGTTCCAGTTTGTCGCCCGGAACGACGCCGATCGGCTTCGGCTGAGCCGCGAGATCGAGAGGAAGATGACCGCCGAGGACATCATCGGGTACGAGACGATGTTGCGCTCGAACCCCAATGATGCCGAGCTCCACGACGATGTGGCGTTGCTGTACTTGTCACTGGGGGCCGCTCACGATGCCGTGCGTCACTTCCGGGCATCGACGGCGCTCAAACCACAGAACGCAGCGGCGCATTTCAATGTCGCGACAGCGCTCTCCGTTGCCGGGTCGTACGATGAGGCGATCAAGGAGTACGAACGAGCGCTCGCCATCAACCCCGGCTACGCGAGCGCCCACAACAATCTGGGCACCGTGCTGGCGGCCACCGGCCGTCGTGCGGAAGCAGTCCCGCACTTCCGTGACGCCGTCCGTCTGGATGGCAGCAACGTCCAAGCCCAGCGAAACCTGGCCTGGCACCTGGCGACGGGCGCCGTCCAACTACAGGAGGCTCGCGAAGCCATCGAAGCGGCCGAACGCGCGGCCGATGCCACTAAACACGCCGACCCCCAGGTGCTGGACGCGCTCGCCGCGGCGTACGCCGCGGCAGGCCGATTCGATCAAGCGATTGCTACCGCCGAGCGCGCACTCTCACACTCGCAAGACGAGGCGGTGAAGATCGGGCTGCGCGAACGCCTCGCACTCTACAAGCAAGGCAAGCCTTATCGCATTCCGTAGTGGCAGTTAGCCACGAAGGCGCGACGGCACGAAGTTGGTGCCCTCGGTTTCCTCATCGTGATCCAGCGCTTGATTGTGTTGGCCGGTCATTGAAGTTTCCGCGCCTTCCTACGTCTCCGCGGAGGCCTTCTACGCAATCGCCGCCAACTCCTTCGCGGACGGCTTGGGAGTGGCAAGGCTCACGCCAACCAGCGCGATCAGCGATAACGCGAGCGCGGGATAGACCGTCGCGAGCTCATACGGGTAGCCACCCGCTTGTCGCGCGTAGATCTCCCAGCCCAACGTCGTCAGCATTCCGGCCAGGATCGACGCGACGCCTCCAGCGCGAGTCACGCGAGGCCACAGAAACACCGCCAGCAGCGCAGGCGTGATGGCAGCGCCATACATCGTGTATGCCCACAACGCCATTTCGAGAATGGTCTGGAAAAAACCGAGCGCGACGAAGCCGATCAATCCGAGCGCGACGACCATCAATCGCGTGTACAGGAGAACCTGCCGATCGGTGGCCGCCGGGTTGATGGACTTCTTGTAGACGTCGCTGACCAGGGCCGAGGCCGGCGTCAGCAGGAAACTGTTCGCCGTGGAGACGATAATGGCAGCCGCACCGCATAGTAAGAGGCCGCCGAGAACAGCGGGCATCAGTTCGGAGGCGGCGCGAATGACGATGGCCTCCGAATCGCCGGTGGACAAGCCGGGAATCCTCGAACTCCCGAAGACGCCAACGCTGACAATCAACGTCTCGACCACGATGGTTCCGATAATCCAGCCGATGACGGAGACTCGCGCCGCCCGCTCGTCCCTGGCCGAGAAGAACTTCTGGTACATGTTCGCCTCGCCCATCAACAACAGCATGGTCGGGAGGAACAAAGCGCCCGCATCACGCCACGGGTCGAGCGTACCGAAGAGTGCGACCTGATCGGGACGCAACGCACCTAGCGCGGCGCTCAGCCCTCCCTGATCAGCCACGATGTACGCGGCCGCCAGTCCCACGCCGGCTAGCATCGCGACCCCGTTTCCAAGATCGAGGTACGCGACCGACAGCATCCCGGCCACTGCTGTGTATGTGACACAGAACGCCATCGTGATCAGCGCACCCTGTGTGATGTCGATCCCCGACACGAGGTTCAGCAGTCGTCCACCACCGCGAAACTGATACGCCGCGATGGTCGTGTACGCGATCACGACGACCACGGTGGCGAGCATTCGGGCCGTGGGCCCGTAGCGCAACTCGAGGATGTCCGGCATCGTGTACTTCGCGATCCGTCGCACCCGATGGGCCAGAAAATACACGAGCGCGATTCCGACCCACGCACCGGCCGATTGCCAGAGTGCTGGGAACCCCGTGCGATAGCCGAGGCCAGCTCCGCCGAAAAGACTGCCTGATCCGATCCACGTCGCGAGCAAAGTGAAGACCAGGACATGAGCCGGCAACGTGCGTCCGGCCACGAGGAAGTCGTCACCGGTCTTCAGCTTGCGTGTCTGCCAGATGCCGAGGGCGACCAGGATGGCCAGGTAGCCGAGAATGGCGTAGAGCATCGGGAGACTGTAGTCTAGGTTTGTGGCGCTGGAGGACTACAAGAAGAAGCGAAACTTCGCGAAAACCCCCGAGCCTTCCGGCGACGGGACCAAGACCCGGCTCAAGGCCAAACGCGGACTCTTCTTTTGCGTGCAGAAACATCTCGCGTCGCACCTGCACTACGACTTGCGGCTCGAGTGGAACGGCGTGCTCCTGTCCTGGGCAGTGCCGAAGGGGCCGTCGATCAATCCCTCCGACAAGCGACTGGCGATGCACGTCGAAGATCATCCCATCGAGTATGGCGACTTCGAGGGAGTCATCCCGGAGGGCTATGGCGCAGGCATCGTCATGCTGTGGGACCGGGGCACGTGGGAACCCGAGACCGACGACGTCGCCGCTTCGCTCAAGAAAGGCGACTTGAAGTTCAGGCTCGATGGCTACAAGTTGAAAGGCTCCTGGGTGCTGGTTCGCACGCGTGGATACGCGTCGAGTCGATCAGGGGCAGGGAGCAGCGGTGATTCAGGCCGCAGCTGGCTGCTCATCAAGCATCGCGACGACTGGGCCGGGCCGATCGACATCACCACCTTCGCCCCACTCAGCGTGAAGACGCCTGACGCCGATCTCGCCGATATTCTCGCCGCCGATAACCCCGCCGTCTGGCGTGGCAATCCCCCGGCCAAGGGCGGCGACACCGGCCAGATGTTTCGACGGATCATCCAGCGCGCGCTGGAGATTCAAGGCGAAAACCAGCGCTCGACCGCTACAGCAACACCTCAAAGGGCAGCAGCAAAGGCCGGGAAGACAGCCAAGGCCAGGAAGAAGGCGGACTAGATCGGTTGCCGGCTGCCGGTTGCCGGCTGTCCGGACCACTGATCACCGACCACCGACCACTGATCACCGGACCACCGACCACTGACTACTGCAGCAGTCGCCGACTCAGGACCGACCACACGGCGTATGACAAACGCGGGCGGTCGTGGCGCGCGATTGTCGTGCGCCACAACGGGCCTTCGACCACTTCGATCCTGGAGGGGATGTCCCCTCGATCGAGTGGACGTTTGTGCTCGCTCTCATATCGCGCCAACACCTCCGCTCTCGGACGGGCCGTGTTGAACAGCACGACGTCCACCGGTCGACCGATGGCTCGCTCCACCCACTCGATTGCGTCGGCGCCTGAGAACGTTTGCATTCCCTGGCCCTCGGTCAGGAGGTTTAACACAAGGACTATCGGCCCGTTGACGGCCCCGAGCGCCTCCTTCACACCGTCGACGAGAAGGGTCGGCATCAGGCTCGTAAAGAAGCTGCCTGGACCGATGATGACGGTATCGAACGCTCGTATGGCGTCGCACACATCGGGAAGAATGCGCGCGATCGGCTCCAGCCACAGCTCACGAACCTGATGGCCACGAGCTTGTCCCCGATCGACCTCGACCTCGCCGCGATGGATCGTCCCGTCGGTGTATTCGGCGCAGAGGACGGCTGGCTCGATACTGATCGGCCAGACGTGTCCGCGACATCCGAGCAGCGCTCGCAGCCCACCGATGGCAGCCAGAAAGTCTCCCGTGTACTGCTGCATCATCGACAAGAGCAGGTTGCCGCCCGTGTGTCCCCCAAGGCGAGCATGCTCGATGGTCGGCAGTCGCGAAAGCAAGACGCGTCGAGCCTCGCCCTCGTTTCGCGCCAGCGCCAGCGCACATCGCAAGACATCACCAGGCGGGAGCACGCCGAGCTCATCGCGGAGCTGGCCAGAACTCCCTCCGCTGTCGAACATCGTGACAACGGCGTGGAGCGACAACCACGGGTTGCGTTTCAGGCCGCCCAGCAAGCTCGGGAGTCCGGTTCCACCGCCGAAGCATCCGATCTGGAGCTCGCGCAACCGCACAGTCGAGGATTCTAACTGTTAACCAGCACGACCGTAGACCGTAGTAGACCAGAGACCGTAGACCGTGGACCGTGGACCGTAGACCGTGGACCGCTAACCGTGGACCGTATCCAGTAGACCGTAGAATGTCCTCATGGTTAGCGGCAGTCGAGCGGTCATGCAGCCGGTGCTCGAAGACCTCCAGCGGATCTTCCGCGATCGGCTCGACGCGATCGTGGCGTACGGGCGGCGTGATCATGCGCCCGTCCCCAGCCTGGTGCTCGTGCGCTCGTTGACGCCAGAGGATCTCACGGCCTGTGCCGGCCGCGTCTCATCCTGGCAGCGCGGCGGGGCCGCCACGCCGCTCCTTCTGACGACCAGCGACTTCGCTCGATCGCTCGACGCATTTCCAATCGAGTACGGCGAGATCATGGCCGCGCACTACGTCGTGTTTGGTCACGATCCGTTTGACGGGCTGAGGATTCGAGACGACGACCTGCGCCGCGCATGCGAAGTCCAGGTCAAGAGCCACCTGCTGCATCTGCGAGAGGAATTTCTGGAATCGGGTGGGCGGCCGGCAGCCGTCAACGACTTCGTGCGCGAGTCGGCGCCCGCTTTCGCTGCACTTCTACGCAACCTGGCCCGCCTCGATCGCGCGCCCGCGACGACGACCGCCGAACTCGTCGACTACTCCACTCGCCAAGCCGGACTCGATCAACGGGTCGTCAGCGATGTCCTCTCGCTCGACGAGTCGAGCACGATGCCTGCCGTCGATGCGCCGAAGTTGTTCCCCGCCTATCTCGCGGCGATGGAGCGATTGGCAGACTTCGTGGACAAGTGGCGCTATTCATGACCGTCCTGGCCCGCGTGGCCTGCACGACCCTCGCCTGGATAGCGTTGGGGTCGATGGTGTGGGCACAGGGTCCGCCGCCGCTGCTGACCGCACCGGTCAACGACTTCGCCAACGTCATCGGTGCCGAGGACGAGGCCGCACTGGACTCGTTGATCCGCAGACTGCAGTCGGCCAGCGGCGACGTGCTGGTCGTGGCCACCGTGAAGACCTTTGCACCCGCCGCCGATATCCGCACTTTTGCGACCGAGATGTTCGAAAATCACGGCAAGGGTATCGGGCAGAAGGCGCGCGACAACGGGCTCCTTCTGCTGTTGGCTGTGGATGATCGCGAAGTGTGGGCAGAGGTCGGCTACGATCTCGAGGGCATCATTACCGACGGCTTCGCAGGCGAGACGAGTCGCCAGGTAATGGTCCCCTTCTTCCGCCAGGGCAACTATGGCCAAGGCCTCGTGGCCGGCGCAACGCGACTCGCGCAGCGGATTGCTCAGGCACGAAATGTCACGCTCGACGGCGTGCCCGTCCAGACGCCCGTCAGCGATGATGACGGCGGGATTCCGTTTGTCCTGATCATCTTCGCGGCGATCATTCTCATCAACATCGTGCAGTCGGTCATGAGCCGCGCGGTCGGCGGGAAACGTCGACGTGGACGTCGGTGGACGAGCACAGTCGGCCCTTTTGGAGCAGGGTATGGTGGCTGGTCTTCAGGCGGTGGCGGCTGGAGCGGCGGCGGGGGCGGGTTCGGCGGCGGCTTTGGCGGCTTTGGCGGAGGGAGCTCCGGAGGCGGTGGTGGAGGGGCGAGTTGGTAGACGGGAAGTTACAAGTTACAAGTTACCAGTTCAAAGTTAGGAGAGAGGGGATGAAGACCATAGGGCGTGCGACCGCGCTTGCGGCGCTGATCGTAGTGGCAACCGGAGCATCGTCTGGGTGCTCATACAACCGGTTCGTCTCCGAAGAGGAGGCGCTCAAGGCGCAGTGGGCACAAGTTGAAAATCAACTGCAGCGCCGCAATGACTTGATCCCGAACCTGGTGGAGACGACCAAGGGGTTCGCGCAGCAGGAACGCGACGTCTTTCAGGCGATCGCCGATTCACGCGCGAAGCTCGCCGGCGCGCAGACCACGGAACAGAAGATTCAAGCGGCCAACGAGCAGTCCGCAGCGCTCAGTCGACTCCTCGTGGTCGTCGAAAACTATCCCGTCCTCAAGTCGAACGAGACGTTCGCGCGGTTGATGGACGAACTTTCCGGCACCGAGAATCGCATCGCGACCGAACGCATGCGATATAACGAGCGCGTCCAGCAGTACAACACGTCGCGGCGATCATTCCCGGCAAACATTACTGCCAGCATCTTCGGGTTCGGTGAATACCCCCTGTTCCAGGTGCCCGAATCGGCCAAGGTGGCACCCAAAGTGGACTTCTCGCGCCCGGCGACGCCGCCAGCTACACCGAAGCCGCAGTAAGAACCAGGGCCAGCACGGCATTGATGGTGTGGACAGTCCAACAGACCGGACACCGCATCCGCTCGACGTATAGCAGTCGGTAACCGAGGTATGCGCCGACTCCAACCGTGGCCCAGGTGGCGGCCAGGTACCAAGGCATGAGAACCACCGGAAGTCCGAGCCCGGCGAACACGAGGAGCGCCGTGTAGAACATCATGCCCAGAAGCGAGTTCGGGGGTCCAAAGAGCCGCGCGCCAGGGGTGTGGACGACGCTCCCGCAGCCTCGTTCGCCATCGCCCAGTCCACACCACTCGACGGGCACCAGACGAGCCAGCCGGCTCGAGGGTCGATAGAATGCAGCCGTGAAGGAGGCGGAGAGAACGAAGCCCACCGCCGCCAGCGCACCCACAAGCCAGGGCATGGCGGTATTGTCACCCGGTCATCCGGCTCATCGATTCCAACCTCTGTGACCTCCGACCCATCCAAGCAAGTGCCGGTGGACGATGTGGCCCTTGCGGCTCAAGGGGATACGGTCGCTTTCGAGAGGGTGTACCACGCCCATTTGCGGCGCGTGCACAACCTTGCGCGCCGGATGGCCGGATCAGAGTCCGCCGACGAGCTCACGCAGGATGTGTTTGTTCGCGTATGGCAGAAGTTGGGCACGTTTCGGGGGGAATCAGCGTTTGGGACGTGGCTCCATCGCCTGGCGGTAAACGTGATTGTTGAACGGTTTCGGACGTTGGGCACGATGCGGGACCGATTTCTCGCCGATGGCGAAACGGTACTCGAGCGGTTGCCGGGAACCCCCGCACCCGCGCGCTACGACGCGCGAATGGACATCGACACGGCAATGAAGAGATTGCCGCCGGGCGCACGAGCAGTTTTCGTGCTGCACGATATCGAAGGCTATCGACACGAGGAGATCGGCGAAATGCTCGGCGTTTCGATCGGCACGTCGAAGTCACAACTGCATCGGGCACGCATGACGTTACGCTCGCACCTCAACGAACGGAGAGACTCCCGTGAGCACGCACTGGACTGATCGATTGTCGGACTACCAGGACGGCGAGCTGTCGCCCGCGGAGAACGCGGCCTGCGAAGCCCACCTGGCCGAGTGCGACGCGTGTCGCGCGGTGATGGGAGAGCTGCGTCTGGTCACGGTCGCAGCGCGAGGCGATGAGGATCGCGATCCAGGAGCCGATCTCTGGCCGGCAATCCTGGCGCGGATCACATCCGGCCGGGCTGAAGCTTCAATAGAGATTCTGAGGGACCGGGCTTTAGCCCGGTCACGACGCATCTCGTTCAGCCTGCCACAACTGGCTCTCGCAGCGTCGCTACTGATGGCCGTAACCGCAAGCGTGTCGTATCTGGCGGCTGGTCGCAACGTCCCACGTCCTGCGCCACATGAGACGCCGATTCAGGCGATGGCCGAAACGTTGACGCTCCAGTCGGGCGAGGTCGCACCCGCGAACTTCGCTGACGCCCAGTTCGACAAGGCGGTGGCCGATCTGGAGCAGATTCTTCTCGATCAGCGCGAGACGCTCGATCCGCGAACCGTCGTCGTGATCGAACGCAATCTCCGGCTCATCGACGAAGCTATTCGGCAAGCACGCGCCGCGCTCGACGCCGACCCGGCGAACACCTATCTCAATTCGCACCTGGCCGACGCGCGGCGACGAAAGCTGGATTTGTTACGGCGGGCGACTTCGCTGTCGGGGGACTGACTTTCTGGACGAGGGTTCTTGACGAGGGTTCTTCACGACGGTTCTTCACGAGGGTTCTTGACGAAGGTTCTTGACGAAGGTTCTTGACGAAGGTTCGCGGAGGCGGGTTTGAGACGACGGTTTCAGAAGGAGAGAGTTCGATGATTCGCAGCTGGTGCCTGGCCATTGGGGCCGGCCTGACCTTGTTGGTCGCGACGTCCGCCGCCGCGCAAGATCGTTCCGCTGACGCCCAGCAGCCGCCGATTCAGGCGCGGCCGGGTGGACCCGAGGGGGGGCAGAAAACCGATCAGACGCTGGACGTGGCCAAGGGCACGCGTCTGGTGTTGCAGAACAACGCCGGTGAAGTCACCGTTCGCTCGTGGGATCGCGAGCAAGTCCGCGTGCAGGCCTCGCACAGCGGTCGCGAAAGCGTCGACGTCCAGACGGCCGACACGACGCTGCGTATCCGCGGGCGCGCAACGCGCGGGCCCGCCAACCTCATTGACTATCAGATCACCGTCCCACGCTGGATGCCGGTCAATCTCAGTGGCACGTATCTCGAATCGACCATCGAGGGCACGACCGCTGAAGTCACGGTCGAAACCGTTCACGGCAACGTGCGCGTGGTTGGCGGCTCGGGCGCCATCGCGGTCCGCTCGGTCGAGGGCGTCATCACCGTCGAGAAGGCAACCGGCAAAGTACAGGCGACGTCCGTCAACGAAGGGATTCGGCTCTCGAACGTATCGGGCGACATGACCGCCGAGACGACGAATGGCGACATCGTGATCGAAAACGCCCAGACAGCGAGCCTGGAGGTTTCAACGGTCAACGGCGACATCACCTTCAACGGGACGATGCGTGACACGGGAAATTATCGCCTGACCACGCACAGTGGAGACATTCGCGTCGGGCTCGGCGGGGTGGCGAACGCAACGGTGTTCGTCCGAACGTTCCAGGGCGACTTCGAGTCCGACTTTCCAATTCAGCTGCCCGATGGGCAGAGCGCGCGCGAAGGGAGCAAGCGTTTCAATTTCACGCTCGGCTCGGGCAGCGCACGAGTCGAACTGCAGTCGTTCAACGGAGACATCGTGCTCGCGCGCAAGACGATCCTGACGCCGGAAGAAGCGCGACGCATTCGACGCGGGCAGACACCGCAAGCTGCCCCACCTCACCGCCCGCAACCTCCACAGCCGCCGCCAGCGCCCAAGCCGCCAAAGCCACCCAAAGGCTTCGACGTGGCCGACCTCGATTTCGACTTAGATCTCGACATCGACTGGCAGCACGAGTCTGACCAACTCTTCGACGCACATGAGTTCGAGTTTGAACTTCCCAACCCAGCACCATTGGCTGCCCCAACCCCGCAGGCGTTGCCGGGTCGCCAGGTGATGCCGACGCCAGCACCACCACCCCCACCCGTCGCACCACGTCCAGGGCACAGGGAGTAAACAACGCTCAGGTCGCGCGCTCGGCTCGACGCGGAATGATCCGCTATCATCCGCGCATGACGATCGTCGAGGCGCTGTTGCCGGAGTTCGATCGCGAGATGGGCCTCACACGACGGTTGTTGGAACGCGTGCCCGAGGCGCATTTCGACTGGAAGCCACACGCCCGCAGCATGACGCTCGGGAGACTGGCCGAGCACCTGGCCCAGCTGCCCGAGTGGGCGGCCCTCACGCTGACACAGGGCGGCACGGAGATGGGACCTTCAGCGCCCGACCACGTGGCGACGACACGCTCGGCCGTACTGGCGATGTTCGATCTGAATGTGGCAAAGGCGCGCTCGGCACTGCACGGCCGGACCGATGCGGAACTGATGGCGCCGTGGACACTCACCTCGCAAGGCAAGGAACTATTCACGATGCCGAAAGCCTCGGTCCTGCGGACGTTTGTGTTGAATCACCTCGTCCATCATCGGGGGCAGCTCACGGTCTACCTGCGACTGCACGACATCGCCCTTCCGTCGATCTACGGGCCGTCCGGAGACGAGACGTCTCGCTGAGTCTTGAATGGCCGAATTCCTCTCGAATGAGTCAAGTTTTCGGACGGCCATTCAAGACTCTCGCCCCGCGGAGCGGGGCAAAACAGCATAGTGCCTAGCGGGGTGGAGCCGTTCCTCCATGCTCGCTGGTCTGAGGCTCCGCCTCGCTAGGCTTATACTGACCCGGATCTGGAGGATTCCATGGCCCGTCCCGCCGGTTCGGTGTCACGCCGCGATTTCGCTCGCCTGTTTGCCGTGGGCGGGTCGGCCGCCCTTTTCAGTCATCCTGCGTGGGCGCAGTCCGCGACGGCGGCGTTGCCTGCGGGTGGCGCAGGCGCCGGGGAACCGTTTTGGACCGCCGTTCGATCGCAGTTCGTGATGCCGCCCGGTCTGGCCGTGATGAACGCGGCCAATCTGTGCCCGGCCTCCGGTCCCGTCTTGCGCGCCCTGAACCGTGAGACCGAGGACGTGGACAAGAATCCCTCGCCGCAGAATCGAGCGCGGCTGTCTGGCGCGAAGGAAGAGACCCGCAAGGCGTTGGCCGCCTTTCTACGTGTCACGCCGGAAGAGATCGTCATCACGCGGAACACCAGCGAATCGAACAACCTCGTGTCGAACGGATTGGAACTGAAAGCTGGCGATGAGGTGGTCATCTTCAGCGACAATCACCCCAGCAACAACCAGGCGTGGATGGAAAAGGCGAAGCGGTTCGGGTTTACGGTCAGCGTTGTCGAGCAGAAGAATCCCCACCCCGGCGCCGAGTACCTACATCGATGCGTTCAGCAACGCGATGACCGCGCGAACCAAGGTCCTCGCGTTCACGCACTTCACGAATACCGTCGGCGACCTGTTCCCAGCCAGGGAGATCTGTGCGGCGGCTCGTGCGCGTGGCGTGCTTACGCTGCTCGATGGCGCGCAGACGTTCGGCTCGCTCGACGTCAATCTGCGTGAGGTGGATCCCGACTTCTACTCCGGGAGCGCGCACAAGTGGCCGTGCGGCGCCCGCGAATGCGGTGTGCTCTTCATCAACAGCCGAGTTCACGATCGCATCTGGCCCTCGTCGTACAGCGCCTACCCCGGCGCGGTCGGGATTTCACGCCGGATGGAAATGTTCGGGCAGCGCGACGAGGCCACGATGATCGCGTTCGCCGAAGCGCTGGCCTTTCAGACCAAGGTTGGACGAGCCGCGATCGAGCAGCGCTCGAAAGCGCTGGCGCAACAGCTGCTGGCGGGACTCGCGAAGATCGATGGGTTCCGCAGTTTTACGTCGACCGACCCGGCCCGCAACGGCGCCGTCGTCACCTTCGCACCCGGCACGCTCGAGCCGCGCAAGCTGGTCGCCGCCCTCTACGAAAAGGATCAAATCGGCGTCACGACCGGTGGCGGCGCCGGCCGCGGCGGGGTGCGCGTGTCACCGCACTTCTACAACACTCCGCAGGAAGTTGACCGTCTGCTGGCCGCGTTGACGCGATATCAGAAAACAGGCGTTTGACGGTCTTCGTGCCCTTCCGCCTACGCTAAAGCTCCGGCGGACCACCGTAGCCGTAGCGAAGGCTGGTCGTGTCGACGTTGGCCTAGTGCTCCCGCTCCTGTGACGTCGTGCCCGTCCGAACCGTCGGATACTTGATCCCCAACTGTTCGAGGTAAGTCGAGTACTTGCTCGGGTCGTAGTAGTACTTCTTCATCTCGGGACGGTACTTGTCGAGGATCGCCTTGTTCAGCCACGTGGGCGGCGGCGTGTCCTTGGCAATGAATGGCACGTATTTCTGATCCTTCGTCTGCATGTTGGTGAAGTAGTCCCACGACTGTCTCACCAGCTCGGGCTTCATCACCAGGTCCAGGATGGTCATCGCCTGCACCTTGGCGCCCGCCACCACGCCCTTGTGCGCAATCGGTGTCGC
Source organism: uncultured Acidobacteriota bacterium (assembly GCA_963841905.1). Lineage (GTDB taxonomy): Bacteria > Acidobacteriota > Vicinamibacteria > Vicinamibacterales > UBA2999 > JACCSI01. The sequence goes on from CAWJEM010000016.1 coordinate 194,949, forward strand.
CATGGCGATGGCGCTGGACCAGTTGTGTCCCGGCAATCCGGGAATGTTCGACGGATAGCGCAGCGTCACCGTGGGCATGTTCCATGAGATGTCGCCGATGTCGTCCGATCCGCCGCCTCGGTTGTCTTCGGCACGCACCGGCTGACCGAGCTCATCGACCTTCATCGCCAGCCCGGGCTGCGTGGCATTTCCCAACTCCTTCTGGAGGGCTCGGGCCAGCGTCTGATCCGCCTCACTCCAGGTCGGCAACCCGACCCGCTTGACGTTTTCGTACATCGTCTCGGCGGTCGGCTTGTTGAAATGCCGCGGCCAGGCGGTGCCGAGGATCCGAGATGTCCACTTGGTGTTGGTCATCAGCGCCGCGCCTTCGGCCATCTTGTTGCCGATGTCCCACAGCTCCTTGATGTGCTGGTAGTCGATCTCACGGAAGTAGTACCAAACCGTCGCGTTGCGCGGGACCACGTTCGGCTGGTCGCCGCCGTTGGTGATGACGTAGTGGGAACGCTGCGAAAGACGCAAGTGCTCGCGGCGATAGTTCCACCCCGCATTCATCAGTTCCACGGCGTCGAGCGCTGAGCGACCGCGCCAGGGCGCGCCGGCACTGTGAGCGGTCTCGCCTTCGAACGTGTACTCGACGGACACGAGACCGTTGCCGCCCGCATCGCCCCACGTCACGCTCAGGTTGTCACCAACGTGCGTGAAGAGCGTGATGTCGGTGTCCTTGAACAACCCCTCGCGGACAAACCATGCCTTGGCGGCCACGAGTTCTTCGGCTGCACCCGGCCATAGAAGCAGCGTACCGGGAAGCTTCTCGCGTTCCATGATTTCCTTGGCAGTCAACGCGGCAATGATGTTGAGCGGGACGCCCGAGTTGTGTCCCTCCCCGTGCCCTGGTGCGCCAGGAATGATGGGGTCGTGATAAGCAACGCCCGGCTTCTGCGATGCCTGGGGAATGCCATCGATGTCGGACCCGAGCGAAATCACCGGCTTGCCTGAGCCCCATCGCGCGGCCCACGCGGTTGGGATGCCAGCAATCCCACGCTCGATCTTGAAGCCGTTTTTCTCCAGGATCTCGGTCAGATAGCGAGACGTCTCGATTTCCTGAAACCCGAGCTCGCCGAAACTGAACACGGAATCCACCATTTCCTGAGCCATCTTGGCGCGGCCATCGACCTTGGTCGCGACTTCCTTCTTGAACGACTCGAGACGGTCATCGCTGGGTCGGCTCTGTGCGTTGATGCGCGGCGCGACCAGCACGCCATTGAGAACGAGTGCAACTGCGAGCCATGCACGAAACATCAATCCCTCCCTACAAGGCGAAACCACGACAAGCCACCATTCTGAATTTTAGTCGAGCGTTGGATAATAGAGTCCAGGGTTTCGGTGTTGTCTGAGTACATCCCGCTGCCGCGCTGGGCGGGCGGCCACAAGATGACGCTTTATGCGTGGGCGCGCCCGCGGCGGTTCGACCGTTTGCCGCCGCCGACCATGCGGTACTTCGACGTGGCGTCAAACACGCGGGTCATGGCGCATTGCCACTGGCAACCGACGCCATCGTCTCACCCGACCTTGATCGTGTTGCACGGCCTCGAGGGATCGAGCGACGCCCACTACATGCGCGGCGTCGCCGACAAGGCGTGGGCGCGCGGCTTCAACGTGGTCCGGCTCAACCAGCGCAACTGCGGCGGCACCGAGCAGTTGTCGCGCGGCTTGTATCACTCTGGCCTGACTGCCGACCCGTTGTTTGTGTTCAACGAGTTGGTGCAGCGGGACGGTCTCACCCGCATTGCGTTCGCAGGCTACTCTCTTGGTGGCAACCTGGCGCTCAAGCTCGCTGGTGATCTCGGTCCGGGCGCACCGCGTGAGCTGATCGCCGTCTGCGGTGTGTCTCCAGTCATCGATCTCGAGGGCTGTGTGTGCGCCATCGAGCGGCGAGAGAACCTCGTTTACCAGTTGAACTTCGTCCGCAACTTGCGCTCCCGGATACGCCGCAAGGCGCGGGCGTTTCCTGGCGACTGGGATCTGACGCCGCTTCGGCGGATTTGGACGATTCGCGAGTTCGACGAGCGCTACACGGCACCTCATCACGGCTTCGCGGGCGCCAGCGACTATTACTACCGAGCCAGCGCGCTGCGCGTCATCGATCGCATCGCCATCCCCGCCCTCATTCTGACCGCCGCTGACGACCCGTTCGTTCCGCCGGAGCCGTTTCGCGATCCGAAGGTCGCGAACAATCCGAATATCACAACCATCGTGACCACACACGGTGGCCACTGCGGCTTCGTCAGCACACCGAATGGCTACGATGGCTACTGGGCCGAGCAGATGATTGTGGACTTTGTTGCCGCACGGACGAGCCTCAGAGACACAGCGGCACTGACAAAGTAGACTTCGTGACTTCGTGACTTCGGGCTAGCGTTTCCGTATCTCTTTTGTTTCCGTGTTTCCGTGTTCTATGTCTGTGTCTCTGCGTCTCTGAGGCCTGTCTGTTCTGAGCCGCTCCCGCCTTGCGTCAGGCCGAGCTTCTCTCGCAGCATCCTGCCGAACATCGCGCCTTTACCTTCCTCTTCGTGCTTGAAGTACACGAACACGTCGCGGCAGCGCGCATTCAGGTCGCGAACCGTGTCGGCCCACCGGGTGATGTGTTCTTCGGTGTAGCCTTCGTCGCGCAGCCGAAGATACGCATAGTCGGCCGTGGTCACGAGCGGCGTCGAGCGTTTGTCGCTGTCCGCGATGCAGAGCGCGAGATTCCGGTCGCGGAGCCGCGCGTACACCTCGTCATCCAGCCACGATTCATGCCGGAACTCGAACGCGCCGCAGACTCGGGGCGGCAACACGCCTAGAAACTCATCAAGGGCGGAGAGGTCCTTCTTGAAGGTGGGCGGAAGCTGAAACAGGAGCGCCGCCAGCTGCGGCCCCAGCTCGGCTGCCGCCTCGCAGAATGCCCGTGTCGGATCAGCAACGCCGCGGAGCTTGCGATCGTGGGTTATCCGACGCGGCGCCTTCAACGTGAAGCGAAAAGACGACGGGACCTGCGCCGCCCAGCCAGTGACGAGCTTCGCTGTCGGCATCCGATAAAAGGTGTAGTTGATCTCGACCGTCGAGAATCGATCGGCGTAGTAGGGCAGCATTTTCGCCGCCGGCAGATCCGGCGGGTAGAAGCTGCCCTTCCATTCAGGATAGTTGTAGCCCGAGGTGCCGATGTGGATCACAGGACAAAGTTACAAGTTACAAGTGACAAGTTCAAAACTCCACTCAACCCCAGCAACGCGCGATGCCCCGACGACGCGCCGTTTGGAACGTGGAACTTGTAACTTGTAACTGCCGCGCGATGCTCGGCGCCTACCAGCGCGGTTCGCGACGACCGCCGCCACCACCGCCGTAGCCACCACCGCCTCGACCACCGCCGCCGCCGCCAAAGTCCCCGCTCGGCTTCGGACGAGCTTCGTTCACGACCAACGCACGACCGTCCATTTGGTACTGATGAAACTCCGTGATGGCCTTTTGAGCGTCATCGTCTGACACCATTTCGACAAACGCAAAACCTCGCGCGCGACCAGTCGCCTGGTCACGCATGACGCGTACGTTGTCGACGGCTCCGGCGCGGCTGAAGAGCTCCGTCAGTTCCTCGTCCGTGCACTTGTAGGGAAGGTTACCCACGTACAATCTGCGGCCCATCGCTGTCGAGACCCTCTCGCGCGCTGTTTCCGTCGACCCGTGATACGCCGGCGCGCGAGCGCCGTAACACCGGGACCCGCACGCACTTCTGTGGCTTGTCGGGGACTCGAAGACTCCGAGACGCGCAGCCTGGCGGCGGGTGACGGGCGGAGTATATAGCAGAAAAGTTGCCAACGGCGGAGGGCGCAAAGAGCCCTCCGGGGCCGCATGCTAGAGTCGAGGGGATGCCCGACTTGCGCGCGCCGGTCCCATGGCTGAGCGTCCTGATCACGATTCTGACGACGGCCTGTCACCTGGCTGACGAAGCTCGTCGGTATGAGTTGGCGGGCCAAATCCTCGCGGTGCGTCCAGAATCGCGGGAAGTGCTTATCAAGCACGGTGACATCAAAGAGTTCATGCCGGGGATGACCATGCCCTTCAAGGTGCGTGACGAGGCGCTGCTCAAGGGCATGGCGCCGGGCGACCTGGTCTCCGCACAGCTCATGGTTGGCGCCAACGAGGCCTGGCTGGCAACCCTCGAGAAGACTGGCACCGCGCCGCTCGAAGGGCCGCCGGCTGCGATCCCTGCCGCATCCTTCGTGACACCGCTCGAACCGGGTGATGTCGTTTCCGACACCGACACTGACGGATCAAGACGGTCAGCTATTTTCGCTGCCGCCGCGCAACTCGGCGTCTGTCATCACGTTCATCTACGTCCGCTGCCCATTGCCTGAATTCTGTCCGCTGATGGATCGACGCTTCGTGGAACTGCAGGCAGCGATCCAGTCAAATCCTCGATTGGCTGGCACTCGATTGCTTTCCGTGAGTTTCGACCCGGAGCAAGACACGTCGGCGGCATTGACAACCCATGCCCGGAAGGTGGGCGCCGATCCCGGCATCTGGCGGTTTGCAACCGCCCCTCGTGACGTCGTCGACCGGTTGGCGGCGACGTTCGGCGTCAACGTGATCCGTGAGCTGGACAGGACCATTACTCACAACCTGCGCACCGCCGTGATCGACCGGGACGGACGCGTCGTTCGCATCCACGACGGCAACCAATGGACGACCGCGCAAGTACTCGATGACCTCGAGCGTGCCGTCACCCGCTGAATTCACGCCGCGCGAGTGGCGCCTCGTCCAACAGCTCAATACTCCGAGGAAGGTTCAGCGGTGGCTGAATGCCCTGCCGTACAACTCCGAGACCAATCGCGAAACGCTTCGCAGCTTTCGAGAGGTGATTCGGACCGGGCAAGCGCACTGTCTCGAAGCGGCGCTCGCCGCCGCGGTAGTCCTCGAACAACACGGCTACCCGCCGCTGGTGATGAGCATCGAGTCGAAGGACTTGCTCGATCACGTCGTCTTCCTATATCGCGAAGGAGGTCGATGGGGCGCCATTGCACGATCGCGCGATCCCGGCCTGCACGGTCGCAAGCCAGCGTTTCGATCCCCACGCGACGTGGCCCTCAGCTACGTTGAGGCGTACGTTGACTACACGGGGCGAGTTCGCGGGTACGGCGTGGCCAATCTTGGGGAGGCGCTGCCCAACTACGACTGGCGTTTCGCGCCGACCAACGTGTGGAAAGTCGAAAAGCTGCTGATCGACTGGCCCCATCGAAAGATCAAGACATCGGACCAGCGGTTCCGCGCGCTGCGGAAGCGATACGTCGCCTTTCGCGGACGGTACGGGCGAAAGCCGTGGCGCTATTATCGCGGCCGCGAACGCTGGTTGCCGTTGCCGACAGAATTTCTATGAGGAGGTCGGGCTACTTGATCTCGTCGAAAATCACCTCGACGTTCGTCAGGATCCGCGCGATCGGCTTGCCCTCCTTGTCCACCAGGGAGGCATAGCCCTTGTACTTGTCCGGCATTTTCCAGCTCTCGGCGATCTGACCGGGCGTCTGGCCCGATTTTTTCCCTGCCTGGACAAACTGCGCGAACTCGGTGTTGAAGTCCGCGTACTCCTTGAGGTCGGCCATCGTCATCACCGTGCTGTGCCCCGTGATGATTGACTCCACGCCTTTGACGCCGCCGTGGGCCTTTGCGAGCGTGTTCCCAATCTCGAGGCCAGTGCCGCCGTTGTTGGCGTCGAGCAGCGGAAGATTCTTGCCCGAAAAAATGTCGCCCGCGTGCATCACCTTCAAGGACGGGAACACAATCCACGCATCGCCGTCGGTATGACCACGACCGAAGTAGTACAAGTCGACTTGATCGTTGCCCTTGCCGATGGTCATCCGATCCTTGAACGTACGCTTCGGCAGACCGACGCCCTTATTGGCTTCGAAGATGTTCTTCGCGTCGGGTTGGGGCTTGAAGCCGGTCACCGACCGCATGGCTTTCATGTTGGCTGCCGTGTTCTCGTGCGTCACGACGTCGACAGTCGCAGGGAATTCGACGTTGCCGCTGACGTGATCGCCGTGCGTGTGGGTATTGATGATAGTGGTCACCGGTTTGTTGGTCAGCTCCTTGATCTTGTCGAGAATCGGCTGACCCCATCCCGGGTTCTTCGTATCGACGACCACGACGCCGTCGGTCGTGACGAACACTGCCGTGTTGCCCCCGCCGCCACGGAGGACGAACAGGTTGTCGCGCAGCTTTTCCACTTCAACCACTCGTGGCGCCGGCGGATTGGGCGGCTGCTGATAGGCTGCGACCGCGGCCGACAGCCCGCCAACCACCACGAGCGTTGCCAGAACAATGACTCGTCTCACGCCGTCCTCCTGATCGTAGAGGCCACGGCAAAGCCGCGGCGCTGAGATTATATGCTCCCCGGCTGGTGTCCGGTGAAGGCCGGGCCGGGGCCACCCGATAGGATGGGCGGACGCTCCCGTCCTTCGAGGTTCTAGACATGAAGAAAGTCGTGCTCGGGCTGGCTCTGATCCTGATCCTGGGCGTCGTCGCGGTGGCAGTCCTGGCCCGGAGCGTGCTCACCGGTGAGAACGTTCGCGCCGCGGTCGCCTCACAACTGGCGTCAGCCATCGGGCAGCCCGTCACGATCGGCGGCCTTGGGGCCTCGATCTATCCGCGAGTGACGATGGATCTGACCGATGTCACGATCGGCCAGCCGGCGAGAATCCAACTGCAAAAGGCGCACGTTGGAACCAACCTTCGCGCCTTGCTGTCGCGCCGGGTCGAGCACGCCGCGGTGCGAGTGGACGGGGCTCTCATTCAGCTTCCCCTGCCGAGCTTCGCAATCGGCACTGCACCGGCCGCCGGCGAGCAGCCGTCAACGGCCAAGCCGCCCGTCGAGATCGCATCGATCGACGAGATCGTCCTGACCGACGTTGCGGTTGTCAGCGGTGGCCGCACCTTGAGGGGCGACATCGAGTTGGTTCCCCAAGGATCCGGTGTTCAGCTTCGGCGTGTTGCCCTCGCAGCGGACGAGACGAAGGTTGACATGACCGGCACGATCGAGTCGCTGGCGCCGATGAAGGGCCGTGTGGAAGCGCGCGCGACCGAGGTCAACTTCGATCGGCTCCTCGCGTTCTTCGGCGACTTTGCCGGAGCAACGACTCAGTCCGCCTCGTCAACGTCTTCAGCGCCGTCTTCGAGCCCGGCGATCGCCGGCAGCCTGATAGTCGATCTGACACTCGGTCGGGCGACAACCGGCGCGCTGTCACTGAGCGACTTGCGAGCCACGGCCACCGTGAGCCCGGCGGCAGTTACCTTCTCACCTCTCGTGTTTACCATTTTCAAGGGACGCTACGAGGGCACCATGCACCTCTCGCTGGGCGACGCGCGATTCCGGTGGCACGGGCGAGTAAACGGCATCGACACCAGCGATTTGATGGCCTTCGCCAAGTCCTCCAACACGATTAGTGGAACGCTGGCCGGGTCAGTGGCGCTCGAAGGCACTGGCCTCGAAATGGAGCAGGCGTTGCGAACGGCTCGTGGTACCGCTCGGGTCGACATTACCAATGGATCCATCGCCGGTCTCGCCCTCGTCCGCACGATCGTGCTTGCGACCTCTGGGCGTGGCGGCTACCTGGCGAGTGCCGAGACGGCGGCGGCATCGCGTGCGGGCAACGGTGAAGCCGAACGCTTCTCCCACCTTGGCGCAACATTGTCGCTGGCCAATGGCGTGATTCGAACGAGCGATTTCGCCATGTCGTCAACTGACGTCGATTTCACCGGCGCTGGCGCAGTCGCCATCGCGAACATGACGGCAAAGTTGCAGGGGCAAGTGCAACTCTCCGGCGAGCTCTCCAAGAAGAGCGGAACCGACCTCTATCGCTACACGCAGCAAGACGGTCGCGTCACACTTCCTGTGACGGTGAGTGGACCGCTGGCAAGCCTCTCAGTGCAAATCGACCTCGCGCAGGCGGCGTCACGCGCGTTCCGAAACCGCGCCACCGAAGAGATCAACAAGGCGATCGAACGCAACCTTCCGGGCGGCATTGGCGGTCTGTTTCCGAAGCGTCCGCCGAAGTGAGGCCATGCGACCCGGCGTGGTAGCCTGACGCCGATGCTCGCACGGCTGTTCCACACGTCACGCGTCCACGCCGCAGCTGCAACGGCCTTTACGATCGCTGTGTGGGCGTTGCCGCATGGTCAAGCAGCACAAGACACCGCTCCTTTCGATATCGTGCTTGCTGGCGGTCGCGTGATGGATCCCGAGTCCGGGCTCGACGCGATCCGCCACGTCGGCATCCGAGGCTCGCGCATCGATGCCGTGAGCGAGATGGCCCTCACAGGCAAGGTGGTCATCGACGCGTCCGGTCTGGTCGTCGCTCCCGGCTTTATCGATCCGCATGCGCACGCGCAGTCCCTCGAGGGCAATCGATTCCAGGCGCGTGACGGCGTCACGACGGCGCTCGAGCTCGAAAGCGGCGCCATGCCGATGGACGACTGGTATCGATCGCGAGAAGGGCAGGCACTGCTCAACTACGGCGCGACCGTCGGGCACATTTATTCACGAATCGCGGTCATGCACGAAAAGACGACGTGGGAGCAAATGCGAACAACGCGTCAAGACCCATCAGCGGGCCAACCGGCGTGGGCATATCGCAAGGCGTCGTCCGCCGAAGTGGACGCGATGATCGCACGACTCGACGGCGGGCTGACCGACGGTGCGCTGGGCATCGGGCTGGGCCCGGCTTATACGCCCGCCGCGGGGCGTGAGGAACTGCTCCGCGTCTTCGAGCTGGCGGCGCGACGTAAGGCGCTGGCGTTCATCCACATGCGATCCGCCGGCGAAGTCGAGCCGGGCGGCAGTCTCGATGCGCTCCAGGAAGTGCTCGCCAACGTGGCGGCAACCGGCGCCTCGGTTCACATCGTGCACATCGGCAGCATGGGTTTGCGACAGACGCCTCGTCTGCTCGCCATGATCGACGGCGCGCGGGCCCGCGGGCTCGACATCTCGACCGAAGTCTACCCGTACACTGCCGCCTCGACCTACCTGCAGTCGGCGCTCTTCGACCCCGGTTGGCAGGAGCGCTTCGCGATTGGCTTTCAGGATGTGCAATGGGCCGCCACTGGCGAGCGCCTCACCGCCGACACGTTCGCACGGTACCGAAAGCAGGGCGGCTTCGTCGTCATCCACATGATCCCCGAGGCGTCGGTGCGGGCCGCGCTCGCTCACCCACACGTCATGATCGGAAGCGACGGAGTCCCGCTCACCAACGGCGGAGGGCATCCACGTGGCGTCGGCACCTATGCTCGCGTGCTGGGCAACTACGTTCGCGAACAGAAGACGCTCGATTTGATGTCAGCCCTCCGCAAGATCAGTCTGATGGTGGCGCAGCGGCTCGAAGCGTTCGTACCGGCGATGCGGACCAAGGGGCGAGTCAGGGTCGGCGCCGATGCCGACATTACGGTCTTCGACGCTTCACGGGTCATCGATCGCGCAACCTATGAGAAGCCGGCGCAGTTTTCCGAAGGGATTCGCCACGTGATCGTCGGCGGGACGTTCGTCGTTCGTGACGAGCAACTGGTGCCCAACGTCACGCCGGGCCGAGCGATACGTGCCGGCCGGCCCTAAGCGCGTTACTTGGTATCGTGTGAACCGCCCGTGTCACGAGGTGCGCGGCGGAGTGGCTCCTCTCGAGCGATCGCCAGCGCCCTTTTGCGGCCGTCGTCCCGGGCGATTGTGTCGGCCAACAATTCCAGGCTCCGGCACGTCAGGATTTGCCCAAGCGTAACCGTCCGACCCAGATCGCGCAGCACCTGATTGGAAAGCCGCATCGCGGCAATCGAGTCGAGGCCCAACGCGGTGAAACCCACATCCAACCGAATGTCCGCTTCCGCATAGCCGGCGAGCTCAGCGCATCGTTGCTGTAGATACCGAGCGGCTTCTGCGGCCGTAATGTCCTTTTGTTCGTCGCGCCCCGAGCTTGGCCCGCGCTCACCTTCTCGCGGGCGAACGTTGGTCGAGTGACCACCGCCGACAACGGCATCGCGTGAGATTTGCCGCAGGCAGAAACCCTCGAGCACGGCGACGACGTGTCCAGTCGACGACAGGATCGTCAGATCGGCGATGACGTTCTCAGCCGTGAGCTCCCGGAGTCTTGCGTGACACCAGGCCTCGTCATGCGTTGCACCGATGCCGCTCAGGATGAACTCATCGACCGAAAACGGTACGTACGTCACCCCGTTGGCTTCGAGGGCAGCCGCGGTCTCGATTTCGCCGCAACAATGAAGAGTCTGACACGCAGCTTCAATGAGACCAGGATGCAAGCGATATCGCGAACCATCGGTGACCGCGGACGGACATACCGCCCGGCTCAGCGCCACGCGATCGCCTTGCCAAATCGATTCGATCCATCGGAAGCTCGAACCGGTGCCGCCGTGATTCGCCCAGATCTTCGTGTAGAACTCGGAGCCACTCAACGGTTCGCCGCAAGTCGTCCGGACCGAGGCCAGGTCCCAGGGTGGCATCGATTGGTGGTCAGTCGCGGCAAGCCGATCACGCCCCCGGGCGACCAGGTGCGTCGTCCAGTCCTGCGCTGATTCCGCAGGCTCCCCGGCAAGTGCGCTGGTGAGTTCGATCGCCCAGCCCTGAGAGTCGGGACGGAAGATGAGTTGCACATCGCGTTCGCAGCCATCCGGCAACAGGAGTGGCCGTAGCAGATAGAGCGCCTCGAAGCCGAAAGGTCCAAGGCTGTTCGGGTGACCGCCGATGACATCAACAGCTTGAGCGAGCATCGCGAAATGCGACGCGCCAGGGGGAAGTGAGATCCCAAAGAGCCGGTGATCTGTCAGGTAGTGTGGCGCGGTCTGGCTGAATCGAACCTCGAAGCGCGTCTCGTCGGAGCCCGGTAGACGGAGTCGCTCACCGAGGAGGGGATGGCTGCTCCCGTCGTGTCGCCGTGGCATCACAGACCCGGTCTCCGTGAGCGTCCCTTGATACCAGTGGCGCGTTCGTTGAAACGGATACGCCGGCAGAGGCACAGGCGGCTTCGGGTTACCGCCCTGAACCGCAAGCCAGTCGATACGAGCACCCCGGACATAGAGCGGCCCGAGTGCGTCCATCAGTGAGGTCCAGTCCTGTTCGCCACGCCGCAATGTCGCAACCGTTTCCACTTGATGACTCACGTCAACGTCGCGCACGAAATGCGACAGCACGTTTTCGGGCCCTATCTCGACCAGGACATCACATCCCGCCGCCATCAGCGACCGAATACCCGCGGAGAACTGCACCGTTTCTCGCGCGTGATCACTCCAGTAGGTTGGTTCGGTGAGCTCGGTCGTAGCCAATCGTCCCGACAGGTTGCTTATCAGCGGTATCGATGGAGATCGGAGACTGACCCGACCAAACAGCTCCGCCAGCGGCGCCAATGCCGGCTCCATCTGTGCGGAGTGAAACGCATGCGACACCGTCAGCGATCGCGTATGAATGCCATGGGCGTGCAGCTCTTTCTCCAGTCGTTCGATAGCGTCGGCAGAGCCCGAGAGCACGAGTTGCATCGGCGAATTGATCGCAGCAATTGACACGTCATCAGCGAAGGGTGGCAGTACCTCATGAATCGTGTCGAGGCTCGCCGCCACCGCCAGCATCCGGCCGGCGCCTGGCACGCGCTGCATGAGACGACCCCGTTCCGCTGTCAGTGCCAGCCCTTCTTCGAGCGAGAACACCCCTGCCATGCAGGCCGCGGCGTACTCCCCAATGCTGTGGCCCATCACAAACTGAGGCTGGAGCCCCCACTGTCGCAACAACTCAGCCAGCGAATATTCCAACGCGAAGAGCGCAGGTTGCGCGTACTCGGTTCGATCGATCAGCGATTCGTCCGCCACTCCAAACATCACGTCCAGCAATGAATGTTCGAGGCGGCCGCGGAGAAGGTCGTCGCAACGCTCGAGCAGCCGACGGAACGGCGGACTGAACTCGAACAACGAGCGCCCCATGCCCGCGTGCTGCGAACCCTGCCCACTGAACAGGAACCCGATTGCCGGTTCAGTCGTCCCGTTGCCCTGCCATCGTCGGTAACCGGGGGCCGGCTCGCGACGGTTGGTTGAAGGCTCCACGCCGCCACGGTGCGCGAGCCCGTCTCGCAGGTCAGCCGGTGTGGTGCAACGAATCGCCGCTCGATACGGGCGATGGGCGCGGTTTCGCTGCGTCGTTGCGGCAATGCTGGCCGGATCGGGACACGACTGGCCGGTCATCAGCTGTTGATAGCGCGACTCGAGCATCTCGAGCGCGGCCGGCGTTGCCGCCGATAGCGTCACGAGAGACGTACCGAATGACGGCGTCGAAGGCTCGGGCGTGGGGGCCTCTTCGACAATGATGTGACAGTTGGTGCCGCCAACCCCCAGAGAAGAGACGCCCGCCACACGACGCCCCTCGGCGGGCATCCACGGGGTCAACCGATCGACCACATAGAACGGGCTCTTCTCGAGGGCGATCTCGGGATTCGGCGATCGGAAGTGGAGCGTCGCCGGAAGCGTGCGGTGCTTGAGCGAAAGGACAGTCTTGATCAGTCCAGCGACCCCGGCGGCGGTATCGACGTGCCCGATGTTCGTCTTGACCGAACCGATGCCACAAAAGCCGCGCCCTTCGGTCGACTCGCGCCGAAACGCCCGTTCAAGCGCCGTGAACTCGATCGGATCACCCACGGGCGTTCCGGTTCCATGGGCTTCGACATAGCTGATGTTCTGAGGGCGAACACGAGCATGATTCTGCGCCTGCACAATCACGCGCACCTGACCGTCGACGCTGGGCGCCGTAAAGCTCGCCTTGTTCGCACCATCGTTGTTGACCGCCCACCCGCGAATAACCGCGTCGATTCGATCGCCATCGACGAGAGCCTGTTCAAGTCGTTTGAGGACGACGGCACCGACACCATCGCTGAAGATCGTTCCGGACGCTTCGGCGTCAAACGCCCGGCAATGACCGTCACGGGAGTACATCCCGCCCGTCTCATGGCGAGTCCCGCGCTTCTGTGGAAACGTCACCGCAACGCCGCCGGCAATCGCCATGTCACATTGGCCGACCACGAGGGCCTGACACGCCTGGGCCACGGCGACTAGCGATGTCGAGCACGCGGTTTGAACATTGAGACTCGGGCCCGTCAAACCAAACACAAATGACGTGCGCGTCGCGATCGAGTCGCGGTCGTTGCTGTTCAGCAGCTCGAGCGCATCGTCGCTCGATCCGGTGAGCAGCGCATCGACGCTCGCTTGGCGCCCACCGAGGATGTGCCAGAGATAGGTGCTCTCTCTGCCGCCGGCGAACACGCCAATCTGAACCTTGCGGTCGGGTCCTGATTCGCCCACGGGAATGCCCGCGTCCTCTAGCGCCTCGTGGACGCACTCCAGCCAGATTCGCTGCTGGGGGTCGAGCATCTGCGCTTGCCGCGGCGTCATCTTGAAGAACGAGGCGTCGAACCGATCGACATCAGTCAGCAGCCCTCGTGCGAGGACGGCGCCGGGCGCGACGCTGCGAGCGCTGCTATCGAGATCGCTCGATGGAAAAAACGTGATGCTCTCGCGAGCCAAGCGCAGGTTCTCCCAGAACTCGCCGATGGTCGCGGCGCCCGGAAAGCGCCCAGCCATGCCGATGATGGCAATGCTGTGATCGCTCGACGCCGGTGGAATTGGGCCTGCTCGCAGTGCCGCCGCGGCCGAAGCGGCGGGCTCGAGTGCACGCGAGAGTGCCCCAACGGTCGGATACTCGAACAACGTTGTGATGCGAATGCGGTCACCGTAGGTTGGCCGCAAACGACTGACGATTCGGGCGGCACGCAGGGAATCGCCGCCCAGCGCAAGCAGCGAGTCGGTCAGTCCGACTGGCTCAATCTCCAACACCTCCGACCACACCTGTGCGATCTGGCGCTCCTGATCCGTTCGCGGCGCAACGTATTCGTTCGGCAACGCAGGCCGCTCGCGGCCAGGTTTCGTGAGCTGGTGGAGATCGATCTTGAGATCCCTCGTGAGCGGCAACCGCTCGAGGAACCTGAACGCTGAAGGAATCGCATGTGGCCTCACCCGTGTCGTCAAGAAATGACGGAGATGGTCAACGCTCACATCCACTAACGGGTCTCGCACGATATAGGCACACAGGCGGCGTTCCTGCGCGTGGTCAACGTAGTCGCGCACGACGGCCTGCCTGATGCCGCCGACTGACGTCAGGAGCCGTTCGATCTCGGCGGTGTCGACAAACTCGCCGGCAATGCGAACTCGCTGATCGAGGCGGCCGAGATGGATCAGGCTGCCATCCTGCTGGAGACGACCAAGATCGCCCGTTCGGTAGCGACGCACACCGTCGCCGAGGTCTACGAACCGGCGGCCCGTCAGGGCCGGATCCCGCCAGTAACCGGTCGCCAGGTAGCGGCTCTCGACGACGATCTCCCCGAGGCCGTCGGTCGGCACGTCGCGGCCGTTCTCGTCCCAGACGCGCACTTCCATGTCCGGAACGGCGTAGCCGATTGGGACTGGTTCGGCGGGATCGACGGTGGTCCGGGTATCGATGAAGTATTGGCGAACTAGTCCACACTCGGTCGCCCCCAATCCGTTGACCAGTGTGCACGAGGCCTGACAGTTGGCCTGGAAGTGCGCAACGTCGAGCCCCGAAACTCGATCACCTTCGAGCCGGACCAGGCGTAGTTCCGGAAATCGACCGACCGAATCCGAGAGCACGCGAAAGATCGACGGAACGGCATGAAACACCGTGATCTGTGTGTCGCGGACCCAGTCAGACAATGAGGCGAGCCCGTCCCCCTGAAGATCGAACGGGGCCACGGTGGCGCCGTTCAGGAGTGCGCCGAACAGGGTGGAAACCGTGCCGCTGAAGCTCGGATTCTGGACGAGGCTCAGTCGGTCTCCCGGTGCGAATCGCAGCGTGTTCGTGTAGCGGAGGATGTTGTGCAGGACGCTGCGATGCGAATCGGCGACACCCTTGGGTGCGCCAGTGGAACCGGAGGTGTAGAAGATATAAGCCACCGCGTCGCCGCTGAGCGTCCGGTGCGCAATCGCACCGTTCGGCTGTCCATCATCACGGAGGACATCTCGCGCTGCGAGGACCGGACGGCCCCTGGGGAGCCCCGTGCGGCCAAGGTCCAGGTACGAGTCGGCGGCAAGCAGCGCCGACGGGTCGAGGTCGTGGATCATCCGGCGCAAGATCGAAGCAGGCAATCGATGGTCCAGCGGTGCGTACGGCAAACCGGCTTTGAGAACACCGAGCGTCCCTACGATCGATTCATAGCCTTGAGGGAATAGCAGCGCGACGGGCCGAGTGTCGTTTCCAATGGCCCGTCGCAGGCAATCAGCCGCACGATTGGCTGCGGCGTCCAGTTGTGCGTACGTCACAGCGCCGGACAGAAGCGCAACCGCAGGCGTGTTCGGCGACTTGCTCGCTTGATGCTCGAAGCGACGCGCGATTGACTGATCGCAGTCAGCCAGTGTCCACGCCGCGAACGTTTCAGGTGCTCGCAGCGCAGTGCGCGCCCGGGTGTCGCTCATGACCGAGTGGTCCACACGACGTCCGCCTAGAGGCGCTGCTGCAGCCGCCGCATGCCCCTGAGCCATCGATCGTAGTCGCCGGCCTTACGTGTGAAGTACTCGGCGACTTCGGGGTGCGGGAGTATCAAGAAGCGTTCGGCCTCGAGGCCGCGGATTACAGCCTCGGCCACCGCGTCCGGCTCGATTGCCGACTCGCCCAGGAGACTCCGCGCCATCGCGGAGGCACCCTCGAGCATCGGCGTGCGCACGCCTTGCGGGCACAGACACGAGACCTTGAGGCCGCGATCCCCGTACGTGATCGCCAGCCACTCGGCGAAAGCGACCGCCGCGTGTTTGGTGACCGCGTATGGCGCCGATCCGATCTGCGTCAGGAGTCCGGCCGCAGAGGCCGTTTGCAACAAGTAGCCTCGACCGGCGGTAAGCATCGAGGGCAGCACGGCGCGCGCCGCGTAAACATGCGCCATGACGTTCACCTGCCAGAACTCCTGCCAGCGCCCACTGTCCATTTCCAAGCCGGCGTCGCCACCGCCAATCCCGGCGTTGGAGCAAAAAAGGTCGATTCGGCCGTGACGCTCGAGAACGGTCTGCGCTGCTCGGACGACATCACGTTCGACACCGACGTCGGCAATCACGGCTGTGCCTTCAACCTCGGTGGCAACCTCGTGCGCGGTCGAGTGTCGATCGACCACGATCACCGCACGAGCGCCCTCTCGAGCAAATCGCCGGCACAACGCGCGGCCGATGCCGCTGCCGCCACCGGTCACGACCACAACCTGATCGCGAACGTTCATCGAGGACGACGATTATAAACGGGGGAAACGGAGGTTCTCGAAGAGGGTTCTTTACGAACGTTCTTTACGAAGGTTCTGCGGAGGTTCTGAACGAAGGTTCCGCGAGGGAACCGTCGTCGAACCGCTGTGCGAGAACCAGCGTGGAGCACCTCCGCCAAGAACCTTCGTGAGGGAGCACTCGGCGGACTGGTAGACTAGATGGGATCTGCGTGGAACGAATAGGCCGCTACAAGGTCACCCGCCTGCTGGGCGAAGGTGGAATGGGCGTTGTGTACGCCGCCTATGACGACCGGTTGGATCGACCGGTCGCAATCAAGGTTATCCGTCCCGAAGCGTTGGCGGACGATGTCGCGCGCGCGCGATTTCGGCAGGAAGCGCGAACCGCGGCACGCGTCAGCCATCCTCACATCTGTGCCTTGTACGAGTTCGATGAAGATGCTGGGCAGCCGTTCCTGGTCATGGAACTGCTTGACGGCGAACCGCTGTCGGCACGCCTGGATCGCGGTCCCATTGCGATGGCCGAAGCGCTGCCGATTGCCGACACCATGCTCGATGCGCTGGCGGCCTTGCATCGCCGCGGAATCGTGCATCGCGACCTCAAGCCCGCCAACGTCTTCCTGACACCACATGGGCTCAAACTGCTCGACTTCGGCCTGGCCCAGCCGCAGTCGGGAGATGAACAGACTCGTCAGCTGTCGCTGACCGGTCGAAACGTCGTCGTCGGCACCCCGCAGTACATGGCACCCGAGCAGTTGCTCGAGGGACGCGTGGACGAACGCGCCGACATTTTTGCGGCCGCGGTCGTAGTGTACGAGATGTTGTCTGGCCGATCGGCGTTTGCCCGGGCCACGCTGACGGCCACGCTCCACGCCGTCGGCTACCTCGAACCGGCCGCGCTGAAAGGCTCGACGGAGGTCGAGAAGATCGATCACGTGCTGCGCCGGGCATTGGCCAAAAAACCAGCAGACCGATTCGCCAGAGCTGAGCTGTTCGCTGCCGCGCTGCGCGATGCCCTGGCCACCCCGGATCCGAAGCCAACACGCCGCAGACAGCGCACCCGGTTCGTCGCCGTGCCACTTCGCGTCCTGCGCCCGGATCCCGAGACGGACTTTCTGGCGTTCAGCATCCCCGACGCGGTGTCGGTCGCGCTCGCAACGCTGGAATCAGTGATCGTGCGCTCTCCGCAGGCGGCGACGACCACTGGTGACGTGCGAGCGCTCGGCCGCGACCTTGCGGTCGACGTCGTCCTCACGGGGACGCTGTTGCGTGCCGGTGGCCACGTTCGTGTGAGCGCGCAGCTGGCGGACGCCGAGGCCGGGAACGCTGATCTGGTCGGACGTCGCGCAAGCGCCGATCGAAGACCTCTTCCAATTGCAGGATACGCTCACGGGTCACATTGTCTCGTCCCTCGCGCTTCCACTGACGACGCGAGATCGGCAGTCACTCGATCGGCACGCGCCGGCCAGCGCCGAGGCGTATGAGCTGTATCTGCGCGCGAACGAGCTGGCCCGGAACCCTAGCCACGTCAACGAAGCGCGGGAGCTCTACGAGCGAGCACTCGAAATCGACCCCACGTATGCACCGGCATGGGCCGCACTGGGCCGGACGCGCCGGGTCATCGCGAAGTGGGGGGGCAAGGATGGCATTGGACTCCTGCCGCAGGCGGAAACGGCCTTCCAGCGCGCTCTCGAACTCGATCCCGACCTGTCGATGGCGCACGACCTGGCCGCCTACGTGGATGCCGAACTGGGACGCGCAGCCGAAGGCATGGAGCGGCTCCTGCGTCGCGCGGCCACGCGACGCATCGATACCGGGGTGCTGGCGGGATTGGTCACCACGTGTCGATATGCGGGTCTATTCGAGGAGTCAAAGGCCGCGCACGCCCGCGCGGTGATGCTCGACCCCGCCCGTACCACGAGCGTGGCCTGGACCCACTTCGTGTTGGGCGACTATGACTCGGCCATCAAAGCCGAAACCGGAACGCCGCCGTACTGCGCCCTCCTGTCCAAGTGGCTGACCGGCAGGCTGACCGCCGACGGCTGGCGAGACGAAGAAGCCAAAACAACCACGTATGGTGCCCGCCTGGCGGTCGGCGCGTACCGCGCTATTGCCGAAGGGGCCGTTGACGAGGGCGTCAGCAAGCTCAACGAGCTTCGCGACTCGGGCTTCGCCGATCCCGAGGGTTGGTATATCTGCGCGCTCCTCCTCGCTCGCGCCGGTGCGTCCACGCACGCTCTCGGCTTCCTGACAAGCTCGGTTGATGGCGGCTACTGCTCGTACACCGCGTTGATCAGTCGACCGGAGTGGTCGCTGCTGGCAGGCGAGCCGGCGTTTGCAGTCCTGGTCGAGCGAACGGCAGGTATGCTCGCCAACGCGCGCGCGCGATTCGAGAGTGCCCATGGCGCGGACGTGTTGACGACAAGAGACTCCCCCTCGTCGAAGGGCTAGAGACGGTCCACCTGAGACCGGTGGCTGCGGCTCCGCCTCGCTCGCGCTAGTCCAGGTCGAAGCCGCGCAGCGGTTTCGACACGGGCTCCTTGCTCGCTTGCTTGAGCGCCTCCTCGAATCGCTTGGAGAGCGCGTCGCCGCGGGTCTTCTCGTCCTGCACCGATTGCGCAAACAGCGCCTCGCGGCGGGCCGCCTGCTCCTCGAGAATGCGCTGCGCCTCGCTCAGCTCCGGGCGATCGGCGCTGGGCGGCTCGCGATGCTCGATGATGCGGCCAAGGTTCACGTCGACCACAAGCAAGGCGTTGCAGCACGGGCAGGTCAGTTCGAGCTCACTTTTCAGCCGGGCCATGCCGACAGGGTACACTGAACCGCAATTGATGGCGCAAGAGGAAGCCGCGCACGCGCGGACGCTGCGAGTCGTTACCTACAACATTCACCGCTGCCGGGGACTCGACGGCCGGACGCGCCCACAGCGGATCGCCGCGGTCCTGGCCTCGATTGAGGCCGACATCATCGCCCTGCAGGAAGTCGTTGGCGCCAGTCCACTCAAGCCTGGCCAGGCCGCCGAGATCGGCGCCGCGCTGGGGATGGGGTGGGTCATGGCTCCCACTCGTCATCTCCGGAACGCGTTATTCGGCAACGTCGTGCTCAGCCATTTTCCGGTCAAACATCACCAGCAATACGACTTGAGCTGGAAGACGTGCGAACCACGACTCGCGCAGCGCGTGGATCTCCAGATTGATGCCGATGAGATCCTGCACTTCTACAACGTGCACTTGGGGACGGCGCTCCTCGAGCGCCGCGACCAGGCCCTACGCCTGGCCAGCATCGTCCACGACCGCCGCGTCGCGGGTCCCAAAATCGTACTCGGGGATTTCAACGAGTGGGCTCGGGCGCTGGCCACCGACGTCCTGGCGCAAAAGCTTCACAGCATCGACCTGCGCCAGCATTTGAGCCGACGGCGAACCTATCCAGGGTTTTTTCCGCTGGTCCACCTCGATCACATCTATTACGAAGGCGCACGTGTTGAAGTCGACAAGGTGTGGCTGCCGAAGGACCGATTGGCGATGATCGCGTCGGATCATCTGCCGCTGGTGGCGGATTTACGGATTCGGTTCTAGTGGCGTGTATCAGCTGATTCGGCGGTGTGTGTTTTTCCGCGCGAAGCGCGGCCATCCGTCGCGAAGCGACGGCCTTCCGGCGTTGTGGTGCGCCTCGCGCGCGCGGGCACCACCGTCCGTCAGGGCGAGGTGGTCGTCGAGTTCGATCGGCACGCCCAGCTTCGGGCGGCCCGCGATCGGGAGTCCGAGTTCCGCGATCTCGTCGAGCAAATCAACAAGAAGCGAGGGGATCACATGGCCGCGCGCGGCATGCGTGACGCTCAACTGCGTCAGGCCGAAAACGACGCGCGGATTGCCGAGCTCGGCGTGCTTGGCAACGAGCTGCTGCCCAAGACGTCGGCCGAGAAAAACGTGCACACGTTCGAGGAAGCCAAGGCACATCTCACGCAGCTCCGCAAGACGTTCGAGTTGAGGAGCCAGGCCGAGTCGGCGGACCTGCGAATCCTCGAGATTCAGCGTGACCGCGCGGCCAATGCGTGGCAACACGCCCAACGAAATGCCGAACGAATGCTGATCACCGCACCGCACGACGGGCTGGTGGTGCTCAAGGCTATCTGGAAGAGCGGGACCATGGCCGAAGTGCAGGAGGGCGAAGAAGTCCGAGCCGGCATTCCGATTCTCGACATCGTCGATCCGTCCGCCATGCGTGTTCGCGCCAACGTGAATCAGGCGGATGTCGAAGGCCTCGTGCGGGGGCAGGCCGCCCGCATCACGCTCGATTCGTATCCAACCAAGTCGTTCAACGCCCGCCTGGATACGTTGTCGCCGATTGCGACCACGAGCCCGCTGTCCGCGCGGGTGCGCACGTTCGTCGCTATCTTCTCGATCGAGGGGGCCGACGCACACCTCTTGCCCGATTTGGCGGCCGCCGTCGAGGTCACACCGGTGTCAGCCTCAGGGGCTGCCGGCCGCCACTGACACCACACGCCATGGCTCGCCTGCGATCACCGGTGACTCTTCTCATCCTCGCGATCGTCGTCGCGTCGGTCGCAATGCTTGCGCGGACCAGAGGCAGCACGACGTCGGTCCCCACCACCGTGGTGCAAAAGGGGTCGTTTGTCGATTACCTGTCGGTGCGCGGAGAGATCCGACCAGTCCGGTCGGTCGTGCTCACCGCGCCTTCGTCAGGCGCGGATCTTCAGATCCTTCAATTGGCCACCAACGGCGCTTCGGTCTCGCGCGGTGAGGTCGTCATCCAGTTCGACTCGACGGTTCAGCAACGGACCCTCGATCAGCGGCGGTCCGATCTCAAACAGGCCGAATCGGAAGTCGACAAGGCCGAGACCGAAGGGCGTCAACGCGTTCAGGCGGTCGAAGCGGAGCTCTTGCAAGCGCGTTCGGCCGCCGAACGCGCGCGGCTCGACATTGCTCGAACTGAGCTCGTTTCAAAGGTCGAGGCGGAGAAGCTCACGCTGCTCCTCGCCAACGCGGAGCTCCAAGTGAAGGGCCTGCAACAGAAGGTGAATGGCGAGCGCATCGCCGCCGCAGCCACCGTCGCGATCGCGCGGCAAAAGCGCGAGAAGGCGCGCAGCGACGTGGCGGACACCGAACGCATTATCGAGTCGATGACCGTGCGCGCCCCGGCCTCGGGCACGATCTCGCTGCTCCCCAACATGCGGGCTGGCGGGCCGATGAGCCGCAGTGCCCCGGAATTCCGTCGCGGGGACCGCGTCTGGTTTGGCGCCGCCATTGCGGAGCTGCCGGACCTGAGTGCCGTCCAGATGACCTGCCGGCTGGACGAGGCCGATCGTGCCCGCGTGCAGCGCGACACGCGAGTGCTGGTCAAGGTGGACGCGCTTCCCGACCGCGAACTGGCCGCCTCGATTCGCGACATCGCCATGGTGGCGAAACCGGACTTCACGACGTTCCCGCCCATCAGAAACTTCGACGCCATCATCGCCCTGAAGGAGGGCGATCCCCGCCTGAGAACCGGGATGAGCGCGTCGGCGCGCGTCGAGCTCAACCGGCTGGACGACGTGATCGTGGTGCCAACGTCGGCGATTTTTCAGGTCGATGGTGCAACCGTCGCATACGTCGTCGAAGGCGGACGCACCAAGTTGCGACCCCTCAATCTGCTCCGGCGCGGCCGCGACGAAACAGCCGTGGCCTCGGGGCTCCACGAAGGCGAACGCATCGCGTTGCGTGATCCCACGGCAGGGGCCACGCGATGAGGACGACTCCTCCGGCAGTGGCAGGCCGATTGAGAAGAGTGCGGCGGCTGCTTGTCCTCGTAACCACGGCAGTCATCGTTGCAGTCGCGGGCACGCTGGTGTGGGTCGGCGCAACACCGGCGCTCGAACGGCAGATACCCTCGACCCGTGTGCAACGGGGTCGGGTGCAGGTGACGGTCCACGCGATAGGCGACCTTCGCGCCAAGCGCTCACTGCAGCTCTTCGTGCCGCCAGCAGCCGGCAGTCTGACGCTCATCTCGCTGGCAACGTCGGGAACGGCCATGAAAGCCGGGGACGTGATCGTGGCCTTCGACCCTTCCGAGCAGGAGTTCGCGCTCGAACAAGCGCGGTTCGACCTGCTGCTCGCGGAACAGGAAATCACGAAGTCCGAGGCCGAAACGGCCGTCCAGGCTGCGGAAAACGAGGTCGCTCTGCTGAAGGCCCGGTTCGAGGTTCGGCGAGCCGAATTAGACGCAGCCGCCAACGACCTCGTGGGTGCACTCGTCGCCAAGCAGAACGTGCTCTTGCTCGAGGAAGCCCGACAACGACTGGCCAAGCTCACGGTCGACATCGAGAGTCATCGCGAAGCCGCCCTCGCGTCGGGCGCCGTGCTGCACGAAAGGCGGAACAAGGCTCGCGCCGCGGTCGAAGTGGCGATCCGCAATATCGAAAACCTGCAGATACGAGCCCCGTTCGACGGGTACGTCACGGTTCGGCCGAACATGATGGCGTTCGGCGGCATCTACTTTGGCGGCGCCATGCCCGAGTATCGGGTCGGGGATGCCACCAACTCCGGTCAATTGATCGCCGACCTGATCGACACGTCGAGCATCGAGATCACGGCCAAGCTGCCCGAGCACGACCGGGGCAACGTAAGCCCTGGCCAGGCCGTCGCCATCAATGTCGATGCGATTCCGGAAGCGACGCTCGAAGGAACCGTGAGGGCTGTAAGTGGCGTCGCGAGCCGGCAACTGTTCGAGGGCGGTGGGGTCCGGCGCTTCGACATCGCATTCGAGGTGCGCGGCGACTTGTCGCGAATCCGACCTGGCGTCAGCGCTGCGCTTGCGATCGACGGTCCTGTCTTCGAAGACGCCTTGTACATCCCTCGTCCGGCTGTCTTTGAGATCGCAGGCAAGCCATCGGTCTACGTGCGCACGTCCAACGGCTTCGAGCCCCGAGCCGTTACGGTGCGGGCCCTCACGCCCAGCGTGGCGGTGATCGAAGGCCTCGACGAGTCTGTGGAGGTCGCGTTGGTCAATCCCCACCGCACCGGCGGCGCACCTGGACGCCAGGCCCCTGCCGCATCGCCGGCCCAGCGGGCCGCGTTATGAGTCTCGCGGCGCCAGTCAAAGCGCCCGCACGCCGCTCGGCGAGCGGCCTCTGGCTTCCCGATCTCGGCCGCAGCATCGATAACCTCCTGGTTCACAAGCTGCGCACGCTCCTCACGATGCTCGGGATGATCTTCGGCGTGGCTGCGGTTCTTTCGATGTTGTCAATTGGCGCGGGCGCGCAACAGCAGGTCATGGCATTCATCGAGGAGCTCGGTGTCCGCAACCTCATCGTCGAAGCGCGCGAAACGACCGAATGGCAGGCCAACCAGAAGATCCGGCTGCAGTCGCCGGGCCTGAGCCTTCAGGACGTTCGCGCGATTCAGGCGTCGGTGCCCGAAGTCGAGATCGTGACCGCCCGCAAGCGGTTCATGCCAACACGCGTCGTCCCCAAGACAGATGCAGAAACGCCGGTGATCTTCGGCGTCGACCCCAACTATCAGACAGTCGGCGGCCTGCGCGTCACGCACGGACGCTTCTACTCAGACGACGAGGCCGCGAGGGCCGCGCCGGTCTGCGTGCTTGGCGAAGCCGCCCGATGGCGACTGTTTGGCACCGCCGACCCGCTCGGTCAATTCGTCAAGGTCAACGAGCAGTGGTTCGAAGTGATCGGGGTCGTGGGCGGACAGGCGGTGGCGCAAGGCGACGTCGGCGGATTGCCGACACAGGACCGCAACAATCTGATCTACGTGCCAACCGTGGCAGCGATGCTTCGACTCGAGGACAACTACTCGATGCTTCGCGACGAGATCGACGGCATTTTCGTCCGGCTGAAGGAAGGCAGCGATATATCTGGCTCGGCTGCCATCGTTCGCACGATCCTGGAGAACAGTCACCGCGGCGCGAGCGACTACTCGCTGATCGTGCCGGCTGAGCTTTTGGCGGAGCAGCAACGCACCAAGCGAATCTTCGACATTGTGATGGTCGCACTGGCGTCGATCTCGCTGCTCGTCGGCGGGATCGGGATCATGAACATCATGCTCGCCAGTGTCATGGAGCGCACGCCCGAGATTGGGCTGCGGCGCGCCATCGGCGCGACACGAGTCGATATCGTTCGCCAGTTTGTTCTGGAAACGACCCTCATTGCCATCATCGGCGGCACGCTGGGACTCCTTCTCGGTCTCGCCATGAGTCGCGGCATCGCCAGCTTTGCGGGCTGGTCCACCATCGTCACGGGCTGGTCGTTACTTCTCGCCTTCCTGGTATCGGTCATCGTGGGGCTGGTGTCGGGCGTGTATCCGGCGATGCGCGCTGCGCAACTCGATCCCGTCCAGGCGTTGCATTACGAATAGCCGCCCTTCGGGCGAGAGTGCCTAGGGTGCCGAGGGTACCGTGGCACCGGCACGTTCAGGCACCGTAGGCACCTTCGGCACCTAAGGCACCTTGCTCGATGTCATTGACCCAGGCGATATGTAATGATATCACTTAGCTATCAAGGAGGATTTCGATGATTCGCGAACGCGAATATCACGGCCTTCCCGGCATCCCGGTCCTGATCGCCCTGCTCCTCGTCGAAGCCGGCCTGGTGTGGGCGCTCGTTCGGTCCATCCAGGCTGAAAATCCGGTCGGCATCTCGCTCGTGGCGATCAGCCTGGCGCTGGTCACCTTCCTGTTGTTCGGGCTCTTCATGGTGCATCCCAACCAGGGGAAGGTGCTGCAGTTGTTCGGGCAGTACCGCGGGACCGCGAAGATCCAGGGGCTGCGCTGGGCCAACCCCTTTCTGATGAAGAAGGCGGTGTCGCTGCGCGTGCGGAACTTTGAGAGTTCCCGGCTGAAAGTCAACGATAACGAAGGCAATCCGATCGAGATTGCTGCGGTCGTGGTCTGGAAGGTCGTAGAGACCGCCGAGGCCGTATTCGAAGTCGACGACTACGAGAACTACGTGCACGTGCAGAGCGAGTCAGCGCTTCGCAACCTGGCCACGAGTTATCCCTACGACGCGCACGACGACCATACGGTCTCCTTGCGCGGCCATACCGCGGCCGTCGCCGACCATCTGAAGCGCGAGATTCAGGAACGACTCTCGAAGGCAGGTGTCGAGGTCATCGAAGCGCGCATCAGTCACCTTGCTTACGCGCCAGAAATCGCAGCCGCCATGCTTCAGCGTCAACAGGCGGGCGCGATCATCGCCGCCCGTCAACGCATCGTCGAGGGTGCGGTCGGTATGGTCGACATGGCGTTAGGGATGTTGTCAGAGAAGTCCATCGTCACCCTCGACGAGGAGCGCAAGGCGTCGATGGTCAGCAACCTTCTGGTCGTGCTGTGTGGCGAGCGAGGTGCGCAGCCGATCATCAATACCGGCACCATCTATCAATAGGTCATGAGCGAGCGGAAGGCCTTCCTCCTTCGGATCGACCCGAAGGTACTCGACGCCGTGCAGCGGTGGGCGGACGACGACCTGCGCAGCCTGAACGCCCAAATCGAATTTCTGCTCCGACGGGCGCTGCGCGACGCCGGGCGTCTCAAAGAGGGTACTGACGGGCCAGGCTCAAAAACACAACGGGCCGGTCGATGACCGGCCCGCACTGCGAATGGGTCGACACGAATTCCGACGCGATCAGCCTTCTTCTTCGAACTCGCCGTCGACGAGCGCGCCGAGCCGCGTCGATGGGCGCAACGCCTCGCGATAGTCGTACAGCGGCAGATCCCTCACATGGAGCGGATTGCCGCAGCCTGGCGACGCGATATCGATCACGACCGTGACTGGACTACCCGGCGAGCCTTCGCGAAACGCGAGCCGGCATCCACAAGCCAAACGCGCGTGTTGAAAACCTTTCAGCATGGGCTGAGAGGATCATACTACAGCAGCGCCTTGATCTCTTTCTCGAAGACGGCCTTGGGGGCGATGCCGAGGTGCTTCTTGCAGACCTTGCCGTCGCGACTGATGATGAACGACGCGGGGATTCCCCAGATGGGGCCGTACGAGTCCTGCACATCCTCGCGCCCGTCGCCGAGCAGAATCGGATAGTTCATCTTGTACTCGTTGGCAAAGGCTCGCGCCTGCTCAGGTTTGTCGTCCACGGAGTAGCCGACGACCACGAGATCGTTCTTGTAGGTGTTCTGCAGGTCCACGAAGCCCGGGATCTCCGCCTTGCACGGCCCGCACCACGTAGCCCAGAAGTTCAACAGAATGACCTTGCCCTTGAACGCCGTCAGCGACACATCTTTGCCGTCGAGATCCTTGATCGTGAAATCCAGCTTGGCGGGCTTCGCGTTCGCCATGCACGCCGCACCGGCCTGCTCCCCTTCGACCGCCGCTTCGGCATCGTGCGACGCAACCGGCGCGAGGCCGTCCGCGGCAACAGGCTCGGCTTCGACGTCGTGCTGCCAGACGAACGGCACGCTGACCGCCAACAGGGACATGACTGTCGCGGCCATTGCCGCCAGGCGCAGCTTGGAGCTTGGCTGATCCATAGGTCTATTGTGCCTCAGGATGATGGAGATATCTACGCCGGCACTCACAGCGCGGTTACGGGTGCGTTACTGCGTACGCGCTTCGAAATAGTCAGCAATCCGGTCGAGCTCGTCCGCGGGCACGCCTCGGGCGACGACGACGTAGGCGTTGCCGTTGGCGGTCCAGATGCGCTCGACGTGACCCAGGACCGACAGCGAGGCCGGCGCCCGCTCCTGTCCCTGGGTCACATAAAGGGACACATCGCGATCGCCGGACCGATACAGCAAGTGAGCGTGATCGCCAAGCCAGAACGGACAGCGTCGTGCAGCCATCAGCGTGATGCCGACCTCATCGCTCGACGGAGGGACACGAACGTCCCATCCGTAGTCGTTCCGATACTGACGTTCGAGCTCGGAGGCGTCGGCCGCACTCATGGTCCCCAATTGCTCGGCGACGAAGCACCGGACGTGATCGATGGCCAATTGGGCGGCAAAGAGCACGTTCGATTGCAAGGGCACGAACTCCAACGCTGTGATCATCGAGTACCGAGCACGGCGGCGGCCGCGGCAAACGCGGTCAAGCGACCACGCCAGCCAAGCGATGGTTGTTCCGGGGGCTGTAGCGAGGCGACGATTCGGGTTCTCAGCCCCGGTGGCGCTGGCGTGGCCATCGCCGAGGCCCGCGCGCGGAGGATGACGCGGGCGGTTCGCTCGCTGACGACCTGCGCCTGGCAGACATCGCACGACCCCAGGTGGGACTCGATCAGGCGGACTTCGTCCGGCGTGGCCTCTCCGTCCACATACGGTGGCACTAGCGACTCGATTCGGCGACACTCTGTCATCCCGGTCCTCGGTTCCGCGCGCGGCGGCTCAGCCCTCACTCACGGCGGTGCGCCACCAACTCGGGCGACGCCGTCAGCTGCTGAACCAACTGCCGGCGCCCCCTCGAAATGCGCGACATCACCGTCCCGACAGGAATCTCCAAGACCTGGGCAATCTCCTGGTAGGACAACTCCTCGACATCTCGCAGCCACACGGCCTCGCGAAAGGCGGCTGGCAGCCGGTCGAGCGCAGCCCTGAGCTCACCGTCGAGCCCGGCGCGCAGCAGGAGCGCCTCCGGACTTTCGACGGCGCTGGCCCGCACGTCGCTCACAGTTTCGGCAGCCGCCTCAACGGCCTCGGAGTCGAAGTCGATGCGCGTCCGCGCCCGATCCCGCTGGCGGTTGCGCCAGGTGTTATGCAGGATCGTAAAAAGCCAGGCCTTGAGGTTGGTGCCCTCCGTAAATCGCGCTCGCGCGCGAAAGGCCTTCAGATAGGTATCCTGCACGAGGTCCTGGGCCCGGTCCGCATCCCGCGTGAGTCGCAGGGCGGTCCCGTAGAGGGCATCGAGCAGGGCGAGCGCCCCGGCAGCGAATGGGTCGCTCTCGGGCGCCGAATCAGCGCGGCGTCGGCCAAAAAGCATGGATGAGTGGCGCCGCTTCTCTCATAAAACCCCACGCGGCGTGAGTTATTCCCAGGCGACGTTCGTCCAGAGTATAGGACAACGGCGCCGGGTCTGAATTTTGCTCGGGCCATCCCCGACTCGGGTCGCCGTGTCGGCGGTGGAAGGTCCACCGCACCCGACGCACACGACGCGCACGCCGCACCCGTGGCACCCGAAGTAAGATGCCTGCCAGGAGTTGGTCATGAATACTTGCACGTCGGCCCGGTCTCTTTCGGCGCCTCTGGTCGTCATCTGGACGACGCTTGCCCTGGCGGGCGGCGTCCAGCCGGTCGCGGCGCAGACCGACTATATTCCGTACTTCGGAAAGAACCAGATCCGATACGACAACTTCAAGTGGCAGATCTATACGACCGACCACTTCGAGATCTACTACTACCCCGAGATCGAGCCGCACCTCGAGAAGATCGCGAGCTATGCCGAGAGTGCGTATCAGCATGTCAGCTCGGAGCTGAAACACGATCTTGCGTTCAAGGTGCCGTTGATTCTGTTCTCCACCGCGAGCGAGTTCTGGCAGCAGAACGTCGTGCCGGGCGCGGCCCAGGAGGGTGTCGGCG
Organism: uncultured Acidobacteriota bacterium; assembly: GCA_963841905.1. Classification (GTDB taxonomy): domain Bacteria; phylum Acidobacteriota; class Vicinamibacteria; order Vicinamibacterales; family UBA2999; genus JACCSI01. The sequence goes on from CAWJEM010000016.1 coordinate 223,808, forward strand.
CGTTCGCGGAGCCGAGCCGGTTCCGCATCGTGATGCCGATGGACGAGCCGTCAGATTTGCTCTATCGGCTCACCGTGCACGAGCTGACCCACCAGTTCCAGTACAACATCATCCCGACCTCTTTGATTCGCAACAACATGCCGCTGTGGGTCTTCGAAGGCATGTCGGACTACATGACCGGCTACTGGCGGTCAGTGGACCTCATGACCGTCCGCGACGCCGCGGTGGCCGACATCGTGCCGAAGATGTCGGAGCTGCAGGGCTATGGCAACTTCAGCAACGTGCGGTTGATCTACAACCTCGGGCACGCGGCGTTCGAGTTCATGGAGGCTCGCTGGGGCAAGGAAGGTGTTCGGCAATTCGTGTTCTCGCTGCGCAAGAGCGTCATCGGCGGCGGCGACAACGCCTTCAAGGAAGCCTTCGACATGGAAGCGGACGAGTGGGATCAGCAGTTCGACCGCTACTTGAAGGATCGGTTCAAGCCGTTCCGTGACAAGGAACGGCCGGCCGACTACGGCCGTGATCTGGCGCCCAACCCGGAGAAGTCGCGGTTCTCCGATGTGCTCGCCATCGAACCGTCGCCGTCCGGCGACCTCATCGCCGCCGTCACCGGCAACCGTCGCGATCGCGAGTACGACATCGTGTTGCTGTCGACGAAAGATGGGCAGGTGATCCGGAATCTCACGAGCGGCTTCGACCAGAGCCTCGGCTTCGAGAACATTCCCACACCCGGCATGCGCTACGTCACGGTGCCGTGGATGTCATGGTCACCGCAGGGCGATCGGCTGGCCTACTTCGCGCGGACCGAAAAGGACCGCTCGCTGTTGCTGCAGAACGTGATCACGCGCAAGGTCGAGATTCGCATCCCGATGAACACCGTGGACTCGCCGGAGTCGCCCGACATCTCGCCCGACGGCAAGCTGGTGGCCTTCTCGGCGGCCCGGGACATCACCAACGACATCTTCACGATCAACCTCGAGACGGAGGAAATCACGAACCTGACCAACGATCCGTTAGCCGACTATGCGCCGACCTGGGCGCCTGACGGCAAGTCGATCATCTTCCTCAAGCGCGTGAGCGGCAACGAGAAGCTGTTCCGCCTCGATCTCGCGTCGGGTAAAGCGACGCAGTTGACCTTCGGCACACACGACGAAGGGGGGGCACAGTTCCTGGACGCCGACACCCTGGTCTTCACCTCGACCGCGACTGACCCGGCCAAAGCGATCGATCCCGACGTCGCCAAGAACGGGACCATTCACAACGTCTGGACGCTCAATCTCAAGAGCGGCGAACTGCTGCAGTACACCGACTCGTTGGCCGGCAACTTCTCACCCGCGGTGCTCCGTGATGGATCGGCCAACTCGCGCATCGCGTTCGTGACCTATTACAAGAGCCAGTACGGACTGCATACCCTGGATCGCAAGGAGCCAATCGCCAAGGCCGAAACCGCTGATTTCGGTGCGCCAGGCCCGGTCATCGATTTCCAGGCGCCGATGACGCACACCCTGGTTGCCGAGAACAAGAAACAGAAGGGGAAGTTCGAAAAGATGTTCCTCGACGGCCGCCCGCCGGTCGCGCTCGGGGTCACGAGCGGCGGCGACTTCTTCGGCGGCACGCAGATCTCGTTTACCGACGTGCTCGGCGATCAGCAGTTCAACATGTTCGCCGCTTCGGTCTCGCAGTACCGGACCCTGTCGCTCACGTATCACAACCTCGAGCGTCGCTTCCAGTACGCGTTGCAGGGCTACTCGCAGACGCAGTTCTTCTACGGGGCGGTCGAGGGCGTTTTCTACGACCCCACCTTTACGCCGTATATCGATCGCGATCTCGCGGTTGCTACCCGGACCGTCCGCGGCGGCACCGCGTTCGGGATTTACCCCTTCAATCGCTACCGGCGCGTCGAGCTCTATGGCGGGCTGGTCAACTACAACGAGCAGTACGACAACGAGGGGCTCCAGGAACTGTCAGACGATTACCAGGAGGAGCAATTCGGCCGCACCCTCTTCAACAACGGCAACATGATGCCGCTCGGTGTCACGTTCGTGCAGGAGACGACCGTGTTCCGCGAATTCGGGCCACTCTCTGGCAGCACCGTTCGCGTCAATTACGAAGCGGCCCCGAAGATCGGCAGCTTTCTGTCGCGTCAGACGATCGATGTCGACGCTCGCAAGTATCTCCGACTCGGTGGCAGCGGACTGCTGGCCGTTCGCGCCAAAGGCTTCCACAGCTGGGGCCAGAGTCCGAGCTTCTTGTATTTCGGCGGCAACTCCGAGATGCGTGGCTACGATTACTTGTCGTTCGTCGGTCAGGACGCGTTCTTCCTGAACGCCGAATTGCGCTTCCCGCTGATCGAGGCGATGGCGACGCCGGTTGGCATTCTGGGCGGCATTCGCGGGACGCTGTTCGCCAACCTGGGCGGCGCGAGCTGGGACAATCAGGACTTCAAAGTGTGGACCACCAGTTCCTCGATCGAAACGCCGATCATTGGCACCCAAATCGTCGGGAACCAGGTCATCCCGATCTACGGAGTGCCGCGCGAGATCAGCGGCTTCCGTCTGCTCGACGCACGCGGGTCCTACGGCATCAGCATGCAAACCTTCGCGCTGGGCTTCCCGATTCACTTCGACTGGTCGTGGAAGACGCTCTTCAGCCGCGAATGGGAGGACGTCGTGTACTCCCTGCAGGGTGGCAGCAACGAATTTCGCAAGGTGAAGTTCACGATGTGGATCGGCTACGATTTCTGAACGAAGGTTCTTCACGAAGGTTCTTGACGAAGGTTCTTCACGACGGTTCTAAACGGGGGTTCTTCACTTCACGGGGAACCTTCGTCAAGAACCTTCGTCAAGAACCTCGTCAAGAACCCTCGTCAAGAACCCTCGTCAAGAACCCCCGTCCTTCTTCCTCGCGAGCCGCTCTTCTCTCCGCGCCTGCGCCTGCCGACTACGCTCTTCATCGTCCGGGCCCTCAATCAGCAACGGGGGGACGAGCTTCGGGTTCCCATCGGCGTCCAACGACACAAACGTGAGAAACGCACGGCTGGTCAGCTTGCGCTCGCCGCTGGTGATGCTCTCGGAGAACACTTCGACCTCGACCTCCAGCGACGTCCGGAACGTCGCCGTGACCCGCGACTTCAAGATGATCATGTCGCCGACTTTGATGGGGTGCAGGAAGTCGAGGCGATCCACTCCCGCCGTCAGCGCCAACGCGTTCGTGTGCCGATGACACGCGATCGCGCCGGTGATGTCGATGTGATGCATCACCGTCCCGCCGAGGATGTAGCCGAGGGGATTGGAATCGTTGGGCAGCACGACTTGAACGGTCTCGCTGGCGGAAGCGCGCCACGACTTCGGAGACGATGACATCACGACAGTTACAAGTTACAAGTTGCAAGTTCAAAACAGCGCTCGCCTTGCGCTCGCGCTGTGGCGGCACTGACGGCACTCGGCACCATAACTTTGAACTTTGAACTTTGAACTTGTAACTTCCCGTTCGGCTAGTTCCCCGCCTTCAACATCCGCAGCTGGCTGCGCTCCAGGTCGAGCGAAACACGATACGGGCTCAGGAACCTGTGCCCGACGATGCCGCCGACCTCGAAGCCGAGGAGCACGCTGGGTGCGCGCAGGTTCAGCACCACCACGGAGAAGTTCGGATATGCGATGTCGTTGAACTTGATGTTCACGCCCGGCAGCAGGAACGCCTCACGGTCCCATCCGGACGTGCCGTACACCTTCAGCGCAATTTTTCGCGAGGGCTGCGCGTTGAGCGCTTCGGCCGTGGCGGTGCTGATCGAAATGACTTCTCCACCCGTGTCGATCACGAAGTAGGCCGGATGCGTCTCGTTGATCAGGCCGCGCACCATGGCCAGCCGATGGTGACGCATGGGCAAGCTGAATCCCGACCCCTCTTCCGGAAGCTTGTGGCCCATCGTGAGCTTGCGCGTGGCGTAGTCGATCGTCATCGACAGCCCCAGGGCGAGGGGCGAGAAGCTTTCGGTCTCGCGCTTGGGGATGCCGCGCAACGCCGGCGCCTTGATCAGCACGGGCACGTTTTCCAGCTTGAGCGTGCCAATCTCGAAGGTGTCCATGCGGCCAAGCTGCAGGCCGCGCAAGCCCACCTCGCCAACTCCGGCACTCAGCGTGTAGGTGATGGGGCGCACGTTCGCGGAGGAGGCCGTCTGCCGCGAGATCGTGGTCTGTTCCGATCCGGTGTCGAGCACGAAGTCCTGCCAGCGGCCGCCGTTCACGCGCACTTTCACGATGACCTTGTCGTCGATGACCTTGAAGTCCACGGTGTGAAGACTGTCGGCGACCGCCTCGTCGATGCGAATGGGCTCTTTTTCAGCGAACGACTTGAGGAATCGCACCTGCGACCGCGACCACGCCGCCTTGTCGCTCCGATCCTTGTTGGGCAGCAGGTTGATGTAGTTGTTGTAGGCGGCCGCCGCCTCCTCGTAGCGGCGCATGCGCTCGAAGATGGCGCCCACCGTGTGATGGAGCTCGCCGTCGCGAGGCGACGCCTTGAGCGCGGCTTGCGCCTCGATCATGGCTTCCTCGAGCTTCGACTGTGATGCGAGTGCGCGGGCCAGGCCATGGCGCGCCCGCGACGACTCCGGGGCCAGCGCCAAGGCATCGCGCCAACCCGCTTCCGCTTCGTCAAACAGCCCTGCCGACCAGATGGCGTCCCCGTAGGCGGAGAGCGCTTCGGCGTTGCGCGGCGCCAGCGTTCGGAGCGATCCGGCTTCGCGCTGCGCCTCCTGGAAGCGACCAATCCGCAGGGCGGTTCGGACAAAGCCAATTCGCGCGGTCAGTGCGAGCGACCCGTCGGTCGACTCACCCGCCTTCCGAAAGGCCTCGAGCGCTTCCGCAAAACGCGTCTCTTCGAACAGCAGGTTCGCCAGCTGCAGCTGCAGTTCCGCGTCGTCGTGAGACGACGAGGCGTGGGGAGCGACAAGGAGCGTCGCGCACGCTGCGATTGCCAGGGCAAGACACCGGAAGGTAGCCATCGCAACACCTCTCCCGAAGCGAACCGGTGGCGCCACCTCCACCCCACCACGGAGACCCGTGTGGCGGGGGGCCCGGTGACCGTCCGCAAGGTGCCCGATTCTAACTTACTTCTGGAAGTGCTTGGCGTTGATATCGATATAGCTCTTCCACTTGTCCGGCACTTCGTCGAGCGCAAAAATGGCTTCTACTGGGCAAGCTGGCACACAGGCGCCGCAGTCGATGCATTCATCGGGGTGGATGTAGAGCATTGTTTCGGCCTCGAAGTCGGCCTCGTCCTTGCGTGGATGGATGCAATCCACCGGGCACACGTCCACGCAAGAGGAGTCCTTCGTGCCAATGCAAGGTTCAGTGATGATGTACGCCATAAATCTCGTTGAACGACCTCAGCTCGCGTGCTCGAGCGCGGGCGGCGGAAGGTATCCGAGGCGCATGGAGATCCGCCGGGCCAAGTCCCAGGCGCCTTTATGGTGTTCCGTCAAAATCGGGCGATCGTCCGGCCCGTGGCCGAAGAGGCCGACCCGGGCGACCTCGCGCCCTGTGTAGTCGTGGACCGGCGCGCAGGTGCAAAACAGCCGCTGCAGCGCATCGGGCTCGACCGGCGGTGGCCCCAGCCGCACCAGTCGGCGCTCCGCCTCCGTCACATCCTCCGTCGTCGCGAGGCGCAGGCAGCTCAGGCGACGCGTGGCCTGCCGCGGCGAAAAATAGAGCGCACAGTGGCCCGGCATCTCCTTGCCGTACACCGTGTGCATCGCAATCTCGTCGGGCCCGGAGCACCAGAGATACGTCACTTCGCCGGCATCCGGAATGGCGATAAACCCTCGATGTGTGGTGCGAAGGATGTATCCGCGGAGGATGGGATACGCGTGAAGTCGAACCTCCGAGCGACCGAGCGAGCGAAAACTCAGATCGAGCATCTTCAACGTGAGCGCGTAACGCTGCGTCTCGTCGTCTTGCCGGACGTACCCGCGACGCTTCAAGAGCCCGAGGAGCCGATGCACGGTGGGCGCGGGCTGGCGCAGCGCGCGCGCGAGATCTGACACGCTCATGCCCCGCGGGCTTCCGCTCAGCACCTCGCAAACTTCGAGCGCCTTGTCAACCGAGGTCATAGCAGGACTGTGCAGTTGCGGGAGCGGCGTTCCACAATATGGAATGACGTTTCGTAGATCTGACTGTAGTGACAGAAATCTGGTATTGTCAAGCGTCGAACAGTTGACGCCCGGCACTGACGACCTTACGATCCGGCGACGGCCTGTAATCGAGGCCCTGACCACCGGAAGGCAACTTTCCTAGCGAAGCAGAACGGACGCGTAGCGGAGATTCGTGTCGATCCCCCTGATTGGTCAGACGCTGGGCCAATACCGTATCGTCGAGCAGCTCGGCGCCGGCGGGATGGGAGTGGTCTACAAGGCGCAGGATGTCCGCCTCGGCCGGCTCGTCGCCCTGAAGGTCCTGCCGCAAACCAGTTCGGATGATCAAGAGGAAGCGATCGAGCGTTTCCGCCGCGAGGCGAGGACCGCGTCGAGTCTCAATCACCCGAACATCTGCACGATCTACAGCTTTGACGATCATCAAGGACAGCTCTACCTTGCGATGGAGCTGCTCGAAGGGGCAACACTCGACCGGAAGCTGGCCGGCCACGCCCTCGAGTTGAGCTCGATCCTCGAACTGGGGTCGCAGATCGCCGACGCGTTGGATGCGGCGCATTCCGAAGGCATCCTTCATCGCGACATCAAACCAGCCAACATCTTCTTGACGCGTCGCGGCCAGGTGAAGGTGCTGGACTTTGGTCTGGCCAAGCTCGCGCCGGGCAACAACCGCAGGCGCCATGATTTGCAGCCGCAGCTCACCGAGCAGTTCACGAGCATGGCGGGGACCACGGTGGGCACCGTCGCCTACATGTCTCCCGAACAAGCGCGCGGCGAGGACCTGGATCCGCGGACCGACCTCTTCTCGTTCGGCGTGGTGTTGTACGAGATGGCGACGGGGCGACAAAGCTTTGCCGGCGGAACGACGGCTGTCGTCTTCGACGGTATTCTCAACCGCGAACCGATGCCGCCGAGCACCATCAACCACGCGATCCCCGTGGAGCTCGATCGGATCATCTCGAAAGCGCTCGAGAAGGATCGTGGCCTGCGCTATCAATCGGCCGCCGACTTGCGCGCGGACTTGCAACGGCTGCGTCGTGATTCTGGCAGCAGGCGCATCACGACACCGATCCTGCAACCGACGCCGGTAGCGGGCCCCTCTCTCTCGCCTCCCGCATTCAACGGGCTCCCGCCGGCCGACCCCTCGTCGGCCCAGACGGTGTTTCTCCCGACGACGCCTGGTCCGCCAGCCAGCGCGCAGACTGTGTACACGCCGCCGTACACGCCGCCGCCGTCGACTACGGCCGCGGCGCCAGCCAGCACCATCGTGGCCACGCCGCGGCCCAGTGGCACCAAGCGCAGCAGCGGCTGGTCGCCGATGATGCTGGCGGCGGCCGCGATTTTTCTGGTCGCGTTGATGGTGATGATCGGCTACGCGATGCTGCTCCTGCCAGCCTTGGGTGGTCGGATTGAGGTTGCTGAAACGGGCGGCAGTACTCCGCCAGCCCCGCAAGAGGTACTCAACTCACCAAATCCGCCGTTCTCAGCCGCTCCTTCTGCGGTCCTGGCCGCGCCGCCGACAACGGCGGCGACGCCCGGCGCTGCTGCCGCGAGCCCAGCGAATGCGAGCGCGGCGAAGCCGGTCGCCTCTGCCGCGAGCCCAACGAATGCGACCACGGCGAAACCGGTGCCGGCCAAAAGCCCAGCGAGTGGCGCACCAACGGACGCGGCCGCAAACGAACGCCTCGAAGCGGCTCGAGCCAAGGTCGCCGCCAATCAACCCGATGGCGCGCTAGCGGACCTTCGGCAGATCCTGGCTGAATTCCCGGGCACCGCCGCGGCGATCGGGGCGTCGTATATGTCGCCTTATATCCTCGAGCAGCTTGGCCGTGATGACGAAGCCATTGCCGCGCACGAAGAGTTCATCCGACGCAACCCCAGTGATTCGCGCGCCGCGGCGAGTCTTCAGCGCACGGTGGAGCTCATCGCGCGCTCGCGGCGGCCAAACCGCGAGGCCATCGCACGTGACCTGCTGTCGCAAGTGATCTCGAACTACCCGAGAACGCCGCTGGCCCTGCAAGCGTTGCTGATCCGGATGAAGACGGATACCGACCGGCGCCAGCGTGAACTGGATCCAGGTACTCGGCATCCAAGTACCGGCCGCACTGCCCACGTTGCGCAGCCTCACAGAGCAGTTTCCAACTCATCCGACGTCGATGATTGCGTTCAACCGGCTAGCCGGCTTTTACGAAGACCTCGATCAGTACCAACGCCAAGCGCAGGCGCTGAGCGATTTGGGCGCGAACTTCCCGAACAACCCGTACGATTCCTGGTATCGCCTCGGCGAGGTGTACGAGCGTCGACTCAAGGATCCGGCACGCGCGAGCGAGGCTTACGCGAAGGTCCCCCAGAGCTCGCCGCGCTATCGTGACGCGCAGCGGAAGCTGGGAAACCGGTAAAGGACTGCTGTCGCAGCAGTGGGACTCGGCGCTTCGCGCCTCGTGAGTGGCTCGCCGTTCGGCTCGCCTCACGCCCAATGTGAAGGTTGTGCTGCTGATATCGAGCAATTCGTCGGAGATGGAGCAGAAAGCCGAGCCGAACGGCGAGGCCCACACCGCGAGCGAGAGCGAGCGGTCCCACCGCTGCGTCAGCGGTCCCACTGCTGCGAAAGCAGTCCTCCGTTAGCGTGCTCGAAGCGCGATCTCGATCCTCCCTGTGATCACATCGATCGAAATCACTGGCTCACCGTTCCCGAGAGTCGCCTCACCCCAGCGAGGTCCCCAGGTGTCCTTCATCCGGAGCGGAATCTCAGACTTGATTGAGCCGTTCAGGGCGAGCGCCAGGATGCGAGCGTCGGTGGGTTTCTCAGCGAGTGTCAGCCGTACGTCTCCGTTGAAGGTGCGCAGTCGCAGCAAGCCCTGCGGCGTCAATCGCATCTGATTGGCGATGACGTCGCCGATTCCGGTTTCGAGTCTGACCTCGCCCTCCAGTTTGACAGCCTCGATCGGCCCACGCCGGACATCTGCGGTGATCGATCCGCGCAGTCCGTTCAGGAAAAGACGGCCCTCGAGGATTTGCACCGATCGCACGACGGCAGCCTCGGGCACCCTGATCGTCACGTCGGTTCGGAGCGCCGGATCAGTGGCGTTCTCGGCCTGCAAGGCTCGAATCCGAATCTCTGACTCGGACTCGTCGATCTGAACCGGGATTCGATTCAGGGCGGCGGCATCCGCCGCATGGCGAACGACTTCGATGACGGCATCTGAGCCGGGTGCACCGTCGATTCGGACCTCACCGATGGTGATTTCGACGCTGATGGCACGTCCCGGTGGGAGCGGTAGCGTCCGCGCCACCCGGTCTGCCTCGGCATTGGCCAGACACGGGCTCAGCAGGACGACCACGGCGATGGCGCAGCGGAATTCCACGAGCCGTAACGGCGAGGATTATACTTTCAGCTTCCATGTATCGAGCCGCTGCGCTCGTGATCTCAATCGGGCTGGGCCGCATCGCGACCGCCGAGGCGCAAGGCTTGCCCACCGAGCCCGTCAGCCTCGGCGATGGCCGCATGGTGATTGGTGCGGAGGTCTCCGCGACGATGGCGAGCGAGGATCCGGGCTTTTTCAACTACACCGACTACGAATACAGCGCCCTGCGCAATTTCCGCCTGAGCGTTACGGCACAAGTACGCGCGAGTCGACGCTTGCAGTTTCTAGCCGAAGTGCGTGGGGATCATGGCGATCGATTGCAGCCGTTTGCGCTGTTCGCCCGCATCCGGCCGTGGCCCGAGCGAAATCTCGATATTCAGGTCGGTCGCATTCCGCCGACGTTCGGCGCCTTCGGTCGGGGCATCTACGGGTCCTCGAACATGCTGATCGGCACACCACTCGCCTATCAATATCTGACCTCGTTGCGACCCGACGCCTTGCCGGCGGTGCCAGAAGATTTGGTTCGCATGCGCGGCCGGGGGTGGCTCGCCAACTACCCGTTGGGCAACACCGACGCCGATCGCGGGCTGCCGCTCATCAACGGTTTTCGCTGGGACACCGGGGTACAGGTGCACGGCGTCAACGGACTCGTCGAATGGACCGGCGCTATCACCACGGGCTCGCTTTCCAACCCGCGTGTCGACGACGACAATGGCGGACAGCAGGTGGCTGGTCGCGCCGTGCTCAGACCAGCTGCAGCCCTGGCGCTGGGTCTCTCGGTCTCACGCGGCGCGTTCTTGAGCCGAAGTCTTGAACCCGTCCTCACTGATGGGATGGAGGTCGAAGACGCGGTCCAGCAGGCGGTCGGCATCGATGGCGAGTACTCCGAGGGGCGCTTCCTTGGACGCACTGAGCTCATCTGGTCGCAATGGACATTGCCAATGCCGCAAGTTCGGCAGCAACGAAGACTCGATGCCATGTCCCTCCTGGCCGAAGCACGCTATCGCATCTTCCCGGGCGTCCACATCGCCGGCCGTGCCGAGCGGCTGGGCTTCAGCCGACTTCAGACGACCGCCGGCCCGATGGACTGGGATGCTGCGGTGCGGCGGTTCGAAGTCGGCGCGAGCTACGCCATCATCCGCAACGTCATCGTCAAGGCCTCGTGGCAGCGTAACCTGCGCGCTGGCGGTCGTGTGCAGCGCGACAGCCTTGGCGCGGTTCAGGCCGTGTATTGGTTCTGAGGCATGCGGACGATCCTCCTCATCGTTGCCGTGGCTGCTTCGAGCGGCACCGTTCTCAGCCCCGCTCCAGTGCTGAACGCGAAGAGCGGCGTCGATCAGGCTGCGCTGCGACCACAGACACCAGGTGCCATCCGTGGACGGCTCGACATCCGGCGGATCGCCCGTCCGACTGAGCGCCGGCCCGAGGTCGCCGAGTCGGGCAGTGCCACGGTTCGCGAATCCCAGGATCTGCGCCGCGGGGTCATCTATCTCGAAACCGCACCGCGCGGCGCGTTCGAGGAACGCGAACCAGGACGTGCCTCGCTCGACCAGCGGAACGAAACGTTCGTACCCCACGTGCTGGCGGTAACGGTCGGAACCGTCGTGGACTTTCCAAACAGCGACCGCACGTACCACAACGTGTTCTCGTTGTCGAAGCCCAAGCGGTTCGATTTGGGCCGCTACGCGGCCGGTCGCTCCAAGAGCGTCCGCTTTGATACCCCTGGCGTCGTTCGGGTGTTTTGCGACATCCACTCGCACATGAACGCCTTCGTGCTGGTGTTCACCCACCCGTTCTTCGACGTCACCGATCTGGATGGCCGTTTTCGGATCGACAACGTCCCTCCCGGCACCTACACCGTCGTTGGGTGGTATGAGGGCGAAGCCCATGCCTCGCGATCGGTCACGGTGACCGCCAACGCGGTCGTCGATGTCGAAATGGTCGTGCCGTGAGCGCCGCGCCCGTCGACCGCTCCGCTGACATGCCGAGTTGGGCCGCGCACGCGCCCTTGTCGTCGCTGACCAATCGCATCTTTCTCGCGAGCACCCTGCTGGCCACGATCTCGATTGGTTTCGCCGTCTACTTCGTCAGCTCTCGCCTTCGGAGCGAAGCGGAGGCCGAGCTGCGGCGCGACCTCAGCGAAGCGGCCAGTCTGGTCGACCAGCAACGCGCGACGCTGTTCGCAAACTTCGCCCGCACGGCTCGGCTGATCGCCGACCTGCCGAAGTTCAAGGCGGGCATCGAAACCGGCGATCGGCCGACCGATCGAGCCCATCGCCCGCGATTATCAGGAGCAAGCGGGCGCGGACCTGTTCCTCGTCACGGATCCAGCCGGCCATGTCCTCGCCGCATTCGGCGGCTCGGCGCTCGGCTCCTGGACAGAGCGTGCGCCAGCAATCGCGCGCGCGCGCGCAGGCGCATCGGCGACTGCTTTCTGGCCGCATCCAACCGGGGTGCTGCAAGTCGTCAGCCTTCCGGTGACGATTGGCTTGGATCGCCCCGAAGTGCTCGGCACGCTGACCGTTGGCTATCTGCTGGATGACGAACGCGCGGCGTCATTCAAGGCGCTCACCGGCGCCGACGTCGCCTTCGCCTTCGATGGCGAGGTGCGAGCGTCCACACTGGGACGCGAGGCGCATTCCCGCCTCGGCACGCTCCTCTCGGCCGACGTGGTCCCGCGCATCATGGTCGGCGACAACGAGTATGCGGCCCTGGTCACACCACTACGCGCGCCGTCCGAAGCCGAAGCCGACAATTCGGCCGTCCCACTGGCCATCGTCCTCCGATCTCGTACGGAACGAATGCGAACGCTGTCGGCCATCCAGAAAGGTCTTGGGTTCGTGGCGATGGCCACGGTTCTGCTCGCGGTGGTGGTGAGTTACACCGTGGCACGCACCATTACACGGCCCCTGGCGCGGATTACCGACCACATGCGACAAGTGGCGGCGACTGGCGACCTGACGCGAAAACTGGAGCTGACCGGCGCGCGCGGCTGGCAGGACGAGGACGCCCGGCTGCTGGCAACGACCTTCAACACCTTGACGGACTCCATCGCCAAATTTCAGCGGGAAGCTGCGCAACGCGAACGTCTCTCCTCACTCGGTCGGATGTCGACCATCGTCGCTCACGAGATTCGGAACCCATTGATGATCATCAAGGGCGCCCTGCGACAGCTCACGCGTGAAGACGCGGCCCCAAGCGACGTCCGCGAAGCAGCGCTCGACATCGATGGTGAGACCGAGCGGCTCAATCGCGTCGTCAACGACGTGCTGGACTTTGCTCGTCCGATGCGATTCGAACGGGCGTCCACCGACATCAACTCACTGTGCCGCGACGCGGCCGGCGCGGCCGCCGCAGCGCAACCCGATCCCCCGACGACGATCGAAGTCGATCCGAGCCTCCCGGTGCTGGAGACCGATAGTGAAAAGCTTCGCACCGCGCTCGTCAACCTGCTCACCAACGCCAAGCAGGCCGTCAGTGCGTGGAATGGCGGGCCACCGTCCACTCTGACCGACGCCGCCGTCTCGATCAGCACGGCCCGCCTGTCCGATCGCCGGGTGGCCATCGTCATTCGTGATCGGGGCGTCGGGATCGGACCCGATGACCTGCGGCATATCTTCGATCCGTACTTCACCACTCGCCGGGGCGGCACTGGCCTTGGCCTGCCCATCGCCAAGAACATCATCGAGGGCCTCGGTGGTCAGATTCTCGTTGTCAGCACACCGGGTCAGGGCACCAGCATCCGGATCGAGCTGGGCGACGCCCCCATCCGCACGTGACCATGCCCGCTGGCAGCATCCTGCTCGCCGACGACGAAGAAAAGATCCTCAAGACGCTGGGACGGGCGCTGCGTGAGGAGGGCCATGACGTCGTCACCACGCCTCACGCGCTCGAGGCCCAGCGGCTGCTCGTCGAGCGATCGTTCGATCTCCTGGTCATCGACTACCTGATGCCCGAGCGCACCGGTCTCGAGGTGATTCGGGAGCTGGTGTCGTCGACACCCGAGGGCGAGCGGCCCTCCATCGTCATCATGACGGCGCACGGCACGGTCGAGAGTGCGGTCGAGGCCATGAAGCTTGGCGCACGGGACTACCTCCAGAAGCCCTTCGACGTCGACGAGCTCCTCGTCACGGCACGCCGACTGCTGGAGGAACAACGAACGCGGACGGGCCTCCGCTACCTGCTCAGCGAGCGCGATGCCGAGTTCAATCATTACGGCCTGGTGGGTCGCAGTCGCGCGGTGCTCGAGGTCATCAAACGGGCCGAACTGGTCGCCGAGTCACGCAGCACGGTGCTGGTAACCGGCGAGACGGGCACGGGCAAGGAGCTGGTCGCGCGTGCGATTCACGCTCGCAGCGCGCAGCGGGACATGCCGCTCATCAAGGTCAATTGCGCCGCCATCCCTGAGCCACTGCTCGAATCCGAGCTCTTCGGCCACGTTCGAGGGGCGTTCACGGGCGCGACGTTCACGAAAAAGGGCCGCTTCGCGCTGGCCGATGGCGGCACGATTTTCCTCGACGAGATCGGCACCGTCAGCCTGACGGTACAGGCCAAGCTGCTGCGTGTCCTGCAGGATCGCGAGTTCGAGCCCCTGGGCTCCGAGCGCACGCAGCGAGTCGACTTGCGAGTCGTGGCTGCGACCAATCGCGATCTTCGACAGATGGTGAGCACGGAAAGGTTCCAGGAAGATCTCTACTATCGGCTCAACGTCATTCCGATCGCCATTCCGGCGCTGCGCGAGCGTCGCGAGGACGTACCGCTGCTGGTTGAACATTTCCTGCGACGGTTCGCGCGAGACAGCGGGAAGCGTATCGATGGCGTCGACACGTCGGTGATGCGAGAGCTGGAGGCTTACGACTGGCCGGGCAACGTGCGCGAGCTTGAAAACACGATCGAGCGCGCCGTCGTGCTCGCCACCGGTCCGCTCCTCACACGCGACACGTTGTGGCTGATGGGGGCCGTCTCGCCACCGACATCGGGACTGCCATCACAGCGCCTGCACGCCAATCTCGAATGGGCGGAGCGCGAAACGATTCGCCGTGCGCTCGATCAAGCGGGTGGCGTGAAGAAGGATGCGGCGGAGCTGATGGGGATCAGCCAGCGCGCGCTTGAGTCACTATCTGCAGAAGTACCGGCTCGACGTTTGACGCTTACGTACAACGTAAGCACTTACTCTCAGCGTAACCACGACACACTCGCACGGGGTTGAGTCGGCTTGAAGGTTTTTGCCACGCAACTTGGCAAAAACGGCAAATGCGCTCGCCACCACTTCCGACCTAGCGCTCTCGGCATCCGCCTTGCTCATGACGCGCGATAGCTTGAGGTGTGTATGAGCAAGCGAGAGTTCTAGCTTTGCGGCGGCCGTGGCGGGGATGGCGCTCTTGTTCGGGGCGGCGCTTGCGTCGGCTCGACAGGACCCCGCCACGGCAACCGCGCCGCGTGTGATCGAAGTGGTCGCCAAACAATTCGAGTTCGAGCCCGCGCGTATCGAGGTCACCGACGGCGAGCGGGTCAGACTGCAGGTCACGTCGGCCGACAGTGTGCACGGACTGCAGATCAAGAAGTTTGGTGTCAACACGCTGATACCCCGCGGCGGGAAGCCCGTGTCGATTGACTTCGTCGCCTCGGGCCCCGGCACCTACGAGATTATGTGCTCCGAAGAATGCGGTGACGGTCACGAGAGCATGAAGGGCTCGCTGGTGGTCGTCGCCAAGCCCAAGACAAAATAGCGACATTCGCGTAACCACCGATGGCTCTCCCCCGGGACAGGACAGGCGTCAATGACACGTTCAGGTCACTATCTTGCGGCCGCCGTGCTGATCATGTGCACTGCCGGCTGCGATGAAAACTTGCGAGATTTCGCCGGGCCCACGCCCGATCTTCAACCGACGTTCACCAGCATCCAGCGCGACATCTTCAGTACCGACCGACTCTGCCATGCGTCAAGCCTGTACGAACTGCCACAATGCCGGGAACGCGGTCGTGGCCGGAGGACTGAATCTGACCGGTGCGGGCGCCTACTCAGCGCTCGTCAACACTGCCAGCCGCGACAAGCCTGGGGCGATCCGTGTGATCCCCGGTAATCCGGACGGCAGCTATTTGATTCAGAAAATCGAAGGCGCCTCGGGGATTGCTGGAGAACGAATGCCGCAAAGCGGCCCGTTCCTCAGCTCGGGACAGATTGAAATCATCCGCCGATGGATTGAGCAGGGCGCAGCGAACAATTGACCATCAAGGAGAACCCAACTGTGAGATCGATACTGACGGCCACGCTTGCGACGGCATTCATCCTCGGCGGGCTCGCGCCGGCGCTGGCGCAGACCGAAGGACAAACGACCCAGACGCCAGCCGCAAGCAACCCGCCGCCGGCACAGGAAGACGATCCCGATCGTGACGTCAACCTGGCGCAACCCGATTTCACGCTGGCGGCGCTGCCAACCACACTCCGGATGCCACGGTACCGCAGCTCGTTTCGCGTCACTCATCGCTTTGGCCGCCCGCTGGGCCAAGGCGATTTCGGCGACCTTCTCGGCGATCTGTTCGGCCTCGACGGCGGCGCGGTCATCGGCCTCGAGTATCGCTTCGGGTTGTTTCGCGGCGCACAGGTGGGGATCCATCGCACGTCAGGAGACAAGACCATCCAGTTCATGGGGCAATACAGCTTCTTTCGGCAGGGCGACGGGTCGCCGTTTGGCCTCGACGTTCTGGCGGCTATCGAGGGTCTCGACAACTTCACGGAGAGCTACTCGCCCACGCTCGGTGCGTTGCTGTCGTACCAGGCGGGCGATCGGGCGGCGCTGTATTTCGAACCGATGTTCGTCAACAATTCGAACCGGCTGCCGGAAGAACTGGTGGACGACAACAGCACTTTCATGATCGGGCTGGGGGCACGCCTTCGGCTACTTCGCACCGTCTACGTTTTCGTCGAGGGCGCGCCGCGGGCCGCCGGCCACGACCCGGGCGTGACGCACGCCAGCTTCGGGATCGAGAAGCGCTCCGGCGGCCACCTCTTTCAACTGAACTTCTCGAACAGCCTGGCGACGACCTTCGGGCAACTGGCGCGTGGGGGCTTCGACAACGACGATTGGCATCTGGGTTTCAACATCTCGCGAAAGTTCTTCTGAGAGGCGGAGGAGTCGATTGAACGAGGCCGTCGTGCGTGGTTGGCTGATCGCGGCCCTGACGTTGATCGTGGGCTGTGGCGGTGGCACGCCAGCCACACCGGTGGCGCCCTCGCCGCCACCCCCACCACCGACGCCGGGTCCGCCCCCTTTAACGGCAACCGTCGTGATCGGGTCTAACAATGCGTTCGTGCCGGCCGAGGTGACGGTTGCTGTGGGCGGTCGGGTGACATTCGACAACCAGAACAGTCGACCGCACGACATCACGTCGGATCCGCTGCACTTGCACACGGATTGCCCGGCGATCATACAGGTCGGCTTCATTCAGCCGGGGCAGACCAAGCAGACGGGAGTGCTCGAGGTGGCACGCGTATGCGGATTTCATGACCACATGCAGGAGAACAACACCGACCTGCACGGCCGAATCATCGTTCAGTAGCGCGAGGAACTCATGACCCTACGTTTCGCTGTGTTCATCCTGGCCGCGTTCGCCATGGCGTGCGGCAGCAGTAACCCAACCGCCCCCTCTGATGGCGGAGGAGGTGGTGGCGGTGGTGGCACCGGCGGCACGACGATCACCATCACCGCCAGCGGCGTCAGTCCACGAGAACTGACCGTACCGGCCGGCACGCGTGTCACCTTCGTCAACAACGACTCGCGGCAGCACGAGATGAATTCGGATCCGCACCCCACTCACGGGGATTGTCCGGGGATCGACGATGTCGCCTTTATCGCGCCGGGTGAGACCAAACTGACGGGCAACCTCACCCAGGTTCGTCGATGCGGCTTCCACGACCACAACATGCCGGATGTCGTGTCGCTGCAAGGCACGATCATCGTGCAGTAGAGGCGATTCATGGACGGGCCACAGGGACAAAGGACAGGAAGCACGGAACGGTGCCACAAGGGCACGAAGGCACGAAGCCTTCGGATTCGGAGCGAAACATCCTTCGTGAAGGCTGTTCTTCGTGGCCCCGTCAATCAGCGGCCCGTGAACCTCGGCGTGCGCTTCTCGAGATTCGCGGCGATGCCTTCGCGGGCATCGTCGCTCTCGAACAAGCGCTGCTGCAGCTCTCGTTCGAGCGATAGAGCGTCCGAAAAGCTCATTTCCAGCCCCGATTGCACAGCGCGCTTGATATGACCCACGGCCTTGCTAGCGCGATGCGGTGGGGTGAACTGTCGGGCGTAGTCGACGAGCGCCTCGCGGAAGGTGCGGCCACTCAGTTCGCCCTCGCCCCAGACCTGATTGATCAGTCCGAGGTCGCGAGCCTCTTCGAACGACAGCAGCGTTCCGGACACCATCAGATCCAAGGCTTTCGCCTTGCCGAGCAGACGAGCCAGACGCTGCGTGCCTCCGGTGCCGGGCAGCACCCCCAGCGCGACCTCGGGCAGCCCAATCTTGCCGCCACCCTGTCGCGCGACCCGGAGGTCGGCAGCCATCGCAACCTCGAGTCCCCCACCCACGGTGTGTCCGTTCAGGCCGGCGATCACCAGCTTGGGTGTCTGCTCGAGCCGGTTCATCGTCTCGTTGGCGTGCAGGCAAAAGTAATACTTGAAGGCCGGCGTCGCGCTCTTCAACATCCCGATGTTTGCACCAGCACAGAAGAACTTCTCTCCGGCGCCGGTGATCACGATGACGTGGACGGCCTCGTCCATGCGGGCTGACAGGACAGCCGTGTCGATCTCCTGCATCATCTCGTAGGAGTACGTGTTCGCGGGTGGATCGTTCAGTTCGATCACCGCAACACCATCAGCAACCGTGTACGCGACCTTCTTATTGGGCATGATTGACAGACCAGACAAGCCTCAGAGACTCAGAGACTCAGAGCAATGCCCTTCGTAGCGCCGTTTCCGAGTTCCGTGTTTCCGTGCTTCGGTGCCGAGTCTGTGTCTCTGTGTCTCTGAGGCAAGTACGTGGTTATTCTTCGGTCCGCACGTATTCGAAGTCGATCGGCTGCCGATTGATGCCGCGCGGCGGCGGGGCGATGTAGTTGGCGAACTGCCCGGGCTTGAAAATCGGGACCGCCTGGATGCTCCGCAGGTAGTCCTTGTCGGCGGGAACAGGGAGCCACTCGTGCTGGCGGCGTTCCCACTCCTCGCGGGAGAGCTGCTGGCCCCACGGGTCGAAGTGCCGGCCGGCGTAGACGCCGATCGCGCGATTGAACTTGCGTGACGGCAGATAGATGCGATCTGGAATCCCATGCGCTTCGAGCACGCGCTTGTTCCAGCGATCGACACCAGCCTGGCAGTCGCCGACGTACCAGTCGCGGAGCACCTCGTTGAGGGCGTTGCGCATCGGCACTTCCTGGCGATTGACACGGCCGCTTTCGTCCAGCAGGTCGAGCAGATAGACGCTGCCGTCGAGGACATGGTCGTCCTCGTGTTTGTCTTCCTCGGCGCGACCTTTCAGTCCATTCGAGAAATAGTTGGCGGCGTTGCTCGACACTTCGCTGCCATGCAAGTCGAGGCTCTGACTGAACCAGAAGTTCACGAACCTCTGCACCAGGGGAATCTCGATGCCGCCAACCTTCCGCACATCTTCTGAGAAGCCCGCCTCTTTCATCAGCTGACACGTCCGCTCGAGAATGCGGGCGATGCCGCTTTCACCCACGAACATGTGGTGAGCTTCTTCGGTCAGCATGAAGCGGGTTGTGCGTGCCAGCGGATCGAGTGAGCTCTCCGAGAGCGACAGCAGCTGCGACTTGCCATCGCGGTCGGTGAACATCGTGAAGGCGAAGAAGTCGAGCCAGGTATCGATCGGCTCGTTGAAGGCTTCGAGCATGCGCGGCGAGTCGGAATTGCCGCTCCGGCGCTCGAGCAGCGCCTCGGCCTCCTCACGTCCGTCACGACCGAAGTACCGAGTGCAGCAGATACACCATCGCCCACAGGTGTCGGCCCTCTTCGACGTTGACCTGAAACAGATTGCGCAGATCGTACAGGCTCGGACAATGCGCGCCCAGCATGCGCTGCTGTTCGACGCTGGCGGGTTCGGTATCGCCCTGGAGCACGATCAGCCTCCGGAGCGGATTGCGGAACTCGCCAGGCACCTCCTGCCACACCGGTTGGCCCTTGAAATCACCAAACCCGATCCGCCGATCGGATGTCGGCTCGGCGAGGAAAATCCCCCAACGATAGTCGGGTAACTTCACGTAGTCGAAGTGAGCCCACCCCGCCGCGTCGACGCTGACCGCGGTGCGCAGATAGACCTGATGCTGATCCTGAAACCCTTGCGGCCCCATGTCGCGCCACCAATCGAGATAGGCCGGCTGCCAATGCTCCAAGGCGCGCAACAGACGCTTGTTGCCCGAGAGGTCGACGTTGTTGGGGATTCGGTCGTTAAGCTGCATAACAGTGCCTTCGACATCAGTTACAAGTTACAAGTTACAAGTTCCAAACCGAGTGCACGCGCGAGCGCACTTCTTAACTTCCAGTAACTGCCAAACTCAACTTGTAACTTGTAACTTGTAACTTGTAACTGACTAGGTTCTTTTCCAATCAAACTGCGGCCTTCCCTCCTTGCCATAGACCGTCAGTGCGCCGCGTTCGCCGACGGCATTGGGGCGTTGGAAGATCCAGTTCTGCCAGGCGGTCAGCCGCCCGAAGATCTTGGTCTCCATCGTCTCCGGACCGGCGAAGCGGAGGTTGGCTTCCATGCCAGTGAGTGCGTCCGGCGAAAACGCCGTGCGCTCCTCAA
Organism: uncultured Acidobacteriota bacterium; assembly: GCA_963841905.1. Classification (GTDB taxonomy): domain Bacteria; phylum Acidobacteriota; class Vicinamibacteria; order Vicinamibacterales; family UBA2999; genus JACCSI01. The sequence continues at coordinate 244,136 of CAWJEM010000016.1, forward strand.
TTGCCATGCGGACTTCGTCCTCCCAGTCGATGTCGTCGGGCGCAAACGACACCAAACCGGCATCGAGGGCTTCCGGCGCGTCGAATGCGCCTTCGTGTGACAACACGTCGGCCACGCTGGCCGGCGCGCCGAGGAATCGGACCTGCAAACGCGATAAGCCGGTGCTCATCGGATAGGCGCCGCCATTCATCGCCGACAAGGCGATCGTGTTGGTCTCCTCGGGGTGATCGAGCATGTAGGAGCGATCGGCCGCCAGCGCCAGCTCGAAGAGTGTCCCGGCGAATGCGTTCCCCGGTTCGATCAGGGCGAACATACTGCGCGCGGTGAGGTCGACGCGCTTCAGCGTGCGTCGAATCTGACCGATGATCTCTCGGACCAGCCAATGATCTTTCCCCGTGTCGAGCGCAGCGTCGACGTCGAGCACCGCCTGCGGGTCGCCAGTTGCCCGCCAGATGATCGTGCCAACCTCTGGCTCGTTGACCCGCAGCCGCAGAATCGCGTCGTCCAACTCGCGGAAGGCGCGGAGCGCCCACGACTGATCGCCGGCCGCCACGAACGCATCGGGGGTGGTCGGCTGCGGAGAGTCCGGCGCGGCGATCGTCAGGTCGCAGAGCCGCTTGGCGCGATCGATGACACCTCTCACATAGCGGTACTGAATCGTGTCGCCCTCAATCGTCGGATTCAGCGGGCCGAGTGAAATGCCTGGACCATACGACGGTCGGTCCGAAATTGCCGCGAGTTCCTGCGAGCGCTTCGAAACGGCCTCCTTGAACTGGCTGGTGGGAAACACTCTGTCAACCAGTCGCCACTCGACCGCGCGCTTGCCACGGATGCCTTCGGTCAGCGTGCTGAACGCATCGGCCAGGTCGCGCCGGACCTTGCGCTTGTCAACGACGCGCGTCAACCCGCCGGTTCCCGGCAGCACGCCGAGAAGCGGGGTTTCCGGCAGCGCGACCGAGGCCGTGCCGTCGTCCACCAGATAGATCTCGTCGCAGGCCAGCGCCAGTTCGTAGCCGCCTCCCGCGCAAATCCCATTCAGTGCGGCGAGGAACTTGACGCCACTGTTCGCGCTCAGATCTTCCATGCCGAGGCGAGTCTCGTTGGTGAACTTGCAGAAGTTGACCTTGAAGCCGTGGCTCGAGCTCCCCAGCATGAAGATGTTGGCGCCCGCGCAGAAGATGCGCGGCTTGAGGCTCGACAGAACGACCGCATGAACCTCGGGATGCTCGAAGCGAATGCGTTGAAGCGTGTCGGCGAGCTCGATGTCGACGGCCAGGTCATAGGAGTTGAGCTTCAGCTTGTAATCCTGCGGGCGCAGGCCGGCGTCTTCCTTCACGTCCATGGCCAGGGTGGCGACCGGGCCCTCGATCGTCAGCTTCCAGTGCTTGTACTGGTCGGGAGAGGTTTCGAAGCGAATGCTCCCCATTTGGGCCGAAACTGTCTGCTCCACGCCGCGAGTGTACACCAGTTTAAACGAGCGTTCAAAGCGTGGTATAACCGACGAGTTGCCTAAAACCGCCAACGGCTCGGACCGTCGCATCGAGATTCTCAAGAGCGCCGCCGCCGCCTTTCGCCGGCGCGGGTATCACGGCGCGAGCGTCGATGAAATCGCCTCGGCGCTGGAGATGACGAAGGGGAACCTCTATTACTACTTTCGCAACAAGGAAGAGATCCTCTTCGCCTGCCACGATTACTCGCTCGACGTCCTGCTCGGGCTAATGGCGGAGGTCGAAGCCGACGCGTCACGACCCGACGAAAAGCTGCGCCGCTTGATCCTCGCGTTCATCCACATGATGCTGGACGAATTGCAGGGTACCGCGCTGACCCTCGACTTGCAGGCACTCTCGCCTCCGCTCCTGAAGCGGATCATCGCGAAGCGGGATCGCTTCGATCGCGGCATGCGCGACATCGTCCAGCAGGGGATCGATCAGGGACTATTCCGGCCCGGCGATCCCAAGATGATCGGCTTCGCCATGATGGGCGCGGTCAATTGGATCACAAAGTGGTTCGATCCCGAGGGTCCAATGACTTCGGAGGAGATCGGCCAGCGGTTCGCAGACTATCTGGTTGGCGGGTTGCTCAAAGCCGGAGATCAGTGATCGAGTGATCAGTGATCCGAACGTGGTCGCCAACAACTGATCACTGACCACTGACCGCCGGCCACTGATTATTCCGCGGTTTCTCCGGGCTTCAGTTCGAGCACTTGGATTGACGTTCCGGCAAGGTGTTGCTTCAATTGTTGGGGCGTTCCGGTCAGAAGCGGAAACGTGCCCCAGTGCATCGGTACGACCTGCTTGACGCCAAGCCATTTCGCGGCCATCGCGGCGGTGTCCGGGCCCATCGTGAATCGATCGCCAATTGGCAGGAACGCGATGTCCGGCTTGTAGAGTTCGCCAATCAACTTCATGTCGCCGAAGAGCGACGTGTCGCCGGCGTAGAAGATCGACTGACCATTCTCCAGCCGAACGACGAACCCGGCGGGCTCGCCCAGGTACACGATCCCGTTGTCGTCGAAGCTGCTGCTGTGACGCGCGTCGGTCATCGTGATGTGCAATCCCTTCACCTCGATAGTGCCGCCCTTGTTCATCGGCTCGATGTTCTGGATCCCCTTCGATTGCAACCACGAATAAATCTCCCAGATCGCCACGACCGTTGCGCCAGTGGACTTGGCGGTGGAGACCGCGTCGGTGATGTGGTCGCTGTGCCCGTGCGAGATCAGGATCAGATCGGCTTTCGCGGGCTTCTTGCCTTCCGGAAACGAAGGGTTGCCAGTAAACCAGGGATCGAAGACAACGGTCTTGCCGCCTGGCGTGCGAATGGAAAAGGACGCGTGACCCAACCAGGTGATTGCCAGTGCTGACATAGCCGAGCAGTATACTGACAGGAGTGACGGAATTGCCTCTGACGTTCGTCCGCCCCCGCGAGCCCAAGCCCGAGTGGCTGAAGGTGCGTGCGCCGGGATCGGAGAACTATCTCCGACTGCGCGGCATCATGCGCGGCCTCAAGCTCAACACGGTCTGCGAAGACGCGCACTGCCCCAACATCGGCGAGTGCTGGCACCACGGCACGGCGACGTTCATGATTCTCGGAGACGTCTGCACGCGCTCGTGCGCGTACTGCGCGGTTGCGCATGGCAAGCCGACCGAGCTGGACCTCGACGAACCGCGACGAGTGGCCGACGCCGTCAAAGCGATGGGCCTCAAGTATGCCGTGGTGACGTCCGTCGACCGAGACGATCAAGCAGACGGCGGCGCTGGCATCTTCGCGCAGACGATTCGCGAAATTCGAGTGCGGATGCCTGACACGCGCATCGAAGTGCTGATTCCGGATTTCAAAGGCGATGCGCGAGCGTTGCACACCGTGCTCGACGCGCGTCCCGACGTGCTGAATCACAACACCGAAACCGTGCCCCGGCTCTACCGCATGGCTCGTTCCGGTGGGAAGTACTCGCGAACGCTGGAGCTGCTCGACCGATCGCGCGCCTACGCCCCGAAGACTCCAACCAAGACCGGCCTGATGGTCGGACTCGGCGAAGAGCAAGACGAGCTGATCGAGGTGTTTCACGATCTGCGCCGGGTCGGCGTCGCGATCCTGACGATTGGACAGTATCTCCGCCCTTCTCCGGCGCATGCCCAGATGACGCGCTATTACCACCCCGATGAGTTCGCGGCCTTGAAGCGGGCAGCCCTCGACCTCGGGTTCGTGCACGTCGAGGCCGGTCCGCTCGTGCGCAGCTCATATCACGCTCACGAACAGGCGGATGCGGCCCGCGCGGCAGGTCTACGCAACCGGCTGTGAGCGGTAGTTTCGACACTGATGTCGTCGTCATCGGCGGCGGACCGGCGGGGTCGACGGTATCGACCTTGCTCGCCCACCAAGGTCTCCACGTCACGCTCTTCGAACGCGAGCACTTCCCCCGTTTCCACATCGGCGAGTCGCTGATACCCGAAACCTATTGGGTGCTGAGGAGGCTGAACATGCTGCCCAAAATGCAGCACAGCCACTTCGTGAAGAAGTACAGCGTCCAATTCGTCAACGCGGCCGGCAAGCTGTCGGCGCCGTTCTACTTCTGGGACAACAAGCCGCACGAGTGCTCGCAAACCTGGCAGGTCGTGCGCAGCGAGTTCGACAAGATGATGCTCGACAACGCGCGCGAGCACGGCGTGAACGTACACGAAGGCGCGCGAGTGCTCGAGGTGCTGTTCGAAGGCGAGCGCGCGGTCGGCGTCACGGTTCAAACGACCGACGGCAAGCGCGACGTTCGGGCTCGCGTCATCGTCGACGCCAGCGGGCAAGTTGGGCTGCTGCAAAACAAGTTTCGACTGCGCGTGTGGGATCCGTTCCTCAACAAGAGCGCCGTCTGGACCTACTGGCAGGGCGCGTATCGTGACACCGGGAAGAACGAAGGCGCGACGATGGTCCTGCAAACCGCGGACCGGCAGGGGTGGTTCTGGTACATCCCACTGCACGACGATCGGGTGAGCGTGGGCGTGGTGGCGCCCGCGAAGTCGTTGCTCAAAGGCCGGGGCCCACGCGAACAGATCTACACCGAAGAAGTCGAGAAGTGTCCCGCCGTCAAGGACCGGCTGGCGGGCGCGACTCGCGTCACTGGCTATTTCGTGACCAAAGACTACTCGTACCGCGCCAGCCGAGCGGCCGGAGATGGCTGGGTGATGATTGGCGACGCCTATGCGTTTCTGGATCCGCTGTATTCGTCGGGAGTGCTGCTGGCCCTCCGTTCCGGCGAGATGGCCGCGGACGCGATCGTGGAGGGACTGGCGAAGGGCGACACCTCCGAGGCGCAGCTGGGGCGCTGGCGTCCTGTCTTTGACGAGGGGGTCAATCGCATGCGTCGCCTCGTGTGCGAGTACTACGACGGCTTCAGTTTCGGCCAGTTCGTCCGGCACTACCCTGAACTTCGTGGCACGGTCACCGATCTGTTGATTGGAGACCTGTTCACGACCAAAGTCGACACGGTCTGGAGCCCAATGGAGTCGCTCTATCCGCCGGGCAAGACCCCGATTCCCTCGTGGAATGATGTGCCACGACCGACCGACGTCGACCCGGATCCGCGCGTCAACGAGCTGAGTCTGCCAGAAGGGCCGCGCCCGTGATCAGTGATCCGGTGATCCGTGATCCGTGATCCGATTCAGCGACCACTGATTACCGATCACAGATCACCGATCACTGACATGAAACCGACTCCCGATCTCGTGAGGGATATCGATCGCCCTGAGCGGCTCGCCTCGCCGCTTGCGCACACAGATCGTCGTGATAGTGCCGACCGCCGCGATTTCGTCACGGCACGTGATGGTCGATTCGAACGTCAAGGTTTTCGCGCTTTTCGCGACGACGCGAATGCGCACCACAATTTCGTCCTCGAATCTTAGTGCGCGGCGGAACTCGAACGATGCGGAAACGCGCGGCCACCCGATTTCTGTCTCGCGTGGCTCGACGCTGAGACCAGCCGACCGCCACATCGCGTGCTCGGCTTCCTCGGCGTAACAGAAGAACGCACTGAAGTGCACGATGCCCGACGCATCCGTATCGCGATACTGAACGCGTCGACGATAAACATACTCGCCGATCGACTCTGCGCTGGCTGGATCCTTGTCGTCGCTCATCCCGCCTATCCGCCCTGTGCCCCACGCCCTGCGCCCTGCGCCCTATGCCCTGCGCCCTGCGCCCTACGTGTAACGCAAATTCGCGTGCGCCGGGAGGAAGAAGGTCGGGAGCAGCGAGTCGACGCGAAGCAGCCCCTCTCGTGTCAGCGCCACCAGTTCGCGCGTCGCAGTCAGCAGCCGCTCCGAGGCGAGCAATTGCAAGGGCGCCCGGAACCGCTCGAGCACATCGACTCCATATTTGCCCTCGAAGTACGCTGGCCGAACTGCGCCGAGTTTGAGCTGCAGCACGAACTCTCTGATGAAGCGTTCTTCCTCAGTCGGTCGAAGGCCTCTCCCGAGTGGTAGTTCTTTGCGATTCAGACTGTCGCAGTATGGCCCGAAGGTATCGAGGTTCTGCATGTGGACGCCGCTGATATGGCCGAACGACGCGACGCCCAATCCCACCATGTCGGCACCCTGCCAGAGCCGGTCGCGGTACACGAACTTGGTCGCCGGATCCTTGACGACGGCGTAGGCGGAAGCGACGGTATAGCCGGCGGCCTCGAACGCATCGAACGCCTCGTCCACCCAGCGCCGCTTGGTCGACCAGCTGGCGACGGCGCCGGCCTCGGGCGCCTCGCCGGCACGGAGCGTCTTGGCGATCGTGGTGTTGAACGGCAATTCCATCTGGTAGATCGTGACGCTGTCAGGTGCGAGATCGATCGTCCGCTGGACGCAGTCCCGCCAATTCTCGTCGGTCTCTCCCAGCATGCCGGCGATGAGGTCGATGTTGATCTGTGGGAACCCGAGCGACTGGGCAAACGCGTACGCCTTGCCGATCTCCGGTGAGCGATGCGCCCGGCCGTTGATCTCGAGCAGCCGATCGTCGAAGTTCTCCACGCCGAGGCTGAGCCGCGTCACGCCGATCTCACGCAGAGCGGTGAGCTTCGCCTCCGACAGCGTCCCCGGTTCGCACTCGAAGGTGATCTCTTCGGCATGACGCCAGGGGCTGACCGCATCCATGCGGTGGACGAGCCGGTGCAGCTGCCTGACCGACAAGAACGACGGCGTCCCGCCGCCGAAGTACACGAAGTTCAGCGGTCGTCCGGCAACCGCGCGCTGCTTGCTGTACAGCTCCCACTCCCGCGCCAACGTGTCGAGGTAGCCCTGCACTTCGGCGGCGTTCTTGTCGGTGTACACGCGGAAGTAGCAGAAGTGGCAGCGCTTTCGGCAGAACGGGATGTGCAGATAGAGCCCGAGCGGCACGTCGGTGGGCGCGGCCGCCAACGCCGGCTTCACGTCGAGATCGACGGCCTCTTTGGTCCAGACCGAAAACGGCGGGTAGTTGGCGATGAAGTAGCTGCCGACCTCTGTCTGGTCGTCGGCAAGGGTCATGCGGTGATCTCCGCGGTGGTCAGGCGCATGTCTCTTCACTTTATCGTCAAACGCCTCGGAGCCCACTCCCTTGACACGTGAGGCCACGACTTACACGATGTAAGACCGATAATAGCTGACATAAATGGAGACTCTGCCACGACTCTCGGCGACGGAGCGGCTCATTCTGGAGCTCCTCGCGGCACACGGGGAGCTGTTCGGGCTCGAGATGATCGCGCGCTCGGGAGGCCGCCTGAAGCGCGGGACCGTGTACGTGACGCTCGGCCGCATGCAGGAGAAGGGCTATCTGGAATCGCGCCAGGCGCCGCTCCCGACGGGCGCCATCGGGTTGCCGCGGCGACTGTACCGACCGAGTGGACTCGGTCGGCGTGTCCTCGAGGCGTGGACGACGGCGGAACGCACGTTCGTGAGGTTGCGGCCGCGGGAGGCGTGATGGTTGCCCTCCGCGAGCCGAAGGCGAGCGGCCTTCCGCGAACGAAGTGAGCGGCCCTCCGCGCAAAGCGCGGCCCTACTTCCTTTTAGGCTTGTACACGTGCGTCGCGGTCCCGAAAAACTGCTCCGCCGATTCCATGACGGTCTCGGTGAGGGTGGGATGCGGATGGATCGTGAGCTTGACGTCGGAGGCGGTCGCGCCCATCTCGATCGCCAGGACGCCTTCGGCGATCAGTTCTCCGGCGCCCGATCCCACGATGCCGACACCGAGCACGCGCTCCGTCTCTGGATCAATGAGCAGCTTGGTCATCCCGTCGACACGATCGATGGCGATCGCGCGACCCGAGGCACCCCATGGGAATCGGGCGACTTCAACTTTGCGGCCGTCCTTGGCGGCTTGTGTTTCGGTCAAGCCTGCCCACGCAATCTCCGGGTCGGTGAAAACGACGGCTGGAATCGCCGCTGGCTCGAAGACCGCCTTGTGCCCGGTGACGGCTTCGACCGCGACGCGCGCCTCGTGCGAAGCCTTGTGAGCCAGCATCGGCTCGCCCGCGACGTCGCCAATCGCGAAGATCGTGGGTTCGTCGGTTCGGCGCTGGAAGTCGGTCTGGATGAAGCCGCGATCGTTCACCTGCACGCGGGTCTTGTCGAGACCAGGGATTCTCGTGTTGGGACGCCGGCCGATCGAGACCAGCACGTAGTCGTACGTCGCTTCGGGCGGTGCGCCCTCACCCTCGAACGTGACGCTCACGCCGGCATCGGTCGCCTTCATGGCCAGCACCTTGGTCGAGAGCATCACCCGCTGCAGCGTCTTTTCGAGGCGCTGCGCCAGATAACGAACCAGATCGCGATCGGCGCCGGTCAGGAGGCCAGCGGTCATTTCAACGACCGACACCTTGGTGCCAAGGGCGGCGTAGACCGATCCGAGCTCGAGGCCGATGTAACCGCCGCCAATGACCAACATCGAGCCGGGGATCTCAGGAAGGTCCAGCGCACTCGTGGAATCGAGCACGCGTGGGCTGTCGATCGACAACGCTGGAATACGGGTGGGCTCTGAACCAGTCGCGAGGATGATGGCGTCGACCTCGACGGTTTGCTCACTGCCGTTCTCCAGCTTCACTTGCAGTCGCGTCGGACTCACGATCGAGGCGCGGCCCTGCAGATACGTGACCTTGCGAAGCTTGGCGACTTGACCGGTCCCGCTCGTCAACTTGTCGACGACCTTGTTCTTGAACCCGCGCAGCCGACCGACGTCGATGTTCGGCTGGCCGAAATCGATGCCCCACTCCGTGGCATGGCGGGCTTCGTCGAGCACCTTCGCGACGTGCAATAGTGCCTTTGACGGAATGCATCCACGATACAGACACACGCCGCCGGGGTTTTTCTCCGGGTCAATCAAAGTGACCTGCATCCCGAGGTCCGCCGCATAGAACGCCGCGGCATACCCTCCGGGGCCGGCCCCAACGACTGCGATTCGAGTAGCCATAAATGTTTGAGCAGGTCTCCGGCCTCGGTGGCCGGTCTCCGGTTGTCTCCGGTCGCCGGTCACCGGTTGCCGGTCTCCAGTTGCCGGTGACCGGTCACCGGCTGCCGGCCTCAGCCGCGCAGCATCATGGTGAAGGGCTGTTCGATGGCCTCGACGACCCAGCGCAAGAAGCGAATGGCGTCGGCGCCATCGATGACACGGTGGTCGTAGCTGAGCGACAGGGGCAGCATCTGGCGCGGTTCGATGATCCCGTTCTTGTAGACCGGCTCCTGGACCCCGCGGGAGACACCGAGAATCGCCACTTCTGGCCAGTTGACGATCGGCGTGAACGCGGTGCCGCCAATGCCGCCAAGATTCGTGATCGACATCGACCCGCCGGCCATCTCGTCGAGCGAGAGCTTGCGCGCCTTGGCCTTCTCGGCGAGCTGATGAATCTCGACGGCTATCTGCAGGATGTTCTTCTGATCCGCATTGCGGACCACCGGAACGAGCAGGCCGTGCTCGGTATCGACCGCAATGCCGACGTGCACGTACTTCTTGAAAATGATCGACTCGGTTGCCACGTCGATCGACGAGTTGAACTGCGGAAACTTCCGGAGGGCAGTTGCCACGATCTTGGTGAGCACGGCCGTGACCGTCAGTTTGCCTCCGGCGCGCTCGGCTTCGGCGGCGTACTTGGGCCGAATCTCCTCGAGCACCGTCATGTCGGCCTTGTCGAACTGGGTGACGTGTGGAATCAGCGACCAGGCGTGGCTCAAATGTTCGGCGGTCTTCCGCCGGACGCCGGTCATGGGCTTGCGTTCGACGTCGCCCCACTTCGAGAAGTCGGGCAATGCCGGGCCGCCACCGGGTCGCGCGCCCGGACCTGGCGTGAGCGCGCCGCCGCCGAGACTGCTGAGGATTTGACGTGCAAACGTCTTGACGTCCTCCTCGGTAATGCGTCCGTTCGGGCCGGAGCCGGTGACCTGACTGATGTCCACGCCAATCTCGCGGGCGACGCGCCGCACCGATGGTGCGGCCGGCGCCAACGCGGTCGTTGGCACGGGCGGACTCATTGCGGGTGCGGGAGCAGCAGCCGCGGGCGCTTGCCGACCGCGAAAGTCCACGACCGGCGCGCGCTTCCGCGCATCCTCTTTCGTGGCAGGCTCGGCTGGTCGAGGCGCTTCGGCTGCCGTTTCAGCCTTGGCCGGCGACGTCTCCGCTTCTGTAACTTCCTGTTTCTGTGTGGAAGCAGACGCGGCGGCCTTTTCCGTTGCCGGTTTCTTCGCTTCCGCGGCGGGCGCTGCCGCCTTTCGATCCGACGCCGGCGCCCCTTCGCCGGCGCCGTCCACGGTAAGGATTACCTGACCGGGCTTGACCTTGTCGCCGACCTTGACCCGCAGGTCCTTGACCACGCCTTCGACGGAGGAAGGTACTTCGAGGGTCGCCTTATCGGTTTCGAGTTCGAGCACAGTTTGGTCTTTGGCGAGGCGGTCACCCACCTTGACCAACACCTGCAAAACATCGCCCTGTGGAACGTTCTCACCCAGATTGGGAAGGATGAAATCTGCCAATGACGGACTCTCCCGGTCCACGGTCCACGGTCTACGGCCGACGGGAGTTCACGGTTCTCCCGTGGGCCGTGGACCGAAGGCCGTGGGCCTCGTGATTCAACTAATCGCTGGATCCCGTTTCTCTGGATCGATCCCGAGATCCTTGATGGCCTGGGTGACGACGTCGGGCTCGATCTGTTTCTCCTGCGCCAATTCGTAGAGTGTGGCGAGCGTGATGAACCGCGCATCCACCTCGAAGAAGTCGCGCAACGCGGCTCGCGTTTCCGACCGGCCGAACCCATCGGTGCCGAGCGCCTGCAACCGGCGCGGGAGCCATCGATCGATGGAATCCGGCAGCGACTTGAGATAGTCGCTCACGGCAACGAACACTCCCTTGGCGTTGGCGGTCGCCTGCGTGACGTACGGCACGCGCGGTTTGTCGGCCGGATGCAGCCGATTCCATCGCTCGCAGGCGTGACCATCGCGATACAGGTTGACATAGCTCGTCACGCTCCACACGTCAGCGCCGACGTTGTACTTCTCCTCGAGAATCTTCTGCGCTTCGAGCGCCTGAATCAGGATGGTCCCACTGCCAAACAGCTGCGCGCGCAGCTTGGCGTTGGGCTTCGAGGTCGCGCGCGCAACATACATGCCCTTCAGAATGCCATCGCGTACGCCATCGGGCATCGGCGGATGCTCGTACTGCTCGTTCATCAGCGTCAGGTAGTAGAAGATGTTCTCCTGGTCGCCGTACATCCGCTTGATGCCGTCCTCGATAATCACCGCGAGCTCGTAGGCGAACGCGGGATCGTAGGCCTGGCAGATCGGCACCGGTGAAGCCAGCACGTGGCTTTGTCCGTCCTGATGCTGCAACCCTTCGCCGTTGAGCGTGGTGCGGCCGGCGGTGCCACCGAGCACGAAGCCCCGCATGCGCATGTCGGAACCGGCCCAAATCAGATCGCCAACCCGCTGGAAGCCAAACATCGAATAGAAGATGAAGAACGGAATCGTGTTGATGCCGTGGGTGGCATAGGCGGTTCCGGCCGCGATGAACGACGACATCGATCCGGCCTCGTTGATGCCCTCCTCGAGAATCTGGCCGTCCTCCGCTTCCTTGTAGTACAGGAGCGTGTCCATGTCGACGGGCTCGTAGAGCTGTCCGCTGTGGGCGTAGATACCAACCTGCCTGAACAGCGCTTCCATCCCGAAGGTCCGCGCTTCGTCGGGCACGATCGGCACCACCAGCTTGCCAATCTGCTCATCGCGCAGCAGCTTCGACAGCATGCGCACGAACACCATCGTGGTGCTGGCCTTGCGCGACTCCGTGCCCTTCTGGAACTCGACGAACGTTTCCGTCAGGTTGGGCCGGATCGGCTCGGAACGCACCTGGCGCCGAGGCACCGCGCCGCCCAGTGCGGCCCGGCGTTCCTGCACGTAATTGAGCTCCACGCTGTTTGGCGGCGGTCGATAGAACGGCGCTTGGGCGACCTCTTCGTCCGAGATTGGAATCCCGAATCGTGTGCGAAACGCCTTGACCTCTTCGTCGTTCAGCTTTTTCTGCTGGTGCGTGACGTTCTTGCCCTCACCCGACTCGCCGACCCCGTATCCCTTGATGGTGCGCGCGAGAATGACGGTCGGGACCCCCTTCGTTTCCGCCGCACGCTTGTAGGCGTTGTACACCTTGTTGGGATCGTGCCCCCCGAGCGTCAGCTTCTTCAACTGCTCATCCGAGAGATGTTTGACCATCTCTTGCAGTCGCGGGTCGGCGCCCCAGAAGTGCTTGCGGATGTAAGCGCCTGACTCGACGGCATACTTCTGATATTCGCCATCGACGATCTCGCCCATCCGGCGCACGAGCAGGCCTTCGGTGTCCTTTTCGAGGAGGTCGTCCCACTCCGTGCCCCACAGCACTTTGACGACATTCCAGCCCGCGCCGCGGAAGATCGCTTCGAGCTCGGTGATGATCTGGCCATTGCCGCGCACCGGCCCGTCGAGCCGCTGCAGGTTGCAGTTGACGACGAAGATCAGGTTGTCGAGCCGTTCGCGCGATGCGAGCGTGATGGCGCCCAGCGCCTCGGGCTCGTCGGTCTCGCCGTCGCCGAGAAACGCCCAAACTTTTGCATCGCTGACGGGTTTGAGGCCGCGGTCTTCGATGTAGCGGTTGAACCGGGCTTGATAGATCGCCATGATGGGCGCCAGGCCCATGGAAACCGTGGGGACCTCCCAGAAGTCCGGCATCAGCCAGGGATGCGGATAGGACGACAGGCCGCCTTCGGGCCTCAGCTCGCGACGGAAGTTTTCCAGTTGCTGGAGCGTGACACGCCCTTCGAGGAACGCCCGCGCATAGATACCGGGCGACGCATGCCCTTGGAAGTACACGAGGTCGCCTTCCTGTCCGTTCTCGCGCCCGCGGAAAAAATGATTGAAGCCGACCTCATACAAGGTCGCGGCAGAGGCATAGGTCGAGATGTGTCCGCCGATGCCATCTTCCACACGATTGGCCCGCACGACCATCGCCATCGCGTTCCAGCGCACGAGGCTCTTGATGCGGCGTTCGATTTCACGGCTGCCGGGATACGGCACTTCCTCGCTGGCGTGGATCGTATTGATGTAGGGCGTGTTCGCGGTGAACGGTAGCTTGACGCCGTTCTTCTGCGCGTGAACACCCAGTTCGCGAAGGAGCCGACCCACTCGCGCCGGACCACCGTGCTGCAGCACGTAGTCCAGCGACTCGAGCCATTCGCGGGTCTCGAGCGCCTCCAGTTCGCGGGCGTCACTTGGTGCAGAGTTCCTCATGGTCTTACTGGCCTTTCGTCGTGAGTCAGGACAACCTTACTATTGTAACTCCGACCCGAACCGCAGGCGGCCTGCACCAACCGAAGGATCGATTCCGCATGAGTCAGTTGACCCGCGTCGCCGAGGAGATCGTGGCGTGCCGACGTTGTGCGCGGCTTCGTGCGTACTGTCAACGGGTCGCACGCGAGAAGAAGTCGGCGCATCGCGACGAAGAGGTACTGGGGCAAACCGGTGCCGGGCTTCGGTGATCCCCGTGCGCGAGTGCTGATCCTTGGTCTCGCACCCGCCGCTCACGGCGCGAATCGTACGGGGCGAGTGTTCACCGGAGACGGTATCGGCGCGTCGGGCGACTTCCTGATGGCCGCCCTGCACCGCGCCGGGTTGTCCAACCTCGCGACTTCGCGTCATCCCGACGATGGTCTGCGCTTACGCGATTGCTACATCGCGGCCACGGTGCGTTGCGCGCCGCCTCAGAACAAGCCATCACCTGCAGAGATTGCCGCATGCGCCGAACATCTCGATGCTGAGATCAACGCACTTACCAACCTCCGAGTCGTCGTCGCCCTGGGAAAGATCGCGTGGGATGCTTGCTTTCAGCACCTTGCGCGCCGCGGCGTCGCCGTCAGACCACGCCCACCATTCGCCCACGGCGCGAGTTACACGCCGCAATTGAGCACCCCCAGCACCTTAGGCACCTTGGGCACCTTAGGCACCTTAGGCACTCCAGGCACTCGCACCCCAGGCACCTCCGGCACCCCAGGCACCCTAGGCACTCTATCGCTGTTCGCCTGCTACCACCCGTCGCGTCAGAACACGAATACTGGAAAAGTGACCGCTGCGATGTACGACCATCTGTTCGAGGCTGTGAAGAGACGCCTCGAGACTAGCGAAGCGAGGCGAGACGTCTAGGTGAGGTGCAGCGGTTTGACGAGCACCGAGCCTCCAAGGTCGCCGAACCAACAGATTTGCTCGTCCACGAGGTCGACCTGGAATCGGTACTCACCCGGCGGGACGTCTTCGGGAATCTCGACGCTCACCGCGAGGCTCACGGTCTCGCGCGGACCGAGGTCGCGAGGCAGGTAGGTTCGTCCAAGCCTGTCGTTCAGCAAACGGCCTTCGACCGTGAGCAGTTTACAGCCGACTGTCACGAAGCCTCCGAGCCGCGACGGCGTCTTTTCCCACGTTGTGTCACCTGTATTGATAGCCTGTGCCACGAACTCGAACCGAGCGCCCCGCGCGACGTGCGTCGGCAATCCGTCCGCACGAAGGTCGCAGGACAGCACGCCGGGGTGCCTGGATGTCTTCGGGCGTACGCCGTCACGTTCGATCATCGCGAACGCGTGACGACGCTCCAGCTCTTCCAGCACGCCTTCAGGCCTCAGATGGAGCCGCGGATGCTGTCCCGACCGATAGAGCTCGATTTCTTCCACTGGCAGGAGACGGAGGGCGGACGGCAGCGTCGCCGTGAGCATCGCGTTCCTGAATCCGTGGCGCCTCGACTCTTGGAGAAACTTCACGACATCGAACGCCCGATCGTCTTCACCCTGTTCACGCATGGCCTTCTGGGTTTCACGTGAGGCGAGGTGATCCAATCCAGGTTCGACGAAAACCGCGCGGCATCCCGGCTTCAGCACGCGCGCAAGCTCCGCGACGACAGCCGTCAGGTCAGGGACGTGATGCAGCACGTTCATTCCGAGCACGCCGTCAAACGTCGCGCTTCTGAATGGCAAGCCCTCGGCAACCGACTGGACGACATGGGTTCGCCCTTCAATGCGCAACCGATCCCACGTGGGCCGACGTCGGTTGTGCCGAAGCGCGGAGAGATCGGGGTCTAACGCGACGACGTCATACCCGAGACGGGAGAGCATCTCGGTGGAAAACCCTGAGCCTGCACCGAGATCGAGGACCGTGTCGCGTGGTTTGCAGTCGAGGATCATCAAAAGTGTTGCGAGGTCGAACAGGCGCCCAATCCCAAGGTCATGCGTGGCCGGGCAAATCGGGAAAAGACCCGCGGCGTATACGTCCGGCGCTTCGAACTCCTGCTCGAAAGTCATGACCGCGTGTGGCGCGCGTACAACGAATGCTCGGCGGTGCCTGCCGGACCGTCGAGAATGCGCCGGAGGTTCGCCTCGTCGAGATTGCCGCCAGACATCACCGCGACAACCGTCTTTCCCGCCAGCGCCGCCTGCAACTTGAGCGCAGCCGCCAGCGATGCGCCGCCCGCGCCCTCGGCGAGGTTGTGCGTGGTGCGTAGAGCCAATCGCACACCGCCGGCAAGTTCCTCCTCACTGAGCGTGATGACATCGTCCAGCAGTTCCTCGAGGATGCCGAACGTGAGATCGAACGTCACGCGGGTGGCCATGCCCTCGGCGAAGGTCGCGGCCGAATCGCCCACGACCCGAACGTTGCCATGCCAGGACCGCGCAAACGCATCGGCGTTCGCCGCCTGAACCCCGATCACTCGCGTGTTGCGCCCGAGCGCGGTGCGCACGAGGCAATTGCCGCAGGCGCCGCTGCCGCCGCCGATTGGCACGAGAATCACGTCGATGCTCGGCAGTTCCTCGAAAATCTCGAGGGCATAGGTCGCAACGCCAGCGATGAGGAGCGGCTCGTTGGCGGAATGCACGTAGCGTGCGCCCGTGCGACGCGCTACATCTTCACAGCGTTCGCGCGCCTCGTCGAAGTCACCTCCGCCCTCGTTTACGAAGGCGCCGAAGGCGCGCATCGCCGCATTCTTGTCAGGGTTGTTGTGATCGGGCACGAACACCGTGCACTTCACGCCCTCGAGCTGGCACGCCATCGCGATCGACTGACCGTGGTTGCCGGTGCTGGCGGTGACGACGCCTCGAGCCCTTTCGTTTGGCGGAAGGGATCGCACGAGGTTGAGACCACCGCGAACCTTGAAGGCGCCAGTTGGGTTGTGGTTTTCGTGCTTGACCCACAGATCGACGCCCAATTCCTGAACCAGCAGGGCATGCCGAAGGAGCGGAGTGGGCCGAATGATGTCCGCAATGCGGCCCTTCGCGGCGTGCACGTCAGCAAGTGTGATCATGTCAGTGGTCAGTGGTCAGTGGTCAGGCCGGTCCGTGGTTGGCGGTTGCCGGTACCAGTCTAGAGACTATCGCTGGTGCTTGTGAAGTTGTGTCCACTCATCGCGGGTTCGAATCGCGAGGTCGGGACGATCGGAGATCACGCCATCCACCCCGCAATTGAAGAGCCGTTGCATGTCTGAAGGCTCATCGACCACCCACACATCGACTCGCGCATTGTCGCGATGCGCCTGCCGAACGAATGCTGGTGAGATCACGCGCAGGCGTCCGGCTCGTTGCGGCACCTGAAAGGCGCAGTATGGAGCGCTGAATCGCAGCGGCCAATTGAACCATGATCGATAAAGCGTCCATCGCGCTTCGCTCTCGGAGGCGCTCGTGGCCATCGCCTCCTCTTCGGCGCGGATGACGTCGAGACCTCCCTGATAGAACGACCCCACACACACGCGATCGATAGCATCCGTCCGTCGAACGACGTCGATGACGGCACGTGCCAATTCCGGGTGACCGTCTTTCATCTCGATGATGACACGTACGTCCACGAATCGTTGGAGGACGTGCTCGAGTCTGGGCACGCCAATTCCGAGGGCACGGAATGGGTGGCCGTCTGCGGCTTGAAAATGATATCCGGCATCGACTCGGCATAGCTCATCGGCAGTAAGTGAGCGGACCGGGCCCCTCGCATTCGTCGTTCGATCCAGCGTCTGATCGTGAATCACTACCGGAACACCGTCCCGAGAGAGGTGGACGTCACATTCGATCCCGTCGCTGCCAAGTGCCAGGCCACGCTCGAATGCCGCCATCGTGTTCTCAGGCGCCAGCTTGGCGCCACCGCGGTGGGCGAAAACGAGTCGGGCGCTGGTGGCAAAGGGATGTCGGTCAGGAATCATGCGCGAACCGTGGCTGGTAAGCGTCTGAAGCGTGACGCAGGGGTCATAATAGCGGTTTATACGAGGTGATCAGACCGACAATGGCGCCGAATTTCAATCGCACTTCCACTGACATCTCGACGCACTCGAGATCCGTCACGTCTACATCC
Organism: uncultured Acidobacteriota bacterium; assembly: GCA_963841905.1. GTDB lineage: Bacteria > Acidobacteriota > Vicinamibacteria > Vicinamibacterales > UBA2999 > JACCSI01. The sequence continues at coordinate 261,466 of CAWJEM010000016.1, forward strand.
GGCCGCGGACACCACACCTGAACGGCAAGGCACGCACTATACTTCTCACCCGTACGGGAGGTCATCCATGATCCTGCGGACAATCGTGGCGTTGATGTTGGTGGTGGCTCCGGCGAGTGCCGAGGTCGTCAGGATCGAAGTGAAGTCGCGCGCTGACGTCTCGCCGCAACCCGGCTCGATCGCGTACGAGCGCCTGAGCGGCACGATCTATTTCGCGATCGATCCCGCAAACCCGGCCAACCAGATCATTGTCGACATCGACAAGGCGCCGCGAAATGCGGCCGGCAAGGTCGAGTTCCACTCCGACTTCGAACTGCTCAAACCGAAGGATCCGTCGCGTGGTAATGGCACCGTGCTGTACGAAGTCTCGAACCGGGGCGGTCGAGGCATGGTGGGGTTCTTCAATCGTGGCAACGGCCAGGTCGATCCGAAAACCGGGCAGCGCACCGGCGACTATTTCCTCTTCGAACAGGGCTTCACGCTGATGTGGATCGGCTGGCAGTTCGATGTTCCGCTGCGCGATGGTCTTCTGCGCGTGTATGCACCGATTGCAAAAGAAGCCGACGGGCGGCCCATCACAGGGCTCGTGCGGAGTGACTTCGTGGTGATCGAACCAGCCACGGAAGCCTCGCTCGCCGATCGCAATCACCAGGCATATCCGGTTTCGGATCGAAACGATCCGGCGACCACGCTGACCGTGCGCGATTCGGTCGAAGGCCAACGCCGCACGATCCCGCGCGACCAGTGGCAGTTCACCGACGACGGAAAGGCCGTGCGCATGGCGGCCGGCTTCCAGCCCAAGAACATCTACGAGGTCGTGTATCGCGCGCAGGATCCCGCCGTCGTCGGCGTCGGGCCGGCAGCCGTGCGCGATACGATTTCGAAGATCAAGTATGCAGGCGCGAACGAGCTCGGGCTGGGGCCCGGCACCATCAAACGCGCGATCGCGTTCGGCATCTCGCAGAGCGGCCGCTTTCTGCGCACATTTCTGTATTACGGCTTCAACGAAGACGAGTCGCACCGCAAGGTGTTCGACGGCGTGATGCCGCACGTGGCGGGCAGCGGTCGCGGCAGCTTCAACCATCGGTTTGCCCAGCCGTCACGCGACGGGCACCCGTTCCTGAACTTCTTCTATCCGACCGACATCTTTCCGTTCACCGACGCCGAGCAGACCGATCCGGAAACGGGCATCACCGACGGTCTGCTGACGCACGCGACCAAGCCGGCGTTCCAACCCAACATCTTCTACACCAACTCCTCATACGAGTACTGGGGCCGGGCGGCCTCGCTGTTCCACACGACCGTCGACGGCACGAAGGACGCGCGCCTGCCGCCGAACGTGCGCGGTTACCTGCTGTCAGCCGGGCAACATGGCGTAGCCGCCTTCCCGCCGGCGCGTTCGATCGGGCAGCAGCTGAACAACCCGCTCGACTATCGATGGGTGTTGCGATCGCTCCTGGTGTCGATGAACCGCTGGATCACAGAGGGCACTGCACCACCGCCGAGCGCCTTGCCGCGAGTGGATCAGAGCACCCTCGTCGCGCCCGACAAACTGAAGTTTCCGAAGCTGCCTGACGTGGCCGTGCCCACTGTTCCGCACAAGGCCTATCGTGCCGACTACGGCCCGGATTTCAGACGCAAAGGGATCGTGACGCAGGAGCCACCGGCCATTCGGTCGTCGTTCGCAATCCTCGTCCCGCAAGTGGATGCCGATGGCAACGAGCTGGCTGGCATCCGCGTGCCCGAACTGTCGGTGCCGGTGGCGACCTACACGGGCTGGAATCTCTTCAACGAACGATCAGGCCCGACCAATGTCGTGTCCAGCATGCAGGGATCGTTCATCCCTCTGGCGCGCACGCGCGCCGATCGCGAACGCAGCAACGATCCGCGCCGCTCGGTCGGCGAGCGCTATCGCGGTCGCGAGCAGTACCTGGCGGAGATTACGCGAGCCGCCAACGATCTGGTGTCGAAGGGCTACCTGCTCAAGGCCGACGTGCCGCAAATCGTCGAACAAGCGGGCACGCGGTGGGATTACGTCATGAAGGCGGTAATCGAGACGCAGGAGCCGAAGTAGAAGGCAACGTTTGATCAGCCTGCCGGCGTTGCGCCCGGCCCATGCGCCCGTATCGCCTCCTCGATCCGCGCGACGCAGCCCGGGCAGACCGGCCCGAGGTCTGGCACCGGCAGCAGCAAAGACGACGCATAGCCAGTACCACAAAGAGCGCAGGGAAGAGGAAGCAGCGGCGGTGGTGAAGTCTGCCGCGCGACAGGATCGCTGGTCTAGGCAGGACCTTCGGTGAGCGCGTCGAAGAGCGTGCCATCAACCCGGAAGTAGGCGAAGCTATCGCCGACCGAGAGCTGGTAAAAAGGCAGGAACGGCGACGTTGACTGTCCGCAGGGTTTCCACACCGCGACGGGATGTTGGCCAACCGTGCCACTGCGGATTTTGAACGCATACATGTCGGCGTCACTATCGGCCGACGCATGGAGACGCTCGAGCGCGGCACTCGGCGTGACGTACGGCGGGAACACCTGACCTCTCTCTTGAACACCGCTCACTTCGAGCAGCCTGCCCTCGAAGCCGTCAACTATCACCCGGGCGGTAACGCCTCCAGGGATCGAAAACGACACGATGTAGTAGTAGCGATCCGGATGATCGAGCCGCTGCACCAACAGCGCGTCGACCGGCTGCGCCCCGTGCAGGGCCGGATTCAGCCGGCTCGTTTCGCTCAATGCGGCGGCACCTTCGGCCGCACGCTTCATCGCTTCGCGCTGCGACAAGATCGGCCCCATCAACCGCACTCCTGAATAGCGGGCCGATCTCTCCACGACGTCGACGATGCGGACGTTGGTGGGCGCCGCGGGGGCGGCAGGCGTGCTGGGCACCGGCACGCGCGTGCCGCCAATGACGACGAGAGTGTCTTGGTATTCGCCACACGCAACGAATCGGAGATAGTCAGCGCGCCACTGCGCGGTCGCAACGAAATGCGTGGCCGGCACGTCCAGCGGATCCCGAATATAGATGCCGTTTACCGAGCGCCCGGCCACGGCCCACCCATTCGGCTCGCTGTGACGATATCCGTCCACGACCAGCCAGTGCTGCCATCCCATCACCAACGCCACACCTGGAACCTGACCGTCCAGGGCGTCCAACAACACTGCGGTCGCTGATTCTTCCGAACCGTGCGTCGAAACGGCGTACTGCGCCGTCGTCTGCAGCGTGTTGAGCAGGTACTCGACCACGCCAGGCGTCGAACTCCAGCACGACCACTGCCCATAGCAACGTTCGCACTTCTGCGTCGGAAAGGCGGGGGCCGTGGGCGTGCTGGGCGCGCTGCTCGGACGCTTGGCACCCGTGTGCTGCTGGACCAGATCCCACAGTTGATCCTGCCAGGTCGGTGGTGTTGCCGGCGACGCCATACCGAGCGCAGACAGCGCCATCTGCAAGACGGCTGGACCGCAGTAGAACAGCGTCTCCTGTGCAGCAAACGGGACCGCGACGTTCACGTCGGGCATCGCGGCCTAGAAATCGCAATAGCCGCCGGCCCCTGCGCCGCCTGGGCATCCCGGGTCGGCCTGCACGGCTTCGGCCGCAGCCTCGGCCGCCCATTTCAGCACGATCTTTCCCGTGGCCAGCGCGGCTGCAACCTTCCCCATCTTCTTGGCGACCGGCAACGCGCGTTTGCGATCGACGAGCCAGTCGCCGCCGTTGGCCAACTGCGCCGCAATACTCTTGCGCGAGTTGTCGATCCAGTACTCCTTGGCTTTCTTGCTGGCGCGCTTACCGCCGAGCCCCTTGCGCACTTCCTTGGTGCACTCCTTGAGGATTGACTCGACGGTTGGGGGGGTGGGCGCCTTGTTCTTTTTTGCCATAGAGCCTCCTCTGGGGTCGGGCATGGAATCGAAGCGGGCAAAGTGTAGTGCTATCGATCAGCTTCTCGCAAGTGTTCGAGCTGGAGGCGCATGGCCCGCGCGCTGGACGGACGGCGCGAGGGCTGTAGGTGCAGCGCGTCGAGCAGGAACTCGTCGAGCGGGATCGGGCAGTGATGATTGAAGTGACGAGGGCCGTGCTGCAAGCCTGAGCGCATCGCGGACCGTATTTCGTCACGATTGCTGCCGCCAAAGGGGCGCAGTCCTGCGACACACTCGAACAAGACCACGGCGAGCGCCCACAGGTCGAGCGCCGGTCGCGCCCCGGCGGCCATGTCGAGGGCCTCGGGCGACATGTAGGCCGGGGTTCCTCCGGCGACGGCCGTATCGCCAAAAAGCGGCGGCCTGGGAACGGTACGGGTGTCGCCGTTGTCGGTGGCGTGGTCCGCGAGCTTGGGGAGTTTGGCCAGGCCAAAGTCGAGCAGCTTCGGCACACCTCGCTCGGTGAAGCCTATGTTGCTTGGCTTGACGTCGCGATGCACGATGCCGGCGATGTGAAGATGTTCCAGGGCTTCGGCGAAGGTGCTGCAGAGGGTCAACGCGTCGCGAATCGCCATCGGACCACTGCGCAGTCGATCCGTCAAGGTGCCGCCGGGAAGATACTCCTGCACCAGAAACGGAATCCCCTGCCAGGTCTCGACACCATGGATCACGGCGAGATTAGGATGCTGCACGGCAGCCATCGCTCGCGCTTCGGTGCGCAGTTGTGACGCCTGCTCCGGCGAAACCGCCGGCAGCGTCTTGATCGCGACCGGACGATCGAGGTTGATGTCTCGCGCCAGATACACCACGCCCATGCCGCCGGAGCCAATCCGTCGATCCAACCGGTAGATGCCGCGCAACACGTGCGGCGCCGGACACTCGCTGACGACCCCGCCACACGCGCAGACCTTCGCATCGGGTCCGTTCAATCTCGAACATGTGCCGCATTCGCGCGCCGCGCGCTCTGATGCATCGCTGGCCGACGACCGCAGGCGCAGATTGTCGAGCGCCAGCGACACCGTTGCGGCAACGGCGCTGAGGAACCGCCGATCGTCGGCTGAGTACGGAAGCCCGCTCTGCTTTGACGTGAGCGCCAGCAGTCCGACGAGCGTTCGATCGGGAGCGTGGAGGGGAACGATGAGAACGAAGCTTCCTTCGAGCAGCCACCGCTGCTCGGTCGGCGGTAGCCGCGCAAACGGCGAACGGCGATCGTTGGGGTCGACGTCCATGGCTATTACATCGCCGCCAGCTAACGTCACGAGGACCCCGGTTTCCGAAATCGGTCGCGTGCCGTCGACGCGCAGGAACCGCGCCGCGCCAGCCTGCTTCACGAACAGCGCCACCGAACAATGCAGCGCGCGCGCGACGGTCGAGCCCAGTTGCGATTCGAGTTCCGCGACACTCGAGGCGTGAAGCGCGTCGCTCATGGTCCGATCCAGCAGCAGCTGCGCGTCATAACCTTCGCGAAAGTATTTGCGGTCCAGCAATGCGACCAGGCGTTGGCGGAACCGCAACGCGAGTAGACCTGCCGTCGTGGTGGCGCCTAGAAGCAGCGGCCGCGTTCCGCTCACGAATGCCAGGAGCGGTTGTTCACGCTCGCGGTAGATCACGAGCAGCAACGCTACAAACGGCAACGCCGTCGTGGCGACGACGGTGTAGCGTGCCAGGGTGTACTGCATCGCGGTTCGCAACACCACGTTGAGATCGACGATGTGATCGAACAGCACCGAGTACGCGGTCAGAAACGGAATCACAGCGAGGGAACCAAACAGAAAGGCGCCGACCGGCTGCTCGACTCCGGGCTGATGAACGAAGTTGTAGTAGGCGGGAATGGTCTCGAGCAGAACATTTACCACCAAAGGCGCTGCCCCGGCCGACATGCCCACCGCAAAGAGCAGCAAGCGGCGGCGCTCGTCGGGCCGGCCCCGCCAGGAGCGCCAGATCAAGGCGGCGAATGCGCCGGCAATGAGGCCGTAGACGATCGGGTAGTAGAGCGTGCTTGATGCGCCGATGGGCGGGCGGAAAACCAGCCGCCAGTCGCCTGCCTCCTGCAGGGGCCAGAAGATGAACGACGCGTTCACGAACGCCAGCGCCACCCCGGCTGCCAGGGCAACGCGGCCAACGGCAGTGAACACACGCACGGGCCCGCCGACCAGTGGCGACGGGAAGCTGGTGGCGAATCGCCAGAGGAATGCCGGCGAAAATACATCAGCGTGTACCGAACCACAACCATCCCAGTTCGGCCACAGGCCGGTCGGCGAAGAACGGAGAGGTGAGCGGCGCGGCCACGAGCACCAGTGCTCCGCCCAGCCACGCGGCGCGGGCGTCGTGCTTGTTCACCGCAATCAACGCGACGCCGGTCAGCCCGAAGCACGCCGCCAGCGTCATATAGACGGCCCACGGGAGCGGCGGTCCGAGCGTCCGCGCGTGTGACCCGGACAAGAACAAGACGGCTGCAATCGCCACGCGCAGCGCTGCGATCGCAACGACCAGGCGCGCCCAGATCGGCACGGGCGGATTATAGGCTCAGCTGCAGCGGTTGCTCTAGGAGCGGCTGCAGTCGCTGACCAAGAGGCAGGGAGCCGAATCACTTTCTGATTCTTCGGTAAACAACGGTCTTTGAGTCCGCTTCGCGTGCGTTTACCGGCTTGTTGCCGCCCTCGAGACCGGCCAGTGGTTGACAATCGCCAGTGACCAGACGGGCCAGCGCGGTCTCAGATTCATCTTGAATCCGACAACACGATTCGACACTACGTCCGACCCTGCCGTCATCAAACGTGGTGCCCGCGTGACTGTGTGGTAGAGGAGCGTTGGTGGAACTCCTAGGCGCGAAGGCGTCGCAGCGTATAGGCGCACGGCGGGTATCCCTCTGCAGCCGCAACCGCCAGAACGTCGTCCGCGACGTTGGCGAGCCGGAGGAACGCATCGCTGCCGTCGGTTTGGTCCAGCTTCCTGGCCAGGTGCCCGAAGAGCGTCAGTGATGACACGAGTTTCCTGGCATCGATTTCGGACCCCATGAGTGCAGTGAGCGAGGTTGCACTGCCGGCCCTCAACTGCTCAGCGATGGCACTCGTGATCGTGAACAGCCGTGACCGCAGCTCTGAGTCCCTCAAGAATTCCACCGCTTCCTGCTCGCCGTCGATGGCGAACGTCCGGGAGGGACCGGAGGTGCCAAGCCCGCTGATCTGAGGAAAGACGTACCAAATCCAATGTCCACGCTTCCCACCGGCCCGCAACTCGTTGAGCGCCGACTCGAATCCTGCGTGGGAGGAATTCTGAGCGTTCTTGAACCGCTGCAGGCGCGACATTGGCTTGAACCCACGACGTGCCACCCGCGATGTGGGTGATCCAGTCTCGTTCGACCTTCATCGTATTATGTGAACGATCGGGGGAAAGCGACGGTGAGGCGGCAAGAGACGGGATGCAGAGGCACTACAATCATGAGAAGTCTCGCATCGTGATTCCCAACCGAATTGTTCGATTCCTCGAGCACGACGCCAATCTCGCTTTTGCCGGAACGCGCGATCACGATCTGGTTCCTCGCGGCCATCGCATCTCAGCCTGGCAGGTCGGGAGCAATCGACGGACGTTGACCGCGTTCGTATCCGAAACCTTCACCGATGGGTTGATCGACGCGCTCGAAGACAACGGTGAAGTGGCGCTGACGGTCGAGGAATTCCCCTCGCACGAAACCTATCAATTCAAGGGCCGGTTCCTGCGGCATCGACCGATCGTCGCCGACGACCTGGCGATCGTCGATCGCGTTCGCGAGCGATTCGTCAGGCGATTGAAACCCCTTTACTCCGATGCTCCGCCGAATGTTTTGAGCGACTTCATCCTGAAACCAACATTGGCCGTCGAGTTCGAGGTGCACGACATCTTCGTCCAGACTCCTGGACCCGGTGCCGGCGCGAGGCTCGAACTGGAGGGCGAGATGCGATGACCGGCGCTCATCTGCCCGACCAGATCAAACCGGTGATGGAGAACGGCGTGCCGTCCGTGATGGTGACGTGTTCGGCCGCGGGCGTGCCCAACGCCACGGTCATCTCGCAGGTCCACTATGTGGACGAGACACATGTCGCGCTGTCGTTTCAGTTCTTCAGCAAGACGATTCAGAATGTCCGTGAAAACCCGCGCGCGTTCGTCTGTCTCCATGACATCGTTGGACATGCCAACTGGGTTCTCGACCTGGAGTTTCAGCGCTCTGAAACCGAAGGGCCGATCTTCGACGTCATGGACATGCAGATCGAGGCGATTGCTTCGGCCACGGGCATGTCCGGCATCTTCAAGCTTCGTGCAGCCGATATCTATCGCGTGCTGTCGGTGGCGCGAAGACCATTCGCAGCGCTGGCAGTCGAATCGCGATGAGCGACGCCGCCGAGTTTCAAATCCTGCAACGCGTCTCGTCTGAGATCAACTCGACGCTCGACCTGCACGAGATTTACGAGACCGCGCTGCGGACGATGGACGATCTGTTCGAATTCCATCACGCCTACATTCTGCTGCTCGAGCCCGATAAGCAGACGCTGCGCGTCGTGGCGAGCCGTGGCTTCGAGAATCAGGCGCTTGGCGGGCGCGTTCCGGTCGGCACCGGCGTGGTCGGCGTGGTCGCCCAGAAGCGCAAGATGTTGCAGGTCAGCAGCCTGGGGCAGCAGCGTGCCTACGCGGCCGCGCAACGACGCCAGCTGCTCAAGTCCGACCGGGCCACGGAACTCGGCGACACGGTTCCGATTCCCGGGCTCGCCAACGCCGAGAGCCAGCTCGCGGTGCCGTTGTTGATCCGCGACGAGCTCATCGGCGTCTTCTCGATCGAGACCCCGGTCCGGCGCACCTTCAGCGATCACGAACGGACGCTGGTCTCGATCGTGGCCAACCAGATTGCGAGCGCCATTCGCAACGCACAACTCTATGACGAGAGGCACCGGGCCGCGGAAGCCCTGCGAGCGGCGAACGCATCGCTCGAGGCTCGCGTCGCCGAGCGGACCGCAGCGCTCGAACGCGAGCTTCGCGTCGCGGAAGAACTTTTGAGCGAGGCGCGGAACCGGGTGGACGGACCGTTGCTGGGCGACAGCGAGGCGGTCCGCGCCCTGCGCGAGGGGATTGCGCGCCAAGCGCCGCGCCGCGAGCCGCTGCTGCTGGTGGGTCCTCCCGGCGCCGGGAAGGAGGCCGTCGCCCGCGCCGTGCACGACGCCTCGGGGCGACGCGGCGCCTTCATCTTCGTGCGCTGCGCTGAGCTCCAGACCGACTACCGTCAAACCACCGGTTCACTGGACGCCACAACCCCCGACCAGTACCTGGTACACAAACTCGATCTTGCGACCGGTGGAACACTGTTCCTCGAGGCCGTTCATGAACTGCCGCTGGAGCTCCAGCGCTCGCTCGACAGTCTGTTCCAGCAGCGCGACGAGGTGCGTGTGGTGGCGTCCACGACGCACGATGTGAATCGCGATGTCGACAGTGGTCGTATCGATCCCCTCCTTCGCGAGGTGTTCAAGAACCGTCTCAGTGTGCCAGCCCTCGCCGAGCGGCGCGCGGACCTCGCCGTCATGGTCGATTACTTCGTGCGGCAACAGGCGAAGCAGATCGGCAGGGTCGTCGATGGCGTCTCGCCAGAATCCATGCGTCGACTCGAGGCGTACAGCTGGCCGGGCAACATCCGCGAGCTACGGACGGTCGTCGAGCGTGCCGTGCTGGTGTCGCGAAGCACCGTGCTCGAGATCGACCAAGAGTCGCTCGACGAACGAGTCACGGTAGGAAGTTACCGGCTCATCACGCGGCTGGGCGCCGGGGGCATGGGTGAGGTGTGGCTGGCCAGGCACAAGTTGCTGCGACGCCCGGCGGCCCTGAAGTTGATCCGTCCCGATGTGCGATCCGGTGCCGAGCACGAGCAGCTCGTCCGACGGTTCGAGCGCGAGGCGCAGGTGACATCTGCCCTGCGATCGCCGCATACCGTGCAACTCTACGACTTCGGTGTCAACGACACCGGTGGCTTCTACTACGTGATGGAGTTGCTCCATGGCCTCGACCTCGAACAGATCGTGTCGCGCTTTGGCGCGCAGCCAGCGGAACGAGTCATCATGCTCTTGCGCCAGGCATGCCGGTCGCTGGCCGAAGCGCACGACCACGGCATCGTCCATCGCGACATCAAACCGGCAAACCTGTTCGTCAGCCGGCTCGGATACGAGTACGACTACTTGAAGGTCCTCGACTTTGGCATCGTGAAAGGCACGGCCGGCGACGGCCAGACAGCGCTCTCGGCGCCAGGGATCCTTCAGGGAACGCCAGCTTACATGGCGCCAGAGTTAATCAACGGCGAGGGCGAGCTCGACCGGCGCGCGGATCTCTACGCGCTCGGCTGCGCGGCGTACACCGCCTTGACCGGGCAACTCGTCTTTGGCAGCAAAACGCCGGCACAAATGCTCTTGCATCATCTGCAGACCACACCACTTCCGCCGTCGCACAGGTCACCGAGCCCCATTCCCGCGGAACTCGACGCGGTAATCATGGCGTGCCTCGAGAAACACCCAGCCAACCGACCAACGAGCGCGCCGGAGTTGGAAGCGCGGCTCGCGCAGGTCCCGTGCGAACCCGCTTGGACGCAAGAGCGGGCGCGTGCCTGGTGGGACGACCACGTCCAGGACCATCAACTCGCGCCGAGCGTGATCTCATAAGCGGCACGCGAGGGTTGCGCCGCCAGGTGCTGAAGATGAGCGTTCGAAGGGGCGACCGCCCCGACAGGGTGCAGCGCGAGAGCGTACAACTCAAGGCACATAAGGTCTGATGCGACGGTCACGGGTCCACCGTAAGCGCGTCGGACACTGCTCAGTACTTCTTCAATGTCCGCAAGTGACCAGAGCGACGTTGTCGCGGAAGCGCCTGGCTGCCCCATCAGGTGACTCAGCACGACGTGCTTGACGCGAGCAGTGCGCGCCAGCGATCCGAACCTCCCGGGTAGGCCCACCACGCCCGCCAGCCGATCGTCTTTCGCGCGGTCGCTGACGATCATGTGCAGGACGAGCCACTCGGCGTCCGAAGCAAACGCCGTGAAGCCTGCGTTCAAGCCTGATTGGTCGCCGGCAAAGACAATGCTGAACCGGGGAGCGTCGAGCCGATACGCGAGCGCCGGTGTGGCTCCATGGGGCACCGAGAGCGCCGTGATCGCGACTTCCTGGTGCTTGAGCACGTGCTGCGGCGTTGACGACGATGTGGGGAGTGTTGTGACCCGAAGCGCGAAGGGATTGCCCTCCTGCAGACCGCTCATGACCGGAAACGCACCGGCCTTACCAATCAGCCGGGTCAGGAACTCCGACGTGCCTGGGAAGGTTTGCTCGTTACCAGCAGGACCGGCGATGACGAGCGGCGCTCGCCGCTCGGCCGTGACTTCTCCCCACAGAAAGTCAGGCAAGCCGGAGACGTGATCCGCATGAAGGTGGCTGATGAGGAGGACGTCAACGGTGGCTGGCATCGCACCAGCGCGCACGAGTGCGGCAGGCGCCTCGGCCGCCATGTCCACCACAATCACGGGGCGGCCTGACAACCAGAGCGCATACGCCGACCCGCCTCTCCCTTCAGCGTGCATGGGCCCACCTGACCCAAGGACTTGAAGGAACGCGCCTCCTGTTCCGCATCGTGGTGGATTCGACCCGGGCGACCTTGGAGACTGAACGTCAGATGCGTAGATGACGCCAAGCGACAACACCACGACGGCCGTGACGCGGAGGTGCCAGGCACTCTTCGACAACGATGTCCCGCAGGGTGACACGAGCAGCTGCCTTTCGTTTCGAGGACTCTACAGTCGACAAGCACGCGGAGAATAGCCGCTTCGCACAAGCACTGCACGACTCTTCGCAAGGGGTCCTTGGTAGTAAAAACGCTTTCTGGGATTAGTGGGTCAATCGCGGGTGAACACACGCCCTCATCTCCTGAAACTGCAATGATGTCGCTTGATGCGGATGAAAGCTGCTGGTGGTAGTGTGTCACCAGTCGACGATCACGGAGACGTTTGCGAGAAGGAGTCACAGATGCGACGAATCACCCCGCGCAGGAAGCGCTACTGGCAGCGTCAGCAGCGCGTTTGCCGGCGTCGAGGTGCAGTGGGATGAAGAGCACGGCGTGGCATCGTCGCTGCGCGGTACGCTGGTGAGCGGCCCCATCCCGATGCGGACTGCGTGTTCGGCAAGTTTCTCGACAAATAAGGCGAGTGTTTGGACCGCCTGATCTCACGTCGCATCTTCAGTTGCTACGCGATCGAACTGACGATATCGACTGGAGACATCTCGAATATCAGATGACGCATCCTGCACCCGTCAGCGCCGAGAATCCGGTAGAGGAGCTCGAGGTATGGGGCGCCAAAGTTGCGGCCACTTCGACGCGGACGGGCAGCTCGTCGAAGTGCAATCAAGTGCTGGCAGGAGATGGAGAAGCCTGCTGAGCGCACGATGGGCGTTAAGGCGCTGCGCGAGAGCCTGTTGCACGCGGCGGAGATGCTCCGGGCTTGTCTCGCTCGCCGCGCGTATGCGAGAACGAGGAGAAGATCGTTTCCGCTGATGCAGCGACCTCGCATGGCGCTGCATCCATGGAAGGGTGGGTTCCGTTGGTGCTGGATCACGTACGCCTACGTTCCGATGGACGTCGAGGACCGGGAGGCGAACGAACCGGTCGCACGAGGCTCGACTTGCGCAGGTGTTTGTCGACGCGCGCACTGACGAACGCTTCGTGGTGGCCCGATGCGAATGAGCGCGGAAGTGGCCGACACCGGATCTGGATTGGCGTCGACGCCGCTGGGCGGACCGTACACCACACGTTCGCTGAAGATCGTTCGCGAGTCGGGCACGATACTTATCGTCTGCGCGACACGACACACGCCCGCGACATCGTGACCTACGATGTCGCTGCGAGCGCCGGTCTTTCAGACGGCAACGAGATGGCAGACGGAATCCTCAACGCAACTGCCAAAAGCGAGGAACCGAAGGCAACAAATACTGGAGCACCACGGCTGCGACCACATAAGACGCCGACCGCACGGCGTCGCAGCAGCCAGAGGTGGATGCGCACTTCTACGTCGGCCAGATCTCCAGTGGTACACGCGCTGGCGGGGTCGCGGGCAGGCTGGGACGACGGGAAGTATTCAGTCAACTGGTTCCTCAGGGCCAGGCTGTCAGCGTGCTGACCCACGCTTACGACGATAGTGAAGCAACCAGTCGCTCGGTGAACGTGTACTTCAGACAAAGCGCTTCGAATGGGTAAGTGGTATCCATTCATCGCGTTCTACGACGGTAATCCGACGCAGACGTCGGGCATGAATGCGCGAGGGTTCGACTACTTGTCAGGCTCCAAGTTCATAGTCGCCCATGAGTACCAGCACGGCATCACGGACTATTCGTTCAAGGACTCTATGGGCAACCCCGGCGGGCTCAGCAAGTGGTTTTGGCTTGGGGCAGTCCACGAGGGCCTTTCCGATGTGTTTGGTGGCCTTTGCTCCGAGAACTGGGTGCCCGGTCCGGAGTTTTCGAATGCAGGACTGGTGATGCGTAATCTGGCCTATCCACGCGACGCCAACTCGTGGTCGAACATGCCGGGCCCGTTTCCCAATGGCCTCAACAATCGCAACGAGGACCATTTCGCCGACCGTGGCACTAGCGACTACTTCAGGCAGTACGACCGAGGGACGATCCTCGCGCATGCGGCGTATTTGATGGCCGCCGGCGGCGTGCATCAGCGCGCGAGCCGCTCGCCGGTGTTGATTCCCGTCTACAGCCTGGGGAAGGAACCTCGAGGCGGTCTCGACGTCTACAAGGCGGCACGAATCTGGTACCGCGCGCTAACCTAGTCCTTCAGCACGCATGGCTCGTTAATCGGCATCCCTACGGACAGCGAGAGAACGTTCCGCAAGTTACGCGACGGCTGCGTTCCGCGGCCAAGGACCTCTATACCGCCAACTCCATCGAGCATCTCACCACGGTGTTGGCGTTCTACGCTGTGGGCCTGCACCCCGAGGGAACGACTTACGGCGCAGATCCGACGTTTCTGCGCTGGGGAGACGATTGGAAGACGTCGCGGCCCTACATCGGGCTCAACAGTCCCGACTGGGCGAGCCTCGATCTCTTCGTCAACAACGGCGGCCTTTCCGAGTGGAACGCGCTGGTCAACGTGGACGATGGGGGGATGCCGACGCAGTATGAGAACACAGTGTACTGCCGGGTGCGCAACGTTGGCGATCAGCCGGCGAATAACGTTGTGGTCGCATTCGAATACGCGAAGATCACCACCGCCGGAGTGACATGGCTCACGGTCACCGATGCCAATGGCAATGCTCAAACGCTGAACGTGGGCACGCTGGCGGCCGGAGCCTCGAATTTTCCCGACAGCGATCAGAACAGCCCACCCGCATCAGCATCGGTGAACTGGTACTTGCCTCCGATCCCCTTGGGAGAAACGGTCGACCACTACTGCCTCAAGGCAACGGTCACGTCGACAAACGATGTGAATACACACAACAACTGGGTGCAGTCGAACATCGCATTTGCGGAATACACGCCGGGAGCACCGCTGAAACTGGCCTTTGTTGCGGGGAATCCCGGGAAGCAGGAGATCGAGGTGCGCCTTCGGCAAACCCATACGCTCCCGGACGGCTGGGCTGTCAAGATCGAGGGGCTGAGGCGAGGGATGCGGCTCAAGCCGGGCAGGAGCCACCCGCTCGTTGTCGTCATCGCGGCGCGCGGTGGAGCGGATGCCACACTCGAACCGCCGTACGACGGTCAGGTCATTGGCAAAATCACCGGGTCGCTCGTGGGTACGTTTGAGGGGACGCTGACGCAAGTGAACGCTCGAGAGAACGGCATCGAAGGCCTACTGGCCGGCACGCTGCTGGATGTCGGTTCGCTAAATGGAAGCTTCCGTGGAAGGCTCGACCGAAGCACCGGCGAGCTATCTGGAACCGTGACTGCCGCCTTTCAATGCGCTGGAACAGCGATGTCGCGTTCCGCGTGCCTGCGCCTGGACGGCTGCCTGCGGCCGAATCGGCGTGTCGACATCGCACAACTTGTCGACGACGTACCGATCGGTGGAGTGACCGTGCAGGTCCAGGTGCCGATGCCCAAGGGGGGCTGCGCGATGGAGCTCCCGCCAACGCCCACAACCGTTCCCCGCCCGCGGCCACGGCGGGTAACGAAAGCGAAGTCAAAGAGACGACGGCGCAAAGCGACCCGTTAATCGAGGCGATGCTGCACGTATCAGCGGCAGGAGGCTCGAATGAAGGTGAGTGCCCCGGCCGCCCTCGTCGGCGTCAGGGCAGGCGCGCGTGTTCCGCGACGCTCGCGAGCAGCTGCGCGAACGCCGCCGGCGCCGATAGGCGCCACGATTCTCGTAACGAACGAGTCGCTACCCTCAGGCCAACTGCATACGCACGCGCGACCACTATCGTAGCGCGGGCTCGAGCGAGGCTGCGCCCTGATCGCCGAGCATGTGGTAGACGTTCAAGCACACGCGACCGGCAGCGCGATGCCTGACGTCAGCCGTCCCGCACCGCGCCAAACCAGGGCGCTTCGCGTTTCGGGCTCATGCGTGCGACACCGCAGAAACAGCACCAAACGCAACGAGCCGCAACCAGGCAAGACGTGGGCGGTAGAATAGCGGTATGCCTCTCGGTACCCGCCCTACTACTCTCGGATCACTCAAAGCGTCGGTCGCCGCGGGGACGTATCGTCCACGAAGTGTGAAGGACGAAGTGCGCCAGAATCTGATCGCCAAGCTCCGTCAACGGGAACCACTGTTTCCGGGGATCATTGGCTACGAAGAGACCGTCATCCCGCAGATCGTCAACGCGATTCTGGCCCGGCACAATTTCATCCTGCTCGGCCTGCGTGGTCAGGCGAAGACGCGGATCCTCAGGGCCCTGACGTCGCTCCTGGACGAGGCCATTCCGGTCGTTCCCGGGAGCGAAATCAACGACGACCCCCTGGCGCCGCTCTCCGCCTACGGGCGCCAGCGCGTTACGGCCGAAGGTGACGCCATGCCCATCGACTGGTTGCCTCGCGAGGCGCGCTACGTCGAGAAGCTGGCGACGCCCGATGTCACCATCGCCGACATGATCGGCGACATCGACCCCATCAAAGCCGCGCACGGAGGTCTGCAGCTCGCCAGCGAGCTGGCCATGCACTTCGGTCTGGTGCCTCGCGCCAACCGGGGACTCTTCGCCATCAACGAACTGCCGGATCTGGCAGGGAAAATTCAAGTCGGTCTGTTCAACATCCTTCAGGAAGGCGATGTTCAGATCAAGGGCTTCCCGGTTCGGCTGCCGCTCGACGTGATGATGCTCTTCACCGCCAATCCAGAAGACTATACGGCCCGCGGCAAAATCATCACCCCGTTGAAGGATCGGATCGGCGCCGAGATTCGCACCCACTACATGAGCAGCCGGGCACAAGCGATGGCGATTACGGCCCAGGAAGCGTGGCTCCAGCGGGAACAGCCGATCGAGGTGCCGGACTTCGTGCGAGAGATCGTCGAAGAGCTCGCGTTCCACGCGCGGAACGAGCGCAAGATCGACAAGCGATCCGGCGTCAGCCAGCGCATGCCGATCAGCGTGCTCGAAAGTCTGGTGTCCAACGCCGAGCGACGTGCGCTGATACACGGCGAGTCTCCGGTCGCTGCCCGGGTCATCGACATTTACGCCGCCCTGCCGTCGATGATGGGCAAGTTCGAGCTCGAATACGAAGGCGAGCTCAAGGGCGCCGACTTCGTCGCTCGCGAGGTCGTCCGAAGCGCCGTGTCAACCGTGTTCGACGGGTATTTTTCCGACGCTGATCTCCGCTCGATCGTGGAATGGTTCGATCTCGGCGGCACGCTCAACCTCGGCGATGGCGTGTCGGCAGCCGAGGTCCTGTCGCAGGCTCGTGCGGTGCAGGGGTTGCTCGAGGCGGCTTGTCGCGCCGGTGTTGCCCCCGACGCATCGGTGCCGCTGCTCGCCGCCGGTGTCGACTTCGTGCTCGAGGGTCTCTACTCGCAGAAGAAGATCGGCCGGAGCGACGATCGCGGGTATCACGGCACCGAACCCGTCCGACGGCGGGAGGCACCGACGCGCACGCCGGTGCTGACGCCGGACGACGATGATGACCAGGGCGGACAGGGGCGGGGCAAAAAGAAGCGGTACTACAACTGAAGGCGCTCGCTGCGCTCGCGGAAGGCCCACTCGCTTCGCTCGTGGGAGGGGCCACAACCCCAACTCCGCGACGAAGTCGCGGCCTTCGGCGCGAGCGGAGCGAGCGCCGCCATCCGCGAGCGGAGCGAGCGGCCTACGCCACGAGCGCAGCGAGTGGCGCCGCGGCGAAGCCGGGTGGCGGCGAAGCGCGTGAGGCGGCGAAGCCGCCGGTGAGAATCCAACATGCGCTACAAGTACTCGAAGTACGTTCCCTCACTGCTCGACGAGCTCGACATGGACGAGCTCATGTCGAAGCTCTCGGATCTCCTCCTCTCGAGCGGCTTCGACAACCCGTGGGGCGATCCGTCACAGAACCAGGATCGGACGATGCAAGCCTTGCACGACGCGATCCTGGAAGCGCTCTTCAGCGATGGTGTCCTTCCCCCGGAAATGCTCGAGAAGTTATTGGGAGATCCAGCGGACGGCGACCAGGAACAGCTGCGGCAACAAATTGAAGAACTGATCGAACAGATCATCGAGCGGATGAAGGAATCCGGCTACATCACACCGTCACCCGATCTCGAAACCGAGCGGCAGCGGCGGGCACAGGGCGGCGGCCTGGGCGATGCCAACGAGCGCGTCACGTTCGAAGTCACCGACAAGGCCCTCGACTTTCTGGGTTTCAAGGCCCTGCGCGATCTGATGGGATCGATGGGCCACAGCAGCAGCGGCCGGCACGACACGCGCGACCTGTCCACCGGCATCGAAGCGAGTGGAGCGCCCAAGCGGTATGAGTTCGGCGACACGATGAACATCGACGCCACCGCCACCATCCTGAACGCGATCCGTCGTCAAGGAGCGGAAGGCTCGAGCGCGACGCGACTCGAGATCACGTACAACGACCTGATGGTGGCACAAGGCGAGTACCAGAGCTCCTGCGCCACCGTGCTGATGCTCGACTGCAGTCACAGCATGATCCTGTATGGGGAAGATCGGTTCACCCCCGCCAAGCGCGTAGCGATGGCGTTGTCGCATCTGATCCGCACGCAGTATCCGGGCGACACGCTGCATGCGGTGCTGTTCCACGACTCCGCCGAGGAAATTCCGCTCCGCGAGCTGGGGCGCGTGCGCGTCGGTCCGTACTACACCAACACGCGCGAAGGGCTGCGGCTGGCGCGCCGGATCCTCGATCGCCAGCGTAAGGACATGCGGCAAATCATCATGATCACCGACGGCAAGCCGTCCGCGCTGACGCAGCCGGACGGACGCATCTACAAAAATGCCTTCGGCCTCGATCCCTTCGTGATCTCCGAAACATTTGCGGAGGTGTCGGCCTGTGCGCGCGCCGGCATCATGATCAACACCTTCATGCTGGCGCGCGACTACGACCTCGTCGCCTTCGTTCGCCGCGTGGCGTCGATGTGCCGCGGCAAGGCCTACTTCACGACCCCCTACACACTGGGCGAGTACGTGTTGATGGACTACATGGACAAGAAGACCAGGACGATTCACTAGGCGAGAGTTACAAGTTACAAGTTACAAGTTACAAGTTGCAGTTACACACCGCGAGCGGTTCGCCACGCCCTGCTGTGATGAGCGCCCCGTCAGTGACCACGAACTTTGAACTTGTAACTTGCAACTTGTAACTGTCACAGTGACCGTTGACATGCTGCCCTCGACCATCCCCCTCTTCCCGTTGCCGTCCGTCGTCTTGTTCCCCAATGTCTTTCTGCCGCTCCACATCTTCGAGCCGCGTTACCGGCAGATGGTGTCCGACGCGTTGGCGGGCGAGCGGATGATCGGGATGGTATTGCTACAGCCAGGCTACGAGGTCGAGCATGAGCGCGCGCCGGCGATCTATGAAGTGGGGTGCGCCGGCCTCGTCACGCACGTCGAGCGACTCACCGACGGCCGCTTCAACATCGTGTTGCGGGGCCTCGAGCGGTTTCGCATCGTCGGCGAAGAGAGCCCCTCGTCTACGGTCTTGTATCGGCGCGCGCTGATCATGCCATTGGCGGAAGCCGAGCCGGAGGGCATGGAGCAGGCGCTGAAACGAGAGCGCCAGCGACTCGAGGCACTGCTGGCGCCGATGCTGAGCGGCACGTTGGCCGAGCGCGGATTGCCCGCGACCATGCCGGACGTTGACTTGATCAACGCGCTGGCGCAGTACCTGGATCTCGAGCCGATTGAGAAACAGGCGCTGCTCGAGCGCGAGGGACCGCTTGCCCGTTGCCGATCATTGGTCGAGTTGCTCGAAATGAAGACGCTGTCGAAGGGGCGCGCGGCCGAGCAAAGAGTGCACTAGGAGCCGGCCGGGCTCCAAGGTGCCTGAAGTGCCTATGCTGCCGCAGGTGCCTAAGCGCACCTAGGTGTGATTTCTAATGACGTTGTTCACTCGGGACTCCCTGGAAAGAATGGGCGTTACCACACGTTCCGTTCCTTCCGAGAGGAGGCCCGAGTGACGCTCCATCGTAACGCCAAGACCACGCCGCATATGCGCGCACTGCTCGTCCATCGGGTTCGGATCCTGCACTGGTCCGTCGCGACCGCAGCGGCCGCGGCAGGGATCGCGATTCGCACCGCGTACAAGTGGTTAGCTCGCCACCGCCAGGGCGGCGCGGCCGCCTTGGCGGATCGCTCGTCGCAACCCCATCGGCAGCCGCGGCGCACGCCGGCGGCCAGCGTCAGCGCGATCGTCGCCGCCCGGCAGGCGCGCTTGACCGCCTGGGCCATCGCCGTGGGACGCAGATGCGGTCGACGGTGGCGGCCATTCTCGTCCGCGTGGGCCTCAATCGCCTGACGTCGCTCACGCCGCCCGCGCCCGTCACGCGTTATGAGCGGGCGCGCCCCGGTGAGCTCGTCCATCTCGATATCAAACCGCTCGTCCGCATTCTGCGGGTCGGCCACCGGATTCACGGCGACCGGCGCACCAAGGTGGCGGGCGCCGGCTGGGAATTCGTTCACGTGGCCGTCGATGATTACAGCCGCGCCGCCTACGTCGAGGTCCTCTCGGACCAGACGGGCCACACCGCGGCCGCTTTTCTGCGCCGGACCATTCAGTGGTTTGCTCGTCGCGGCGTCCTCGTCCAACGCGTCCTCACGGACAACGGGAGCGCCTACATCAGCCGGCGGTTTCAGCAGATTGCCACGCGCGTCGGGGTGCGCCTGACGCGGACGCGACCGTATCG
Source organism: uncultured Acidobacteriota bacterium (assembly GCA_963841905.1). Taxonomy (GTDB): domain Bacteria; phylum Acidobacteriota; class Vicinamibacteria; order Vicinamibacterales; family UBA2999; genus JACCSI01. The sequence goes on from CAWJEM010000016.1 coordinate 281,704, forward strand.
CCCGCAAACGAACGGGAAAGCGGAACGCTTTATCCAGACGCTGATTCGAGGCTGGGCCTACCCCGTGCCCTATGTCAGTTCCTGGCGTCGCACGCAGGCGCTCCGTCTCTGGCTTCGTCACTACAATCTCGAGCGGCCGCACGCCGCTCTTGGTTATCAACCACCGTGCGTTCGTTTTCCGAGGCTCGCGCAGTGATCAACCTTGTCAGAACCAACCTAGGCACTGCAGGCACATCAGGCACCGTAGGCACTTTAGGCTAGTGTGTCATCGCATAGATCACGATATTCAGACCGACTGCATATCCGTCAGGCGAGAAGCTGTAGAAATACTGCGGGTCTTCGCCTTCGCGCTCCCACGCGTCGGAGATGTCGGTGTTGTGCGTCATCAGCACCATCAGGCGGCCGTTGACGTCACTGATACCCCGAATGACCGGGACGTCGCTGTCAGCGCCCCGCTCCGATGTCCCGCCGCCACTTCGCCGCCAATGCGAAATGGAGGGAATCTGCGGCAGCTTCGTGACTTGAAACATTGTCCGAAACAGCGGGTGATCCATCGCGACATCACGAATCGGGTAATCAGACGCTGGCAGCACGCGGGCGATCTGCCGTTCCCAGGACTCGAGTGCCCATGAACCCCACGAGTCGTCCGCCCAGAGGAACCCGCCCTTGAGCAGATAGTTGCGCACCCGCTCGACTTCGCGGTCGCTGAACTCGAGCGTGCCGACGTCCTCCAAATGGATGTAGGGGCAGTTGTAAAGGTAATCGTCCTCGAGGCGGACAACAAGGTGATTGGGATCGCCGGTGCGCTGACGGCTGACTCGGGTCTTGGTCAGTTCGGCGAGTCGAATCGAAAAGTTGACGTCGGCGTCGGGATAGTCGGTGCTCCAGCCCGAGCCGCTCGGCTCGCGCCGGACGCTGCGGAACATCCCGCGACAGAAGCTGAACCCGCCATCGTAGCTCTCGAGCGTCGGAAACCGGGGCGGCACGCGATTACCACCGTAGCCGTAGCCACGGTACCAAGGCTCCTGCGCGGTCGCCGTCGCGGCGACGAGCAAGATCAGCGCGGCCATCCGAGTTGGCGTCATAGTTGACGAACTGCCCTTCCGGTGAGCGAAGCGCACCGGCCATCGCGAGCGCTGCGAGCGCTCTCTGCAAACGCTAAGTGTGCCAGCCTTCGCGACGCGAAGCGTCGCGCTTAATGCGTCATTGAATAGAGCGCAACATTCAAGCCGACCGCATAGCCATCCGGCGAGAAGCTGTAAAAGTACCTGTGGATCCTCGCCTTCACGCTCCCACGAATCGGAGATGTCCGTGTTGTGCGTCATCAGGACCATGATCCGGCCATCGGCATCGGTGATGGCCGCCATGTGCGCCTGCGCGCTGCTGTGACCCATCTCCGAGGTATCGCCTCCGCTCCCTGACCAATACTGCCACGACGGGACCTGCGGAATCTTGGTGACGGTGAACATGGTCTTGAAGATGGGGTGATCGAACGACAAGTCGCGAATTGGATACTGCGCAGTCGGCAGCACCTTCGCGATCTCGCGTGCAAAATCATCCCACGCCCATGGCCCCCAGTAGTCGTCCGCCCACAGGAACCCTCCCTTGAGCAGGTAGCTCCTGAGGGCATCGGCGTCGGCGTCGCTGAAACCGACGCTGCCGGGATCCGACATGATCACGAACGGGCATTGATACAGCGCCTCGTCGGTCGGCCGTACGACGAAGTGATTGGGCTCCGGCCCGGTGCGGCTCACGCGGGTCTTGGTCAGCTCCGACAAGCGAATCGACAGATTGATCTCCGCATACGGATAGTCAGTGCCCCAGCCAAGCCCCCGCTGATGCGCGCGCACGCTGCGGTACATCATCCGGCACATCTGAAACGCGCCGTCGAAGTCGCCGGTCTTGAAGAATCGCGGAGGAATACCCGCGCCCTCACCCCGCCCGCCAAAGCCGCGAAACCAGGGATCCTGGGCGAATGCCGTCGTCGCTGCGACGAGCACCGCGGCGGCGACGGTGTGGGCAATACGCATGGCGGCTCTAATCGCCCCGCTGCACCGGGGTCCCCGTCACGCGTCCTATGCGTGGTGGGGCCGGCAGGCGTGGCCAAACAATATGCCAGTAGCAAGCGGAGCCTCGTCACCGCCGCCTTTGGCGGTTCGAGGCGGAGCCTTGCTACTTTTTCGGTCGAGCGAGCGACCGGTAATACTCTTCGACCAGCTTCTGGAATTCCAGCGGCACTTCGTCGGCGCCCGTAACGAGCGCTCGGTCGGCATCGTCGCCGACTTTGCGGCGCAGGCCGTACTCGAAGCGTTTGAGTCCTTCAGTCACGAGGCTCTGCAGGCGCGCCAACTCGTCGACGTCGCGATACACGCGCGTGTCTTCGAGCTCACGCAGCCGGCGCAGGATTTCCTCCAGCTCACGCGCGTCCACGTTCTGCTGGCGCAGCAGGTCGCGCAGCTCGCGCCCCTCGCCGATCCAGCGCCGGGCCTCGTCACGGAACTGACGAATCTCGTCGGGGCTGAACCAATCACCGGGTCGGCGGCTGCCCCAGCCGCCGGGACCGTCGCGCCATGCGCCGTCGGTATCGCCGCCGCCCGCCGCGCCGTCGGTCTGGCCTCGACCATCGGCACGTTGACCCGGGCCACCCTGCTGTCCTGACTGCCCCTGCTGTCCCGACTGCCCTTGTTGGCCTTGTTGGGGCTGGCCTTGTTGGGGCTGGCCTTCCTGGGGCTGGCCTGGCTGAGGCTGACCGCGTTGCCCCTGCTGTCCCGAACGCGATTCGGCACGCTCCTGCATGCGACGCCCCAGCGATTCGACACCGCGTGTCAACTCGCGGGCACGTTCGAGCGCATCGGCGTTTCGATCGCGACCATTCGGGCCGAGCGCCGATGCCGCTTCATCGAGCTTGCGACGGACGCCGTCGATGTTGGCTTCGAGTTGCTCCTCGAGCGTTCGGGCAAACTCCTGGAGTTCGGCCCGTTCGGCGCCAATGACCTGGCGCGAGTAGTTCAGCTTTTCCTTGATCTTGTCGTCGCGAATCTGCCCGGCGGCTTCCTGCAGCTTGCGCGAGGCGTCGCGCGACTCCCGCGCAATTTCGCGGGCAGTACCGATCGAGCTGGTTCTCGAGCCCCTGGACCTGCTGCCCCAACTGATCTTTCCGTTGGCCGAGAGCCTGCGCCTTCGCCGATCGCTCCTGGCCCGATGACGGAAGATTCCGGACCTCGTTGGCGATCTCGCGCTGCTCGCGTGCGATTTCTTCGGCCTGGCGCTGCACATCCTGGATATCGCGCTCAGCGCGCGCACCCTGGGTTCCCTGCAACGCGCGCTGCACGTTGCGCAGTCGTTCGGCTGCCGCGGCGGCCTCGCCGGCCGCGCTTGGATCCCCGCTGGCCGCGGCGCGGCGCATGGCGTCCGCCGCTTGCTGCATCTGCCTTGCGGCGTTCTGGAGATCAGGACGATTCTGCTCGCGCGAGAGGCGCTCCAACTGACGCGCCGCTTCTTCGGCCTGTTGAGCCAGCGCACGCTGCAGGTCACCGCTCCGCGCGTTCTGGCCCTGACCTTGCCCCTGCGCCAGCTGGCGCTGGCGCTGCAGCTCCTGCTCCTGCCGACGCGCCAGCTCGCGCAGCTTTTCGGCCAGCTCGTCGATCTGCTGGTCGGCATTCTGCTGCATCGCCTGCTGGCTGGTCTCGTACTGATTGGCCATTTTGTCCAGCTCGAGCCGGAACAAGTCTGCGAGGTCTTCGGCAATCGATCCGGCGCCGCCCCCACCACCGCCGCCGCCCGCATTGCGGTTCATTTGCACCTGCAACTCGTACTCTTCTTCCGCCTGCTGAAGGTACTGAAGCGCCTTGTTTTCGGGTGGCAGCGCCTGCTCGGCGTTCTGCGCCTGAAGCTTGCCTTCAGCGGTTTTCATCTCTCCCGCGGCGAGTGGTAGCACCTCAGCAATCTTCTGGAAGGCCGGATCGGGCGTGACCAGCCGGCTGTTCATCCGTTCGACCAGCCCCTGGACCTGCTCGCGCAACCGGCTCTGTGACAGCGCCAGCACCACAAGTGCTTCGCGGACCTTATCCGCACCCATCGTGCGACGATCGCGCTGCACCTTGAAGGTGCCTGCAATGATCTGCCGCTGTTGCTGCGACAAGGCCCCAACTTCCGCGCCCGCGCCACCGCCACCACCACCGCCGCCCATCGACATCGCCGGCTTGAACTCCTTGCCGAACGGCCGAATACGGAGGAAGTAGATATCGCTGGTGGCGCGCTTCGGTCCCCCGTTCGCGTCGTTGTCAGCTGCGCGTGCATAGTAGGAGACGGCGTCACCGGGCTGGACGCCGAGCTCTTCCAGGTAGAACGTGTGGCCGGCCGTGACCTCGGTGAGCGGCTTCGAGCCACTGAAGAGGCCAATGGTTTTCTCCTCGCCACCGTTGATCGAGTACACCAGCTGCAGGTTCTTGACGGCAAAGTCGTCGTCTGCTCGCGCTTCGACGAAGAATTCCTGCACCGGCGTCGCGTCGGAGTCGCGGCCTGGCTTCGACAGCGCGACCGAAGGCGGTTGATCGGTCAGAATGTCGATGGTGTATTCGGGCGAGGCCGTCACCTTCTCTCCTGCCGGGCCATCGAGCTCGACCTTGTAAGAACCGTTGGCAGTCGTGGTGAAACGACCCGCCAGTGTGCCATCGGCGTTCGGCGTCAATGGCATCGACGTGCCATCCGCCATCACGAGCCGCCCGCCTCCCGTGGCCATCGTCGGCTGGATTCGCAGGCGCACGTCAGTCCCCTTGAGAGCGGCAACGTCGCCCCCGTCCTCGACGGTCCGCGGTTCCAGTCCCGTATACGCGGGGAAGTGATACTCGAGGTCCAGCTGTTTGACGTACGGCAGTTCGACAACCTTCAAGGTGAAGGCGCGCGACTTGACCCCGGCGGCCTCGACGTAGTACTCGAGCCCCTCCGCGAGATCGAACAGCATCCCGTCGTACGCGCCGTTTTCGGCTCGAACCATTGGGAGGCGCTGATACTCGGCCTCTGGCGATTTGCGCATCATGACGACCACATCGCCAGCGTCGAAGCCGTGAAGGGTTGCCGAAATGGTTTGATCCGCGCCCTTCGGAACGGTGGCGTCTCCGGGCGTCACGTCGATGCGATACGGCGCGGCCGCTTCGACGTCACGCGACACCACCAGCAACGCCGAGAGCGCATGACGGAGATAGGCCGGCCCGAGTGTAAACAGCGCCACGGCGGCGATCGTGACCACCGCCGCTGCGCCCGCGTAGCGACGGACCGGCAGCCGCTCGATGCGGCGACCTTCTTCAACTTGTTGCGCTCGCTCGACGGCTGCTTCGATGAGGCGCCTGACCAGCGCTGGCGAGGCGTCGCGTGAGCCTCCCGCCCGTTCGGTCTCCATGGCCGTGATGATGGTGGCCTCGAGCGTTGGTTCGTGTTCTTCCAGATACAGCGCGACTTGCTCGTCGTCCACACGCCGCATCAACGGACGCACGAGGAACCAACTGGCGGCGGCAAGCGCCGCGACAATCAGGGCGATTCGGAATCCGAGGATCGACGCCGGGCTGAAACGAAGGGCCTCGAGGGCATAGGCAGAGCCGACGAGCGCGACGGCGGTCGCGGCGAGGAATCCGACGGCGCCCCGCACGGCAAGCTTTACCCGCCAGCGCTTTCGCACTTGACGAACGACGTCAAGGAGCGTCGCTCGAGGGTCACCGCTTTTCTCGTAGTGGAGCATCTATGCCTCCTACCAAGCGTTTCGGCCGACAGCTTTCAACTTCTGTGCTACCTCACGTTTTCGCGCGTGACAGCCGGTGTGCCAGGAGCGATTCGCCCATCAACAGCAGGATACCCGCGAACAGCAGGTACCACCAGAGCCGCTGAGCGCGTTCCTGCGCCTCGTCCGGGATAGCCAGCGGGTCAGTGGTGGCCCCGGTGCCAGAACCGGCGCCCGCGACGGCGGTGACGATTTCGGTCGGATCCACGGCGGTTCGGTCCGATTCTCCGAGCTCAACGTTGCTCGCGGCCACAGCGACCAAGGCGCTCTGTCGTCCCTGCTCTCGCACCTCGTAGAACCCTTGTTCGCTCAATTCAAGCACCTGCCCCTGCTCGCCCTCGAGCGGCTGGCGCGCGCCGCCGGGCGCGATCGCGAGTCGTGGGCGCGACGGATCGCCCTCTTGCGACAGGTCGAGCACCTGACCCACGGTCGCCCAGTTCTTCCGATCGCGATGGTCGGCGAGATGGCGTGCCACCTGATGAACGAACGGCAGATAGACTGGTTTCAGCGCCAGGTCATTCCAGAACAGGTCGAGCGTTGACGTCCACACGACCACTCGCCCACGCCCCACGGTCTTCTCAATCACCGCGGGTGCGCCATCGTCAAAGCGGGCCAGTACTTGTGCGTCTTTGGCGGTCACGACGTTTCGGTACCCGTAAAAACGCGGCGCTGAAAAGTCGCCGCTGCGCGGCGCGCGAAACGGTTCGAAGATCGCGTGCCCGTATTCGAGCCCGCCGAGGGTCGCGGCCCTTGAACGCGAGCGGTCCACCGTACCGGCCGGCGTTGCTGGCAACAGGGCGGCCGCGTTCGCGGGCCACTGGGCTTGCGGCCCGTAGACAACGAGCAGCCCGCGGCCGTTTTCTACGAATCGCGCGAGGCGCGCCGCCGTGGCGTCGCTCGGGCTTGCATCATTGAGGATGACGACCTGCGCTCGCGACAACACTTCGTCCGACAGGTCGTCGATGGACCGCGTCGAGGTGTCGAAGCGAGGGCTGTCGCCAATCGCCAACGCCCGCGCGAGATAAAGCGCAGGATCGCGCGCCGACTTCCCGTTGACGACAACAACTGGCACCGGCGCGGGCGGTGACAGCACGAAGTGAAACACGTTGTCGCGCGCCAGCACGTCGTCACCAATGCGCACGGTGCCCCGCGTGTTGGCCTGCGACAAGGCCACCGGTGGAAAGGTCGTCGAGGCTGAGCCGTACGGCTGGGCCGATAGCTGTGCGCTCTGCACGACGCGGCCGTCGAATTCGAGTGCGATCGGCAGATTGGTGATGCTCTCGCCACTGCGATTCAAGACGCCGGCGGTGATCGTGACGCGATCCTGCCCCGAGGCCTGGTCGCGCTGAATCCCAACCGGCACGACCGCGAGGTTGCGCTCGGCGGTTGCGCTCACGGTCACCGGCGTGACCGTCGTGCCGGACGGCAACCGCAGCCCGTCACCGGGGGACCATCCGCTGCGCTGGAAGTCGCTGATCAGGATCACTTCGCGGCGCGGCAGATTAGACGCGGCGAGAAGGCTGCCGGCCAGCTTCAGCGCCGGCCCGAATCGCGTGGCACCTGCCGAGAGTTGCGCACTGTTAATCTCGGACTGCAGTCGCCCCTTGTCGTTCGTACCCTGCACCGCGACCTCCGCAGTGGTCGCAAACGTCACGAGCGTCGCTCGATCGCTACCCGCCAAGCCACCCACGGCGTCGACGGCCGCGCGCTTGGCCCGCTCCCATTGGTCGCCATGTCCCATGCTGTACGACCGGTCCAACACGATGACAACATCGCGTGCGCCGCCGGCGGCTGCAGACAGGCTGGCGCTGCGGAGAAAGGGACGTGCAAAAGCGGCGACGATCAGGGCCAGCGCCGCCAGCCGCATCGCGAGCAGCGCCCAGTTATGAATTCGACGCCGCCGGATCGACGAATAAGGGATCCGCTTGACGAACATCAGCGACGGAAACGGGACGACGTTCTTGCGCTCGCGCTGAATGAGGTGAATCAGCACGGGTATCGCCAGCAGCGTCAGTCCGGCGAAAAAGAGGGGGGCCAAAAACGACATCGCGTGAAGGTCCTAACGCGTGCGGGCCAGGCGATCCCGAACCGCCATGTAATTGAACAACGCAAAATCGAGCGGCATCGACGTATTCAGCATGGTGTAGTCGACACGCTGCTCGGCGGCCCTCGACGTCAACGCGGCCACGTGTTCCTTGATCATCTTGCGATACTGCTCGCGCAGGGCGTCAGGGACGACCGGCATCTGCTCGCCGCTCTCGAGGTCTTCGAAGCTCGACGCTTCCTCGAACGTGAAGTCGATCTCGGCCGGATCGAGAATGTGAAACAGGATCACGTCGTTACCGCGAAATCGGATCAGGCTGAGCGCTTCCATCACCTCTTGGGGCTCTTCGTAGAGGTCCGAGATCACGACCACAATCCCCCGCCGGCCGAAGTGCTCGGCCAACTTTCTCAGCGGCGGACCAAGCCGCCCCGGCCGCTTCGCCTGCGCACGGTCAATGGCGTGGAGTACAACGTCGAGATGCTTGGCCGACGGCGGCACGTGGTCCACGATGTCCTCGTCGAACGTAACGAGCCCCACTCGATCTCGTTGTTTGTGGACCAGGTACGTCAAACAGGCGGCCAGTATCTTGCCGTAGTCGAGCTTGCTGAGCCTGGCGCCAAACCCCATCGACTTGGACACGTCCAACAAGACGCTGAAATTTGCGTTGGAGTCGGCCTCGAACTCCTTGACGAAATACTTGTCGGTTCGGGCAAACACCCGCCAGTCCACGCGGCGGATGTCGTCGCCCGGAACATACCCACGGTGCTCGGCAAAATCGACCGAGGCGCCGAAGTACGGCGAGCGGTGCAGCCCGTTGATGACGCCATCGACGACGCTGCGGGCAACCAGCTCGAGGTTGCCGATCCGCGCCAACACCGCGGGGTCGACGAAACGAGCGCCGGGAACCGGGCTGGTGAGGTCCATCGAAAAAGCCGCCTACATGCCGGATCGCGGCACCGGCACGGCCTCGAGCAGACGGTCGATCATGACGTCACTGGTCATGCCTTCCGACTGCGCGTGGAAGTTGGTCAGGACGCGATGGCGGAGCACCGGATGCGCCAACGCGCGAATGTCATCGTAGGTGACGTGGTAGCGTCCGCTCGTCAGCGCTCGCGCCTTGCCGCCGAGCACGAGATACTGCGCCGCGCGAACGCTGGCGCCGAACGCCACCCACTTGCGAATCGAATCCGGACAAGTCGGCGACTTCGGGCGGCTGGCGCGAACCACTGACAGTGCGTAGCGCATCACGGCCTCGGCCACCGGCACGCGTCGAACCAGCCGCTGAAACGCAACCAAGTCCTGACCGGTCACAGGACGCTCGAAGTTCGGCTCCAGAATTGCGGTCGTCGTCCGCACGACGTTGTATTCCTCGTCTTCGGGCGGATGCTCGATCACGATGTGGAACATGAAGCGGTCGAGCTGCGCCTCGGGCAACGGGTAGGTGCCTTCGAGCTCGATCGGGTTCTGGGTCGCGAAGACGTAAAACGGTTCGTCGAGCTGGTAGGTGCGGCCCTGAATCGTGACCCGGTGCTCCTGCATCGCTTCGAGCAACGCCGACTGAGTTTTGGGCGGGGTGCGGTTGATCTCATCGGCGAGCAGGATGTTGCAGAAGATGGGTCCTGGAGCGAACACCATCTGACGTCGGCCCGTCGTCGCATCCTCGTTGATGATGTCGGTGCCCGTGATGTCCGAGGGCATCAGGTCGGGCGTGAACTGAATGCGATTGAACTTGAGTTCGAGGACTCGCGCCAGCGTGTGAATCAGAAGCGTCTTGGCCAATCCAGGGACGCCCACGATCAGGCTGTTGCCACCGACGAAGAGGGTCAGCAGGACCTGGTGGACTACGTCATCCTGGCCGACGATCAGCTTTTTCAGCTCGGCGACAATCTTGTGACGTCCTTCGTTCATCCGGTCGGCGAGCGCGACATCATCCGATTCGAGCTCGGCCGCCGCCGTCGTGTCTTTCACCACTGATTCCACGCGAACCCCCAAGTACCAAGCGCAGCGACGCGTCAGTGCGTCATTGCATAAATCATGTAGTTGACACCGTACTTATAAGCGTCGTTCGTGAGATCGACCGGGACGAAGCCAGTGTCCGAAAACTCCCACAACTCACCGAGATCGTGATTGAAGTTGGCGACCAGCAGCAGCCGCTTGTCGGGATCGTTGTCCTCGTAGATGCCGTGAAACGTCGCTTCACCGTAATAACCAACCGTCTCGGCGATTCGAATGTCGAAGAACGCGTGAAACACCGGATGCGTCTCGTCGAGCTGCACCAGCCGACCCCCGGGAAGGACTCGCCGAATCTGTTCTTCGAAGTTGTACCAGTGATCGCCGCGGAAGTCGTCGAAGATGACGAAGCCGCCCTTCTTCAGGTAGCTCTGCATGCCTGCCAGCTCGGCTTCGTTCATCTGCCAGAAGCCAGGCTCGGACATGTACGCGATCGGGTAGGCGTGCAGCTCCGGATCGTCGAGCGTGAAGACGTTGCTGCCGTCCAGGTGCGGCCGGATGAGCGTGATCTCCTGCAGAATCCGTGAGAAGTTTCGCTCCGCACGCGGATAGTCGTGGGCCCACGGCGGTTCTCCGCGACCGTACTCGACCCCATGTCGCAAACGCGCGAAGGTGAATTTGCCGTCGTACGGCACGCGTTCCAGACGAATCTCGGGTGCGCGTCGTGACCGGCGGCCAAAAATGTCCTGCGCGATCGCCGCCGTCGCACACCCGCGCGAGAACGATGCCGACTATCAAGGTCGTCGCACGCCGTGAGCGCCAAGTCACTAGCGAAGCTCCGCCTCGAACCGAACAGAAAAGCCCCGGCTACGCTTCGCTAGGGCAGCGTTTCCTTGCCCCGCTCCGCGTGGCGAGACATCTTCGAAGGCTCTAGTAAATCCTGCGTCAATTCTCACCATGATCGCCTTCGAAGATGTCTGGGCGTCCTTGACGAACGTCAGGCCAGGCCCAGGCGCCGCCGATAGACCCATTCGGCACACAGCAACCCAACCAACAAAAGAAAGACGATCGGCATGTGCCACAGGTCTCGCTCCTCCACGGTCGTCACCCCGCGACCGGTGTACCGGAGATCTTCCGCGAGCCCCTGCGTTGCGGACGCCGTGTAGTACTTGCCGCCGGTTTCTTCCGCGATCCGTCGCAGCGTCGGGGCATGCATCGTGGCATCGAAGTATTCGGCGTCACCCGGGGCGACCCGGAGGTGCGCCACCGTCGAGCCCAACGATTTCTCGCCCTGGCGCGCATCGATCCTGGCCTCGTAATAGCCTTCACCAGCCGCCGCGACGGTCCCAATGTACTCGCCGCTCCGATCCCCGCTCCACTGGAGCGGAACGTCGACGATGCTGCCATCCGGTCGTGACACGTGAGCCATGACCGCGGCGTCGTTCAATTCGACAAAATTCGAATCGACCACGTCCGCCTGTAGCTTGATGGCCTCGCCGGGCTCGACCCTATCGGTCAGCGATCGCGGCTCGACGGCATCAGGAACACCATCGACCAGGGCGCGCAGCAACTGCCGCCAGAAGTACTCGTGGGTGAGGTCGTTGACGTCGATGGCGGCATGCATCTGCCACAACCAGGAGTCTTGCAGCGTCAGCGCGAAGGTCTTGCCCCGCCCATAGCGCTGGAATGAGAGTACGGGCCGTTCACGGCGCGACTCGTCGGTCCCCGTGAGCAACACGGTGGCACCCGGCTTGATTGCGTCAGCGGCGTTGAGCGTCGTCACCTTGGGCTCGAGAGTGGTGAGGAAGTTCCACTTCTCTGCCGAGGCGGCCTCGGTGTCGGCGATCTGAGTGACCGCATGCCCGGCGCCCGCCCGCGTGGGGCGGACCGAGAGGCGCGCGAGCTGAGGCTCGCGCGCCGACGGGTCGAGCGTCACCGGCATCACATCCGCGACGGCCGTTCCGGCGTAACCGCCCTCGGAGAATGACCGCCCACCGCCGAGCACCAACAGACCGCCCCCTCGGCGATCGACGAACTCGGCAATCATCCGCAGCTGATCGCCCGTAAAAGAGCCGGCCTCGATGCTGCCGAGAATGAGTCCGCGATACTGAAAGAGCTCCTCACGGGTCTTGGGGAACGCGGCGACGAGTTCGTCCGCGTGATCGACGCCGACACGCAGGTACTTGTTGTCGGCGGTGCGCTGCAGCAGAACGACGCCGAGGTTGGGATCCTTGTCGACGGCGCGGCGGATGAACTTGACCTCGTAGCGCGGTTCGCCCTCGAAATACAGAATCTTCTCGCGGCGATCCCGAACGTCAATCATGCTCTCGCGGGCGTTGTTCTGCGTGACGAGCTCGCCGTCCTGCGGCGCGACGCGAAAGCGAAAGACGCGGGGCCCGGGGTCTTGGACGGTGAAACGCACGCGCGCCGTCGCCGCCGACCCGTCCGACGGCAGCGTCACTGGCTGCGATCCCACGATGCGGCCTTCGTCTTCGACGTCGAGCGTGATTTGCTTGCCGCTGAATCCGGTCTGCGTGATGACCACGTCGACCATCAGCGTGGTTCCTTTGAGGGCGACGCGCGGCGTGCTGACTCGACCGATTTGGATGTCGCGTGACAGCGTCTCCTGTCCAACGCCAACCGTGAAGACTGGAACCCCCTGTGACTTGAGAGCGAGGAGCGATTCACCAAGCGCATCCTCCGCCGTGTCGGCGCCATCACTGACAACGACGAGGCCGGCCAGCGGGAGGCCCGCCAGTTCTTGCCGCGCGCCGTCCAAGGCTGCACCAAGCCTGGTCTGCGGGCCGCTGAACGTCAGGTCGTCTTCGGCATCGACCCGTGAGGCGGCGGTAGAGAACCGGAACGTGCGCACCATGAATTTGTCGGCCAGCGTTTTCACGATGCCGCGATCAGGCGCCCCAAACTCCTGTCTGACAAACGCCGAGCGTGGACCGTCCTGGTGATCGGCAATCTGCATACTGCGGGAATCGTCGAGCAGCACGGCGAGAAAGTTCTGTTGCGAAACCGCGGCCTTGACGACGAGCACGGGCCGGAACAGGCACAGCGCCACGAGTCCGATCAGGGCGACGCGCAGGCTCGCGAGGACCAGGCGGTCGTGAGTCCGCAGCTTGGGGCCACCCCGGCGATAGGTGGCAATCGCCACGACGACCGTCAGCGCGGCGAGCCCCGCGGCGAGGTACGAGCCGCTCCACGCGGCCAGCCGAATCTCACCCTGTGAAAAAACGACGGGGCGGTACTCGAAGAGTAGTTGGAAGAGGCTCTCGAACAAGAATGGTTGGCGGGCTCATGCCCAGCCCCTCAAGTTACCCGGATACCGGATCCGGCGCCCTTTGCCGGATTCTACTCGACTGAGACGCTGTCCGGGGTCCGAAGGCCTGCCGACAGGCGCTCGGCAATGACCCGAGCGATACGCTCCCCATGGAAGCGCCCGTTCTCGATAAAAACCGTTCCGGTCCGCTTCCCCGCCAGTTGCCCTCCGGCAATGAAGAGGCCGGGGACATTGGTCTCGAACGTCTCAGGGTCGTACACCGGCTCCAGCGTGTCGGCATTGACGTCGACCCCCGCGCGCTGCAGGAATTCCGGGTCGGCGCGGTAGCCCGTCAGCAACAAGACCGACTCGGCCGGAACCGTCGCCAGCGCACCATCGGCGTCGGCCACCACGACCTCGGTCGGCCGAATCTCGACCACCCGAGTGTTGAAACGCGCCGCAATCGTCCCCTCCTTGATCCGGTTCTCGATGTCCGGCTTGACCCAATACTTGACCGAGTCACCCAGACCCGCGCCGCGGTGCACGAGCGTGACGTGGGCGCCATTGCGATACAGATCCAGGGCTGTTTCACAGGCTGAGTTTTTCCCGCCCACAATCACCACGCGCTGGCGGTAATAGGGATGAGGCTCGTCGTAATAGTGATGGACGTGGGAAAGTTGCTCGCCGGGCACGTCCAGCAGATTTGGGCGGTCGTAGTACCCCATCGCCAGAATCACAATTTTCGCCGTGCGCACGCGCCGGACCCCAAGATTCGACTTCGTCGACAAGACGAACAGGGTCTCGGCGCCCTCCCGATCACGTTCGATCGACACGACCTCCTCGCGCAGCATCACCTGCAATTGAAAGACGTCCGAGACTTTTCGGTAGTACCTGAAGCGCTTCGAGCCGCGTCGGCTTGTCGTATGGTGTGGTGAGCGGAATACCGCCAACCTCCATCAGCTCGGGTGTCGTGAAGAAGACCATGTTGATAGGGAATCGTCGAATCGACTCGACCAACGCACCCTTTTCCAACACGAGGTAATCAAGGCCCAGTTGCTTGACCGCGATGGCCGACGCCAGTCCCGAAGGACCCGCCCCAACAATGACCACGTCTCGAACCGACATACGTCCTCGATGATACGGCGCTTCTCGGGGGTTGAGGCGGAGCTTCGCGAGTGTTGCGGGGGTAAGATAGGCCGCTACAGCACTGTCGGTTTGAATGCGTCGGGCCTTTCACGACGGGTCGCTGAGCACGGAGTTCCACATGCGTGTGCGAAGCCTGGCTTTGGGTGTCGCGCTGTTCAGTGCGGCCGTATCCGCTCAAACTCCAGCGCCCCAGCCCCCTCAACAGCCGGTGTTCAGAGCCGGCGTCGATCTCTTGACGGTCGATGCCACGGTTGTCGATCGCGAAGGCCGCCAGGTGATCGATCTGAAGCCTTCGGAATTTCAAGTCGAGGTGGACGGCGACACTCGCCCGGTTGTCACGGCCGAATACATCAAGCTGGTGGATGACACCCCGCGCCTGGTCGGGGCCAAGCCTGCGGCGGCGCCCCCCGCGGCGCCGGACGAAGCGTTCTTTTCCACGAATAGTCGCGGCCTCAGCCCTGGCCGCTCGATCTTGATCCTGGTGGACCAGGGCAACATCCGCGTTGGACAGGGACGCTTCATGATGCGCAGCGCCGTCAAGTTCGTCGATGGCCTGGCACCGGCCGACCGGATTGCGATGGTCGCGATTCCGCAGGGCGCCCTTGTCGACTTCACCACCGAGCACGAGAAGGTGCGCGAAGGGCTGCTCGCGACCGTCGGACTCGCGACGCCGTTCAAAGGGCGCTTTCACATCAGCCTGAGCGAAGCGATTGCCACCGTCGAGCACAGCGATATGAGCCTCCGCAACGCGCTGATCCTGCGCGAGTGCGGCAGCGCGCTGCTGTCGAACCTCGAAGCCGCACGCTGCGAGATCGAGGTCGAGCAGGAGGCGGCGGAGGTCGTCAATCACCAGCGCCAACAGACGCAGGCCTCGCTGCGCGGCATGCGCGAAGTACTCAAGAGCCTGGGCGCCCTCGACGGACCCAAGACCGTCATCCTGATCTCGGAAGGGCTCGTCCTCGAAGGGCTCGGCAGCGAGACGGATGAGATCGCAGCCATCGCCGCCGATGTGCGCGCGACCCTGGAGGTGATGTTGCTCGACGTGCCGACGGTTGACGTCACGGAAAGCCAGCGCCCGACGACACCGCGCGAGGATCGCGACCGACAAGTCACGGGCCTTGAAACGCTCGCCGGCAACTCGCGCGGCGCCCTGCATCGCATCATCACGTCGGGCGACAACGCGTTCGTGCGCATCAATCGCTCGATGGCCGGGCACTACCTGCTGGGCGTCGAGGCTCGTCCGCGCGATCGGGACGGCCGTCGGCATCGCATCCAGGTGAAGACCACGCGACGGGGTGTCACCGTCCACTCCCGCCGCGGATTTCTGTCCACGACGTCGCCGGAGAATACCTCGCCGGCCGAAGCCGTGCGCCGCGCGTTGCGGGGGCAGCTGACCATCAACGACGTCCCGATGCGCATGGCCACGTGGACCTATAAGGAGCCTGGCGGGTCGCGCGTCAGGATGCTCATCGCGGCCGAGATCGAACGCAACGCCGATCAATCGTTGGATTACACGACCGGCATCGCGTTCGTCGATCGCAACAACAAACCGCTGACGCCAGCCATCGAAGACCGAAAGCTGCGTGTGAGTGAGGTCGATCCTGGCGTCGCCGTGTACGCGAGCAGTGTGGTGCTCGATCCCGGGAACTACATGCTGCGCTTCGCCGTCGCCGATAGCGAGAAGCGGGTCGGATCGGTCGAGCGGAAGGTCACCATCTACGAGATGACCGGAGCCGGCCTGACGGTCGGCGATCTCCTCGTGGCGCAGGCGCCGAGCGATGCCAAACAACCGCTGACGCCGGCGGTCGAACCACTCGTGAGCAATGGACGACTCTCCGCGATGATGGAGGTGTACGCGGCGAACCCCGCGTCGCGGGAGGGCGTTCAGGCGACGCTGGACGTCGTAGCCGATGAAAAGAGTCGTCCCCTGTTGAGCCAACCCATGCAAGTTGGCGGCGGAGGGTCGCCTGAAATCGGTGTGCTGGGTGGCGTCGTCAACACCGCCACATTGCCGCCCGGGCGGTACTTCGCGCGCGCCACCGTCACCCAGGGCGGCAAGGCGCAGGGCCACCTGCTTCGACCATTTCGCGTGGTGGCCGGCGCCGCCGCTGCTGATGCGGCGGCAACACCGATGGTGATGCCGCTGCCGACCGAACTGGTGTCCGCCATGCTCGCAAATCTGCCAGTCTTCGATCGCAAGGAGCTACTCTCGCCCGAGGTCATGACCGCTGTGTTGACCGCCGCTGAGCGTGCACGACCGACGGCGAAGACGGCGCTGGCATCCGCCCGCAACGGTCAGCTGGGTCCGGCGGCGCTCGAGGCGCTCACCGGCGGCGATCAAACGATGGCGGCCTTCCTGCGCGGCCTCGACTTCTTCTCGCAGGGACAGATGGATCGCGCGCTGCAGCAATTCCAGGTCGCGATCCAGCAGGCGCCGAACTTCGCGCCCACCAGGCTGTACCTTGGCGCCGCACTGGCACAGGGCGGCAAGTATCGGGAGGCCGCGGGCCTGCTGCAGAGCGTGCCGGCTGACGTGGCCGGTCCAGCACCGGTCGCACGGATGGCTGGTCTCAGCTGGCTGCAGGCCGGAGACGCGTCGCAGGCCATCACCACGCTCGAAAAGGCCGGACAAGATCCAACGACTATGCGCATGCTCGCACTGGCCTACGTGGCCGCGAATCGTGCCAATGAGGCGATGCCGTTGCTGATCAAGCATCTCGAGTCGAATCCGAAGGACCAGTCCGCCCTTCTGGCGGGCGTGTACGCAACCTACGCCACCCACTCGCCTAGCGTACGAAGCGAATCGCTGGCCGCGGACCGCACACGCGCCCAAGCATGGGCCTCAACGTATTCAGGGTTGAAAGGCCAGCACCAGGGGTTGGTTGATGCATGGATGGGTTATCTGCGGGGTGTGCAATGACATCACAGCATTGGATTCGCGTTCGTGCAATCGCAATCGCCTGCCTCGCGGCTGCGTCGACCATCGACGCCGGCGCTCAAGGCAATCGCGCCGACCGGCGACTGATCTCCGAGAGCGACATCCTGCAGTTCGTCTGGGTCGCCGACCCTCAGATTACGCCTGACGGTTCGACGATCGCGTTCGTCCGGGTAGTGGTCAACGAGCAGAAGGACGACTACGAGACCAGCATTTGGCTCGTTCCGGCGAGCGGCGCGGAACCGCCGCGGCGGTTGACGTCAGGAACGCGCGACTCGAGCCCTCGGTGGTCACCCGACGGTCGACAGCTCGCCTTCGTGCGCGCCATCGAGCGCGATGGCCGTCCGCAGCCGCCGCAGATCTACCTCCTGGCGCTCGACGGCGGCGAGGCACGAGCGATCACCGACGTTGCGCGAGGCGCATCGGCGCCGGCATGGTCACCGGATGGATCGCGCATCGCGTTCAGCAGCACGACGCGGCCCGACGATGTGCCAGCAGCTACCGACGCGAAACCCGAGAGCAAATCCGACGGATCGAAGTCGGACGTGCGCGTCATCACGTCCGCGGTCTATCGCAGCAACGGCGGCGGCTGGAACGACCCCACGCGCCCGTCGCATCTGTGGGTCACGGATGTACCTGGCCCGACGATCGGCAAGGCGCGTCAGTTGACCGATGGCGAGTTCTCCGAAGGGGGCGCCGTCTGGGCCAACGATGGGTCACGTCTCTTCTTTATTTCAACGCGCGTGACCGACGCCTACTACCACCCGGGAGACTCGGACGTGTACGCCGTCCCATCGACCGGCGGCGACATCACCAAGATCGCCGACATCGCCGGCGGCATCAGCAGCCTCAAAGTGTCGCCTGATGGTCGGTCGATCGCCTTCATCGGCGCCCTCGGCGGCTCGCCAGAGCGGTCGTACAGCCAGGCGGATTTGTTTGTCGCGCCCATCGGATCCACGCCGAAGAACTTGACCGCGAGTTACGACTTCGACATTGGTGGAGGGATCGGCGGCGATCAGGCAGCGCCCCGCGGTGGCGCGACGCGTGGTCCCGTGTGGTCAGCGGATGGGTCATCCGTCATCGTGGTCGCCGGCGAGCAGGGCGATGCCAACCTCATTCGGGTGGACGTCGGCACGGGCAAAGTCGCCTCACTTTTCAAGGGCGCCCACGCGGTGCAGTCCTACACGGCTTCGCACGACGCGAGCACGTTTGCCGCGCTCGCCTCGTCTCCCACCAATATCGGCGACGTGTTCGTCGTGTCATCAAGTGCGCCGAGGCAGGTCACCCGCGTCAACGACCACCTGTTCAACACGATCAAGTTGAGCGAGCCCGAAGAAGTGTGGTGGACCAGCTTCGACGGCAAGAAGATCCAGGGCTGGCTGCTGCATCCGCCGGACTTCGATCGCAGCAGGAAGTACCCTTTCATCCTTCAGATCCATGGCGGACCGCACTCGGCCTATGGCAACACGTTCACACACGAGTTCCACTGGATGGCCGCGAAGGGCTATGTCGTTCTCTTTCCCAATCCTCGCGGGAGCAGCAACTACGGACAGGACTTCGGCAACGTCATTCAATTCCGGTATCCCGGCGACGACTACAAGGACTTGATGGCGGGGGTCGACGAAGTCTTGAAGCGGGGCTACATCGACGAGAAGCGCCTCGGAGTCACGGGCGGCAGTGGCGGCGGACTGCTGACCAACTGGACGATCACACAAACCAATCGCTTCGCCGCCGCGGTGTCTCAGCGGTCGATCGCTGACTGGTCGGGCTTCTGGTATACCGCGGACTTCACGCTCTTCACGCCAACCTGGTTCCGCAAGGCGCCGTGGGAAGATCCAGCCGACTTCGCCGCCCGGTCACCGATCACCCACGTCGCGAAGGTGAAGACTCCATTGATGCTGGTCGATGGTGACGACGACCTGCGGACGCCGGCCTCGGATGGCGGCGAGATGATGTTCCGGGCACTCAAATACATGAAGGTGCCCACCGTGATGGTGCGGTTCCCGGGCGAGACCCACGAGCTCTCGCGCTCGGGCAAGCCAAGACACCGTATCGAGCGGCTGCAGCACATCGTCGGGTGGTTCGACAAATTTCTGCAGGGCAACACCAAGTTGTACGAAACCGCGCAATGAAACGGCGCGACTTCCTGGCTGCGGGCGGCGCCGTGGCTGCCGCGCCGTTCGTCAACCGCCATCGCTATCGGCTGGCACTGCATCAGTCGACCACGTATTCGAAACGAGCCATCGATCTCGTCGCGTCGACGACAGTGATCGACATGCTGAGTCCGTTCAAGATCGGCCGCTCGACGTGGCTGCAGCGGCCTGCCGGCTTCGCGCGGGCCGAACTGCAGCGGTTCTTGGACTCCGGGGTCTCCGTTTTTCACATCGCAACCGGCGTTGGTGGCACCGACGCCTATACCAACGTGCTCACCTTCCTGGGACTCTGGAATGGATTCCTGGCGCATCACCATGACAGCCTGATGCGCATCGACGCGCCGGAGTCCCTCGATGCGGTCAGGGCCAGCAAGAAGATCGGAGTGCTGCTCGGGATTCAGAATTCGCAGCACTTTCGCACCGCGAACGATGTCGAGTTCTTTCATTCGCTCGGGCAGCGCGTGTCTCAGCTCACTTACAACAGCCGCAACCTGATCGGCAACGGCTCGACCGAGCGGCGCGACGATGGGATTTCGGACTTTGGCGTGTCAGTAGTGGCGGGGATGAACAAGGTGGGTATGGCGGTTGACGTCTCGCATTGCGGCGACCGCACCACGCTCGATGCGTTCGAGGTTTCGACCAGCCCGGTCCTCATCACGCACTCCAACTGCCGCGCGCTGGTACCCGATCATCCGCGTTGCAAAACCGATGAAGCCATCCGACGCATGGCGGCGCGCGGTGGCGTGATGGGGATTACGGGCGTTCGGATGTTCGTGAAGACCAGCGAGCCGACCACCATCGAGCATATGCTCGACCACTACGACCACGTGCGAAAGCTGGTGGGGGTGCAGCACCTGGGGCTCGGGAGCGACATCGATCTCGACGGCTATGACGATCTGTCACCGGAGGAACAGAAGTCGTTGCGGAGCAATTACAAGGACAGCTACGGCTTTCGCGACAAGATCGATATCGAAGGGGTGGATCATCCGAAGCGGGTATTCGACCTGACGGAAGGCCTCATCCGCCGCGGATACTCGGACAACGAGATCCGCGGCGTCCTGGGCGATAACTTCCGCCGGGTGCTGAAGCAGATCTGGCAAGGTGCCTAAGGTGCCTGCGTGCCGGAGGTGCCTTTGGTAGTGGCATCGACGAAGCCAGCGAAAATCGCAGAGGACCGCGATCGCCGGCGGATGGTGGTCAAGGCCGTCGTCGCGTCGGCGGTGGGCACGACCATCGAGTGGTACGACTTCTTCCTCTACGGCGTGGCCGCAGCGCTCGTCTTTCCGACGGTGTTCTTCCCTGCCTCGGATCCATATACGGGAACACTACTGGCGTTCTCGACCTACTTCGTCGGATTCGCGGCCCGCCCGTTCGGCGCGGCCCTGTTCGGTCATTTCGGCGATCGCATCGGCCGCAAAGTCGCGCTCATCGCCACGCTGGTGCTGATGGGCGTCGCGACAATGATGATCGGCCTGGTACCCGGCTATGAACGGATTGGCATCTGGGGCGCCGTGCTGCTGGTCGTCGGACGCATCGCCCAGGGCATCGGGGTAGGTGGTGAATGGGGCGGCGCGGTGTTGATGGCCGGTGAATGGACCGACCCGAAGCGCCGCGGCTTCACGACGAGCTGGGCGCAGTTCGGGGCGCCGGCCGGAATGGTGCTGGCCAACGGTGCGCTCGCCGTGATGACGCTGACCACGTCCGATGAGAACTTCCTGCGCTGGGGCTGGCGTGTCCCGTTTCTCCTGAGCTTTACGCTCGTCTTCGTCGGCCTGTACATCCGGATGGGCGTTCTCGAGACACCGGTATTCGCGCAGCTCAAGACCGGCGGACGAGTGGAACGGGCGCCGGTCCTCGCGGTGCTCCGCGAGAACTGGCGGGAAGTTGTCCTCACCGCCCTGCTTCGCACCGGCCAGCAGACGCCGTTCTACATCTTCACGACTTACATTCTCACCTACGGCACTCAGGTCTTGGGCCTGAGTCGCGCGCTCGTTTTGAACCTGGTCATGCTGCAGGCGACCGTGTCGATGGCCACGATTCCGTGGTTCGGCCACCTGTCGGACGTCTTCGGCAGGCGACGGATCACCGTCATCGGCTGCCTGGTGATGATGGTCCTCCCGTTCGTCTACTTCGGGATGCTCGACAGCGGCATGCTGCCGCTCATCGCGCTCGCCATCGTCGCCGGACTGCCACTTCACGATCTTCAGTACGGTCCGCAGGCCGCGTTCATCGCGGAGAGCTTCCCGGGGCGGCTGCGATACAGCGGCGCTTCACTGGGGTACCAGCTTGCATCGATTACCGCCGGCGGCCCCGCGCCTCTCATCGCGCTCTATCTCTACGAGACCTACAAGACCTCGATGGCGGTGGCGGCTTACGTCTCGCTCACGGGCGCCATCAGCCTGATCTGCGTCTGGTTTCTGCGCGATCGCGCCGGCTCGCTGGACCACACGTGATTCCACAATTGCCATTCGCTGTCGAGCGCACCCGCGCCGCGGCGTCATGGCTGCGGGACAATACGACTTCCGCTTCTCGAACGAGTTGGTCTCGGCGACGCGCGCGGGATCGAAGATGGCCACGTCGGCGAACCCCGGCTTGATCTGCCCGCGATCCTTAGGCACCCAGGCACATAAGGCACTCAGGCACCCTGCCCGAGGTCAATTCACCATCTTCCGTGCGGCGACCAGTTCCGGCCGTTCAGTGTCGGCTTCTTTCGCCACGTCGAGCAGCTGCTTGTAGTATTTCGCCGCCTTGGCGCGATCGCCTGCCAGTTCGGCCGCGCGTCCGGCGCCATACAGGCCCCTGAAGCGATTGGGCTCCTTCTTCGTCGTCGCCTCGAAGGCCACGAGAGCCTCTTGAGGCCGCCCGGCGTCGAGCAGCATGTCACCGAGAAGCTCGCGCGCAGGTGCCAGTGGGCCCGGTGAGATCGCAGACTTGTCGGTCGCATCTTCAGCATCTGCAGCCGCCTGCAGCTGCTTGATCCCCTCATCCTTCTTGCCCTCGGCATACGCGACCCACGCCAGCGCGACGCGCCGCTGGATATCGAGCTGCTCCGCCCAATAGGCGTCCTGCATCTGCTTCATCGTGTCGCGCAGTGCCGCGAGCCGCTCGATGTCTGGACCCGCTGCCGCGGGATTCCCGCTGCGTGCCGCACCGATCGCGCGAGCAAAGTGCGTGATTCCTTCGGTAAACGGCGTCTTCGCCGGCCGGGTCGGCAGAGCTGCCGCTTCGGCCCACGCGCCGCGTTCGAGCGCATAGCGAGCAGGTATCGCTGCGATCGCGAAGGCGCCAGCTCCCGCCGCTCCAGCGGCCATCCCTTCCGCGCCGCCCACGACGCTGATCGCGTGGTCGACCGTGGCCTTGGCGGCCTTGTCCTGGGCGATTTGGAGATACGCGTACGTCTGGTAGTCGAGCGCGTGCAACTCCTCCCCCGGCCCATTGCTCTTCCGCGCCGCCTCGGCCGAGCGTCGATTGGTCTCGATCGACTCTTTCCACGAGCCCACGCGAGTAAACGTGTGCGATGGCATGTGAAGCGCGTGCGGCACCGCGGGCGCAAGCGAGGCGTAGCTGCGCGCCGCGACCAACCCCTTCTCGGCCAGCGGCGGCGCGTCGTAGGCGTGGATGATGTAATGGGCGACTCCAGGATGCTTCGGGATCTCCTTGAAGAGTGGCTCGAGGATGCTCGCCGCCTGAAGCTGCTTGGCGTAGGTCTTGTCGGTAGGCACCGCCGACTGGCTCACGGAGAGCGCGTAGAAGATCCGCAGCTCCACGTCCTTCGGATTGTCAGCCGAGACCTTGGCCATGGCGGCCTCGTACTTCACGACGCGGTCCCGATGAGTCGCCGGATCGGCACTGCTATAGAGGATCGCCACCGCGTCGATGAGCGCGCGATCGCGCGCCGACGGTTGACCCGTCGACTGCGCCACGGCGATGATCACGGCGCCTTTGTCGATGACGTCCTTGGCGCGGATGCCACCGTACGGATTGCCCCAATTGGACATCGCGATGCCCCAATGCGCGAGCGCGCAGGACGAGTCCTTCTGCGCGATCGCCTCGAACAGCTTGGTCGCTTCCGGGAACCAGAACGAGTGCAGCAGAGCCACGGCATTGTTGAACTCGGCAGCCACGGCCGCACTGCACGACGTCTGGAACTTCACCGTGCCACTCCCGATCTGGTCGGGCTTCATCGCCGCGTGATCCTCGTGCTGGGCGCGAGCGACGGCCGGAAGCAACAAAATGCTGACGCAACTGATCGCGAGAAAACGCTTCATGAATCTCTCTCCGTCACGGCGCTGTAGCAGGCCGCGCAAAATTCAATCGATCGAGTCCTATACGCCCATTGCTGATGACCAGCAATGGATCCTGTAGCGTGCCGACGTGTTCGAGGGGATTTCGTTCGACGACGATCGCGTCTGCCTCGAAGCCAGTGGCAATCTGGCCAATCTGCTTCTCCCGCTGCAGCATCCGCGCGTTGTTGATGGTGGCCGCCTGTAGGGCGGCGAGGACCGGCAGACCTGCCTCAACGAGGTTCGCGACCTCGATCGACACGCGGCCGACGCTCGCCGGGCCATAACCGGTGTCAGAGCCGGCCACGATGTTCACCCCGAGCTTGTGCGCTCGACCAATCGCTTCCCGCAAACGTGGCAGCATGTGTCGGCCACGAAGCTGCAGATCGCGATCGTCGTAATCGCCACCCACGTCGGCGACGTCCTTCACCGCTTCCATGGTCGGATCGAAAAAGGTTCCCAGCTTCGCCATGAGCTGCAGTGCTTCATCTGTGAGGTAGGTGCCGTGCTCGATGCTCCGCACGCCCGCCTTCACCGCCGCCAGCGCGCCCTCGGCGCCATGCGCATGAGCCTGGACCGGAACGTTCTTCGCCTTCGCTTCGTCGACAACCGCGCGCAGCTCCTCTTCCGTATATACCTGCTTTCGTGGGTCAGTGTTCGGGGTGCCGGCACGCTCGGTGGCCAGCACCTTGATCCAATCGACGCCTCGCGAAAGGTTGGCCTGCACCATTCGGCGCAAGGCATCGACCGTCGTCACCCCGCGCATCAAGGCCGCCTGCGACGGATGATCGAAAAATGCCTCCTCCGCGATCGACGGCCGCACGTGATAGCCAGCTGCAACGAGGTCAGGACCGGACACGAAGCCCTGCTTGACGAGGTCGCGCATCCCGACGTCCACATAGTGCGACACGCCCGAGCTGCGGGCCGTGGTGACGCCGCTCTCGAGTGCGGTCCGAAGCGAACGCAGGTTCGCGATGTGAACATGCGCGTCAATGAGACCCGGCACGACGTACCGGCCGCGCAGATCGATCACGTGGACGCCCGTCGCGGGCGATGTTGAACCGACCGACTCGATGCGGCCCGCGCGCATGATCACGATCGCGTTGCGCTGCACGGTCCCATCCGTCACGTTCACGACATTGGCGTTGACGAGTGCGATCGGGTCCTGCGGCAACGGACCGGACTGAGCAGTCACCCGAATCGCGGCGACCCCCAGGCAGCAGACGACGACAACGGTTCGAAGCATGCGCAAATCTTCGGGCGGGCTACACATTTCTGCAATGGCGACTATTTTTATCGGATTTGCCCGTTGGACGAGCGGCGCTGCCCGCTCGGGGCCGCCAGGGCCCATTCGCCGAAAACCGACAAAGCCTGGGAATGACGCACCTAAAATACTCCGCTAGAACAAGTTAGCGGAATCGATATCACTGGATCGAGAGAGGCAACGAGATGCACGCGCCCATCAAGTATATGGAGAAAGGGTTGGCGGTTGCCGCGGAAGGCGCCTGGCAGGTGTTTTCGCGCGTCAACACGATCAACCAGAACGCGTCGTTCATTCCCCGGTGGTCGGACAAGCCACTGCAGAAATCTCACGAGAAGACCAAGCCGCCACTGGGCTGGCCGCGCGAGACCGACTCGTTGTGTCCGGTGTGCGTGCGCGAGGCGCGCCAGGCCATTCTCGACGGTACCCGGCCCCTCGAGACGCTCCTCAACGAAAAGGTTGGAGAGATCAAGGCGACGATCATCGAGAAGGACGGCAAGATCGTAATGGTGAAGGACTGCCCGGTGCACGGGCATTTCGAAGACACCATGGCGATCGACCCGTCGTTTTTCAAGCACCTCGAAGACGTGTTCCCGGGTCGCGACATTCGCGCGCACAACGACGAGAAGCTGCACAACCACGGGAGTTCGACGATCAAGCACGGGCGCGGCTCGGTGCTGACGGTCGACCTGACGAACCGCTGCAACATGATGTGCGACCCATGCTTCATGGACGCGAACCAGGTCGGGTTCGTCCACGAGCTGACCTGGGATGACATCAAGACGGTTCTCGACAACGCCATCACGATCAAGCCGCGCCGTCAGATGTCGGTACAGTTTTCCGGCGGGGAGCCGACGCTGTCGCCGTACTTCCTCGACGCGGTGCGGTACGCGCGCAAGGTCGGCTACAACTCGGTCCAGGCCGCGACCAACGGCATCGAGTTCGCCAAGAGTGTCGACTTCGCGAAGGCGGCCGCCGAAGCCGGGCTGCGCTACGCGTACTTGCAGTTCGACGGAATCGGTAACGCGGCGAACTCACATCGTCGCGTCGGCAACCTGTTCGACGTCAAGCTGCGCGCGATCGAGAACCTGCACCAGGCGGGCGTGGACATCGTGCCGGTCATTACGATTGTCAACGGCGTCAACAACGAACAAGTCGGTCGCGTGATCGAGTTCGCGCTCGACAATCCGAAGAAGATCAACTTCCTGTCGTTCCAGCCCGTATCGTTCACGGGCCGTGACGAAGAGGTGACACCCGAGCGTCGCGCGGCCCAGCGCTACACACTGTCGCATCTCGCCCATGACGTGAAGAACCAGACCGGGCTCGGCGAACCGGTTCGCGATTGGTTCCCGATCTCCTTCATGTCAACGTTCACCGACTGGGCGGACGTCGTGCACGGGCCCGACCGCGAATGGGGTCAACTGACTTGCGGCTGCCATCCGAACTGCGGCATCGGCATGGCCGTGATGATCGACAAGGAAACCAAGGAAGCGGTGCCGGTGACGGCGTTCCTCAAGGCCGACCAGCTCGCCAGGGACATCGCGCAGGTCAACGATGCGGCACGCGGCAAGTGGCTGTCGATTGCCGGCATGACGCTGGCGTTGTTGCGAAACTACGATCCGTTCAAGGCCCCGACGCACTTCAAGATTGCCGACCTGCTGAAGAAGTTCGACAAGACGTTCGGGGCGACCGGCAGGAACTACGGCAAGGTCGAGGGCGACCGGACGATGAACGACATCGAGAAGCGGCGGTCGGACCGCTGGAACTTCCTGTTCGTCGCGGGTATGTGGTTCCAGGATCTGTTCAACTACGACTTCCGGCGCACGGAGATGTGCATCATCCCGTATGCGACCCAGCAGGGCGAGATCTCCTTCTGCGCCTACAACACCGGCATCGGCTGGCGGAACATCATCGAGAAGATGCACATGACGGCCACGCTCACCAAGTGGTACGACGAGCATGGCCGACACGAAATCTTTGCCGGCAACAAGTCGGTGCCGCTGAACTCGGCCGAGCACTCGCTGAAGCTGAACGCCGAGGCGGTGGCGGCCGGCGCCCAGACCGACCTCGACAAACTGGGGATCGCCAAAAACGCTCGCGAAGAACAACTGAAGGCGCGCAAGGCGGCCAGGGAGATGACGCCGGACGAGAAGCGTCAGCACGCCGAGATGGAGCGCCTCTACCGCCAGCATGTGCTGAAGGAAGAGCAGGCGCCGGTCCTCCAGATTCAGGGACTCGGCAGCAAAAAGAAGCCGACGGACGAACCGGTCGTGCTGCACAAGCCGGTGGTCTGATCGGTGGCCGGTGATCGGTGGCCGGTGATCAGTGATCAGTGATCGGTGAAGTGGCCCGTTAGCCCGTTAGCCAGTGGCCGGTGGCCGGTGATCATGGCCAGGGCCAGTTCAGTGGCCCGGTAGCCGGTAGCCGGCAACAGTTTGAGAGGTTGTCTTTCGGGGCGGGTCCATCGCGAACCCGCCCCTTTGTTTTGGTCCTTGCGTTACGCAGCGCGGGTCAGGCGCGCGCCTCGGCCTTCCTCATGGCCGCCACCATGGGCGGCAGTGTCCAAGTACTCGTGGAAGGCGACGATTTTGCCGTCCTTCAGCGTGAAGGCGTGCGCCCAGGACTCCTGAAGCGCCTCACCCGACGACTTCAATCTGAGCGCATCGTCTCCCAGCACAACGACACGATCGCCCTGGGCCACGAAGGTGTGAGGGTCGAATTTCTCGAACTCGAACAATTCGTTGACGATCCTGAAGAAATCTCGCACCTGGTCGGGACCACGCCGTGTCCCCGCCGTTGGGAGATCGCTTGGGCCAGGCGTATACCAAGTCACGTCATCAGCCAGCCGGCTGATGAGCCCTTCAACGTCTCCGCGTCCGAACGCTTCGTACCCGCCGCGCACGATGTCGAGATTCTGCTGATCGCCCATGGTTGCCTCCATCTGAAGCCGCTATCCTACGCGTTCCTATGCCTATCCTTACCGGAATTCGTGTCGTCACCATTGCCGTCAACGCCCCGGGGCCGCTGGCGGTGTCGCGCCTTCGCAGTGCGGGTGCGACGGTTTTCAAGATTGAACCGACCGACGGTGATCCCATGGCGAGTTTCTGCCCCGCGTGGTACGAGGAACTGCGCCGCGGGATGCACGTCGAGCGCCTCGACCTCAAGAGCGATGACGGTCAGTCGCGAATTCACGCGTTGCTCGCAGAGGCTGACCTCTTCGTGGCCAGCCAGCGCCCCTCAGCGCTCAAGCGATTGAAACTCGACGCGGACAGCCTCCTCGATCCTGCGAAAGGAACCACTCGGCTCCGCTGGCTGAACATCGTTGGCGACACCAGAAACCCCGAGGTCGCCGGGCATGACCTGACCTACCTTGCGAGGGCAGGCTTGCTCGGTCGAGAGATTCCTCGCACGCTGATGGCAGACGTCCTCGGCGCTGAGCACGCGTTCGCAACCTGCTTGCTGCTTCTCCGCGACGCGCCGGGAGCGCGAGCGATTGTGGGCCTGTATGACGCACTCGCTCCACTCGTTGCTCCGCTCGAGCATGGTGTGACAGGCCCAGAGGGGTTGCTCGGCGGGGGGCTCAATGCGTACGGGCTCTATGATGCGAAGGAGGGGCGCATCGCCGTCGCGGCGTTGGAGCCGCACTTTCGCGCGCGGCTGTACTCGTCGCTTGGCGTGGATCCGAACGCAGACCTCACGTCGACGTTCGAATCTCGGTCAGCTGCCGAATGGGAGTCCTGGGCGATTGCGCAAGACTTGCCACTGTGCGAGGTTTCCGACGAGCCACGGAAGCCCGCCCCCTCCTCCGACCGCCACAATTTGTCACCTGAATGAAACGGGATTGTCCCCTTTTCATCGCAGCGCAAAGGCGACCAACTCGGCTTGCTCGCCCGCGCCGGCGGCGATCACCACGAACTGACGACCCTCAGGACCGCCAGTGCGATAGGTCATCGGTGTCGCGGTGGAGCGTTGATGGAGCGCGCCTTGCCACAGCGTTTCGCCTGTCATGGCATCAATGGCATTCAAGGCTTCGTCACCGCCGCCGACAAAGACCAGGCCGCCGGACGTGACGATGGCGCCGGGTGCACCGCTCGCTCCGAGCTTCTTCGGCAGGGCGACCCCTTGCAATGCCGGATGACCACGCAATCCGGGCGTGTCGCCAAACGGCACACGCCAGGCGATTTCCCCTCGATTCATATCGATCGCGGTCAGATGGCCATAGGGCGGCTTCAAGATCGGCAGGCCATCCCTGAACGTTGCGCTCCCTCCGCGATTGATCAGCGTGGCGTCCACTTCACCCGCGCGTGGGTTGTTGGGTGAGCGGTCCGGCTCGCCGAGACGGAGGATGGCTGGCGTGCTCGAGCTCTTGACGTAGAGCAAGCCGGTCTCGGGATCGAACGCCCCGCCACCCCAGTTCGCACCCCCGATGACGCCTGGCCGCATGACGGTTCCCTGCAACGAGGGTGGCGTGTAGAGCGGGCCCAGTTTGTACTTCGACAACTCGGCCCGCGCCTGCTCACGCAGCTCCGGCGTGAAATCAAACGCATCGTCCAGCGACACGCCCTGTTCGACAAAGGCGGGAGGCTTGCGGGGGAACGGCTGCGTCGGCCATGCCTGCTCGCCGGGCACGTCACTGGCGGGGACGCTCCGCTCCTCGATTGGCCACACGGGTTCACCCGTGACGCGATCGAAGACGAATGCGAAACCCTGCTTGGTCAACTGCACGGCCGCATCGATGCGTCGGCCGGCCACCGTGATCGACACCAGGATGGGTGCGGCTGGCAGGTCGTAATCCCACAAGCCGTGGTGCACGATCTGGTAGTGCCACTTGCGAGTGCCGCTGGATGCGTCAAGGCAGACTATCGATTCGGCAAAGAGATTGGCGCCCGGTCGGCGCGCACCGTAGTAGTCGTTGCTGGGTGTGCTGAGAGGCAAATAGAGAAGCCCGCGAGCCTCGTCGAGCGACATCGGCGCCCACACATTGGTGTGACCTGTGAAACCCCACGAACCCTTCTCCCCAGGTTTCATTGCCAAACTCGCCGGGACGTGGAATTGGCCGGAACGTCCACACCAACGTGCCGGACCGCGCGTCGAAGGCGCGGACATCTCCCGGAGGATCGTTGCGGTACACGAGGCGATCGCCGACGCCATTGCCGAGGATGACGAGGTTCCTGTAAACGACGGGCGGTGACGTGTTGGTGTAGTGGCGCGGATTGACCTTCCAAGAGAGCCCTGCCGTCAGATCGACCATTCCTCCAACGCCGAACGTGTCAACGAGCGTTCCGGTCTTGGCGTCCAGGCAAATCAGCCGGTATCGGCTGTTCATGAAAATACGTAGCCGGCCTGCGTCATCACGCCATGCCGCGACGCCGCGATGAACGAAGCCCGTGCCGTTTGGCGGCTGTCCATCCTTATAGGGTTCCGGATCGTACCGCCACAGCTCACGGCCATTCCTCGCGTCGAGCGCAACCACGCGGTTGTACGGCGTGCTCACATAGAGCGCGTCATCGATCATCAACGGTGTGTTCTGGAAGGTGCCGGGCTGCGTGCCGAACTCCGGAAGCGCGCGTTCGTTCGGCTTCCATGACCATGCAAGCTGGAGCGTCCCGACCGTTCGACGATTGATCTCTGCCAGCGCCGCATATCGCGTGGCGGCTTGGTCGCCGCCGTACACGGGCCATTCGTAACGACCCTCCTGCGCGATGACGCTGGACAAGGACAGCGAGACCGCTGCCGCGAGAATTCCCAAGGCGCATCGCATCGGGCGACAGCTTACCTCAGCGCAGGATGTATTCGGTCGGGACCGTCCCGCCTCGCAGGTAGATCTCGCGGTCGGCGGGTTTGAAGATGCGAACCTGGCGGACAATGTCAAAACGCGGCGGCCAATCCAACTGACCGAGCGAGGTGGCGCGCATGAAGCGATCGCGAAACAGTGGTTCCTCCCAGCGCTCGAGCAAAAGATACGGTTCGAACCCTCGCATCGAGAGCCACCCAACCGCTGACTCCAGCGCCAATGGATCGAGCGAGTCCCACAGCAATGACATGCGACCAGCGTGAAATCGAACCGTACCGCTCTGCCACACAGCGATGACGATGGCGTTGGCCGGAAGCTTGTCACGCACGACCTCGCCGGCTCGACGGAAGCGGCTCTCGAGCTGTTGCAGCTCGAACACCTGACGTGTTCTCGCGGTCGCCAGGCCGAACCAGGCGATGGCGGTGACAGTGAGCGTTACGATTGCAACACGGACCAGTGGCGGCCTGACGAGAGCCGAGAAGCGATTGGACAGGACCGCGATGGCAAGAACCGTGAGCGGCGCCAGTGCGGGCAGCAGGAACCTCAAGTACCACCACTCCGGGTAGGGACGGTACAGCAGAGTACACGCCCACCGTCGCTGCGCTGATGCCGAGGGCGAGCCAGACAATTGCTCGCTCGGGTTTCGGCAGGAGCACTGCGAGAACTCCCAGCAGCGGCAGTCCGAGCTGTGTTTCGAACACCGCCCGTCCGTAGTGCTGGAGGTTGGGCCACAGGTTGTCCACGCTGAACAGATCCGCTGCACGGCCGTAGCCGGACTGAAACGGATGTCCGTACAGCCGAGTATTCAGGGCGAACAGCACGATGAGCGATGGAAACGCCGCGAGTCCGAAGGCGATCGCATGGCGTCGCCGAACGGCGCTTCGTGCACTGCGTAACATCGGCGCATCACCGCGACCAGCCACGACCATCAACCACACCGCCACCACGAGCGATGCTGGTGCGAGGTTGGGGCGAATCAAAGTCGCCAACCCCGAAAGTCCACCCAGCAACCACGGTCGTGAGGGCTCGGCGGCAAGGGATGCCGCCAGCACGGCCATCCACACGGCCGTCACAACGACGTCGTTCATCGGCTGAGTCACTTGAAAGAGTAGAACCGGCATCGTCGCCACCGTCAGGGAGGCGGCAGCGCCGCTCCACGAACCAACCAGGCGGCGTCCCACGACAAACGACAGCCAAACCAAGAGCGCTCCTGCGAGGGGCGTGACGAAGAAGATCGCATCACGACCAGCAACCAGCCGGAATGGCGCGAGCAGCGTCGAGAACCCTGGTGCGCAGATTGGCGACGCTGCTCCTGGTACGACGGATGAGGGGATGAAGCCGGCTGGGGCGAACGTCCGCGCGGCGTCTGGCCATGGCGCTTCATTGGCAAGCCCGGTGAACGGCTGGACATCACCGGCGGCAAAGGCATCCGCCATCAAGGCATAACACGATGAATCGGAGCCGCCCGCCGCCCAGGTGCCCTTGACCAGCCCGAACGCCATGACCATCAGCGCCACCGCGGCTGCCAGCCACGCCGCGCCGCTGCGCTTCATCGAACGACTCGCTGTCGGGCGAGGACCACTATTGCCGTCATCCCGTCGCGCCAGCCGATCTTCTTTCCTTGCGCCCGGCTTCGAGGCTCGAAGCGAACCGGCAGTTCGACGATGGAATGACCGGCGCGCAGAAGCTTGGCGGTAATCTCGGGTTCGATATCGAAGCGATTCGCCTCGAGCGCCAAACCCCGCGCGACATGGGTTCGCATCACCTTGTAACAGGTTTCCATGTCGGTCAGATGCGACCCATACAGCACGTTTGTGAGCCAGGTCAAAAAGCGGTTGGCAGCCACGGTGGCCCAAGGAGCGCCGGATGGCGTGCCGCGCAGGAACCGCGAGCCGTAGACCACGGGGGTCTCTCCGCGCAGAATCGGCGTCACCAGCGAGGCAAGCTCCGCGGGGTCCAACTCCAGATCCGCATCCTGAATCGCGACGATCGTGCCCCGGGCGTGCTCGAATCCGATGCGAATGGCCGTGCCCTTGCCCCCGTTTGCCGTCGCATGAACGATGCGAAGACGCTCGCCGTGATCCGGAAACGTATCGAGCACGGAGCGAGTGCCATCGGTGGAGCCGTCGTTGACCACGAGGATCTCGCGGGCTACCGGCAGCTCGATGGCGAGCAGCCTCTCGATCACCTCGCCGACGGTGGCCTCTTCGTTATAGACAGGAACAACGATCGACAGGAGCTCGCTCACGCCGATGGACGGGCGAGGCTTCGAAGAACTCGACTCATATGCACTAATCTCGGGCTTTCGAACTAGCCGACTTCGACCGGGCTTGGCGTCGCTCGCTCGAGGCGGCGCACCGGAACGCCGGCGTAGATCGCCCCGGCGTCGAGCTTGGTATTTTTAGGCACCACACTCAGTGCACCTATCTGACATCGGGCGCCCGCCTCGACCCCAATGCCGACCATACTGCCAAGTCCAACCGTGACGCCTGGGCCGAGGCGCACCCGGCCGGTCTTCACCAACCCGCCTTCCACGGTGTGCCCGGAGAGGTGCACGCTCTCACCAATGACCACCGCATCGCCGAATTCGAGCATGTTGTGATCGGAAATAGACAGACTGTTGATGTAGACCCCGCTTCCGACGCGTGCGCCGTTCAACTTCATGTACCAGGTCCACAGCGGCGAGCTGCGGAAAAAAGTCCCCACGAGCACTCGAACCACGTGCGTCGAGATCATGTAGCGTGACCAATCGAGCAGCGGCCACTCCAAATCGGCGAGACGCCACTGGCCATCGGGAGCGGTTCGCCATCCGAACAGGCGCGTGCTGCCGGCCGAGAGCAGGATGAGCGTCACCGCGAACGAGAGATAAGCCGGTACCAGCGACATCGCGAGGATGAGAGGACGGACCAATGGCAAAGGGGGTGTGGCCCACGAGAGTGCCCAGGTCCAGAACAGAAACGCCGGCAAACCCGACAACCCGAAAACCAGCATCTCGACGACGAAGATGCTGACCACCGTCCACGCAACACGCGCCGCGCGAGCCGCCGAGGATTGGGACACTCGGCCAAGAGCATAGTTCCAAGGTTCCAAAGTTCCAAAGGTTCCAGGGTTCTAGGGTTCTAGGGTTCTAGGGTTCTGTGGTCCAACGATTTAGCGATTAGAACCTTGGAACATTGGAACTGTGGAACCTTGGAACGTTCTCAGGGCTTTTTCTTGGTCGCGGGAGGCGCTGGCGCGGGACGATACTCGAGCATGACGTTGCTGATGGAGGCAATGGGCCGGCCCGGCGCCGTAAAACTATCGTCGCCGTCGGGCCGCTTGACCTTCAGCGCTTCACCCAGAATGCTGACCTGCTTCTCGACCTCTTCCGGGAGCTCGATGGCGATCATCTCGGAGCCGCTTGGCGCCACGGCTTTGACGCCACCGGGACCAGCGCCACCTTCGATGCGGTCGTAGAGGTCGGTCGCGCTTCGGAAGTCACTTTGGATCACCGCACGGTCCACGAGGTTGTTGTCCATCGTCAACACGCCGATGGTCGCCGTGTATTGTCGAAAGGCTCTCTTCGACTTGACGAGTTCCTCGGAGTACGTATGCCGGTTGTGAAGCTCGAACGAGAGCGTCACTGGCCCCCGATGAGGTGGAACCGAGACCAAAATTCCGCCTTCAGGATCACGGCCCGTGAGGACGTCGCAAAACCGCCGGCGGGTCTTGACGCCGATTCCGAGTTCCGACGGACACGTGAGGTCGGCCTGGATGCGAGTGATCTGTGGTTCCGGCGCCGGCTTACTTGGACGCGGGCGCTTCGTCGATTGAGCATCGAGGGTTCCAATCGCAATCAGCGTCATTACCCCGATCCAACCGCATCGAGCGCCCATCTCTGGAGTATAGCGTCGGCAAGCGCATTGCTACAGTATCGGCCACCTCCGAGACGAATTCACGTTCCTCCCCGTCTGTCGCATGGTGGTACCGGCCGAGATGTGATAAACCCAGCATGCGCCAGAAGCGGTGTTCAACTTCTTGTTGGGGTAATTCATCAATCCGTATGCCTGACACCAGGCGTCGGCTTCAAGGAGGCAGCATGTCGCGCAGGGTTCGACTGGCAGTGACACTCAGCACGCTGTTGGCAGCGGCTGTTCCCGCAATCGCTCAGGTGCAGACGGGCAGTATTCTGGTCCGCGCCATCGACGCCCAGGGCGCTGCGGTCCCCGGAGTCACGGTAACCATCACGAGCACGGCCCTTGTGGCCGGGACCGCGACTGGCGTCACTGACACCGGTGGCGCCTACCGATTTCCGTCGCTTCCGCCGGGCATCTATTCCGTCAAGGTCGAGCTCCAGGGGTTCCGAGCCGTCGTTCGCGAAAACGTCGGCGTGCTGGTCGGACAAACCACGCCGATCGAATTGACGATGCAGGTGGCGGCGCTTGCGGAAACGGTAACCGTTACCGGCACGTCGCCGGTCGTCGACACGACGAGTGCCAACGTGGCCGTCAACCTCAGCGAACAGCTCCTGCAGGGCACGCCGGGCGGCCGCGACATCTGGGCGCTCGTGGAATACAAGGTGCCGAGCCTGCTGATCACGCGCCCTGACGTCGGGGGCACGTCGGGCGGCCTGCAGGGCGTGTACAACGCGCGGGGCACGAACAGCTCGCAGAACACGCAGGCCCTGAACGGCATCAACGTCGGCGATCCGGTCGCGATCGGCGCCGCCGGCTTCTACTACGACTTCGACGCGTTCGAAGACATCCAGGTCTCCACCGGCGCCCACGACATCACGGTGCCGACGAGCGGCGTGTTCCTGAACATGGTGACCAAGAGCGGCGGCGACGCCTGGCGCGGCCGCGGGACGTTCACCTGGCTGGGAGACGCCACGCAAACGGAGAACATCGACGACGACCTGCTGCGCAACGGTTTCCGCCCCGAGACGAACTCGGTCGATTTCGTGTCGGATATCAACGTCAGTGGCGGCGGGCCGCTGATCGCGCGAAAGTTGCGGATGTTCGGGTCGTTCCGGGATTGGCGAGTGCACGTCAATACCCCGGCGGCATTTTCGACATTGGTTCTCGACAAGACCGACATCACCTCGGGCCTCGTCAACCTCAACTACCAGATCAACGACAACAACCGACTCACGGGGTTCTACTCGCGGCAGTACTACAAGAAGCCGAACCGTTTCCTGGTAGCGTCGAACCTGCTGGAACAGGCCTCAACCAGCAACGAAGACGACGTCTTCGATCTGTTTCAAGTGCTCTGGAACTCGGTACTCACACCTAGTCTGTTCGTCGATGCGCGTTTCGGGCTGAACAAGATCTTTTTCCCGACCTACTTGAACGGCAATGAGCAGACGCTGCTCGACAGCGCCACCAACATCCGGACGCGCAACTTCAATACCGGGACCGAGCGCTGGCGCGATCGGTATCAGGCCAACGCCACGGCCCAGTACTACCTGGACGAGTGGCTCGGCGGTCGTCACGAGTTCAAGGTCGGCTTCGACCACGCGCACGCGCCGATCGAGAACCGTGTCGTGCGCTTCGACGACATCGACCTGCAATACAGCAGCGCCACGGGTCTTGCACAGTACGTGACGCTGTATGGCACGCCGTTCTTCTCGAAGTCCGCCGCGGACGCGACCTCGATCTATGCCCAGGACAGCTACTCGATCAAGAATCTCACCGTCACCGGCGGCGTGCGGTGGGAACGCCTTGAAGGCTATCTGCCGGAGCAGGGGAGCCCGCCAAGCCTGTTCTTCCCGAATCTCACGCGCTCGTTCCCCGAGCAGCGCGACATCATCAACTGGCATACGCTCGGGCCGCGCATCAGCGGGGCGTACGATCTCCGCGGCAACGGCCGCACGGCGCTCAAGACGTCAGCCGGTCGTTACTATTACATCGTCGCCGGCTCCGGAGGGCCGCTGGATGCGGCAAATCCCAACGGTAACTATCAGGAACAGTACACCTGGAATGACGCGAATGGCGACCAGCGATTCCAACTCGGTGAGCAGACCGGGACCGGGGTCATTACGAGAGTCGACACCTCCACCATCTCGTTCGATCCGGACTACAGCCGACCGTACACGGACGAGTACACGGTCGGGGTGGACCACGAGTTGATTCCAGCAGTCCGGCTGAGCACGGTGTTCACCTACCGCCGTGAAAAGAACCCGCAGGCCACGTCGAACCCGGCGAACCCCTACGACACGTTCCTGACCACTCGGCCCGACAACGGGCGCGACGGCATTGCGGGCACCACCGACGATGGCACGTTCCAGTTCTACAACCGGACCTCGACGGCAGTGAACCAGACCTACTTCACCAACGACCGCACCGCCCTCCAGACCTACAAGGGGATCGAGATCACGGCGACCAAGCGGATGTCGAACCGCTGGCAATTGCTCGCCGGCTACACGTTCTCGAAGTCGCGCATCGAAGGGTTGAGCGTCAATACGAACCCGAACTTCCTGATCAATGCCACTGGCCCATTGACGGGACAGGCGAACATTGGTGGTGCGCTCTTCAACGGCCAGATCGGCGACCGGCCGCACCAGTTCAAGCTGACCGGAACCTACCTGACGACCTGGTGGGACATCGGGCTGGCGGCCAACTTCAACTCGCAGAGTGGCGTAGCAGTCACGCGACAGGTGTCAGTCGCGCAGACCGTCGGCGGTACCAGCACCGTCAACGTCGAGCCGCTCGGTTCGCGAACGACTGCCGACGCGAACCGTTATGGATCTGCGCGTGTTCAAGGTTTTCAATTTCGGCAACCGCAGCCTTGAAGGGTCCGTCGACTTCAACAACATGTGGAACGCGAACACAGTGTGGGACGTTCGCACGCTGAGCGGGACGATCAATCTGCGGCAGAACGGCGACCCGAATGGCGCCATCAATACCGTGCCGCAGTACCTGTCGCCGGCACAGGTGTACGGGCCACGCAACGTGCGGTTCAACGTGGCGTTCAGGTTCTAGAGCAAAA
The DNA here is from genome assembly GCA_963841905.1 of uncultured Acidobacteriota bacterium. GTDB lineage: Bacteria > Acidobacteriota > Vicinamibacteria > Vicinamibacterales > UBA2999 > JACCSI01. The sequence continues at coordinate 319,277 of CAWJEM010000016.1, forward strand.
CAGCCACGAAGGGCACGAAGTCACGAAGCAGGATCTGTAAATGCTTCGTGTTTTCGTGCCTTCGTGGTTTCTCTGCAGCTTCCGTGGCTTCCGCCTTAAGGCGGAAGCTACGGTGGCCGCTCCGTGACTAGTCCTCGTCGAGGCACGTCACGCCAGCCGACGTCATCGGATCGAGCAGCGGACCCATGACTGGAGCCCGCAGCTTCAGCAGCTCGAGAAACTCCATGCGCGTCCGGGCGTTGTCGCGGAACGCCCCCAGCATCGCCGACGTGATCGTGTAGGAGTTCTGCTTTTCCACACCTCGCATCGCCATGCACAGGTGAGTGCCTTCGCAGACCACTGCCACACCCAACGGATCGATTTTGGTGCGGAGGGTTTCAGCAATCTGGTTGGTCATGCGCTCCTGCAGTTGCAGCCGCCGCGCAAAGATGTCCACGAGTCGAGGCAACTTGCTCAGCCCGATCACCCGACCATTCGGAATATACGCAACGTGGCAGCGGCCAAAAAAAGGCAGGAGATGATGCTCGCACAGGCTGTAGTAGTCGATGTCCCGCACGATGACCATCTCGTTATAATCGACGCTGAACAGTGCGCCGTTCAGAGTGCTGTCAACGTCGGCGGAATAGCCACTCGTGAGAAACTTCAGCGCTGTCTCCACACGCCGCGGAGTCCTGACCAGACCTTCGCGTGATGGATCCTCACCAAGCTCCGTCAGCAGGCGGCTGATGAGATCCTGCATTTTCGTATTCTATATCGTGGTGATCGCCGTCTCTGCAGCAGCGCCGGACGATCCCGACACGCTCTATCGCGATCGCGAAGTGCTGGCGAGCGCGACGCGCGCCGCCGCGATCTGGAACGAGCGCCTCACCAGCAACCCGAAGGACTTCGAATCCGCCTGGAAGCTCGCGCGTGCGCAGTACTGGTTGGGGACCAACGGCCTGCCTGAAGGTGAGCGAAAGACCGCCCTCGAAGCGGGCATTGCCGCGGCACGAAAGGCGATTGCCATCGACGCCTCGCGCCCCGACGGCCACTTCTGGATGGCAGCCAATATGGGGGCGCTGGCCGAGTCGTTCGGTCTCCGTCAGGGCATTCGCTACCGCACCCCCGTTCGCGAAGCGCTCGAGCGCGTGCTGAAGATCGACGCGCCGTATCTCGACGGATCGGCCGATCGTGCACTCGGCCGCTGGTACTACAAAGTGCCCGGACTCTTTGGCGGCGATAAGCGGAAGTCAGAAGCCCATCTGCGCAAAGCGCTCTCGTACGCGCCTGACAGCATCATCTCGCACTTGTTCCTGGCGGAAACGCTCATCGCCCTGGACCGGCCGGCCGAGGCGCGGCAAAGCGTTGGAGGCGGCCATTGCCGCGCCGATCAGCGACGACTGGGCCCCGGAAGATCGGCGATTCAAGGAACAGGCCAAAGCGCTCCTGAGCAAGCTTCGTCTGTAACGGACCGGCCTCTGAGACTCAGAGGCACAGAGCAACAAAGGTACGGGGCCACGAAGGACACGAAGCCACGAAGTAGCATCCTTGGAGCGTGTAACTAACCTCCGAAACTCTCGCTGTCGATACTTGGCGACAATCAACCAGCGTTTCCCATCTGCGCCATCGCCTTCTTCATCTCCCTCTCACTGACGTCCTTGACGTGGGTCATGACGGACCACTCATTGCCGAAAGGGTCCTCGATTCGCGCATTGCGATCGCCGTAGAACTGGTCGGTGGGCTCTTGCAGCGAGCGCGCGCCCGCGCTCACGCCTCGTGGTAGGTCGCATCGCAGTCTTTGACGTAGATCGCCAGGCAGGCCTTCCTCTGCGGGAACTGCGGCGGCATCGGGCTTCCAATCATGAGAACCGCGTCGCCGAATCCAAGCTCGCAGTGCGCGACCGTTCCACCCGGCATGTCGAGGCGGAGCCGTTGCTTGGCGCCGAGCACCTTCCTGTACCATTCGATCGCCCGCGCGCAATCGTCGAGCAAGGTTACTGCCGACAACACGGGGTAGCCCTTTGCCAGCCAGGAGACCTTTTGGGGCTTCCTCGCAACGCGTGTAGCCTTTCGACCCCTCGACGTCGCCTTCAACTTCCTCTTGGTCTTGGCCATGTGTCCTCCAAGGCAGGAATACTACCGTGGCTTCGGCGCGCTGTTCTCAGCCTGGGTCCTTGCCGCCGGGTTGCCAGAGTTGGATCGGGTTGCCTTCGGGATCGGACAACCTGGCGAAGCGTCCGTTCGGGTAGAGCTCAGAGTCCAGTTCGACCGTGATGCCTCGTTCGCGAAGCTGAGCGACCATCTTGTTGAGGTCGCGGACGCGGAAGTTGATCATCCATTGGAACCGCCGGTCGCCAAACTACGACGTGTCCTCTTTGAAGGGTGCAAAGACCGTTGTCCCTGCGCTGGTCCGCCACGGCAGCGCATCGTAATTGTCAGGTACGCTGGTGACACCAAGATTGGCCTCGTACCACCCGGCCAGTTTCTTGGGATCTTTGGCACGGAAGAAAAACCCACCAATTCCCTGCACGCGTTCCATGTCGCCGGCTCCCTGGCGTGGCGCACGCGTCGCGCCGGCCGCGGCCGCCGCCGCGCCGGCGATCCCGACGCGAATCGCTGTTCGACGTGTGACGCGCGACGACTTACTCATGCTTTTCTCCAGCGCTGCAGTTGAACCGATGGCACTCTCGGGGAGGGAGGGCCAAACGGCTAGGACGTTGAAACCAAGTCGCCGGACAGTCTACTCCCACCCAGCCGGCATGACCGATGTGGCGGTGGGCATCGGCAAACAGTCAGCTTCATCCCCTTGTTCGGCGGCGTCGCTATGCGATCCACGAGCTCTTGAACGTACAAGTGTCCGGTCGTTCGCTCGATCACCCGAACTCCCGAGTCCACACGATACGCTCGTCCTCGGCAACTGCGGCCGTCATGACAGGGATCCGAAGCCGCAAACGCAACGCCTCCGACTCCCGTTCCAAGTCTGAGAGCGTCTGGACACGAACACGTTCGCAATCCGGTTCCGGACGGCAAACCATGCAGACACCACCACGAGGACGGCCATCACACTGCCGAACCTCAGAACGTGACGTCTCGTCAGAGTGGCCGATACGGCCGTCGCGGTTGATGGTTCGTCGGGGAGGAGAATGTCAGGTCGGCCTAGCTACTCTTGGAGTCGACCACAGAGCGTATGTGCAGCCAACGGCATCACGTCGAGTCGTGTTCTTCGTGCACTTCGTGGCTCTCGTACGTTTTCTGTGTCGTGTCTCTGAGGCCCGTGCGTTTCAAGAGTACGAGTAAAACCCTTTGCCGCTCTTCTTCCCTAAATGCCCCGCCAGCACCATCCGCTTCAACAGCGGTGGCGGCGCGAAGCGCGTTTCGCGGAACTCTTCGAACATGATGTTGGCGATGTAGTACGTCGTGTCGAGCCCCACGAAGTCCAGCAGCGTGAGCGGACCCATCGGGTGTCCGCATCCGAGCTTCATCCCCTTGTCGATGTCCTCGACCGTACCAAGGCCTTCTTCGACGCAGCGAATCGCGTCGAGCAAGTAGGGCACCAACAGCCGATTGACGATGAAGCCACCCTTGTCGGGCGCCGTGATGGGTTCCTTACCGAGCGCCTGCGCGAATGCAAACAACTCGGTGTAGGTCGCATCGCTCGTCGTCAAGGCGCGAACGACCTCGACGAGCTTCATGAGCGGCACGGGGTTGAAGAAGTGCAGGCCGCCCACCCTGTCTGGTCGCTTCGTAGCGGCGGCGAGCTCGGTGATACACAAGGAGGAGGTGTTCGACGCTATCAGGCAGTGCGGCCCAACCAGGGCTTCGACCTGTGCGAAAGCCTGCCGCTTGACTTCGACGTTCTCGACGATGGCTTCGATGACCAGGTCGCAATCCTTGAGATCCGCGTAGGCCGTCGTGCCCTTCAGGTTCGTAAGCGTCTTCTCGCGATCGGCAGCCGCAACCTTCCCCTTGGCGACGCCGTCGCTCAGGAACTTGTCGATGCGGCCCAGTCCCTTCTGCAGCACCCCATCGTTCACCTCGAGCACCGTCGTTTTGAAGCCGGCGGCCGCGGCGACCTGCGCGATGCCCGCGCCCATCAAGCCACAGCCCAACACACCCACCGTCTTGATCGCCATTTACAGCGCCTCCACGATCGCGGCGATGCCCTGCCCGCCGCCAATGCACGCGGTCGCTAGTCCATAACGCTTGCCTGTCCGGCGCAGTTCGTTCGTGACGGTCAACAGCAAGCGAGTACCACTCATCCCGAGGGGATGACCAAGCGCAATGGCGCCGCCGTTGACGTTGACCTTCTCTCGATCGAGGCCAAGCTCCTTCTCAACCGCGAGGTACTGACCGGCAAAGGCTTCGTTCACCTCGATCAAGTCCAAGTCTGCCAGCTTCAGCCCGGCGCGATCGAGGGCTTTCCGGGTGGCGGGCGCGGGCCCCATGCCCATGAACGCGGGGTCGACTCCCACCGCGGCCCATGCCACCAGCCGCGCCATCGGCTTCAGCCCCTTCTCGCGAACCGCCTGGTCCGACGCGAGCATCAGCACCGCGCCGCCATCCACGATGCCGCTGGCATTGCCGGCGGTGACGGTGCCGTCCTTCGAAAAGGCCGTGGGCAACTTCGCGAGCCCCTCGAGCGTGGTATCCGGTCGCATGTGATCGTCCCGGTCGACGACCGTGACGCCTTTGCGAGTCTTGATCTCGACCGGAACCACTTCGTCCTTGAACCGGCATTCCCGCCAGGCGGCCGCCGCTCGCTGCTGGCTGCGCAGGGCAAAGCCGTCCTGCTCTTCGCGCGAAATCCCGTACTTGCCAGCACACTTCTCAGCCGTTTGTGCCATGAACAAGCCGCAATAGGGATCGAGGAGCGCCTCATACAAGTAGTCCTCGAGCTTGCCCTGCCCGAGTCGCAGGCCCGACCGGAGCCCGCGCATCACGTGCGGCGCCTGGCTCATGTTCTCGATGCCGCCGGTCAACACGATGTCGGCTTCGTCGAGCTGGACCAGTTGCGCGCCGCTGACGGCCGCCTGTATTCCCGACCCGCAGAGCCGGTTGACGGTCAGCGCTGGTACGTCAATGGGCACGCCCGCCTTGAGCGCCACGTGCCGCGCGCCGTAAATCGCGTCGCTGCTCGTTTGCAGGACGTTGCCAACGACGACATGATCAACCCACTCGGGCCTGACGCCAGTTTTGTCGAGGGCACCCCGCGCCGCGATCGCCCCCAGTTCGAGTGCCGACACATCCTTGAGTGCCCCGACGTATTCCGTCATGGGTGTCCGCGCACCCCCGATGATGAAGACTTCCTTTGGCATGATTCCCCTTCGATCAGTGGTCCGTGATCAGTGGTCGGTGATCAGTGGTCCGTGATCAGTGGTCCGTGATCCGCGTGGCCGTGATCACGTCCTGATCACTGATCACTGATCACTGATCACTGATTGAGCTATCCAATCGCCAACCTCTCTTGTTCCCAGCGCACCGCCAATGTCCGTGGTGGTTCGCCCTTGATGAACCGCAGCTTCGACCGCCCGCTCGATGGCCTCCGCCTCCTGCTGCCATCCCAGCGTTTCGAGCATCAGCGCGGCCGACAGAATCGCGCCCATCGGGTTGGCGATATTCTTCCCCGCCAGCGGCGGCGCTGAGCCGTGCACAGGCTCGAACAACGAGGTGCGGCCGGGATGCAAGTTGCCCGACGCGGCCATGCCGAGTCCGCCCTGAAGCGCGCCTCCAATGTCGGTGATGATGTCGCCGAACAGGTTGTTGGTGACGATGACCTCGAACTGCCCCGGATCCTTCACCAGGAACATCGCCAGAGCATCGATGTACAGATGCGTCGCGTGGATGCCGGGGTACTCGCTTGCTACCTGCTTGAACACGCGCTGCCACAAGGCGTGCCCCTGCGGCATGGCGTTGCTCTTGTCCGCCATGCACACCTTGCTCAGTCCACTCGCAGCTGCGTACTCGAACGCGTGACGCACGATGCGGTGCACACCCTTGAAGGTGTTGACTTCCTCCTGCAAGGCGATCTCATCCTCGGTGCCCGCCTTGAAGCGCCCGCCCACGCTGACATATACACCTTCGGTGTTCTCGCGAAACACGACGAAATTGACGTCACGACGCGTCCGGTCCTTCAGTGGACACAGTCGATCGTCGAGCAATCGCACCGGTCGATAGTTGACGTAGAGGTCGAGCTCGAACCGGGTGCCGAGCAGGATGTCGCGCGCATGCCGGTTGTCCGGTACGCGCGGATCACCAAGCGCTCCGACGAAGATGGCCTCGAACTCCTCACGCAGTCGACGATAGCCATCGGCCGGCAAAGTTTCACCAGTGGCGAGAAAGTGATCAGCGCTCCAGGGCAGGTGAACGAGATCCAGAGACTTGCCCGCCAGGCGGGCAACGGTGTCGAGGACTTTGACGGCCTCGGCGGTCACCTCCTTGCCGATGCCGTCGCCGGGAATGACTGCTATTCGCATGAAGAACGTCAGTTACAAGTTACAAGTTACGAGTGACAAACGTGACCGTCCGCTTGCTGGGTCAAAGCGCCCGGGCGTTCTGACCGCCCGATGCTGTCCAAGAGTTTTGAACTTGTAACTTGTAACTTGTAACTCTCAGTTATCAGTTCCGCCCTCACAGCCTCTCCACCGCCATCGCCATCCCCATTCCGCCGCTCACGCAGAGGGTGGCCAGACCGCACCCCACCTGACGGCGCTCCATCTCGTACAACAGCGTCACCACAATCCGCGCACCGGTACAGCCGATGGGGTGACCTAGAGCGATCGCCCCGCCGTTGACGTTGATCTTCTCGCGCGCGATGTCCACGTCCTTCAACACGGCCAGCACCTGTGCGGCAAAGGCTTCGTTGATTTCGACCAACTCGAACAGCGAGACATCCAGGCCCGACCGCTGCCGCAGTTTCTCGATCGCGGGCACCGGTCCGATCCCCATGATGCGTGGTTCAACCCCAGCGCTGGCCCACCCCGCGATGCGCGCGAGGGGCGTCAGTCCGCGATCGGCGGCCCATTGGTCGGACGCCAGCACGAGGGCCGCGCCGCCATCGGTGATGCCCGAGGACGATCCAGCGGTGATGATTCCTGTTTTCCCGTCGCCCTGAGGAAAAGCCAACGGCAGTTTCGCCAGCGCCTCGCGTGTCGTGCCGTGACGCGGGTGCTCGTCGGTATCGAAGACGATGGGCCCGGCGGCTTTCCGCGATCCTTCGGCCGGCAACGTAATCGGCACGATCTCGCGTCGAAAGTGTCCGGCCTTCTGTGCGGCTTCGGCCTTCAGCTGGCTTTCGAGTGCAAACTGGTCGGACTCATCGCGCGTAATCCCGTATTGCCGCGCGAGGACCTCCGCCGTCTCCCCCATGACCAGCCCCGAGAGCGGATCCTGAAAGCCATCGCGGTACATCGCATCGACCAAGGGGAAGTTCCCCATGCGATGACCCCAACGGGCGTGCGTGCTGTCGATGAGATACGGGACGCGACTCATCGACTCGATTCCACCGGCAACGACACACTCCGATTCGCCGAGCAGGATGCTCTGCGCAGCGCCCGCAATGGCCTGCATTCCCGAGGCGCAGGCCTTGTTGATCGTTTGCGCGGGAGTCGCGAACGGCATGCCGGCGCGATGACCGACCTGCCGGGCCGGATTCGGGCCCGAGCCCGCCTGGCGGGCGTGACCCATGATGACCTCGTCTACTTCGTCAGCCGCAACGCCGGCACGTTCGAGGGCGGCCCGCGTCGCCACGGCGCCGAGCTCCGCCGGATGTACATCCTTCAGCGACCCGCCGTACCGCCCGATCGCAGTCCGTGCCGCTCCAAGAATGACAACCTCGCGCGCAGCCATAACTACTGATCATATCAATAGGGCGTAGGGCATAGGGCATAGGGCATAGGAGGGAACAGGCTCTCAGCCCTTCCCTACTCCTCCTATGCCCTATGCCCTACGCCCTACGCCCTACTGGTTATCTATCTGCGCCCGCTGAAGCTTCCCACTGAAGTCGATGTAAATCGACTTCCACTCCGAGAAGACGTCGAGCGCGGCGGTGCCGGCTTCGCGGTGGCCGTTGCCCGTCGCCTTCGTGCCACCAAATGGCAGATGAACCTCAGCGCCAATCGTCGGCGCATTGACATAGAAGATGCCGGTGTTCATCTCGCGCATCGCGCGAAACGCCCGATTGACGTCCTGCGTATAGAGGGACGCGGACAGGCCGTACATCACATCGTTGCCGATGGCGATGGCTTCATCCAGAGACGCACATTTCAGAACCGAGACGACCGGGCCGAAGATCTCCTCCCGCGCAATCCGCATTGCTGGTGTGACGTTGGTGAAGATTGTCGGCTCGTGAAAGTGGCCACGCGCGAAGGCGCCGTCAGTCAGCCGGCGACCACCACACGCCAGCGTGGCCCCCTCCTCGCGGCCGATCGTCACGTAGCCCATCACTTTGTCGAGCTGCTTCTCGCTGATGGACGGACCGACCTGGGTTTCGGACCTGCTGCCATCACCCACTCGCAAGGCTCGCGCTCGAGCGACGAATCGCTGCACGAACTGATCGTGCACCTTGTGGTGCACAATCACGCGGCTCGCGGCCGTGCAGCGCTGCCCGGTCGTGCCGAACCCGCCCCATAAACACCCCTCGAGCGCCAGCTCGAGGTTGGCATCGTCCAGCACGATGATGCAGTTTTTGCCCCCCATCTCGAGGTGGACCTTCTTGAAGGACGGGGCGGCGTTCTGATTGACCAGGCGTCCGACCGCTGTGGAGCCCGTGAACGATACGACCGATATATCGGGATGGGTCGTCAGGAGCTCGCCGACGGCTGGGCCACCGGTCACCATGTTCACGACGCCCGGTGGGATACCGGCCTCCTCCAGGACCCGTACGAAGTTGAGTCCCGAAAGCGGGGTCAGTTCAGAGGGCTTGAAGACGACGGTGTTACCGCAGACGAGCGCGGGAATGATCTTCCACGACGGGATTGCCATCGGGAAGTTCCAGGGCGTGATGATGGCGCACACGCCAAGCGGTTGTCGCACCGACATCGCGTACTTGTCGGGCAGCTCGGAGGGGACCGTTTGACCGTACATCCGGCGTCCTTCGCCCGCGATGAAATAGGTCATGTCGATCGCTTCCTGGACGTCGCCACGAGTTTCGTCGAGCACTTTGCCCATCTCACGCGTCATGTCGCGGGCCAACTGCTCCTTCCTCTCGACCAGGAGCTGGGCGGCGCGGAACAGCAGTTCGGCTCGCTTGGGCGCTGGGACGAGGCGCCACGTGTCATAGGCGCCGCGGGCGGCGTGGATGGCTGCTTCGGCCTCGCTGCTTGTCGAGTCTGGAAACAGCCCGATGAGGTCGTCAGTATTAGCAGGATTGCGATTCTCGAACGTGCGGCCGGAAACCGAGGCCTTCCACTGGCCATCAATGTAGTTATGGAAGGTCACATTCGTGGTCGTTGACATGGGCAGATCTTACTGGGTGGGTCGAAATGCACAATCGCCCCGGCACGGGGTGACATCTCCCCTTGACACCAAATTTTCGCCTGCGGGCATTTGCTGGCGATTGCTCGAAAGCACCTGGTCAATGGGATGGCGCGTTTCTTGAAGGTCTTGCCGTCGAGGTCGATATGACGCCAAACCCGCTTCCCCGTGACGCCAACCGGCAACTCGCCGTTCTTGTCGGTGGCGGCGCAGACGCCCTCACGGTCGTAGAGCCTGTGCTCGACGGCCGAGCGTACGTGGTGGAATTTGTCGATACCACCGATGAGCCGTACGCGACCATTGCCGCCCTCAAACCGGATCTCGTCATCGTCAGTTTGGATCTGGAGGATGTAACGGGCTTCCAATTGCTCACGATGCTCCGGCTCGATCCGGAGACTGCGGGTATCCCGGTTCTGTCATACGTGAAGGACAGCGAGGTTTCTGCGCTTGGCCCAGCAGGCGTCGAACCCAGTCCCGCAACCCTTCCCGCGGTCCTGCCCACTCGCGCCCAGCGTCACTAACTCGAGGGTCGAGTCACTGCGGCTCGGCGGCGTGCTTGATATTCAGGTGCTCGAGGTAGTCGCCGGATTCAATCCGCTGCGCGCGACCGAGTGGCGCGTTGTAGAAGTAGACCCAGGCCCGCTCAACGCGCCCGTAATCGAGGTTGACGTCAATGAGCGTGCGCAGATACAGGCTCTGCTCGGGCTCGTTCGGACGATATCCCTCAATCTCGTCAAGCGCTGCCAGTACCTTTGACGAATCGTGCATTCGATACACCTCGCCCCGCACGATGCTGCCATCGTCGGCGGGGACCGCGGCGGGGTAGATGCCAAGGTCGAAGAGGGCAGCGCGCACGATGCCCAAGCCGACGAACGACATGTCCGCATCGACACGCTGACGCCCCGGGCGGTTGAAGGGCGTCATGAGAGTGCCATAGAAGAACACGTACTCGGACACGTGGAGGAAAGTCTACTATGGTTCTTGGCGACGGTTCTCCACGAGGGTTCTTAACGTTGGTTCAACAATGGTTCGCAACGCGGGTTCAAGAACCGCCGTAGAACCTTAGTGAAGAACCATCGTCAAGAACCACCGGCAAGATCACCAACGTGAAAAAGCCCACGATGGGTGTCCCCATCGTGGGCCAGACCGTCGATTGTAGGCGCAGTTACTATCTGGGTTCGAACTGACGCTGATGCTGTTCGCCCAAGGCTTCCAGCACGTCGAACAACTCTGAGGGGATGGTGAAGGCGATCGCGACGTTCTTCCCTTCGCCCGACAACTGGACCGAATCAACCATGGTCTTGATTTCGGGTCGTGACTCGGCTTGCATCTTGGCGAGGGCGACAAAACCACGCAGCATGTCGCGCAGGTTCTGCGCGGAGGCATCGTCTTTTGCTTCGGCTTTGAAGATGCCGCTCACGCCGCCGTTGACGTGGCCGGCGGCCGAGAACCATTGAATGGCCGGCATGTGTGATTGAATTTCGCTGGGAATCTGCCCGGCGTTCGCGATCGCGTCGAAGCGACCAACCGCCCAGGCGCTGCTGGTTTCGAGATCGTTGATTTGCCGCATCATCTCGGTGTTCGAGACAATGTTCTTACCGGTGCTGGCATCGATCGATTGCTTGATGGCGGTATAACCGCCGAGTGCGATCAGATCCGATTCGAGGAAGCCGACCGCCATGTCTGCTTCGCCGCTGTCCTTGACGTGCGTCAGCAGCCGCTTGCCCTGGTAATCCTCAACCGTCCCGCCGTGCTCGAGAGCCAGTGCTTCGAGGCGCGCCGGCTCGAAGCGGCCGCGCGCGATCACCAGCACACCCTTGTCGTGATTCCAGTCCGATCCGCTCACGGCGCCGGGCAGCAGCGCGGCGACCACGGTATGAATGTCCTCTTCGATGTTGACGCCGGTCTTCGCTTCGAACTCGTCGCGCTCCTGTGTGTCCGGCTCGAACCTGCGGAACCGCTCACGGAAGTTGGAGTTCATGACGTCGCGGACGTTGGCATAAGCGACGACCGCTGCCTCAGCGGGCACGTACTGGAGCTCGTCAGGGCCAGCGGCTCGCGAGAACGCGACTGGCAATCCACCCATGAAGGAGGCGACCAAACCGGTGGTCAGCCCGATGGCCAGAATGGCTCCTGCCGTTATCACGAAATACCGCGTCTTGTTGGACATCGGCGAAACCTTCCCCCTGTTGGATTATACGGATCAGGCTAACTCTCGGGTTCCCAAAGAGTTGCAAAACCTTGGGACGAAAAGGCGCCAGTTCCCACTATTGCTCCAGCACATACTCTTTCCGCTCCACAGTTCTGGCCGCAAGATACAGAAAAATAACGAGATAGACGGCCAGCCACGTGAGCGCGACCGCGACCGGCGGCGAGTCCCGGAACAGTCCCTGCAGCATGTCGACCACGCCATCCCCCGGCATCGCATGGGGCACCAGGGACTGGATGTAATAGGCGATGGTAAACCGTTTCATGTAGCCCGGCATGACCATCGCGACCTGTTCCCACCCGAACGCAAAGACGAGGCCGATGACCAGGGGCCGCTTGAAGAAGGCGCCAACCAAGGCAAAAACGGCACCATAGACGGCAAGGCCCAACGCCAGCAAACCGAGGTCGGTCAGCAACTGCCCAAACGTGGAAGGAATTTCGCTGAATCGGACCAGCAGGAAGTAAACGACCATCACCGACGGCAGCACAACCAGCGAGGTGCAGGCCAGATACGCAAGATACTTCCCGACCAGGACCGCCCCTCGAGGGATCGGCCGGGTAAAGAGGTACGTGATCGTTTTGTCTTCGATCTCGTCCGCCATCAATGCGGTGCCGTAGAACACTCCGAGCACCGGGATCACGAACCGCAGGAAGAGCATCCAAATCATCACACCGAAGACGCCAATCCCGCCCACTCGCTGACCATTGACGCGCAGCGCCGGCATGCCGAACGCTTCGAGCAAGCGCACGATGATCGCCAGGATGACGGGACCGCCAACGACGAGCGCCATGAAGATCGTGCGCCGCGACCACAGCATCTCACCGAGGGAAAGATCAAAGACCCGGCGTGACGCGCCCCAGAACGAAAGCGCGCGATCCGTCATTGCTTCACCAGGTAGCGGAACACGGCCTGCAGGTTGTCGTCCGGCGATGTGACTTCGTCTATGCCTCCAGCTTCGCCGGCCGCGGCGAGGGCGGTCAGTCGCGCATAGAAGTCGTCAGGCTTGGCGGTCTCGACGACGACCGCTCCCGGCTCGAACCGCAGACTGAGCACATCGTCTTCGGCGAGAAAGCGGCGGGCGAGCGCGCGCGGGTCGGCCCCCCGGACATAAACCGTATGGGGATGCGTGTCGATGAGATCGCGAATCGCGTGGACGTTGCCTTCCGCCAGAATCCGGCCGTTGTTGATCAGCAGGATGTTGGACGTCATCGATTCGATTTCGTGCAGGATGTGGCTGGACACGATGATGTGCTTGCCAGCGCGAGCCCAGTCCTTGATGAAGCGAATGGACCGCCGCCGCATCAACGGGTCCATTCCGCTCAGTGGCTCGTCCAGAATCAACAGTTCCGGATCGTGCACGAGCGCCTGCGCGAGCTTGACGCGTTGCCGCATCCCCTTGCTGTAGGCGCCAATCTTCTTGTTCGCGGCATCGAGGAGATCGACCTTCGACAGCGCCTCGTTCGCGGCGGTTTGTGCCTCGCCATCCGACCAACCGTTCAACCGCACGAGCGCCGACACCCACTCGAGCCCGGTCATCCGATCGTAGAAGGCGTCCTGCTCCGGACAAAAGCCGATGCGCGCGAACACCCGAGGATTGGACCAGACCGGCTCGCCAAATACCGTGATGGTGCCCTTGCTCGGCTTGAGCTGACCGGTCATCAGCTTCATGAACGTGGACTTGCCCGCGCCGTTCGGTCCCAGCAGGCCCGTAATGCCTGGAGGAATCGCGGCGGTGACATCGTTGAGACCGCTGACCTGACCGTACCACTTCGATAGCTGGGTGGCCTGGACGATGGCGGATCGAGAGGTCTCCGGTTGCCGGTCTCCGGTCGCCGGTGTGCTGTTGCCAGGTTGCGCCCGGCGATCATCGATTGCCCGTTGATCGCCCGGAGCTGGAGGCTGGAGGCCGGGAACCGCCGAACTCACGTGCACCACCTCCACGCCGCGCACTTGCCGTTCGAGGATCCAGAACGAGCCGGCGACGAGCACGACCAGCGCGAGCACCGCAATGGCTGGAGACAGTTGGAAGTTCGGCTGAAGCCTGAAAATCATGTGCCCCAACTGATCGAGCGTCTCAGTAGGCGAAATCCAGGCAAAGGCTGTACTGCCCGTGATACCGCGAATCGCGTTGAAGAGCGCACTGGTGAAGAAGATCAAGCCCGCATACATGACGCCGACGAATCGGCTGCTCTTCGACATCGAGGAAAGCGCCAGCATGGACGTCGACGCCACCAGCACCTGCAACAACGAGAACAGCGTAATGGCGGGAATCAAAAAGAGGTTGTCGCGCACGAAGGTCAGGCTGCCAGCAAACAAGATCTGAACGAACAGCAGCATGATGGCGGGCAACCAGGTCACACCAATCAGGAACAGAAACAGAATGGCAAGCTTGCCCGCCACGTATTCGGCACGGGTGAGCGGTTTCGACAGGTAGACTTGGAGAGCATTGGCCCGGCGATCGTTCGCGATCAACCCGGCCCCGACATAGATCGTGATGAAGAAGACGAAGACGCCCTGCTGACCGAGAAACTCGAAAAACGTCTCGGCCTTCGGCGCCAGAAACGATGCCTGCTGGAAGTTGGCCGCTACGTACACCTGCACGGCGCGAACCACGAAGGGCGCCCACGCAATCAGCAGCAGACCAAGAAAGCGACGCTTGCCGAGCACCGTCATGATGCCCGCTCGTGTGATGACCTGCCAGGACGTACCGACAGCCGCGCGAGAGCCGAGGTATCGACGATAACCCTGATCGTGAATAGGCACTCGGAGCTAGTCCTCCCCCACTGCCCGCGCAAAGACGTCCTCGAGTGTTGGGACGCTCGGTCGCAGGTGCCGAATCTGGGCACGCTCACGAGACGCCAGGCCAAACAGCACCCGCGCGCCTTCTTCAGTCGTGCCGGGCACGAAAACTCGCATCACGTCATCTTCGGTGTCATGGCACTCATAGCCCTCGCCTCGCAGAACGCCGATGAACCGCGCGGTATCTCCCTTGATGCGAAGCTCGTAGACTCGTCCGGCGGGCCCCTTCAGCGCGTCGATGGGGCCGGCCGCGGCCACGCTCCCTTTGTCCACGACCACGACGTGGTCGCAGGTGTACTCGACGTCTGGCAGCAAGTGCGATGAGAGTATGAGGTTGACGCCCTTGTTCTCGGCCAGATCGCGAATCAAGGCGAGCATCTCGTCGCGGCCCTTCGGGTCCATGCCGTTGGTGGGCTCGTCCAGAAACAGGAGGTCGGGATCATGGACCAGCGCTTGCGCCAGCTTGATCCGCTGCTTCATGCCGGTCGAATAGGTCTCGACGTTGCGATAGCGCGCTTCCCCCAACCCAACGTAGTACAGGACCTCGTGAGCACGTTGCATCGCGTCGGCGACCGGTAAACCGGAGAGCTGGGCGCAGTAGGCGACGAACGACACGGCATTCATGCCGGGCACGTGAGCGTCGCTCTCGGGCATGTAACCAATTCGTGCGCGGACCTCCAACGGCGATTTCGCCACATCCAGACCGAGCACGGTCATGCGCCCCTGGTCGGGCTTGATGAAGCCAAGCAAGGTCTTGATGAGCGTGCTCTTGCCAGCACCGTTGGGGCCGAGCAGGCCGACCGCGCCCGGTAAGAACTCGGCGGTCACGTCCTTTAGCGCCCAGTTCTTGCCATAGCGAACGCTCACGCGATCGCACTGAACCACCGGGCCTGTGAAGGACGTCTGCTGAGCGGGGCCCCCGCCGAGCACGGACTGAGGACTGGGCGACGGTGGCTGGCCGTCGATCACCTCCGGCATGCTCTCAGAGTATACGGAAGCGCCGTCCGAGAAGGTTGCTTTGCCAGTGGCTGCGAACCGGCAGCCGGCTGAACCGGCGGCCGGCAACCGGCGCGGCGAGTCGCGACTACAGCGAGCCTCGTAGACCAAGGGCGTCGGCTTCTGCGCGCATGAAGGTGATGACGTTGGCGACGTGCTCGTCGAGCGGCAGGCTCATGAGCTCGGCCCCACGGCGCAGGTGATCGCGGGGCACCTGGCGGGCGAACGCCTTGTCCTTCATGCGCTTGATGACCGACGAAGCCTCGAGATCGAGCACGCTCTTCGATGGTCGGACGAGCGCGGCCGCGGTCACGAATCCGGCCAGCTCGTCGCACGCGACCAGCGTTCGTTCGAGCGGCGTTTCGGGCTGGATACCGGTAATCTCCGCGGCATGCGACAGAATCGCACGCGTCACCCAGTCGGGATAGCCGAGCGTTTTCAGGTGCTCGCAGCCTTTGTTCGGATGGTCACCGAGTGTCGGGTACCGTTCGTAGTCGAAGTCGTGGAGGAGTGCTACGACGCCCCACTCTTCGTCGTTCTCCCCAAACTTGCGTGCGTATCCGCAGACGGCGGCCTCGACGGCGAGCGCGTGCTTGCGAAGGCTCTCGCTCTGTGTCCATTCGGTCAGCAGTTGCCAGGCAGCAGCACGGGAAACGGTCATGGCGGTAAGTTACAAGTTACAAGTTACGAGTTACAAGTTAAGTGCCTGGTGCCCTCGCAGCACGGCCACCGCATCTCACGCAGCATCACGTCAGGCACTATTGCACCGTGGCACCCCTATGCACCAGCACCCTAGGCACGTCCGGCACCCTCGGCACATCAGGCACCTTCGCGTGAGCGTCCCATCGCAAGTCCCCTACGGATCACGCGCATCGCGTGTTCGTTCACGCCATAGGCGTCGAGGTCGTCGAGGCTGACCCAGGCCACATCGTCGGCGTCGTCCGAGGCGGCAAGGTTGCCGCCTCGGGGCGTGCAGAGATAGTCGGCAATCACGAAGTGATACTGCACGCGGTCGTCGCGGCGGTGAATTCGGTCGAAGACTTCGATCAGCGGACCGACGTCCACGTCGAGGCCCGTCTCTTCCCGAACCTCGCGCCGGGTCGCGTCAGCGAGTGACTCGCCAAGCTCCACGAGCCCGCCAGGAAGGGACCATTCGCCTTTGCGGGGTTCATGCGCACGTTTGACGAGCAGGACGTTGCCGTGCTGAAGCACGACGGCCCCTACGCCAACCACGGGCGTGTCCGGAAACTCGCGCGCCATCGCTGAGCCTACTCGCCCATCACCTTGATCACCACCCGCTTCTTCCGCTGGCCATCGAACTCCGCATAGAACACCTGCTCCCACGGCCCCAGGTCGAGCTTTCCGTTCGTAATCGGCAGGATCACCTGATGTCCCATGAGCGTTCGTTTGAGGTGTGCATCCGCGTTGTCCTCTCCGGTCTGGTGGTGCCGATAGTTCAGGCCCGATGGCGCCAGCTTCTCGAGCCAGACCTGAAAATCGTGAATGAGGCCATCCTCCCAGTCGTTCACATACACCGCCGCCGTGATGTGCATGGCGGACACGAGGACCATCCCCTCCGTCACACCGCTCTTCTTGACGATGGCTGCGATGTCATCAGTAATGCGGATGAACTCCTGACGTTTCTCGGTCGTGAACCAGAGGTAGTCGGTGTGGATGTTCATGCGTGGGCCTTCTGTCCGTCAGGCTAATCCGCCGAGCTCGGGAGATCATCCGCGGAACAAAGAAAAGAGTATCCGCGGAAATCAGGAAGTCGCGGACACGCAGGCCTTCTAAGCATCCGCGGACCACTCAGAGCTCGCAGCGTGTCGTGGCGGCGGCGCTGATTCGCCACCGGGGCCCGGACCGTCCCGTCCGCCCAACCGATTGTCTACGGCGCACGGATTGCAATAGCCGCCGCCGGCATCGGAAGGACGACGCGGAGAGGCCGGTTTTCCGCGCCGCAAAGCGGGAGGTGCAAGGCGAATCGCCTGGTCTGGCGGCGACTCCACGCGCAGGCGAAGGCCGGCATTGGAGCAGCGTACCCCGAATGCCGTATCAGAGCGGCAGCGTGGCTTGCGCGTTGAGGTCGGCTGGCGCGAGCTCACCTGCGGCGATCTTCCGCAGGCCAGCCGCCGCGATCATGGCGGCATTGTCAGTCGACAGGTGCGTGCTGGGAAGAAAGACCGGTAATCCAGCGCGGTCGCCCCGAGCACGAGCGCGCTGGCGCAGGAATGAGTTCGCCGAGACGCCACCGGCAATGCCAACCGCCCGCGCGTTGTACCACTTGGCCGCGGCAAGCGCGCGCTCAACCAGGGTTTCCACGACGGTCGCCTGAAAGCTCGCCGCGAGGTCACGCACGTCGGACTCGGGCAAGCGGTCGACGCCGAGCACGGCCTGCCGATCGCGCACGTAACGCAGCACCGCCGTCTTCAGACCACTGAAGCTGAAGTCAAACCGATATTCTCGTGATGGTGCGTTGCGATCGGGATGCGTGAGCCGTGTGCCGGGCAACGACACGGCCTCTGCGTTTCCCGTGACGGCGAGACGATCGATAATCGGCCCACCGGGGTAGCCCAGGTCGAGCAGTTTCGCAACCTTGTCAAACGCTTCTCCCGCGGCGTCGTCTCTGGTGCGCCCAATCAGCCGATAAATCCCGGGCGCGTCGACGAGATAGAGGCTGGTGTGACCACCCGAAACAACGAGCACAACCGCGGGCGTTGGAATCTCGCCATGCTCGAGCCACAGCGATTCGATGTGACCAGCCAGATGATTGACCGCCACCAGCGGCGTCCCGGCGGCCCATGCGGCGCTCTTCGCGAAGGAGACGCCGACGAGCAGCGACCCGATCAGGCCAGGGCCCTGCGTCACGGCAACGGCGTCGAGCGTCGACCACTCGACGTCTGCCTCACCGAGCGCACGTTCGACCACCCCGCAAATGTCGCGCACATGCTGACGCGAGGCCAGCTCCGGCACGACACCTCCCCACTCACGGTGGATCTCCACCTGCGAGGCCACGATGCTCGAGCGCAGTCGCCAGGGCCGGGCGCCGGCGGCGCCGGATTCGACGACGGCGGCCGCCGTCTCGTCGCACGAGGTCTCAATACCGAGGATCAGCACGTGAGTTGCTCGACGCGGACAGCCACGGAAACACGGAAACGCGGAAGCACGGAAACCATTCCTCTTGAAGAACTGCCGTCGAGAACATCCGTCAAGAACCTTCGTCGAGAACCGTCGTAGAACGTGCTTCGAGAACCTTCGTCAAGAACCTTCGTCAAGAACCACCGTCAGCTTCCCCGTCCGCAAGAGTCTTGATGAACGGCGGATGGAAAACCCCGCGATCGGTGACGATTGCCGTGATGAATCGATGAGGTGTGACGTCGAACGCGGGGTTGCGCACGCTCGCGGCTTCGGGCGCAAGACGGTTCGATCCCAGGTGCGTGACTTCTTTCACGGGGCGTTCCTCGATCGGAATCATCGACCCGTCCACCGTGGAGAGGTCGACGGTCGACCATGGTGCCGCCACATAAAACGGAATGCCGTGCTCCTTGGCGAGCACCGCGACGGTGTAGGTGCCGATCTTGTTGGCCGTATCTCCGTTGGCGGCAATGCGGTCGGCGCCGACCACCACGAGATCGACCTGGTCATCACGCATCAACGCGCCAGCCATGCTGTCGGTGATGACGGTCGTGTCGATGTTGTCTTTCGTGAGCTCCCAGGCGGTCAGACGAGACCCCTGCAGGAATGGGCGGGTTTCGTCGGCCAAAACCCGCACGTTCTTGCCGGCTTCGACGGCACCGCGGATCACACCCAGCGCCGTGCCGTAGCCCGCCGTCGCCAAGGCACCGGCGTTGCAATGCGTCAGGATTCGCGCCGTCGACGGCACCAAGGTCGCGCCGTGCGCACCAATTGCGCGACAGCTTGCCACGTCCTCGTCGTGAATCGCCGTCGCTTCGCGCCGCAGACGCGCCTGAAGCTGCTCCACCGATTCGCCTGCAAGTGCTCCCTCGGACAAGCACCGCTTCATCCGCTCGATGGCCCAGAACAAATTGACCGCGGTCGGACGCGTTGACGCCATCAGGTCGCACGTCTTCTGAAACTCCGCGGCAAACTGCCGCGTGCCGGTCGCCTTGCTCCGCTCCATCCCGAGCGCGATGCCCATCGCTGCGGCAACGCCAATCGCCGGTGCGCCGCGAATCACCATGGACTTGATAGCCTTCGCGACCTCCTTGGCCGACTTGCACCGGACATAGACCTCCGCCACGGGCAACTTACGCTGATCGATCATCACGATGACGTCATCTTGCCAGGCTATCGTCGGGAGCATCTGCTGAGATTGTACAAGTCTCCAGTCCACGGTCCACGGTCTACGACACGAGAGTTCTCTCTCAGTCCCTCTCGTCAGAATGGCGTTCGCAGTCTGTCGACCGGAACTGAGGAAGAACCTCCGTGCCGGAGACCGGAGACCGGAGACCGGAGACCGTAGGCCGTGGGCCGTGGGCCGTGGACCGTGGACCGTTTATTCGAGCAGTCTGCGATCGAACGGGTGAGGCAGCAGATCGCTCAAGCGATGGGTAGCGACGACGCGTTCCAGGTTGGCCAGCACGACCTCGATGTCGCCGGCAAACTCCCATAAGATCTGGCGACAAGGTCCACACGGCGGCGTTGGTGACTGCGTGTCGGCGACCACCACGATGCGACGGAACTGGCGGTGGCCTTCGGACAATGCCTTGAAGATGGCCACCCGCTCGGCACACAGGGTGAGGCCGTAAGTGGCGTTCTCGATGTTGCAGCCGGTGATGACCGTGCCATCGGACGTCTCGATGGCCGCGCCGACTTTGAACCCCGAGTAGTCGGCGAGCGCGCGCTCGCGTGCGGCCCGCGACGCGACGAGAGCCTCAGAGCCGGCCAATGATCCCCTCGAGGAGTGCGATGAACTCCGCGCGCACTCGTTGCGTCGTCTGCATCACTTCGTCATGGTGCAAAGGATGCGGCAGAACCCCTGCCGCCATGTTCGAGATGCACGAGATGCCCAACACTTCCATGCCCATGTGTCGAGCGACGATGGCTTCGGGGGCGGTGGACATGCCAACGGCGTCGGCGCCGAGGACGCGAAAGGCACGGATTTCGGCCGGCGTTTCGTAGCTCGGCCCGTGAACGGCGATGTAGATGCCGTGCTCGATCGGCTGCCCACTGGCGATTGCCGTTGCATCCGCGAGGGCGCGCAATCGCCTGGAGTAGACCTCGGTCATATCGGGAAAGCGCAGGCCGAAGCGCTCGTCGTTGGCGCCCACCAACGGATTACTGCCCAGCAGGTTGATGTGATCGTCGATGACCATCAAGGCCCCCTGCGTGAACTTCGTGTTGATGCCGCCGGCAGCGTTGGTCAGCATCAAGATGCGGATGCCAAGCTGCCCCAACACACGCACGCCAAACGTCACTGTCTGCAGGTCATGCCCCTCGTAAAAGTGCACACGACCCGAAAGCGCCAACACGCGCCGGCCGACGACCGTGCCGCCGACCAGTCGTCCCGCGTGACCGATCACACCTGAAGCCGGCCAATGCGGAACCTCGCGATAGTCGACCCCAAACGAGTCAGCCATCTGCTCGGCAAACGCGCCGAGACCCGAGCCCAGGACGATGCCGACATCGCCTCCGCCGAACCCCCGACCACGGAGAAACTCCGCGGCTTCCGTTACGCGATCGAAGTGGTCAGTCGGTTGCATTCGCTAAGGTTCCACAGTTCCACAGTTCCAATGTTCCAATGTTCGGAAGTTCCAGGGTTCGCGTGTCACGTTTTCAGAGTTCGTTTGAACCCTGGAACCGTGGAACCCTGGAACTTTGGAACCCTGAACTAGAGCAACATCGCCGCAATACATGCCGTCACGAAATTGGCCAGCGTCCCCGCCACCATCGCGCGAATTCCCAGCCGCGCCAGATCGTGGCGCCGAGCGGGCACCAACGCCCCGATGCCGCCAATCTGGATGCCGATGGACGAAAAATTCGCAAAGCCGCACAAGGCAAACGTCGCGATGGTAAACGACCGCGGATCGAGCGTGTCCTTGATCCGCCCCAGCTCGGCGAACGCGATGAACTCGTTCAGCACCATCCGCGTGCCCAGGAGGTTTCCGATGGTCGCGGCATCGCGCCAGGGCACGCCGAGCGACCACGCAATCGGCGCGAAGACCCAGCCGAAAATCTGCTGCATGCTCAATCCAACCACGCCCAGGATGGCGTTCACCAGGGCGATGAGCGCCATGAACGAGATGAGCATCGCTCCCACGTTGATCGCCAGCTGCAAACCTTCGGTCGTGCCGCGGCCGGCGGCATCGATGACGTTGACATCCGTACGCTCGATCTCGAGCTTGACGGTGCCGAGGGTTTCGGGCACCGCCGTTTCGGGCACGAACATCTTGGCCATCATCAGTGTCCCGGGCGCCGTCATGATCACGGCTGTCAGGAGATGGCGCGGCTCGATGCCAAAGGCAATGTAGGCCGCCATGATGCCGCCTGAGATGTGGGCCATCCCCGCCGTCATCACCGTCATGAGTTCGGATTCGGTCATGCGCGGGAGATACGGCCGAATCGTCAGCGGCGCTTCGGTCTGTCCCATGAAGATGCTGGCCGCCACGTTGAGCGATTCGGCGCCGCTCGCCCCCATGATGCGATTCATGACGATGGCAAACGTCCGAACGACGAGCTGCATGATGCCGAAGTAATAGAGAATCGCGAACAACGCCGCGATGAAAATGATGGTGGGGAGGATCTGAAACGCAAAGATGACACTGTATTGAGTGCCCGCTTCGCCGAAGACGCGCGTCATGATGTCGCCCCACACCGCGCGATCGCCCAGGGGGCCGAAGACAAGGGCCGACCCAACCGCGGAAAATTCCAGCAGCTGCCGAATCCGGTCGCCGAGAAACTGGAATGTCGTTTGACCGGCGCCCGTCTTGAGCACCAGGACGGCGAACAACAGCTGCAGCCCAAAACCCCAGGCCACGGTTCGCAGGTTGATGGCACGGCGATTCGACGACCACGCGACCGCGATCGCCGCAATGAGGGCTAGCCCGATCAGTGGTTGGAGGCGTTCCACTCGGATCTCCAGTCGGTTACGTAATGTGATCGAGCACCAGCGGCGACGGCGGCGGCGCTTCGCCGATGACCACCGCTCGTGCCACGAGTTGCCGGGCCCCCGCCAGGCCGCGGTCGTCGTTGTAGTGAAGCTCGAGCACCGGGTCGCCGGCGCCTACGGCGTCGCCGGGTTTGCGATGAAGCGTGATGCCGGCGGCCAGATCGACCGCGTCGCCAGCCTTCTCTCGCCCCGCCCCCAGCAACATCGACGCGCGACCGACGAGCTCGGCATCGAGCCGTCGCAGATGCCCCGACGCCGACGCCGGGACGATCTGACGCTTGGCGGCCTGCGGGAGCCGGGAGAGATCCGAGACGATCTCGCCGTCGCCGCCCTGATGTCGGATCATGGCACCGAACTTCGTCAGCGCGGCGCCGGAAGTCAACGCGTGGCGCACCATCCGTTCAGCCTCCGCGGCCGAATTCGCACGGCCGGCGAGCTGCACCATGCGGGCGGCGAGCCGAATGATCAGCGCCTCGAGGTCGGACGGACCTTCGCCCTTCAACGTCCTGACGCACTCCGCAATTTCGAGCGCGTTGCCGACCGCACTCCCGAGGGGAGCGTCCATCGCCGTGATGAACGCTTCGGTCGTGACGCTATGGGCGCGACCAATCGCCACGAGCGATCTGGCCAGCGCCTCGGCGTCGGCTCTGGTCTTCATGAACGCCCCGCTGCCGCACTTCACGTCGAGCACCAGCGCGTCGCTTCCCTCGGCCAGCTTCTTGCTCATCACCGAGGCGGAGATGAGCGGGATGCTCTCGATCGTGCCAGTCACGTCTCGCAGCGCATAGAGTTTCTTGTCAGCCGGCGCGACGTCTCTGGTTTGGCTGATCAAGCAACAGCCGACTTCACGCAGCGCCGTGAGAAACTCTTCGATCGACAGCGCCACGCGAAATCCCGGAATGGCCTCCAGCTTGTCAAGCGTCCCACCAGTGTGCCCAAGCCCGCGTCCGGACATCTTGGGCACCGTCACTCCGCAGGCGGCGGCAAGCGGCGCCAGGACGATGGAAACCTTATCGCCAACCCCACCGGTGCTGTGTTTGCCAACCTTGAGACCGGGAAGCCCGGAAAGATCGACGCGATTGCCGGAACGCACCATGGCATCGGTCAGCCAGGCTGTCTCCTCGTCGTTCATGCCCCGCAGCACGATCGCCATCAACAGCGCCGAGGTCTGATAGTCGGGCCACGAGCCGTCAGTCACGCCGCTCACGAAGGCGTCGATCGCTTGGCGCGACAGGGCTTCTCCGTCGCGCTTGGCGCGAATCACATCGACTGCTCTCATGACCGGGATTCTGAAACCTCCATTCCGCGGCGGCGCAGTATATCGTATGCGGCGAGTGCCGGGTCGAGCCGCTCGCACTCGCCGAGCGACGAGCACGGTAACTGACAACCGTGGACAGCTATACTCGCTAGCGAGGCTCCGCCTCAGACCCGCAAGCATGTCAGAGCGCTCCGCCTCGCTAGCCACTATGTTGTTTTGCCCCGCCTCCGCGGGGCAGTCGCCTTGCCGGAGAAAAGTTGACTCGTCTTCGACGAATTCGGGCCGTCAAGGCTCCTAGACCAATGCGACGATTCGTCCTCGCCATCCTCGCGGCGGCGCTCGTGGCGTGTCAGTCGCGCCCACCGGCCGAACCCGCGACCGTCATCATTCACAACGCGCAGGTCTACACCGCCGCGCAAGCGGGGCAAGCCACCGCCGAAGCCGTGGCCATCCGAGGCG
Organism: uncultured Acidobacteriota bacterium; assembly: GCA_963841905.1. GTDB lineage: Bacteria > Acidobacteriota > Vicinamibacteria > Vicinamibacterales > UBA2999 > JACCSI01. The sequence continues at coordinate 343,577 of CAWJEM010000016.1, forward strand.
ACCGCATCGTGCAGGTCGGCAGCAATCGGGCTGCGCTCGACCTCCGCGGACCGCAGACCCGAGTCATCGACGCACGCAACGGCACGCTCCTGCCGGGCCTCCAGGACTCGCACGGCCACTTCACCGGACTGGGAGCAAGCTTGCAAGTGCTGCCGCTAAGAGGCACAACCAGTTACGAACAGATCGTCGAGATGGTGCGGACTCGCGCAACCACCGCGCGCCCCGGGGAGTGGATCGAAGGTCGCAGCTGGGATCAGAACGACTGGGCGATCAAGGACTGGCCCAGCCATCAGGCGCTGACCGACGCGGCTCCTCGCAATCCGGTCTATCTCACGCGAGTCGACGGTCATGCGGCGCTGGTCAACAAGTTGGCCATAGAAGCTGCGGGCATCAGCCGATCGACCCCCGACCCGCCCGGCGGACGCATCATTCGCGATCCGGCAGGCGACGCGCTGGGCGTGCTGATCGACAGCGCTCAGAACCTGGTCGCCTCGAAGATCCCAGAGCCAAACCGCGCGCAACTCGAGGATCGCATCTTGCTCGCCGACGAGCAGACTCGAAAGCTTGGATTGACGATGGTCCACGACGCCGGGACGACGCCCGCGGTGGTCGAGGCCTATCGACGACTCATCGATGCTGGCAAGCTGAAGACGCGACTCTACGTGATGCTCCGCGGGCCACTGTCGATGCTCGAGCCGGAATTCAAGAAGGGCCCGCTCATCAACCACGCCAATCATCGTCTGTCGGTCCGGGCGATCAAGATCGGCGCCGATGGCGCACTCGGCTCTCGCGGCGCCGCGCTGCTCGAACCTTATAGCGACGAACCGGACACCAGCGGACTGATGACGACGCCGCCCGATGAGATCTACGCGCAGACGGCGGCCGCCTCCAGAGCCGGGTTTCAAACCTGCATCCACGCGATTGGTGATCGCGGCAACCGCGTCACGATGGATGTGTTCGAGCGAGTCCAGCGCGAGCTGCCAGGGGCTCGCGAGCTCCGGATGCGCAACGAACACGCACAGATTCTCGATGCGGCTGAAATCCCGCGCTTTGCCAAGCTGAATGTCATTGCGTCCATGCAGCCAACGCACGCGACGTCCGACATGCCCTGGGTGCCGGCGCGGATCGGCCCCGACCGGATGCGTGAGGGCGCGTACGTCTGGAAACGGTTGCTCGCTTCCGGGGTCGTGCTGGCCAGCGGATCCGACTTTCCGGTCGAAGAACCAAACCCCATGTTGGGGTTCTATGCCGCTCTTACTCGTCAGGATCCGGCGGGCCAACCGCCCGGCGGATGGATGCCCGAAGAACGGCTGACACGTGAGGAAACCCTGAAGTCGTTTACCTGGAGCGCGGCCTACGCCGCGCACGGGGAGAAGGATTTGGGATCACTGGAAGTCGGCAAGCTCGCCGACATGGTGCTTTTGGACAAGAACGTGATGACCGTCCCTCCCAAAGAGATCCTCTCGACGCAGGTGAAGTTGACAATCGTTGGTGGTGAAATCGTGTTCGAACAGCGCTGACGTCAATTCGATGCTCACTCGCTTCATCATTATCACCTCGCTGCTGTCGGTGGCCGTCGCGACGAAGACACCAGCCGTCGATCAGACGAATAGATCTTCAGGGCCGACCCTGGTCGTTTTGATCGTCATCGATCAAATGCGGGCCGACTATCTCACTCGCTATGAGCGACAGTTCAGCGCGGGGCTCAAACGTCTGCTCTCTGACGGCGCCGTCTTCGAGCGCGGCGCATACCCGTACCTGGCAACCTTGACCTGTCCCGGTCACGCCACAATCGGGACCGGTGCCCTTCCGGCGACTCACGGCATCATCGCCAACGAGTGGTGGAGCGCGGCGGAAAATCGTCGCGTGCTGTGCACCGACGATGCGACCGTGACGAATGTGTCCTACATCGGGGGAACCGAAAAGGCAGGCCATAGCGCACGGCGGCTCAAGGTCCCAACACTTGGGGACCGGCTGAAGGCCGTCAATCAGGATGCGCAGGTGGTCACCCTTTCGATGAAGCCCCGGAGCGCCATCATGCTCGCGGGCAAGAGTGGCACGTCGGTCACATGGTTTGTGGACGCCACCAACGGATGGGCCACGTCAACCGCCTATACGATGACGCCCGTTCCTGCCGTTCGTACCTTTCTCGACTCGCAGTTGATGGATCGCGACAGGTCCGCGGTCTGGACCCAGTTGGCGCCGTCGCAATTCTCAGGATCCGATGACGCCATCGGCGAGCGGCCGAAGCCGGGATGGACCGCGTCGTTCCCGCACCCGCTTGCGGGCGCACCCGGGACTGCCGATACGGAGTTCAACGAGCTGTGGAAGTGCAGCCCCTTTGCGGATGCCTATCTGGCGGATCTGGCGATCGCGCAAACCTCCGCTCTGCGACTTGGGTCAGCGAAAGGCGATCGATCTGCTCGGCGTCGGTTTCTCCGGGCTCGACTGTGTCGGCCACGATTTCGGCCCTGACAGCGCCGAAGTGCATGACACGCTGCTCCGACTGGATCACACCCTCGGCCGCCTCTTCGACGCGCTCGATCGGCAAGTCGGCCGTCACAACTACGTCGTCGGACTGTCGGCCGATCACGGGGTGTCGCCGATTCCCGAACAGCGCAAGAGCCAGGGGGGTGATGCCGGCCGGGTGATGGCCCCAGAGATCCGCAAGGTTGCGGAAGCGGCCATGGTGACGGCGCATGGTCAGGGCCCGCACGTCGCGTCGGTGGTTCCGCCATACATTTCGTTCACGGCCGCAACTCGCGCAATGGTCGAGAAATCCGCGCTGGCGGCGCAACCGGCCATTGCGGCCGTGTCGAAGATGCCAGGAATTCTGCGGGTGATGCCGGGGCGTGGACTGGAGAGCCAGGCGCCACAGCGCCGACCCCGTGGAACGGGCGGCCGCGCTCAGCTACTTCCCTGCCGAAAGCGGAGACCTGGTACTCGCCCTGAAGCCCTACTGGATCAACGGCGACGCGTCGGCGGCCAGCCACGGAACTCTCAATGGCTACGACCAGCAGGTGCCGGTAATCCTGATGGGCCCAGGAATCAAAGGCGGTCGGTACACCGGCGAAGCGTCGCCGGCCGACATCGTCCCAACGCTCGCCGCCGTCCTCGGGCTGAAGTTGACCGGAGTCGATGGCAAAGCGTTGATGCAAGCATCGCCGTAGGCCGGAACTCTCGTCCTGTGCCCTGCGCCCTGTGCCCTGCGCCCTGAGCCCGCGCCCTATGCCCTATGCCCTATGCCCTACTAGAATGAGACCGATACGACAAACATGAATTCTCGACGACTGCCCAGACTTGCGCAGACCGGCTTGACGCTCGTGGCCTGTGCCGCCCTTTTGACAACGACAGGCCGCAGTCAGGAGGCCTCCGGAGCACAGCGCTGGACGGTGTCAGAGACTGCTCTGCCGGGGATCGATCGCGGCCTGCGCAGTCAGGAAGCGCCGCGCGATCCCGGCGCGCGCTCCGCACCGTTTCTCGCGGCGGCGGCGGCGCCTGACGGCACACGAGCCGTGCCAGGGCTCGTCGCGGGATCGGTCATCGTCAAGTTCCGCGCGGATGCCGAAACCAGCGCGGTGAGCTCGGCGATGCGTGCGGTCGCGGCGACCAGCCGGCAGCGCCCATCTTTTGCAGACTTCGAGATCGTCGCGATTCCCGCGTCGGCGGATCCGGAAGCGGTTGCGGCCGAACTCAGTGCGCGACCGGAAGTCGAGTATGCGCAGGCCCGCTACGTCGTCAAGGCCATGTCGCGTCCCAACGATCCCCTGTACCCACAACAGTGGGCGTTTCCGGCGCTCGATATGGAGCGCGTCTGGGATATTCAACCTGGTGCCAGCTCCGAGATCATCGTCGCGGTGCTCGATACGGGGGTTGCGTACGAGAACCAGGTGGTGCAGTTCAACGCCAGGGCGTGGTGTTTCGTCGATTCGGCTGGACGCTGCGCCGTCGACGTATCCCGCACTCGGCCTGATCAACGTGCCGTTTGCCTTCGCGCCGGAGCTCGGCGGAACGAGGTTTGTCTCGCCTCGCGATTTCATCTGGGACGATCAGCAGCCGTATGATCTTGACGGGCATGGCACGCACGTGTCGGGAACCATCGGCCAGCTCACCAACAATGGAGTCGGCGTCGCGGGCATGGCGTACAACGTGCGCATCATGCCGGTGAAGGTGCTGAACGACATCTGGGATTTCATCTTCGGCAACCCGACCAATGCGACCGACGATATCGTCGCACGCGGTATCCGCTACGCCGCTGACAACGGCGCCAAGGTGATCAACATGAGCCTGGGCCGGACGGGCGGCCCCGCGCCGGCGGTCGACGCGGCGCTCCGATATGCCGTGTCGCGAGGGGCGTTCGTCGCCATCGCGTCCGGGAATAATGCAGAGGAAGGAAACGGCGTCAATCGTTTAGGTGACGCTGCCCCGGCGATATAACGGGGTCGTCGTCGTAAGCGCCGTCGGGCGCAGCCTCACCCGAGCCTTTTACTCGACCTTCAACTCGACTGTGGAATTGGCCGCCCCAGGGGGCGATCAGCGTCAAGAGAGTTTCGAGCGCGGCGGCATCCTGCAGCAGACGCTCGATCCTGACTTCGTCCACACATATATCTTCGGGCCCGCCTCCTACCGCGCACCGAGAATGGACGTTTTCAACTACGAGTACTATCAGGGAACGTCGATGGCGACGCCTCACGTCTCAGGTTTCGCGGCGTTGCTGATGCAGCAAGGCATCACGACTCCCGCGGCCGTCGAAGCGGCGATGAAGCAATTCGCCCGCGACCTCGGCCCGGCCGGATCGGATCCCGAGTACGGCGCCGGGTTGATCCAGCCCCGCACGGCCCTGCGCGGCCTCGGCTTGGCCAGATAGTTCCAGGGTTCCAGAGTTCCAACGTTCCCTGAACCCCTGGAACCTTGGAACTCTGGAACCTTGGAACTCTGGAACCTTGGAACGTAGGAGAGAAACCGCCTTCACGCGACGCGTCTATGCGGTGGTGCGACGCGTGCCGGTGGGCCGCGTCACGACCTACGGCGAGGTGGCGCGGCTCGCGGGCCGGCCTGGCGCCGCCCGTGCCGTCGGCAATCTCATGCAGCGCGCCACAGCCCCTGGGCTCCCATATCACCGCGTCATCGCCGCGGGCGGCCGGCTGGGTGGCTACGGGACTCCAGGCCTCAAACGATCGCTGCTGGTGGCCGAGGGGCTCACGGTCACCACGAGCCGGGTGAGGCACTTCGACAAGGTGAAGTGGCCGTGAAACCGGTGGCCAGTGGCCAGCTGGCCGGTCGCCGGCAGCGCCTGATTCCCCTGGGACGAATGACCGTCCAAAACCCTGCCTGATCCGTCAAAAGCACGAACCAAAACCGACTCCGACCCGTATCACGCTAAGACATAGATACGGCACGAGATGTCGGTAGCCGTGACCCGATCAACCTCATTATCCATGGCCCCGTCTAAGCCTTCAGGAGACGTAAGAAGCGCCGACCTGGAGCTCGCAGGACGAATCCGGGCCGGGGACGGGATGGCGTTCGAGGAGTTGTACCAGCACCACGCCACTCGCCTCTACAATCTGGCGTATCGGATGGTGGGCACGGTGCACGACGCCGAGGACCTCCTGCAGGACATCTTTCTGTTGGCATATCGGAAGTTGGGGAGCTTCCGAGGAGAATCGTCACTGGGCACATGGCTGTACCGGCTGGCGATGAATCATTGCCTGGATGTGCTGCGGAGTCGGCAGGCGCGAATGGGCCACCAAACCGACTCGTTGGACGATGAAACGCTTTACGTGCCGACGGCCAAGTCGCAGATTGGAGCCGTCAGCCGAATTGACTTGGAGCGCGCAATTGGTCACCTGCCTCCCGCGTGTCGAGCAGCGTTTCTGCTGCACGACGTGGAAGGGTTTGGTCACCAGGAAGTGGGGGCGATGCTCGGCATTTCCGAGGGCACGTCGAAATCCCAAGTGCACAAGGCACGATTGCGAATTCGAATGTACTTAACCCAGCAGCACACCTAGGCCGCCATGACTTGCCGCGACTACAACGACGCGATCGCCGAGTCACTCGACGGCACGCTCGACCCCGCCAAACAGCGGGCGCTCGAACGTCACGTCGAGGGGTGCGAAGCCTGTCGTGCGCTCGTGGCGGACCTGCGCAGCATCCAGGCAGCCGCCTTCACGTTGGATCGGCATGAGCCGCCCAGTCATGTGCTCGAGACGCTACGATCTCGGATTGCGTCCGAGACGCCGCCCGAGATTCCCAACCGGTTGTTGGCCTGGCCGGCCTCTCAGACCACGTGGGTTGGTTGGGCCGCCGCCGCCGCGCTCGTGGTGGCGACGTGGGTGGGCATCTCGCAGCTGGCACGAAATCCCGAGCCGCATTCGGATGCCCCCGCGCAGGTTTCCAGTGAGGCGCCCGGAGATCCCGTGGCCTCCGTCGTAACCGAGCTCGAGGCCGCCGCGGGTCACTACGACAAGGCGATTCAGGAATTGGAACAGATTGCCAAGAGCGACGGCGGCGCGCTCAATCCGCAGGTGGCGGGAGTGCTTCAGAAAAACCTGCAGGTGATCGATCAGGCAATCGGTGAGAGCCGCGCGGCCCTCAAAGCGCAACCGGCGAGCCCGGACGCGCAAGAGAGCCTGTTCGATGCGATGCGCTCGAAGGTGACCCTGTTGCAGCAGACGGTCGAACTCATCAACGAAATGCGAAAGGGCAATCAGGCCGAGGCCGGTCGTCTCATTCAGGGGCTCAACCAGTAGCCATGATTCGATATCGCACGCTTACATTGCTGGTCGCTGCGCTGCTCTGGAGCGCGCCGGCGTCAGCGGCGCTGACCAGATCTGCGGGTTCTGCCGAGGAGGGGCCGCGCCTTGGATGGTTCGAGCGCTTTCAGGAATCGCGTCAAGGAGTCGAGCAAACCGACCGCGTCTCCGAAACGCACAAGGTCGGGGCCGATGCGGCGCTGGACTTGAGTCACGTTTCCGGTGATGTGCGTGTCAACACCGGGCGCACCAACGAGATCCGAATCGAAGCGATCAAGCGGGTGCGACATCGCGACACCGATGAGGGCAAGCGGCTGCTCGGACTCCTCCGCGTCGATGTCACGCAGATCGGCTCGCGAATCGAGATTCGAACGATCTACCCGCGGACCTCGGGCCGCTCGCTTTCAGCCGGCGTCGACTACACGATTACCGTGCCGGCGACGGCTGCCGTTTCGGTCAAGACCGTGTCGGGTGACGTGGCGGTCAACGGCGTTCGCGGCGAGGTTCGGGCCGAAACGGTCAGCGGCGACGTAGACGTCGTCGAGACGCCAAACCTGGCGATCGCCAAGGCGGTTTCCGGGGACGTCCGGGCCCGCGACATCGGAACGCAAACCAGCCTGCTGCTGTCGACCGTCAGCGGCTCGGTGATTGCCTCGGCGCTGAAGGTTCGCACGCTGGAGGCCGGCAGCGTGAGCGGAAACGTCGAGTTGACGAATCTCGAAGTCGAGCGCCTGCTCGCCAAGACGATCAGCGGTGACATCAGCTACGGCGGTGTGCTGCCTCGCGGCGGTCGCTTCGAGTTCAACGCCCATTCCGGCAACGTTCGGATCGCGCTCGCCGATCCCTCTGGGTTCGAGTTGGACGCGAGCACATTCAGCGGGAGTATCCGGTCCGACTTTCCCGTTACTCTTCGCGCCACCACCCAAGACGAGCGCGGGAGCCGCAACAGTGCCAGCCGCGCCGTGCGAGGCACCTTCGGCGATGCCAGCGCGATTCTATCGGTGCGAAGCTTTTCGGGCACGGTCGTCATCACGAAGAAGTAGAGGGCGACTGTCGACGGTAGTTACAAGTTACAAGTTCAAAACGGGGCATCTCGTTTGTCACTTGGCACGTGTAACTTGTAGCTCTCGGGAGGCTCCCCGGACGAGCTAGTAGCACTACCACTCCGACCCAGCCGAGCGGCCCCTACTACGGCTATAATCAGGTGTCGAAAGTTTTCGCAGGAGGACGCGGATGAAGCACACGTGGCTCGTCGGAATCCTGGCGGGCGCTCTGCTCGCAGGAAGCGCTGCGGTTCAGGCCCAGCAAAAGCCGGCGGCGCAAGTGCCCACCGGAGAGGTGGCACTCGGCACGATCACGCTCCCCCGGGCAGTGACGGCGGATGGCAAACCCCTTCCGGGTGGCCGCTACACGCTGCGCCTCACTGCGCAGGCGGCACAGCCGACGGTTGCCGGTCAGCTACCCGACCTGAATCGCTGGGTCGAGTTCGTCCAAGGCGGCCAGGTGAAGGGCCGCGAAATCGCTAGCATCGTGCCGGCCGCCGAGGTCAGCCAGACTCAGGCCGGTCCGGACCTAGAAGCCGGCAAGGCGCCAAGCACCGGGAGCAGAGTTGAGCTGCTCAAAGGCGGAGATTACCTAAGAGTCTGGATTTCGCGTCAGGGCACTCAGTTCCTGATTCATCTGCCGCTCGCGGGAGCGTAGCGGATAGTTACAAGTTACGAGTTACAGGTTCAAAGCGAAGGGCGACCCCAACTTTGAACTGGTAACTTGTAACTTGTAACTCTCCTGCTATCCTCCGATCGACATCACATCGAACTGCTCGTGATGCAGGTGGACATCGGGCTTCACGATGACGTCCTTGCCGAGCAGGTGCCGCAGGTCTTTCAGGACATTGCGCTCTTCTTCCTTGAGCGCGCGCGCGATATCGGGATTGACGCGCAACAGCACGCCCGGGCCGTCCATGTCGGACCCTACCTTCTTCACCTCTGACAGGATCTCGTAGCAGATCGTCGAGCTCGATTTGATCGTGCCAGCGCCGGAGCAGTATGGGCACGGCTCTGTCAGGACACGCTCGAGGCTCTGCTTGACCCGTTTCCGCGTGATGATCACGAGGCCGAAGTCGGACACCTGTAACGGCTTCGACGGCGCACGATCCTTGCGCAGCTCCTGCTCCACTGTCTGGAACACCTTTTGACGGTTCTTCTTCTCCTCCATATCGATGAAGTCGAGCACGATGATCCCGCCGAGGTCGCGCAGCCGAATCTGGCGAACGATTTCCTTCACCGCCTCCAGGTTGGTCTTGAGAATCGTGTCCTCGAGTCGTCCAGCCGTCTTCTTTCCCACGTAGCGACCGGTGTTGACGTCGATCGCGACCAGGGCTTCGGTCTGGTTGATGACGATCGATCCTCCCGACTTCAGCCACACTTTGCTGCGGAGCGCCTTGTCCAGCTCGCTCTGCACGCCATACTCCTCGAAGATCGGATAGTCCTTGTCGTACAGCTTCACCCGCGACGACAGCGACGGCATGATGCGCTCGACGAACTCGACGATCCGCTGGTGTTCCTGGGAGTGATCGATGCGAATGGCGGTGTAGTCGTCCGTCAACAGGTCGCGCAGCAATTTCGCCACCAGGCTGGGCTCGCGATACACCGCCGCGGGAGCACGATGGGTCTCCATCTTCTGCCGCATGTCGATCCAGATGCGGTGGAAGTACTGAAGGTCGGCGAGGATGTCTTCCTTCGAGCGCTCCTCCGCCGCGGTTCGAATAATCACCCCGCCGCTGAACGAGTGCTGTTCACGAAAATCACGGACAATGCCGCGCAACCGGCCGCGCTCCTCCCGGCTGGCGATCTTGCGCGAGATACCGATGTGATCGACGGTCGGCATGAAGACGAGAAATCGCCCAGGTAGAGTGACGTGCGAGGTCAGTCGAGCGCCCTTCGTGCCGAGCGGCTCCTTCGCGACCTGCACCAGGATCTCCTGTCCCTCTTTCAGCAGGTCCTCGATGCGTACGTCCTGTGATTTGTCGCGAGCGTCGTTCTTGGCCGCTGGCCGGGAAGAACCCGAGTCATTTGACGATTCACCGCGACCTCGCTTGGCGGACGCCTTCTCACCTTCGTCCTCTTCCTCCTCGTCGTCGAAGAGATCGGAGGGGCTGACGACGTCGGACACGTAGAGGAAGCCGTCGCGTTCGAGGCCGATGTCGACGAACGCCGACTGCATTCCGGGCAGCACCTTCGAGACGCGGCCCTTATAGACGTTTCCCGCGACGCCGCGATTGCGCTCACGCTCGACGAAGATTTCCGCTACCAGGTCGTCCTCGAGAATCGCCACACGAGTCTCGTGGCCATTCGAGGAAATGATCATCTCTTTGTTCATGGAGTAGCCCGCACGCGACCGACGAACAGGTCACGGAAACACCGAATCACGGAAGACAATCTGTCTCCGCGTTTCTGCTTCCGTGCTTCCGTGGCTGCGTCAGTTCGTAAATCGGCGCATCCTGACGTTCAGAATGAGGCCGAAGCCCACCAGCGTTGCGATCATCGAGGACCCGCCGTAGCTCATGAGCGGCAGCGTGAGTCCTTTGACCGGCGCCAGACCCGCCGACATGGTGATGTTGTAGATGACCTGGAACGTGAAGGTCGCCAACACGCCCAGAACCAGATATGCGCCGAGGCGATCTTTGGCCAGTTTGGCCGCCTCGAGCGCCCTCATAATCACGAACAAATACAACCCGAGCACGACAATCACGCCAACGAACCCTTGCTCCTCGGCGAGCACCGAGAAGATGAAGTCGTTGTGCGACACGGGCAAGAATCGCAGCTGACCCTGCGTCCCTTGCCGAAAGCCTTTGCCCCAAAGTCCCCCCGACCCGACGGTGATGCGCGCCTGAATCTGCTGATACCCCGCGCCGCGCGCATCCTGCTCGGGATTGATGAAGGTCTCGATCCGTTCGCGCTGGTAGTCTTGCAGGGCGAACTGCCACGCAAACGGCGCCGAAATGGCGCCGACGATGGCGAGGGCTGCCAGGTATTTCACCGGCAGGCCAGCGGCAACCGTCACGATCAACAGAATCGGTAGCAACGTGACGGCGGTTCCAAGGTCGGGCTGGCGTGCGACCAGGAGAACGGGAATCGCCGTCAACACGATGGCCAGAAACAGCTCGCTGTTGCTGAGAAACTGACGCCGGCTGTCGCCCAGCAGTTTCGCGAGCACGAGCGCGACTGTCGCCTTGGCGAACTCTGACGGCTGCAAATTGAACACGCCCAAATCGATCCAGCGTCGCGAACCACCGCGCACGGCGCCGAAGAACGCAACGAAGATCAACAACCCAACGAGCGCGATGTAGACGACATGCGACTTGTCGGCGAGCGTCCGGTAGTCGATCACGAGCGCGGCGGCCATCGCCATCAATCCGAGTGCGACGGCGTAAAGCTGCGTCCAGTAGATGCCGCTGGGTCCGCCGGTCGTGCTGTAGATCATCGCCAGACCGACACCACACAAGGCGAGGATGCCGGCGATGAGGGCCCAATCGATGTGAAAGTAGAGACGGCGTTCGAGCATCGTCCGATCGAGGCTAGCGCCCCGGTCCTCCGCGAGCTGGCGACGTAGGCGGCGCCGCTTCTCCAGACGCGATCGCAGCCGGAACCGCGCGCGGTGGCGGGTGGGGCGTCAGGTCCTCTATTCTTGGCAACGGACGGCCTTCTTTCTCCGCGTAATAGGTCTCGATGATGTGCCTCGCGATGGTTCCGCCGTAGTACCCGTGCTCACCGTGCTCGACGAAAACCACCCCGGCGAGCTCGGGATTGTCGCGTGGGGCCATGAACACGAACCAGCCATGGTCGCGAAGATCGCGATCGCTGCCGCGTGCGCGCTCGCGCCCCAGCAGCGAGATCACCTGCGCAGTCCCCGTCTTGCCCGCCACGTCTCGTCCATCGATGCGGGCGCGAACCGCGGTCCCGGCAGCGTTGACTGCCAGCCACAAGCCATCGTGAATCGCCTGGACGGTGTCGCGCTTGAATTTCAGCGGCTTGTAGGGATTCGTCGTGGCAACGTCCTGCCAGCCCTTGCCTTCGTCGACCGCTTTCACCAGCCGGGGAACATAGCGTTTGCCGCCATTGGCAAGCGTGGTCATCATGACCGCGAGTCCCATCGGGGTCACCGCGTTCTGGCCCTGGCCGATGGCCACCGAAATCGTCTCACCCGGATACCATCGCTCGCCGGTTTTCTGAAGCTTCCATTCCGACGAGGGAACCAGGCTGTCCTGTTCGTTCGGCAGGTCGATGCCGCTCTTGCCGTGCAACCCGAGATTGACGGCCCACTTGTGAATGCGATCGACACCAAGCATGTTGCCCAACGTGTAGAAGTAGACGTTGCACGACTTCTCGATGGCGTGACGCAGGTCCACGCTCCCGTGGCCACCTGCCAGGTGGCATTTGAAGTGGCGCCCATAGAACGACGCGCCGCCGCCGCAATAGACCGTGTGCGACGGCGTGATCAATCCCTCTTCGAGGGCGGCCGTGGCCACCACGAGCTTGAAGGTCGATCCAGGGGAATAACGACCCTGAATCGCTCGGTTCTGGAGAGGCCGTAACTTGTCGGTGATGAGCGCCTGATACGCGGCGCGATCGATGCCACCCATGAATGCATTCGGATCGTACCCGGGCAGGCTGACGAGTGTCAGCACGTCGCCGGAGCGGGGGTCGATCACGATCGCCGACCCCCAATAGCCGAACTTTCGAAACCCTTCTTCCGCAGCCTTCTGCATCGCAAGGTCCAGCGTGAGCTGCACGCGACGACCCTCGACCGGGGCAATCTTTTCGATCTCGCTGATCTCCCGCCCCAGGCTGTTGACAACGACGCGCCGCGCGCCGTCCTTGCCCATCAACATCGTGTTGTAATTCTTTTCGACGCCCGTTTGTCCGACGATTGCGCCGAGCGTCAACCCGGTTTCTTGCAGCTGCGCCTCGCTGGCCTCGCCGACATACCCGACGAGATGTGCGGCCAGCGCATCCGATGGATATTTGCGCGTCGGCACCTCTTGCCAGACCACCTCGGGAAGCTCGTTGTCCAATCGACGCGCGGCCACCGCGGCAATCTGATCCAGCGTCGCATCGGCGATGACGACGATGGGGCGATAGGACGGCTCGTGTCGATGGCGAGCGACGACCTCACGAATCTCCTCGGCGTTCACGCCCGTCACCGAAGACAGCACTGAGATGGTCCGATTCAGGTTCTTGCTGTGCTCGCGCAGAATCGAGATGTTGAACGAGGGTCGGTTGTCGACGACCACCCGTCCGTGGCGATCGAAGATGACACCCCGCGGCGCGCGCAGCGCCAACGTCCGCTGGTGGTTGTTGTCCGCCATTTCGCGGAACTTCGTATGCTGCGCGATCTGGAAGAACCAGAACCCGCCGACAAGCAGCAGGAAACAGCCCAGCACCACGATTTGAATCGCCGTGATGCGGGTTGACAGCCGTCGTTTGTCTTCCGCTATGGCCATTGAGGACGGACGCCCTGTGCTCTCAGCTATCGGCTCTCGCGGTCTCAGCCGAGAGGGGGCCTGAAAGCCTTCACTGTCACCAGTTTACGTCAATCGACGGCTAGCGAGGCTCCGCCTCAGAACGCCCGAGCATCTGGCGGGGCTCCGCCTCGCTAGCGGCAGTGTTGGTTTTGCCCTGCTCCGCCCTTCGGCCACCCTCAGGGCGTCCACTTTAGTGGCGGGCGGCGCGCTGAGAGCGTCGGCGGGCGCGCTGACCTGGAATGAGCTCGACGAGTTGCCCTCCGACGACCCCGAGAAAGCCGTTCCCAACGGCTTGGCTCAGAACGGCCGTATAGGGGGCGTCGAACTGGCGAAGGTCGAGGAGCACGTACAACCCCATGAAAATCGTCGCATGGAGCACGGTCATCATGACAAACACGAGAAATCGCGACAGCGGAGCCGTGAGGATGAACTGGGTGCCAAGGACGCCGGCCGCGAAGCCCACGATGGTCTTGGCCAGCCCGCCAATCCCAATGACTCCGCTCGAAAGGGCGTCCTGGACCAGGCCCGCCACGCTCCCGAGCAGCAGTCCAACGATCGGGCCGGAGATCAAGGAAAAATAAACCACGACAATCAGCACGAGGTCGAGGGCTGCCGTCCCCCGAATTGCGAAGCTGGCCAGGGTCGTTTGGAGGGCCAACGCGACGGCGATGGCGGCCAGGGCCGATGCTGCTTTCACCTTCGAGGCCCTTGGACTTCCTGCGGGCCCGGTGGTGTGCCGTTACCCGACGTAGTTGGCGTGGCCGGCGCCGTTCCGTTCCCGGCCGGTGGCGTGACACGAGCGGGCGCGCGAGGCGGCGTATTGCGCGGCGTCGGAGGTCGAGGCGCCGCCGCGCGCGGCGAAGCGTTGCGCGGCTGTGCACTTCGGGCGGAAACGTTTTGCGGCGCTTCGGGCGCAGCCGGCGGTGCCGGTGGCGCGGCCGCCGCAAGCTTGGCGGCTTCCGCGGCGATTTGCTCTGCCGTGATGGCTGGTGGCGGCGTGGTCACAACGAGCACTTCCTCGATGCGAGAGAAATCGACGGCGGTGCGCACCGTGACCTCGTAAAAGCTGCCCTGACCACGGTTGGCGACTTCCACGGTCCCGATGAGAAAACCCTTCGGGTAGATCTTGTCAATTCCTGACGTGACCACGAGGTCGCCGACCTTGACGTCGGACGTCCCCGACACATAATCCATCCGCAAGGAATCGCCTTGGCCGATGACGATGCCCTGCGCGCGCGTTCGCTCGATCATCGCGCCCGCAGCTGCGTTGCGGTCGATCAACATCTGCACGCGAGACGCCCGCGGACTAGGCAGGATCACGCGACCGACGACACCAGCCGGAGAGATCACGGCCATGTCTCGATTCACACCATCGGACCCACCCTTGTCGATCGTCATGTCGCGGAACTCGGGTGTCGCCGGACCGGCAATCACCTCGGAGGCCACGGTTGCGAGCTCGGTTCGCTTGCGCAGCTCCAGCAGCTGACGAAGGCTCTCAGTTCGCTGCGCTTCGGCGCGCTCCTGCTGGAATTGCACCTGGAGCGTCTGCAGCTCGCGTTTCAGCCGCTCGTTCTCGGTCTGCGCGTTGCGAAGGGCGAAGTAGCCGGTCCACACGCCGCGGACGCTGTCGAAGCTTTTCATCGTGCCGCGCTGAACCTCAGCGAAGGCGCCGAACGTGATCACCTGGATGAACGGAATGCCCGCGGTCGTGCTGACCTGTGCAGAAATGAGAATGATGTGAATTACGACAGCGCCCGCCAGAATGAGCAGCGGACGTTGCGACAGCTGGATGGTTGCCATTGGTGCGATCGGCCACCCGTCTCAGCGAGGGTCAGCGCCTCGGCGCGCCCGCGCGAGAAAAGCTGACAGGCTGTCAGTCGATTGCAATCTTCCTCAGCAAATCGAAATCTGACAGCATCTTGCCAGCGCCCAGGACGACCGACGACAGCGGATCCTCGGCCATCGTGACCGGCAGCCCCGTCTCTTCGCGCAACCGCTTGTCGAGGTTGCGCAAGAGTGAGCCACCGCCGGTGAGCACGATGCCGCGATCCACGATGTCGGCCGACAGTTCAGGGGGGGTGCGTTCGAGCGCGACGCGGACGGCATCAACGATCACATTGACGGTTTCAGCGAGCGACTCGCGAATCTCCTCGTCCGTGATCGTGATCGTCTTCGGGACGCCCTCAATCAGGTGGCGTCCCTTGATTTCCATCGTCATCCGGTCCTCAACCGGATAGGCCGATCCGAGCTCCATCTTGATGGTCTCGGATGTCCGTTCGCCGATGAGAAGATTGTAGGTCTTCTTGATGTACTGAATGATGGCTTCATCCATCTCGTTGCCGGCGACCCGCACCGCCTTGCTGTAGACGATGCCCGCCAACGAGATGACGGCGATATCCGTCGTCCCACCGCCGATGTCGACGACCATGCTGCCGGCCGGCTCGGTGATGGGCAGGCCGGCGCCGATGGCGGCCGCCATGGCTTCCTCGACCAGATGGACCTCGCTCGCCTTGGCTCGATAGGCGCTGTCCTTCACCGCGCGTTTCTCGACCTGCGTGATTTCCGAGGGTACACCAATGATGATGCGGGGGCGCACCCAGACATTGCCGTTGTGTGCCTTCTTGATGAAATACGTGAGCATCTTCTCGGTCACGTCGAAGTCGGCGATGACGCCGTCCTTCATCGGCTTGATGGCGACGATGTTGCCCGGGGTGCGCCCGAGCATTTCTTTCGCTTCGCGTCCAACCGCTTCGACGCGACCGTTGACCTTGTTGACCGCCACGATGGACGGCTCGTTGACCACGATGCCGCGACCCTTCGCATACACGCAGGTGTTAGCCGTACCGAGATCAATCGCCAGATCGGTCGAGAGGAACGACAAAAACGAACCCAGTCCCAAGTGAAATCCCCTTCAATCCGCGGCGCCGACACCGCGTGCAACTGCCACGCCGTCCTTGCCGGACCCTTTGACCCGATACATCGCCGCGTCGGCCGCCTTCACGAGCTCCTCGGCCGTACTCGCCGCATCGGGGAGGGTCGCCACTCCCACTGATACCGTCAGCCCAATCGCCAGCGCGTCGCCGACGAGAAACCGATGCGCCGCAATCCGTTCGCGGACGCGATCCCCGACCGCCGCCGCCCCTTCCAACCCGGTATCGGGCAAAATCAACGAAAACTCGTCCCCCCCGAATCGGGCCACGATGTCGGTCTCCCGAGCCGAGCCCTTGATGACGCCGGCAGCCTCGACCAACGCACGGCTCCCGATCACATGGCCATGCCGGTCGTTGACGCCCTTGAACCCGTCGAGGTCGACAAATAACAGCGACAACGGGCGCCCGTTGCGCGTGGCGCGCTTGACCTCACGCCGGAGCGACTGATTCAGATACCGCGAGTTATACAACTGCGTCAGGTCGTCCGTTACCGACAGCGCTTCGGCGCGGCGCAACCTGAGTGCATTATCGAGCGCAACCGCTGCGCTCTCCAGCACCGCGGCCAGTAATTCGCACACGGCATCGGCCAGCCGGGGTTCGACCGACGCCGGTGCACGGTCCAACACGACCAGCGCGCCGACCGTCCGGGTGCGCGAGCGCAGCGGCACGGCCAGCACGGCCCCGCATCCACCCTGCAACCGCGAGTCTTTTCGGAGGTCGGCGGTGCAAAACTCTCTGCCGTTCGACATGACCCATCGGCCCACATCCACGGAGGCCGCTGACAGGCGTGGGCTGAGTCCCCGTCCGGCCAGCGGTATGATCTGACCGTCCTGGCCGGTGGCCAGCACGGCGCACGACGTGGCGTTGAGCCACTGAATCGCCCGATCGATGAGAAGGTCGCCAATTCGATGCGGATCCAGCGTGTCGTGGGCGGCCCGTAACAGAACGAGCTGCGTTTCCGGGTTCCCAAGGCGGCCTTTCAGTGCTCGTTGGGTCTGTCGGAGTCGAGTGGCGAGGTCGGGGCGGACACCCGGCGCGGGTGGCATCGGTTACTCGACTTCCAGCCGGCCCCCCAAATCGCCTGTCCTTCTTGCAGGGGCAAACCGCCGTAAGTCCTTCGAGCCGGGAAATATATCACGTACGGCCCGGGTTGCGGACCGCCCCCTAACTGCCGTGTTACGATCGAGATTTCCCGCAGGAACAACGTATGACGATGCTCGATCGGATGCGACGTCACAAGGGCTGGCTCAAATGGAGCCTGGCGCTCGTCGTCCTCACCTTCGTGGTGTTCTACATCCCGGATTTCTTTACGGCAAGCACCGGCGCTGCCCCAAGCGAGGTCCTGGCGCAAGTCGAAGGACACGACATCACGGTGCGCGAGTTCCAGCGACGATATCGGGCGCAGCTACAAGCGTATCGCAACGCGTATGGCGCGCAGATGAATGAACAGTTGCTGCGACAGCTCGGCATCGAGCAGCAAATCCTGCAAACGCTCGTCGACGAAGAGGCGATGGTTGCCGAAGCGCGCCGTCAAGGCATCTCGGTGAGCGACGTCGAAATACGGCAACGCATCCTCACGCTGCCGGCATTCCAGGAAAACGGACAGTTCATCGGCGAAGCGCGATACCGGCAGATGCTGCAGCTCAACAACCCACCGCTGACGACGACAGAGTTCGAGGACAGCCTCCGGCGCGCCGTGCTCCTCGAGAAGCTGCGCAATGTCGTGACGGGGTGGATGTCGGTCAGCGACCCCGACGTGGTCGACGAATATCGACGCCGCAACGAAAAGATCAAACTCGATGTCGTTCCGTTGACGCCCGACGCCTTTCGCGCTCAGGTGACAGTCACGGACGCCGATGTCGCAGCGCACTTTGAAAAGAACAAGGAATCGTACCGCATCGGCGAGAAGCGCAAGGTTCGGTATGCGCTGGTCGATGTCGATCAAGTGCGACAGCAAGTGACGGTCCCCGAGGCCGACATCGAGGCGTTCTACAAACAGAACCAGGTGCAGTACTCGACGCCCGAACAGATCCGCGCCAGCCACATCCTTCTGAAAACGGAAGGCAAGGACGAAGCCGCGGTGCGCAAACAGGCCGAAGACCTGTTGCAGCGAGTGAAGGCTGGTGCTGACTTCGCGGCGCTCGCCAAGCAGCACTCGGAAGACGAGGTTAGCAGCACGAAAGGCGGCGACCTCGACTACTTTGGCCGCGGCGCCATGGTGCCTGAGTTCGAAGCGTCGGCTTTCGCGATGAAGACGGGTGACGTCAGCGACCTGGTCAAGACGTCGTTCGGCTTTCACATCATCAAGGTCGTCGATCGGCGCGAAGCGGCAACCCGCGCGCTGGCCGACGTGCGGACCGAGATCGAAGACCAGCTGAAGTGGCAGAAGGCCCAACAGCAGGCTGAGCAAACGGCCAAGACGGTCGCGGCGCAGCTCAAGAACGCGGCCGATCTCGATCGCATCGCCAAGGAGCGCGGCTTCCACGTGCAGGACACGGGACTCTTCCTGCGCGACGATCCCATCGATGGCCTCGGTCCCTCGCCGGAGGTCGCCGGGCAAGCCTTCCAGCTCGCGGAGGGGGCCGTGAGTCCCGCTTTACGCGTATCGCGCGGGTGGGTCTTCGTCACCGTCACGCAGAAGCAGGACCCGTACGTGCCTCAGCTCGCCGAGGTCAGTGCTCGCGTGCGTGACGATCTCATTCGTCAGCGCGCGACCGAGCTCGCCAAAACAAAGGCAGCTGAGATCGCCGCGATGCTCAAAGGCGCGGGCGATTTTGGCGCGGCAGCCAAGAAGGTCGGCCTCGAGGTCAAACCCACCGAGCTGATTGCGCGCGGTGCGCCCATCCCGGACATCGGCGTCAGCCCGGAAATCGACAAGGTCGTCTTTCCGCTGCCGGTCGGTTCGGTGAGCGATCCCATTTCGACCCCACAGGGCACAGCCATCGTGCGTGTGGCAGAAAAAGAAGCCGTGACCGACGCGCAAATCGCAACCGGCATGGACCAGACACGCGAGGAGCTGGTCAACCAGCGACGCGATCGGTTCTTCGGCGGCTATATGGCGAAGGCGAAGGAGACGCTGAAGATTTCGATTAACCAGGAGACGCTTGCGCGTGCGATTGGTGCGCCACCCGCAGGAGGGTCGCCGGTGCTGCCGGCGGGGACGCGGTAGGACAGTTACAAGTTACAAGTTCAAGTTCAAGTTCAAAGCAACGGCGCCTTCGGGCGCCGTTGCTACGTACGCCAACTGTGCACTCCACTTTGAACTGGTAACTTGTAACTTGTAACTATCAGCGAAGAAACACGTACGGCATGTGTGCCAGTATCTCGCCGGAGCGGAAGAGGCGGGAGGGCACCAGCAGCGCGCCGAGAATGCGGCGGTCGCGCGGACCAAGCAGCATGGCCAGCGATTCAGTTCCTCCCCCGCCGGCTGGCGCCTGCAGCCCTTCGCTGATGACGTCGTAAAAGCTGCGTCGCGGCGGGTACACCACGATATCCACTTCCTCTTCGGCCGGGATACGCGCTCGCTGTTTGGCCACGGCGATGGCTACCTGCAGACCGCCAAGCTGATCGACGAGGCCCACCTGTCTGGCCTGGTGTCCGGTCCACACGCGACCCTGCGCCACCTGATCGATCTTCTCGGGTGTCGTGTGCCTTGCTTCTGCGACCTTCTCGACGAACTGATCATAGAACGCCTGCATCCCCTCCACGACCTTGGCCCGCTCTTCGTCCGTGAACCGGCGATCAGGTGAGTACATTTGGGCGTGACGGCCATCACTGGTCGCCTCGACGTTGGCGCCCACCTTGTCGAACACACCGCCGGTCACGAACTTCCCGCTGTAGATGCCAATCGAGCCGGTCAGCGTCCCGGGCTGGGCCACGAGCACGTCGCCCGCCATGGCGATGTAGTAGCCACCGGACGCCGCCAGGTCGGACATCGAGACGATGATGGGCCGCTTGTGCTCATCGTCCTTCGTGATCATCAGCTCGCGCCAGATCACATCTGAAGCCGTCGAGGCACCGCCCGGGCTGTCGATACGCAACACGATGGCGCGGATGGACGAGTCGTCACGAATCTGCCGGATGTGCTCGACCAACGAATCCGAGCCGAGCACCGGGCCGTTGACGGGGTCGTAGCCGCTGCGGCCCAGCGTGATGGCGCCAATGGCGTTCAGCACGGCAATCCGGGATCGGCGCCGGACGCCCAGCGAGTCCCACGGCACGAACGCGTAGTCGTCGCTCTCGACCAGTTTGAGCGTTCCCGGTGCGCCGACGGAGTCGACCAGATCGTCGAGTTCGTCCTCATATGCCAGATCGTCAACCAGGCCAAGACGCAGCGCGTCCTCGGGCAGCAGCGGGCCCTTGTCAATGGCACTGCGAATCTCGCCTTCCGACTTTCGTCGCCCATCGGCAAGCGCGCGAACCAGTTGGTCGAACTGGTCGCGGTTCAGCGAGGCGCTCATCTCTTTGTGCGCGGGCGTGAACGTCTTCTCCGTAAACACATTGATCGCGGTCTTGTAATCGCCGATGTGCAATAGGTCTGGAACCGCACCGACCCAATCGAGCGTGCCGCGCAGAAACACTTCGTAGGTTGCCACTCCCGTCAGGTCCAAGGTCGCAGTCGGCAGGAGAAACACCTTGTCGGCCGCAGTGGCGAGGTAGTACTCACGATCGCCGGCGTATTCCAGAAAGGCATACACCGGCTTGCCTGACGTCTTGAAGTCGACGACGGCTTCGCGCAGTTCCTGAACCTTGGCCCAGAAAGGAGAGCTCAAGGCGCGCGGCGCAAGGAGAACGGCCGACACGCGTCGATCAAGTTTGGCCTTTCGCAGGGTCTCGACATACCCGCGTAACGTCCGCGCCTCCGACCGGCTGACGAGCTGCAACACATCGTCCGGAACGATCTCGAAGATCTCTCCGCCGGGCCGTACAACGAGCGTCGAGCTGGAGGCGACGCGCGGCGCGCGCGGGCCGACCATGAAGTAGAGCAGACCCATGCCGGCGACCGACACGAACACGGCCATCAGGAGAAGGAACACGACGAGGCCAAGGCCGCGCTTCATGACAACCTGTCAGCCGGCAACTGAAAGCCTTTGAACTGGCCGTTCGAAACTGACAACTGACTTTTTGTTCACGTTCAAGCAGTATATCTCGTGCCTCAGCGATCAGCTGGACCGGGAGCTCCGAGCCATGCAGACGGTTGACGTCTATACATCAGTCGCAGACGCGGCATATCAAGGTGCACCAGGCGCCTACAGCGAGGAGGCTGCACACGTGCTATTGGGCACCGACGCGCGGCTGATGCCGTGCGCCACGCTCGAACAAACGTTTGAGGCAGTCGTCGATGAGAGAGCGAGTCACGCGGTCGTGCCGGTCGAAAACGCCGTCTCTGGGACCGTGCCGGGAGTTTATGAACAGTTGCTCGCCCACGATTTCGTCGTGACCGGCGAGGTGGCACTCAATATCGACCACGTGCTGGTCGGAGCAAAAGGCGCGACCCGAAACAAGATTACACGCGTGATGTCTCATCCCATCGCCCTCGCGCAGTGTGCCGACTACTTCCGTGCGCATCGTGGCGTCGAGGCCGTCACCGTGTTCGATACGGCGGGGGCGGTGCGGATGGTGGTCGAATCGGGCGATCCTCAGACGGCCGCCATTGCGTCGCGCCGCGCCGCCGCGATGTACGGTGCCGACATTCTGGCCGAACATATTCAGGACGTGCCCGAGAACTGGACGCGCTTCATGTTGATCATGGCCAGGACCCCGACCACACCGTCGCGTGCGGGACACAAGGCGATCCTCGCCTGCGGGTTGCGCCATGAGCCAGGCTCGCTGGCGCAGGCGCTGCAGCTGCTCGCAGCCGGCGGCCTCAGCGTGACGAAGATCGAAGGGCGACCGGTGCGCGGCAAACCCTTCGAATACAGATTTGTGGTCGAGACGATCGCGCACGACGGTCGCGCCATCGACGAGCGCGACTTTGGTGGCCTCGCCGCCAAGACCGAGTGGTTCCGCATCCTTGGCATCTATGATCCCGGGCACCAGGATGTTTGAGTTGACCCGAGCCGACTTCGAGCAGGTGCGCGACCGGATTGCGCCGCATATCAAACGTACGCCTCTGCTCACGTCCCGGCAATTGAACGAGCGAACCGGGTACGACGTTCGTCTCAAAGCCGAAATGTTTCAGCGGGTTGGCTCGTACAAGATCCGCGGGCCGTTGAATAAGTTCGCATTGTTGTCAGAGCCCGACAAGCAGCGAGGCGTGGTGTGCTCGTCGGCGGGCAATCACGCTCAAGGCGTCGCGTTGGCCGCGCAAATCCACGGCCTGCGGGCGGTCGTCTGCATGGCCGCGAATGCCACCCCGTCGAAGATTGCGGCTACCCGCGGCTACGGCGCCGAGGTCGTGCTCCACGGCTCGATTTGGGACGAAGCCAACGAGAAAGCCAGGGAACTGGTGCGAACCCAGGGTCTCACGTACGTGCATCCGTTCGACGATGAGCAGTTGATTGCGGGGCAAGGCACGCTGGGCCTCGAGATTGTTCAGGACTGGCCAGACGTGGATGCGGTGATCGTTCCGATTGGAGGGGGCGGCCTGATCTCCGGGGTAGCGATGGCCGTCAAGAGTCACAACCCGCGGATTCGCGTCATCGGTGTCGAATCGTCGGACGGCCCGGCGATGCAGCGGAGCGTGCAAGCAGGGCGGGTCGAGACCATCGAGTGTCACACCGTCATCGATGGTCTTCGGGTGAGGCGGGTCGGGGATATCAACTTTGCAGTCGTCCAGCGGTTCGTGGACGAGATCGTCTCGCTCCCGGATCGCGAGATCTTCGACGGGATGCTGTGGGTCATGGAGCGGTGCAAGCTGGTCGTCGAGGGCGCCGCAGCCGCACCGGTCGCGGCGCTGCTTCAGGGCTTGGCGAAGCTGCCCGCGGGTGCGCGCGTCGCGGTCGTCCTGTCCGGCGGCAACCTCAATCTCGATCAACTGCGGGCGCTCACCTGGAACTGAATCAAGAAACAAGGTGCCTGGTGTGCCTAAGGTGCCTGGTGTGCCGGTGGTGCTGAAGGTGCCTCTAGAGTGCCCGCCGGCACGCCAGTCACCTGAGGGCACGCCAGGCACGCGGCACCCCAAGGCACGCCAGGCAGCCTGGGCACCCCAGGCACGTCCCATGTTATCTTGTGTTATCTTGTACCAAGTTACCTATGCCCCAACCTGCGAAACCCGACGATCCGCTCGTCGTCGAACGGGTGCAGACCGGTGTCCGCCTCGAAAAGCGGATGCTCAAGGTCCTCAAAGCGCTCGCCGACTACCACGACCTGTCACTCGGCGATCTACTCGAGGGCATCGTCCTGCACGCCTTCGACGGCAAGACGCCCTTTGAAGCCGACTCGCTGAAGCGAATCGCGGAGCTGAAACGGGTCTTTGGCCTCACGCTCGATGCCCGACACGCACATCGACTCAAGGAGTCGAGGTCACGATGACTGCCCCTGCGTTCACAGACGATGAACTGCTGACGGCGTTCTGCGAGACGTCTTTGCCGAGCGATGCGTTCCACCACGAACAGCATGTGCGTGTGGCATGGCTGTTCGTGACCCGCCACGGGATGCCCGAGGCGCTGCGAGAGTTTCCGAGTGCGCTCAAGCGGTTTGCCGACGCCAAGGGCGCGACGACGCTGTATCACACGACCATTACGTGGGCCTATCTGTTGATGATTCACGAGCGACAGACACGCGATCCAGCTGGCGATTGGCCGACGTTCGCCGCTGCGAACCGCGACTTGCTCCAATGGAAGCCCTCGGTCCTCGATCGGCTCTACGCGCCGGGAACGTTGACCAACGAGCTCGCCAAACGCGTCTTTGTGATGCCCGACGCGGCGGCATCTGCGGCAGAGCGCGAGACGTGCGGTCGTCAGCCAATGCCCTGAGGAAGAACCGGGGCCGTGCGGAGCGTTGCTACGAACCCACGGCCGACGGATTGAACCGCGGGACTTGCCGGCCGTCCACGTCGGTAAATCCGTACTCGCGCGCGAGATCCGCTACCAGGTGCACACGTCCGGACTTCGACAGGACGCGCGGGTCGCCGGCCAGCGCCGCGACCGCGCGACCGATGTACTCGGTGGATTCGCTCTGGTCAAAGCCGAACTGCTTCTTGAGTTTGGCGGTCGTTATGAGCCGCACCACTCGCTCGGTTCGCATGAAGCCCGGCATGAGCGTGACCGCGGCGATCTTTTTCTTCTTCGCCTCGCCGGCAATGCCCTGCATCAGCAAGTTGATGCAGAGATGAGACAGGGTCCAGACCAGTTGCCCGTGGCCAATCGGGTCGGGTGGCTCGGCGCCGGTTGGAGATTCGACGTAGCCGTCGGTCACACCGACGATCAGCCCCCGCCCGTGCTTGACCATGTTCCGAATCGCATGCGTGCTCATGAGGAAGTACGCCCGCGGCCCGGCGTCCATCATCAGCCGCCACGCGGCCGTGGGCTGCTCCCAGAATGGTTTGCTCCACGACCCCATCCAGTCGTCCATGGACACATTCGAGTCGGCAGCGCCCCAAACGGCGTTGGCGAGGACGTCGACGCGGCCGTGATCCCTCGCAATGCGATCGAAGAGTGCCGCCACCTGTTGGTCATCCGTGCAGTCGGCCGGCGCCGCCACACCAACACCGCCGCGGGCGGTGACTTCGGCGGCTGTTTCGTCGACGGTGCCGGGTGCGTTGTCCGCAGGCCGCGGCCCGCCCGCGGATGTGCGACCGACGACGTAGACCGTAGCGCCGGCATCGCCCAGCGCCAACGCGATGCCTTTACCGGCGCCCCGACTGGCGCCGGCCACCACCGCGACGCGACCTTTGAGACTGGTCATGGCGAGTCGCCTCCTCTCACTGGCCGTATACTAAATGGCTATGCAGTTATTCTTTGTGATTCTAAACGTCACTTTAGAAATGTCAAGACCGTGAGCCCGCGCCCCCGCAAAGCGAGCGACGAGACGGTGTTTCTCGCCACCACCCGGGTGATGTCGCGGCGGGGCCCGTCGCAGCTCACGCTCGCCGACATCGCGGCCGAAGCCGGCCTCACGGCCGGGGCCCTGGTGCAGCGCTTCGGGTCCAAACGCGCGCTGCTGCTCACGCTCGCCGAGCGCTTTGCCAACTCGACCGCGGAGATGTTCGACCAGCTTCGCGCGGTGGATCCGTCGGGGCTCGCAACGGTGTACGCCTACGCCGACTGCATGGCACAGATGGCCGAGTCACCGGATGCGCTGGCCCATCACCTGGCGTGGCTGCAGCAGGATCTGACCGACCCCGACTTCCGTCGCTACACGCTCGTTCACGCCCGGGCGAGCCGGCGCGAACTGCAACGACTCGTGCAGCACGGCATTGACGAGGGCACACTCAAGAAGGACGTCGAGCCCGCCGCGCTCGCGCGCGCCATCGAGGTCACCGTCAGCGGATCGCTGATGTCGTGGGCGATTCACCAGGAGGGGAAAGCCACGACCTGGATGCGCCACGATCTCGACGCGCTGCTCGCGCGCCACGTGACAAAAGCCGCCACCAGTCGTGGGCGCGGCAAGTCATGGCTCACGGGTAAACGCGTATCGTCCACGCCGTCGCGTCGCGTGCGCCTCCGCCACCGATAAGAAGGCCACGGCGGCCTGCGACATCGTGCCGCTCTTGCGATAGATGAGCCGGACGGGTCGCTCGAAGGCCAGCTCCGGCACCCGGACTCGCACCAGCTCCCCACGATCGAGCTCACCTTGTACGGCAATCGCCGGCAGCAGCGCCACGCCATGGCCCTCCGCCACGAACTTTTTGATGGCATCGATCGTCGGCATTTCCACCGGCATTTGCAGCACCACCCGGCGCTTGCGAAACGTCTCGACGACCCTGGCACGGTATGGTGACGCCACGTGGTGTGCCACGAAGCGCTCGCCCCCCAGATCCTTGATGCTGACCTGTCGACGCTTCACGAATCGATGCATCCGCGGCACCACGAACGCGAGCTGATCGTGATAGACCACGACCGATTCGAGATCCTCGTCGGTCGGCTGATACGTCACGACCCCGAGATCGGCGCCGTAGTCGCGGACGTCAGTGGGAATTCGGCTGGCCAGGCCACGTCGAATCGACAGTCCGATGGCGGGATAGAGTCGATGGTATTCCTCGAGCAACGGCAACAGATACAAGCACGTGAGCTCGTTGCTCGCGATCACGAGCTGCCCGCGGCGGAGGTGCCGGACATCCTCGAGCGCCGCGAGTGCTTGACCGCGAAAGTTGATCAGCCGTTCGGCGTGCTCCAACAGCACCCGCCCGGCGTCGGTGAGCACGCCGCGACGGCTCGAGCGATCGAAGAGCCGCTGGCCGATTTCGTCCTCGAGCCGTTGAATGATCTGACTGACGGCCGGCTGCGTGCGATAGAGGACCTGCGCTGCCTTGGAGAAGCTCCCCTCGCGAACCACAGTGACAAACGCTTCGAGTTGGAAGAGATCCATCGTTCAGTGAGCCAACCGTGCCAATCGGAAGCGCCTCCGAGACTCAGAGCAAACAGAACCGGTTCTCTAAGAGATTTTGTCCTCGGAGCCTCTGTGTCTCTGTGGCCGGCTTGGTGAGGGCCAAGACGCACATAACATACACTAATCCAATCAGAAGAATTATCAATTTGATTAATACCACCCGAAGGTCAGACACTAGCGCGCCATGGACCACTCCGTCCACGTCCGGATTTTCGACACGTCCTTGCGCGACGGCGAGCAGGCGCCGGGATTCAGCATGACGGCCGCCGAGAAGCTGCGCGTGGCGCGCCAGCTCGACCTCCTCGGCGTGGACATCATCGAGGCCGGGTTCCCGATCGCCTCCGACGGTGACTTCGCCGCGGTGCGCGCCATCGCGGGCGAGCTGTCGCGGCCGGTCGTGGCCGGGCTCGCCCGGGCCGCAACCCTCGACGTCGATCGAGCGGGGGCGGCGCTCCACCGGGCTCGTCATCCACGCATTCACGTATTTCTCGCGACCTCCGACCTTCATCTTCGCGACAAGCTCCGAATCAGTCGGGCCCAGTGCGTCGACCAGGCGGCCGATGCGGTCCGCCGCGCCCGCCAGCTGGTCGACGACGTGGAGTTTTCCGCGGAGGATGCCACCAGGAGCGACCTCGATTTCCTGTGTGAGGTTGCGACGTCAGTGGTCGCGGCCGGAGCCACTACCGTGAATCTGCCGGACACGGTCGGCTATGCCATGCCCGAAGACATCCGAAGGATGTTCACCACCGTTCGCGCGACGGTTGGTGAGGCCGTCACACTGTCAGCCCACTGCCACGACGATCTGGGCATGGCGGTGGCCAACTCGCTGACCGCCGTCCAGGCCGGCGCGCGACAGGTCGAGTGCACCATCAACGGCATTGGCGAGCGCGCCGGCAACGCGTCGCTCGAGGAAGTGGTGATGGCGTTGCACGTGCGGCGCGATCGCTTTGGCTTCGACACCTCGATTCGAACCCAGCAGTTGACCGCGACCAGCGCGCTCTTGAGCGAGACGGTCGGGGTCCCCGTCCCACCCAACAAGGCCATCGTCGGCGCCAATGCCTTTGCGCACGAGGCGGGCATTCATCAGGACGGCATCCTCAAGAATCCGTTGACGTACGAGATCCTTCGCCCCGAGTCGGTGGGAGCCGCCGGGTCACGGCTGGTCGTCGGCAAGCATTCGGGGACACGCGGTGTCGACGCTCGCTGCCGGGCGCTGGGGTTCACCTTGCGTCCTGACGCGCTGGCCCGCGTCTACGCGCGGCTGATCGCGACCGCCGATACCGTCAAGGCGATCGAGGACTATCACATCATCGAGGCGGTCGCGGCCGATCAGCGGACGCCTCAGGAGCTTCGTTCGTGGGCCTGACGATTGCCGTGCTGCCCGGAGACGGCATTGGGCCCGAGGTCACGGCACAAGCGGTGCGAGTCCTGCAACTCGTCGGCGAGGCCTGCGGGCACGAATTTCACTGCGAGACGCATGCGATTGGGGGGGACGCGCTTCGTCGCCATGGCATGGCCCTCCCCGACAAGACACTCGCCGCGTGTGAGGCCAGCACGGCGGTCCTTCTCGGCGCCGTCGGTGATCCCTCGTTTGATCACCTCGATCCAGGCCATCGACCGGAGTCCGCGCTGTTGGCCCTGCGGCAAGTGTTGGGTGGGTTTGCCAATCTCCGACCATCGCGTACGCTGCCCGCTCTCGTCGCGGCCACTCCCTATCGGCCCGAACGAGTCGCGGGTGCGGACCTACTCGTCGTCCGCGAACTCCTGGGCGGGCTGTATTACGGCCAGCCACGCGGGCTGAGTGCGACTGAAGCGCACAACACCATGCGCTACACCGTTGACGAGATCGTTCGGGTGGCGCGCGTCGCATTCGACGAAGCGCGTGATCGCCGGGGGCTGGTCACGTCAGTAGACAAGGCCAACGTGCTCGAAACCTCTCGCCTGTGGCGCACGACGGTAACCGAAGTGGCGAAGGCCTATCCGGATGTGCGCGTCGAGCACATGTACGTCGACGCGTGCGCGATGCGCCTCGCACTCGAGCCCACACACTTCGATGTCATCCTGACCGAGAACCTGTTTGGGGACATCCTGAGCGATCAGGCGGCCGCGCTCGCCGGATCGATCGGCCTGTTGCCGTCGGCCACCATCGGGGGACGCGTGGATCTGTACGAGCCGGTCCACGGTTCCGCACCCGATCTCGCCGGACAGAATCGCGCCAATCCGCTCGGCGCCATCGCGTCCATCGCCATGCTGCTGCGACACACTGCGGGGCTTGCGCGCGAAGCCGATCTCGTTGAACGTGCCATCGCGGAGGTGCTGGAAGCCGGGATCCGGCCTGCCGACCTCGCGCCCATTGGATCGAGGCCGGCCTCCACGACCGACACGGGCGACGCGGTAATGCACGCATTGGGCGAGCTGATCGATCATCAACACGCATACCATGCCGTGTGAGCCCCGTACCCTGCTCGACCGCCTCTGGGACGCTCATGTCGTTGCCGAACTGGACGACGACCAGTCGCTGTTGTATATCGATCTGCACCTCGTACATGAGGTGACGTCGCCGCAGGCGTTCGCCGGACTGCGCGCGGCGGGTCGGCGCGTCCGTCGGCCGGATCGCACGTTTGCGACCGTCGATCACAACGTTGCCACCACCGCACGACACCTCCCGATCGCCGATGCGCTGGCGCAGGCGCAACTCGATGCGCTGCGACACAATTGCGCCACTCAGGGCATTCCACTCTACGACCTCGGCTCTGGCGACCAGGGAATCGTTCACGTCATCGGGCCCGAGCTTGGCCTGACGCAGCCGGGCATGACCATCGTGTGTGGCGACAGCCACACCACGACGCACGGCGCATTCGGGGCGCTGGCCTTTGGCATCGGGACAACGGAAGTCGAACAGGTCTTGGCGACCCAGTGCCTGGTTCGACGCAAGCCGCGGGCGATGCGGGTGGATCTGGATGGCCGCCTGGCGCCAGGAGTCACCGCCAAGGACGCCGCGCTGGCCGTGGTTGGGCGATTGGGCATGGCTGGTGGCACTGGTCACGTCATCGAGTTTGGCGGCAGCCTGGTATCGAAACTCTCGATGGAGCAGCGGATGACGCTGTGCAACATGAGCATCGAAGCTGGCGCCGCGGCGGCAATCGTGCCGCCCGACGAAGTGACGTTCAGCTACGTGGCCGGGCGACGATTCGCGCCGTCCGAGGTCGCATGGCCGACAACTGTCGCCGGATGGCGAATGCTGACGAGCGATCCGGGAGCAGCGTTTGATCGAGTGCTGAGCCATCGACGCTGCGTCGCTGAGTCCGCTCGTGACCTGGGGCACCCGTCCCGACATGGTGATCCCTGTGACCGGGGTCGTCCCCAATCCGTCCGCCACACGCGATGACGGCGATCGCGAGGCGATGACACGCGCGCTCGAATACATGGCGCTGACGCCGGGAACCCCGATCACGGACGTGTCGATTCAGCGCGTGTTCATCGGATCCTGTACCAACGCGCGCCTCGAGGATCTGCGCGACGCCGCGCGTGTGGCGCGGGGTCACCACGTCAGCGCCGGCGTTCACGCGATGGTGGTTCCAGGATCAGAGCGCGTCAAGGCGGCCGCCGAGCGTGAGGGGCTCGATCAGGTCTTTCGGGATGCCGGGTTCGAGTGGCGTGAGCCCGGCTGCTCCATGTGCCTTGGGATGAACGCCGACGTTCTCCGCCCAGGGGAGCGGTCGGCCTCGACCAGCAATCGCAACTTCGAAGGCCGTCAGGGACGCGGCGGGCGCACTCACCTCGTCAGCCCCGCGATGGCGGCTGCCGCGGCGGTCCAGGGGCACTTTGCTGATGTTCGCAGCTGGGAGTACCGGTAATGCAGGCGTTCACGGTGCACCGCGGACGCACGCTGCCGTTGCTGCGGCGCGACATCGACACCGACCAAATCATTCCGAAACAGTTTCTCAAGAGCATCGCTCGGGAGGGATTCGGCAAGCATCTCTTCCACGACTGGCGCCTACGCGCCGACGGGACGCTCAACCCGGACTTTCCACTGAACGACCCGCGATATGCGGGCGCATCGATCCTGATCGCGGGCGCCAATTTCGGCTGCGGGTCGTCACGTGAACATGCGGCATGGGCGCTCACCGACTACGGATTTCGCGCCGTGATCGCGCCGTCGTTCGCCGATATCTTTCGCGGCAATGCGGTCACCAACGGTCTGCTGCCGGTCGCGCTCCCCGAAGCCTTCGTGCGCGCACTCGCCGAGCGCGCACACGAAACCGGCGGCGCACCAGTCCAAATCGATTTGGAGCGACAGCGCGTGACCGACGGACACCGACTGAGCGAAACCTTCGAAGTCGACCGCGCCTCTCGTCATCGACTGTTGAACGGGCTCGACGACATCGGTCTGATCCTTCAGCACGAGGGCGCAATCGCTCGCTACGAATCAGTGGTCGGTGATCAGTGGTCAGTGATCGGTAGCATCGGCCACTGACCACCGCCCACCAATCACTGATCACTGATTACCGATCACTGATCACCGATCACCGATCACTGATTACTTGACCGCAAAGCAATAGAACAACGCGTCACCACCGGTGCCCCGCAGGTTCTCCTGGCTGCAGCCCTTCGAGGCGTGAGCGTTGTTCCAGGAGGTCGGATTGGCACCGCCGCCCTGCCGATCGTGGTGACCCACCTGGGCGCTGCCAGTCGAGTTGCTGGTCCAGTTCGCACACGTGTGATCGGCGTCGTCGGCAAACGCAGTTCCGTCCAGCTGCGAACCGGTAAGAATGTCGTGACGATTCGGCGTGTCGCCCCGGCCATTCACGACTTCCCCCTTTTCGTTCAGCTGCGTCTCTTTCGTGAGCTTGTTCTCGCCGTGCAGCTCGGCGGCGTTCTGTGCGATCAGCACGCCCTTCGCGTTGTGCCAGGGGCCGGGGCCGATCCGGTCACGTGCATTGACCGCCGGCTGGCCCGCCGCTGCCGACGTGCTGAGGTAAGCGCGCCAGGTTCGGCTCCCGCCGCCTGCAGCGGCCGCCAGTTTCTGGCAATGGGCATCTGCGCCCTTCAAGCCGCCAAGGTTGGCACCGTCTCCGGCGCCGACACTCGTGATGAAGAAGCTCATGGGTTGGTTCTGAGCCACGACCGCGCTGCCGGACTGGAACGACAGCGCCGCGGTGGCCGCAAGCACGACTAGCTTTCGCATCGACGATCTCCTTTGCGCCCGGAATATTACTGTGGTCCACGGTGTACGGCCTACGGTCCTACGGCCTACGGTGCAACGGCCCATGGCTCAGAGTTCCAACCGCGGCCCGTGGGCCGTGAACCGTGGACCGTGGACTGATGAGGTCGACACTCTACCACCAGAGTGGTAGAGTGGCTCCTACCTTGGGTCGGACACCTCGTTATCACAACCGTATTGAGTTGCTGCAGGGCACGCTCGACCTGCTGATCCTCCAAACGCTGCAATGGGGGCCACAACACGGGCATGGCATCGGCCTCGCGATCAAGACCAGTTCGCAGGACGTGCTGCAGGTCGACCACGGCTCGCTCTATCCGGCCCTCCACCGACTGGCTAGGCAAGGCTGGATCGATGCCGAGTGGAAACTCAGTGAGAACAGGCAGCGCGCGAAGTACTACCGGTTGACCGCCGCCGGAAAGAAACAGCTCCTGGCGGAGCAATCGCGCTGGGCCCGGATGGTCGAGGCGATTGCCCGAGTGATGCGTCCTGCCTGACGAAGACAGTCATGACCTGGTGGACTCGGGTCCGGTCGCGCCTCGAACGCTGGCTTCGGCCTCGGGCGACGGACGAACGCGATCTACAGGAGGAGATCGACTTCCACTTGTCGGAAGAGGCGCGCCTTCAAGCCGAGCGTGGCCTTGCTCCGGAGAAT
Organism: uncultured Acidobacteriota bacterium; assembly: GCA_963841905.1. GTDB lineage: Bacteria > Acidobacteriota > Vicinamibacteria > Vicinamibacterales > UBA2999 > JACCSI01. Next base: position 376,149 of record CAWJEM010000016.1, read on the forward strand.
GCCCTCGCGGCAGCGCGGCGCGACTTCGGCAACGTCATTCTGGTCAAGGAGGCCACGCGAGCCATGTGGGGGTGGACATCCGTCGAGCGCGTCACGCAGGACGTGCGCTATGCCTGTCGAACACTGCTTCGTACGCCGGGCTTCACCTCCGTGGCCACACTGTCGCTAGCTCTGGGCATTGGCGCCAACACTGCCATCTTTCAGCTGCTCGACGCGGTTGGCCTGAGGTCGCTTCCCGTCGAACGGCCCCACGAGCTCGTCGAGGTCCAAATCGCGCACCCACGATCGCGCACCGGAGGATTCAGGGGGCGTCGTCCTGAGTTGACGTATGCGCAGTGGGAGCAGATTCGCGACCATCAGCAGGCGTTCTCGGGACTGTTTGCATGGGGCACCACGGGATTCAACCTGTCGAGTGGCGGCGAGGTCCGGATGGCATCCGGCATGATGATCAGTGGCGACATGCTTCGTGTGCTGGGTGTTCCACCAGTGCTCGGCCGTGCGTTGACCGTGGCCGACGACCAGCCCGGCTGCAGCGCGCCGGCGGCGGTCATCAGTCATGGGTTTTGGGAGCGAGAGCTGGGTCGCGATCCAGGGGTCGTGGGCCGACGAATATCTCTCGAGCGCCACGCGGTGCACATCGTCGGTGTGCTGCCGCAAACCTTCTTCGGAGTCGAGGTGGGACGGCAGTTCGATGTTGCGATCCCGTTGTGTGCTGAAAAGCTGTTTAGCACTGAGTCGGTGCTCGACAAGCAGGATGAATGGTGGCTGGCGGTCATCGGTCGGCTCAAACCGGGATGGAGCCGCGAAGGAGCCGCCGATCACTTGCGTTCGATCTCAACCGGCGTCTTCGACAGCACGGTGCCTCCGGCGTATCGCGCGGACTCGGCCAAGGAGTACCGCGAGTTCAAGCTGACCGCTCTCCCGGCGGCGTCGGGCGTGTCGAACCTTCGACGCGACTACGAAACGCCGCTCTACATTCTGCTGGCCATCAGTGCCTTGGTGCTGCTGATTGCGTGCGCCAACGTCGCCAATCTGATGCTGGCACGCGCGACCGGGCGGCAGGGTGAGCTCGCGGTTCGCGTGGCGGTTGGCGCATCGCGAGGTCGACTCGTTCATCAACTCATCACCGAGAGCCTCGTCCTTGCAGTCGTAGGCGCTGCGCTCGGCGCACTGATTGCGCAGTGGGTCAGTCAGCTCATGGTTGCGTTCCTGAGCACCGAAAGCGTCCGCCTGCATCTCGACCTGCCATTGGACTTGCGGGTGTTGAGCTTCCTGGGCGGCCTGGCAGCACTGACCTGCCTGCTCTCCGGGCTCATTCCGGCGCTGCGTGCGACCAAGACGACGCCGGCCCGGGTCATCCAGACCGTCGGGCGGGGTTTGACCGCGCATCGCGAACGGTTTCGAATGCAGCGGACGCTGGTCGTCTCACAGGTGGCGCTGTCGCTCGTCCTGCTCTTTGGGGCACTGCTGTTCGTTCGCACGCTGAGCAACCTGGTTGACGTCGACCTTGGATTCCAGCCCGACGATGTGCTCGTTGTGGATGTGGACCTGCCTGGGTCGCCACCGGAGCAGCGTGGGCTGCTGATCGAACAGCTCCACGAACGCGTGCGCGCACTTCCTAACGTCGAGTCCGCCGCCTACACCGGCATCGTTCCCATGAGCGGCAACGGATCGAACAACATGGTGTGGATGGAAGGCGGCGATCGAAATGCTCCGCACCTGGCCCAGATGAGTACCGTCAGTCCTCGGTACTTTTCGACGGTCGGTACGCGGATGATTGCCGGACGCGACTTCGACCGGCGTGACACCGTCTCGTCGCCGAAGGCTGCGATCGTCACCGAAACGTTCGTCAAGGTGGTGGCTGGCGGGGTCAATCCGATTGGCAGGCGGTTTGTCGAATCGGGCGACGCCAGCACGCCGGATCAGACGTACGAGATTGTTGGCATCGTCGAAGACAGCAAGTACTTCAGTGCTCGGGACGAACAACAGCCGATAGCGTTCATGGCGGCCGCGCAACTGGCGCGGCCGGACTTCCCCGCCTTTCTGCTTCGCATCAAGGGGCCATCTGCGCCGGTCTTCGCCTCCGCACGCCGGGCGATCGCGGAGATCGACCCTCATTTCGATATCGAGTCGGGCGTGCTCGCCAATTCGATCCGGGAGCGGCTGTTGCGCGAGCGGCTGGTCGCGCTGCTCGCGACGGCTTTCGCGTTCCTGGCAGCGTTACTGGTGACGCTCGGACTCTACGGCGTTCTGTCCTACATGGTGACGCGTCGGAACAACGAAATTGGGATTCGCATTGCGCTCGGCGCCGCCCGCGGCAGGGTGGCCGCAATGTTCGCCCGCGAGGCGGTGATACTCGTGTTCGTGGGCGTTGTGATCGGCCTTGGACTCGCCACCGCGAGTGGGCGACTTGCCGGCAGCCTCCTGTATGGCCTGCAGCCGTCGGACCCGACCACGATGGGCATGGCTGCCGCCCTCCTGGCAGTTATCGCCATCATCGCCGCCTATCTGCCGGCGTGGCGCGCCGCGCGAGTCGATCCGGTGGTTGCCCTTCGGTCGGACTAGAGGTCGAAGCGCGGCTGAGCCGGAAAGATCATCCGCGGAAGCAAGGAGTGCGCGGATATCTCATCCGGGTTCCGCGTTTCCGTAGACGCCTACGCCGCACCGGAGCTATCCTCTGGCAACTTTGGAGGACACATGGCGCGCATGACCGCTAACGACTTCGATCAGGACCTGCTCATCCTGTTCGATGCGTACGTTCACGGAGCAATCGATCGACGTGGCTTTCTGGATCGCGCGAGCAAGTACGCCGTCGGCGGCGTGACGGCCGCCATGCTCCTCGATATGCTGAGCCCGAAGTTCGCCGAGGCGCAGCAGGTCCCCAAGGACGACAAGCGCATCAAGACGGAATACCTGGAGTATCCGTCGCCCAACGGATCCGGGAAGCAGCGCGGCTACATGGTCCGACCGGCCGCCGCCGCTGGAAAGCTCCCGGCCATCCTTGTCGTGCACGAGAACCGCGGCCTGAATCCTCACATCGAGGACATCGCGCGCCGACTCGCCCTCGACAACTTCATGGCCTTCGCGCCCGATGCCTTGACGACGCTCGGTGGCTACCCAGGCGACGAGGAGAAAGCGCGTGAGCTTTTCCCGAAACTGGATCAAACGAAGATTCGCGAAGACTTTGTCGCCGCGGTTGACTATTTGAAGAAGCGACCGGATGGGACCGGCAAAGTCGGCGTGGTCGGCTTCTGCTACGGCGGCAGCATCGCCAACATGGTGGCGACGCGCGTACCAGACCTCGCCGCGGCGGTCCCGTTCTACGGCGGACAGCCTGCGGTTGCTGACGTGCCGAAGATCAAATCACCGCTCCTGATTCACTATGCTGGAACCGACGAGCGCATCAACGCTGGATGGCCCGCTTACGAGGAGGCGCTGAAGGCGAACAAGGTGGCGTACGAGACGCACATCTACCCTGGCACTCAGCACGGGTTCAACAACGACACCACCCCACGCTTCGATGCCGCTGCGGCGAAGCTGGCCTGGCAGCGAACGGTTGACTTCTTCAACAAGCACCTGCGCTGAACCCGCCGCCTCTTGCCTGCAGTGTCCGCGGCTGCGCGCGCCCGCTCGCGCGCCGCGGACCGACGTTCGAGTGTCTGCGCGGTCACGCCTTCGACGTCGCCCGACGCGGGTACGTGAATCTGCTCCAACCACAGGATCGACGTTCGCCTGCGGCAGGAGACTCGAAGGAAGCGGTTGCGGCCCGCGCTCGATTGCTCGCGGCAGGCGTGGGACACCACACTCTGGAAGTTGTCGTCGAACGCGCGTCCGCGCTCGTGTCGAGCGATGGTGTGGTGGTTGACCTTGGCTCGGGGTCGGGCGACGCACTCGCACTTTTGGTCAGCCGAGGACCACTCACCGCCGTGGGAATCGACCTGTCAGCCGCGGCAGTCGAGCACGCCGCACGAAGGTTTCCCCAGATCACGTGGGTGGTCGCCAATGCCGATCGTCGTCTTCCGATTCTCGATCACAGCGTTTCGTTGATCCTGTCGTTGCATGCGCGCAGGAATGCGGCGGAGAGCGTCCGAGCACTCAGTCCGAACGGCTGGCTCGTCGCAGCCGTCCCCGGATCCGATGACCTCGTCGAGCTGCGGGAGGCTGTGCAGGGGATGAGGGTCGAGCGTGGGCGCGCCGAGCTGTTCCTCGAGGAGCACGCCGCTCAGTTCGAGTTGGTCGAGCGTTTGGTCGTCAGAGAACATCACACGCTTGGGGGCGACGCACTTCGTGATCTTCTGCGCACCACCTACCGCGGCGCGCGCGCAAGCGCGGCACGGCGGGTCGAGGAACTGACGGCGCTGGATGTCACGCTGTCGTCCGAGGTCCTCTTGCTGCGGACTATTTCGTGACCTGCATCCTCGACCAATCTACCGCTGACGGATATACTTGATTGTGGTATAGTTGTCGGCGGTAGAGAGCAGCGATGAACGACCCCAAGCCCGAGTCCCTCCTCCCCCTTCCCACCGCGGTCTTCCACATCTTGATCGCCCTGGCAGATCGAGATCGCCACGGCTACTCCATCATGCAGGACGTGGCCGCCAGGACCGGCGGAGCGGTGCGGTTGAGTGCTGGCACTCTCTACAGCTCCATCCGCCGCATGCTCGAGCAAGGGTTGATTGAAGAACTGGCCGACAGCCCGGACCCTTCGAGCACCGACGAGCGGCGGCGCTACTACCGACTCGCACGTTTCGGACGACGAGTCGCCGCGGCCGAAGTAACGCGACTGAATTCCCTTGTCAAGCAGGCGCGAGCAACCGGTTTGGTGCCGGGCACATGAGGCACGCCCGGGCGATCTATAGCACGCTGCTGTACCGCTACCCCGCACCCTTTCGCCAGGAGTACGGCCCTCAGATGTGCTCGACGTTCGCGCAGCAATTGCGCGACGCGCGGCAGGCGGGCGGGTGGCGAAACGAAGCGGCGGTGTGGATGCAAGCCGCAGTGGATGTCTTCACGATTGCCCCCAAGGAGCATTGGCACGTGATTGTTCAAGACCTGCGCGTTGCGTTTCGCACGATGACAGCCAAGCCAGCGTTCGCCGTGGTCGCCATCACGTCGCTGGCGCTCGGCATCGGCGCCAACACGGCGATCTTCGGACTCTGGAACGGCGTGTTGCGCGCCCCGCTTCCCGGCGTTGCCGATCCCGAGGGCCTCGTGATGCTCACGAGACCGAGCGCGTCAGGGATGTGGCGCGGTCAATGGAATGCTCGCACCGAAGGGCCCCGGGCGTGGGTCAGCTATGCCGAGTTCGAGCTGCTACGCGACCACGCGGCCGCTTTCTCGTCACTGATGGCCTCTCAAAGCAGCCTGACCACCTGGCAAGTCCGCGTCGAGGGCGGAACGCCAGAGGAAGCACGCGGGCGCCTTGTCTCCGGAACATTCTTTGAGGTGCTGGGCGTACGGCCAGCGATTGGCAGCCTGTTCACTCGAGCCGAGGACCAAAGCCAGGCCGCGCACGCGGTACTCAGTCACGCGTACTGGCAGCGACGGTTCGGAGGTCGCTTCGACGTGCTCGGTAAGGCGCTGGAGATCCGGGGCACGTCGATCACGATCATTGGAGTCGCGCCGGCGGGCTTCATCGGCGAAACCAGCGGACAACTGCCCGATGTCTGGTTCCCGCTGCGGCTGCAACCGCGCGTGCTTGCGGGTGGCGATTGGCTCACCGAACAGCCGTCGGAAAAAGTGATGTGGCTGCACGTCTTCGGGCGGCTTCGACCAGGAGTGACGGACGCCCAGGCCGAGGCACAGGCCAACGCGGTGTTTCAAGCCGGGCAGGAGTCTTTTCCAAGCGGCCTGAGCAGCCAACAGCGCTCCCGTCTGTCGATCAGCGACTTCAGCTGCGTCCCGCTGGGCGCGGAGCGTCGCCAACCCGTGAGCAGTTTTCGCCGTCGCTGACGATGCTGCTCGCTTCGGTCGGGATCCTGCTGCTCATTGCGTGTGCCAATCTGGCCAATCTGCTCCTGGCCCGGGGCGCCGCCCGTCAGACGGAAATCGCCGTGCGCGTGTCACTGGGCGCGAGTCGAGGGCGACTTATCCGACAGCTCGCGACCGAAAGCTTCGCAATGGCCGCCATGGGCGGGATTCGCGGCCATCGTGGTCGCCTACAGCCTGCACGACCTTCTCGTGCGGATGCTGCAGGAGTCGGAGCCCCGGTTTGCCATGAGCTTCGCATTGGATGGCACGGTGCTGGCGTTCGTCGTGGGAGCAACAATCGCAGCAGCGCTTACAGTCGGCCTGTTCCCTGCCTGGCTGATGAGTAAGGCCGACCCTGGAAGTTCTCTCAAGGAAAACTCCCGGGGGTCGATTGGCTCGTCCCGTGAGCTGCGCTCGTCTCGATGGCTGGTCGGCCTGCAACTGGCGTTTTCATTGCCGCTCCTCGTCGGAGCGGGTCTGCTGGCCCGAACCGTCTACAACCTGCAGGGCACTGAGCTGGGCTTTCAACCCGAACGATTGCTCCTGGCGCGAGTTGACTTGGGCGAGCTGGCCCAGGATGTCCCTCGTCGCGATCGCGCCCTCCGCCAGTTGCGCGCCCGGATCCAGCGGATCCCCGGGATCGAGGCCGTGAGCTTCTCGCAGATTGGTCCGTTCACCGGCGGTGCTTCCACGGCGGCCATCGAGGTCGAAGGCAGCGCGCTGACCACCGAGGGCGTGGAATCAGCGTTGGATCGATTGGGCACCGAGTACTTCACCACCCTGCGGATCCCGCTTCGACTGGGTCGCGATATTTCGGAAAGCGACCGGGCCGACAGCCCGCTGGTCTGTATCATCAACGAAGCATTCGCTCAACGTTACTTCGACGGACGCTACCCAATCGGATTGCACGTCGCGACGGTCGACAGCAACGACCTTCGCCGGGACTATGAGGTAGTGGGCGTCGCTGGCAATGCGCGCACACGCAGTTTGCGTGACGAGGTCGAGCCGCGTTTCTTCGTGCCAGCCGAGCAGAGGCCGTCTTCCGGAACCAACCGTACCTACATCATCCGCACGACCGCGGGAGGCACCGCGCTCGCGCCAGCCGTGCGGGGAGCGACCACTGAAGTCGACGCTGCGCTGTCCGTATCGGACATCGCCTCCATCGAGGAGCAGATGGCGCCCTTGACAGCAGAAGAGCGCACCAACGCGCGGCTCGCCCTCGTGTTCGGGACGATCGCTTTGACGCTCGCGGGCATCGGCCTCTACGGCGTGCTGTCGTATGGCATCAGCAGGCGCTCGGGCGAGATTGCAATTCGTATCGCCCTGGGAGCACAGCCCGGGGGCGTCGTCGCGATGATTCTTCGCGAGAGCCTGTGGCTCGTGGCCGCCGGACTGGCGGTCGGCGGTGTCCTGGCCTCCCTCACCCCACGCCTGATGGCGAGTCGACTGTACGGCGTTGCACCGGAGGATCCGCTCACCCTGACGCTGGCGACTGGCACGCTGCTCGCGGTAGCACTCGCTGCCGCCTACCTGCCGGCGCGACGCGCGTCGAGACTCGACCCGATGGCGGCCCTGCACCAGGGATGAGTGCGTCGCGGGTGGCCGGGCTCACCATTCGACTATTATCAGAGTGGAATAATGAAGCGCCCGCTTCGCATCCTCGATGTGCTCCTCCCAGTGGCCAAGGCGCTGCTCATCGCTGCCGCGATCATGTTCCTGATGAGATTTTTTGGTCTGCACGTCCGCGAGGCCGGCGGCAGCATTGCAGCCAACGGCTGCACGTCAGCCGTTCAAGCAAGCTGAGGAACTCGGTTTCCTAACTTGACCCCGGGGGACCATACGTCCGTGGCACGTCGCCGTGGTTTTAGCCCGAAAGGTCGAACAGATTCGGCGCGTCGATGCGGTCGGACTGCCCGCAACTGACCGCAACGGCAACAAGAGCGAACGCTGAAGGATTCACATGACCGTCCTTGTCTGCCTCGGGTGGAGGGCCGCAGGCTTCCCATTCCTTCAAGCCGTCGAGACGCAGGTCCGTTGACTGAAGCTTGGGCCGGAGCGCTCCGTCTGTTACGACTTCTTGCGGAACGCGGCCTCGACCTGCTTCTTGATGTCGCCGAAGTTCCGGCCAAGCGTCCGTTCCTCTTCCTCGGTGAGGAGACGGAATGGCACGCGCACGACGCTCTGCGCGAACTTCACGTTCAGCCAATACTGGCCGAACTTCGTGCCACCAGGCACGTGGAAGTAGAGCTGGCCCATGCACGCGCGGTCGTTGCTCACGTCGGTCTGATCCCATGGCATCGCGCGCGACCCGAGGTCGGAGAAGAACCCGAGACGGTTCACCCCGTGCGTCCACGGTGGAAAGTAGTTGATCGAGTCGCGCTGGGCCTTCAGGCGAAGCTGAAGTGGCTCAACCTTCGCATTGGCCGCCCGGTACTCCTCGATCGATGGCAGGGGGACCGTTCCATCCGGCGTGTCGAGTGAGAGGGCCTCACGTTTCAGCGTGTAGTCACGCACCCGCTCCATCAGGGTGATGCCGACGTCGAGCATGATCCAGTCCTGGCCGATCGTTCGATTCGCGATCTGGTAGCCGAGTATCACGTAGCCTTCATTGTTGTAGGCGACTCGAACGAACTTGCCTTCCAGCGTCATGATTTGCGGGACGCCAGGTTGAGGGATCTGCACGGTTGGCTTCTGCTGGCCGCTGGCGTGGACTGAAGCCAGCGCCGCCAGGCTCACGGCGACCAGAACTGTGGAGAGCGCACGCGTAGTAGCCATGATCACCTTCCGGAAGCGAGTTGAACCGTCCACAAACATCGTCATCACGCGACTGCGACGCCTTCCCTTCATTTTAGGAGATCTGCTGCCTGACCCACCAGACCAGATGAAACTGTTTGGGCCCGCCGAACCCAAGGACGTCCCATCGATCGCGTCCTGGTCCGACTCGGTCTCACGCTTCGAGAAGTCACAATCTGGGCCAACGAGGGCCTTCTCAGCTTCGACCCGATATGCGTGCCGCAGCTCGAACGCTGGATGTTCGACGAAGTCTTGGTCACGCGAACATCAGCACGTGCTACCTGAAGACCAGCCGCTCGGGCCTTCAAACCCCGTCAGACCCTCCCAGAACCCTCTCCCGAGAGTTCCGAAAGCGCCCGCAAGTCATTGAACTGATTGCTGGTGCGGAAGAAAGGACTCGAACCTTCACGCCCTTGCGGGCACAAGCTCCTGAGGCTTGCGCGTCTGCCAATTCCGCCACTTCCGCACTGAAGCGCACGTCGCCTGGTTGGGGCGAGGCAGGAATCATCGATTATAGGCGACGGGCGACACCCCGTCTAGACATCGACGTGTTTCGTCGTTTGCGACGAACGCTTCAGTGCTCGCACTTCTACTCAGCGGTCGTCGTCGTCGCTGGCGTCCACGACGGCGGGTCGCTTGCCGGGAACGACTGATCGTTCGCCTCGTCCACCTGCGGTTCGTACGCCGGAAGCGCGCGCCGATGACGCATCGCCGAGAGCTTGCCTTCCCGCGGCGCGCAGATCAGACCGGCCATTGCACCGACCGCTGACCCTAACAGTAGCCCGGAGAGAAACGTACTGGTACCGACGCGGCTCATGATTAGACTCCCGCTGTCAGTTGTGCAAGCGCTCTGCCATTACAAGGGTTCCAGGGTTCCAAGGTTCCAGGGTTCCAAGGTTCCAGGGTTCAAGGTTCCAGGGTTCAGCGTTGCATCGTTCTGAGTCTCATGCATTAGGAACCATGGAACCTTGGAACCCTGGACCTGGAACCTTGGAACCTTGGAACCCTGGAACCCTGGAACTCTCGTGCTGTCACGTTGGCGCGTGTCTTGCCTCCAGAACGAGCCGTGAAGCATCGGCTACCGAACGGTCGGACCCGAGTCGGCATCGCGGCTGCGACGATGGTCGCCGTGATCGGGTCGTGGACGCCGCATGCAGAGGAACCGACGTCGGACGACCAACTCATCCAGCGAATTGGCGAAGAGACCACTCGTCCGGATGTCGCGCTCAAAGCGTTCAGAGAACTCCGTGCCGGAACACTGAACCGCCAACATCAAGGCTGGATGGACGTGGAAACGACGGTCGATCCGACGGGCGGATTCAAATGGAAGGTGATCGGTGAGGGCGGATCGGAACGGACGCGTAATAAGGTGTTCCGGGAAATGATGAAAGCCGAATCCGACGCAGCTCATCGCGGCGAGAGCGACGCTGCTGCGTTGACACCAGCGAATTACATATTCCATCGCCGTCCACGGTCCGGAGCGGGGCGAATCGAGATTGGCCTCGAGCCGCGGCGTCAGGATCCGCGACTGATTGTCGGCACCCTGACGGTCACCGACCAAGGCGCTCCAGTCCGCCTGGAGGGTAGACTCGCGAAGGCGCCATCCTTTTGGGTGAAATCGGTCGCTATCGTCAAGCGGTACGAATCAATCCAGGGAGTTTCGCTGCCGACCTCCATTGAATCGATCGCGGATGTCAAGTTCGTGGGCCAGTCGAGCTTCTCGATGCGATATCGCTATCACGAGGTGAATGGCCAGACCCTCCCAGCTCCCGCGGGGTCGACGCATGAGCACTCCTTCAATCCTTCTCGCGAGATTCTCGCGCTGTTCCACGCAAACGCCCGCAATAACTAGAGGGATCACAACTTCTCGGTTTGACGTGCGCTCGCAACTCTGCCGCGCTTGTTCCTGTTTTCACAAAGGCAGACTTTCATCCTCGTTGTCGCCGAACATCTGCGCGACACTTCTGAAATGACAGAAAAGTAAGACGTTCTGTCGCCGACTCATCCTCATCTGCAAGCGCGGCAATCGACTACACAGCAGTCGGTAACCGATTCCCCAACTTGGGGTAGCCGAGCTAACAACCGCCTGCTCAGTGACGGTCCGGACCTTGCAGCCCCCTACGCGAGAGTGAGAAGACTGACATGACTACGATTTCCATCAGAGTGCCAGGGCAACGGACGTCGACATCATCCGACTTGGTTGTTCGTACACAATCGTTATGGGGTCAGCTGACGAGCTGGCTGCGTAGTACGTGGTGTGTAATTAACGGCGGGCACTATAAGGTTCTCCATGCGGAACCTGATCGGATGGCGCTGAAATGCGTAGCGTGCGGCCATCGAACTCCCGGATGGGAAGTGGGATCCCCTCGGCTGGCGCGGGCAATTCCTGGGGATCCCGACCGACTGCGCATACGACGCCCTGCCGCGTAAGCAAGACTCCTAACCAGAGGCTGTGAAGGGCGACGTTTTTGTCGCCCCTCACTTCATTCGGCTCCCTCGGTTCGGCTCCCCTCGGTTCGGCTCCTTCAATCCGCGACTTTCCAAGCTCTCGAATCGGGCGGTTCATTGCACCACGCGATATCGCCGCAGGACTTCCGTGAGTCGATCGATCGGGACCGCGTCCGCACTTCCGAATCGGCTGGTGACCGACGTGGCGCGTACCAATCGAGTTGTAAACAGCCTCTTCAGTGGCCTCCAGCGCCGCCTCGAAGAGCGCGGAGACGCCATCGGTTGGCAGCAGGATTCGGGTTTGCGGCGTGGCCTCATTGAAGCGCACGCGGACACCGGCCGCGGTGGAGAATGCGATCGCGAAATCGCCACTGCCGTTGCTGTAGGACGAGCCTGTCCTGGCGAGACCATAGATTGCGCGTGCGGCCAGGCGCTTGAGATCGCGCGCGTCGAGCGGCGCATCGGTCGCAACGATGATCATGCAGGATCCGTCGTGATCTGCCGGGCTGAAGCCCGGCCCCTCAGTGAAATCCCTCAGGCTGGCCCCGGCTTTAGCCGGGGCTGGCTTCAGCTCTTTCCACACAGGCGCGCCACCCATCGTCAGATAGCCGCCATAGTTGCTCTGGACGAGAACACCCAGCGTGTAGCCGCCCTCGCGCGGGTCGAGCCGGCGCGACGAGGTGCCGATGCCCCCTTTCCACGCGAACGCCCGTGTACCCGTACCGGCGCCCACGCTGCCCTCCTCGACCGCTCCTTCGCGGGCGGCCTCAATCGCAGACTTGACGTGCTCGGGGCGAACGTGCAGCCCGCGAATGTCATTGAGGCCGCCATCGTTGGTTTCGCCGACCAGCGCATTCACCGATCGCACCTGCGCGTTGCCCGCTTGCGATAGCGTCCACTGGACGACGCCTTCGATGGCGGCTCCGACGGCGAGCGTGTTGGTCAGCACGATTGGCGTCTCGATCGTCCCGAGCTCGTCAACTTGCGTGGAGCCTGCGAGCTTGCCGAAGGCGTTGCCGACGAAGACCGCGCCGGGCACCTTTTCTTGAAACACGTTGCCGGCGTGTGGAACGACGACCGTCACCCCGGTTCGCACATCGTCTCCCCGATTGAGCGTGGAGTGTCCAACGCGAACACCAGGCACGTCCGTAATGGCGTTGAGTGGGCCCGTGGCGAGCACACCGGGCGCGAGGCCGAGATCGCGGGCGCGTGGGCGCGCGGGTTGTGCCATCAGCACAGTACAGCTGAGAGCGAGCATGACCACAATCGCAAATCGTACGAGCATGCCGAGCATGATACGATCGCGCGCTCGATGCGACAGATCTCGCTGGCAGCGATCAAGGATGCGGCGACAGCCGTGTACGAGGCCGCGATTCGGACGCCACTCATCCGGCTCGAGCTGCCTTCTCCCACTAGTCAATCGCCGGAGGTTTATCTCAAGCTGGAGGCGCTGCAACCGATCGGGTCGTTCAAGATTCGCGGTGCATGGAATGCCGTACGTTCGCTCCCGGTCCAAACTCTAAAAGAGGGCGTCTGGACGGTCAGCGCGGGCAACGCGGCTCAAGGGGTTGCGCTGGCGGCACAACGCGCGGGTGCGCCGTGCTCCGTCATGGTGATCGAGACGGCGCCGGAGACCAAGTTACGGTCGATCGAACGCTTGGGCGCGCACATTGTCCCGGCCAGTTACGACGAATGCTGGAAGACGGTCGAGCAACATCGTTCCGATCGAATGCACGGACATTTCGTGCATCCGTTCGACGATGACCGCTTCATAGCCGGCAATGGGACAGCGGGTCTGGAGGTTCTCGAGGATTTGCCGGATGTCGACACGATCGTCGCCCCCATCGGCGGCGGGGGTTTGATTGCCGGTATCGCGGCCGCAGCGCGCGCAATCAAGCCCGAGATCAAGATCTTCGCAGCCGAACCCGAGACGGCGGCGCCATTGGCGCGGTCGCTGGCGCGCGGCGAACCAGGGCCGTTCGAAGGCTGGACGGCCTCGTTTGTGGACGGAGCGGGGGGGAAATCGGTCTTGCCCACCATGTGGCCGCTGTTGCAGCCCATGGTCGATGGTTCCATTGTCGTCTCGCTGGACGAGGTCAAGGCAGCGATGAAGCGGACCGCCGAGCGCGTGCACGTGGTTGCCGAAGGGGCTGCCGGCTGCGCCGTCGCGGCCGCATTGAGTGGTCGCGTGCCTGGGCGCAAGATTGTCGCCATCGTCTCAGGTGGCAACATCGACCTGACGAAGTTTGCTGCTCTGGTAACCTAGTTCACCAATGGAACGTTTCGCACCGGCCGCTCCGCTTCCAAGCCGTATTCATCGCCTTCACGAACTGTCCCTCGACGTGTGGTGGAGTTGGACGCCGGCCGCGCGTCAGGTTTTTCGACGCCTCGACTATCCCTTGTGGCGGCAATCGGCGCACAACCCAGTTCGAATGCTCTTGAGCATCGACGAGGCGCGGCTGCAGGCTGCAGCGCAGGATGACGAATTCCTGGCGCTCTATGATGCCGCCGTTGCGAGCCTCGACCAGGTGCGGACGTCCAAGGGGACGTGGTGGGCCGAACACGGGCCGGCGCTCAATGGCAAAGTCATCGCGTACTTCTCGGCGGAGTTCGCACTGCACCAGTCGTTGCCGATTTATGCCGGCGGCCTGGGTGTGCTCGCGGGGGACCACTGCAAGGAGGCCAGCGACCTGGGCGTGCCGTTGATCGGCGTTGGGTTCATGTACCCGCAAGGCTACTTCCACCAGCGAATTTCGAACGAAGGCTGGCAGCAGGAGAACTACGAACGACTCAAGTGGACCGACGCGCCAATCGACACGGCGATTACGCGGGATGGGAAGCCAGCGCTCACCGCCGTGCCGCTTGGCGACCGCACGGTACTGGCGGCGGTCTGGCGAGTGCGCGTGGGCCGTGTACGGCTGTTCCTGATCGACACCGACCTCGAGGAGAACGCGCCGTGGGATCGGGAACTGTCGGCCCGCCTGTACGGTGGCGATCGCGAGACCCGAATCCAGCAAGAGATCATCCTCGGCATTGGCGGCGTTCGTCTGCTACGCGCGCTCGGCATCGAGCCAGCGGTGTGGCATCTGAACGAGGGACACGCCGCGTTTGTCGCACTGCAGCGTATCCGTGAACTGGTGGAGCGCGGATCGTCATTCGACACGGCCCTCGATGATGTGCGACGTACCACGGTCTTCACGACCCACACTCCCGTACCGGCCGGGCACGACGTTTTTCCCTTTCAGCTCGTCGAAAAGCACCTCGCGAGCTGCTGGGGAGAGATTGGCCAATATCGTCAGCGTTTTCTCGCGCTCGGCGAGTACGACAACGGCAATGGCCCACAGTTCAACATGACGGCGCTGGCCATGCGCACGGCCGCTCATGTCAACGGGGTCAGTGCCCTCCACGGGGAAGTGACGCGCTCGATGTGGCGTCCCCTCTGGCCCGAACTGCCGCCAGATGGCATACCGGTTCGATCCATCACCAACGGCGTGCACGTCCCGACCTGGGTTGCAGGCTCGATGCTCGAGCTTTTCAATCGCCATCTCGGCCCCGGTTGGCTGAACCGGCACGACGATCCGACATTCTGGGACCAGCTGGACGCGATTCCTGACGAGGAAATCTGGGCCGCGAGGCAATCGCTCCGGAGTGAGCTGTTCACGTTCATTCGCGAACGCCTGCGGCAACGCTGGGCGGCAGAACGCGTCAATCCCGCTCAAATCGTGAGAGGCGGTGCGATGCTCGACAGGGATGCACTGAGCATCGGATTCGCGCGCCGCTTCACGGCCTACAAGCGCCCGGACCTCATCTTCCACGACCCCGCGCGTCTGGCGCGAATTCTGACCGCGGCGAACCGTCCCGTGCAGATTGTGTTCGCGGGCAAAGCGCATCCCGCCGACGACCCCGCCAAGCATCACTTGCAGCAGGTGTTTCGGCGTACGCTCGATCCGATGTACGCCGGGCGCGTCGCATTCATCGACGACTACGATCTGCACGTCGCGCACTGCCTGGTGGGCGGGTGCGATGTGTGGCTCAACAATCCGCGCAAACCGCTCGAAGCCAGCGGTACCAGCGGCATGAAAGCGTCACTGAACGGCGTGCCGCATCTGAGCGTCGGTGATGGCTGGTGGGCCGAAGGGTTCAATGGCAGCAATGGCTGGCTGATCGAAAACCAGAGCAACCCTGACGATCACGCGGCAACCGATGCCGCCGATGCGGATGCGCTCTATCGGCTGCTCGAAGAACACGTGGTTCCGTCCTTTTACGATCGTGATCAGAACCACGTCCCGAAGCGGTGGATTCAGATTGTCCGCAACGCGATCAAATCCAATCTGCCACGCTTTTCAGCCCGCCGGATGTTGAAGCAGTACATCACTGAGATGTACGCCCCGGCGGCTTCGACCGAGCTCAGCGCACGATAGTCGCAACGCTCGCGCGCGCTTCCTGGTACCACTGCTTCCAGGCCGCCAGGATCTCTTCGGTGGCCCCGTTCCGCTGCTCCGTCTCGAACCGTGTGCGTTCGGCTTCATCGAGCAGCCGCAGCAACGCTGGCTCGTCCGCGCTGTCGGCGCTCGCCAGGAACGTTGCCGACGTCGCCACGATGGCGGCGACATGGCCCATGGTGACCGGACTCGTCTTATCGATGGTGTCCTGGTTGGTGTGGTAATAGCGATCGGTAAAATGCCAGTTCAGCAGCGCCGGAACTCCTGCCGCCGTGAAGATCGTGTGATCGCTGCCCCCTTCATACGGATTGGTGCGCACCACCCACCCGGTTTCCCGGGCGCGCCGAAGCGCGACGGCGAGGTGAAAGTCGTTGAGCAGGTGCCCACGCACGAAGCGTCGATCCACTGAACCCGCTCCCCACTCCGAATGCGGATCCGAAGGGCGCGGCCAGATCGCTGAGGGATCTGGCGACTTCTCGATGAGGAAGGTGCCACCGGTCTTGGACGTATCCTGACCCGTCATGTCGAGCGACATCATCGCGACAACCCGACTTGCGCGCGCCGCGTCTTCCTTGATCCACCACTCGCTGCCGCGCATCTCGTCCAGCCACATGAACGTCAAGGTTCGCCGGAGCGGTGGCACGAGGCCCTTGGCGATGGCATCGTTGATGGCCAGAGCCGCGGCCAGCAACGTGCCGGCGCCGCTCGCATTATCGTTGGCGCCAGGCTCCTGGACGTGTGCGACCAGCACAACTCGCTCACCACTTCGCTGCCGTCCCGGGATCTCGGCCACCAGCGTCCGGTTCGGTCCACGGTGGAACGTGGTCGCGATTTCCACATGCAGTCGGACGGGCCCGGCGGCCAGGGCGTCGCGTAGTCGCACCGCGGCACGCGGCGTCGCCTTGAAGCCGAATGAACGGCTGGTCTCGTCGTACGGGATCGCGCCCCATTGAAGAACGTCCGGCGTCACATCGGGCCGCGTATACCTGGCGAGGTCGGTCGAGATCACCCCCAGAGCGCCTCGTTCGCGAACCGCGCGGGTCCAGAGCCCGCCGACCGCCGCATTTCCCAGGACGACGGCGCCCTTGACGTCCTTACCCTCGAAGTCCGACGCCGCGCCGGCCCCAACGTCGACCAGAGGGACCACCACACCTCCAGGCGCGGTCGAGAACGAGTTGATGCACAGCGCCACGCGATCCTGTTCGCGCGACAGCACGACCTGGCGCCTGTCGCCCTCGATCGACAGCGTGGCTCGCAACTGCTCCCAGCCCTGGCCACTGTTTTCGTACGAGTCGATTCGCAACGTCCCGACGGCACCCGTCGCACCTGTCGCACCCGTCGCACCCGTCGCACCCGTTCCACCTCTTGCCCATCCTCCCTTTGCCAACCGGTCGGCTAGGAAGTCGATGGAACGGTCGTAGTCCGGGTTCCCGGCGAGACGCCACAAGGGGCCAATGAACGTCACGGCATCCACAGCCGCACGCGTGTCGATCCTCGGTGCCATCAGCTGATAGATCACTTCTGCTCGTGGCGGCAGCACTCGATCAAGCGGCGGAAGGTGCAGTTGCGCATCCTGGGCCAGCACGGCGACGCTCGCAGCCACGCTCAACGAAATTGCTGGTCTCGTCATGGGATGCCCGCGGCGGAGTTTAGTACAATCGCCCACGTATGTCTCGGAAGTCCATTGCGAAGAAACCCGGCTGCGCGTTGTGCGGCGCCAAGGAGGTCTCCGAACCGCGCGGCGAGGAACGGTACTGTCGCGATTGCTGGGACAAGAAGATTGCGGTCGAAGAGATTGTCGCCCGCGAATTCGCGCTCAAGCGCTACATCCGGGCTCACAGCGCAGAGAAGTATCTGATCTATCACTCCACGCAGAAGCGACCGTGCGGCCAACTGATTGTGGTAGACGATGGCTACGACCTGTTTCTGACCATGATGATCTACCCGAACTTCTCGTGGGACGAGCCAGCCTATCACCTCGAAGGCGACCCGGAAGGGCGGACCTTCGCCGAGCTCCTGGTTGACGTCGTCGCCACCGAAGTCATCGAGCCTTGGGGCGGCGGCAAGTGGCACCTCGAGGTTTTCCGCGCGACCGCGGCCGAGCCCGAGGACTGGAACGGCGAGATGTAACGAGCCTTGGCCCGACCGACCCAGACCCACGCGCCCAACCCGACCGATTCTGCAAAACCCGCCTGCTATAATCCCCGCGATCGGAGGGTTCTTGCCCATGAAGCGCTTTGGTTCGGTGGTGTTCGCGATGACAGTCGGTGCAGGCCTGTTGGCCGGACCGCTTTTCGGTGAGCAGGAAGCTCCACGCAAGCTGGTCGCGCCAGTGCGAGGTGAAGCCCCAATCGAGCTGACCGCGCCGGACACGCGGGTTGTTGGCACCAACGTGGTGACCACGATGCGTCTCAAGAACGTGGCCTCCGGACCGATCGCCGGGCTACGAATCGAGGAAAACTGGTTCGACCGAAGCCGCAACCCTGTGCCCGGCGATGTGTACCGCCACCCCCGACCTTGGACTGTCGGTGAAGTGATCGAAGTCAAGCTGACGACCCCGCGCAAGGCTGGAATGGGCGACAACCGCTATAACTTCAGTCACGCCAACGGCACGATCAAGACGACGGTCGTCAAGAAGCTCGATTTGCCGAAGCCGGTGAAGTAGACGTGGAGAAGGGTGCCTGAAGTGCCGAAGGTGCCGAAGGTGCCTGGGTGCGAGTGCTGAGGGTGCCAAGGTGCTCAAGGTGCCAAGTGCTTAGCACCAGCACCCCAAGCACCGTGGCACTCGCACCTAGCCACCTGGCACTCCTAAGCACCGTGGCACCTGCACCTAGGCACCTCAGGCACGTTCGGCACCAGGCACCTTGCGGCCGTGCCTTGCGCCTGCCTTGCGCGCCGCGGCTTACGTCGCCGCCACGATGCGGTCGGCCAGATCCGCCACGAGCGGCACCCGCCACGTCTCGCCCTTGAACGTGCGGAGCATCAGAACCAACCAGATCCCGACCGCGCCGATCCACACGAGATACACGAGCAGGCGCGCCACTTGGAAGGCGCTCGCTGAGACGACGAGCATCGCGACGCTCATGGCTGACAGCAGGCCGATGACCACCGACAGCGCACCGAACAGGACGAGCGACTGCGCGGCGTGGAACCTGACGCCACGATGTTCCTGTTCGATGACGAGAAAGACGAGTGCCGACAGCCACCAGGCGATGTAGCAGAGGAGCGCTGACAATCGTGCCTCGACGCCGGTGGTCGTCGGACCGTCCAGGCTGCCAGCCCTGGTTCGGACACTAGCGAAGCTCCGCTTCGAACAGCAGAGACCAGCCCCATCGTCCAAGGCCGACTGAGAGACTCGTCTGAATCTTGACTGGCATGGCTTAGGCGATGCCTAGCGCTCCAGCTTCTCGAAGCGGACGGCGCCGTCCGTTTGTGGCACGGTCACGAGATGTGCCGGCGACGTCATGACCGTTGCCGCCGACATGCCCGGCGCCGGTCGTGTCTCCACCCATTGCACGACGAGGTCCTTGCCGGACGATCGAACGTTCGTAATCTGAACGTTGAACCCACCCGACGGGCGAGAGCCGAGGAACACCGCCAGAACCATCTGCTTGCCAAAGTCGACGGCCGGCAGCGGCTGACTCGGAGCATGCTTTCTCCACAGCGTCTCGAACTCACTAGCACTGCGAGCCACGCTCTGTTGGGCCGTGTCGATGCCACTCATGTGGTTGCTGTTGATGGTCGTCATTGCAACGGTCCCGATCGCGGGCGCGGCCGGCGGATCGGCAGGTGTCGCGGCCGGCGGAGCGGCTGGTGTCGCGACCGGCGGAGCGGCTGGAGTGGCGCCCGCCGGCGGCGGCTGATTTGAGGCTCCAGCCGGAGCTGGAATCACGTTGACGATTGTTTCGCGGGACGCGGTCTGGCGATCGCCAACCCTTGATTCGGCTTCGAGGCGCACGACGTAGAGACCTGGAGCAACGTCCTTGAGCGGTATTCTGGCGCTGAAGCCGTAACCGCCGCCCTTGCCACCCAGCTCCGAACTGTCGCGCTCCTCACGAGCCTGAAATACCGACTGTCCACCCTCCGCATTCATCGTCAGACGAATTTCTACTTTGTGGGCGGGGCCCGCTCCGGAGTCGTACACTTCGGCAAACATCGCAATCTCGTCGTTCTGGGCGAAGTCGCGGAAGGTCGTCATCGGCGCCGGCAACATCTTCAGCAACGGATCGACTTTTGGTCGCGCCGTCATGGTGAGGCTGCTGGCCATGGACGTCAGTGCGATGCCGCTGATCGCCAGCGTATCCTTGACGTAATCCGGCACCTCGAGGTCGTACGTGACGAGCCCCGAGCGTCGTGAGTTCGCCTCTCGAACGGCGACTCGAACCTGATAGCGCCCGACGGGCAGCTCCAGCGAGGAGATGATACGGAACCCGGCGGCGCGAATCCGCGCCACTGACTCTGGCTTGAGCGTGAGGTTCACCGTGTTGCGCTCGCCCGGGAACGACTTCCCTTTCGAATCGATCGCGAGTACGGCCACCTCGAGGTCGTTTCGGAATGCGCCTTCCTTTTCGATCAAGGGCAAGTCTCGTCCGCCGATCATCGTGGAAATGACCACGGAACCCTTGTTGTCCGGTCCTTTGAACACGCTGGCGGTGGTCGCAAGCGGCAGGCCCGCGACTGGCACGGGACTGCTCATGGCCTCGCGCAGTTCCGCCGAAGCATCGCTGGGACCGGCGAGAGTCGTTTCCGGCGCACGGCCACGCGGCGCGTAATAGCCCTTGCGCGCCCGGACGGTCAGTCCAGGCTTGTTGACGCGAACTTCGAGCTTACGGAAGCGACCGTCCCGTCGCGTGTTGCCGGCGTAGTATCCCAGCACGTAGTAGGAACTGTTTTCCTCGACCAGCCGGTCCATCGCGCCGGTGATGTCGTTGTTATTGACCGTCGCGAAGCCGCCCGTCTCGTCGGACACGACACGGAGCATGTCCTGCCCAAGTCGGACCTCGTCTTGGAGAGCGCTGCTGTTCAAACCCAGCGCTGGATCCTCAGGAAACGACTGAATTTCGATCGCGTCATCGGCCCCGGCGCCAAGGCCTCGGACATCGATGCCATAGATGGCAACGTTCGCCCGAGTTGCAGCGGCGATGAGATCTCGCTGCGCGTCGAGCAGCGTGGAGCTATCGCGGAGGAACGCGTTGGTGACGTCGTAGTCGATGCCTTCACTGAAATAGACGAGTGCCTTCTTCCGGCCACGGACGCCGGTCATGAGGTCGGCGAAGTTCTTCATCGACTCCAGGGTGTTCCGGGCGTGGAACCCACGCTCGGAGCTGTTTGGATCGTCGATGGTGTCGCCCGCCTGGCGCTGGCCTCGCGTTCTCGCCTCTTCCTCCAGCCTTCCCATCAACGACGACTGCAGCTTCTGGCCCATGAACTTGTCGACCGCACTCAACAGGAGGCGCTTGCTCGTGGTGAACTCCTGGGCCGCCTGCGACTTGCCGCTCGTGTGGACCACTGCCGCGACGTCGTTGGCGCCCATATTGCGCTCGATGAACTGACGCGCGGCCATCCGGACGCGTTGCGAGCGCAGCGCTTGCGTGTGCGTATCGTCGAGGACGATCAAATACACGCGTCCGTTGTAACCCGATACGTTGTTCTGCACGTCGGGCTCGATGGGCTTGTCCGCGAAGAGCGGTCGTGGCGCGCGCTCGACCGGCAGGTTCACGAGCGAGAACACGGTGACCTGCTGCGGCTTGCCGTCCTCGAAGACCTGGAAGTCGGCCTGCGTCAGACCGGTGACGAACTTGCCTTGCGCGTCGACCACTCGGGCGTCGACCTCGACATAGTTCACTTCGGCGCGAAAGGTGACACCCGGTTGCTCGGGTGGTGGCGATGCCGGTTGGGGGGTCTGTCCCGCGACGGCGACCGCCCCTGTCAGGAGCAACGCGACGACGAGTCGAAAGACATTGGGTTTCATAGGGTTACAGACGAGCAGGTGGCGCTGTTCCACCTCAGATTATAAGACGGCCCAGTTGCGCGGGGGGTTCGGGTCGTCGAGCCGGTGAAAACTTTGATCTCCCGCTCGGCGTCGAAACCATTAGATGCGCTAGATCACGCCGCCGGCGGTCGCCGGTCCTGCCATCTCGCTATACTGAATTATCTATGGCCGTAGACGTGGGCGCCGTTCAGGAGGCGCTTCGAGCGCAAGGGCTGGATGGCTGGCTCTGGTATGACTTTCAGGGCACTAATCCCATCGCGCAACGGTTGGCGGGTCTCGCCGGCGACGGGCATCTGGCCTCGCGCCGATGGTTTTACTTCATCCCTGCGGCGGGAGAACCGCGCGGCCTGGTCCATGCCATCGAGCGACACAACCTCGATCGGTTGCCGGGGCCGAAGACGCCATATGCGGGGAGAGTGCAGCTCGAGTCGGGGTTGAAAACGTTGCTGTCGGGGACACATCGGATTGCGATGGAGTACTCCCCGCAAGGCGCGATTCCCTACGTCTCGCGCGTGGATGCGGGCACCATCGAGTTGGTCCGCGCTCAAGGCGTCGAGGTCGTGTCGTCCGGCGACTTGATCCAGCAGTTCGAGGCGCATTGGACCGAGGCTGCGATCGCTTCGCATTACCGTGCAGCGGAAATACTGTATCGGGTCAAGGACCGCGCATTCGAGTGGCGTGGCCCAACGCGTGCGCGACAGCGTGCCGACGACTGAGTTCGACGTGCAGCGCCTGATGAACGAGTGGTTTGCCGAGGCGGGGTTGATGACGGACTCAGGACCAAATGTTTCGGCCCAGGAGAACGCGGGCAATCCGCATTACCTGCCAACCGCGGAAGTGAGCCGAGCCATCGGGCCGGACGAGCTCGTGCTGCTGGATCTGTGGGGCAAGCTCGATATACCGGGTGCGGTGTTTGCCGATATCACATGGGTGGGTTATACGGGCCGGCACGCGCCGGAGGAAATGACCAAGGCGTTTGCGGTGATTCGCGACGCTCGCGACGCGGCAGTCAGCGTCGTTGAACAGGCCGCCACCGCCGGTCGAGACGTTCGCGGCTTCGAGCTGGATCGCGCGGCGCGGGCAGTCATCGACGCGGCCGGCTATGGCCGCTACATCCTCCATCGCACTGGACACAGTTTGGGGGAGACCGTGCACGGCAACGGCGCTCATCTGGACGACTACGAAACGCACGATGAGCGCCAGCTCTTGCCCGGCAGCGGATTCACGATTGAGCCGGGTCTGTATTTCGATCACTTTGGCGTACGGACGGAGATCAACGTCGTCTGGGGACGTTCGGGACCGGAAGTGACCGGTCCACGCCAGCACGATATCGTTTCGTTGGTATGAGAGTCTGCGTGGCTGACGCAGGTCGAGTCGAGGACGTTGCAATAAAAGGGGAAAGATGATGTCTAGTCGTAAAACGACGGTGTTCTACGGATTACTGATTGGGGTCGCGTCGTTGGCCGTTGGTATGGTGCTCGCCTCTCGTCTCGACCTGTCACCGGTCTCGATGGCGCAACCGACCGCGACTGCGCCGGCGGCCAATAGCGCGCCGATCGGCGGACCGCTCGACGCCAGCACGTTCCGCAACATCGCGAAGGCCGTGAGCCCGTCCGTGGTGAACATCCGCACCGAATCGCGTCAGCGCGGTCAAGAGCTCACCGAGTTCTTCGGCGGTGGTGGCGACGAGCTCCTCGAGCGCTTCTTTGGCGGACAGGGACGCGGGCAAGGGACTCGACCACCACGCGAGCAGGTCGCGGTCGCCGCAGGCACCGGCTTCATCATCAGCAAGGACGGATTCATCCTCACCAACAATCACGTCGTCGAGGGTGCCACGAAGATCGAAGTGAACTTCCTCGGCGACGATGAGGACGTCAGCTATCAGGCGCGGGTGGTCGGACGCGACCCGCTGACCGACAGCGCGCTCATCGAACTCACCGAGAAGCCCAGCCGCGCACTCGCGGAAGTCAAGTTCGGCGATTCGGCCAGTATGGCTCCCGGGGACTGGGTGATGGCCATCGGCAACCCGTTCACCCTGGCACATACAGTGAGCGTCGGTGTAGTGAGCGCTGCGCGGCCTCAAGGGCTGCCGGTCGCCGACGGGCGATTCGCTGACGTCATTCAAACCGATGCGGCGATCAACCCCGGCAACTCAGGCGGACCGCTCCTCAACATCCGCGGTGAAGTCATCGGCATCAACACGGCAATCTATCGCTGACTCGCGCGCGCAAGGAAACCTCGGTATTGGCTTCGCCATTCCCATCAATGTCGTGCGCGACCTGCTGCCGCAGCTGCGCGGGGGCAAGATTACTCGCGGCGTGATCGGCGTCAGCGTGGTGGACGTCCCGGCGAGCGCCCTGAACGAGTTCGGCCTCAAGGAGCGCCGCGGCGCCTTGGTCGGACAGCGTGATTCAGGGCGGGCCGGCGGACAAGGCGGGCCTCGAACCCGGCGACGTCATCCTGGAATTCAATGGGAAGCCGGTTCAGCGGCGCGATCAGCTGGTGTCGATGGTGGTCGGCACGAAGCCGGGCACTGCGGTTCCAATCAAGGTGCTGCGTGACAAGCAGGAGCGACCGCTGACGGTCACCGTGGAGGAGCTGAATCTCGAGACCGAAGCGAGCCGCCTCGCTCGTCGAGACAGCAGCGATCCAGACGTCGCCGAGCTCAGTGGATTCGGCCTCACGCTTGGCGTGCTGAACGCGGACATGGCCCGTCGGCTGCGCGTGCCGGCAGACACGGAGGGCGCGCTCGTCACCGATGTCGAAGTCGGCAGTGCTGCACAGCGTGCCGGCCTTGTCCGCCGCGACATCATCCTGCAGGTCAATCGACGGCCGGTCACCACGCCTCAGGACGCCGGCCGCATGCTCGATCAAGTGCCGAGCGGCGGGACGGCCTTCCTGCTCGTCCTCCGCAACGGTCAGCAGAACTTCGTCACCATCCGAAAGGACTGACGGAGGTCGCTCGAGGGGCCGGTCGTCGGAGGCAACGCCTCCGACGACCGGCCCTCGCCTCACAGCTCTCGCGCTATCATCCCCCCGGATGCCGATCGAGCGAGAGATCAAGCTCAAGTTCGATAACCCCGATGAGGCGCGTCGCCGTGTGCTCGCCATGGGGGCTACTCCACTCCGCGGCCGGCGGCTGCAGGAAGACGCTCTCGTCGACGGTCCAGATGACCGTCTGTATCGTCGGCGGTGCGTGCTTCGCGTTCGCACCGAGGGCGGCAAGAGCTTGCTGACCTTCAAGGGTCCCGTCCGGCCGGGCCTGATGAAGGTGCGAGAAGAGTACGAGACCGTCGTCGCCGACGGTGACATGCTCCTCACGATCCTGCAGGAGCTCGGGCTGCGCGTGTGGTTCCGCTACGAGAAGTACCGCGAGGAGTTTTCGGCCGAGGACGTCGTCATCGCCATCGACGAGACGCCGGTCGGCACGTTCGTCGAGATCGAAGGCGGCGAGGAGCACATTCACAGGGCCGCAGCCGCGCTCGGCAAAACACGCGCCGACTACATTACCGATTCATACCGGACGCTGTTCGCCCGCTACTGCGATGAGCATCGGCTCGGCGACATCGACATGGTGTTTGCGGCCGTACGAGCGGGCGGAGACACGCCCACGTCGTCGAATGAGTGACGTATCCGCGTGGCCCGCGCTGGTGCTGACCGCGGGCCTGGCGACCAGGCTCCGGCCGCTGTCGGAGGTCCGCGCCAAGGCAGCGTTGCCCGTGGCCGGCACACCCATCATCGGCCGCATCCTGGCATGGCTGCGCGATGCCGGCGTGCAGCGGGTGATCGTGAACCTGCATCATCGACCGGAAAGCATCACGCGCGTGGTTGGCGACGGCTCCGCGTGGGGGCTCGAAGTCCGCTACTCATGGGAGCGTCGGGTGCTCGGGTCGGCCGGTGGCCCCCGACATGCGCTGCCGCTCCTCGACGCTCCTCGCTTTCTCGTCATCAACGGCGACACGCTGACCGACTGCAACCTCGCGGACTTGGTCCGGACTCATCAGGCCATGGACGCGCGCGTCACCATGGCCGTCGTGACAGGCGACGTTGCACGCTATGGCGGAGTAGTCGTCGACGACGTTGGACAGGTTCGCGGCTTCGGCCAGGCCACCCCTCAAACGCGCGCCCTGCATTTCATCGGCGCGCAAGCGGTGGAATCGTCGGTGTTTGCTTCCCTGCCAGACGACGAGCCGCACGAGACGGTGCGAACGCTATATCCCCAACTCCTTGCAGAGGACCGTCGCGGCATCGCCGCGTTCGAAAGTCGCGCGGAGTTTCTCGATGTCGGTACCGCCCGCGACTACCACCGGACTGTGCTCGAGGTCGCCGCACGCGAGGCGCGGCCGATCGACCGCGGCGAGGACTGCACAGTCGCCGCCGACGCCCGACTGGAGAACACGATTCTCTGGGATCGGGTCACGATTGAACCGCAAGCCGCGCTGGTCAATTGCATCGTGGCCGATGACGTGGTCGTACCGGCGGGGACGCGGTATGAGCACATGACCCTTGTCCGCACCGACCGCGGTCTCGAGAGGCAGCCCTTCTAAGCCTCTTTGAGGCCTCGGCCGGTGTTGGTAGGCAGCTCGAGGGCAGCTTCGCTAGAATCCACACGTGTCCGACACCGTTCACGCCCGAATCAACCAGTATCTCGACGAACAGCGCTTGAGGGCGCTGGCCAGCAAGGTGCTCCCCCTCACGGGGGACGCCTCGGACCGTCGGTATTTTCGCGTGTTGATGAATGACGGCGGTTCGATCGTGCTTTCGCTTCACGCCGGCCCGATCGACTTCGACGCCATGCCATTTGTCAAGGTCGCTCACCTGATCCGACACATCCCCTTACCGGTGCCGGCGCTGCTGCATCATTCCAACGAGCTTGGCATCATCGGGCTGCAAGACCTTGGCGACGTGACCCTGCAGGCGCACCTGGGAGCCGCAACCGCCGATGAGCATGACGCGCTCTACCGCCAGGCCGTGTCATTCATCGTCCGGCTGCAACATCGCGGCGCAGAGCTGGAATCCGCGGCGTATCCGCCCTACGGCATTGCGTTCGATACCGACAAGCTGTCGTGGGAGCTCGAATTTTTCTTCAAGCACTTTCTGCATGCCTATCGGGGCACGTCACCATCGGTCACGGTTCAACGGGCGCTCTCGGAGGAGTGGTCGGCGATGGTCAACGAACTGGCCAACGAACCTCGCGTGCTGTGTCACCGCGACTACCACAGTCGCAACCTGATGCTCCACGAAGGTGGACTGTTCATCATCGATTTTCAGGATGCGCGGATGGGACCCGACACCTACGACCTGGTGTCGCTGCTGCGCGACTCGTACGTCGACCTCGAGTCGCGTCAGGTCGATGAGCTGATCGCGTACTTTCTCGCACTCAAAAACGACACGGCGGGAGTGTCGCCGGCAGAGGCCGCCGAATTTCGGCGCCGCTTCGACTTGATGGCGCTGCAGCGCAACTTCAAGGCGCTGGGCACGTTTGGTTACATGACCGTCGCGCGCGACAACACGGTCTATATTCAGTACATCCCCCGCACGCTCAATTACGTTCGTGCGAATCTCGCCAAATATCCCCGATTCAGCCGCCTGCGCGGCATCCTCGCCGAACTCATCGACGAAGTTCGATAAGATAGTCGTTTGGGCCCTGGGCCGCGGAGCTTTTCAGTGAGCAGTCTGCTCTTTGGCGTCTCGACGCACCTGTACCATGACCAGCGGCTCGACCGCGAACACCTGGTCGAGATCGCTGCGCACGGGTTCGAGTGCGTGGAACTGTTCGCCACGCGCAGCCATTTCGACTATCACGATAGCGTCGCCGTGCGATCGCTTGCCGAATGGCTCGACGACACGCGGCTCACGTTGAACTCGGTTCATGCGCCCATTTGCGCCAGTTTCGTAGATGGTGCATGGGGCGAGGCGTTCTCGAACGCGATTGTGGACGAGACGCAGCGACGCCGGACGCTGGCAGAGGCCGAAGCGGCGCTGGCGTTGTCACAGACGATCCCGTTTCGCCATCTGGTCGTGCATCTCGGCGTGCCCGACGGCGTGGTGCCAGGGAGCGTCGGACAACAGCCGTGAAGCAGCACGAAGAAGCATCGAGGAACTGTTCGAAAGCGCCGAGCGGGCAGGGGTCCAGTTGGCATTGGAGGTCATCCCCAATGAGCTGTCGACGGCCGATGCGCTGGTGTCGTTCATCGAAAACGACCTTGAAGGCGCACGAGTCGGCATCTGCATGGACGTGGGACATGCGTTTCTCATGGGCGATCTCGGCGACGCCATCGAGACCTGTTCCGGCCATCTGGTGACCACGCACCTCCATGACAACCGCCGCAAGAGCGACGACCACCTTCCGCCCGGCGATGGCGGCATCGACTGGCCGGCGGCGCTGATGTCGTTGCAGAAGATCGGCTATGACGGCACGTGGTTGTTCGAGGTCGCCAATGTTTCGACCCCGAAGGCCGTGCTCGAGAAGACTGCCGGCGCGAGAAACAAGTTCGAAACGCTCCTGGATTTCAATTTCGGAGAATCGTCATGACGCTACCGCACGGAGATGAAGCGCACCGGCGCACCTGCGCACGCATCGCACGTCGCACTCGCACCTGTCGCACCGTCGCACCTGTCGCACCCGTTCTATGAACCACGTCTACATCGACAAAATCGGCGAGCACGTCGGCGAGACCATCACGATCAAAGGCTGGCTTCACAATCGGCGGTCGAGCGGCAAGATTCACTTCCTCGTCGTCCGTGACGGCACCGGCTTTCTCCAGGTCGTGATGGGCAAGAACGACGTGCCTGAAGAAGTCTTCAAGGCTGCGGATCACCTGTCACAGGAAACGTCGGTCATCGTGACGGGCAGTGTTCGAGAAGACAAGCGTGCTAAGAACGGCTATGAGTTGACGGCGAGCGGTCTCGAAGTCGTGGGCGCGGCCCACGACTATCCCATCACCCCCAAAGAACACGGGGTCGACTACCTGCTCGATCGACGCCATCTCTGGATTCGCGCTGAGCGTCAGACCGCCATTCTGCGGGTCCGTCACGAGGTCATCGACGCCGTCCGTGACTACTTCAATAGCCAGGGTTTCATCCTCGCGGATACCCCCATTTTCACGCCCGCTGCGTGCGAGGGCACAACCACGCTGTTCCCCGTGCAGTACTTTGAGGACAATACCGCCTATCTGACGCAGAGCGGTCAGCTGTACAACGAAGCGAACGCGATGGCGCTCGGGAAGGTGTACTGCTTCGGTCCCACGTTCCGCGCGGAGAAGAGCAAGACCAGACGGCATCTGACCGAGTTCTGGATGGTCGAGCCCGAAGTCGCGTATGCCGATCTCGACGACGTCATTGCACTTGCCGAGGGTCTCATCACGTCGATTGTCGCGCGCGTGCTCGACAAACGTCAGGCCGAGCTCAAAATCCTCGAACGAGACCCGTCGAAGCTCGAAGCCGTCAAGACTCCTTTTCCCCGCCTGCGTTACGACGAAGCGGCCACAATCCTCCGTGACAAGGGGGTGCCGTTCGAGGTCGGGGGCGACCTCGGCGGAACTGACGAAACCGTGCTGTCAGAGCAGTTCGATCGGCCGGTGTGCGTGACTCACTACCCCGCGGCGGTCAAGGCCTTCTACATGAAGCCGGATCCGGCGCAACCGGATCGAGCGCTGTGCGTGGACGTGCTGGCTCCCGAAGGCTACGGCGAGATCATTGGCGGCGGTCAGCGTCTTGATGACTACGATCTGCTGATCCAGCGCATCAAGGAGCACAACCTACCGCCCGAAGCTTTCGAGTGGTATCTGGATCTGCGGCGATTTGGAACCGTTCCTCATGGCGGCTTCGGGATGGGGATCGAACGGGCCGTCACGTGGATCTGCGGGCTCGACCACTTACGCGAGGCGATTCCGTATCCGCGGATGCTGTATCGGTTATATCCATGACGGTGACCGAGGACGTAAAACGCTTGAAAATCGGCTTCGTCTCACTCGGGTGTCCGAAAAATCTCGTGGACGCAGAAGTCATGCTCGGTCTGGCCGAACAAGCCGGCCATGTCGTGACTCCGGTCGCCGACGAGGCCGACGTTCTCGTCGTCAACACCTGCGCCTTCATCGACCGCGCCAAGGAAGAGTCTGTCAATACGATTCTCGAAATGGCCGAGTTGAAGAAACAAGCGCCACGCCGGAGGCTCGTGGTGACCGGCTGTCTCGCCGAGCGCTATCGCGACGAATTGCGGAGGGAGATTCCGGAAATCGACGCGGTTCTCGGCACCGGCGAAGTCACGAGGATTCTCGAGGCGCTGACCGGGACCGCCAACGCGGACGCATCCGCCATCGCCAGGCCGATGGCCTTCTACAAGCGAGACCCGGGCCACGGGTCGACTCCCGGAGAAACCCCGCAATTTGGCATCGACCTTCCTGAATATCTCTACGACGCCAACACGCCCCGTCGACTCGCCACGCCGGGACACTACGCATATCTGAAGATTGCGGAAGGCTGTGACTACAAGTGTGCGTTCTGCATCATTCCCAAGATGCGCGGACACTATCGAAGCCGCACGGCCGAGTCCATCGTGCAGGAAGCACAATCATTGGCGGCTCGCGGGGTCAAGGAGCTGTTACTCATTTCACAGGACACGACGTTCTACGGCATCGATCGCAAGGAGCGCGGCGCGCTCCCACGACTCCTTCGGGCGTTGAACGACGTGGACGGGTTGGAATGGATTCGGCTCCTGTATCTCTACCCCACCACGATTTCGGATGATGTCGTCGAGGCCATCGCCGACCTGGACAAGGTCTGCAAATACATCGATCTCCCGTTGCAGCACGCCTCGGATGTCGTGCTGCAACGCATGAAGCGCCCCGGCACTCGCAGCAGTTACGAGCGGCTGTTGCACCGCATTCGTGAGCGGGTTCCCGGCGTCGCGCTGCGAACCACCTTCATCGTCGGATTCCCCGGCGAGTCCGACGCCGACTTCGACGAGTTGATGGCGTTCGTCGAAACCATCGAGTTCGACCACGTCGGCGCCTTCACCTACTCTCACGAAGAGGGCACGACGGCGTTTGGTCTGACCGACAACGTTTCGGCCGCGGAGAAGGAGCGGCGACAGGCGGCTTTGATGGCCCGGCAGCAAGGAATTGTCGAGGAGCGACAATCCCGACGGCTCGGCGAGCATGCTCGCCTCCTGATTGACGGTCCATCCCCCGACCATGAGCTCGTCGTTCGCGGCCGGCTCCAGGGGCAGGCACCAGACATCGACCCGCAGGTCTATCTGACCGAGTGCGACCCGAGTACGCTCGTTCCCGGAGATTTCGTGAACGTAGAAATCGTTGGCGCTCAAGGGTATGACCTGATCGCCAGGCCACTCTAGGCGGCACTTCGGGCCGACGGCCGGCCTTCGGCGGAGCGGCCTTCGGCCGAAGGCCGCCGTCCGCGCCGAAGGCACGGCCTGTCCCCGTGTTAAAATGTTTAGTCCGGTCGAAGTCTGGGAAACCAGAGTGGGCCTCATGCCCACTTTTTGTGTTTAAGGGGGCTTTTTTGACCCCATTGGAACGAGTCCGGGAAATCGCGGCCCGCGTGGCCGGGGCTCGGGGGTTGACGGTTGACGATGTCGCGCTGCGCCGCGAAGGCGGCCAGCAGGTCCTTCGGGTCACGCTGGATCGGCCGGGTCGGAGTGCGAGTGCGGAGGAGAGCGTCAGTATCAGCGACTGTGAACAAGTGAGCCAGGAACTTGGCACCATTCTCGACGTCGAAGACCTCCTTCCCGCCCGTTTCACGTTGGAAGTCTCGTCGCCTGGTCTCGATCGGCCGCTCCGACACGCTGACGACTATCGTCGGTTCGAGGGGCGGCTCGCGAAAATCGTGACGCGTGAGCCAATCAACCGGCAGACCGCGTTCGCTGGTCGACTTCGCGGCATGGACGGCGGCGACGTGTTGTTCGAATCAGAGGGCGGCAAGATGGTAAGGCTGCCGCTAGCGCTCATCAGTCGAGCGCGGTTAGAGGTGGAGTTCTGAAAGCGATGACGAGCAGCAATCCTCTCCAGCAGACCATCGAGGCTCTGGCCAAAGAGAAAGGCATCGAGCCCGAGGTGGTGATCCAGGCGATGGAGGAGGCTGTCCTCACCGCATCGCGCAAGTACTACAAGTCGACCGAGGATTTGCGGGCGAAGTTCAATCCCGAGAACGGGCAGATCGAGCTCTTCGCGGTCAAGACCATCGTCGACGAAGTGACGAACTCCGCCACCGAGATTTCGCTCTCCGAAGCCAAGGAGATGTACGGCGACGATGCCGAGGTCGAAATCGGCTACCAGATCGAGTTTCCGAAGCGAACCGACGTCCTGGGGCGAATCGCGGCGCAAACCGCCAAGCAGGTGATCTTTCAGAAGGTCCGCGAGGCCGAACGCGAGATCATCTTCGCGGAATACAACCAGCGCGTCGGCGAGGTCATGAACGGCATCGTCAAGCGCTTCGAGCAGGGCGACATCATCGTCGAGGTCGGGCGCGTGGAAGCGATTCTCCCGCGCAAAGAGCAGTCACGGGCCGAGAGCTACACCCAGGGCGATCGGTTGCGCGCCGTCATCAAGGGTGTGAGCAAGAGTGCCAAGGGACCGCAAATCGTCCTGTCGCGCACCGATCCAGCGCTGCTGATCAAGCTGTTCGAACAGGAGGTCCCCGAGATCTACGACGGGACGGTGATGATTCGTGGCGCCGTTCGGGAAGCGGGCGATCGCGCCAAGGTCGCGGTGTTCTCGCGGGAACGCGATGTCGACCCCGTCGGTGCTTGCGTCGGAATGAAGGGCACGCGCGTTCAAGCCATCATCCGCGAGCTGCGCGGCGAGAAGATCGATATCGTCGAGTGGTCGGACGACCCGGTAGCGTTCGTGATGAACGCGCTGTCGCCGGCCAAGGTCCAACGCGTCACTATCGTCAGCGATCAGGACAAGGTCATGGAAGTCGTGGTCGAGGACAAGCAGTTGTCGTTGGCCATTGGCAAGAAAGGACAGAACGTCAGATTGGCCGCCAAGCTCACCGGTTGGCGGATCGATATCAAGAGCGAAGAGGACAAGCGCAAGGAAGTAGAAGCGCAGCTGGGCGCACTCGAGCTCCCGGCGGAAGAGACCGAAAGCACCGTGGAAACAACCGACGCCGTGGAAACACGTGGAAAACCGACGCCGTGGAAACAACCGACGCTGTGGAGACAACCGACGCTGTGCAGACCACCGAAGAGGTCGTAGAGGCGCAGGCGGACGACGCGGAGCCGTCGAGCTCGCAGACCGACGAATCGCACTAAGAGGAACTCGTTTTGGCCACAGTCCGGATCTACAAAGTTGCCGAACTGCTGAACACCACCAGCCAGGAAGTGCTGCAGTTGCTCAAGCAGAATCACGGCATCGAGCTGAAGAGCGCGTCGAGCACGCTCGAAGAGATCGTCGCGCGCCAGTTCGTCGAGCGCCTCGCGCGGCAGCGTGGCGTCGAACTGCCCAAGGGCGACATCTTCTCGGAGACCGCGGTCAAACCTGCGAAGAAGGCAGGTGCCGCGAGCGGGAAGAAGGGGGCGGCTCCGGCCGAGCCGCCAAAGCCCTCGGCCCCGGCGTTGCCGCCGCCACGCCTGATCAAGACCGTCAGGCCGCCGACGCCGGCTGTGACACCCGTGCCCGAGGTTCAGCCCGAGCCCGTCGCCGAACCTGAAGCGCCAGTGGTCGAAGCTCCGCAGCCCGCCCCATCGGTGCCGATTGCCGTCGAATCACCAGGACCTGCCCCGGCGGGCGAAGCGGCGACACCGGTCGCAGAGGAACCGGCACCATCAGGCTCGCCGCCAGCCACTGAGGGACCGATGCCGGAAGAGCCGGGAATGGCAGCTAAGAGTGGCGCAGCAGGTCGGTTCGTGCCGCCGAGTATTCGCCTGCGCGTGGAAGAACCGGGCCAGGCGCCTCCCAAGGCGCCGCCACTTCAGCCACGCCGTGTCGTCGTTCCACAGCAGCCACGCGTTGCGCCCCCGGCTCGCCCGGCGTCGCCGCCCAGTCGACCATCAGCGCCCGGCGCGCCGAGGCCAGCCTATCCATCCGCGGCGCGACCGGCGGCCGGGACTACACCCGCGATGATTGGTGGACCACGACCGTTGCCGTCGCAGCCGGTGCGGCCGACCACCCAGCCGCCGCGGCCGGGCGCCTATCCGCAGCGACCGGGTCTGCCTCAGCGCCCGGGAGGGGCGCCCTATCACCGTCCCCAGGCGAGACCTGCCGGTCCGCGGCCGCAGGCGCGGCGCGAGGCACCGGCCAGCCGCCCGGCGCCGACGCCCACCGAACTGCCGCCAGTGTCACGGACCATTACTCTGGCCGAAGGCATGACGGTGAAGGATCTCGCCGACAAACTCGATGTGCGCGTCAAGGACGTACTCAAGTCGCTGCTCGACCGGCGGTTGATGATGACCATCAATTCGACCATCGACATGGAGATGGCCCGGGAAGTGGCACGACAGTTCGGGGCCGACGTTCAGACTCGCAGCTTCGAACAAGAACTGCTCGAGGTCGAATCGGAAGCGGTCGACGCCGCCGACCAGGTCGTACGCGCGCCGGTCGTGACGGTCATGGGTCACGTCGATCACGGCAAGACGACGCTGCTCGACTCGATCCGCACCACGCGGGTGGCCGAGCGCGAGGCGGGTGGAATCACTCAGCACATCGGCGCGTATCTGGTGCCGGTCGGCGACAACACGGACAAGAACATCGTCTTTCTCGACACGCCTGGCCACGAAGCGTTCACGCTGATGCGCGCGCGCGGATCGCGCGTCACGGATGTGGTGGTGCTCGTTGTCGCCGCCGACGACGGTGTGATGCCGCAGACCAAGGAAGCGATCGATCACGCGCGGGCGGCAAACGTGCCCATCATCGTGGCCGTCAACAAAATCGACAAACCGGGGGCAAATCCGGAAACCGTCAAGCGCCAGTTGGCGGACCTCAATCTCGTGCCCGAGGACTGGGGCGGATCGACGGTCTTCGTCGAGGTCTCGGCCAAGAAGAAGACCGGGCTCGATCTGCTGCTGGAAATGATTCTGCTCGTCACCGAAATCGGCGAGCACAAGGCCAATCCGAAACGCGCGGCGCTGGGCACGGTGCTCGAAACCAAGCTCGATCGCGGGCGTGGTCCCGTGGCCACCGTCCTGGTACAGGACGGTTCGCTCCGGGTCGGCGACAACATCATCGCTGGTCCGGTCGTCGGTCGCGTGCGCGCGCTCATCGACGACCGCGGCCGAGCACTGAAAATCGCTGGCCCCTCGACGCCGGTCGAGGTTCTGGGCCTCGAGAACTTGCCGTCACCCGGCGATTCCTTCCAGTCGGTGGCCGATCCTGCCAAAGCGCGTCAGATTGCGACGTTCCGTCAGGCGCAGGCGAAGGAACGCGCGCTCGGTGCGAAGGGCGCTCGGCTGACGCTGGAGTCGCTGCAGGCGCAACTGGCCGAGGGCGATGTCAAAGAGCTGCCCATCATCATCAAGGCCGATGTGCAGGGATCCGCTGAAGTCTTGTCGTCGACGCTCACGAAACTCTCCGACGACAAGACGAAGATCAAGATCATCCACTCGGCCGTAGGCGCCATCAACGAATCGGACGTGCTGCTGGCCGCGGCTTCGAACGCGATCATCATCGGATTCAACGTTCGTCCGGATCGCAACGCGGCCGACGTCGCCGAGCGCGAAAAGGTTGACATCCGTCATCACTCGGTCATCTACAACGTCACTGACGAGATCAAGAAGGCCATGACGGGTCTGTTGGATCCGACCTTCAAGGAACAGCGGCTGGGCAGCGCGGTCGTCCGCGAGACGTTCAAGGTCCCGAAGGTTGGCACGGTCGCCGGCTGCATGGTCCAGGACGGGCGCATCACCAGAGCCGGCGAAGCTCAGGCTCGTTTGCTCCGCGACAACGTCGTGGTGTGGGAGGGCAAGCTCGCCTCGCTCCGCCGATTCAAGGACGACGTGTCCGAAGTGAAGTCCGGGTTCGAATGCGGCATTGGCCTCCAGAACTTCAATGACGTGAAGTTGGGAGACGTGATCGAGGTCTTCACGATGGAGCGAGTCGCTGCCGCCGTTTAGGGTTCCAGGGTTCCAATGTTCCAGGGTTCCAGGGTTCTAGACCCGGTCCGGCATTGAACTTTGGAACCGTGAAACCCGGAACCTGGAACTTGGAACCGTGGAACCTTGGAACCTTGGAACCTTGGAACCTTGAAATGATTGTTGGCCTTCTCAGCGTGGAGCTGCACATCCCGTATGCGCAGTCCCTCAAGGACAAGCGGATGGTGCTGCGCGGCCTCAAGGATCGGCTGAAGAAGTTCAACGTGTCCGTCGCCGAGGTCGAGTATCAGGACGTCTGGCAGCGCGCCGGATTGGGCGTGGTTACGATTAGCACGGGGCAGGACCACGCCGACCGTGAGCTGCAGGCCGTCGCCGCCGAAATCGAGCGACTGGAACCGGGCCTGGTCAGTCGGACCGAGATCGAGTTCTTGACTTGATCAGGGCATAGGGCTCAGGGCTTAGGGCACACGGCTCCAGGGCACAGGGGACGGCGCATAAGGGCACCAAAGGCACCAGCACCTCAGGCACCTTAGGCACCCCAGGCACCAGTAGGCACAATCGAAGTCATGCCTCTCTCACACCGCATCGAACGGATCGCCGAGCAGATTCGCGAGGAAGTGAGCCAGATTTTGTCTACCGAGATCGCAGATCCCGGTGTCGGTCTGGTCACAGTCACGCGTGTGAAGGTGACCGCAGACCTTTCCCTCGCCCGCGTGTACTGGACCGCGATGGGCGATGCCGTCGAGCGGAAGAAGACCGCCAAAGCCCTGGCTCGCGCCGCCGCCTACGTACGGCACCTGTTGAGCACGCGAATGACGCTGCGACGCTCGCCAGAGGTGCAGTTTCTTTTCGATCAGTCAGTGGCCGCGCAGGATCGCGTGGAGCAAATACTGCAGGAGCTGAAGCAGGAAGCCGAAGACCGCCAGGCAGCAGGTAACGATGAGGCTGGCGGCAGCGAGTCACCACACAACGGCGCTCCGGCGTCGCCGAAGCCACCGCGTGTCTGACTTCGACCGCCTTCTAGTCCATCTTCGCCAGGGCCGACGCTTCGTCCTGGCCTCGCACCAGCGGCCCGATGGCGACGCGATCGGATCGGCCGTCGGTATGGCGCTGGCGCTTCGTGCGATCGGCAAGAGCGCTCAGGTCGTCATGGACGCGCCGCCTCCACACTTCCTCCAACCCTTTCCGGACGTCGAGAACATCCGTCTCACGTCTGAAGTGACGACGGCCTACGATGGCGCGCTCGTCATGGAGTGCAGTTCCCTCGATCGTACCGGCATCGTCGGGCTGGATCGATCTCCGGTGCTCAACATCGATCATCACGTCGGCAACACGAACTACGGGACCATCAACTGGGTCGACGAATCGGCCGCCGCCTGCGGCGAACTGGTGTTCACGTTGATTGAAGCGCTCGGCGCGCCACTCAGCCGTGACATCGCCACCCACGTGTATCTGGCGCTCCTGACCGATACCGGATCGTTCCACTACTCACACATTTCGCCGCGGAGCTTCGAGATCGCGCGCCGTTGTGTCGACGCTGGAGTCGACCCGCAATGGGTTGCCCGCACACATTACGACAGCAGCACGCTGGCGCGTGTGAAGATCTTTGGTTCGGTGCTCAACGGCATGCGGCTCGATTCCTCGGGTCGCGTCGCGCTCCTCGCGATCACTCGGGACCAAGCCGCTTCGCTGGGAGGCACGTATGAAGACACCGACGGCGTCGTCAATTTCCCGATGAGTGTGAAGGACATCTCCGCCGTCGCGTTCTTCAAGGAAGTCGGACCGGGCGACTGGCGTGTGAGCATGCGCTCGAAGGGCTCCGTGGATGTGAGCGCAATCGCCCAATCGTACGGTGGCGGCGGCCACAAGAACGCCGCCGGTTGCTCGGTCAAGGGCGAGCTGGAAAGATTGCAAGAAACCTTCTTGGCGCTATTGGTAGATGCGACGCACAAGGCCTCGGAGACAACGCACGCTGCCTCAGAGACACAGAGTCACAGAGAATGACCAAGGATAGCGAGCTGCGAAACCCTCCCTGCAACAACTCATGGCTTCCGAGCTTTCCTTTTTCAAGTCTCTGTGTCTCGGAGTCTCTGTGGCCTGTCTGCAATTGCGTGTACCGTGTCTCGCTCTAATCAGATCGACGGCGTCCTCGTCATCGACAAGCCGGTGGGGCCGACCTCGCATGACGTTGTTGTCTGCGCTCGGCGATCGCTGGGGGTGAAGCGGATTGGACACACGGGCACGCTCGATCCACAGGCTTCGGGGGTCTTACCACTCGTCCTGGGTCAAGCGACACGGTTGGCGCAGCACCTGAGTGGTTCGGACAAGGAATACGAGGCGACCATCCGGTTTGGCGTCGTCACCGACACGTACGACGCCACGGGGACGACCCTCGAGGAGACGGGCGGCGTGCCGTCGGCTGCAGCCGTCGAGGGCGCGCTTGCACAGTTTGTTGGCGAAATCGACCAGGTGCCGCCACTTTATTCGGCCAAGATGGTCGGCGGCGAGCGCTCGTACGTTCGCGCGCGATCCGGCAAGCCAATCCAGCCGCCGCCGGTCAGAGTACGCGTCGATGATCTGGCGCTGCTCGAAATGGACGGCGCCCGCGCGCGGGTTCGGGTTCGATGCGCCGCCGGGTTCTACGTCCGATCCCTCGCGCACGACCTCGGTCGCCGCCTCGGCACTGGCGGCATTCTCGACGGTCTCGTGAGGACCTCGGCGGCGGGGTTTGGACTGACCGATGCCCTGGCGTTCGACGTGCTCGTCACTGGAACACGTGTCGACCTTCGAACACGCGTGCGACCAATGGAGACGCTGCTTACGGACGTGCCCGCGGTGACGCTTACCGCGGCTGGCGTCACGTGGGCACTTCATGGCCGCGAGCTTGGGCCCAGCGAGGTCATTGGACCCCTGGCGACGATCGCGGACCTGACGCGCCTGGTCGGTCCAGAAGGCAAGCTGATCGGACTTGCCGAACCTTCGAAATCCCACGGGTTTTTGCACCCTGCCGTAATTTTCAGCTACAATTGAGGATTCTCGGCGAGATGGAAATCGCCGCATACGGCGGGCTGGAAGGGTTCCAAAGTTCCAAGGTTCCAAGGTTCCAACGTTCTAGGTTCGACGCGGCCCAGTGCCCTTTGAACCATGAAACTCTGGAACTGTGGAACCCTGGAACCTTGAAAGTTCTGGGCCGTTCGTGGAGGACATCGTGGCACTGACGAAGGACAAGAAAGAAACGCTGATCGGGAACTATCGGACGCACGACAAGGACACCGGGTCGCCCGAAGTTCAGGTGGCGCTACTGAGCGAGCGGATCAACTACCTGACGGAGCATTTCAAATCTCACGCGAAAGATCACCACTCGCGCCGTGGCCTGCTGAAGCTGGTTGGCCAGCGCCGTCGCCTCCTTGACTACCTCAAAAGTAAAGACACCGACCGATACGCTGAGCTCATCAAGAGGCTCGGGATTCGTAAGTAAGGGCATAGGGCGCAGGGCACAGGGAAGGCAATGAATGCCGTGCCACTCTTCTGGATCCCTGAGCCCTAGTCCCCATGCCCTGGGCCGCGCCAGCGCCCTTAACTGATTAGCACCAGGGGAACGTGACCCCATCGAGGCTTTATGCACAAACGTGAGATTCAGATCGGCCAGCAAGTACTGTCCCTGGAAACGGGCAAGCTGGCCAAGCAGGCGGACGGATCCGTCATCGTCCGAATGGGCGACACCATGGTGCTCGTCACCGCCTGTCACGCCTCCAACGCTCGCGAGGGCATCGACTTTCTTCCGCTGACCGTCGACTACCGCGAGTACACCTACGCATCGGGACGGATTCCAGGGGGATTTTTCAAGCGCGAAGGTAAAGCGACCGAGAAGGAGGTTCTCACCAGCCGCTGCATCGACCGTCCGATCCGACCGCTCTTCCCCGCCGGCTGGCACTACGAAACCCAGATTATCGCCTTCCTGCTGTCGGCCGATTCCGACCACGATGGTGATGTGCTGGCGATCACGGGTGCGTCGGCAGCGCTGGCCCTTTCCGAGATGCCTTTCGAGAAGACCATCGCGGGCGTCCGCGTCGGCCTTGTCGACGGCCAGTTCGTGATCAACCCGAGCTTTGCACAGCGCAAGACCAGTCGTCTCGATCTGATCGTCGCAGGCAGCAAGGACGGGATCGTCATGGTCGAGGCTGGCGCCAACGAAGTGACCGAAGACGAGGCTATTCAGGCTCTCGAGGCCGGCCACGCCGCAATCCGACAGATCTGCGACGAGATCGATGCGCTCGCCAAGGACGCAGGCCGCAAGAAGCTGGCGCCTCCTGAGAAGACCGTCGATGCCGAGTTCCAGCGGCTGGTCGAGGGGAAGACTCTGGGGCTGCTGACCGACGCCATGCGGATTCGCGACAAGATGGCCAACTACAGCACCGTCGACGCGGTCCTCGAAGAGCTGCTCACGACGCTGCCCGAAGAGGCGCAGGAGCGGAAGTCCGAAGCGCGCGGGATCTTCAAGGGTCTGCAGGAAAGAGTGTTGCGCGACGAGGTGCTCGAGCGCAACGTCCGACTCGACGGCCGTCGCTTCGACGAAGTTCGGCCGATCTCGATCGAAACGAGCGTCCTGCCACGCGTGCACGGGTCGACCGTCTTCACGCGTGGTGAAACCCAGGCGCTCGTGACCGCAACCCTGGGCACCGCCGACGATCAGCAGAAGATTGAGACCGTCGACGGCGAGTCGTGGAAGCGCTTCATGCTGCACTACAACTTCCCCCCGTTCTCGGTGGGCGAAGTGCAGTTCCTCCGGGGCCCTGGCCGGCGGGAAATTGGCCACGGCGCGCTCGCCGAACGCGCGTTGGCGGCCATGATGCCCAGCGAAGAAGCCTTCCCGTATACCGTTCGTGTCGTCTCGGACATCCTCGAGTCGAACGGCAGCTCATCGATGGCGTCAGTCTGTGGCGGCTCGCTGGCGATGATGGATGCCGGCGTTCCGATCAAGAAGCCTGTGGCCGGGGTGGCCATGGGCCTCATCCTCGACGAAAAAACCGGCAAGTACGCCGTGCTCACCGACATCGCCGGCGCTGAAGACCACTATGGCGACATGGACTTCAAGGTCGCCGGCACCGCCGAGGGCATCACTGCGCTACAGATGGACATCAAGGTCTCTGGCATCTCGTCCGAGATCATGCGGGCGGCGCTCACGCAAGCCCGACAGGGTCGGCTCTACATCCTCGACAAGATGATGGAGTCACTGCCGTCCTCACGCACCAACATCTCGGCCTATGCTCCACGCATCGTCACGATCAAGATTCCGGTCGACAAGATTCGCGACGTCATCGGCCCGGGCGGCAAGATGATCCGCAGCATCATCGAGAAGACCGGCGTCAAGATCGATGTCGAAGACGATGGCCGCGTCAACGTCGCGTCGGCGGACGAAGCCGCGGCGGCGAAGGCGCTCGGGATCATTCAGGAGCTGACGGCCACGCCCGAACTCAACAAGACGTATCTCGGCAAGGTCCAGCGCATCACCGACTTCGGTGCTTTCGTCGAGATCATGCAGGGGACCGACGGCCTGCTTCACGTCTCCGAGATTGCGAATTACCGCGTCAAGGACGTGCGCGACGAGTTGAAGGAAGGGCAGCAGGTGCTGGTCAAGGTCATCAACATCGACCCGACCGGCAAGATTCGCCTGTCGAGAAAGGCACTGCTCTCACCAGACGAGGGCACGAGTCCTCCACCGTCGAGTGGCGAACCGCGCGAGGCCGCCGGCGCTGCCGCGGGGGGCGCAGGAGACGGTGCTCAGGGCCGTCGCGAGGGTGGGCGCGACAGCGGTCATCGAGGCGGTCGCGGCCGCGGGCCACGACGAGATCGCGAGTAGTTCGACTCCATATGTTCAAGTGGATGGTCCTGGTCGCGCTTGCCGCCACGTTGGTGAGCGCGCAGGATCAGACGCCGAACCGGCGCGAGGTGACGCTTACCGCGCGCGACCACGCCTTCGTTCCCAGCCGCATCGAAGTTGTTCAGGACGACCTCGTGCGGATTCGCCTGATCAGTGACGATCGAGCGTATAGCTTCGCCATCGACGCCTATCGCATTCTGAAGCGCGTCGGTGCCGGGCGCACCATCACGTTCGATTTCCGTGCCGACCAGGTTGGGACGTTCTCCTTCTACTGCAATCTCACCAGCGACCCCGCTTGTCGCGCGATGAAGGGGACGTTGGTGGTCGCGGCTAAGTGACGACGTTAGTTACAAGTTGCAAGTTCAAAGTTGAGTTCAGAGTCTTGTAGTTCGTGCGGGCCGCTGCGGCGCCAGAGGCGCCGCAGTCTGTAACTTGTAACTTGTCACTTATCTGCGTGGAAACAGATCCGGGTTATCAGTGAAGAGCGCATCGACACCCAACGTGTAGAGGAAGTGCTCCATCTCCGCCTTGACGCTGGGGTACTGGCCGGTCGACGAGGAACGGAACGTGTAGGGTGTGACGGTCATCCCTTCTGCGTGCGCCCATTTCACCAGGTCGGGATTCGCTTCGACGATGGCCTTGGCGGGCCCGAGGCCTTGAACGAACGGCTTCCACTCCCTGATTTTGGCGGCTGAATCCCAACCCTTTCCATTCGACAACAGCAGCACGATCGGTACGCCGATTTTCATCGCCGCCAATCGCTTTGCGCTCGATTCGCTGAAGGTCTGCAGGATGATCGGCGTCTTCGAATCGGCCCTCGGCCCACGTAAAGCGTGTTTGTCGAGCGCAGCGGCGACGAGACCCTCGAAGTCGACGTCGCGTCCGGTATAGACCTCTGGAGTCTTGAGCTCCGGATACATTCCCGCTTTGCCGCGAATCAGGGCGACTGCCTCGTCAAACGTGGGAATCCGTTCATCCTTGAACTTGGGATCGAACCAGGATCCAGCGTCCAGCCGCTTGATCTCTGCCAGAGTGAAATCGTTCGCGAACCAGCCCTGAGCCGTCCTGCCTTCCCACGTCACCGTGGTCGAACGATCGGGAAACACCTCCTCGACGTTGGTGGTGCGCTCGAGCGTTGGATCGTGAATGCAAATCAGCACGCCATCCTTCGTCACCGCCAGGTCCTGCTCGACGTAGTCGGCGCCGTGGGCCAGGGCCAGTCGATATGCTGCAAGGGTGTGCTCCGGCGCGTACGCTGACGCACCGCGGTGGGCGACGTTCATCTTTCTCGGTTGCGCCTGCACAGTCACGACCACAAGGAATAGCACGAAGCAGACGGCCAGCCGGCTGAGGGACTTCATGACGACGAAGTGTGACATAGGACTGTAACGGGAGGTTCTACACGGCGGTTCTTAGCGGCGGTTCTTTACGGCGGTTCTGCGAAGGTTCTACACGGGGGTTCGACGCTCGTTCTTGACGACGGTTCTGTGTCACCGCCATCGAGAACCCTCGTGAAGAACCTTCGCAGAACCGCCGTGAAGAACCGTCGTGAAGAACGCCCGTGAAGAACCCTCGTGGAGAACACTCGTGCAGTACCCTGGTCATGCTTTCTCCTGTTCCCAACGACGCGCGGCTTCTATCCGCTCTCGAATCGGTGGATGTGAATAGAACAGCCACCGTACGAGCGGTGATGGGCGTTCTTCCGCGAGGTTCTGCTGCGACAGGCGCTTCATCGCCGAAATGAATGCCGCCGATCGATTGGTCATGTCGAGCGCAAACCGATCGGCGCGCCGTTCGTGCGCGCGTGACACGGCGTTGGCCAGCGGCATGAACATGAGTGAGCACGCGCCGCCGACCAGCAACAGCAACGGCATCCCGGCCGGGTCGTCGAGTCCGCGCAGCGCCAGTGGTGCGCCGAGCGC
The DNA here is from genome assembly GCA_963841905.1 of uncultured Acidobacteriota bacterium. Lineage (GTDB taxonomy): Bacteria > Acidobacteriota > Vicinamibacteria > Vicinamibacterales > UBA2999 > JACCSI01. Next base: position 419,647 of record CAWJEM010000016.1, read on the forward strand.
GGTCAACAGCAGATGCGCAATATAGAAACTGACAAAGAGCAGCAGCGTCTGCAGCGCCACGCCTCGCCACAGGTCATGGTTGACGTGGTGCGAGAGCTCGTGGGCGAGAATCACCTCGATCTCGTCGTCCGAGTAGTCGGCAAGGAGTGTATCGGCGAGCAGGATCCGTCGCGTGCGACCAAGGCCGGCCAGGGCCGCGTTGGCTTTCTTGGTGTGTGCGCTCAGCACCCACTCGTAGACGCCGACGATGTGGGTGCGCGCGCGGTTGGCGAGTGCCAGCAAGCGGTCGACGAGCGCCGGCCGGTCGAGCGGCTTGAAGGTGTAGAACAACGGCAGCAGAACGACCGGCGCCAACTGGACGATGCCGACCAGGATGACCGAGAGCACTCCAGCCGAAATGGCCCACCACCATGACGGGCTCTCGCGCAGCGCACCGTACACGATCGACGCGCCAATGGCGGAGAGCAAGGAGCCCAGTGCCACCGCCTTGACCTGATCCCTCGCCCACTGTCCGAGAGTCTGATTCGAGAGGCCGTATTCGTGCTCGAGGCGGTAGCCTTGATAGTGCGACAGGGGGAGTGTGAGAAGTTGAAGGGCGAGCGACAGAACGATCGCAAACACCGCGACCGTCGCGATTTCCTCGTAGCCGGGCGTGAACCCGCCGAGAAACGACGACACCTCACGGACATAGAACCCGGTTCCGGAGATCAGAAGCCAGAGCAGGAAGGCGGCGGACAGCGCCGTGCCAAGCAAATCGGCCCGTCGCTTGAGACGATGGTAGCGAGCGGATTTATCTTCGTTCAAAGCTAACGAGGCTCCGCTTCAGACCGCCGAGAAGAACCCGACGTCGCAGCTCCACCTCGTTAGCGTCAGTATCTCATTGCCCGCACTCCGTGCGAGCGAGGCGTCTAGGGTCGGCCAAGGTCAAGGTCAGTACGTCGCGCCAATGGTCGACGAGCTCGTGGATCATCGTTCGGTCGTGGCCGTGCGGGCGTCAGATCGGCCGATCTTGACGCCGCCGTTGACGGTCTCCATCGAAACGCGCGTTCCGCCGCCGTTCAACTTGCCGGCGAGCCGACGTTTCGTTTGCTCACCACTCATCTCCAGCTCGAGGCCGGTGACCGAAATCCCGCCATTGACGCAGCGGGCATTGACGTCCACCTTGCTGTCAGGGGGCAGCGACAGGCTGACGCCGCCGTTCACGCTTTCGAGCTCGATTGACCCACCATCGCTGGGAGCGTTCGCGAGCTGGATGTCGACGCCGCCATTGGTGACGGAAGCATCGACGTTCGAGGACATCAGGTCGGCGCCCACGATGCCGCCGTTGGTGCTGCGGGCACGGACGTCGCCCCGAAGGCCAGTCAGTCGGACACCCCCGTTGACGGTTCGCAGGTCCACTGAAACGCCCTGGGGCACCTTGATGGTCCACTTGATTTCGTGGTTGGACGCTCCTCGGAAACGTGGTGCGCGCACTTCCACCCGAACGCGCCCGTCGGCGACTTCTTCACGCATCTCAATCTGACCCAGGATTGTTCGGGCCTGATCGTCGCTCATCGACTTCACGGTGCGCTCGGCGAGAATCTCGACCGTCGCGCCGTCCGCGGGTTCGGCGGTAATGCGCCCGTTCACGTTGATAATTTCGAGCCGTCCCCCGTCGGAAACCGTGTAGCTCCGCGTCCATTGGTCCTGGGCCCTGCCGCTCGCCAGCTCGATTCCGAGACCGCCATGCCCATCAACCGCGATGTCGCAGGCAGCGAAACCGGCTGAAAGGGCGGCAACGACAGCGACCGGGACGATACGACAACGCTGGCTGTACATGGAACCCCCCACCTCTCTGCAATATACGGCTTTCCGGTTCCAGGTTCCAAAGTTCCAGAGTTCCAAGGTTCCAAGGTTCCGTGATGCCGAACCGAGAACTTTGGAACCCTGGAACCCTGGAACTTTGGAACTTTGGAACTTTCCGAAGCTAATTGAGCTGAATGGAGATGAGCTTCGACACCCCAGGCTCCTCCATGGTCACGCCATAGAGGCGGTCGGCGATCTCCATCGTCTTGCGGTTGTGGGTGATGATGATGAACTGGGTGCGATCGAGCATCCCGCGCAGCATTTCCACGAATCGCCCGATGTTGGCGTCGTCTAGCGGCGCGTCGATCTCGTCCAGCACGCAGAACGGGCTGGGCTTGTACTGGAAAATCGCAAACATCAGGGCAATCGCCGCGAGCGCCTTTTCTCCACCTGACAGCAGCATGACGTTCTGAAGACGCTTGCCCGGGGGAGACGCCACGATGTCGATGCCGCTTTCGAGGGGATCGTTATCGTCGAGCAGCGTGATGCCGGCGCGCCCGCCGCCGAAAAGCGTGGAGAACGTCTGCTGGAAGTTGGCGTTGATGGCGGAGAACGCATCGCGGAAGCGTGCGTGCGTGGTTTCATCGATCCGCTTGATCGCCTCGTTCGTCTGTGCGATGGAGTCGACGAGATCCTTGCGCTGGGTGGTTAGAAAGCCGTGACGCTGATCGAGCTCGGTGAACTGCTCGATCGCCATCATGTTGACGGGGCCCAGCTTGTCGATCTTCGCTCGCAGCTCGGCAATGGCTTCCTCGGCAGTCATCCGAAGGACGGTCGGAGCCGCTTGTCGATCGACGGGAGTGGCTTCAGCAGCGGCTTCCGACACGGCTGATGGTTCGGCGGGCTCCTCCTCTTCGTCAGGCTCCGGCTCCTCTGCCGCCCTGATGGTGGCGACATCCGGCTCCATGATGCCCTCGGCTTCCATCCGCTCGACCTCGCCGCACACCTCGTCGAGCGGCAGGTTGACCGCATCGAGGCACTGCTGGGAGAGGTGCGACCAGTCGGATTCAGCCGCTGCACGAGTGACGTCGAGCTCCGCCGCGAGTGCACGAACGGCATCCAGCGCGCGCCGCGCATCGCGAATCGTTTCCTCCTGCTGGTCGGTCGCAGTCTTGATCTCCTGGGCTTTGTCGTCTGTCTGCCGCACGGTTTCGCGCAGGCCGTCAAGACGCTCGACATCCGCATCGATCTGCTTGTGGCCTTCAGCCACTGCAACCTGGAGCCGGTCGCGCTGCTCGCGCATGAGGGTCAAATCGGTCGCACACGTTTCGACCCGGCGCTCGAGCTCACGAGCCGCGTCCTCCAGGCGCCGCACATCAGCGGCCACGCCGGCGCTGCGCTCGACCAGGGCTGCGTGTGTCGCGCGCGCTTCGGCAGCTCGCTGCGCCAGCGAGTCCGCCGCTTCGCGGGCGGTGGCGAGCTGACGCTGCATCTCAGCAAGTTGGGCATCCGCCGCGGCTCGTTGCTCGCCCAATCGCGCAATCGAATCGCGAGCCTCGCTTTGCCGCGCATCGAGCGCATCGATCTCCTCCGAGACTCTCTCGGTTTCGGTGCCAACGAGATCCCGGCGTTGCGCCAGCCGGCTCTCGTCATCGACGGCCCGCTGCAACTGGCCCTCGACCCCGACGATATCCTTTTCCTGACGATGGAGTTCTGCGGCGAGAGCGGCCACTGCCGCCGTCGCATGAGCGATGCTCGCCTCGAACTCAGTTGTTTCGGAGGCGAGCCGATCGAGCAGCGCGCGTTCAGTGCCTTCGCGCTCTCGCAATTCCTTGATCTCGCGCTTGGTGGCCAGGATGCCTCGTGATTCGGTCTTCCCACCGCCAGCGACAAGTCGCGGGCCGCGCAGGACGTCGCCTTCGAGCGTCGCCACGGGCATCGTCGAGTGCGTGGCCAGATCGCACGCTTCGTCGAACGATTCGACGATGATGGCCTCCCCGATGGCGTCGCGGATCGCCGCCTGGTGCGCTCCGCCAAGACGCACGACGCTCGACAGCCACACCGCTCCGGCAGGCAGTGTCTCAGCCGTCGTCAACGCGCGACTCGTCGCGTCTGATGTTCTGGACGAGATGCCGGGGTCCACGATTACGAATCCGCAGCGGCCCGCGTCCTCCTGACGGACCAGCGCCAGACCCGCGGCCGCGTGCTCGTGACGCTGGACGAGCACGTGCTGCAGCAGCTCGCCGAGACAGGCTTCAACCGCGCGCTCGAAACGTGGCTCGACCTCGATGACGTCGGCCAACGCTCCCATCTGGCCCACGCGACCGTTGGCCTGCACGAGCACCATCCGTGCCGCATCGCTGAAGCCAGCTCGATGAGCGTCCAGCTCCTCCAGCGACCTCAGCCGCGCGGTGAGCGCAGCGAGCTCGTGCTCTCGCGACCGCACTTCGCGGGCGCGCCACTCGTGCTCCGTCCTCGCGATCGCGAGCTCCGATTCGCGGCCGACCCGCGACAACCTGGTACTCTCGAGGGACTCCTGCGACCGCGCCAGGCTGTCGTTGGCCGCCGCTCGTGCGGCTAAGGCGCGGTCATACTCCGTGCGAAGGTCAGCCGCTTCAACCTCGAGACGACTCAAGGCCTCGGCCGCGCGCTCGCGCTGTCCCGTCGCAGCTTCGAGAGCAGCGGTCAACGCCGTCACGGTGTTCACCACGGCATAGACTTCGGCGCGCGCGCGATCGACCTCCTGATCGGCCGCCTCAATTGCCTGCTGCGCCTGGGCGTGCTCGGCGGCCGCAGACTCGGCCGTTGCGGCCGACTCGTCGCGCGCTCGCTCGGCGTCGAGCGCTGCCGCGCGACGCTCTTCAAGGGCCACCCTCTCTGGCTCACGCCGGCCGTCCAGCGTCGCCCGTTCGAGTTCGAGCTCGTCGCTTCGCGCACGCAGCATGTTGGCCTGCTGCGTGTCCAGCGCAATCTGCTGCTGTCGCCGGTTCATCTCGAGCTCGCAGGCATGCGCGGCTTCTCGCGCACGCGTGGCCGCGGCCTCGGCTTCGGCCAGCTCGATCCGCATCCGTCCGAACTCGTTCTCGACCTCCGCCAGGCGTGCGGCCGCGCGTCCCTCGTTCTCGCGGGTTTCGGTCAGCCGAGTGCGAGCCGACTCGATCACCTCTCCAAGCGATCGATAGCGCCGCGCGAACAGGACCTTCTCCCAACGCCGCATTTCGTCGCGAAGGCGGGTATAGCGCCGCGCTTTGGCCGCTTGACGCTTGAGCGATCCGCGCTGTTTCTCGACCTCGTAAACGATGTCATCGATACGCGTCAGGTTCTGCTGCGCCGCCTCCAGCTTGAGCTCGGCGGCCCGGCGACGCGCTTTGTACTTGGTGATCCCGGCGGCTTCTTCGATCAGCTGTCGGCGGTCGGTCGGCCGCGAGCTGAGAATCATCCCGATCTTGCCCTGCTCGATGATGGCGTAGGCTTTGGCGCCCAGCCCCGTGTCCATCAGCAGCTCGTGAATGTCTCGTAATCGGCAAGTCTGCCCGTCGATCAGGTACTCGCTCTCGCCCGAGCGATAGAGGCGTCGAGTGACCTCGACTTCGCGAACTGCCTCCAGGAGCCCGGTGACCTGACGCCCGTTGCCATGACCGTTGCCGCCGAAGGTTTCATGGCCGTTGCTCTCGGCTACATGGGGCTGAGAAGGGACCTCGCCTGGAGCCGCCGCCGATCGCAGCGCCGACGGCGGGAGGGCGACTCCACTGAACCTCAGCCGGACCTCCGCCGCCCCGGTGGGCTTGCGGGCGTCGGAGCCGCTGAAGATCACGTCCTCCATCTTGTCGCCACGCAGACTTTTTGCGCTTTGTTCGCCCATGACCCAAGTGAGGGCGTCGGCCACGTTGCTCTTGCCGCAGCCGTTCGGGCCCACAATCGCCGTGACCCCGCGGTCGAACGACAGTTCGGAGCGATCGGAAAACGACTTGAAGCCGGCTATTTCGAGACGTTCGAGGCGCATAACGCGGGAGATCCTGCCTGTGGTTGAGCCTAGGGGGAAAAGCGGGGCAAGTCTAACAAGCCCAGCCCATTGTGGCAAGAATCTTCGGGGACCCCATATTTGGGGCGGCAGAAGCGGGACTGGCCCGTCTGGAAGGGCTAAGCAACAATCTGGATGGGCCGGCCGGCTCGGACGCGACCTGCCACGAGATGTGACGACGGGCCAGCCCCTCCCAGGAGCGTTACTGTCGGGCGGCCCCCCGTGCGGTTCGGGTCTTGCCGAGTTGCAGGAGCTTCTCGGCTTCAGGGAACTGCGTCAACGCAAACTGCGCCTGCGGGTCGTCGACGATCAACCGCTGCCGGGCAGTCGCCGCACTGAAGAGTGCGTTGTCGATCTCGTAGCGGATCATGGCGCGAATGAACGCGCGGTCTTTCGCGAAGGCTGTCTCATCGATCCTCATCCGGCGGCCCGCGGCGAACTGCTTGAAGTCCTGCAGCATCGCATCGTCGACCGTGAATCCGGGCCGCACCACCTTGCGATTCTTACCCTGGGCTCCCGCGCGCGTGTCTCCTTCGGCCGTGAACTGTTCGGCGTAGCTGGCGAAGAGCGCCCGTGCGAACAGAGAGCGACCGAACGGCGTGGGATTGAAACCCTCGTCCCGTCCATCGAATCGCTGATCGGGCTCGATGCCGCCACCGCTATAGACCTTTCGGCCTGCAGCCGTGAACTTCGTCTGCTCCGCTGTGTGGGCGCGCTCGGACTGCTCCTTCAACGAATAGGTCAGGTACTCGTCGAATGAGCCGTCCCATGGCCGTTGAATCATCCGACCGCTGGGCGTGAAGTACCGGGCCGTGGTCAATGCCAAGCCCGCTCCTTGCACGCGGTAGACCGACTGCACCAAGGCTTTACCGAACGTGGTCTCGCCGACGACGAGCGCGCGGTCGTGGTCCTGAAGGGCTCCCGACACGATCTCAGACGCACTGGCGCTCTGGCGATTGACCAGAACAATCATCGGAGCGGTGAGGAACTCGCCGTTCTCGGTGGCGCGGTATTCCTGATCCGCGCTCTTCTCGCGCCCGCGAGTGTAGACCACCATCAACCCGCGTGGAATGAACATGTTCACCATGCGGATCGCCTGGTCCAACTGCCCACCCGGATTGCCGCGCAGGTCGAGCACGATGCGCTTCATGCCCTTGCTCTGCATCGCGTGCAGCGCGGACGTCAGTTCCTCTTCGGTGTGCTCGGCAAAGTCGTCGATGCGCACGTATCCGGTTTGAGCATCCAGCATGAAGTGCGCGGTGACGGCCGGAATGGTGATCTCGTCACGCATCACCTCCATCGGAATCAGCTCTTCGAGGCCCTTGCGCCGTACCTTGATGGCGACGAACGTCCCCTTCGGTCCCTTCAATCGGCGAACGGCCTGATCGCTCGGCCAGCCCTTGGCATCTTCACCCTCGATGAACGCGATGACGTCACCGCGGCGAATGCCCTTGCCGTACGCCGGTGAACCCTCGAACACGCGGACCACCGTGATGTCGCCGTCCACCGGAACGATCGTGAGGCCCAGACCGTAGTAGCGACCTTCCTGCCGCTCGCGCATCTGCGCGTAGGTGCGGGGGTCCATGAAGCTCGAATGCGGATCGAGCGTTTGCAGCATGCCGTTGATGGCGCCGTAGACGAGCCGATCGGATTCCACCGTGCCGGCGTAGTTGTTCTCGATGGCGCTGACCGCGGCGGCAAACGCCTTGGTGTGCGACAGCCGATCCTCGGTGGCGAGAGCACTCCGCCCAAAGGCGCCGCCGGCCAGCGCGGACAGGATGATGGCGAAAACGGCCGCGGTGAGCGAACGATGGCTGCGCATTTCCGAATGCTAACAGACTAAAACCTGTTTCCGCAATGGTTTCCGGGGATTCCGAGGGGCCGAATGCCTTGACCGATGACGCAAGCGGTTTCTATACTTAGAGTTAAGGAGCGCCCGCCATGTTTGGTCCTATCGGCATGCCCGAGCTGATCATCATTCTGGTGATCGCGCTCATCATTTTTGGCCCCAGAAAGCTGCCCGAACTCGGCAAGTCACTTGGCCGAAGCCTCAACGAGTTCAAACGCGCCTCGACCGAATTACAGAACACCCTGGAGCAGGAGATTAGCCTCGAGGAGCAAAAGGAGCGGCAGGTGAAGGAGACGGATACGTTTAGGTCCGCTTCCGAGCCCGACTCCGGCACCCCCGATTCCGGCAGCCCCGGTTCCGGCAGCCCCGGTTCCGGCAGCACTGTGTCCCGCAACGCGGACGCCCGCCAGTAACCTCGACCGACCCGCTCGAACGATGGCATTGGTTCCGGTTCCTGGAGTGGCTGCCCCCGAGCCCGAACAAAGCGACGTTACGCCTTACAGCGTGAACAGCCCGCCGGTCGTAACGCCGCCTGCCCCCCCTCTGGCGATCCGGACGAGGACGAGTCGCCGGAAGGACGGATGACGTTTCTCGAGCATCTCGACGAGCTCCGGAAACGAATCACCCATGCCGTCGTCGCGCTGTTCGTGGGATTCATCGCCTCGTTTGCCGTGATTGATCGGGTGTGGCTCTTCGTCTTCGCGCGGCTGACCGAGCAGGTCCCTGACAAGCGGTTGATCTTCACTGAGCCCGGTGAGGGCTTCTTCCTGATGATCAAGATGGCCGCGGTGACGGGTCTGCTGATCTCGTCGCCCTATGTGATGTACCAGGTGTGGCTCTTCATCGCGCCAGGCCTGTACGCCAACGAAAAGAAGCTGGCCGTTCCGTTCGTCTTCTTTGCCACGACCCTATTTATCAGCGGCGCGGCGTTCTCGCACTACGTCCTCTTTCCGCTGGCGTGGCAGTTCTTCGCCAGCTTTTCGAACGAGTTTCTGGCGTTCATGCCACGAGTCGAGTCGGTGTGGTCGCTGTATGTCAAGCTGCTGCTGGCCATGGGGCTGATCTTCCAGCTCCCCATGCTGATGTTCGTGCTCGCGCGTTTTGGGCTCGTCACCGCGCGTTTTCTAGTCAAGCAGTTCAAATACGCGGTGCTCATCATCTTCATCATCGCGGCCATCATTACTCCTGACGCAAGTGTCATACCGCAGGTCGTCATGGCGGGGTCGATGATCGGCCTGTACGTCCTCAGCATCGGGGTGGTGTGGCTCTTTGGCAGGAAATCGAAAGACTAGCCCCCCCCGGCTGAGGTAAACGAGAAACCGCGAAATACCGCGCATACCCGCCATGAAATACCGCGCAACTCGCTACGGCTAAGTTTGACTTCCGGCGGTAGCGGTCCTACCATGATGGACGTGCGAGAACTCTGCCCGTTTTCCTCTGGAGGTTGGACTTCTATGAAAGCCCTTCGCCTACTGGCAGCGGGCATGGCGCTCTGCGCCGTGTTCTCGGGCCCCGCGTGGGCACAAGCGCCAAGCGGCCAGAGTACCCAGCAGCAGCAGCAGCAGCCGCCGCCACCGACCGACGACTCGGCGCTCCGCCCTGCTACGACCACGGATCAAGGGGACACCGGTCTCTGGTACGTCCCGACCGGCGAGGTCCTGCCAAGAGGCCGCTGGTCCTTCAGCCTCTATCGGACGAACTGGGATCGAACCGAGGCGTTCACCGACATCTCGAACTTCCGGGGGACGTTTGCGTTTGGCGTCACGGACAGCTTCGAGCTGTTTACAAACATCGACGCCCAGCGCCGAATCGATGCCGATCGTCGCCCGGTCCGTGTCGGTGGCACACCGATGGACGACCCGTTCGTCTTCGAGGGGTGGCAGACAGGATTCGGCGACATTCGCATAGGCGGCAAGTACAACTTTCTGGCGCCCTATCGGCAACAGCCAGCCGCGGTGGCAGTTCGCGGCCTGATCAAGCTGCCAACGTCGGACACCGACGAGGGGATTGGGACCGGCAAGACGGATTACCTGTTCGACTTCGTCGTCAGTGGCGAAACCGGGCGGAACCTCGAGATCGCTGGGTATGCTGGCTTCATCTTCCGTAGCGATCCCGACGCGCCTGACGGGCTCGACACTGGAGGGCGTCCACTCTTCGAGCTCAGCGACGGATTCCGCTGGGGCTTTGGCGCCGGCTTCCCGAGCCGGGGCCGGCTGCGCGTCACCACGGAGCTCGTCGGCGAGATGTACTTCGACGACGAGATTCGCTGGAACGGCCCCTTAACCGGAAACATTCCCGGGAGCTGGCAGGTCGACTCGCCCGTGGATTTCACGATCGGGTTGACATATCAGACTCAGGGCGGCTTCTTCATCGGCTACGGAGCCTCGATCGGCCTGAACACGACCAACCGCGAAAGTGTCGAGGGAGCGTCTTTCACGACAGAAAAGAGTCAGACGTTCGATCGTTGGGGCAATCAGGTTCGTATCGGCTGGCATCCCGGCGTGCGCTACTACGTGCCGCCACCGCCGCCTCCGCCGCCTGCTGCGCCGCCGCCGGTGGCAGCGAACCGGCCGCCGACGGTCAAGGCGCGCTGCGAACCGTGTGTCGTCGAAGTTGGACGCACGTCAACGGTCACCGCGGACGCCAATGATCCTGATGGCGACTCGCTCGCTTACAAGTGGAGCGCGCCAACGGGCACGTTCGCGAACCCGTCCGAGCGGCAGACGATCTTCACGTGCCCACCGACGGCCGGCTCAGTACCCGTTACCGTCACGGTCACCGATGGCAAGGGCGGAACCGCCAGCGACACCATCACCATCCAGTGTGTGGCGCCCGCGCGCAAGGAATACACGTTCGAAGACGTGCACTTCGACTTCGACCGTTACTCGCTGCGTCCCGAAGCCACGCGGATTCTGGACGAAGCCATCAAGGCCATGCAGGCCGATAACACGCTCCGCCTCACGGTCGAGGGCCACACGTGCAACATCGGCACGACGGAATACAACCTCGCGCTTGGCGAGCGTCGGTCGAACGCCGTTCGTGACTACCTCGTCAGCCGGGGGATTGGCGCGGATCGACTCAACACGGTGAGTTACGGCGAGGAGCGACCGAAACACGACAACTCACGCGAAGAGACGCGCCGGTTGAATCGCCGGGCCGCAATGACGGTTCGACTGCAGTAAGCGTCGAGACGGCGGGTCACGACGGCGGGTCTAAAGACTAAAGACCCGCCGCTCCAGACAAACAAACGTGAACGGCGGGCTACCGGGCCTGCCGTTCTTTTGTACGGCGAATTAGTAGGCTTTTGCGAACCAGGCGTAGACGGTCGCTGGCTTGCCGCACTTGATGCAAGGCTCGGTCGGTGAGCCCTCGTCAAACGGGATGTTGCGGATCGTGGCCTGCGTTTCGGCCTTGATGTCGGCTTCGCACTGCGGCGACTCGCACCATGGCGCGATCACGAAACCAGGACGGCCTTCCAGAATTTCCTTGAACTCGTCATAGCTGCTGGTTCGGCTCGTATGATCCTCGCGAAATGCCAAAGCCTTGGCCAGCAGCGAAGCCTGAATCTCGGCGAGCAGATCTCTGATGCGATTGGGCAACCCGTCCATCGGCAGCGATTGCTTCTGACGAGTGTCACGGCGCGCGGCGAAGACAGCGTTCTTCTCGATGTCTTTGGGGCCAATCTCGAGACGCAGCGGTACACCGCGCATCTCGTACTCCGCGAACTTCCAGCCTGGTGTTTGACTCTCGTCGGCGTCGAGCCTGACGCGTATTCCAGCGGCTTGGAGCTGGCCGCGGATCGACTCGCAGGTGGGCAGCACGGTCTCCTTCCAATTGCCGCGAGGAATCGGGACGATGACGACCTGCCAGGGTGCCACGTTGGGCGGCAGGATGAGACCGCTGTCGTCGCCGTGGGTCATGATCAAGCCGCCAACCAGTCGCGTCGACACGCCCCACGATGTCGTCCAGGCGTGCTGCAAGGTTTTGTCGCGCCCCTGGAACTGGATCTCGAACGCCTTGGCGAAGTTCTGTCCAAGATTGTGCGACGTGCCTGACTGCAAGGCACGGCCGTCGCCCATCAGGGCCTCGATCGAATAGGTCTTCACGGCGCCAGCGAACTTTTCGCTTTCGCTCTTCTGCCCCTTCACCACCGGCATTGCCAAGCACGGTCTCGCAGAACTCAGCATAGAGATCGAGGATCTTGATCGTCTCCTCTTGCGCCTCCGTCTGCCGTCTCGTGAGCGGTATGCCCCTCCTGCCAGAAGAACTCGGTCGTGCGCAGGAACGGACGCGTCACTTTTTCCCAGCGCACGACGTTGGCCCATTGATTGATGAGCACGGGAAGGTCGCGCCAGGATTGGATCCAGCTTCTGATACATGACGCCGAAAATCGTTTCCGACGTCGGACGAACGATCAGCTTTTCCTCGAGCTCCTCGGTGCCCCCCTTCGTGACCCATGCAACCTGGGGGGCGAACCCCTCGACATGCTTGGCCTCACGGAGCAGCAGGCTCTCCGGAATGAACAGTGGAAAGTACGCATTGACATGGCCTGTGGCCTTGAGCCGATCGTCGAGCTCCCGCTGCATGCGCTCCCAGATCGCATAGCCATACGGCCGGATGACCATGCAGCCCTTGACCGGCGAGTAGTCGGCCAGCTCCGCCTTGCGGACCACATCCAGATACCAGCGGGAAAAATCGGTGGACTGCCGCGTAATCTCGGTGACGAACGTTTCTGCCATAGGGGTCGGGTCGGTTGTCGAATTCTGCGTATCAGACACGTCGCGATCGCTCTGTCAGCGATCTTCTGCGACATGAACCTTCCAGTGTAGATCGTCTTTCGCCGGAAAGTCGGTACGGAAATGCGCGCCGCGCGACTCCTCGCGCCGCGCGGCGGCCTTGGCCATCAACCAGCCTACCGTCGCAAGGCTCACCGCCCGCTGCAGGCCCTCGTCGCTGCGATCGTCCGCCGCTTTTCGTTCGAAATAGTGATGAAGCGCATGAAGCTCGGCGATCGCCACCGCCAATGCCGCACCGTCCCGATTGACGCCGACCGCGCGCCACATCAGATCCGGCACACGCATGGCGTCTGCCGCGTCCTTCGCACCCGACGCCGTCGCAACCGACGACGTCCCCGTAACGACCCGCACCCCCGCCATGCCGCCCTCGGCTGGCGGTTGACACATCGCTTGCGCGGCACGCGCGCCAAACACGAGCCCTTCGAGAAGCGAATTACTGGCGAGCCGATTGGCCCCATGCACTCCCGTGCAGGCAACTTCCCCCGCGGCGTACAGTCCGGGCAGCGTCGTCCTCCCCCAGACATCGGTTTCAACGCCACCCATGATGTAGTGCGCGGCCGGGCTCACCGGGATGGGGTCCGTGGCCAGGTCGAGGCCAACCGAGCGGCACGCCTCAGCGATCGTGGGAAAGCGCGAATGTACCCAGTCTGGGGTGAGGTGCCCCATCGACAGAAACACACGACCGCCGGTAGCAGCCATTTCCGTGACCATCGCACGGGATACGACGTCGCGAGACGCCAGCTCTGCGGCGCGGTGATATCGCAACATGAAGCGGTCGCCCGCCTCGTTGATCAGGTGCGCCCCTTCGCCGCGCAGCGCCTCCGATAGCAGAAATCGCGGCGCACCGGCCACGGCAAGCGCGGTGGGGTGAAACTGGATGAACTCCAAATCGACGACCCGTGCGCCCGCGCGCCAAGCCAGCGCCACACCATCACCGGTCGCAATCGACGGATTGGTCGTTTCACGAAACACCTGGCCAGCGCCGCCCGTGGCCAGCAGCACCGCTCCCGCTTCGACCGACGCAATCCTCGATGCATCGGTGAACGCTGCTCCGATGCATCGGCCGCCTCTCGATAGCAGGTTGATGGCCCGAGCATGATTGAGCACGCGCACCCGAGGATGCTCGCTGACGCGCGACCAGAGCAGTCGACCGATCTCGCGGCCGGTGGCATCACGCGCGTGCAGGACGCGACGAATGCGATGCGCGCCCTCGCGTCCGAGCGCGGGCTGACCGGCGCGATCACGATCGAAAGCGGCACCCCAGTCCAGCAACTGCTGGACATAGAGAACGCCGTCCTCGACCATGACCCGTACCGCGTGCTCATTGCAGAGACCATCACCGGCCGCCATGGTGTCTGCGAAGTGTTCTTCGGGCGAGTCTTCAGCACCCAGCGCCGCGGCGATGCCGCCCTGCGCATAACCCGTGTTGCTCTCGGTTGGATCGCCCTTGGTCAGGACGGTGACTAGGCCGTGCTCGGCGAGATCGATGGCGGCACGTAACCCGGCGACACCGCTCCCAATGATGAGGAAGTCTGCGCGCCCATGCACCGACTGTTATGCTACCACCTGCTTCATGGCCCCCACTCGCATCGAGGTTGCCGCACACGCGGGTCCTTATCCGATTGTGATCGGTCCTGGAGTGCTTGCGACGTTGCCGCAACTGCTCGATCAATCCGCGCTCGGACCGCGAAGGGTCATCGTGTCGAGCCCACTCGTCTGGCAGCTCCACGGCAAGGCGATCAAGAAAACATCAAGGGAACGCGAGCCGATTCTGGTCCCGGATGGTGAACGCTTCAAAACACTGGCCACGGTCGGGCGAGTGTACGAAGCGTTGCTTCAGCTCGGCGCGGATCGCTCGACCGTCATCATCGCTGTGGGCGGCGGCGTTATTGGCGACCTCGTCGGGTTTGCCGCGGCCACATACCTGCGCGGTCTGCGCCTCGTTCACGTTCCAACCACGCTAATGGCCCAGGTCGACAGCGCTGTCGGCGGCAAGACCGGCGTCAATCACACGCTCGGCAAAAACCTCATCGGTGCGTTTCATACGCCGCGCCTGGTGTTGGCCGATCCCGACCTGCTGTCCACGCTTCATCGGCGAGAGTTTCGCGCCGGCCTCTACGAGGTGATCAAGTACGGCATCATCGCCAGCCCCACGCTGTTCGAGCGGGTCGGCTCTTCGCTTCCGTCGCTGTTCGCGCGAGAGCCCGACGCCCTGTCGGCCATCGTGTCCGAATCGTGCCGAATCAAGGCGGAAGTGGTTTCAGCGGACGAGCGCGAGTCGGGTCTCCGACGCATTTTGAACTTCGGCCACACGGTTGGCCATGCACTCGAAGCCGTCACTCGATACCGGCGCTTCCGGCACGGCGAAGCCGTCGCCTATGGGATGCTGGCGGCCGTCAATCTGGGCGCGGCTCGCGGTGTGACGCCGCCCGAGGTCTGCATTCGGGTGACTCGACTCATCACCCAACTCGGGCCGTTACCGTCGGTCGCCGACCTTTCGATCAAAGAGATCGTTGGGGCCATCGCTCATGACAAAAAAATCGTCGAGGGCGCGCTCCACTTCATCGCCGCCACGGAGATGGGGAGCACGACGACGCTGAAGGATGTGAACCAGAAGGACCTGATGGGCGCGCTGAAGGCGATTGGCATCAAGAAGGCTTAGCTCACCGCAACCAGCCCGGCGGAACGCCAGCCTTTCTCGCCTCCTCTTCAATCGCTGCGATGGCTTTGACGTGCTCGGCAATCTCGATCTTCGTTCGATCGAGCTCCAAGAGCGCACGCTGGCGCTCGCGCTCGAGCTGGGCCCGTTGGGCAGGGTCATCTCGATTGACGATGTCGGTGGTGAGTGCGTTCAGACGACTCTGCAGCGCATCGGCGAGCACGCGGCTGCGTTCCAGAGCCGTACGCACCGTCGTTATCTGTGCCTTCCAATGCGCTTCGCCCTTCTCGCTCGAAGGAGCTTCGCTTACATCAGGTGCTGTGCCGGGCGCGACGGGGGCAGCTGAACGGTGTTCCCTGGGCTCCGGCTTGAGGTCTCGGTTGGTGTAAACCCTGGCTGGCGACTTGACGGCCTGTCGGCGCGCCTCTTCGACCCTCGCGAGCTCGACGAGGCTCTGGGCCCACACGGGGACGGAAAGCGCGACCAGAAGTACACCCAGCAGGTGTGTCATGCGATGACGAAGACCCGGGGGGCCACCTGAACTTGAAGAATCGTATGCGGCGCTGGCAACAGGGTCAAGGAACCGCCGAGGCAAGCCGCCAGGATTGCACGCGAATACCTGGCGTACACATTTCTCCTGCTTCCGTTGCGCGGCAGACGCGTGCGAGCTCTGCGTCGATCGACCGCCTCGCACCCCGGGGCCCAAAGGCGTCAGCGCGCGCCCTGATCACGTGTCGGCCTTGCCCTCCCGCACCGCCGCCGTCAATCGACGGATTCCCATCGGTCTCCCGGCCATCGTCTCCCACCCAGACGATGACGTAGGGGTCGAGGTGCCGCGGAAGCGTTGACAGTGAGAGCGGCGCATGGAGAAAGGGTCGCCATTGCGGGTTGTTCGCCCCCCACGGTCGATCGACAGTCTGTGCGCTGCGATCAGCATCGGTGCACGCCGTTCGGAGTCCACACGTCAATTCGTTGGTAAGGCTGGTGAGGTCGATGGTCTCGCCTCCGTGCATCGTCCGAAGCCCGGACGGGGAACCATCGACCCGCGACGCCCGCAGGGTCCCATCCAACGCCTGGCTCCAATCCGTGATGTCGGCCAGGTCGCGCATGGCAAGGTTCAGGGCCGACTCGGCAGCGTTGAGCGTGATGGTGGCATCTTCGTGATTGTGGTCGGCCATCCGAGCTGCAGACGATGAGAGGGCGAGGCCGAGACCCAGGGCCGAAACCAGGCTGATGGTCAGCAGCGTGATTACGAGCGCGATGCCACGTTCACTGGCGCGCATTGCGGAGCCTCACCGTCAAGCGCAGCTCGACATCCGGCACCCACCGCGCCGCGTTCGGCTCGTTTCCGGGACGGCGAAACAGTCGCGCCACCGGACCGCGCCAGACTGCGGAGGCAGCCTCCACGCGCAGTCGGAGTTCGATAAGTCGGATTCGGAGCAGGTCGGCATCGAATCGCGTGGCGTCGAGGGCATCGGAACACCAAGGCCCGTCGTTGAGCGATGACGTGTCCAATGTTTCCATGGACCCAAGGGCCGTCGAGGGTAGCCTGGCGACGAGACGACCGTCCCCGTCGCGCATGAACATGCAGTTCTCACCGGGTCCCCAGCTATCACGCGGGTCGTCGATCCCCGTCAATGGCGGGATCGGTCCGTAGCTTGGGTGTGGATCATCTAGCTGACCGGGCACGGGGGCTGTGGTCGCCATCGCGTGGACCTCGAACCCCACCACGTGCTGCAGGACAGGCTGCTCGACGCCGCCGGTGGATGTGCGAACGAGTCGTTGGCTGCCATCGCTTTCTGGCCTCAAGCCGTAGGTCGTCGTCACCGCAGAGGCGACAACAGCGCCAGCATCGAACGACGAGCGGAGCGGGCTCGCAAGATGCACGATGCCGCCCGGCGCAACCGCTGCGACGACAAGAGGCTCACCCCGAGCGGCGTCGAAGATGAGCGCCGTCATGGCGGGCTGAAGTGCACATGCATCGCCGCCTATGCTGCAGTTGGAAGAGCCTTCAAGGACGAGTGTCGTCTCCCCTGCTGGTGCTGCCTGGCGCAACACCCCCTGAGGGGCCCGGGGAGGAATTCGCGTGATTCGAATCGCCTGGCCTGGTGCCGCCGGCGGCGAGTCGAAGCCTGCGAGCGGGACAATCGACGCCATGACATCCGAGACGCTCACAAGATCGATTCCTACGGATCCACCGCTTCCAGCCTCGCGCACATCGCTGGCCAACCGTTCGAGGGCTGCCCGTGTCCCGCCGGTAAGATCCGCCGACGCAAGCGTGCGCTCGAACGCGTGACGTGCTGGGACCGCCATCCCTGCCACGGCGGCAGTCACGGCCATCAGCAGCAGGCAGGCGACGAGCAGCTCGATCAGCGAGAAGCCGCGCTGATTCATGGTGTTCTCGTTCGCACCGAGACCACACAGGCCTCGGCCATTGGGCTCGCCAGTCGTACGCCCCGAGCTGTGAAGACACAGGTGCGCAGCACGAGCGTGTCGAGATCGCCGGCGGCGAGCGGCCTGATTGACCATCGGCGCACGTAGTCGGGGGCGGTCTCACCCCCAGCGGGCGGCACGCTTTGCCCGAAGCCATCCAGGTAGTCCACATATCCGCTCGTATCTTCGTCCAGCGAACCCGGTGGCGAGGGCGCCAGGACGCTCGCACTTTGGCGCGTGCCATCCGCGGCATAGGTCCATGAAGCGGCCCGCAAGTCCTCGAGCTTGCTTTGCGCAGCGGCAAGCGCCCCCGCGCTGTGCCGGCTTGCCAGGGCCCGTTGAGCCCCAACTGCCACCAGGTGCGCCAACCCCACGAGAGTCGAAGCCACGAGGGTCGCGGCGATCAGCACCTCGATGACGGAGAAACCGTCGCGCCGACTGCACAACTCCATGCCTCGACCAGTGCAAGGCGGCGGCCGCGCGTCCGCGCGATGCGTCCTCGGCGATCCGCACGGAATATCATTGGGATCGTTATTGGCACGAGTTTGGTCGTTCCAAAAAACTGCGCGACCGCGATTCGACGAACGGTGAGAATTCTGCGAGAACCCTATAACTCAGGCCGTCGTCACATCCGCGCTAAATACCAGTCCAGGATGGCGTCGCCACCGAGCATGGCGACAAGCGCCGCGATCGCGAGGAAGGTGCCAAACGGCAGTGCATATCGTCCGTCGGCGCGCGTGAACACGATGAGCAGCAGTCCGATGATCGCCCCCGAGAACGACGAGAGAATCAACGTCAGCACAACGGCGGGCCAGCCGAGAAAGGCGCCGATCATCGCGAGCATCTTCACGTCGCCCATCCCCATGCCTTCTTCCTTGCGAATCGCGTAATAGCCGGCCGCGATTGCGTAGAGCACGCCGGCGCCGAGCGCGATACCCATCAGGGAACTCGTCGGGCCAGGTCCGGTGACGAGGCTGACGAGGAACCCCACAACGATGCCGGGAAGCGTGATGGCGTTGGGCAGAATGTGGTGCTCGAGATCGATGAAGAACAAGACGATGAGGATCGCGCCGAGGAGCAGGCGACTGACGAGCAACGGTCCCGGCGGGGTCAGCACGACGATCGTCACGGCCACTACCGCGGTGGCAATCTCGACGATTGGATACTGAACGGAAATAGGTGCGCCACACTGCCGACACTTTCCGCGCAGCAGGAGCCAGCTCAAGACCGGGATGTTGTCGAACCACGCGATCGGGCGACGGCATCGAGGGCAATGTGACCCGGGCGACACCAGTGATTCGCCGCGCGGCAGCCGGTAAATGCAAACGTTCAAGAAGCTGCCGACAATAAGCCCCAAGACCGTCGTCAGGCCGATGAGAACTGGCGATGTCATCACGGCTTCGAGGAGTCGAGGCCAACCGGCAGGGGCCAGAGTGGCGACTTCTCTGACAGCCGAACCGCCTCGTTGACGAGATCGAGGACATACGGAACACCAGCAGGATCGGTTGGAACTCGGCGAAGCACGCCGACCGAGATGAGGTCCTCCCACGTGCTGGCCGGGCGGCCCGTGCGCGCTTTGAATCGCCAGACCACTTCGTTGAGCGCATCGACCGCGTCGAGCGCGTCGAACTGCGCGATGCGTGCTTCGGCCAAACGGCGCAAGGAGTCGTCATCAACGCTGTCGTGCAGCTCGCCCCACAACCGTCGCGCCGCGGCGCGATCTCCTGACTCCGCGCGCATGAGCGCGGCCGAGGACTTCAGCCAGATCGGCGCGCCGACAACCTCCGAGGCTTTTTCGAGCCAGGTGGCAGCGTCGGCGTAGTTTCGATAACTCCAGTAGTGAACAAATCCGATGGCGTGCAGGTACTCCCATTGGTCGGGGGACACCTGGACGCCGCGCAGCAAGAGGTCGATCGCAAGATCGGGCCGGCCGGGACCATTGGGAGGTGGCTCGGAGAGGAAGAAGGCGCCAAACCGATAGGCGACCGTGAAGCGCGGATCGAGTGTGGTAACCAGTTCGAGCAAGGGGTGCAGAAGGTCGTAGTTCTTATCGGCCGCAGGCGACAAGCGCTGCCGCCCGAAATACACCACGGCGCGGATCCAGTAGAAATCGGCGAGCAGGCTGTCGAACCCGAGCGCGAGACGCCTGATCGTTGGTCCCGCTTGCAGCCACTGCACAGGCGTTTCGGGCTCATAGGGTTGCCAGCCGCGGTCGCGCCACACCTGCAACGCGACCGCCAGCGTCATCAGCAGCACGATCGCCACCAGAAAGTGCGGGGTCCTCGTCATTTGAAATCGCGCCGACGGAACACTGCAATTGCGGCCAGCAGCACGATCGACACGTAGACCACGGCATAGGCAAGCGTCAGCGCCACGTGCGATACGGAAATCGGCACGCCGTGCACGACTTCGGCTTTCACGTCGAAGGGCGCCAGGTTGGGCAGCACGTAGTACAGGGCTTTCGCGAGGTAGACGGCCACAGGCGCCTCCATTACTTCCTCGAAGTGCCGAAGGTCAGCATTGAATCGCCCGACGATCCACAAGGCGAGCGTCAGCAGAACCGCCGTCATCGGGCCCGCGAACGTGGAAAAAAACAGGGCGATCGCGGTCACGATCATCAGCTCAGCAAACGTCAGGACGATCGCAATCAGAAGGCGGGGATCCATCGCAGGGGCCGGCCAGCTCCGTTGTTGCACCGCCGGCACCGTGAGTTGCTGATACAAGAGCACGAGGTAGAACGCCGCACACATTGCGGCGAGATTGACGGCAAGCGTCATCACCAGCCCCGCGAACTTGCCAACGACAAACTGCTCGCGCGTGAGCGGACGACTCAGCAGGCTGTAGATGCTGCGGCGCTCCACTTCCTTCGCCACCAGCCCGATCCCGATGAACACCGCGATCAGCAAACCGAGGAGGTTCAGAGCTGCCAGCCCGAGATCCTTGATGATCTTGAGGTCCTGACCGGCTGTCATCTGGCCAATCAGGTAGGACGCTGCCACGAGCAGAATGCCGAAGCCAACAATGGTCAGCGGCACGCGGTCGCGAACCG
The DNA here is from genome assembly GCA_963841905.1 of uncultured Acidobacteriota bacterium. Classification (GTDB taxonomy): domain Bacteria; phylum Acidobacteriota; class Vicinamibacteria; order Vicinamibacterales; family UBA2999; genus JACCSI01. Next base: position 440,239 of record CAWJEM010000016.1, read on the forward strand.
ATTCGCGAAACACCGCGAACGCGACGAGACGGATTGCTCTCATCCGTCGATGCCGCTGGTGTCCCGCGGCGTCGCACGTCCCACCGTCGCCACGAAATAGTCCTCGAGCGTCGTCCGGATCGGATTGAGAGAGACGATGTGCACACCGTGACCGGCAAAATCCTTCACGATCTCTTCCGGTGCCGCGTCGGCGGGCAATTCAATCGTGAACCGATGATCCGATAGGGGCGTCATCGTGATCGCGCGGCTCTGCAAGCGACTCTGCAGTGCCTCGGGCAGGTTGGCCACCACGAGTTCCCAGCCGCGACGTTCGAAGGCGACGATGTCGCTCAGACGCCCCTCCGCGACCAATCGGCCCTGGGCCAGAATCGCGACGCGGCTGCACAGCGCTTCGGCCTCGGCGAGGATATGCGAGCTGAAGAACACCGTGCAGCCTCGGTCCCGCAGACGCAGCATCAATCGACGAAGATCGCGGCGCCCGAGCGGATCGAGGCCCGACATCGGCTCGTCGAAGAAGACCACGTCCGGCTCGGCGACCAGCGCCTGTGCGACACCGACGCGCTGAATCATGCCCTTCGAATAGGACCGTAGGCGCAGCCGCCGTTCCCGACCGATCCCGACCTCGTCTAGCACTTGTGAAACGCGTTTGGCCCGCGCAGGACCATCGATCGCCGATAGGCCGGCATAGTAGGCCAGCAGTTCCTCGGCGGTCAGGTAGTCGTAGAAATATGGATTCTCGGGAAGGAAGCCGATCCGTCGTCGCATGCTCTGGTCGCCGATCGGCTTGCCGAGGATGCGGGCTGTGCCGCTCGTCGGGAAGATAAGGCCCATGAGCAGCTTGAGCGTGGTGCTCTTCCCGGCGCCATTGGGGCCCAGGAAGCCAAAGACTTCACCCGCGTCGACAGTAAAGGTCAGATGATCGAGAGCACGGTAAGGTCTTGGCCGCCAGAAACCAACCAAGTAGTCCTTGGAAAGCTCCTCAACCTGAATCGCGGCCACGGCGGTCAAGCAGTTACCGGCGGCCGGCGGCAGGCCCACCTACGCCGCCTAAGGCCTGGCCGCTCCGGCAAGGGCTTCTGGCCTTCATTGGCCGCCCCCGGCGGCAACACGGCGGAGCTCCCACTGAACGGCAGCCTCGAAGAACTCACCGCGCAGATTGGGCAGCCGAATCCCGTTCATGAAAAACGTCGGGGTGCCCTTCACGCCCAGCTGCAGCCCCTGACCGATGTCACCACGAACGAGCTCGAGGGTTTTCTGATAGCGCGCGTCGAAGTCGGTCACGCCCACGACCGTCGAGACACCCTTCTTGACGCTGTCCGTCGTGAGGGTTGCCTGGTTGGCGAAGAGCCAATCCTCCATCGCATCCGCACGTCCCTTTTCACGCGCGAGCCTCACGGCGACCGCTGCCTCACACGCGGCCTGATGCCCTCCCCCCAACGAATTGCACTCGGGGTCGAGCGGAAAATCGCGTGTCACGAACGCAATCTTCCCGGGGTGCTGCTGCTGTAGTTTGGCCAGGATCGGCTTGTATTCACGGAACGTCTGGCCGCACGGCGGGCACTGGTAGTCGTTGAACTTGATGATGGTGACTACGGCGCCACTACCACCCACGACAATCGGCACGCGCGGCTGTGCCGCGAGATACTGCTCCAGTTGTTGAATCTGATTCTGCGGCGGTGGCGGAGCGGCTGGCTGAGCGGCTGGCTGAGCGGTCGCCTGGAGGTCAGCGGGGGGCGCCGCTGCGAGCCCACTGGACGCGGAAATCGAATCACCGGGGAACAGCACGACGGCGACCACCGCCGCCCCCACGAACGCCAGCGCCGTCGTCAGCGCTGCTGGAGTACGAAAGAGAGTACGCATATCGTTGGATGCACGAGCAGCAAGGGTTGTCATTGGGTATTTGGCCGCCGCTCCCGCAATCAGGAACAACGCGATGATTGCGGCATAGGTCCCGACACAGAGCAGGCAAACCGTCTTCAGCACAAAGAACGACGCGTACGCAAGATACAGGACACCGGCAAGCCCGAGCGTCGCGGTCGCAAACACATATCCAGCCAGATTCTGACGGGCCGACGCCGAACGGCTACAGAGGGCGACCAGTATGAGCACGAACGCGAAATACAGCACACCAATGAGTGCCACCGGGACGCCACCGATCGAGCCAAATCGACTCGTGTAGGCTTCGGTGCAGCTGAAGGTCGCGTTGACGTCGCAAACGCTCGAGTACAGGGGATCGTTCAGGATGCGGTAGTGCACCCAGGTCGAGGCGACCGCAAACCCCAGGCCCACGAGAGCGGCGATGGTAAAGGCTGCAACGGGCACGTTGACCGCGGTTGGACTCGACTTCGTGGTCCGCGTCATATTGCTGAATTCTACGGGATTTTGAACGCAGGAACCGACTCCACCGGGGTCGCGAGTCCGGTGGCCGTCATGTCCCGCTCGAGCGGGGCAACCCCATCGAAGAACACGTAAATTTTGCCCGTCGCTGTCATCGCGAACGCTTGCTGGCCAGGTGACTCGACCGAGCGCGGTCTCGCCCAAGCATAGTAATCCGTCGCGGTCGGTCGCCCGTGGCAGTCCGGCGGCCCCAGAGCCGATCCCTCCGCAGGTCGCACGCCCACCTCATAACCGGCGGCTTCAACACTGATCACGTGTTCGGACGTCAGCACGTTCGAGATCGTCTGCGGGCAACCCGTCACGAGACTCGGGAGCGTCACCATGAAGCCTTTCTCCCGAACCCCGGACTGGACTATCAACTGTCGATCGTGCACGCGTTTGAGAAAATCCGCGGCCACAGCCTGGGCTTGCGTCTGGTGCCAGTATCGGACAAACGGCAAGGCCCCGACCACCAGGATCCCAATCAGGGGCAGGCACCAACTCCAGCGGCGCATGAGAACAGTATAAGGACCACGTGCGACGCGTGCTGAAGTGCGACGAGTGCTGAGGTCGGTGCAGTTGACGCGCACCTGCGCACAGCACCGAACCTATCGCACGCGTCGCACCTGTTTACTGGCCGAGTGGGTTCGTGGTCGCGCTCGTCGTGAACGGCTGCGTCGGCGGCACACCGCTGGTGTCTTGCCAAATCGTCGACCCGATATCGGCCGCAAACGCACGGTTGCCAGTTGAGCCAACGCCTTGCGGAACGGCGGTGATGTAGTAGCGGACGTTCGTTGCGGTGCCGCACACGTCGTTCGGACCAGCAGCGCCACCGGCGCCCGGCGTGATCGTAAAGATGTAGCCACTCTTCTGCACCGGTGGGGGGCTGGCCAGGTCCGCGGAAATGAAGGGCACCTGAAGGTTGGCGCAGGTCGCGCCGAGCGCCTGCAGGCTGTCGGCGAAGCCGCGATTCAAACCCCAATAGTCGACTTCGGCCGACACCACCGCGCGCGTGGATCCAATCGCCGACGCCTCGTTCCCCGAGATGCGCGCCCGCAGGAGCCCGGGCACCGCAATCGCCGCAATGATGCCGATGATCGCGACGACGATCAAAAGTTCGATGAGCGTAAAGCCTTTGGTGTTACGAATACCCATAGTCCTCTTCCCCCACTAGTTCTCAACCACTTTTCAAAAACCTGTGTCCGGTGCCGCAAGACTGCCTGGAGCAACGCGACTCGACCCGCACCGCAGCGCTGGGCAACCAACAGCAACAGATATACCAAGCTCCTGCGCAGTACAGACGATAGGCGCAAGTTATTGGTCTGACGAACCTTAGCAGGATTCGACGGCAGGCGGACGGGTCGTTCCGATGGTGCGCCGCACCCGGTGCTGACAAATTGCGTCAGGTGAACTGCCACGCCCTGTCAGCACCATCAAGCACCGAAAGCTGCACGCCGGAGTGTCAGGAGAGCCGCGAACTAGGCTTTGAGCTTGTACTTCTTAACAAGATAGCGGAATTGTCGAAAGCTAAGGCCAAGAAGTTCCGCGGCGCGGACCTGGACGCCACCGGCCTGGCGGAGCGCGCGCTCGACGTGGGTGCGCTCAACTTCCTGCAGGTGCTGTTCGAGATTGAAGCCTGAGGTAGGAAAGGGATCGCCGGCCCTCCCCGGCGCGACCGGCCGTGGCGTACTGCTCAGGTGCTCGCCCAGCGTCTCGTCCTGGATTCGGTCCGTTGCTTCCAGGGCAACCGCGCGCTCGATGGCGTTTTCCAACTCACGGACGTTACCGGGCCATTGGTAGGCTTTCAGACGTTCGACCGCGTCGGCACTGAAGCCACCGATCGGCTTACCCATCTCGCGCGTGAATTTGACCAAGAAGTGATCGGCAATCAGGGGCACGTCCTCTGCGCGCTCGCGCAGTGCCGGCAACCGGATCGGAATCACGTTGAGGCGATAGAAGAGATCCTCGCGAAACTGTCCTTGGGTCACTCGAGCGGCCAAGTCGCGGTTGGTTGCGGCGATCACGCGAATGTTGGCGCCGATTTCCTCGGTGCCGCCCACACGCCGATACCGGCGTTCCTGCAACACCCTCAGCAATTTCACCTGCATCGTCGGGCTCATCTCCCCGATTTCGTCCAGAAAGATGGTGCCATGCTCGGCGACTTCGATCAGACCTTTCTTGTTGCTGTCGGCGCCCGTGAAGGCGCCCCGCATATGGCCGAACAGCTCGGATTCGAGCAAGGTCTCGGGGAGCGCTCCGCAATTGACGGCAACGAAGGGACGGTCGCGGCGGAGCGAGAGCATGTGGAGCGCGCGCGCGACCAGTTCCTTGCCAGTGCCGGACTCGCCCGTCAACAGGACGGTGCTGTTCGTGCGACAGACCATCTCGACGAGCCGGAAAACATCGAGCATCGGCCGGCTGCGACCGATGATTCCGGCAAAGCCGTCCTTCGCGATGGCTTGCCGCAACACGTCGCGCTCGTGGCGAACGCGACGGGCATCGATCAGTTGACGGACCTGCAGGGTCACCAGGTTGATGTCACGAAACGGTTTCTCGAGCAGTGCGGCGGCGCCCGAATCGCGCGCTCGCTTCCACTCCGAAGAGTCCCGCGTAAAGTGCGCTGTCATCATGATGACGACACTGTCGGGCGCAATGTCACGGATGGCTTGGAGGAGCTCGAGCCCATCCAGGCGCGGCATGCGGATGTCGGTCAGCACGACATCGACGTACTCGCGGCCGACGAGATCTCGCGCGACCACGCCGTCTTCGGCCACGAGCACGTCGAAGCCGTCCCGTTGAAACAGGATGCGCATCCATTCGCGCATCGACTGCTCGTCGTCGACAATCAGGATGCGCGGGGCGTCGCGACCGATTCGGGTCGGTGGTTCGCGAAGGGGCGCCGGCTGGGACCCGGGGACGCTCATGAGATGAAGTGCGCCGATTCCTGATGGTTGGACGGGCGCGTGCCGCGAACGGGCGCGAAACTCACGCGAAAGGTCGCGCCATGTCCCACCTGCGACTGCACCTCGACTCGAGCGCCGTAGTCGCTGGTGATGCGATGAACAATAGCGAGGCCGAGACCGCTGCCTTTGCTGAAGGAACCGCGGAACGGCTGAAACAAACTCTCGGCTTCCTCGGCGCTCATTCCGACGCCCTCATCCGTCACGATGAGGACGCCGTTGGCCAACCCCTCGATCAGTTCGTGCGCCGCGCGCAGGCGAAGCCTGCCGCCATCCGGCATGGCGCGCAGGCCGTTGGTGGCGAGATTCCACACGATCTGCCGGATGTGGTTCTCGTCCGCCTCGATCACGACTTCGTCGGCGGGTGTCTCGACGTGAACGATGTGCCGCTCGCCGATCTCGGTGCTATTGCGCAACAACGTCGCAGTGTCCTGAACCACGGTTCGCAAATCGAGGCGCTGGAGTTCGAAACGCTGGGGCCGAGCATACGCCAGAAACGACCTGATGGTGGCATTGAGCCGCTCGGATTCGCGCAAGACGATGTCCATCAATTGCGCCTGATCGGTGGAGAGCGACAACTCCTGCCGCAGGATCTGCATCGAGCCCGACATCGCGGCGAGAGGATTCCGTATCTCGTGCGCGATGCCGGCCGCCATTTCGCCGACGGCTGCCAAACGCTTCTGCATCTGCGCACCGCGGTCGAGCCGTTTGCTCTCGGTTACGTCCTGGAATGTGTAGAGATAGCCGCGCTGCCCGTCTGGCATCGGCATCGGCGCGACACTGAGACCGAGATCGATGAACCGACCATCGGTTCGCTGATACTGCACGTCGGCTCGCTTGCTACGCACCCGTTCCAGGTCCGCGGCAAGCGTGGACATGAACTCGGCGGGAAGCTGCAGCACCTCGGCGGCCGGCTGGCCGGTGACGTTCGCGAAGTCGTGGCCGGTGATCTGGACCGCTGATTGGTTGAAGGTGAGGACGCGATGAGCAGCATCCGCCGTGGCCAGGCCGCTCACGAGGTTGTGGATTACGTAGTCATTGAAGAACTGAAGGTCGGCGAGCTGGCCGGACGTCTTCTCCAGCTTGACGTCGACTCGTCGCAGCCGCTCGGCCAGCGACCCTGAGAGAAACGCGACCGCCAAGAGGCCGGCGACGTTGAGCCCAACTGTGTACTGAGCGACGTTCGCACTGGGCAGATCGTCATCGAACGAATACCCCAGCACCGGATCGATCAGTCCGGCCACCTCGGCGTACTGCGCAAGCACCACGCCGCCGTACAACACGGCGCTGAGCGCGGCGACCTGAAGCGACCCTCGTCGAAACTGCAGAATGCTCGCGGCCACAATCGGCAGGACGTACAGCGACGTAAAAATGCTCGTGATGCCACCCGTGAGCGCGACCGCCGCGGACACCACCATCACATCAATCGCAAAGTGAACGTCGATGAGCCACGGAAAGCGATCCACAAACCGCAGGGTGGCGATGAACACCAGGCTGACCGCGTAGATGCTGGCGATGAGGACATAGAACGGGTTGAGATTGAGAAGGCCCGGTGCGCGCAGATGAATCAGCCAGGCGGAGCCCAGCAGCACGGTTGCAGCCGCCAGGCGCACCGCAATGTGCGAGAGCAATCGACGGCTCAGTGTTCCCTCGTTCATCCGGCCAGCTCTGAGATGAGTCCGAAGATAGGCAAGTACATCGAGATCACGATGCCGCCGACGACGATTCCCAGGAACGCGATCATGATCGGCTCGAGCAGCGACAGCATGCCAGCGACGGCCGTGTCGACCTCCTCCTCGTAGAAGTCCGCAATCTTCGCCAGCATGGTGTCGAGCGCGCCAGTCGCTTCACCGACCGCAATCATCTGCACCACCATACCGGGGAACACGCCAGTCTGACGGAGCGGGCCCGAGATGGTGGTGCCGCGCTCGATACTCTTCCGCGTCGACTGCACGGCCTCCTCGACGGTCGCGTTGCCGGCGGTGCGAGCTGTGATATCCAGGCCCTCGAGAATCGGCACTCCCGACGCAATCAGTGTCGACAGCGTTCGACAGAAGCGCGCGACGGCGATCTTTCGCAGCACCGGACCGACGAACGGCACCTTCAGCGCGAGACCGTCGATCCGTCCGCGACCGCCTTCGCTGGCGTAATAACGTCGAAGACCGAACAAGCCGCCACCCAGGACTACTGGAAGATACGGCATGAACTGAACCGTCAGATCGCTGGCCATGATCACGGCCCGCGTCGGCAGCGGCAGGGTGGCGCCAAGGCCCGTGAACAGGCTGGCGAACGTCGGAATCACCTTCCAAAGGATGATCGCGACCACTGCGGTCGCAATGATGATGATGACGGCCGGGTAGATCATGGCGGACTTGACCTGCGACTTCAGCTTGACCGCCTTCTCGACGTAGGTGGCGAGTCGTTTGAGGATGATATCGAGAATGCCGCCGGCCTCGCCCGCCGCAATCATGTTGGAGTAGAGCGCATCGAATGTCCTGGGATGCTTCTTCATCGCGTCAGCGAGCGACGCGCCGCCTTCAACGTCGGCTCGGGTCTGCAGAATCACGGCGGAAAAGTTCTTGTCCTCTTCCTGAGTCCCGAGAATCTCGAGGCACTGCACCAGCGGCAGGCCAGAATCGATCATGACCGAGAACTGTCGCGTGAACACGGCCAGGTTTCTGGCCGGCGCGGCCTTTTTGCGAATCTTCTTCGGCGTGGCGGCCTTTGTCTCTACCGGTGTGATCCGCGTGACGAGAATGTGCTCCCGCCGCAGCCTGGCGACGACGGAGTCCGCCGTGTCGCCCGCGCGCTCGCCGGTAATCGTCTCGCCGCCGCGCGTCCGGCCGGAGAATGCGAAGGTTGGCATCCACTACCTCTGGAGAGCCGGGCGCGTGCCACTCGGCGCCGACGGTGACGCACATCCCGCGCGCGACCCCAGGCCCACGCCTCGATTGATCATGTCATGCAGTTCCTCAGGGGTCGACGATTGCCCCATCGCCGTCTCGAGCGTGATCTGCCGCTTGGAGTAGAGCGTGGCCAGCGACTGATTCATCGTCTGCATCCCGCCCTTCTCCTGACCGGTCTGCATGGCCGAGTAGATCTGATGAACTTTGTCCTCTCGAATGAGATTGCGAATGCCCGGCGTGGGTACCAGGATCTCGAGTGCCACCGCGCGTCCGGGGCCGCTGGCCTTCGGAAGCAACGCTTGACAGACGATGCCCTCGAGCACGAGAGACAGTTGCGTTCGAATCTGCGGTTGCTGGTGAGCCGGAAACACATCGATGATGCGGTTGATGGTCGACGCCGCCGAGTTCGTATGCAGCGATGCGAACGTCAAGTGGCCCGTCTCCGCCATCCTGAGCGCGGCCTCCACGGTTTCGAGATCGCGCATCTCTCCGATGAGCACGATGTCCGGATCTTCGCGCAGTGCGGCACGCAGGGCGGCAGTGAAGGTCTGAGTGTCACTGTGGACCTCGCGCTGGTTGACCAGACAGTTCTTGTGCCCGTGCAGATACTCGATCGGGTCCTCGATGGTGAGGATGTGGCCGTGACGTTCGGTGTTGATCTTGTCGATCATGGCGGCCAGGGTCGTGGACTTGCCGCTGCCAGTCGGGCCGGTCACGAGGACGAGGCCGCGCGGCCGCGCGGCAAGCCGGGCGATCACCGTCGGGAGACCGAGCTCGTCGAAGGTTTTGACCCGTTCCGGTATCTGCCGGTAGACCGCCGCCACCGCGCCCTTCTGGTTGAACACGTTGCAGCGGAAGCGCGCGAGGTCGCGAATCTCGAAGGAGAAATCCAGCTCCGACGTCTCCTCGAAGCGCTTCTTCTGTGCCTCGGTCAGCACGCTGAATGCGAGGCTCCTGGTGTCCGCCGGCGACAGCTCCGGCAGATCCAGACGGCGCAGTAAGCCGTGAACACGCACGTGTGGCGGCGTCCGGATTGACAGATGGAGGTCGGACCCGTCGAGGTCCACCGTCATCTTCAAGAGCTCCGGTAACGTCGCCATGGTGTCCTCACGATCCCAGGTCAGTGCACGGTCTCCCGCACGACCTCTTCGACTGAGGTCACGCCGTCTTTGATCTTTTGAAGACCGCTGCCACGGAGCGTGATCATGCCGGTCTCGATGGCCTTGCGTCGCAACTCGAGCGCGGAGGCTCCAACCAGCACCAGCTCCCGGAGTTCGTCGGTGATTTCCATCACCTCATACAAGCCGACGCGACCTTTGTAGCCGGTGCGGTTGCACTTCCTGCATCCCTTGCCCCTCACGGGCTTCACAACACGTGATTCCTCCGGGCTGAAGCCGGCGTGCTCGAGAGAGGGTGGAGCGACGGAATCGGGCGTGCGGCATGACGGGCACACCCGACGCACGAGTCGCTGTGCGCACACGAGGTTCAGCGAGCTGGCAACGAGAAAAGGCTCGATGCCCATGTTCATGAGCCGAGTGACCGTGCTCGGCGCGTCGTTGGTGTGAAGTGTCGAGAGCACCAAATGGCCGGTCAGAGCGGCCTTCACGGCGATTTCGGCGGTCTCGAAGTCGCGGATCTCGCCGACCAGGATGATGTTCGGGTCTTGGCGAAGAAAGCTGCGCAAGGCGGCGGCGAAGTTGAGACCGATGCTCTCGCGCATCTGCACCTGGTTGACGCCGATCAAGTTGAACTCGACCGGGTCCTCGGCGGTCATGATGTTCGTCTCGGGCGTGTTGATGCGCGCGATCGCGGAATACAAGGTGCTGGTCTTGCCGCTGCCGGTCGGGCCGGTCACGAGCACCATCCCCCATGGCTTGTCGATCGCCGCCTGAAGCTTGAGGAGCGAGTCCGGTTCGAAGCCCAGCCTGGTCATGTCGAGCATCAGCTTCGACCGATCCAGCAGCCGCATGACAATCTTCTCGCCGAACAGCGTCGGCAGACAGGAAACGCGAAAGTCGATGTCGCGCGGCGTGCCGTTGTCCGAGAATCGAATCTTGATGCGGCCATCCTGTGGCAGTCGCTTTTCGGCGATGTCGAGCTTCGCCATGATCTTGATGCGCGACGTAATGGCATGCCGCAGTTTCATGGGCGGAGACATCACGTGGTAGAGAGTTCCGTCGACGCGATAGCGGATGCGGTAGTCCTTTTCGTACGGCTCGATGTGAATGTCGCTGGCGCCCCTGGAGATCGCCGACATCAGCACGACGTTCACGAGCTTGATGACAGGCGCTTCCTCGCCCTGCCGGGCGAGCGTTTCGGCGCTGATTTCCTCGAAATCGTCGATGACCTCGACCCCGCCGGCATCGGCGAGCACCGGCATCTCGTCGAGGACGCGCGTTGCGACATCGAGCGCGTGTTGTCCGGCGGGTTGAAAAATCGGCGGGTTCGCCACGGCCGGACCGTCGCCGTAGTACCGGTCGAGAGCGTCGAGCACCGCCCCTTCCGATGCCACGACCGGCTCGATCTGGTCGCCGGTCATGAACCTCACGTCGTCCAACGCAAATACGTTGGTGGGATCAGTCATCGCGATCGTCAACGTGGCGCCGGCCCGGTTGAGCGGCACGATTTGATACCTCCGGGCGGTTTCGCCAGGGACGAGCTTGATGACGCTGGGAGCAATCTCGAACTGGTTCAGCGCAATCGATGGGACGCCGTACTGTTTGGACAGGAGCGCGGTGATCTCTTCGTCCTTGACATAGCCAAGCTTGACGAGATGTGCGCCAAGCCGGCCGCCGTGCTCGCGCTGAAGCATCACCGCCTCCTGGAGCTGGTCCGGCGTGATGCGTCGTTCTTTGAGGAGCAGTTCGATGATCCGAACCGGCATGACTTGCGAAACTCCGCCTGGAACCTACAAACTCGCCCGTTAGTAGCTCAACCGCGCTGCGACGCCCCATGCGGTCGCTTGACGCACGCCCGCGGCAACATACGCATCGACAAACGTTCCCGAACGGATGGCATACGACGCGCCAGCGCTGACGACTGGACGGGCCTCTCCAACCGTGCTTGCCCTCACTCCGCCCCGCAAGCCGAGACGTTGTTGCGGCATCGTCCAGCGCTCGATGCCGGCCGCGACGTCTCGGCGATCGCCGTCGGGGTGTGGCACGTGCGTCAAATCGGCGTCAAAGGCGACGATCATCCGAGACGCCCCCGGCCACCGATCACCCCACGCGGCGCCCGCACGCGCGTGTCGTCTCAGCTCGACTTCCCCGCCCAAGGCATCTTCGAAATCAGGCTCGGTCACGTTCCGCACGAGGATACCCGCGCGCCACCGACGCGCGGCCGCCATCGCACCAAGGTCGAGATCTCCGGTCGTGGAGCTTGCCGTCATCAGCGTGTCGGCGTGGTCGAACGCAGCCTCCCACGAGTCAGCGCGCACGACCTCGGATCCGACACTGCCGCGAACCAGCTTCACAGTGGTCCCGACAGTTAAAAAATTGCCAAGGGAGTGCAAAACCGTCGCACCCAAATGGCTCGTAACCATCGTGCGGACTATAACTTGCCCATCTTCTCGGCGCGGGTCGCCCGATGCTGCAGCCCCGTCAACGACCTGCAGTCCCAGACGGTAGTACGAAAGCCCGACGGGCGGTGCGCCGATGGCGACGAGGGTCGCGGACAATCGTTCTGCGACCTCCGTCTCAATTGATGGATCGTCCGGGACGGCCGATGAACGACCGAAGCCAATCGAGATGTTGAAGAGCGGGCCCAACACCATTCCCGCCGGGTTCCACGCGACCGCAGAGGCATCGTCTGCCACCGCGACAAACGCGCCGAGAGCGGGCGCTCGACTTCCGAGACTCTCGAGCCCTTGCGCTGAGGCCGTCGAGGGGCACGCGAGGACGATTGCGGCCAACACCAAAAGGCAAATTTTGAGTAACATAAAATAAAATTTCAATCGAGAGAACTGTGAGTTCGCTAGCACGGTGCGAGATGGATTAAATCTGTTAGGCAAATGCCCAAAAGTCCATCGTTTACAATGCTTTGACTTGGTAGGACGGAACTCGACAGGACCCAGATATCGTATTCTCTTGGAAGGGGGGATGGGGTGATACGGCGGATCGCGGGCGTAGTGTCTCGCCCGCGGGCCACTATGGTTGAGCTGGCCGCACAACCAACATGGGTGGCCACCTGGCTGATTGTCCTGATCGGCTGGGGCATTTGCGGGGTGTCGCTCCTGAGCACCGGCATCGGGCGGCAGGCGCTGATCGACGAACAGGTCCGGGTCAGCGAATCGTTCGGCGCAACCGTCACCGATGCTGAGTATGCCGCGCTCCTGACCCAACCACCATGGTGGGTGTACTTCACCAGCGGTGGACGGTTCCTGATCACACCGATCGCCACGCTATTGACGGCAGTCGCCGTGTGGATGGTCGGCCGGTGGAATGGCGGAGGCGCCAGGTGGTCGCAAGCGTTGTCCATCGTGGTTCACGCGACTGTGGTGCTGCTGATCGGGCAAGTGATCGTGACTCCTCTGCACTACGTCCGTGAGTCGCTGACGAGCCCGCTGAATCTTGCCGCCGTGCTGCCCGCGATGGACGACGGCACGGTCGCGGCCCGATTTTTCGGGTCGCTCGATATCTTCGTCCTGTGGTGGTGCGGGCTGCTGGCGATCGGCCTGGCGACTCTGACTCGACGAAACGTCGGCGGTTACGCACTCGCCCTGGCAGGGCTTTACATGGGGCTTGCTGCAGTCATAGCCGCGACGATCGCGGTGATGGGAGGATCTTAATCGTGTTCCGCATCCTGTTCCGCAGGAAATGGTTGGTGGCGCTCATCGTTCTGCTCGTGATCGCGGGCGGCGCCGCGGCGTACTACGCCCGGAAACAGCCGCAGGGCATTTCCGTGACCGCCGAAGGAATCCAACGGCGCGACCTCGAGGCGATTGTCTCCGCCTCGGGCAAGATCGAACCCAAGAAGACCGTCAACATCAGCGCGCAGACGCCGGGTCGCGTCACGCGGCTGGCGGTCAACGAAGGTGATCGTGTCAAGGCCGGCCAGTTTCTTCTCCAGATCGATCCCGTCATGGCCGAGAGTGCCGTTCGCCGTGACGAAGCCGGTGTCGCCGCGGCCAACATGGGGCTCGATCAGTCACGGACGCAAGTGCGCAGCGCCCAGGCGAATCTGGAGCTCGCCCGGCAAAACATGAAGCGGCAGCAAGACCTGTGGACGGGCGGCCTGACAACGCGCGAGACGTTGGAGAAGACACAGTCCGAGCTGGACGTCCGCGAGGCGGAACTGAGGGCGAGTGAACAGGAAGTCAAAACTCGTGAGGAGCAACTTCGTCAGCAGCAGGCGGGTTTGACCAGCACCAGACACTCGCTGGCGCAGTCCCGGTTCGAGGCGCCCTTCGACGGCATCGTCACCCGACGCAACGTCGAAGTCGGCGAGAACGTCGTCGTCGGCACGATGAACAATGCCGGCACGGTGTTGCTGACGGTGGCCGACATGTCGGTGATCGAGGCGGAGATCGAAGTAGACGAAACGGACATCCCGCTCGTCCAGTTCGGACAAGTCGCGAAAGTCACAATCGACGCCATGGAGGATCGCTCGTTTCGTGGTCGAGTGACCGAGATCGGCAACAGCCCGATTCAGGCGACCGGCGCGCAGCCGGGCGCACAGCGGACCGCGACCAACTTCAAGGTGGTGGTGACGCTCGACGACCAAATCCCCGACGTCCGACCAGGGTTCACTTGCTCGGCCGAGATCACCACGGCCACGCGGCAGAAGGCGGTGGCGGTTCCGATTCAGGCGCTCACGGTTCGCGAGCTGATTTACGACGAGAAGTCGAACATCGTGCGCCAGCCGCCTCGTCCGCCTCGCCCTCGATTCAGCTTCGGCCCAAGCGTCGAGCCGTCGGTGTCGGCGAACGCGTCGGTCGAGTTGCTGCCGGGCCAGCGCCGCGAAGAGGTGGAAGGCGTCTTCTTACTGCGCGATGGTCGCGCGCTCTTCATGCCGGTCAAGATAGGAATTGCCGGCGAACGCTACTTCGAGGTGGCGGACGGCCTGAATGAAGGCGACCGCGTCATCACCGGGCCATTCGATTCGGTCCGCAACATGTTCGACGGCGATCTCGTCCGGCTGACCGAGCCCGGCCAGCGGCGTTAGTGGCGGAGCTTCGCTAGCCGGCGCTCCGCGAGCAGTCATGTCACAGATCTTCGAGTCCATCCGGCTCGCCCTCAGTTCGATTTGGGCGAACAAGCTGCGATCGCTGCTCACGTTGTTGGGCAACATCGTCGCGGTGTCGTCGATCATCACCGTCGTTTCGCTGATTCAGGGGATGAATGCGACGGTGTCTGATGCGGTCGTGTCCGACCTCGGCGCCGACGCTTTCACGATCGACCGGATGGGCATGATCCGCAATGAAGACGAGGCGGACCGCGCGCGGAACAATCCACGGATCACGATTGAGGAGGCGGAAGCGATCGAGCGCTTCAGTCCTTACATCCAGTCGGTGATGTCCCAGGCGAATGCCGGCGCGGCCATCGCCTACGGCACCACCGAGATCGAAAACGTTCGCATTCAGGGCGTGGCCGGCGACTATGCCGACTTTTCAACGTTCGACGCCGAACGCGGCCGCATGATCAGCCCGACCGAGATCGATCGCAGCCGCCCGGTCGTCATTCTGGGCTGGGAAGTCGCCGATCGCCTGTTCGGAGAAGCCGAGCCCATCGACAAAGTCATCCGGATTCGCGGCGTCCACTTTCGAGTGATCGGCGTCAGCGAAAAGAAGGGCGCGATTTTCGGCAACTCGCTGGATCAGTTCGCCGTGATTCCGCTCGGCGCGTTTCGCAAGCTCTTTGGCGCGCGCCAGTCACTCCAGGTCATGGTGAGGCCGCGCGATCCGGCGTTTGTTGCGGTCGCGAAGGACGATGCGCGAGTGGCGCTGCGGGTGGCTCGTCGGCTCGAGCCTGCCGAGCCCGATAACTTTGGCATCGTCAGCTCGGACTCGGTCCTGGATATCTACAATCAGGCGACGGCCGGGATCTTTGCGGTGCTGGTGGGGGTCGTCGCGCTCTCGCTGGTCGTCGGCGGCATCGTCATCATGAACATCATGTTGATGGTGGTCAGCGAGCGTACGCGCGAGATCGGCTTGCGGAAAGCGTTGGGCGCCAAGCGACGCGACATCATGTCGCAGGTGCTGACCGAGTCGATCACCTTGTCGCTCACCGGTGGCATCGTGGGCGTGGCGATTGGGGCGCTGGCGGCCGCGGCCATCTCGATGGCGACGCCGCTCCCCGCGACGGTTCAACCGTGGTCGGTCGCGATTGGCATCTTGATCACCGGAATCGTCGGGCTGTTCTTCGGATGGTATCCAGCCCGCCGCGCGTCGATGCTCGACCCCATCGAGGCGCTCCGCCGAGAGTAGCCGTGTCAAAGCTCGTTGCCCGCTTCGCGTTGCTCAAAGAGACAGCCCAAATGGCTCTCGACACACTGAGAGTCAACAAGCTGCGATCGGGGCTTACCGTCCTGGGGATTGTAATCGGGATTACGTCGATCGTCGGGATGACGTCGCTCATTCGTGGCTTCGACGAATCGCTGCAGAACACGATCCGCATGCTCGGACCAAAGACGATTTTCGTCGCCAAGTTCAGTGCCCTCAGTCTGTCGTCTGGCGCGTCGTTCATGGACATGATGCGACGCCCGAACATCACGGTTCAGGATGCCGAAGCGGTTCGCCGGCTGGCGCCCTCGGCCGCCATCGTCGACATCTGGCTGGGCAATGGTGGTCCGCCAACGTTGGAGCGCGTGTTCTATCAGGGCGAGCGCACGATGCCCGTGTCGATCATGGGCACGACCGATCGCTATGTCGAAGTCAACGCCGGCAAGGTTGTCGTCGGCCGATCGTTCACCGAAGGCGAAGTTCAGCGACGAAAAGCAGTAACGGTCCTTGGCTACGGCCCTTACGAGGCCCTCTTCGAGCGCCGCGGCCTCGACCCCATCGGCAAGAAAGTTCGCATCGGCGCCGTCGAGTACACGGTGCTCGGCGTCATCGACAAGCGGCCCACGATGGCAGGGGTCAGCGTGGATGACTACGCCATCATGCCGTATACAGCCTATCGAAAGCAGTTCGGGTCCGAGGCGCGGCGCGGCGGGCCTTTTGGTGGGGTTGGTAACGTTTCGGCCATGATTGCCGTCGTGCCGCACGAGTGGGCCACCAGGGACGAGGCCCTGCGTGAAGTCGAACAAGTCATGCGTATTCGTCACGGCCTCACCCTCGACAAGCCGAACGACTTCGACATCGTCACACAGGACGCCGTGCTGAAACTGTGGGAGCAGATTTCTCAGGCCGTGCTGCTGTCGCTGGTGGTGATTTCATCGATCGCCCTGATGGTGGGCGGCATTGGGGTCATGGCCATCATGACCATTTCGGTGACCGAGCGGACGCGCGAGATCGGCGTGCGGAAAGCGATTGGAGCACGTAAGCGCGAGATTCTGACCCAGTTTCTGATTGAGGCGGTCGTCCTCACCTCTGTCGGAGGGGTGATTGGCATCGCGTTGGGGAGCGCCATCGGCATCGTGGTCAGTCTGGCAACCGGCTTCCCGATCTCTCTCCCGATGTCGTCGTTCGCTCTTGGCCTCGGATTTTCGGCCTCCGTCGGGATTTTCTTCGGTATTGTTCCCGCCTGGCGGGCCGCACGCCTGGATCCCATCGAGGCGCTGCGGTACGAATAGGACTGCTCACGCAGCAGTGGGAGTCGCTTGCCTTTGGCTCGCTCCTGAGACTCGCCGCCTGCCGGCGGCTCGTCGGGAGCGCCGCCGTTCGGCGGCGCTTTCAGTTTCTGACGCGCATTCCGATTCGCAGGCGAGGCCGGAACGGCCGAGCCCCCACGAGCGGCGCAGCCGCGAGTCCTACTGCTGTGAACAGTCCTACTGTTGCGTGAGCAGTCCTTGTCTAGCCCCACCGGCCACTGAAGCCGATACGTCCGCGGAGAGGCTCACGCGTGACGCAATCGGTCCAACCCGCCTTTTCCACCGTCATCATCACATTCCTGCTCGCGCTTTCAACGGGTGGGTGCAGCAAGTCGAACAATGGCCCGACCGGGCCGTCAACGACTGCGCAGGTCGGAGGGGACTGGACATACACCCTCAGACTGAACAGCGTTTCTGGCGGAGAGTGTGTCGGGAGCGCCTTGCAAGGCGCCATCGGGGCGACTGACAGCGGTCCACTCATCATCACGCAGACTGGTTCTTCACTGTCGGCAACGATTGGCGATCCGACGGTCGGCACCTGTTCGTACACCGGAAACGTCAACGGCGATTCCCTGACCCTCAACCTCAGTCGGTGCGACGGTGGGATGGTGCTGGGTGGCTTCCCATGCTCAAACGGCGTGCAACGAGACATCGAATACCTGAGCAACACGATCAACGCATCGGTGTCTGGAACGAGCGCCGTGGGAACCTCGGTTGAGACCTACAACGTCCACGCCGCCGGCACGACCAACCGGATCAGCGTCATGACGCTCAACGCGTCGTTCAACGCCGTCCGGCGCTGACTAGGACTGTTTACAGCAGCAGGACTGCTACAGCAGTGGGACTGTCCACAGCAGTCGGACTGGGCGCTCCGCGCCTCGTGAGGGGCTCGCCGTTCGGCTCGCCTCACACCCGCTGTGGAGGTCGTACCGTTGATATTCGAGCAAATCGTCCGTGATACAACAGAAGCCGAGCCGAACGGCGAGGCCCCGACGAGGGGCGTAGCCCCGAGTCCTACTGCTGTACCAGTCCTACTGCTGCGCCATCAGTCCTTCGTCCAGTCACCCGATCCCCCAATCACTCAGTCACGCAATCAAGTTGGCGTGTAACGTCGGCGTGTATATGATTTGACCTGAATCGCCTGTTTCGCCTCGCCGGAGGGCTCCCGCTATGAAGGTCTATGACGCAGCCAGTATCCGTAATGTCGCAGTCGTCGGGCACGGTGGATCCGGGAAGACGCAGCTGATTTCGGCCCTCTTATTTGCTTCAGGAATGGTCAACCGGCTCGGCAAGGTGGACGAAGGCAACACGGTCACTGACTACGACGAAGAAGAAATCGCCCGCAAACATACCTTGGCCGCCAGTCTCGCCTACGTCGAGTGGAACAAGTCGAAGGTCAACCTCATCGATACTCCCGGGTTCGGCAATTTTTTCAGCGACGCGCGCGCGGCTATGCGCGTGGCCGACGGTGCGCTTCTGGTGGTCGACGCCGTGGCGGGCGTCGAGGTCCAGACAGAAAAGGCATGGAACGCGGCTGAGGATTTCGAACTCCCTCGAATCGTCGCGCTCAATCGGCTCGATCGCGAGCGCGCGTCGCTCGAGCGATCGCTGGAGTCGCTTCGGCAATCCTGCGGTCGCGCCATCATTCCGATCCAACTTCCCATCGGCGAAGAGAAGAGCTTCAAGGGCGTCGTGGACCTGGTCGGTCTGAAGGCGTACACGTTTGCCACCGACGGGTCGGGCAAGATGACCGAGGGCGCGGTCCCCACCGATATGGCCGACGCCGTCACATCGGCTCGCGAAGCCTTGGTGGAGATGGTTGCCGAAGCGGACGAGCAGATGATGGAAAAGTTCTTCGACGCCGGAACGCTTACGCAGGACGAGCTCGTCAGCGGCCTCAAACAGGCGGTCCACCGCGCCAAGATTTTCCCGCTCGTGTGCACATCGGGGATGGACAACATCGGCATACAGCCGCTGCTCGACATGCTTGTCGCGTATGTTCCGTCTCCCGTCGATCGACCATTCAAGGCAACCGATAGCGCCGGTGCAGCCATCGAGGGCAAGGCGGATGAGAAGGGACCGTATGGCGCGTTCGTCTGGAAGACGGTCGCCGATCAGTTCGCCGGTCGGATCACCATGTTCCGGGTCTACCAAGGCAGCTTGAAATCGGACACGACGGTCCAGAACGCCACGCAAGGCATATCAGAGCGCCTGGGGCATCTGGTCCATATGCAGGGCAAAACGCAGGCCCCGGTGCCCGAGATCAAGGCCGGCGACATCGGCGCCGTCGCCAAGCTCAAGGACACCCGCACCAACGATACGATTGCGGAGAAGGCGGCGAATCTTCGCTTCGCCCCGCTCTCGTTCCCGGAAGCGGTGCTGTCATACGCCATCGAACCGAAGAGTCGAGGCGACGAGGACAAGATCAGCACGTCCATGCACCGCCTCGAAGAGGAAGACCCGACCATCAAGTACGGACGCGATCCACAGACGCACGACCTGCTGCTCGCGGGCCAGGGACAGCTGCACATCGAAGTCACGGTGGCGAAACTGAAGCGTCGCTTCGGCGTCGAAGTGCTGCTCAAGCCGCCACGGATTCCGTATCGCGAAACCATTACTGCCAAGGCCGACGCGCATGGGCGACACAAGAAGCAGACCGGCGGCCACGGTCAGTTTGGTGATTGCAAAATCCGAATGGAGCCGCTGCCGCGCGGCAGCGAGTTCGAGTTCGTGGACGAGATCTTCGGCGGATCGATTCCGCGCCAGTTCATCCCGGCGGTTGAGAAGGGCATCCAGGAGTCACGTCAGCGCGGCTACCTGGCCGGCTATCCCGTCGTCGACTTCCGGGTCGTGCTGGTCGACGGCCAGTACCATGACGTGGACTCCAACGAATTGTCATTCAAGACGGCTGGTTGGCTCGCCTTCAAGGACGGCATGTCGAAAGCGCGCCCGACGCTGCTCGAACCCATCATGAACGTCGAGGTTTACGCACCCAGCGACTATGCCGGTGACCTGATGGGTGATCTCAACGGACGCCGCGGCCGCATCGGCGGCATGGAACCGCGCGGACAGATGACGGCGATCAAGGCGCAGGTCCCAATGGCCGAGATGCTCACGTACGAGCAGCACCTCACGTCGGTCACCGGAGGACGCGGGTCGTATCACATGGAGTTCTCGCACTACGACGAAGTGCCCCAGCACCAGCAGCAGAAGATCATCGCAGCCTCGAAGGCGGAACGCGGGCAGCCGGCGGATATGGAAGCCTAGTGTCCTGACACCAGCGGCAGCTCAGGGAATCGTGACACTCTGCGCTGGCGTGGTCGCCGATCCGCACGCATTCACCGCCGTCACGCTCAGGTGGTAGGTGCCCGGTCCGACCGTGCCGCTGAGGAATCGCACGGTCGTCGGGAGGTTGTCGGTGACGGAGCCGGTCACGTTCACAATGTACCCTGTCGGCGACGGCCCGCTGGCCGGTGGATCCCAAATCACAGACAGCGTCGTGCCAGTCTTGTATGCCAGGAAGTTGGCCGGCGCCAGCGGCGCACCCAGTGCACGGGCCCGGGACCGTCAGCGTCACCGGGCTCGACGGCGCGCTGTTTCCCGCGGCATTGATCGCGCGGACCGACAGCGTGTAAGTCCCGGCAGGTACGTCCGCGACGTCGAACCGATCGGTGGCCGGGAGCGGGATCGAGCCAAGGCCCGCGACATCCAACGCGATCGACGAGGGGACGCCTCCTTCGAAGGTGGTGATCCAGGTCAGCCCCAACGAGGACTCGTTCACCACTCCGAGCAGATTGGTCGGCGCCGACGGCGCTTGCGGCACGTTCACGAACAGCCGAACCTCGTTGGACGCCGGGCTCGTCTCGCCGGGCCCGAGCGCATGCGCGCGGATGTAGAACGCCCCGTCCGGCACATTGAACGTGAACACTGGATAGGGGCTGCCGGTATTCACGCCGGCCAGCACCTCGCCAGGATTGATTCCGCCTTCGATCCGGTGATCGGTCGGCGCCGGCCCGAGGGTGGCTGCCTCCCAGCGCAGCGTCACGAGATTGCCCACAATCGATACCACTCGCAGCTCGCCCGGCGGCTGCACCGTCGTCGGCTCACCCACGGTGATGGCCACGGTCGCGACGTTGCCTTGTCCAGAGTTGGTCACGGCGCGATAGGTGAAGGTGTCGGCGCCGGTAAACCCCGCCTTGGGGGTGTAGCTGAAGGCCCCATTCGCGGCGAGCGTGAGCACGCCGTTGCTCACGCTGCTGACCAGCGAGGCGATCATCGCACTGCCGCCATTGCTGTTGTCGTTGGCCAGTACGCCCGGTGCAGCCTCGTTCAGTGTCGTGCCGAACACCGTCGAGTACGTATCGTTCACCGTGGTGGGAAGAACCGCCGGACTGACGGTGATCGTCACGGTCGCAGCATTCCCGACGCCGACGGCCGTGACCGCACGGTATGTGAACGAGTCAGTCCCGGCAAACGCCGAGTTGGGTGTGTAGGTAAAGCTACCGTCAGGGGCAAGTGCGAGCAGGCCATTGCTCACGTTGCTGATCAGCGCGGCCGTCATCGCCCCGCCGCCGTTGCTGTTGTCATTGGCCAAAACGCCCGGCGCAACGACATTGAGCGCTGTGTTGAACGGCGTCGAGTACGAATCGGCGATGGTGGAGGGACCGCCCTCGTCATTGAAGATCGTGCCCACACCCTGACCGTCGCCGATCACCGCGCCGAGTGGTTCAGACAAGCTGACGAAGAAAGTTTCGTTCGGCTCGGTGGAGATGTCGCCGTTGATGGTGATCGACGCCGGCAGCGACGTCACGCCGGGCGGGAAGATCAGCTGCTCCGACTTGGTCACGTAATCGTTCGAGGCGGTGGTAATGTTCAATGTCCAGCCGCCAGCGATCTGCCCACCATCGGGTTCGATGTCGTCGCGGACCCACAAGTTCCAAGTCCCAGTCGGATCCGTGCCGTTGAAAAGGGCCAGGCTCGACCCATACGGAGGCGGCGGCGCAAACGCGAACACCTCGGGAAAGAGATCGAAGCCCTCGATGTTGGTTGGTCCGTAGACGCCTGGCGTTGGTGTCAGCCCCGCCAATAGAAGAGGAGCGCCCTGCCGGAATGTGAGGTTCAGACCATTTGCGCCCGGGCGAAATCCGCCAGCGTCGGACATCAGCATGACGCTCTGGCCGCCCGGTCCAGTCAGCAGGATGTCGATGTCGATGGGCCACGCATGGCTCAGCGAATGCAACTGCACGGTGATCGCTTGAACAGGACTGAGACCGCTCGGCACGACGATGCTCGAGGGATATGGAGTCGCGTTGGTTACATCTGGAATCGTGATGGTCGTAGGATTCGTGAAGCTCACGCTGGACGACGCAGTGCCGTCGGTCGTACCGATGTGGACGCGAGTTTGCGTCGCTGGCGGATTGGCGAGCGTCACCGTGAAGGTGGCCGTGGTCGTGCCGGCGTTGGCTTCGGCGATGCTGACGTCGTTGATTGCGAAAGTAGGGACTGTGTCCCCAGGGATGCTGTAGTCCTCGAAGACGCGAGTGCTGCCAGAGCCGGACAGTCCGCCCGGGTCGATGACCTTGGCCAGCACGCCCATGCCGCGGGCTGCGAAACCTGCCCAGATGTCCGCGATGTCGGCAGGTGTGCCACCCCCGGCGATGGCTGCCGCGAGCAGCGCGTCGCGACCTTGGAGGAAGGTAGGGTTGGCCGGATCCAGCTTCATGCCGTCGGTGACGAACTGCAGGATGCGTTGGTTGCCAACGGCAAAGCCGAGGCGCGTGATGAAGCGCGCGCGCACTTCGAAGAGCGCGCCGGACCAGACCTCGCCCATGTTGTGTACCTGGTCGGCTATGGGGGGAATGAGACGCGGACTCGGCGGAAACGCGCCATCAGTGAGATTGATCTGAGTCTGGTCGATATCGGCAAACGTCAGCGGGTCGTGCGGCTTGCCGTTGGGACCAATCGTCGCGCGAACGGCGCGCGGAAAGCGGCGGATACCGTAGTAATAGTTGTCAGTGTAGGTGGAGCCCGGCCCTCCCAATCGGTGCGTGACCCACCCACCCATGGCGAACACGCCATCGACATCTTCGTCCTCGGTCGAGAGCAGTGCTCGGGCGTAGAAGTCGGACCAGCCTTCACCGAGACCGCCGGACATATTACTCGTGAGGCCGGTGGCATTGTTATGCAGCCGGCCCGAGAGGCCGTGGGTCAGCTCGTGGAGCATCACGTCCTGGTCGAGACCCGACGATCGATCCGGCGTGGACCCGCTAAAGCGAAACATCTGCATGCGCCCCCGGAAACCGTCCGGGGGTGCCACGAAGTTGGCATTACTGTCCCCCGAAAAATCCTGCCCCTCAGCGCTCACACGATCGTTGCCGGCGCCGCCGCGGCCGAAATTGTCATGCTGGAAGTTGCGCGCTGCCTCGGTGAAGCCGAGCAGGTACAGGCGGTCGTGGAAGACGTTGGTCCAGTAAAACAGGTTCGCGCCTTCACCGTTCTGATACGCAGCCGTTGCCGGTTCCTCAATCTCAGGGTTGTATGCAAAATCGAACACGCGGTTCGTCCCAGGAATGGGCGCATCCACGCCGTCGGGGAACATGAGATCCATGCCCGCCTCGACGTTGTTGCCGTTCGTATGTCCGTTCACGCCATTGGTACCATCCGTCATCCACCCGAGGGTGTTGAACGTATTCGGCGGTTCATTGCCGACGAGCGTGATGGAGCTGCGCGTGATGTATGGCGCCTGGACGTTCGCTCCCGGGATGGCCGTCGTGGGCGACAGCGGGGCGGGACTGTCCGCGTTGTACACCACGTAGGTGGCCGGCTGAGTCTGAAACGACGTCAGGTTCTTGCGGAACAGCACGGTGCCGTCTTCCGCATCGAGCACGACCAGATACACGTGAGGGTCGCCCCAAATCTGCGCCTCCCAGGCAAGTCGAGCCACGCCAGGCGCGAGCGGAAAGTAGAGCAACCTCGCCGTAGCATCATCGGCCATCGTGGCGCGATCGAACGTGACGCGCGTGCGACCAGCCTCCACCGACTTCTCCGTCAACGACGCTTCCGGGACCTGCCAGCCGACGTTTTCCGCTGCGCGCGACACCGCCGCAGCCGCTGAGATCCCGGCGGTGGTCGGCAAGGCCGCCGCCACCAGGCCGGCTGCAAGCGGGCCCGTCGTTCGCACCAGCTCGCTCGAGGCCGTGAACCCGCCGCGGATCAAGCCCTGGAACACCGGCAGTCCATTCACTCGCTGCTCGAATTCCACCCACGACATGTTGCCGGCCGGGTTCGTGTAGTCGGCGACCAGTTCGAGCGCATCCATCTGTTCCGCCGAGAGACCGTACACCTCGGGATAGGTGGCCATGAACTCGCGCATCGCCGCGACGCGATCGGCCGCCGGCGCCGTCAGGAAGCCGGTGCCGGGCCTCGCACTCACCACTTCAATCGAGCCGACCGGGCCATCCGCGACCACATCAATCGTCTTCCCATCGCTCTGCAGTCGCGCAACGCCGGCAATGCGGGCCGCGGCGAGCTCGCCCGCGCGGGGCGCCGTGCCAACGCGCTCCAGATAGTCGCGGCTCTCGTCCGTGACGATCCGGATGTCGAAGTTCGGATAGCCGTCGGCGGGTCCCGTCGGCGGTTGGATTTGGGCGCCTGTCTGGGTCGTCAACCCGATCAGCGCGAGCACGAGGCACGTGAGAGCCGCGCCTCGGGTCACTCGCATGGAACGATGACACCTTGGTGCGGACGAGGACGACCGCCTTCGATCGGTCATGGCGTTGCTGCCTTGGTTGTCTGAATAGGGTCACCCGATAGGCCTCGGAACGAGGTGCCGCAACACCCACAGCTGTTTCGCGTCATCCGCGATGTTGCGACGTCTACTGCGTCGTCGCCACCCGCGCCCGATCGTAGAACGCCGCCGGTCCCGCCTTCTCGACCAGGGCCACCAGCTCGTCGCGCCGCTTGAGTACACCCTTGATCTCGGGGCCAGTGAGATACTCGCCCATCACCTGCTTGAGCGTCTTCTCGTCGAGCGTCTTGATCTTGTCGAACAGCAGCCGATCGCACTTGGTGACGTTCTCGGGTGACTTGATCTTGTCATAGAGTCGGAACGCACGTGAGTGATCGATCATCCAGACCGTCCAGGTCTTGTCGACCAGCAGGTTCCCGAGGTTGCGATCGACATTCGCGATCAGCTGGTCGAACACCCGCACGACCCACATCTGGTGGTTCCAGAGTGTGGAATCCGGCGCCGACGCCTTCGTCTTGATCCGCTCGCCTTCGTCCATCAGCACGTCATCGACCCACCAGGTGAACGAGCCAGGCTTGTTCCGATACGAGCGCTCGATGCTCGGGGGTGTCATGCCGATTTCCAGCAGGCGGTCGAGTCGATACGCAGCAACATTGTAGCGCCAGGTGTCGCGGAAGTTGAGCTCGACGCCGCGCTTGCTCTTGAACTCCGGCATGTACTCGTCAATGGTTTGGATGCTCGCGTCGTGCGTGATCGCGCCGTCGCTGAGCGTCGCGCGAATGGTGTTAGTGACCCCCTTGCCGGCGCCCCGCGTCCGAATGATCTTGGCCTTCTTCAGGAACTCCTCCTGCTGTTCGATCGACAACAGCGTCGAAGAGCCCGCCGCGCTGGCCGGAGTAACCTCCGGCGCCTGCTGAGCTACCAGCAGGGGGGCGGACAGGGCGAGAACAGCAAGAACGATCGACGTAGCCACCCACCGGACTTCGCTGGTACCACGAACTGCCATAGGTGTCCCTCTCCAGTTCTAGGCTCCAACACCAAAGAACCTTGGAACCCTGGAACCCTGGAACCCTGGAACTTGCCTTACGAGACGACACTTGTACGAGGGAAGTTCGGCCGGGTCAACCGAAACATCAATGAAACACGGAAAACCCATTCGAAACCAAGAACTGAGTACTGAAACGTGACAGGCTGCGCATCAATGGGTTTTCTTGATGGTTTCGAGCGCGTCCAGGATCGCCTGGGCGATAACCGCATGGGCGCGCTTGTTGGGGTGAGCATCGAAGATGCTCGCGTGGGTATCGAAGGTATTCAATGGCTCGCTGAGGTCGAGCACCTCCATCCCGTAGTCAACGGCGAAATCGATTGTCGCGATTGAGAACGCACTGACGCCGGACGTGCGGATTTGGAACCGGATGCGGTGATCCCCGGCGCCGTGGACGGTCAGCCGAGCGGGCACACGCTGCCAACCAGGGCGATCCGAGACAACGCTCAGCGGAGCCTGCCCGAGGATCTGACTCGTCACGACATCGACAACCTCGAGCGCGCCCAGCGCGGAGCCAGGGGCTGCCTGCGATTCGCACGACATCTGAACGGTCAGGTCGAGCGGTCCGTCGCCGGTGTAATACTCGCGGGTTTCCAGCAACGTCCCAGGGACTCCAACCTGCGCCCTGGCGATTTCGCCCCAGGGCGCGTCAGCTTGCTTCAGACGCTGTCCGGCTCGAATGATCCACGTCGCCGGCGACAACGCAAGCGCGTGGGGTCCCGCAATCCGTCTCATCCCGTCGTTCAGGGGCTGCAGCGGATACGAGCCCGAGAAGGGAACATGCGGGTACAACACCAGCAGCCGACGCGGTACCGCCTTCTTCGCCAGCGTTGCAAAGCTGTGGAAGACGCGTTCGAACTCCGCCCAACCCAACGTACCAGGAGCGAAACTCTCGAGCAGGTAATCGTCATACGACCGACCGGGGGGCGGAAGGAACATCGACAGGCGATTGTCGAGAAAGAAGTACAGATATGACGATTGTCGAAACAGTTCGTGGAATCGCCACTGTTGCCAGTTTCGCGCTGGGGATGGTCGCTCTTCCACCACTTCGATGTCGTTCGGATGCCATTGGTAGATCAGAACGTCTGGTTTGACGGTGTGCACCGACTCCAGGAGCACTTGCAGATGTTCGGGAATGTCTCGTCCGGGAAGCGCGTAAACCGCCATCTCGGTCGGTTGCCCTCGGCGCTCCAACCCAATCGCCAGCTGCTCGGGCCACAGATCCCACCAGTCGCGCACACCCTGCCCCCACGTCACCGAATCGCCGACAATCATCAGCCGGCTGTATCCCGGGCGCCGTGGGCCATCGTCTAGTCGGCCGCGGCGGTTACCGAATACCTGCAAATGATCGAAACGGCGGCCCCCTGGGGCTCCAGAGGTCGTGCGCCCGCCATCACGATAGATGAGTCGAAGCGCCAGCTCGCCTGTGGCGAGAAAGAGGCCGATGGAGACAAGCGGCGCCAGCAGCGCCAGCAGAAGAGAACGCGGCGTGGGAATGGCTAAGTTTACCGTGTGAGGTCAAGCCGGCGGCGGTGGCGGCAATGTCGACTCGACCCAACGGCTCATCTATGATCGTAGGGTCACGCTGTGCGACCGACTTGATGACCACCATTCTCGGACTCTCCGCCTACTATCACGACTCCGCTGCCGCCCTTGTGCAAGATGGTCGGATCGTCGCCGCCGCCCAGGAAGAACGATTCAGCCGCAAGAAGCACGATTCGAGCTTTCCTACCCACGCCGTCGACTACTGCCTCCGCGAGGCGAATGTCGCCCTCGAACAGGTCGACTACGTCGCGTTTTACGACAAGCCCCTGCTGAAATTCGACCGACTGCTGGAAACATACCTGGCGTTTGCACCCCAGGGCTTCGCGTCGTTTCGCAAGGCCATTCCGGTCTGGATCAAGGAGAAGCTGTTTCAGGATCGCGAGCTTCGCCACGCCTTGGGTGGCCGATTCAAGCGACGATTCGTGTACGCCGTTCACCACGTCTCTCACGCGGCGAGCGCCTTCTTCCCTTCACCGTTCGAAGAAGCCGCTCTCCTGACGCTCGACGGCGTCGGTGAGTGGGCTACCGCCGCCTACGGCGTCGGCCGCGGCAACCAGATTCACTTGACACACGAGCTTCGTTTTCCACACTCGCTCGGCCTCCTTTATTCCGCCTTCACCTACTGGTGCGGCTTCAAGGTCAACTCAGGCGAGTACAAGCTGATGGGGCTGGCGCCGTACGGTCAGCCCCGCTACGTCGATCGCATCGTCGGCACCGTCGTCGACGTGAAGGACGATGGGTCCATCTGGATGGACATGTCGTATTTCAACTACTGCCAAGGGCTGACGATGACGTCGAAGAAGTTCGACGAGTTGTTCGGGGGCCCGCCGCGAAAACCGGAGAGTCCCATTACCGAGCGCGAGATGGACGTCGCCGCATCAATCCAGAAGGTGACGGAAGACGTCATGCTGAAGGCGGCGCGTCACGTGCACCGGCAGACGGGGTCGCGCAATTTGTGCCTGGCCGGTGGGGTGGCGCTCAACTGCGTCGCCAATGGCCGGATTCTTCGCGAAGGGCCCTTCGAACAGATTTGGATCCAGCCGGCCGCCGGTGATGCCGGCGGAGCGCTGGGAGCGGCACTCTGGGTCTGGTATCAGTTGCTCGGCAACCAACGCCGCCCGGACGCGACCGATAGCATGGCCGGTTCCCTTCTCGGTCCCTCGGCGTCGCCTTCAAGCTTGCGCGCAATGCTCAATGTCCGCGGCGCAAAGTACACCGAATACGCGAACGACGAAGAGCTGTGTGTCGCCGTCGCCGATCTCATTGCCGATGAAAATGTAGTTGGGTGGTTTCAGGGACGGATGGAGTTCGGTCCCCGAGCACTTGGCGCCCGCAGCATCATCGGCGACGCCCGCAGCCCGTCGCTGCAGTCCACCATGAACCTCAAGACCAAGTTTCGTGAATCGTTCAGGCCATTTGCGCCGGTCGTGCTGAAAGAGCGTCTGGGCGATTACTTCGACATCGCACCGGACACCGACAGCCCGTACATGCTGCTCGTGGCTCCGGTTCGTGATGACCATCGTCGATCGGTCAACGGAAACCAGGCACGTGGGCTCGATCGCGTCAACCTGGTCAGATCCGACATCCCGGCCGTGACGCACGTCGACTATTCCGCTCGGGTGCAGACCGTCGATCGCAACCGCCACGCGCGTTTCCATCTGCTGCTGGAGCGGTTTGAGCGCCAAACCGGTTGTCCTGTCATGATCAACACGAGCTTCAACGTGCGTGGTGAACCGATCGTCTGCACACCCGAAGAGGCTTACCGCTGCTTCATGGCCACCAACATGGATGCGCTCGTGATCGAGCGGACCGTCCTCCTCAAGTCCGAGCAGCCGGCTTCCCGGGACTTCGATCCTGCCGAGT
Source organism: uncultured Acidobacteriota bacterium (assembly GCA_963841905.1). Taxonomy (GTDB): domain Bacteria; phylum Acidobacteriota; class Vicinamibacteria; order Vicinamibacterales; family UBA2999; genus JACCSI01. The sequence goes on from CAWJEM010000016.1 coordinate 469,429, forward strand.
ACGCGGCGGCGTTTCAGGCCGACTGATGCTGCCGATCAATCGCAACCCCTCGTCTCGCGAGCTGGACCGGTTTCGACGGCTTTGGCTGCCGCTGTTCGTCGCTGCGGCAGGCGGCGTCACGTGGTGGCAACTCGACTCACTCGTCGCGGCGCTTGGCGTGTGGGCGATCGGCGCTGCGCTCATCACAATCGGGCTGTCGAGCGCCGAACATGGACGGACGCTGTTCGTCGGTCTGCAAACCATCACCTACCCAATTGGGCTCGTCGTCTCGACAATCGCGTTGCTGACGCTGTTTTACGCGGTGTTCACGCCGATTGGCTGGGCCATGCGGCTCATGGGACGCGACCCGCTTCGTTTACGCGCTCGAGCGCAAGCGTCGAACTGGGTACCCCACCACGACGATCATTCCGCCGAGCGCGCGTTTCGACAATACTAGAGACTGTTGATGTCACAAGATCTGCGCGAGTTGTCCGAAGCCCGGTCCGGCGGCGTTCTCGTCGAACTGTGGCGCTTCATGGGCCACACCAAGAAGTGGTGGCTCACACCTATTCTCCTGATGCTGCTCCTGCTCGGTGCGCTGATCGTGATCGGCGGCAGCGGCGCGGCGCCGTTCATCTATACGCTGTTCTGAGGTAGACCCGTAAAGGGAACAGGGCACAGGGCACGGGCACGGGGCACAGGGAAGTGATTAGGCCCTCCCTGAGGCCCGGGCCCTGTGCCCTGGGCCCTAGTGCTGGCAGGTCGCCGTGCGATGGTGATGAAGAACCCGCCTTCGCGGTGGCCAGCCAGGATCATCGAGAGGTTCACGAGCAGCCGTTCGACCGGGCTGCCAATGCGCTCCGGTCGAAACAAGCGTTCGTGGTCACCGAGTTCCTGAAATGGCACGGTCTTCGGAATCGCATGCACGAACGCAAAGCCGATGCGGTCGAGCCAGCCAAGGACCTCGCCCACCGTGTGCTTCGATTCGTGCGGGTTCTTGTACTGGTCCATGAACCACGAACGTCGCTTGGCAGCGCTCACTCGTGAATCGACCGCGTGGCGGTCCAGGAACATGAAGCGATCGTTGGTGGCGTTGAACACCCATCGCCGGATGTCGGTCGCCAGCCGACCGTACTTATGGTAAAGCCCGACCAACAAGTAACCTCCCGGCTTCACCAAGCGTGAGATCGATTGCAGTCCAAGAAACGGATCGGCGGTGTGGTGGAGCACGCCGTTCGAGATCACCAGGTCGAAGCTCGCCGGCTTGAAGCACGGGCGAAACAGGTTCATCTGGAGGAAATGCGCGCGGTCGAGCGCATTCTTGTCCTTGAACGCCGTGGCTAGCTTCAGCGAATTGAGGCAGAGGTCGACGCCAACGACCGGTACGGTTGGCCACAGACAGGAAGTTCGTGAGCTGACCCGTCCCGCAGCCGCACTCGATCACACGCGCGCCAAACGGAATCTGCTCGTCGAGCAGCCGCGCGAACAGTCCGCTCCGCGCCTTGTCCAGGAGACTGGCGGCGCTGTCGAAATCGTCGTAATTGGGGAAGGGGTGGGCCTCATAGAAGGCCTTGATGTCGTCGGTGACGTCGCGCTTGCTGCCGTCCCAGTTGTTGGGCACGAAGAGCGACGGGATGCCGTCCAACTCGCGATACGACTGAGAACAATCCGAGCAACGGAAACCGTTGTCGCCTCGAATGGGTGTTCCGCTGCACGCGGGACAAGAAAGCCACTCGGCGTGCGTGCGAAAAAACTCGGCCGTCGTCTCGTGCATCTTCCTCAGTGGCCAGTGGTCTGTGATCAGTGATCAGAATCCGCTCTGGCCACTGATCACTGGCCACTGATCACTGGCCACTGGCCACCGGCCACCGGCCACCGGCCACCGGCTAGGAGCCTCCAGCCTTTCGTGGCGTCGTGCTCTTCTTCGCCTGTCCCTTGGCCGGTTTGCTCGCCTTGCTGCGACCACCTTCGGCCTTGCTGTCTTTCTTGGAACCGCGGAGGTTCTGAGCCGCCGCCCGGAGTCGCTCGCCGACGCTCTTCTGCTTCGGCGCGGCAGCTGCCCCTTCCTGCTCGTCCTTCTCGGCCTGGGCCTTCTTCGGGTCGTACTCGCTGCCGACGAGCTCGATTTGCGCGATCTCACCACCATCGCCACGGCGATGTCCGAGGCGGAGGATGCGAGTATAGCCACCCGGCCGTTCCATGAAGCGTGGCACCAGCTCGTCGAACAGCTTGGTGACGACGTCGTCGTTCGGGACGTCCCGCCATACCAGGCGACGGGCATGCAGCGTCTTGCCCTTCGGCTCGGCCGCCTTGACGCCGCGCTTGGCAACCGTGATCAACCGTTCGACGAAGGGTCGCAACTCCTTCGCCTTGGGCATGGTGGTTTCGATGCGCTCGTGGCGCAACAGCGCCTCGGCTTGATTTCGCAGCAACGCCATCCGGTGCTGCGTATCGCGCTGAAGCTTTCGATGTGCCAGTCGGTGTCTCATGATCTGTCTCTCTACCCAGTGCTTAGTCCTGCACCGTCGGCTGATCCAGCTTCATCCCGAGACTCAGCCCCATCGTCGTCAGGATCTCCTTGATCTCGTTGAGCGATTTGCGGCCGAAGTTTTTTGTCTTCAGCATTTCGGGCTCGGTCTTCTGCACCAGCTCGCGAATGGTGCGGATGTTGGCGTTCTTCAAGCAGTTGTACGACCGCACGGACAATTCCAACTCCTCGACGCTCTTGTCGAGATGCTCGTTGCCGGCCCCCAGGCGCGCAGGCTCGCTCAAACCCTCGACCGGCTGCTCGTCGACTTCATCCAGGTTGATGAAGATGTTCAAGTGATCGCGCACCAGCTTGGCCGCGAGCGAAACGGCGTCGCGCGGCGTGACAGAGCCGTTGGTCCAGACGTCCAAGGTCAGCTTGTCGTAGTCGGTCGTCTGACCCAGTCGTGCCGCCTCGACCAGATAGTTCACCTTCTTGACCGGCGAGTGAACCGAGTCAATCGGAATCCAACCGATGCCGAGGTCCTCGTCGAAGTTCTTGTCGGCCGACACATACCCGCGCCCGCGCTTGATCCGCAGCTCCGTGTGAAGCTTGCCGCCCTCGGCAACGGTCGCAATGTGAGCCTCGGGCTCGAGAATTTCGATGTCGCCGTCTGCCTCGATGTCTCGCGCGCGGACTTCGCCAGCCTTGTCGACGCGTAGATAGAGCGTCTTGGTGTAGTCCACATGACAGGTGAGCGGGATTTGCTTCAGGTTGAGGATGATGTCGGTGGCGTCCTCGACCACGCCCTGAATCGGCGAGAACTCGTGGAGCACTCCGTCGATCTTCACGGCTGTGATGGCAGCGCCTTCGATCGACGACAGCAGCACACGCCGCAGCGCATTGCCAATCGTCGTACCGAAGCCACGTTCAAACGGCTGGGCATGAAAACGGCCGAATCGATCAGTGAGAGTTTCGCGCTCGAATTCGAGCCGCTTGGGACGCTGAAAACCTTTCCAGAGCATTGCGTTGCTTCCTTTCGCGAACGGGCCGGCAGCCCCGGCCTCCAGACCTGCGGGTTGATGGTCGCCAGCCTCCCGCTGCAGGTCTGACAAGCTGCGGGCTGGCGACTGCGAATCGGTCCGGTAGGTCTGGTGGGGGCTGGTGAGTCCGGTGGGGCAGGTCAGAACGACCAACCTGACCACCCGACCGACCTGCCGACCCGACCTACGAGACCGCGTTACTTCGAATACAACTCGACGATGAGCTGTTCCTGCACGGGCAAGTTGATCTGCTCGCGCGTTGGCACCGAGACGACTTTGCCGGCCATCTCGCCTTCGAGCGCCAGCCATTCCGGCACCCCTCGCCCCTTGACTTCTTCGACGGCATGCAGAATCGACGTGTTCTGACGGCTGGTCTCCCGAACCGCGACCATGTCCCCGGCCTTGACTGAGTACGACGGGATATCGACCTTCTTGCCGTTGACCAGGAAGTGCCCATGCCGGACCAGCTGGCGGGCCTGGGGCCGCGAAGTCGCAAACCCGAGCCGATAGACCGCGTTGTCCAGGCGACGCTCGAGCAGCTGGAGCAGCGTCTCACCGGTGATCCCGCGGGTGCGCTCGGCCTGTTCGAAGTAGCGCCGGAACTGGTCCTCGAGCACGCCGTAGATGCGCTTGACCCGCTGCTTCTCGCGCAGCTGCACGCCGTAGCCGACCATCTTCGCCTTCCGTGACCGGCCATGCTGACCGGGCGGAACGTTGCGCTTCTCAATGGCGCATTTTTCCGTATAGCAGCGCTCGCCCTTGAGGAACAGCTTCATGCCCTCACGACGACAAAGGCGGCAAACGGGACCGTTGTATCGAGCCATTCTTATCTGATCCTTGTCAGTTCAAAGTTCAAAGTGCAAAGTGCCAAAATGCAAACTGCAAAGTTCAAAATGCAAAGTTCAAAGTCAAGTTCAAGCTGTTACAAGCTTTTGAACTTTGAACTCGTAACTTAGCTGCCTTACCGTCAGACCCGGCGGCGCTTCGGCGGCCGGCAGCCGTTGTGTGGAATCGGTGTGACATCGCGGATCGACTTCACTTCGAGCCCCGCCGTCTGCAGTGCACGAATGGCCGATTCGCGACCGGAACCCGGTCCCTTCACCAGCACCTCGCATGAGCGCATGCCAAACGTCTTGGCGGCATTGGTGGCGTTCATGGCCGCCTGCGTGGCGGCGAACGGGGTTCCCTTGCGCGAACCCTTGAAGCCGATGGCGCCAGCACTCGACCACGACACCACCGCGCCATCGGCGTCGGTGATCGTGATCAACGTGTTATTGAACGACGCTTGAATGTGGACGAAGCCGTGGTGCACGACGCGCTTCTCGCCGCGCTTCTTGAACGTCTTCTTTTTCTTGGTCGGCTTCTCGCCGCCCTGCGCTTCTGCTTTAGCCATAATTGTCCGAATTGCGTCAGTTACAAGTTGCCGCCCTAAACCGTCTTCTTCTTCGCTACCGCGCCCTTGCGGGGGCCCTTCCTGGTCCGAGCATTCGTCCGGGTCCGCTGCCCGCGAACCGGCAGGTTGCGTCGATGACGGGCACCGCGATAGCTCCCGACCTCGATGAGCCGCTTGATGTTCATCGAGATCTCCTTGCGGAGATCACCCTCGACTCCACCCTGCTCTTCGATGACGCGCGTGATCTTGCGCACGTCGTCCTCAGACAGGTCCTTCACCCGCACATCGGGGCTCACCCCCGCTGCGGTCAGAATCAAGTTCGAGCGGTGTCGCCCGATGCCATAGATATAGGTCAGCCCGATCTCGACCCGCTTGGTTCGCGGAAGATCCACACCTGAAATACGCGCCATAACCCCTTATCCTTGCCGCTGCTTGTGCTTTTGGTTCGTACAGATCACCCGCACGACGCCGCGACGCCGGACGATCTTGCACTTGTCACACATGCGTTTGACTGACGCCCGTACTTTCATGATTGCTCACCCCACACAAACGCGGAACTTAGCCACGAAGGACACGTCACGAAGCAAACCAATCTTCTTCGTGTTCTTCGTGCGCTTCGTGGCCGATTTCGTCATTCATAACTTCTCAACGATCCGTCCCCGCGTCTTGTCCGCGGGCATCAATGCCACCCTGACCCGATCACCGACCAGGACGCGGATGTAGTTCCGGTGCACCCTGTCGCCCAAGTGCGCAACCACCTGATGTCGGCCATCGAGATCGACCTTCGCCAGTTGGCTCGGCAGCAACGCGACGACCGTGCCTAGCGCGATTGCATCCACAGCTCGATCCGGCCGGGCTAGAGCCTGGCCCCTCGGGTCGCTGTCTTGCCGGTGCTTCGCTCCACCTCGGGATTCGCTGCCTCACTGGTGCCGGGCAACGCCGTCAAGATCCGATTCCCGCCATTCACCACAACCACTGTGTGCTCGAAATGCGCTGACAGGCTGCCATCTCGCGTCACCGCGGTCCAGCCATCGCCCAGCACTTTCACCCCGGCCTGCCCGAAATTCACCATTGGCTCGATCGCGAGCACCATGCCTTCGGCCAGTCGCGGGCCGCGACCCGGCATCCCGTAGTTCGGAATCTGCGGCTCTTCGTGGAGCTTGGTCCCGATGCCATGTCCGACGAACTCACGAACCACTGAGAATCCTGCGGCTTCGACATAAACCTGCACCGCCGCACCAATGTCGGACACGCGCGCACCGGCACGCACCTGATCGATTCCTCGATAGAGTGCCGCCTCGGTCACCTGCAGCAGCCGTGCGGCGTCTTCATCGACCTCGCCGACAGGCACCGTCACCGCGCAGTCACCATAGAACCCCTCGAGCTTCGCTCCCATGTCGATCGAGAGGATGTCGCCCGCCACCAGGGCCCGGGCTGACGGGATTCCATGGACGACCTGCTCATTGATCGAGGCGCAAATCGTCGCCGGGTACCCGTGATAGCCCTTGAACGCTGGCTCGGCGCCCGCTTCTCGCAGGCGAGCCTCAGCCACCTCGTCCAACTCGGCGGTCGTCACGCCCGGCACCACCATGCCTCGCAGCTCGCGAAGGACGCGTGCCACCAATTGATTCACTCGCGTCAGTCGCTCGAGCTCGGCCGCCGAACGGCACACAATCACGCCTTCGACTCCCGTTTGGCGGCAACGGATTGACTCAACTCGCTGGCCGGCTTACCCAGCGCCGACGCCACGGCCGCAACCAGCGCGTCGCGTACCCGCTCGGGCGGTTGCGCTCCATCGACGGCCCGATAAGTCGGGCGCTGATGATAGAAGGTAATCATGGGCTGCGTCTCGCGCCAGTACACCTTCAACCGATCCCGCACCACTGCCTCACCATCGTCGGATCGCGCGATCAGTTCGCCGCCACAGTGCGCGCACGTCTCGATCGCCGCACCATCGCCGGCGAAAGCCGAAACCGTGCGACCGCACTTCGAACAGATTCGCCGGCCGCGGACGCGACGAACCAACTCCTCGTCGGGCACCTGAATCTCGACCACGATCACGGGCCCGCGCTTCGTCAGCATCTCGTCGAGCGCTTTGGCCTGCACCACCGTCCGCGGAAACCCGTCGAGCACGAACCCGCGCAATGCATCGGGGCGCACCAGCCGGTCTTTGGCGATCCCGATAATCAAGTCGTCACCGACAAGCTCCCCGCGGTCCATCAGCGCCTTGACCTGGCGACCAAGGGCAGTGCCAGCGGTCACTGCCTCGCGCAGAATGTCGCCGGTCGAGACATTCGGAATGCCGTGCTCACTCGCAAAACGCTCCGCTTGCGTCCCTTTCCCCGCTCCAGGCGGGCCCATGATGACGACATTCAGTGACACGTCAGCCGCGCCGGCCTCGAATCCGGGTTTTCTTCATGAACCCGTCGTAGTGCCGCATGATCAGCTGCGACTCGACCTGGTTCACGGTGTCCATGGCCACACCCACGACGATCAGCAACGAGGTGCCGCCAAAGAAGAACGGTACGTTGAGGCCCTGCGACAACCACTGGGGAAGCGCCGCGTCGAGCGTGTCGCCAATCCCGAAAGGAATCGGCGCGACATTCACCCCGCCAATCAGAAAGTTCGGCAACAGCGCCACCAGCCCGAGGTAAACGGCCCCGACCAGCGTGATCCGCGACAGGATGGTATCGATGTGCTCCGCCGTGCGCTTGCCCGGTCGAATCCCCGGAATGAAACCCCCGTACTTGCGCATGTTCTCCGCTACGTCATCCGGATTGAAGATGATCGCGGTGTAGAAGTAGGCGAAGAACAGGATCAACAACACATACAGCAGGTTGTGCAGCGGCATATTGAAGTCCAGCTGCCGCACCAGCGATTCCCCCCAGCCGCCGGTCCCCAGCATCGGCAGCAATGTCGCCGGAAACGCCAGAATGGACGAGGCGAAGATCACGGGAATCACGCCGCCCGTGTTGACCTTCAACGGAATGTGCGTGCTGGTGCCGCCGTACTGACGCCGACCCACGACGCGCTTGGCGTACTGCACCGAGATGCGCCGGTGTCCCCGCTCGACGTAGATGATGGCTGCGACGACGAGAATCATGACGACGGCGAGAATCAGCATCCGGAGGAGCGTGATCTGCCCGGTCTCCATCATGTCGAAGGTCTGCAGCACCGCGCGGGGGAAGTTGACGACAATCCCTGCGAAGATGATCAGCGACATTCCGTTCCCGATGCCGCGTTCCGTGATCTGCTCGCCCAGCCACATGATGAACATGGTGCCGGTGGTCAGCGTCAGCACGCACATCAGGCGGAAGCCCCAGCCCGGCTCGTAGACGAGCGGCAAGCCGCCCGCGATATCGGTGTTGCGTTCCAGGAAGATGGCAATGCCCAGCGATTGAACCACCGCCAGCACGAGCGTCAAATACCGCGTGTACTGCGTGATCTTCCGCCGGCCTAGTTCTCCTTCCTTGGACAACCGCTCCAGATACGGCCAGACCACGGTCAGCAACTGCAGGATGATCGACGAGCTGATATACGGCATGACGCCGAGCGCGAAGATCGTGATCTGAGACAGCGCCCCACCCGTGAACATGTCGTACAGACCGAACATCGTGTTCTGCATCTGCCGCGCCAGTTCGGCGAGGGCCGCTCGATTCAACCCCGGCGTCGGGATGAAGCTGCCAACTCGATAGACCGCGAGCATCCCGAGCGTGAACAACACTCGGTTACGCAGGTCAGTGACAGCGAACAGGTTTCTCAGCGCGTCCACGTGAATGCCTCGCGTCTAAGCGATTGCCTCGGCCTTGCCACCCGCGGCAGCCAGCTTTTCCGCCGCCTTGCCACTGAACTTGTGCGCCTGCACCGTCAGCGCTTTGGTTACGTCACCACGCGCGAGCACCTTGATTGGCAGGCGCTTGCCGTGGACGAGCCCAGCAGCTCGGAGCGTGTCAGGCGTAATCGTCGTGCCCTGGTCGAAGCTGGCCTCGAGCTGGTCGAGGTTGATCACCGCGTATTCGGTCCGAAACAGATTGTTGAACCCGCGCTTGGGGAGCCGTCGATGCAGCGGCATCTGACCGCCCTCGAACCCGCGCTTGTACGAATAGCCCGAGCGCGACTGCGCGCCCTTATGACCACGACCAGCGGTCTTGCCGTTGCCGGATCCCGGCCCCCGGCCCACGCGCTTCTTGGTTTGCTTCGCGCCCCTCGCCGGCTTCAAATCACTCAGATTCATCGCTCGCTCCGCTCGAAATGCCTACTCCACCTCCACGAGGTGACGCACCTTATGGATCATCCCACGGGTTTCCGGGGTGTCGGCCAGTTCGACAGAATGTCGAATCTTCCGGAGACCGAGCCCCTGCACGACCCGCGCTTGCTTCTCGTTGAACCCAATCGGGCTCTTCACGAGCGTGATTTTCAGTTTCTTCTCAGCCATTGCTCACCCGCATCTCAGCGTCGCCTGTAGCTCGTTCGGCCGTCGACCGTCAGGCCGTCTCCACCGGCACCGGCCGCGGACTGCTGACGCGCGGCCGGCGCTCGCGGCCCGTCTGGAGAAGCTCTTCAGGGTCCTTGCCGCGGAGCCGAGCGACCCGAATCGGATCTCGCAGCTCGTGCAGCGCCGTGAATGCCGCTCGCACAACGTTGTGCGCGTTCGCGCTTCCCAGCGACTTGGTCAGCACGTTCATCACCCCAGCCGATTCGACGACGGCACGCACCGCAGCCCCGGCGATGATGCCCGTTCCCTCGGGGGCGGGCTTCAAGAGCACTTTTCCTGATCCGAAGTTCCCCACCACGGGATGCGGAATCGACGTGCCCTTCAGCGGTACGCGAATCAGGTTCTTCTTGGCCGCTTCGATCCCCTTCTTGATCGCCGATGGCACTTCCTTGGCTTTGCCAACGCCGTACCCCACCACGCCGTGCCCGTCACCGACGACGACCAGGGCGCTGAAGCTGAGATTTTTGCCGCCCTTGACGACCTTCGTCACCCGGTTGATGGCGACCACCGTGTCCTTGATGTCGAGCTGTGAGGCGTCGATCTTTTCGCGTGTGCGGATCATGTGCTTAGAACTCCAGGCCAGCCTGTCGAGCGGCTTCGGCCACCGCGCGCACCCGCCCGTGATAGAGGAACCCGTTTCGGTCGAAAATCACGCGTGTGATTCCCTTCTCCTTGAGCCGCTCCGCGATGGTTTTGCCCACCAGCTCGGCGCCTTTGCGGTTGCCCGCGCGCGCGTCCTTCTCCATCTTGCCCTTCACGGTCGGCTCGACGCTCGAGGCTGACGCCACCGTGGCACCGGCCATGTCGTCGATGACCTGGACGTAGATGTGCGACACGCTGCGGAACACCGAGAGCCGCGGCCGCTCGGGCGTCCCCCGCATACGCTTTCGAATGCGGAACTTGATGCGTTGACGGCGGTCGTCCTTGGTTTTGATCTTCATACTGTGTCCATGTCCCGGCTAAGCGTGGACCCTCAATCAGGGCCCGGGCTTCAGCCCGGCATCACGCTCCCGTCTTGCCCGCCTTCTTCTTCAGCTGTTCGCCGGTGTACCGCACACCCTTTTGCTGATACGGATCCGGTTCGCGCAGCCGGCGCAAATTGGCGGCCACCTGTCCGACGAGCTGTCGATCGGCACCGGTCACCGTGATGTGGGTCTGCTTGTCGATCGCGATGTCGATGCCGATCGGAACGTCGAACACGATCGGGTGCGAATAGCCGAGCGCGAGGACGACCTGCTTGCCTTTCATCTCCGCCCGATAGCCAACGCCCACGATGTCGAGCTCTTTCTTCCAGCCTTCGGTCACGCCCAGCACGGCGTTGTTGACCAGGCTTCTCGCCAGACCATGAAACTTGTCCAGCGCACGCTCGGCAGTCGCCTTGCGCGTCACCAGCTGGCCATCTTCAACGGCAGCGTTGACGCCCGGCGGCAGCGGCTGACGCAACTGCCCCTTGGGGCCCTTGACGTCCACCGTGTTGCCGTCGACCTTGACGGTCACCCCCTTGGGGATCGCGATGGGCTTCTTTCCGATTCGTGACATCTCAGTTCCTGTAAGTTTCCAGTTGCCAGTTTCCAGTTCAAAGGGCACTACGCGGTTCTTTGAACGGACAACTGGCAACTGATAACTGATCAGCTACCACACGTTACAAAGTATCTCCCCACCCACGCCCGACTTCTGCGCCGTGCGACCGCTCATCACGCCGCGGGACGTCGTCAGAATGCTCACGCCCAACCCGCCCAACACCGAGGGCACATCGTCGCGGCTCACGTAGACGCGGCGACCCGGTCGGCTGACGCGCTCAATCCCGCTGATCACGCGTTCGCCGCCATGACCGTACTTGAGGAACAGGCGGAGAACCTGCCGGGCGACCTTTGCCGGGCGGTTGGCAGGCTCATCCACGAGTTTGAAGCCGAGGATGTAGCCCTCGTCCTGCAGGATGCGGGCAATTTCGAACTTCAGCTTCGACGCCGGCAAATCGACACGCGCTTGACGCGCCCCGACGGCGTTGCGAATCCGGGTGAGCATGTCGGCAATCGGGTCATTCATATTCAGAACTCTCGCTAGTTGTCAGTGGCCAGCTATCAGTCCAAAGGAGAATCGAACCACCGATCAGCATCTTTGAACTGGAAAGTGGCCACTGGAAACTGGTTCTCTACCAACTACTCTTCGTGACGCCCGCGACGTCGCCCTTGAGCGCCAACTCGCGGAAACACAAACGACACAAGGCGAACTTGCGCAGGTATCCACGCGGCCTCCCACATCGGCGGCAGCGGTTGCGATGTCGGACTTTGAACTTCAGCGCCTTCTTCTCACGAGCCACTTTGGCTGTTGTCGCCATCTTGATTCCTGTTCTCTACCCTGAGCCCAGCGCCCGGCGGCGTGTGCCCTGCTAGTCCCTACACCCTACGCCCCAGGCCCTATGCCCTCTACGCCTGTCTAAAAGGCATCCCAAGCAACTGCAGCAGCTTGCGCGCTTCCTCGTCCGTCTTTGCCGTAGTTGCCACGGAGATGTTCATGCCGCGCGACTTATCCACCTTGAGATAGTCGATCTCGACGAAGATCAACTGGTCGCGCAGGCCCATCGTGAAATTGCCGCGACCATCGAACCCTTTGGGCGACACGCCACGGAAGTCGCGCACGCGCGGCAGACTGATGTTCATCAGCCGGTCGAGAAACTCGTACATTCGCTCGCCGCGCAGCGTGACCATCGCCCCAATCGGCATGCCCTGGCGCACTTTGAATTGCGCGATCGACTTCTTCGCGCGACGCACGGCCGCCTTCTGGCCGGTAATGCGGGCCAACTCCTCGGCGCCGGTGTCGATGATCTTGGCGTTCTGGGTCGCTTCGCCCAGGCCCATGTTCACGACCACCTTGGTGATTTTGGGCACCGCGTTGACGTTCTTGTAGCCGAATTCCTTCTGCAGCGCGGGGATCACGTCGCTCTGATATCGCTCGCGCAGACGGCTGAGCTTGTTGTCCTTCATTTGTCCACCACCGTCCCGCTCTTGCGGCCGATGCGTACGCGACGACCATCCGGCAACACCTTCGTGCCGAGTCGGGTCGGCTCGTTCGTGTCCGCGTCGAGCACCATCACGTTCGACGCGTGGATGGAGGCCTCGCGCTCGACGATGCCGCCCTTGATGTTCTTCTGCGGATTCGGTCGCGTGTGCCGCTTGATCAGGTTCACGCCCTCTACAATCACGCGGTTCTTGTCGGTCAGCACGCGGATGACTCGCCCGCGTTTGCCGCGATCCTTGCCCGTCCGCACCGCCACCATGTCGTTCTTGCGGATCGACGCCATTACAGAACCTCCGGCGCCAGCGAAATGATCTTCATGAACTTGCGCTCGCGGAGCTCGCGGGCCACCGGCCCGAAGACGCGGGTCCCGATCGGTTCGCCCTGGTCGTTGATGAGCACGACCGCGTTGCGATCGAACCGGATATAGCTGCCGTCCTTGCGTCGCTGCTCCTTGCGCACGCGCACGACCACGGCCTTCACGACAGTGCCCTTTTTCACATTCGACTCGGGCGCTGCCTCCTTGACGTTGGCGGTGATGGTGTCGCCCAGCCGCGCATAGCGTCCGGCCGACCCCCCGAGCGGCTGAATCATCGAGACCCTGCGCGCCCCGGAATTGTCCGCGACGTCGAGGATCGTTCGCATCTGAATCATGGCGCTTCTCCCCTATACCTCGGGCGCGCGCTCGATCACGCGCGTGACCGCCCAGCGCTTGCGTCGGCTCAGCGGCCGCGTCTCCACAATCGCCACCTTGTCACCGACCTTGGCGTCGTCCTCCTCGTCGTGGGCAAGGAACTTCGACGTTCGCTTCTGGGTCTTGCCGTAGACCGAGTGCTGGACGCGTCGTTCAACGGCAACGACGACGCTCTTTTGCATTCGGTCACTGACAACCACACCCTGCAGTTCCGCTTTCGCGCTCATGGTTACTTCGCCTTCTCCCTCAGGACGGTCTGCACCCGCGCCAGGTCCCGGCGCACGGACCGAACCTTGGAGGGTGCCTCGAGCTGCCCCATCGACTTTTGGATCCGCATGCGGAACAGTTGGTCGTCGAGCTCCTTGACCTTGATCCGCAGCTCGTCGCTGTCCATTTCCCTCAGCTCAACCGCCTTCATGACACCGTCTCCTGGCCAAACCGCGTGGCGAACTTCGTCTTGATCGGAAGCTTGGCAGCGGCGAGCACCATGGCGCGCTTGGCTTCGACCTCTGCAACGCCTTCCATCTCGAACAGGATGCGGCCCGGCTTGATCACCGCCACCCAGCCTTCGGGCGCGCCTTTGCCTTTGCCCATGCGCGTTTCCTGCGGCTTCTTCGTGACGGGCTTGTCGGGGAAGACCCGTACCCAAATTTTGCCGCCGCGCTTGATGAATCGAGTCATCGCCACACGCGCGGCTTCGATCTGCCGATCGGTCAGCCAGCACGGTTCCATGGCCTTGAGGCCGTAGTCGCCGAATGCGACCGTGCCCCCGCGCCACGCCTTGCCGGTCATCCGGCCGCGCTGCTGTTTCCGGTACTTGACTTTCTTCGGCATCAACATGATGTGTTCTCGCTCGCTCTCGGTCTACGGCCTCACGGTCTACAGGCACGGAGGTTCTCCGTGGGCCGTGGACCGTGGACCGTCCTATCTCATCTCCCCACGTGGGCGATCGCGGCGCGGACCGCGATCCCGATCGCCACGATCGACTCGGCCGCCGTATTCCTCTTCGCGGCCGACACGCGGCGTCAGTCGCTCGCCCTTGTAGAGCCACACCTTGACGCCAATCTGGCCGTACGTGGTGTTGGCTTCCGCAAATCCGTAGTCGATGTCGGCGCGCAGCGTTTGCAGCGGGAGCTGGCCGTGCAGGTACCACTCCGAACGCGCAATCTCGGCGCCGTTCAGCCGGCCCGACACGCGGACCTTGATGCCGCGCGCTCCGAAGCGCAGCGCGGATTCCACCGCCTTCCGCATCGCGCGGCGGAACGCCACGCGCTTTTCGAGCTGCATCGCCACCGACTCGCCAATTAACTGCGCGTCGAGCTCGGGCTTCTGGATCTCCTGGATGTTGATGAAGACCTCGCGGCTGGTCCGCTTCTGGATCTCTTGCTTCAGTTTGTCGACTTCCTGCCCCTTGCGACCGATGATGATGCCGGGACGCGACGTGTGGATGTCGATTTTCAGCTTGTTCGCGGCACGCTCGATCTCGACCTTGGCGACGCCAGCATGCTGGAACCGCTTCTTCAGGTCGCGCTTGAGCGACAGGTCCTCGTGCAGCAGCGACGCATAGTCCTTGTCGGCGAACCAACGTGACTTCCAGGTTTTGTTGAACCCGATCCGGAATCCGTACGGGTGGACTTTCTGGCCCACAGCTCTCTCCTGTTCCTACCGTGTTGCGGCCTTCGCGCGCTTGGCGGCCGTCTTTTTGGCCCGCCCACCGCTCGCCGACCCTGTCGCACTCTTCTTCGCCGTCCGTGGCGCTTTCGCCGCTTTCGCGCCGGTCGCCTCGGTTCCCACGACAGCCACGACTTGCGGCCGCTCGGTCACCTCCACCGTGAGGTGGGTCGTCCGCTTGACGATGCGGAAGGCCCGACCCATGGGCGCCGGCCGCACGCGTTTCAACGACGGGCCGTTGTCGGCATGGCACTTCGAAACGAACAGCCGCTCGACATCGCCGCCAAAGCCTTCCTTCTGCTGGGCATTGGCCACCGCGGAGCGGAGAACCTTGGCCACGTCGCGAGCCACCGACTTGCGACTGAACTGCAGCGCCGACAGCGCCAGGTTGATGTCCTTGCCGCGAATGAGATCCAGCACCAGGCCGGCCTTCTGAGCCGAGGTGCGCAGATACTTGGCTGTCGCCTGGGCGCGAATCATGACCCTATGCCTTTCCTTGTGGCGCCGGCGGCGCGGCCGCTGGCGCCGACGAGGCGGCTTTGTCCGATTTGGCCGCGTGTCCCTTGAACTGGCGCGTCGGCGAGAACTCGCCGAGTTTGTGCCCGACCATGTTCTCGGTGACGTACACGGGCACGAATTTCCGCCCGTTGTGCACTGCCAGCGTGTGGCCCACCATCTCCGGGATGACCGTCGAACGGCGCGACCAGGTCTTGATGACCTTCTTCTCATTGGCGCGATTCATCGACTCGACCTTCTCGAGCAGGTGCGTATCGACGAACGGCCCTTTCTTCAGTGAACGACTCATATCGGTCTCTCGCTAACGGTCTACGGTCTACGCTCTACGGTAAAAGCAGGTGCTCTCCGTGGGCCGTGGGCCGTGGGCCGCGTTACTTCGGTCTCCGTTGCACGATGAACTTGTCGCTCGGCTTCCGCGTGCGGGTCTTGTAGCCCTTGGTGGGCACACCCCACGGCGTCACGGGGTGACGGCCGCCGGAGGTCTTGCCCTCACCACCGCCCAGCGGATGATCGACGGGGTTCATGGCCACGCCGCGCACGTGCGGCCGCTTACCCTTCCATCGCGTGCGACCGGCCTTCCCAACCGAGACGTTCTCGTGATCGAGATTACCGACCTGGCCAATCGTGGCGAAGCAGTGGTGCTGCACTTTGCGAATTTCTCCGGAAGGCATTTTCACCGACACGTATTCGCCTTCCTTGGCGACCACCTGCACGGCCGCCCCGGCGCTCCGCGCCATCTGACCCCCGCGTCCGGGCTTCAGCTCCACGTTGTGGACCATGGTGCCCAACGGGATGTTACTCAGCGGCAGCGCATTGCCCGGCAGGATGTCCGCTCCCTCCCCTGAGATGATCGTGTCGCCCACCTTCATGCCGACCGGCTGCAGGATGTAACGTTTCTCGCCGTCTGCGTACGTGACGAGCGCAATCCGAGCCGAGCGATTCGGGTCGTACTCGATCGTCGACACCGTGCCCGGAATGTTCTTCTTGTCGCGCTTGAAGTCGATGATGCGATACAGGCGCTTGTGGCCGCCCCCGCGCCACCACATCGTGATTTCGCCGGTGTTGTTGCGACCGCCCGACTTCTTCAACGTCTCGGTCAGCGGACGATACGGCTCGGTGGCCGTGATCTCGTCGTAGGTCTGCACCGACATCTGCCGGCGTCCAGGCGACGTGGGCTTGTATTTTCTGATGGGCATATGAGCTGGCTCGTGTCAGTTACAAGTGACAAGTTCCAAGTTCCAAGTTACGAATACAGCTCGATCGAGCGTCGTTTGTAACTTGGAACTTGTCACTTGTAACTTCCTACGCTCCTTCCAAAAAGTCCGGAAGCTTCGCGCCTTCCCGAAGCCTCACGTACGCCTTCTTCCAATCCGCGCGGCGGCCGACGAATCGACCTTGACGCTTCATCTTTCCGTGGGCGTTGGCGGTGCGCACGTCGGACACCTTGGCGCCGAGTAGTTGTTCGACCGCGCGTCGGATGTCAACCTTGGTCGCACCGCGCGCGACCTCGAACACGACCGTGCGTCCGTCCTCGCGAAGCGTCGTGGTCTTCTCGGTCACGAGCGGGCGGCGAATGACTTCGGTCAATTTCATGACAGCACGTCCTGAAGCTTCTCGAGCGCGGCCTGCGTCACCACGATCTTGCGCGT
This sequence comes from uncultured Acidobacteriota bacterium, assembly GCA_963841905.1. Lineage (GTDB taxonomy): Bacteria > Acidobacteriota > Vicinamibacteria > Vicinamibacterales > UBA2999 > JACCSI01. Next base: position 486,351 of record CAWJEM010000016.1, read on the forward strand.
GTCGATCACATCGCGCGCCGTGACTCGATTGCTCGCCAACACGCGCACGCCTGCGATGTTCCGCACCGACAGCGCCAACTTCTCGTCAGGATGCACATCGACAATCAGCGCTTTGCCGTCGACACCAAGGGTCTTCAGCAGCGCCACTGCCGCCTTGGTCTTGATCGCACTCACCGAGAGGGCATCGACGACGACTACTTCGCCGCCCTGGAGCTTGGCCGAGAGTGCGGCGCGGAGCGCGCCCTTTTCGACCTTCTTGGGCAACTGGTACTCATAGCTGCGCGGCTGCGGCCCAAACACGGTGCCGCCCTTGCGCCACAAGGGGTTGCGAATCTCACCGACCCGCGCACGACCAGTACCCTTTTGACGCCACGGCTTCTTACCACTGCCGCTCACCCGCGCCCGGGTCTTGGTTGCGTGCGTGCCGCGCCGTTCCGCCGCGTTGGCACGAACGACCGACTCGTGAATCAAATCGACCTTCACGCGACCACCGAAGACCTCGTCGCTCACGTCGAGCGAACCGACCTTCTGGTTCTCGTTATTGACGACGTCAACAGTCATTGTTCTCCCCGCCGCACCTCAGGCACCTTAGGCACCCTAGGCACTCAGGCACCGTACTTCTTGCCCTTCTTCGGCTTCTCTTGCAGCTGCGGCTGCGGTTCGGGCTTGGCGGCCACGGCCTTGCGAATCAGGACGTAGCCACCGTTGGCGCCCGGCACCGCACCGCGTACGACGATCACGTGGTTCTCCGCGTCCACCTTCAACACCTTGAGGTTCCTCGTCGTCACGCGATCGACGCCCATGTGCCCGTGCATTCGCATGCCGGGGAGGACGCGCGAGGGATAGGACGACGCGCCAATCGACCCGGGGGCGCGGTGGAACATCGAGCCGTGCGTGTCGTCGCCCCCGCGGAAGTGGTGGCGCTTGACGGTGCCCTGGAAGCCTTTGCCCTTGCTCGTGCCCACGACGTCGACGCGCTCGCCGGCCGCGAAAATCGAGCACAGCACCTGCTCGCCAAGCCTCGGCGCTTCAGCGCCCTTGGCCAAACGCACTTCGCGGCGCACACGCGTCGGCGGCACGTTGGCCTTCTTGAACAGGCCGGCGATTGCCTTGTTGGCACGATAGGGCTTGTTCTCCACCAGCCCGATTTGTACCGCCTCGTAGCCGTCGCTTTCCGCATTCTTCCCCTGCACGACCACGCACGGGCCCGCCTGGAGCACTGTCGCAGGGGCCACCGTGCCGTCCTCGAGGAACAGCTGCGTCATGCCGACTTTCTTGCCAATGATTCCTGTCACCATTGCTCGATCCTTGGAGGGAATAAGGCCTAGGGCGTTGGGCTTAGGGGGGCTTGTCCCTGCTATGCCCTATGCCTCACGCCCTAAGCCTACTTGTGGTCCTTCCCAAACGCCTTGATCTCGACATCGACCCCAGCCGGCAAATCGAGCTTCATCAGCGCGTCGACGGTCTGCGGCGTCGGCTCGAAGATGTCGATCAGGCGCTTGTGGGTCCGAACTTCGAACTGCTCGCGCGACTTCTTGTCGACGTGCGGCGAGCGCAGGACGGTCCACTTGTTGATCTCGGTCGGCAACGGGATTGGACCGGCGAGTCGCGCGCCCGTGCGCTTGGCCGTCTCCACGATTTCTCCGGTGCTCTGATCGAGCACGCGCGCGTCGTAGGCCTTCAGACGAATGCGAATCTTGTCACCCAGCATTTACTTGGTCCCCTGAACGCGTGCGATCACTTCTTCGCTCACATGCGCCGGCGCCTGCTCGTAGCGATCGAAGTGCATCGAGTAGGTCGCACGGCCCTGCGTTCGCGAACGCAGTTCCGTGGCGTATCCGAACATGTCGCTCAGTGGCACGCGCGCCGAAATGATCTGCGTGCCGCCACGGTCTTCCTGCGACTGAATCCTGCCGCGACGAGACGCCAGGTCACCCATCACGTCGCCGAGATAGTCCTTCGGCACGACGACTTCGACGCGCATCACCGGCTCGAGCAACACCGGGCGCGCCTTCTTCGCCGCGTCCTGGAACGCCAGCGAACCGGCAATCTTGAAGGCCATTTCCGACGAGTCCACCTCGTGGAACGACCCGTCGTACAACTCGATCCGCACATCGTCGATCGGATAGCCTGCCAGGACGCCCCGCGTCAGGGCTTCCTGAATGCCCTGGTCGATGGGCTTGATGTATTCCCTCGGGATCGAACCGCCGACAATCTCGTTCTCGAATTGGTAACCGGTCCCCGGCGGCAGTGGCAGCAGCCGGATCTTCGCCTCACCAAACTGACCGCGGCCACCCGTCTGCCGGACGAACCGGCCATGGCCTTCGGCTGGCGCCGTGAGCGTTTCCTTGTAGGCGACTTGTGGCTTACCGACACTGGCCTCGACGCTGAACTCACGCTTGAGGCGGTCGACGATGATCTCGAGGTGCAACTCGCCCATGCCGGCGATCACGACCTGACCGGTCTGTTCATCGGTGCGCACGCGGAAGGTCGGGTCCTCCGCCATGAGCTTCGCCATCCCCTGGCCGAGCTTTTCCTGGTCGGCTTTGGTCTTCGGCTCGATCGCGAGCGAGATGACCGGCTCCGGGAACGTCATCGACTCGAGGAGGATCGGCTTCTTCTCGTTGGACAAGGTGTCGCCGGTCGTCACGAACTTCAGCCCAACCGCCGCGGCGATGTCACCGGCGAAGACCTCCTTGATTTCCTCACGCTTGTTCGCATGCATTTTCAGCAGGCGGCCAATACGCTCGGTCTTGCCTTTGGTCGCGTTGAGCACCGAGGTGCCGGTGGCCAATGTCCCCGAATAGACGCGGAAAAACGTGAGCTGCCCCACGAACGGGTCCGTCATGATCTTGAACGCCAACGCTGAGAACGGCTGCTTGTCGTCGGCCTTCCGTTCCGTGAGCGCGCCCTCTTCCTTCGAGTTCAAGTCCAGGCCGGTCACGGCGGGAATATCCAGCGGCGACGGCAGGTAGTCGACGACGGCGTCGAGCAGCAGCTGGACGCCCTTGTTCTTGAACGCCGTGCCGCAGATGACGGGAACGAACGGAGCGCTCTCTTTGCGAACCGATTCGATGGTTCGCTTGCGAAGGGCCGCCTTGATGTCGTCTTCGGAAATGGTGTCGCCGGCCAGGTATTTCTCGAGCAGCTTGTCGTCGGCCTCACTGACCTTCTCGATCAGTTTCTCGCGATAGGTCTGGGCCTCGGCCATCATGTCGGCCGGAATCTCGCCGACGACGTAGTCGGCGCCCATGGTCTCGTCCTTGTACGTAATCGACTTCATCCCCACGAGATCGACAACGCCGACGAACTTGTCCTCCGCGCCGATCGGCAATTGGATGGCGACCGGATTGCCCTGCAGCTTGGTCTCGATCTGTGCCAGCGTCTCCTTGAAGTCGGCGCCGACGCGATCCATCTTGTTGACGAAGCAAATGCGCGGGACACGGTATTTGTCGGCCTGACGCCACACCGTCTCCGACTGCGGCTCGACCCCTGACACGGCGTCGAACACGGCGCAGGCGCCGTCGAGGACGCGGAGCGATCGTTCGACTTCGACCGTGAAGTCGACGTGGCCCGGGGTGTCGATGATGTTGATCCGGTGGTCGCGCCAGAAGCACGTAGTGGCCGCGGATGTAATGGTGATTCCGCGTTCCTGTTCCTGCTCCATCCAGTCCATGACGGCCGTGCCTTCGTGGACCTCGCCGATCTTGTACGTAATTCCGGTGTAGAAGAGGATCCGCTCGGTGGTGGTCGTCTTCCCGGCATCGATGTGAGCCATGATGCCGATGTTCCGGGTGCGTTCTAACGGAGCTTGCCGTGCCATTGTCGTCAAAAAGCCTGTCGTCTACGGTCTTCCAGTCGACGGTCTCGTGTAAAGGCCCTGCGGTGCCCTCAGCCTTGCCGTGGACCGGGGGCCGTGGACCGTGGACCTCGCTATGTCGTTACCACCGGTAATGCGCAAACGCCTTGTTGGCTTCGGCCATGCGGTGCGTGTCCTCGCGCTTCTTCACGGCTCCGCCACGCAGGTTGGCGGCGTCGAGCAGCTCATTCGCGAGCTTTTCCTGCATCGTCTTGCCGTCGCCGCGCGAGCGCGCATAACTCACCAGCCAGCGGATGCTCAGCGACAGCCGGCGATTGGGATTGACTTCGATCGGCACCTGATAATTGGAGCCACCCACACGACGGGACTTGACCTCGAGCGCGGGCTTCACGTTGTCCACGGCCTTCTTGAAGACCTTCAGCGGATCGTCGCCACTGCGCTCCTTGATGATGTCGAAGCTCTGGTAGAGGATGCGCTCGGCCGTGGAGCGCTTGCCCTCCATCATGATCGTGTTGATGAACTTCGTCACCAGCGAGCTGTTGTACAGCGCGTCCGCCGGGATGTCGCGCTTTGGGATTTCTCTTCGTCGAGGCATTGTCGATTCCTACTGCTTGGGACGCTTGGCGCCGTACTTCGATCGACCCTGCTTGCGACCCTGGACCCCGACCGCGTCGAGCGTGCCACGCACGACGTGATAGCGAACGCCGGGCAAATCCTTCACACGGCCGCCCCGGATCAGCACGAGCGAGTGTTCTTGAAGGTTGTGACCAACACCGGGGATGTAGGTCGTCACCTCGATGCCGTTGGTCAGCCGGACGCGCGCCACCTTGCGCAGGGCGGAGTTCGGCTTCTTCGGCGTCTGCGTGAAGACGCGCACACAGACGCCGCGCTTCTGCGGGCTTTCCTGCAGCGCCGGACTCTTGGTCTTCCAGCGAACCTGCTCACGTCCCTTGCGTACAAGCTGACTGATCGTCGGCACGAGCACTCCACGCCACAAAATCGACCGGTTGCACTCGGCGGACCAGGATTCAGCGGCAAAACATCCAGCTACGCGGATGCCAGCTCCGCATACCTGGTGCAACGGGCCTAGAAGCCTGTTCGTGTGAACAGCTTGGCACCCGAAGCGATAAACCCTACTCGTTGTGTGTCATCGGCATTGGCGGACGCTATTCCTTTCCTATTCCTGGAGGAATCTCCGGCGCGCGTGGCGGCCAGAGCCCAGAGAACCGGAGCGTCACAATGCTGGAAGGAGCCTAGATAGGGTGTCCCAGGCTCCACGAGAACCTACGAAATATAGCACGGCCTGTCTCACTGCTGCAAACCTCCGGGGAGAGGGCATAGGGCGTTGGGCATAGGGCCATAGGGCATAGGCAAGGGAGCAGGGACTCTCGGTCCCCCGATCGCCAACTCCCTTTTGCCGTCCCCTATGCCCCTACCCTGGGCCCTGTGCCCTACGCCCCATGCCCTCCCGCCGTGCTACCCTACCGGCGCTTGCCGCCCGGCCGGCCGCACTTCCGACTTGGCGGGTGGGCCAAGAACGCCTGGAGATCAATGAAACTGACGGGTGCTTTGGCGATACTGATGTCGATGGCACTTGGCCAGACCCTGCGGGGCCAGGCGCCGGCCACCCCCAACAAGGTCGAGAGCCCCACCGTCAAGGTGCTGACGGGGCTGACCGTGCCTGAATTCGAACGGGAAATGCAGCACTTCGTTCAGGCCATTGGCGTGAGCTGCGGTGGCTGTCACATGCCTAAGGGCAACTTTGCCAGCGATGAGAATCCACGCAAAGTCAGAGCGCGCCAAATGATCGAGATGACCAAGGCGATCAACAGACAATTTTTTCCGGCGCACCAACCGGCCGAGGGCGAATCCACCCTCGGCCGCGTGACTTGTTTTAACTGCCACCAGGGAGTCGCGAAGCCGCGGGTGGCTCCTTGAAAAGGGCGTAGGGAGGGCTGAGGGCATAGGGGAGGGAACAGGGATTCATCCCTCTGCCCTCCCAAAGCCCTATGCCCTAGGCCCCATTCCCTTCACCACCTCAGCTGCACGCCCAACCGAATCATGCGCCCCTGCAGCACGCTGGCCGGCAGCACGTAGGCGGAGGTATCGAAGCGGGTCGAGCGGACCGCAGCAGTCGTGTTCGCGTTGAACACGTTGAAGATATCGACTTGGCCCTGGATGCGCGAGCTACCCCAGAGACCGAACCACTTGGCAACGCTCAAGTCGAGCTGCCGCAAGCGAGGCAGGAACTCAGTCCCGGGCGCGACGATAGGAACCTCCACCGACGCCGAGGCCAGGCGGGCGTCAGCATTCGGGAAGACGAGCTGTCCCGCCGGACACGGGGCAGGGCAGTTGGCCGGATAGCGAGTCGTGTTGGTCAGGAACCAGTTCGTTCCCACCGGGCTGCCGGTGTCGCCGTAGCCCGGACCGCTGATCTTGTTTTGGGACGGCCCACCCGGACCGGGGCCGGTCGTCGTCGTCAGGCCGAGCGGCCGGCCGGCGAGGTCCTGCCACGTGCCGCTGACGGTGATGCCCCAACCCAACGGGTAGGTGCCCGACAGCTTCAGCGCCTGTCGGTAGGGGATGTCGTTCTGCGAGTCATCGCAGAAGAGCAGCATGTTCGGATCGTCGGGCTCGTCGCAGATGTTGCGCATGTTGCGCTCGGTGACGTACCCGCCGAAGAGCATCGCGCCTCCTGGAAGACGCGTGTTGATGGTCAGATCGAAGGCGTTGTAGACGTGGCTGCGGCCGTCCGAGTTCGTGTCGAAGTTCTCGACCCGAGGCAACGCGGTCGGCACCACATCATAAATCGTGAACGGCTGGCCCGTCATCGGATGGAACACGTCGTACGCCCGGTAGTCGTTCATCGTCCGGAGGAGGTTGTCGGTCAGGCGCAGTCGGTGGAACGACCGGCGGTACCAATTGGCACCCACCGACACCCGCGGCATCAACTCGTGCTGGATGCCGGCTGTGGTCTCGAGGTTGTAGACGCGCTTGAACTCCGGATCGACGACGTTCAGCCGCGGGGTGCCGAAGGTCGCGGGCAACTGCGCGAAGTTGATCTCGCAGCCAGGCGTCAGGTAGACGCAGCCCCGCTCGCCTTGGGCGATGTCGTCGGTGTTGAGGTCCGTCCACGAGAGATCCTGCGTCAGGACCTGGAGAGGGTTGTAGCGGGTCGCGAACTGCGTCGTCCGCGACTCGTTGTAACGGTTGAAGCCGAACTTGAGCGCCGTCTTGGCATCGCCAAACAGGTCGTAGACGACTCCGAACCGTGGCGCGAAGTCCTTCCAGGTGGGCATCGGAATGGCGTCGAACCGCCGCTCGCCGATGAAGCGGCCGGCCGGAGAGAACTGCTCCGCGACCTCGTGGCTGAGATACTCCCAGCGAATCCCGTAGTTCAGCGTCAGCCGATTCAGCGACCACGAATCCTGCGCGTAGAGCCCGACGTCGGCAACCAGCCGCTCCAGGGAGCGAATCGGTGTGTTGGAGACGCGGACCAGGGTGGGCGCTCCGTTCGTGTAGCGCTGCTGCAAGTCGGCATTGGTGTCACGCGTGTTTTCGTAGGGGCCCCAGTTGTATTGGAAGCCTGCCTTGATGGTGTGTGAGCCCGTGACATAGGAGGCCGAGGCCGCGAAGTTGTAGCGATCGGGGTAGCGGCCGCCCTGTCCGCTGCCGATGCCGCCCCACATCGTCGACCGGGCAATGTCGAACTTGCTCGTGCCCGCATACCACGCCGGCGTGCCCCGCTCCTGGTTGATGCCGTCCTGGTTCACGATGACGTACTGCTCGTAGTTCATCGAGAAGCCAGCTTCCAGGAGGAGCTGGTTCGTCAGCGGGCTGGTCCACTTGATCGCCGCGTCGTTGTAGAGCGGCGACGTCCAGATTTGCGACGCGGTCAGCGCATCGGTCACGCCCGAAGTCATGCCGTGGCCGCGGAACTTGTCGATCTCGTCGAAGTACGCGCTGATCTTGTGGCGTGGGCTTGCCTGCCACGTCAGGCGCAGGACGGCGCTCTTGATCTGCTGATCGTCGACGCCCTGTTCGCAGGCAATGGCTCCGGTCTGGCACTGGAACACGTTGGCCCCACTCGGCACGTCATATGTCCCTGATTTGAAGTCGTGGACTCCCCAATGGCGGAGCGAGCCGTAGAACCAGAGCTTGTCTCGAAGAATGGGCCCGCCGATCCCAAAGTTGAAGTCCCAGACCTTCTTGATTTCGTCCACGTTGTTCAAACCGGCCGCCCGCAGCTCGTCGTCCAGGTTGTTCGACTGCCACGAGCCGTCGTTCCACGCGCCGAAGAACGACCCGTGGAACTCGTTGCCGCCGTCACGCGGGATGATGTTGACTCTGATGCCGCCCGGTGAGACGTCGGCGCCGGCTCCGGCCGTCTGATAGGTCATCTCCTGAACGAAGGCGTTGTTGATGTACTGCTGAACGGCGCCGTCACCGTCGAGGCCGTTGATCATCATCCCGTCCACCTGGACGATGTTGTTGGCCGAGGTCAGGCCGCGTGTGGACATATAGGTCTGTTGCATCGCGCGTGAGCCGCCGACGTCCGGCTGGTTGAGCAGGACGCCCGGCACGAGCTGCGCCATTGAATAGATGCTCCGGCCGGTGGGGAGCGCATCGAGCGCATCGCGATCGAGCACCTGGACGCGCGCCGTGCTCGAGACATCCACGACGGGCGACTCGCCAGTGACCGTCACCGTCTCCTCGAGAATCCCCACGCGCATCTCGACGTTGATGGTCGCAGTAAAGTCGGTGGGCAGCTCGAGCCCTTCGCGCACGAACGCATTGAACCCGGCGAGGGTGAGTCGCACGGTGTAAACCCCGGGACGAAGGTCCACGATCGTGAACTGTCCTTGCTCGTTGGTCGTCACGGTGCGGACCTTTTCGATGAGCACGGGACTCATCGCCTCGACCGTCACCCCCGGAAGGACGCCGCCTGAGGAATCCTTCACGGTTCCGGCAATCGCACTCTGGGCAAGTGCAATCGCGGGGAACGCCATCACCCACAGAAATGAAAGTGTCGCCGCCACCAGGTTTCTGCGCATCGCTGACTCCTTGGGCCTACAGCCCGAAAAGCAAATCAACAGAGAAACGAGGAGAAGAGCGCTCCGACCGGCTATGCAGAGAAAAGTGGCTTGAGCGTAAGCGGCTGGGCGCGCTTCGTCAAGATGTAAACGGCGCCGCCTCCAACCGATGCATTCGCCGGCCGGCTCCGCATACCCAAATCGCATCGTGCCCGCTGACGTCAGGCCCTCGTCTCCCCCGTCCCTGTCCGTTAGCGATCGGCCCCAGGCCGCTCAGCTACGAAGTCGGTCGGCGCACGATGATGTTGGAGAAGCCTCGGCCACGCATCAGCTCGTTGAGCGCCTTGAGGTCTTTCTCCAAGATCGAATCGAGCGCAGCCTGGTGCTTTCGCAACTGCTCTTCGAGGAGCTTTTGCACCTCGAGCTGCTGGTTGGTTGGCCTGAAGTCTGCGTTGGCCAGCCCGTTGGCCAGATATCCGAACTTACTGAGGAGACGTGCGCCAAACCGAACGCCGTCCTGTCCGCGGCCGGTCACTCGCAGCTCGAGGAGGTTCTGTTCGATCTCGATGAGCCTCTGTTCGAGCTCGCGAGCCGGCTTCATAATCTCCGCATTTTGGAGGACGCGACCGAGACCTTGAATCTGCCCGCGCACGAGTTCGATATCGTTGGCCATTGTGGCGGCGGCATCAATGTCGCGCCTGAGCTCCGTCAACGTCTTGGTCTGCTCTTTGATATCGGCCTCGGTACCACCGGAATTGGGGTCCTTTCGTACTTCAAGCTTCTGCAAAAGCTGCTTGCCGCCGACATTCAGGCGGACCGTGTAGGTACCGGGCGGCATCAGAATCGAGAGGCGACCGGCGCCTGGGGCGGCTCGCGTGCCCTCGGGTCCGACTTGCACGTCTGGTGCATAAAGCGGGCTCGTCCGCATGCGCACCTCGGTCGACGGTTCATCGCGCAGGTCCCAATACACGCGATTCAGTCCAGCCGTCTTCGGCCCCGCCAGCGTTCGCAGAACCTGGTTCTGGCCATCTAGGATCGAAATCGTTACGTCACCGTCCGGCGGGGTCTTGAGGAAATAGTTGATGGGGGCGCCGTAAGGAGGATTCTGCCCAACCGTTGGATCGTTGAACGACGAGGCTTCCCCCGTGATGTCGCGCAGACGATAGGTCGCTCGCGGTGGGAAGAGGTATGCGTCGGCCGCCAGCACCTGTGACGTCAGTTGCTGGAGCGGCGTGAGGTCGTCAAGAATCCAGAAGCCCCTGCCATAGGTGGCGATGATCAGGTCGTTGAAGTGCTCCTGCGTCACTATCCAGTAGACCGGCGCTCGCGGCATGCTCGTCTGCAGCGGCTGCCAATTGTCGCCATCGTTGAAAGACACGTAGATCGCGTTCTCCGTGCCCAGATAGAGCAGTCCGCGACGCACGGGATCTTCTCGGATACAGTGCGCGTAACTGAGCATGCTCTTCGGAATGCCGTTGGTGATCGGACGCCACGTCTTACCGTAGTCTGTCGTCTTGTACACGAACGGATCTCGGTTGTTCACCTGATGCAGGTCGACCGTCAGATACGCCGTGCCGGCTTCGAAGCGTGATGGCTCGATGTTTCCAACCGTCCCCGACGGCGGGAGATTGGGGATGCTCTTCGTGACATTGGTCCACGTCTTCCCGTTGTCACGTGTCAACTGGACCTGGCCGTCGTTGGTGCCCGCCCAGATCAGCCCTTTTTCCATTCGTGACTCGGCGATCGCCATGACGGTGAACGCGTACTCAACGCCGATGTTGTCGCCGGTCAAACCGCCCGAGAACTGCTGCCGGCTCTTGTCGTTGGTGGAAAGGTCGGGGCTGATGACCTCCCAGCTCTGACCGCGATTCGTGGTCCGGTGCACGTGCTGACTGCCGACATAGACGGTGTTGCGGTCGTGGGGTGACATCGTGAGGGGCATCGTCCAATTGAAGCGATACCGCAGGTCGGCCGGGATGCCATTCGCCTGATCGGGCCAAACTTCGACGTTCCGCGCCTGTCGCCGGCTCTCTTCGTAGATGGCGACGATGCCGCCGACGCTGCCCGATCCGGACGCGCTCGACCAGATCAGATTGGCGTCAACCGGGTCGGGTGTCGCCCAGCCGCTTTCCCCGCCAGCCACCGTGTGCCACATGCTGCGCGGAATGACTCCGCCCGTGCGGCTGTTGCTGGGCCCCCGATACGACGGCCCGTCCTGCTTGTTGCCGTAGACGTAATACGGGATCTGGTTGTCCACCGTCACGTGATACATCTGCGCATTCGGCAGGCGATTGCGATACCACGTTTTGCCGCGATTGACCGAGATCGAAAATCCCTGGTCGTGTCCGACAATCATTCGATTGGCGTCGCTGGGATCGATCCACATATCGTGATGATCGCCGCCTGGCGCACGAGCCCCCTGTTGCTGAACGAGCGACTGCGCTCCGTCGAGCGAGATGCTGTAGCCGGCGGTGAGGAAATAGGTCTCGTTTTCGTTGTCCGGCGCGACGAAGATGTGGGAGTAGTAGTGCGCGCGGCCCATCGCATTGCGGTCGTAACTCACGACCCGCCACGTCCGGCCGCCATCGTCCGATCGCCACACTTGACCGCGATCGGTTTCTTTCCCCTTCCACGGGATGCCGTCGCCGGTCTCGATCATGGCGTAGACCCGATCCGGGTTCGACGGCGCGATGGCGACCTTGACCTTGCCAACATCGCGGCTCGGTAGTCCCTGTCCCCGCAACCGCGTCCACGTTGTTCCGCCGTCGCTCGAGGTGAACAGGCCACTTCCCGCGCCGCCGCTTTCGCGGCCCCATGTCTTGATGTCGACCTGCCACATGCCCGCGAAGAGACGGCGGGGGTTGGTCGGATCCATGTCGAGCTCGGAGCAGCCGGTGTTCTCGTCCGCGAACAGCACGCGCTCCCAGTTCTTACCGCCGTCGGTTGTGCGGAACACGCCGCGTTCCTGTTGTGGACCGTAGGCATGACCCAGCGCGCAGGCGAGCACGACGTCCGGGTTCTGCGGGTGCACGATGACACGACCGATGCGGCCGGTCTGTTCGAGCCCCATCCGTGCCCAGGTACGCCCCGCGTCGGTGGATTTGTAAATGCCTTCACCGACAGAGATGTGGCTGCGAATGCACGCCTCGCCGGTCCCAGCCCAGACGGTGCTGGGATCCGAGGGGGCAACGGCGATGTCCCCAATGGAGTGAACGGGCTGGTCGTCGAAGATCGCTTCCCAGGTGACGCCGCCGTCCACGGTCTTGTGAATGCCGCCGGACGCGGAGCCGGCGTAATAGACCAGCGGCTGGCCTCGAACACCGGCAACCGCGCTGATCCGATTGCCTTCAGGGCCGATGTAGCGCCACGGCAGGCGACTGTAGACCTCGGGCCCTACCGGCGACGCCTGTTGTGCCGCGCCCGGAACGATGGCGGATAAGACGATTGCCCCAGCGACAATCGCGGCCCAGGACTGGACAAAACGCACCGACTTCGCCATAGGGACTCCTGCGATCGAGAATTAAATGATCTGGCGAGTTGGTGATTGAGTGAATGGGTGATTAGGTGCCGCAGTGCTCGTTTGCCTAAGTCACCCAATGACCCAATTACCCAATCACCCATTCACGAAATTCAATCGCCCAATCGCGCAATCGCCCAACCACCCGATGAGATGCATCACTCTTACCACCGAGTTTGCGGGTGAACGGGGCGGGAAATTGCGCGGAGCTTACGCCCCACGAATTGTCAAGTCAAGGTGATCCGCGGGAGCGTTAGCGTCGGCTCGAGAGGTAGTGCACGAGGGCGAGAAGGTTAGATCGTCTTGATCTGCGCATCGGGGGCGGCGCTTAGCGCAGCTTCCAGATCGCCGGCTTTCGTTTCAGGCGGATTCTCGACCCCCACCAGGATCTTTCCGTCGGACACCTCGGGGTCGTACAGCTTCGAGCTGGGGCCAAGACGCGCGCTGACTGCCAGCGTGGCAACCGTGGCCAGAATCGCGCCGAGCATCGTCAGCTCGAACATGATGATGAGGTTTGGCCACCAGGCAAACGTCGGCAGCCCACCGGTGTTGATGGGCCAGGAGGTTTCGGTCAGCCACGCGAGCCCGATCGCCGCCGCCATCCCCAGCAGGCCGCCGCCGCTGGCGATCCACCACATCCAGGTCGCCTTGTCCATCTGGCCGAACTCGTAGTCGTCCATCGGCTGGGAGGAGAGCACGGTGATCTCCCGATCGGCGAGCCCGGCTGCCCTCAGGCGATTGACGGCTTGTTGCGCCGACTGCCCGTCCGGATAGAGCGCGTACACGGCTTTCATGGGTGCATCTCTAGCGAGCGCTGGGCCCGGCCGGCGTTGACGTGCCGGGCTCCGCCTCGCTGGTAACAGCGTCATTGTGCCCGCCTCCGGACGGGCCGGCCTTGAGCTCCCATATCGAAATGATCGGCACCACCTTGGCGAACAGCACATACAACAGCGTCATGGCGGCGAAGGTCGCGCCGGCGATGATGAACTCGACCGGCTGCGGACGATAGCTGCCAAAACTGTATGGCAGGTACTTGTGCCCGAGCGAGGGCACGATGATGAGAAACCGCTCGAGCCACATCCCGACGATGACGCCAAGCGAGGCGATGACGCACCCGGTGATCGTGCGGAACCGACGGATGCCCATCAGCACGAGCGGCAGGACGAAGTTGCACACGACCATCGTCCAGTAGAGCGGGGCGAAGTCCTCCCGCTGCGTTTGCCAGAAGACGGCCATCTCGCTCGGCTCGTTCCCGTAGTAGGTGACGAGGCGCTCGTTGAACACGAAGTAGCCCCAGAGGAGAGCCATGACGAGGAGGAGCTTCCCCAGGTTCTGAAAGTGCAATGGTTGCAGGTAGTCTTGAAGATGCAGGAAGCGGCGCAAGACCGCCATCGCGATGACGAGCGCGGCGATGCCGCTGAAGATCGCGCCCGCCACGAAATACGGTCCGAAGATGGCTGTCTGCCACATCGGTACGGGCGCCATCGAGAAATCGAACGACACGATGGTGTGCACCGAGACCGCAACCGGCAGGATGACGACGGCCATGATGGCCATCGCCGTCTCGAGCCGGTGCCACTGTTTCGGCGTCCCCCGCCACCCGAGCGCGAGAATCTTGTAGATGCGATGCCTGAGCCCCGTGGACTTGTCGCGCACGACGGCGAAGTCCGGAATCATCGGCAGGAACAAGAAGAGCACGCTGCCGGTGAGATACGTATTGATGGCGAAGAAGTCCCAGACGAGCGGTGAGCGGAAGTTCGGCCAGATCAAGCGCTCGCTCGGATACGGGAACAGCCAGAACGCCAGCCACGGACGCCCGAGGTGGATGATCGGGAACATCGCGCCGATCATCAGCGCGAACACGGTGATCACTTCGGCGCACCGCGTGACGGGGCGGCGCCATCCGGCATTCACGAGACGAAGAATCGCGGAGATCAGCGTTCCGGCATGACTGATGCCGATCCAGAAGACGAAGCTCGTGACGTAGAAGCCCCAATAGACCGGCCACCTGATGCCGGTGATGCCGAAGCCGAAATACGCCTGCGACATCCAGGCCACCAGCGCGGTCAGGACGATGCCTCCGAAGAAGGCGACGAGGAGGTAAAACCTCCAGGAGGTGTGCAGCAGCGGCCGCAGCAGGTCGCTGTTGACACGCTGAATGGTCGGAGAGATTCATAACGATCTATGTCTGGCGGCTCAGGTACGTCACCTCGGGGCGCGTGCCGAGGTCCTCGAGCAGCTTGCTGCCGCGCGACGATCTCGAGAGTCGCGACACCTCGCTCTCGGGATCTTCGAGATCACCGAACACGAGCGCTTTCGGCGGGCACGCCTGCACGCAGGCTGGCTGAATGTCGCCGTCCCGGAGCTCGCGCTCCTCAGCTTTCGCCTGAATCGTCACCGCCTTGATGCGCTGCACGCAGAACGTGCACTTCTCCATCACGCCGACCGTGCGCAGCGAGACGTCGGGGTTGAGCTGCAGATGCAGCGGCTTGTCCCATGACGGGTTGAAGAAATTGAAGAACCGTACGTTGTATGGACACGCATTGGCGCAGTAGCGGGTGCCGATGCAGCGGTTGTACACCTGCGCGTTGAGACCGTCCTCGGTGTGGTGGCTGGCGTAGGTCGGACACACCGGCTCGCACGGCGCGTTGTCGCACTGCTGGCACATCACGGGGCGAAATTTGAGCCGAACGTCAGGAAAGTCGCCCTCCCAGTAGCGCTCGACACGGATCCAGTGCTTCGCGCGGCCACGCGCCGCCTGATCGGCGCCGACCGTCGAGATGTTGTTCTCGGCATGGCAGGCCGTCACGCACGCACCACAGCCCGTGCATCGATCGAGATCGGCCGCCATTCCCCATCTAGGCATCGGCTGTCTCCTTGACCTCTGTCATCGTCCGCGTTCCTCATGCTCACGCAGTCCACCCGCAAACAGAACGAGCCGCCCGTCGGGCCCGCCGATGCGAGAGACTCGCACCCGCGTCGCCGCCCAAGCCAGGGCGCCCGTGGCTGTCTCGCTGATTGAAGCCAGCAACTCGATCGGGTTTTCACCTCTTCCGCTTGCGTACCTCGTGAAGGTTCGATGTCCCTGACCGACCGGCATCGCCACGAGATCGGGCGCAATTCCCGGCGAGACGACGGCGGAGGTGCGCACGGTGCCGTGAGCCGACGTGACCTCCACCACGTCTCCCTGCCCGATACCGAGGCGTTCGGCTGTGGTCGGGATTGATCTCGACCCAGCTGCTCCACATCGCCGACGTGAGCGGGTCGGGCATCTCCTGCAACCATGGGAGGTGCGAGAGCGATCCGTCGAGGAAAGCGCTCGACGCGTAGGGCAGAAAGTGAAAGGGGAATTGCTGCGCGTCACCGTCGAACTGCGGCTCCACAAACGTCACCGTACGTGTGCCGGATGTGACAACGGGTGCCGGAGTGACCAGGCCGGCTGGAAGGGTTCCCCACCAGCCACCCTTTTCCTGAGCATCGGTCCAGGCGTCGGTGTCAGCGCTCGGCGCTGGCAGCGCCGCGAACGTGGCGGCGAGCATCTCGTCGAACGTTTGCCACGGCAGATCGAGCGGACGTCGAAGGCCACGGCCGATCGCGAGCAGCACGTCTCCGGTCGCGCGGGTCTGGTGCAGCGGCTGCATGACGGGTGGCGCAGCGCCGACCACGGCGACCATCGCACCCGATTCGGGCACGGATTCGGCCCACGACTCGAGGAATGAGTGGTCCGGCAGGATCAGATCCGCGAGACTGCTGGTCTCGTCCAGGAAGCTGCCGAAGCTCGCGATGTAGGGAATCTTCTGGAATGCCTCGCGAACTCTCCACGCACGTGGTGTCGTGAAGACCGGATTTGCGCCGTCGACGAGCAGCACTTGGGGGGAGGAGTCCGCGCCGGAGAGTATCTCGGCGGCCAGGCGTTCGAGTTGTCGATCTTCCGGCTTCCCGCCTACGCCTGTGGCTCCGGCGAGACTCGCCGTGTCCTGCGCGCTCCGCGCGCGAAGGCGGCAGCCGGAAGGTACGAGCGATATCGATCTGTGGCGTAAAGAACATGCCGCCGGGCTGCTCGACACTTCCCATCAGCGCGTTGAGCGCATTGACGGCGAGCGCATTGAAAAGGCCGTTGGTATGCGCAAGCGGCGAGCCACCGATGATCGCAACCGAAGGACGCCTCTCGGCGAGCTCGCGCGCGAGTCGCTCGACGCGGCGTGCGGCGACCCCGGTCAACTTCTCCACCTGTTCTGGGGTGTAGGCGACGAGACCCGTGCTCCAGCCCTCGATGAGCGACCCAGCCCGGCCTCCGGCTTCAGCGGGACGGAGCTTCTTGGCCATGATGACGTTCGCGAGCCCGAGCGCCAGCACACCCTCGGTGCCGGGCCGCACCGGCACCCACTCGTCCGCGTTGGCGCCCGTTTGCGACATGCGTGATTCCACCTGCACGAACGTGCCGCGGATGCCGGGACGCCCCTGCCGCATCACGCCATAGCCGCGCCCCTGCGACACCGGTGAATTCCACGTGCCGAGGAAGTCTGCACCGAAGCCAAGGACGTACCGGGCATTCGGCAAATCGAAGGTAGGGAGCTGCTCGCGACCGAAGCTGAATGCGTTGGCTCGCCGAAGCACGCCATTGTCGAACAGCTCGTAGGTGACCGGCTTGGGCGCGCCATATCGGGCGAGAAACTGCTCGATCAGGACGGTTCGATGACTGTAGGTCGGCCTCTTGAGAAACGCGAGCCGTTGGCGGCTGGCGGTACCCTCGAGCGCGTCGAGACGCGACACGACCTCCGCAATCGCGTCATCCCAGGAAATAGCTTCATATCGACCGTCGCCGCGCTCGCCGGCGCGCTTGAGCGGCTGGGTGATCCGATCGGGGTGGTACGTCACCTGGATCGCCGCTTGGCCGCGTGGGCACAGGCCGCCGTGATTGACAGGGTGTGCCGGGCTGCCCTCGAGCTTCTTGGCCGCGTTGATGCGCACCCTCCCTGCCTGACCGTCGCGAACGACCTCGGCATCGGCATCCATGACCCGCACGGTCAGGCCGCATCCAGATGCGCAGAGCGGGCACACGCTCGGCTTCCAGACGGCCACGCCCGGAACGATGTCATCGTCGGGAACGAAGCGAATGAGCTCGTTCTCCGGGTTGCCGCAGCTGGCGAGCGCCGCACTCGATGCGGTCACGGCGGTGAGCTTGATGAAGGAGCGTCGATCCATGTGTCTAATGGGATGTGGTCGAATTCCATAGCGGCCGTTCCGTAGGAACGGCCGTAAACGTTGGCCGAGCCTGTTGCTGACTACGACAGGATCGTTGATACGCGCCTTAGTAATGACAAGCCAGACAGTCGACCGACGCTTTCCGTTCGTTGTGGCAATTCACGCAGAAGCCCATGGTCAGCTCGACGTTGCGCTGAGCGACCGTCTGCTCCGCGATGTTGCCGTGGCACGTCGCGCACTCCACCTTGGCGCGGATGTGCGGCGCGTGATTGAACTTCACGTGCGACTCCGCGGGGTAGCCAAACACGCGTTGCCACGCGAGGTCGATGCCCTTCTTCCGCATCTCGGTGATCTGTTGGATCCGCGGTTTATCGCGCGCGATGCTGTTGTGACAGAGCATGCACGTCCGGACGCCTGGAAGCCCCGCCACGGGACCCTTCGTCACGGTCGCGTGACAGTACGCCGTACACGAAATCTTCCTTCCGACGTGCACGTTGTGCGGGAACTCGATCGGTTGTACAGGGGTCGGCCGTCTGCCGAAGAAATCGTTCACCGCCGCAGCCATCGACGGCTGCGCCGTCGTGAACACATCCGCATTCTGGCCCGGCAGCAGAGGTGGAGCGGTGGTCGTGGGCACGTTGCTCTCGAACAGTCCACAGCCGATGCTGGCGGCCAGAGCGATGCCGCAGACAAAGAATGCGCGGCCGAAGAACCTGCGGTGCGTTGTCACCACAGCTGTGTCAGCGCGATGGAGGCTTCGGACCGATGCTCCGGAGGTAGTTGACGATGTGCCACATGTCGGTGGCCGACATCTCGCTCCTGACCCCTTTCATCTCGGAGTCTGGGATCCCGTTGGCGATGATGAAATAGATTTCACCGTCACTCGACCCGTGATCCCACTTGTCATCGGTGAGATTTGGAGGGCTCGGGTTCGTTGGGGCGAGCGGACCATCGCCCTGGGCGTTCGATCCGTGGCAATGTTCGCAGGCCTTGTTGTAATTCTGCTGCCCCTTTTTGATGGACGCGGGATTCGCCGGCACCGGGTTCTTCACCGCCGCGGCCTTGGGATTACCGCCCGTGTCTTGAGCGCCGATGCTCACTGCGAGAGATGTGAGCGCGAATGCAAAAGCTATAAGTCCAGCCGAAACACCACGCATTGGTCCTCCTGCTGGCAGACGGTGTTTCACGATCCGCGAGAGTGGCGCGGCCCGGCTGGCGCAGGCTGGGAGAACGCGCGGGAATTGACGCATTATACGAATCCGGCGATCACGGTCGGTCACGAATTGTCACGCGCGGGCCGGAGAAAGTATTGACGCGGAGGGGTCGCATGGCTCAGGGCTGGTCCTTCAACGGCGTGACGCGAGTCACGTTGTCGCAAAGGAGCGTCACGGCGCGAGTCGAGGCAATGCAATCGCCGTGCCTCACTTCACCCAGGAATGGTTGAAGAACTGCTCGCGGTTTTTGCGAGACGCGATTACGGCTTACGTAGGTTCTTACCGTCGCCGTAAAGGAAGACGCGATCGAGTCCTGCACCGCGCACAGGGTCGTGAAGTCCATCGCACCTTACTGCCGTCGGTGTACTCGTCGGCTAACGGGCCCATTGAGCCAGCTCGGCAACGTGAGACTCTAAATCGCTGTCATTCGCCTCGCAACGCGAGCGCCGGGTCGATGTGGGCCGCTCGCCGCGCCGGTACACGTGGCTGTCCGAGCACCGTCAGGACCGGGAGCGATGGTTGTGGTGATCGGTGATCGCGTTCACCTCGATGCCCGAATGACCACGTCTCCACGTCGGCCGACGGATCGCGGCAGCTTTCCCGCCGGCCGAAATCACCGAGACGAATCAGCCGGCGCGGGTAGAGCACATTCGCACGCTGCGGCCCACGATGACGGCCTGTCGCCAAGCGAGGCGAATACTCGCCACACTTCTCGACGATCTGAAAGCGACGAGGCCGTAGAGTCCGAACAACGCCAATCCGCACCAGAGGTGTTCCCGCACGCAATCGTAACCCTCCTGTTTGGCTCCTGAGCGGTTCGATTCCCATACGGCTCACCATCTCTAGATCGTTGATTTCAAACGACTGAAATCGCCGACCCAACACTATCGTTCGCAGCCAACGTGCGCCGGCGGCAGGCCGAGATTACGAGTCGAGATCGCATCCTGTACCTGTCAGCCCTCGTCATCGGTCCGTCGTGGGCCGCCGCGATCTGGTCATGCCCGACCTCCGGCTGGCCAGCGTCACTGGTCTGTTCATTGCCGTCTGGTTGACATGGCAAATGTATCGGCGCAGCGGCGGTCGCGTAACCATGCCTGGTCTTTCAACGCGCGCTAGTGGAGCGCGAACTCGATTTGGCCCGGTCGTGGCCTCAGTGGTTTCTCGTCCCAGTGGCCGTCGGCCAGGTCGCCATCGCCGCAACGATGGCGACCAACCCGAGGTTCACCGCCTCACAGTTTTTCCTCGAGGGTCTCGTGCTGTTCGTCGGCACGGCCGGCGTCGTGTTGATCGTCGGGTGGCGACGATGGCAACACCAGGCGCGGGAGCTGCAACGCGAGCTCGAAGCTATCGACGCCGCTGCGGCGATGTGATGTTCGGCCATCGTCCACCGAGGCGGGCCGATACAGAACCCGCGGTCGGATGCGCTATCCGGGCGACGCTGGCACGAGCAACGCCTGGTAGACGGCTGCCTTGTCGCGCTTACCCCATGCCTCGTAGAGTTTGATGAGGCGGCCAATGGTCGCATCCACGTCACGACGCGGCGGCGCAGACAACATCCCAAGCTCCCGACGCGCATCCAGTAACACGGCTTCCCCTTCGCTGTATCGCCCGAGCGCAGTGAGTGACTCGCCAAGAAGGCTCTTGGTTGCGCCAACGGACCAATCGTCTTCCGGAAAAATACGCCGGCGATTCGGCACTAATTGCGGCGCCAACGCTCGGACCCGCAAGCCCTCCCGGAGCAGCGCCTCGGCCGCCTCGGGTTGCTTTCTGATCAAATCTATAGCCGCGAGATTGATCGTGTAGATCGCGACCAATTGATGCTCGCTGCCGAGTGCGGGGCGGGCCATGTGCAACGCCGCCTCGAGTGCGTCGGCAGCTTCGGCGTATCGGCCCTGGTCGCGCAACACCCGCGACAAGCTGTTGAGCGTCACGGCCACGAGCGGGTGATTGTTCCCCAACGCCTTCCGATGAATCTCGATGGCCTTGCGAAACAGAGCTTCAGAAGACGACAAGTCGCCCTTGGATGCGGCGACCACGCCGGCATCGTGCATCGTCGTCGCCGTCATCGCGTGTCCCTCGCCGCGCAGCTTGCGGTTCAACTCCAGCGATTGTCGAAGCAGCTCCTCGGCGCCATCCAAATCGCCATTCAGCCGCAGAACAGACGCAAGATCGCTCAAGCTGACGGCGGTTTCCCCGTGCTCGTTTCCGAGCAGTTCTTGCCGCATTGCGAGCGCCGCGCGCTGGAGCGGCTCGGCGCGTCCATTGAATCCGCTGTCCTGATAGACGCGTCCGAGCTCCGCGAGCGCGTTGGCGACCTCTCTGTGCGTCGGACCATAGATCTTGCGTCGGATGCTCAGGGCCGCTTCGAAACTCGCGGCCGCCGTTGCGTAGTCGCCCTTTTCGGCGGCCACGGCGCCGAGACTGTTGAGTGTCTCTGCCACGCTGACGTGCTCCGGCCCGAACGCCGCCCTCCCGCTGACGAGCGCCTGCTCGAGCAGACGCTGCGCCTTGTCGAAGACCCCAATGCGGCGATACATCCGCCCCATCACCGTCAGAATCTCGGCCTGGGCGTCAGGCTGGCCGGCGAGCTCATTTTGCACGCGCTCGGCGCCGTTATCGAGCAGTCGCCGGATGGTCAGTCCGTCAGACGTTGCGGGGTTTTCGATCGGATCGACGCCCATGAGCAGTGCAGTGAGCGCCTCGCTCACCTTGGCCGCCTTCGCTGCCTCGCGTTGCGCGCGATCGCGCTCCGTGGCCAGGCGGAAAGTGAAGCCACCGAACATCAGCAGGATGACTGCGGCCGCCGCGACGCCGCCAACGTGTCGTCTGACGAACCTGGTTGCGCGATAGCGCACCGTATCCGGGCGCGCGCTGATTGGCTCATGACGCAGAAATCGCCGTAGATCGTCTGCGAATGCCGTGACCGACGTGTAGCGCTCCGCGGCGTTCTTCTTCAGCGCCTTGGCGACGATCGTGTCGAGATCTCCTCGAAGCGCGCGGCGCAGTTTTCCCGGTGGCACCCCACAATGGGCCGCGTGCGATGCGAGCGCGTCGGGCGTCGCTGTCCGGCCGACGGCCGCGTCCGATAATCGACGCGGTTCGATGTCGACGATGGCACGGATGAGCGTGACTGGTGATCGGACCGCGTCACCAGCCGGATGCCGTCCGCTGAGCAGCACGTAGAGGAGCACGCCGAGGGCATACACATCCGTAGCCGTCGTGACCGGATGGTTGGTCAGTTGCTCCGGCGCGGCGTACTCGGGTGTCAGCGCCGCGCCAGCCTCTCGGGTCAGCGCGCTCATCTCGGCGAGTCGGGAACCGCTCCACGGCGCATCACCGTCGATCAGCTTGGCAATGCCGAAGTCGAGGAGTTTGACCTGGCCGTCAACGCTGACGAGCACGTTGGGCGGTTTGATGTCGCGATGCACGATCAGGTTCGCGTGAGCGTGGGCAACCGCCGCCAGGACATCGAGGAAAAGATTGATGCGCGCCTCGATCCCCAACGTGTGCGCGTTGCAATGCTCGTCGATGGCCTGACCATCGACGTGCTCGAGCACGAGGTACGGCTGGCCCAGCGCCGAGACACCCGCGTCGATGAGGCGCGCGATGTGCGGGTGGGTGACCTTCGCGAGAAAACTGCCTTCGCGCCGGAATCGCTCCTCACCGGCACGTCCAATCAGCGCGATGTTCAGCAGCTTGACCGCTGCGCGACCCTCATATCGCCCATCACACCGTTCCGCGAGCCATACGCTGCCCATCCCGCCCTGGCCGATGAGCGAGTCCAGGCGATAGGCCCCGAGGATTTGGCCCTTCAGCGACTGCGTCGCGTCGGCATTGGCGAACGGTGGGAGGGAGCGCTCCAGAAACCGCGCGTTCTGCAAGTCTTCGTGCTCGGCAAGCAGCCGTTTCAGATCGGCGCCGAGAGCCGCGTCTCGCTCGCAGAGCGCCGCGAGCCAGGCGTCGCGACCGTCGGCAGCAATGTCGAGCACCTCATCCAGGTAAGGGCTCAACGCACGCCAGCGTTCAGGGCTGAGTGGCGACACGGGGCCTCATGGGAATCGGCCGCTGGTTGGCGATCGCGTGGTGCAGATAGAGACGGCCCTTTTCCCAATCACGTTGGACGGTGCGCTCCGAGACCCCGCGCATTTCAGCGATTTCGGCAAAGGTGACGCCGCAGAAAAACTTCAACTCGATGACCTCGGCAAGCGCGGGTTCGACCTTGGCGAGTTCGTCGAGGGCATCGCCGATCTTCGACAGCGTGGCGGGATCCGCCACTTCGTCCGCGTGATCGGTGGCAAGCGGCGTGAGGCGAAATAGTCCACCTCGCTTCAGCGATTGGCGGCGACGGACATCGTCGATGATCAGCCCGCGCATCACCCGCGCGGCGTACGCCATGAATCGTGCACGGTCGCTGAAAATCGGTCCTTGTTTGCCCGACAGCTTCAGGTAGGCCTCGTGCAAGACAGTGGTCACGCCCAGCCCGGCGGGCCTTCCTTTTCGATTCAGTTCTCGGCGCGCGAGGCGATGAAGCTCTGCATACAGGATGCCGAACAGTCTGTCGGCAACGATCTCTTCATCGACGGTAGCGGGGCGTTTGGGAAATGGAGAATCCATGGCGTCGTCCACCTCGTACCGGTTTGGGCGCGCGGCGAAGCGCAGTCCGTGCCACTTGAACGCGAACGTAACGACTGGCCGTCAAGCGGGCGCCGTCGGTGCTTCAGCAGATCCCCCTCACTGAAGATCGGAAACGACGGGACAAAGGCGACAGTCGCCTGCGCGCGAAGGCGAATGGATCGCTGACAGAGTATATGCGCGACCCGGGCCGGTCTGGCGGCTGGCCTGGAGCGTCGGCCAGCCAGTCTCCGCGTTGGCAGCCCGCCACCGCCAGGCCGACACATTTTCATCGAATTCAGCACTTACGGTAGCTGCGTCGCTGGCCAGACCTCACCGACAGGATCGGGTCGCTCGATCACCACAGCCGGGAAAGGCTTGGGGACTGTTGGCGCACAGACGGAGGATCGCAATGCACCGGTGGTGGGTCGTGCTGTCGTTTCTTTCCATGCAGATCGCCTTCGGCCGCGGTGTCTGGGCGCAGGAACTGGCTCCTGCCGGCGTCGCGACGGAGCTCTCGTCATCGATCAAGCCGGCCGTCGACGTTCCCGAAGATTTCGTCATCGGTCCCGGAAGACGTGCTGTCGATCGTGTTCTGGCGCGACAAGGAGATGTCGACCCAGGTCACCGTCCGGCCCGACGGCAAGATCTCGCTGCCGCTGCTCGACGAGGTCCAGGCCGCGGGCCTGACGCCAGCGGAACTGCGCGCGCATGCTCATCCAGGAATCGAAACGCTTCTTCGGCAATCCCACCGTGACGGTCGTCGTCGACGAAATCAACAGCCGCAAGGTCTTCATCACCGGCCAGGTCGTCAAGCCCGGGCCCTACGTGATCGTCGCGCCGACGACGGTGCTGCAGCTGATTGCGATGGCCGGCGGCCTGAAGGACTTCGCCGACAGCAAGAACATCATGATCGTCCGCCACGAGGAGCGCGGCAAGACGATGAGCTATCCGTTCAATTACAAGGAGATCCGCAAGAACCTCCAGCAGAACATCGAGCTGAAGCCGGGCGACACGGTCGTCGTGCCGTAAGAGGACCATGGACCGCCGCATGACTCGCACATCGCGCAACCGATGCTCTGCGCCCGCTGCGACGTTATACGACCGAGGCCATTCTGAGAATCGCCTGGCGCCGCAAGTGGCAGATCGTCCTGCCCGCCATCGTCATTGCCGCGGCCGCCTCGTGGTGGATCCATCGGCTGCCGGATCGCTATCGCTCGGACGCGCTGCTGCTGGTCGTTCCGCAGCGGGTTCCCGAGACGTTCGTTCGATCGACCGTGACGATGCGCGAGCAACGACAGGCTGCAATCGATCACGCAGCAGATTCTCAGTCGGACCGAGCTCGAGCGGATCATTCGCGAGTTCGATTTGTACGCCGACGAGCGGAAGACCGCGCGCCATGCAGGACATCGTCGACTCGATGCGCACGCGCGACATCGAGATCCGGCCGGTGAAGGGCGATGCGTTCCGACTCGGGTTCATCTCCGAAAGTCCCGAGGTCGCGAAGCGGGTGGTCGAGCGCCTGGTGTCGCTCTTCATCGACCAGACCTCGATCGATCGAGCGACGCTCGCCGAAGGCACCGACCAGTTCCTCGAGACGCAGCTCGAGGACGCCCGCCGCAAGCTGATCGAGAACGAGACGAAGCTGGCGGAGTACCGCCGCCGCCACAACGGCGAGCTGCCGACGCAGCTCGAGGCGAACGTGCGGGGCCTGCACAACACCGAAATGCAGCTGCAGGTGCTGGCCGACTCGCTGAACCGCGATCGCGACCGGCAGCTGATGCTCGAGCGGTCGCTCAAGGACGCCAGACCTCAGCGAGCTGATGGAAGCGCGCGCGCGCCGGCGTCCGCAGACGCGTCGACGCTGACCGCGGCCGAGCAGCTCGAACGCGCCGAAGGCGGCGCTCGAGGACATGCAATCGACGCTCGACCGAGCGGCACCCCGACATCGTCGCCATGAAGCAGACGATCGCCGAGCTGCGGAAGCGCGCGGAAGCCGAGAGCGCGCGCCAGGGCGGAACGGCCGAGCCGAGACGCCGCGGACAGCGCTTCGCAGCAGCCGTCTGGAGGAACTCGCGGACGGAGCTGGCGGCAGTCGAGCGGCAGATTGCGCGAGAAAACGGCCGAAGAGGAGCGGCTTCGCAGCGCTCTCCTCAACTATCAGCGGCGCATCGAAGGCGCGCCCGCGCGCGAAGCGGAGCTGGCGGCGCTGACGCGCGACTACGACACGCTCCAGCAGACCTACCGCGGCCTGCTGGCCAAGAAGCAGGAATCGGCGATCGCCGCGAACCTCGAGCGGCAGCAGATCGGCGCGCATTTCAAGGTTCTCGATCCGGCGCGGTTGCCCGAGCAGCCGTTCGCCCCGAACCGCGCCGCGTCTCTACGCGATTGGCCGTCCTTGCAGGATTGGCGATCGGCTTGATCGTCGCGGTGATGCCTCGAGCGGTTCGACCGCGGGCTGCGAACGCACGACGACGTCCTCGCCGCGCTCGGGCTGCCCGTGCTGGCCGCCGATTCCTCTGGTGTCCGCCGCGCGTCCGCGGCGTCGGCCGCGCAGCGACTGTCCTGTCGGTCGGGACGGCCATTGTCGCGTGCGCTGCCGCGCTCGCGTGGCGATTGTTGAAGTAGGCAGAAGGAGACGGAGCAGGTGAAGAACGCGAGCTACGCGGAGGCGACGGCAGGATTCGTCAGGCTGTTCGATCTTCGCGACACGAGCCGGACATCGGAACCATCTCGCCGCAAGCGGCACGTTCGGCGATCTGGACGACAGGCGGCTCATCGTCCACCCGGAGGCGGATCCGGTGTTCGTCGAGCAGTATCGGCGTCTCGGTGCGGCGTTGCACCACGCTCAGGTCCAGGACGGAATCCGCAGCGTCATGGTCGCGAGCGCCGTCGCGGCTGAAGGCAAGACGCTCAGCGCGACGAACCTCGCGTTGATGCTGAGCCGCTCGTTCAAGCAAGCGCGTGCTGCTCGTCGACGGAGACTTGCGGAAACCGTCGATCCACCAGCTGCTCCAGATCGAAAACAGCGTCGGGCTGAGCGACATCCTCACGCGGCCAGGCGCGCGCCTTCACGGCCCAGACACTGTCGCCGACGCTTTCCGTGATCACTGCCGGGCACCACGATCCGGATCCGGTGTCGTTGCTCGTGTCGGAGCGGCGCGGCGCGGTTCCTGGCGGAGGCGCGCGACGCAGTTCGACTGGGTCGTCGTGGATACGCCGCCGGTCGTGCTCTTCCCGGATGCCGAACTATTCGCCGACCGGCTGGACACGTGCGTCATGGTCGTGAGTGCGGCGACCACGGCGTCGCCCGTGGCGGCGACGTGCGGTCGCGGCAATCGGTGCCGTCGCGCATTCTCGGCGTCGTGCTCAACCGGGCCGAGCCGACCGAAGTCGCCGGCGGGATACGGCTACGGCCAGTACGGATACCCGCGAGCGCCCGGCGGGCGCGGCCGCGGCTGCGTGGTGGCGCTCGAGCGAGGCGTGACGGCGACATGTTCATGCCCACCCCACGCTCGGTCGTGCTGCTCACTGGCGAGACCTGTCTGCTGATGACGGCGGTCGTTGCCGGGACCTTCATGCAGCTCGGCCCGCTGCGCGGTGCCGGCTCTTGCCGACGGCGGCGGCATCCTGCGCGCCATGCTCATCGTCGGCGTCTGTCAGATGTGCCTCCATTACGCCGATCTGTACGACTTCCCGCGAATCCAGAACGTTCGCGGGTTCCTGGCTCAGGCTCTGATCGGCGGTCGGCGCGACGGCGGTGATTCTCGCCCTGCTGTACGCGTGGTTCCCGGGCTGGATGATCGGGCCCGGGTGTCATTCCTGATCGCCGGGCCTGCTCGTGATCTCGCTCGTGCCTTCGTGGCGGCTGACGTTTGCCTGGCTGACGCGCGCGGGTCGCGCCGCGCAAGCGGCTGCTGATCGTCGGCACGAACCCGGCGGCGGTGGAGCTCGCGCGCGAGCTCGACGATCGCCGGCACGAGCTCGGCGTCGAAATCGTCGGGTTCGCCGATTCGAACGTCGAGCGGATCGGCCGGACGGTGCTCGGGCGCGTCGTGGGCGCCGTCGAGGACATTCCGGCGATGATCCGGAGCTTCGGCGCGGACCGGATTGTCGTGAGCCTGTCGGACGCGCGCGGCAAGCTTCCGATGGATCAGTTGCTCGACATTCGGCTGCAGGCCAACGTCACCTTCGACCATCTGGCATCGGCGTACGAGGAGTACACAGGAAAGATCGCGCGTCGAAACGCTTCGTCCCAGCTGGTTCGTGTTCTCGTCCGGGTTTCGCAAGACTCGCCTGCTGTTGCTGGGAAAACGCGCGCTCGATGTCGGCGCTCGCGCTCGTCGGACTCGTCGTCACCGCGCCCTTCCTGCTGGTCGGCGGCGGCGCTCGTCAAGCTGACGTCACCTGGCGGCGCGATCTACCGCCAGGACCGCGTCGGGCTGAACGGCCGCGTGTTCACGATTTACAAGCTCAGAACCATGCGTGCGGACGCGGAAGCCGGCACCGGCCCGATCTGGTCGCGCGGTGAACGACGCGCGCATCACCCCAGTCGGACGGTTCCTGCGAAAGACCCGTCTCGACGAGTTGCCGCAGCTGTGGAACGTGCTTGCGCGGCGACATGAGCTTCGTCGGACCGCGGCCCGAGCGCCCGCAATTCGTCGCCGAGCTGACCGCGGCGATTCCGTTTTTCAGCCAGCGACATGTCCTGAAGCCGGGCATCACCGGGTGGGCGCAGGTCCACCATGCGTACGCGGCAAGCGTCGAGGATGCGATCGAAAAGCTTCAGTACGACCTGTACTACATCAAGAATCTGTCGCTCTGGCTGGACCTGCTGATCCTGGCCGAAACGGTGAAGACCGTGATGCGGCGGCGGGGTGCACGTGATACACGCCTACCGAGTCGAAGCTGATGTGCGGCATCGCCGGCATCTTCAACTACGGATCGTCTCCGACCGACGATCGCGCGATCGCATGCCGGATGCGCGACACGATGACGCATCGCGGGCCGGACGACGGCGGGACTGTACCAGAGTCCCGACCGGCGCGTCGTGCTCGCCCATCGCCGGCTCAGCATCGTGGATCTGAGCCCGGCCGGCCACCAGCCGATGGCGAACGAGGATGGGACGGTCTGGATCACGTTCAACGGCGAAATCTACAACCACGCTGGAACAGCGCGCCGCACTCGCTGGCGCAGAGGCCACGTGTTCCGAGTCGCGGTCGGACACCGAAGTCATCGTCCACGCCTACGAGGAGTCCGGCCTCGAGTGCGTCTCGTCGACTCGACGGGATGTTCGCGTTCGCGCTCTGGGATGCGCGGCGGCGCGAGCTGCTGATCGCGCGAGATCGGCTCGGCAAGAAGCCGCTCTACTACACGATCGCCGCCGGACGATTCGTGTTCGCATCGGAGATCAAGGCGCTCCTCGCAGCATCCCGATGTCGCGCGCGACATCGATCCGATCGCCGCTCGACTGCTTCCTGACGTTCTCCAACACGCCCGCGCCGCTCACGATGTTCAAGAACATCTTCAAGCTGCCGGCCGCGCACCTGCTCCGCTGCCAGTCGGACGGCACGGTGCGCACCGAGCGCTACTGGTCGCCGCTGGACGGCGCCCGCCTGGCCGGCGACGAACGGCAGCGAGAGCGTCGAGCGCGTTCGCGAGTTGATCGAACGATCGGTCGCCAAGCGGCTGATGAGCGACGTGCCGGTCGGCGCCTTCCTCAGTGGCGGCGTCGATTCGAGCACCAACGTCGCGCTCATGAGCCGACTCACCTCGCAGCCGCTCCGCACGTTTTCGATCGGCTTCGAGGGCTTCGGCGCAGCTGAGAATTTCCACGACCTGCCGTACGCCCGCAAGGTGGCGCGCGAGTTCGGCTGCGAACACGAGGAGACGACGATCACCGCCGACGACTGTCAGCGACTCGCTGCCGCAGCTGGTGTGGCAGCAGGACGAGCCGATCGGCGATCCGGCGTGCCTGCCGATGCACTTCGTCGCGCAGGCCGCGAAGCAACGCGGCGTCACCGTCGTCCTCGTCGGCGAGGGCAGCGACGAAGTGTTCGGAGGCTATCCGGACATGACGCGCCTCGTCGCCAGCCACGACAGCAAGTGGCGCCGGCTGCGCCGCCTGCCGCCGGCGGCGCCGCCGCGCCCTGTATCACGGAGCACGCGCGACCGGCATGGCCGACGGCCGAGCCGACGTGCTGCGCCGGCTGGCGGCTGAGCGAGCCGTTCTACTGGGGACTGGACGTCGTCTTTTCGGATCTCGAGAAGCGCCGGCTGTATCGACTCTGGCGCTGCGCTCGACCAGGGCTCGAGCGCCGCGTCAGTGGTCTCCGGGCTACTACCGCGAGCTGCTCTCGAGCGTCGTCCCGACGCGGATTTCCTGCAGCAGATGTCGTACGTGGAGCTGTCGAACCGGCTGCCCGAGCTGCTGCTCATGCGCGTCGACAAGTTCTCCATGGCGCATTCGCTCGAAGCGCGCGCGCCGTTCCTCGATCACGAGCTGGTGTCGTACGCGCTCAGCCTCCCGCAGCACGCGAAGATCTCAGGCGGCGACACCAAGAAGGTTCTGAAGGAGGCGGTGGCCGACGTCCTGCCGGCGGAAGTCGTCCATCGGCCAGAAGCAGGGCTTCCGCGTACCGCTGCCGGAATGGCTGGCCGGTCCGCTTCGCGACGTGGGCCGAGGAGCGTCTCTTCTCCAGAAAGGCCCGCGAGCTCGACTTCCTCGACTTCGGCTACATCGGGCAGCTCTGGCACCGGCACCGCACTCGGCACGGCAGACCAGAGCTTCGACTTGTGGTGCCTCATCAATCTCTTCAGCTGGTATGAGCACTGGTTCGCCTAAGACCGTCCTCCACGTCGTCGACGGCCTGGGGCTGAGCGGGAAGACGCGCAACCTGGTCTCGGTTGTCTCCCGGCTCGATCGGCGGCGCTTTGCGCCGGTCGTCTGCAGGCTCGACGCCGAGTGGAGCCCGCTCGTTGCGACAACTCGAGGCGGCGGCAGGTGCCGCTTCACACGATCGCGTGCAAGGACGGCGTGAATCCCGGAGCGGCGCTGCGGCTTGCGCGGCTCGCCTGGTCGCGTGAAGGCCGACATCGTCCACTGCTACAACCCACGCCCGATGCTGTACGGCGGGCTGGCGGCGCGCGCGCTCGGCATCCGCGCCGCTGTTGGGTTCTCTGAGCGCCTTCGCCTGTCAGGTGCCCGACCGATCGTACGGCTTCCTGCCGCAGCCACTCACGACCGCGTCCCGGCGCAACGTGTATCGCAACCGGCTTGCCGCAGCGATCGATGCGATTCATCGTGGCCGTTTCGCCGTCACTCGGCCGGCGGTTCTGTCGAGTACAGCCGCAGTGCCGCTCGACAAGCTTCGCGTGATCCCGTACGGCGCCGACCTGCGACGCCGTCGATCGCGTGACTGCGGAGCGCGTCTCGGCGCTTCGACAGTCAGCTCGGCTTTCGATCGGACGACGTCGTCATCGGCAGCGTCGGACGGCTGGTGGAACAGAAGGATTACCCGACGCAATTGCGCGCCTTCGCGCTCGCCGCGGCGCGCGTGCCGAGCCTGCGGATGGTGATTGCCGGTGACGGACCGTTGCGATCGACGCTCGAGACACTGACGCGCGAGCTCGGCATCGCCGATCGCGTGCGGTTTCTCGGGCAACTGGGACGACGTGCCGGCGCTGCTCCGCAGCGTCGATATCTTCGCGATGGCGTCGAAGTTCGAGCCGTTCGGCGTGGCGCTCGCTCGAAGCCAAAGCGGCAGGGCTGCCGATCGTCGCCACCGCCGTCAACGAAATCCCCGAAATCGTCGCGGACGGCGAGAGCGGACTGCTCGCGCCGTCCGGAGGACGCGTCGAGCATGGCGGCGCCTGTTCGTCAAGCTCGCGCGAGGACCGCGAGCTGCCGGGCTCGTTTCGGCGCCCGCGCGCGCGATCGAGGCGCAACGGCACAGCCTTCAGGCGGCCGTCGCCGCCTACGAGAGTCTCTATGACGCATCACTGCGAACAGCGATCGCGGTTTGTCGGCCGTTCGAATGCCGACTGACGTGCGGGAGGGCATAACGCCATGTCTGCAATCTACGGAATCGCCGGCGGATCGAGCCGCGAGCGACGCCGTCGACATGAGACCTGCGCGCGATGGCTGCCGCGCTCGCGGCGGCGCGGCCCGGACGACGAGACGCGATGGATCGAGACGCGACCGACCCGGTGGCGCTCGGGCTTCCGCTTTCTGCGCACCGCCATCGGCGAAGACAGCCCGGGCGTCGTCGTCAACGAGGACCGGTCGTTGATGATGGTCTGCGACGGCCACGTCTTCAACGCGGCGACAGCTGCGGTCGTACCTGCGCGACAGGGGCCACACGATCGGCGCACGCAGCATTCGTGCGAACTGCTCCTGCATCTGTACGAAGAGGAAGGCATCTCCGGATGGCGTCGCGCCGACGGCCAGTTTGCGCTGGCGCTCTGGGACGCGCGCGCGCAGCGCCTCGTGCTCGGCCGCGACTGTCCTTGGCGTGCGGCCGCTCTACTACTGGAGCAGCATCGAAGGCGTCGTCTTCGCCTCCGAGATCAAGGCGCTGCTCGCGAACCCGCCGCGTGCCGCGCACGGTCGATGAAACGGCGCTGGCGGACTTTCTGACGTTCACGAGCGTTCCTGGTCCGAGAACGCTGTTCCGAGACATCCGCAAGGTTCAGCCGGGAAGCGCCGCCATCTGTGCGTGCCGACGGCACGGTTCGCGTCGAGACCGTACTGGGATCTGCTCCAGAATCCGATTCCGGAATCGAACGACGAGCGCTTCTACGTCGAACGCGTGCGCGCGCTCCACCACGACTCGGTCGCCGGCCGCGACGTCGCAGGGCCCGATCGGATCGCTGCTGAGCGGCGGCAACGACTCGAGCGCCAACGCCGCGCTGCTCGTCCGAGGATCGGTCGCGCCC
The DNA here is from genome assembly GCA_963841905.1 of uncultured Acidobacteriota bacterium. Taxonomy (GTDB): domain Bacteria; phylum Acidobacteriota; class Vicinamibacteria; order Vicinamibacterales; family UBA2999; genus JACCSI01. The sequence goes on from CAWJEM010000016.1 coordinate 518,688, forward strand.
GCTGCACACGTTCACGGTCGGCCTGGCCGACGTCGAAGGCGACAGCCAAGTACAACGACATGGAGTACGCGCGGCGGGTCGCCGCCTCGATCGGATCGGTGCATCACGAACGCCTGCTGACGCACCGACGAATTCCTTCGGACGATTCCGATGACGATCGACGCGATGGACGATCTCGTGTCCGAGCCGTCGGCCGTCTTCCTCCACCACGCGCTGCAGCTCGCAGCAGACGAAGGCCTGCGCGTCGTCATCACCGGCGAAGCCAACGACGAGCTGTGCTGCGGGCACGGCGGCATGATTCACATCCGCGAGGGCTACTACCGTCGTTGGCTGCCGTACCTGCGGCAGCCGAAATGGCTGCGTCGGGCGCTGGCGGGCCTGGCGCCGGCGCTCTCACCGCGGCGGCGCGACGTTCTGCAGCGGGCCGCACGCGGCGACGAGTACTTCTGGAGCTACGAGACGGCGTGGATGGACACGGACAAGGCGCGGTGCTCGCGCCGGACGTGCTCAGCGGCGACGCCGCGCGCGGGACGCATCCCTGCCGCATTCGCGCAGCCGGTTCGACGCGAGCCCGCACGCCGACCGCGACTATCTCGCCTACGTCATCTACGCGATGATGCAGGACTTCTATTTCACCAACCTGATGCTGGGCAAGCTCGATCTGCTCGCATCGTCGCTGGGCATCGAGCCGCGCTGTCCCTACACCGCGCCCGACGTATGCGCATTTCGTCTTCAACATCCCGGCCACGTTCAAAGCGCGAGAACGGGCTGGTGAAGTACTTCTTCAAGAAGGCCATCGAAGGCGTCCTCGACAACGACATCATCTACCGGCCGAAGCAGGGCTTCCGCACGCCGGTCATCGAGCTGTTCCGCGGCGCGTTGGGCAAGTGGGCCGAGCCGATCCTGCTCGACGCGGGCTTGACGCGGGAAGGGCTTCTTCGACGCGACCATCTCGCCGAGACGCTGCGCCGGCACCGCGCGGGCGAGCGCGACTACTCGAACCGCCTGTGGGCGGCGATGAGCCTCAATCTGTGGCACGAGCGCTGGATTGGCGCAACGGCTGCGAGAGGGCAGCATGACTGCCGTTCGATCGCTCTGCAGGCTCGCTCGCGCTGCGATCATCCTGATCGCACGTGCGTGCTCCTGCTGCTCTGATGGACAAGCCGCGTCGGCGTCAGACGACCGACGAAAGCGGCAGGCCTCGCCGTCCGCGAACTGAGTCTGTCGACCGGATACGTCTTCGTGCAGCTTCCGCCCATCACGCTGGGCGGCAAGCTGCCGGACGGCGTCCTCAACGAGGATCTCATCACGAGCGGGACGGTCGGCCATCGACTGGCGGCGTGTCACCGCCCGCACCACGTACACATTCGACGCTGTTCGGCATGTACACGGCGCGCACGCGGCTACTCGCGACTGAGTGCGCCCGGCTGCCGACCTGTCGTTCGGCGTCTCGCGTGCGCTCGGGAACCGATGGCGGCTGGGCGCAGATGTCGGCCCGTGATCGTCGAGCTCGGATCAGGTGACATATCAGCCGGCGCAGGCGCGACGGCTGGTCGACAACGCCGCGTCGCTTCGACGATCTGGCCGGTACGGTCGCCTTCGCGCGATCGCCGGCTCCGGATCCGTCGCAGGCGGCGCTCTTCGTCCCGATCAGCCAGTCGCTGGCGGCATCCGATCTGTCAGGCGATCGCTCATGGTCGCTCGAGCGCTGCGAGCTGGATGCGAGCTACGCGCATTCGTCCCAGGCTCGCGACCGTATTTCCGCGGCAGCTACACGATCGCGCGGCCGATTTCGCTCGAACCACGATCCGCGCAGGTGCGGTCGCCTCCGGATTCGACGCCGAAAGCGCCGGCGTGGGCATCAGATACGACAGCTCGCAACGGACCCAGGTCACAGCGGACCTCGACTGGTCACGGGCGTCCGGCGCTTCTCGCGAACAAGGTCCTGCTCGCGACCGTGGGGTACGGCTGGTCCGGACGAAAGTGGTTCACGACGGCCACCGTGGGCGCGGCCCTGCGGCCGTTCCGAGCCGCTGACCGCCGCGCCATCGACTACGCCTCGACAGCCGGATGCCGACGATCATTTACAGCGGCGCCGTTGGCTACAAGTTTCGAACCGCAGACGCTGCTTGTCGAGTACAGCCGCGCCCCGCACGACGAATACGGCCACGGCGGCCGCAATACCGCCACCGGCTTCAAGGGCAACGTGCAGTCGGTCGTCGGATCGTGGTCGTGGTCGCTCGCCGCGCGCCGATGGACTGGCGCGGTCCGATTTCTCCATGGTCCGGCGGCCCGGGAATTTCTCGTACATCTACGCGTGGCTCTCGACGGCCGGCGTCGGGCGTCAGCTTGCGACCGAACGTCCAGCTGATGGGCGAGCTGCTGTTCGATCGTCACGGAAGCCGCGGGTTCGAAGGGTTCCACCTGACACGCGAGGGCGCCCGCGTCACCGTCATCTGGACGCCGCACGCCCGGCGTGCGGTCGAGCTAAGAGCGACTCGGTTCGAGTGAAGACGACATGAAGCTGCTCATCGCGGTTCTGCTCGCGTGATTGTCCTGATCGCCGATTCGGAGCGCGTCTGATCGCGAGCGGCATCCGCGCATCTGGCTGACGCCGACGATGCTGTCGGCGCTTCGCGCGAAAGCCGAATCGGCGACGATCCCGACTGGCTGCGGGTGAAGGCCGTATGCGGATCGGCTTCTGACCCGGCGGATGCCGCGCTTTACCGTGACGGCGGCCACCAATTCCAATCCCGTTCGGTTCACGCTTGCCGAACCGGTGCCATGGTCCGGATCGACGCCTGTGTTCATCGCCGGAGCGACCGGCGCCGTGGGCGGCCGTGAACTCGGCCGGCGACCGGCCGAGCGCGATCGCGGCCACACGCGTCGGCCCCAATGCGTTCACCGTTCCGATCGATTCGACGACATTCGGCAGCTTCGCCGGACAGCGCCTCGCGCTCTTCTTCAGCGAGGGCGAGTACTCGGCATACGGCTACCAGGGTCTCGGACTGGCAGTCGATGCTCGAGGCGCTCGGCATCGCATATCAGGTGACCGGCGACGCCGCATACGCGATCGAAGGGCATCGAGCTCGTCGACTACATCGCCTCGCTTGGTGTCGCGGGCATGCTCGCTCCGGTGGCCATCGATTCCGGTTTTCCAACGCGCAGCGCGGTCTACGGCCTGGCGATCGCCTACGATTGGCTCCACGACCGGCTGACCGCGACAGAGAAAGCCGCCGTCGCCCGGGCGCTCAATCTGTGGTTCGACTGGTTCAAGCGCGCCGCCTTCGAGAACAGACGGCCCGGCGTACGGCAACTACTTCGGCGGGCACGTGCTGGGGTTCGGCCTCGCCGGGCTTCGCGACCGAAGGCGACAATCCGCGCGGACCGCGAGATCGTCGCCCACATTCACGATCTCTTTCAGACGCACGTCGTGCCGGCATTCGCGACGGGCGGGTTCGCTGGCGGCTATCCCGTCGAGGGCTATCCGTACGGCAGCAATCACTTCCAGCGTCTGCTCTACTACATGCTGGCGGTCGAGACGGCAACCGGCGCCAGCATCGTCTCGAAGAGCGGCTATCCACAGAAGATCGCGCGCAATCTGCTCTACAACCTGAAGCCGAACAACTGGCAGGTAAGCGACGAAGCGCAGTGCGCCGGCGACTACACCGGAGTCCTGCCGCCGTCGCTGCCGATCGTGTTGTCAGTCGCTGCTCGCCGGCACCGACGAAGGCAAGTGGATGCAGCATCTCCATCAGAACCTGGCTGCCGCGCCGCACGGCGGTCAGGCGGCCGATCGCGTTCGTGCGGTTTCTCTTCTACGATCGCGCGCGTCCCGCCGCCGACTATCGGCTGACGCAACCGACCTGGTTTTACTCGCCGGGCGATCACCACTTCTACCGGAGGAGCTCCTGGCAGCCCGATGCCGTGTGGACGTCGATCGCCGGCGGCACCACGCACTGGGCCGGCCACCAGATGCGCGGAGCCGGCCACATCGCGATCCAGCGCGGCAACGACTACCTGCTGGTGAATTCCGGCCAATGGAAGGGTCCGACCGGCGATTTCGGCACGCCGCAGGCGTTCGATCTCCGATCGTGGCGGGGCAACACGCTGTTCGTCGACGACTTCGGCGACTACCTGTTCACCGACGCCGACTATGTCGGCGGTCAGGGCTACTGGGGCACCAGCAGCGTCCTCGCCCAGGACGGCGGACCCGAGTTCGGCTACATGAAGACCGATCTCACCACGCGCGTACGGCATCGGCGACCGCAAGCCGTGGGCCGCCCGCTCGGTGCGCTATTTCTATCGCAGCTTCCTGTCGATGGGGAACGGCGTGGTCGTGGTGTTCGACCGCATGCAGTTTCTCAAGGCGAACTACGTCAAGAAGCTCTATTTCCACCTCAATCCCGTCGGGTGGACCGCCGGCGATCTCGGGCGACACCGCGTCGATTCGGGCCGGGCAGCTCCGCGTCTGTTCATTCGCACGCTCATGCCTGCCGCGCCGGTTCTCGCAGTCGCCGGCGATCCCGTCAGCGCGGACGACAGCCGAGCGATCACCTACCGTCTCGAAGTCTCGGATTCGGTCGCGAACACGACGTTCGACGCGCTGCACGTGCTGGTCGCGACACCGCGTCGTCGACGACGTCGATGCCCGCGACGATCCGGTTGCAGTCGACGAGACGGCACGATGGTTGGCGCCATGGTCGACGGACGGCGCGTTCAGCGCGTCGGCCTGTTCTCCGCCGATGGAGCGCCGCAGGCGAGCGTCGCGCTACGCCGCGAACTACGCGTCAGGCCGGACGGGCGTTCACGTCGCTCGCCGACCTGCTGCCGAATGCGCGATACCTCATCGCCCGCAACGGCACGAGCATCGGCGCCGCTTCGGCGTCGAGCCAGGGCGTATTGGCTTTCCGGTCTTCGGAGGGCGGGCTGTTCACGGCTCGCGCAGCTCGGGAACGCGCTCGACGCCGCTGCCGCGGCGGCAGCATAGTCACGGGTGTGACCGTGGCACGACCGCAACCCTGCGACAGCGCGCGGTCCGGAGCGCGGCCTGGACACTGCCCGACGAGCGTCGGCTCGAGAGCCGATCGGCCTGCTCGGCACGCTTCTGCTCGCGCGATACCTGGCGCCGGACGAGTACGGCGTCGGTCATGGCGGCGGCGATTCGCGGCCACGACGGCCAGCACGCGTGACGACCTTCGGCGTCGGCATCTATCTCGTGGCGAACGCCCGGCATGTCGCGCGCCGAAACGTTTCACGCGAGCTGCTGGTTTCTCGCGACCGGCGTCGCGGCATTGACTGCTGCACGATGATGCTCGGCCAGCCACTCGGAGAGTGGTCGGGCGCGCCGGGGCTCGGCGGCGTTCCTGCCGGTATCTGATTGCGGCGACGCTGCTCGAGCGCATCGTCTATCGTGCCGGAGAGGATCCTGGTCGCGGCAACCTGCGATTCGGCTGGCTGTCGCTGGCGCGTGCCGCGGGCGAGCTGAGCTACACGGTCGTCTCCGTCACCGTTGCGGCGCTGCGGTGGAGGCGCGATCGCGATCGCCTGGGGCAGCCTCGCGCGTTCGACGCGTTCGATTCGCTGGCGATCGTGCCTGCGGTCGCCATGCGCGAGTGGCTCGAGCCGCATCGTCTGCGGCTCGCGACGTTTCGTCAGAATTGTCGGCTACGGACTGAACGTCAGCGCTCGCGTCGATCGCGACGTTCGGCATGCGCCGGTGGGACAACCTGCTGATCAGCCGGTACTTCGGAGCCGGCGTGATGGGCGCGTACAACTACGCGTACAACCTTGCCGATACGCCGGCGACCGCCATCGGCGATCAGATGAGCGACATCATCGCGGCATCGTTTCCGCACCTCGATCGCGCAGACGCGAGCGCAGGCGCTGGTGCATCCTGCACGATGGTCTCGATGATCATGTTTCCGCTGTCGATCGGACTCGCCGTCGTCGCCCCACGGTGGTCGACGACGTTCTTCGACCCGCGATGGTCGAACGTCGGGACGATGCTGATGTGCCTCTCGGCACTTTCCGCCGCGCGTCCGCTTGCCAGCATCCTCGGCTCGTACTTCTTCACTTCGGGGCGGCCGAGCGCCGTGCTCTGGCTCGAGTGGGCGAGCCTGATTGGCGGTCGTCGCCGCGATCTCGACCCTGGGTCGGCTGGGCATCAACTGGGCGTGTCGCGTGCGTCGGCGGTGTGTTCGTCCTGCGCACGCTGGCGGCGATGTGGATGGTCAGCCGGCAGGATGGCGTCGCGATGTCCGCGTTCCTCCTGCCGATGGCGAGACCGCTTGCAGCCTGCCTCGTGATGGCCGCCGGCGTGAGCGCGGCACGGCTCGACGCTTGGCGGGCCTGACTGCCGCCGTTCGGCTGCTCGTCGAGGTGGCGCTGGGCGCCGCGATCTACATCGGCGGTGCATCGTGCTGGTCGCGCGATCGAGTTGCGACGAGCTCCTGCGTGCGGTTCGTTCGGCGCTGCGCAGCGGCTCCACGAACCGCGCCGAAGCCAGCACGCGGAGATCGCGACAGCTCCGAGGGTGCTCAGTCTGAGCACCGAGTTTCCGAATCCTTCGGAGCCCGGGAAGGGGTTGTTCGTCCGCGCACGGCTCGAGGCGATCGCGTCGCGTGCGGCGCTGTTCGTGGTCGCGCCCGTTGCCGCGCTCGACTACGCGAATCCCGAGCGCGACCTGCTTGGCGGCATGGCGGATTCCGCGCCAGAGGCAGGAGGGCGCCATCACGGTCCTGCACCCGCGCTGGCTCTATCCGCCGTACGGCGGGTGGACGAATGCCTTCTTCCTGTTCGCGCGGCTGCTGCCGGTGGTCGCAGGCTTCAGCCGCGCCGCGCCCTTCGACGTGATCGATGCGCATTTCGCGCATCCCGGAGGGGATCGCAGCCGTTCTGCTCGGACGATCTCTTGCGCCGCCCGGTGCTCGTGACGATTCGCGGCAGCGAGCTGCGCTATCGCCATCAGACGGTTGAAACGTTTCTGGATGTCCTGGGCGCTCCGGCGCGCCGACCGTGTCATCGCCGTCTCGGAAGGTCTTCGCGAGCTCGCCATCGAGCTTGGTGTCGACCCGCGGCGCGTCAAGACCATCCCGAACGGAATCAACTGCCGATGTCTTCTTTCGCCGCGATCGCGCTGCGAGTGCCGCTCCCGCCACGGCATCGACCCGGCGGAGCGAATCATCCTCAGCGCCGGCGACCTGGCGGAATTGAAGGGCCATCATCGAGTCATCGCGGCCGTCAAGACTCTGAACGATCGCGGCGTGCGCGCGAGGCTGCTGATCGCGGGCGGCGTCGGGCGTTCCGGCCGCTATGCCGAGACGCTGCGGCGAGCAGGTCAGCGGCAAGGGACTTGGCGATCGGGTCACGTTCCTGGGCGAGGTGACGCAGGAGGCGCTCGCCGAGCTGATGTCCGCGGCCGACGTCTTCTGCCTCGCGAGCTCGACGGAGGGTTGGCCCAATGTCGTCAACGAGGCTCTGGCCTGCGGGACGCCAGTCGTCGCGACCGATGTCGGCGCCGTTCGACAGATGGTTGTTTCCGATCGAAATGGGACCGTCGTGCCGGTTCACGATGGCGAGGCGCTCGCCGAGGCGTTGCGCGCGGCGCTGACGCGCGGATGGGACCACGAGGCGATTGCGGCCCGTGGACGTTCGCGCTCGTGGGATCAGGTCGCCGAAGAGGTCCTCGAGCGAGATGCGGGCGGTCATGGCGGAGAGCGTCCCGGACGCCGGTCAGCCGCGCCCGCGGACGTGACGCTGTCGTTCGCGGCTTGCTCCGGAATCGGGATGGCCGTGAAATGCGACGCACGGCGGTCATCGTCAACGCCGACGATCTGGGGATGAGCCGGAGGTCAACGAGGCCACGTTCGACCTCATGGCGAAGGGCCGGATCTCGTCGGCGACGATCATGGCGAACGCGCCGGCGACGCGCGCAGGCCGCGCGCCGCGTGGCGAAGTTCCCGCGGTGCTCGTTCGGCGTGCATCTGAATCTGACGCAATTCGAGCCGTTGACGGGAGGTCCTGGCGCGCGGCTGCTGGTCAACGAACGGGGGCAGATGTCGCGCGCGATCGAGACCGCCCGGCCGGTCCCTTGCGCGACTGCGTGCCGTCTATCGAGGAGCTCTGCGCGCAGATCGAGCGGGTGGCGGCACTCGGCGTGCGCATCAGCCATCTCGATTCGCACAATCACGTGCACACCAGACCGTTTGTCTTTCCCGCGTCCTGAAGGAGATACAGAGGCGTTACCGCATCCGCCGGGTCGCGCTTGTCCAAGAATTTCTATTCGCCGGACACAGGCCATGTCCGCGCCGATCTGCTGTTGGCAGAAACGCGCGTACAACTGGGCGCTGAAGTCGCATCTACGCGACGCACACGACCGACGCGTTCACGGAATTCCTCACCTATTACCACGCCGACGCCGTCAGAAAGCGGTCGATCGGCCGGATCGAGCTGATGGTCCATCCCGGCGCCACGTACGCCGCTGCAGAGACCGCGATCCTCGAAAGCGACTGGGTGGCCCGCACGAACCCGTCGGTGCAGTTGATTTCGTACGCGCAGCTTGCTGACCGACACGTTTGTCGGCGCCCGCGCACTACTAGCAGAGACAACTGCCCATGAGACTGATGTTCTGGATGTCCGTCGGGCTCCTGCTGTACACCTACGCGGGCTATCCCTTCCTCCTGATCGTCGCTGGGAAGCCTCAAGCAGCTGAAGAGCGACCTCCGATTCGGGCTGGGACGGCGCAGCCGGCGCGCCGGCGGCGATCGCGCCGAGTGCCCACGCGTGTCGATCGTGTTCGCCGCGCACAACGAAGAAGCCGTCATCGCGCAGAAGATGGACAACTGCGCGCATCTGGACTACCCGGCCGACTCGCTCGAGATCCTGGTCGGCTGCGACGGATGCACCGACGCGACGGCTGCGCTCGCGCGTTCGGCGGCGCCGCCGAACGCGTCGGTCTACGAGTTTCCCGACCGCGGCGGCAAGCCCGCGGTCCTCAACAAGCTGCTGCCGCTGGCGCGCGGCGAGATCGTCGTGTTCTGCGACGCGAACACCGAATTCGAGCCCGATGCCATTCACGACCCTCGTTCGGCACTTCAAGCGGCCCGAGATCGGCTGTGTCTGCGGTGAGCTCCGGTTGCGATCGCGCAGCGGCCAGGCCAACCGGCGAACAGCTCTACTGGCGATTCGAAACGCTGCTCAAGTTTCTCGAGAGCCGTCTGAACATGCTGGTCGGCGCCAACGGCGCCCTGTTCGCCATTCGACGCTCCCTCTTCGTGCCGATCCCGGCCGATGGCATCGTCGACGACTTTCTCATCGCCATGAACGTGCGCGCCGCCGGCTATCGCGTCGTCTACGACCCCGAGGCGATCGCCTGGGAGGAAGTCGCGCCGAATGCGCGGTCACGAGTTCAGGCGGCGCGTGCGCATCGGGGCCGGCAATTTTCACGCGCTGCGTCACACCTGGCGCATGCTCAATCCGATGGCCGGCGCCGTGGCGCTGGCGTTCTGGTCGCACAAAGTGTGCCGATGGCTGGTGCCGCTTCGTTCTGGTCTCGGCTGAGATCTCGGCGGCGACGCTGGCGCGCGAACCGCTGTACGGCGTCGCCGCCGCGCTGGGTGGGCGTTGCGTGCTGCTCGCGTGGCTGGGGCTATCGCCTCGATCTCCGCGCCCGATACTGGGCGCCGGCGAGCATCCCTTACCACTTCCTGTCGATGAACCTCGCGCTGCTTCTCGGGTTGATCGCCTTCGTGCGGGGAACGCAGTCGATCGTCTGGACGCCGACTGCGCGGATTGCGTCGACGCCGGCCGTCGTCGTTCGCGAGCCGATCACGCGAACGGCCGCCGATGTCGTGTCCGATCAGCGCATGCCGCTGGCGTCACGACACGCGCGGCGGAGACGCTGTGAACGCCGCGCGACTCGAGCCTTGCGGACGCTGCATCTGTGGCTGCCCGGATACGCCGCCACCCGTCTGCACGACGTCGCCGGCTGGCGGCACGACCGCCGATCACGCGGGTCTGGGTCACGATTGCGGATCATTTCGAGCCGTGGTGGCGCCGCGCGGACGAGCGAACCGCGCTCGAACGCGTCCAGCGATGGACGAGATGCTGGCCGCGAATCGCCGACGGCACGCCGACGACGCCGGTCGACCGCCTTGCTACACCTTCTTCTATCCGGAAGAGCAATACCATCCGGCCGCGATCGACGCGCTGTCGCGACTGGCGCGCATGGGCATCGCCGACGTCGAAGTGCATCTGCATCATCACGCCGACAGTCGAGGGGCGTTTGTCGATCGCGTCGGAACGTTCATCGAGCGCCTCCACACCAGACACGCGCTTCTGCGCCGCGATGAGCGCGGCATCCGCTTCGGCTTCATCCACGGCAACTGGGCGCTGGACAACTCCCTGCCTGGCGGCGCGCACTGCGGGCTCAACAACGAGATCACGCTGCTGCGCCAGGCTGGGCTGCTACGCCGATTTCACGCTGCCGTCGGCGCCTTCGCCAGCCCAGACGCGGATCGTCAACACGATCTACTGGGCCAAGGACGATCCGGCGCGGCCGAAGTCGCACGACACCGGGGTCCCGGTGACGGCGAACGGCGCGGTCGCCGGGGACCTGCTCATGATTCCCGGTCCGCTGACGCTCAACCTTCGGGAGTGGCGGCGGCCGCTCGTGCCGCGCCTTGAAGTCGGCGAACTGGCCGGCAACTGTCTGCCGACTCGCCACCGCGTCACGCTGTGGAAACGGGCGGCCCCGCGGATCGGCGAGGACCTGTTCATCAAGCTGTTCGCGCACGGCGCTCCGGAGAAGAACGCCGGGCCGCTGCTCGCCGATGACGGCGTGCTCGACCGGACGCTGCGCTATCTCGCCGACGATTGCCGGCGTTCGGGAGCGCAGCTGTTCTTCGTCTCGGCATGGCACATGTGGGCGGCGATCGACGCGATCCGGCGCGGCGCTCGATCCCGTGCGCTCCGTGGACGAGGCGCGGCATCGACCGCGTGCGCGCGTCGGAGCCGCATCGTGACGTACCCACGGCTGCTCGAATCGGTGCTGCTTCCGGCCTACGACCGCGCGCGCGGGCGCCGGTACGCCGAGCGGCGGACCTTTCTGGAACACAGCCAATGGTGGAGTGCGCGAGCGCGTTCGCGAGTTCCAGTGGACGCGAGCTGAAGAAACTGCTCGCCCATGTGTTCGCGTCCGTTCCGTATCTGAGAGCAGAAATATCGCGCCGCCGGAATCGGCCTCGAGGATCTGAGGGGCTGGGACGACTTCCGCCGGCTGCCGCCGCTGACGCGAGCCGAAGTCAACGCGCACGGACGCGATCTGTGCTCGACGGCGTACAAGGGCCGGCTGCTCCCGCACGCGACGGGTGGATCGACCGGCGTGCCCACCCGCTTTTTCCGGACCTACGAGAGCTACGACTGGCGCACGGCTGCGAAGGACCGGGCGTACTCGTGGGCCGGCTGGCGCCTCGGGAGCGGGCGCTCTACCTGTGGGGCGCGCCGATCGGAGCCGTGCCCGTGGCGACAGGCGTTCAAGACGCGCGCATACGAGAGCCGTTCAGCGTCAGCTGATCGTCAACACGTTCTCCCAAAGCGATGAACTCTGGCATGACGTGTACTCGCGTGCGCTGACGTTTCGTCCCGTGCTCGTCGTCGGTTACGTCTCGAGCCTGGAGGCGTTCGCCGCAATACCTGCGGCGCACGAAGCGGGCGATTCCCGGCGTCAGGTGCGCGATCGCTGCAGCCGAACCGCTCTATGACGACGCGCGTCGCGCGGATCGAGCAGGCATTCGGCGTGCCGCTCTTCAACACCTACGGATCCCGTGAGTTCATGTCGATCGCCGCGGAATGCGAGTAGCGGCAACGGTCTGCACATTCATGCGGAGAACCTGGTCGTCGAAACGCGCGATCACAATGCCGACGCGACCGTCGGAGATTCTGATCACCGATCTTCACAACTACGGAATGCCGTTCGTTCGATACGAGACCGGCGACCTGGGCCGTGTGGCGCGACACGTCGTGCCCGTGCGGCCGCGGCCTTCCGCGGCTGAAGCGATCGAGGGCCGCGTCCTCGACGCCCTGCGCACGGCGGACGGCCGGACCGTTCCGGGCGAGTTCTTTCCGCATCTGCTGAAGGACGTCCCGGAGCTCGCGCAGTACCGCGTGGAGCAGAAGAGCATCGATCGCCTCGTCATGTCCGCCGTACTGGCGCGTCCGCTGTCCGAGCGCAGAGCGAGGCTGCTCCGCCGCGAAATCGGAAAGGTCTTCGGTCCGGGCACGGTCTGCGAGATCCAACCCGTCACGCACATACCGCCATTGGGCTCCGGCAAGCGGCAGAATCACCGTCGGGATGGGCGCCTGAGGACGCGTCATGGTCATCGCCCATGTGATCGACAGCCTCGAGGTCGGCGGCGCGGAGGCGGTGGTCACTGCGCTGTGCCGATTGCACGCAGCCGCAGGCCACCGCGTCGAAGTGCACTGCCTCACGACGGCGGGGCCTCTCGCCGCCGAGCTCGAGCAGGAAGGCGTGCCGGTGCACATGCACGCCCCCGGCGAGCGCGGCGGCGATCGGCCTGGAAGCTGTTTCGGGCTTTCCGGCGATCCCGCCCGGACATCGTCCACTGTCACAACAAGACCGCCACCGTTCGCGCGGCCGCGGCGCGCGCGATTGACGGGTGCGCGCGCGATCGTCAGCACGCGGCATGGTATGGGGCCGGTGCCGTTCCGGCTCCGGCCCGAACTGAAGTTCTGGATCACGGCGGCGGTTTTCTGCGATCGCGTGGTCGCGGTCTGCGATGCCGCGCGGCGCAACATGACGGCCGGCGCGGGGCCCGTCGCGCACAAGGTCGTGACGATTCGCAACGGTGCCGATCCCCCGCGCTGCCGTGCCGAGCGACGAGGGCCGCCAAGCCGGGTTCACGCTCGTCAGCGTGGGCCGGCTCGTCCGCGCCGAAAGATTTCGCCACGCTGCTCCGCGCGGTGGCCGTGGCGCGCGCGGCAGTGCCCGATCTCGGCTTGTGGATCGTTGGCGGCGGCGAGCGAGGGCCCGGCGCTGCGGCAGCTGTGCGCGGAGCTGGACCTCGACTCCGCCGTGCGGTTCTGCGGCGAGCGACGCGACGTGGGCAACTGGCTGCACGCCGCCGATGTGTTCGTGCTGTCGTCGACGAGCGAGGGGCTGCCGATCTCGATGCTCGAAGCGATGGCCGCCGGTCTCCCCGCGATCGTGACCGAGGTCGGCGCGCTGCCGGAGCTGGTCGCGCTGTCGGGCGCCGGCACGACAGTCCCGGTTCGCAGCGTCGATCGCCTCGCGCGCGCGATAGTCGAGTTCGCAAACCGCCGCCACGAGCTCGCGGCGCTTGGCGAACGCGCGTCGCGTTGTTATCGCGCGCATTTCACACCCGATCGGATGGCCAGGGATTACCTCCGCTTACCGCGCCTGTCTGCGCGGGGCGCGGCAGCGAAGACATGGCCTTCGCGCTGTTTCCTCTACGTCGTTCTCTCGTACATCCATCCGGGCGAGATCGTCCCGGCACTGGCGCCGTACCGCATCACGTACTGGGTGGGGATCGGCGGGGCTGGCCGTCGCGGCCGCCTCGTTCTCGTCAGAAGGGCCGGACCGGTCGCGAACCTGCAGCTCTGGACGCTGATCATCTTGCGGGCGTGATGGGCGCTGTCGCTCATGGTCGCCGAGCGCTGGCTGGGCGCCCCGATCCTGGCGATTCAGCGATTCGGCCCGTCCCTGACGATTCTCGTCCTCGCGATCTGCAGCGTCACGTCGTTCGTCCGGCTGCGCATCGCCGCCGGCTGCGTCGTCGTCCTGACGATGATCCTGATGCTCCAGGGAGCGGCCGCCTACCATTTCGGCTACAACAGCCACCTGTTTCTGATGGATCGGACCACGGCAGCGATGACGCCGGGCCGGCATCGGACGAGGAACCGACGTCGACGCGGACCCGATCCGGTCGTCTGCGCCCGCCGACGACGATGAGCCGCGCGAGCGGGCGCGGATACAGGCGCTCGGGCCCATGAACGACCCGAACGATCTGGCAGTGGGCATGGTCGTCGCGCTCGGACTGATCGGCGGCGCATGGAAGCCAACGCTGCAGCTCGCAATCTGCTGCTCGCGGCGGCGGCTGCCGCTCTGGTGTACGGCATTTACCTGACGCGCTCGCGCGGCGGTGCTGTCGCGCTCGTCGTGGTGCTGTGGAGGTTCGCCGCCGTCCGCATCGGCCGCGCCCCGGCGCTCGTCCTTCTCGGTCGCGCTCGGCGCCGGCGCGATGGCGCTCGATTTCGGCGGGCGTTCGCTCTCCATCGAGCTGGATGAATCGGCATCGGAACGGCTCGTGGCCTGGACGGAAGGCCTCGAGATGCTCAAGGCGCAGCCGATTCTCGGCGTCGGCTACGGTCAGTTTCTCGATCACCACACGCTCACCGCACACAATTCGCTCGTGCTGTGCTTCGCGGAAACAGGCCTGCTCGGGTGCTTCTTCTGGGTCGGCCTGTTCGTCGTCACCTGCTCGAGCTGCAACGGATGAAGAAGCCTGCCTGGCGACGAGCCGTTCGATTTATGGCCAGGCAATGGGCCGGGGGGCTGCAGTTGGCCCTGATCGGTTTCATGACCGCGGCATTCTTCCTGTCGCGCACATTCGTGCCGACGCTGTATCTGATCTCGGCCTCTCGGCGGCGCTGGCGGCGATCGTGCGCGGCGCGGACAGGTCGATTTCGCTGCCGGCGCTTCCCGAGCTCGGGATGCTGGTGCTGGCCTGCGAGCTTGGCAGCATCGGCGTCGTCTACACGATGGTGAAGCTGCATGTCGCGTAGCCGCTCGCCACTCGCCGCCTCTCGGCGGTCGCCGCGGCCCGCCACGCCGACGATCGGTCTCGCTCGGCCAGTTCGGCGTCATCTACTTCGGCAACGACTGGTCCGCCGAGAACCGGACCAGCAGTCATCACATCGCGGAAGGCCTCGCCGCACGCACGCGTGTTCTGTATGTCGACTCGCCGGGACTTCGGCCGCCGAAGGCGAACGGTCGCGATCTGCGGAAGCTCTGTCGCAAGCTGCTGTCGGGCGGCGCGGCTGCCGCAAGCCGTCGGGGATCGACTGTGGCAGATGAGCGTGCCGCAGATCCCCTTCCGGCGCCTGCCGCTGGTTCGGCGAGCCAACATCGCGCTGGGCAAACTCCTCGTCCGGCGGGCGTTGAAACACTTCGGATTCGCAGAACGGTGTCCTGGTTCGCCGTGCCGCATCCCGGCTATCTGGCGAACGCCTTCGGCGAGACCGCAGTCGTCTACTACTGCATCGACGACTACGCGGCATTGCCGGACGTCGATGCGCGCGCTGTCGCTGAGATGGACGCGCACCTCACGAGCCGGGCCGATCAGGTGTTTGTCGCTTCTTCGCGGATGCTCAGGCAAAGCGGCGAGTCAAGCCCTCGACCGTGCTCGCGCCGCACGGCGTGGACGTCGCGCTCTTCCGGACAGGCATCGGATCGGCGGCTGGCGATCGCACCAGGCGCCGCGATCTTGCCGCGGCCGGTCATCGGATTCTACGGATTGATCGAGGAGTGGATCGACCTCGACCTGATTGCCGACATCGCCGAACGCCGCCCGCGATGGACGTTCCTGATGATCGGCCGGCTCGCCGTCGATGCGGGACGGTTGAAGGCACTGCCCAACGTCGTGTTCGCCGGGCCGCAGCCGTATCGCACGCTGCCGGACTGGGCGAAGGCGTTCGACGTGGCGATCATTCCGTACCGTCTGACCCGCCAGGTCGTGAACTCTGCTCCGCTGAAGCTGCGTGAATACCTGGCGACCGGCAAAACCCATTGTGGCGGTCCCCGCGCCGGAGATCGAGCGTTTGCCGGACTGGTGCGGCTGGCGCGAGGGCCCGAGCAGTTCATCAGCCATCGAAGAGCGCTGGCCAACGACACCGACGCGGATCGCGCCCGCCGGATTGAGGCGACCGTCCGCGATGACCTGGGACGCACGAATCAACGAGGTCGTCAGATCCTCGAGCACAGGACTGGCAGAAGGGGCAGATCAACGCCATGAGCACATCGCAGGAGCTGCGTGTCGCACTGGTCGGCGCCGGCTACGTCAGCGCCTATCACATCCGCGCCTTGCAAACGCTTCCTCACGTAGGATCGTCGGGATCGCCGACACGTCGGTCGAACGGGCGCGCGCCTTGGCCGAACGCTTTGCCATCCCCGGCGTGTTCGCCAACCTTTCCGAAATGCGCAACACGCGCCCCGACATCGTCCACGTCCTGACCCGCCGGGCTCGACGCGGGGCTGGCGATCGAAGCGCTGGAAATGGG
>CAWJEM010000017.1:0-46379 GCA_963841905.1 uncultured Acidobacteriota bacterium
CTGACGGCTGCGGAATACCAAGAACCGTCACGAGATCGCCAACACAGAGTTCCCCTTTTCGCAGGATGTGCAGGATACGCAAACGTGTGGGGTCCGCCATCGCACGAAAGATCTCGGTCGGTCGCTCAACCATATTCGCGGTTACGAATATGGATTGTAGCCCAGGTCCGAACCCGGTCGCAGTCGCCGGGGTTTGGTTGCAGCAAACCTTGCAATGCGGGCATTCGTAAAAAAGAGGCACTGATCGGTGGGAATGACTTCGGTACTCTATCTGCTGCATTGCAGACAGGTGAGTCGTGCCGACGTCGGTGAAGCAAGCCGCGTGGACGTCATTTACGCGCGACGACTTCAGACTCGAAGCCGGTTCTCTTTGTGATGGTGCGGGCGATTAATCGGGCGTTGTCTTTGACGCGTCGTATGTGATCACCGCCTCGCCCTTCCGCTGATCAACCTTCGCCGCCTTCACACCGTTAATGGACCGTGTGCGCTCGCCAGTCATCCATCCGCAGGATTCTCCGCCTTCGGACTTCCGATCTGAAACTCCGAATCATCCACTCTCGACATTCGTTGCTTACTCGGACCGTATCGCCACCATCGGCTGGACGGCGGTCGCGCGGCGGGCGGCCGGCAGACCGGCCAGCAGTGCGACGGAGACGGCGATCGCGGACGCGCCGCGCATAGATCAGCGGCTCCATGACGCCGAGCGGAGTCGGGCCGACGGTGAGCGGCGTGCCCATCACGTCTTCCATGGTGCGAATCAGAACCGCCGCAAGGAGGAGGCCGCCGGCGACGCCGGGGATCACCAGCTTCACGATGTCCGACAGCATCAGGCCGAACACGCCTAGACGCGTGGACCCCAGCGCCATCCGAACGGCGATTTCGCGTGTTCGCGTGGCCACCATGAACCCGACGACGCCGACGATGCCGAGCGCCGCCAGAATCAGCACAACACCGCCGGCGAATCCCACGGCGATGGACTCCGAAATCAAATCGCCCAGGCTCTTGTCGACGAGGTCTTGTCCGGTGACGATGCCGGGGAACGCCACACCGGGCAACGCCTCGACGCCCAACTCGCGGAGCGCAGTCTCGAGGGCGGCCTTCAACTTCGGTTCGTCGCCCGGCGCGCCGCGCGCGATGAGATGCACTGTCCGCGGCAGCAGCTCTGGCAGCGGCAGCAGGATCTGCGGCCGCTCGGTGGTCAGTTGCGACGTGGCGAAGTCGGCACTCACGCCCACAATCGTGAACTCCTGCTCGCGGCTCTCTTCGAGCGTGACCTTCACCCGTTCGCCAATCGGCTCCGTGGCCGGAAACAGTTGCTCGGCGAGCGGTTCGGAAATCACCGCGACCGTCGCCGCCATGACGCGGTCTTCGGCCGTGATCGTTCGGCCTCGAAGCAGCGGCGCGCCGATGGTCTCGAGAAAATTTTCGCCGACGCGCGTGACGTGCGCCGTGACAAACTTCGCGTCTTTCGTGCTGGCGACTCGAAAGGTCCGGTAGTCGAAGTCGATCGGCATGCCCTCGGCCAGAGCAACAGAGCGCACGCCGCTGGCCTGTTGGAGGTTGTCGCGAACCCTCCGGATGGCGAAGCCGGCCTCTCGCTCCGTTCCGACTGGCGTGGAGGCCACCCCTTCTCTCGGGTTGCCTGCAATCGGCAGGCGCGCGGCCGCCAGTCCATCGGTTGGAAAGCCAAACTCGGCCGTCCGCACCCGGTCGAGCATCACGCCGCTGATCACGAGAAACGGTACGGCGATGCCGATTTGCACCATCGCCGCCACGCGATGCACGCGAATGCGTTTGGCGTCCGCCGCCGCCGGCATCCTCCTTCATCGCGTGAATCAGATTGGGACGGCTGAAGCGAACGGCCGGCAACAACCCGAAGAGCACGCTCACCAGCAGGCACAGTCCAGACGAGATCGCGATACCGACCGCGTCGAGATCGATCTCTTGAGGAACCGGCACGCCCAGATACCATCCACCGATGGCAGGAATACCGAACAGCACGAACGCGCTGAGCGCGCCACTGGCAAACGCCAGCAAGACCGCTTCGAAGAACAGATGCTGGATGAGACGTCGCCGGTCTGCGCCGAGCGCCGCGCGGATCGACAGCTCGCGCTCACGGCTGGCGCCGCGGACCAGCATCATGCCGGAGATGTTCAGGCACACGATCAGGAGCACCGCTCCCGCCAGGCTCAGCAGGACGCTGATCACGCGTCGGCTCTCGGGACGGCCGGCCGCACCCATCGACGAGTACGGCTCGACGGTGGCCGCCTTGAATTCGTTCGATGCGCGGATAGCGCTGCGCCAAACCGGATACCGTCGCCGAAACCAGCGCATTCGCCTGCGTGATGTCCATGCCCGGGTCGAGCCGGCCGTGGATCCGCACCCAGTCCACGGTCCGGTCGTCGCGAAGATTCGGATTCGCCCGCAGACGCGGGATGCCGCTCCAGGGGAACGAACAGCAGGGAACTCGGCGCCTGAAAGAAGTGGAAGTGGCCACGGAAGTCATCCGGCGCGATCCCGACCACCGTATGCGGGACGCCATCGACGATCAACGGATTTCCCGACGATGTCGGGATCGGATGCCATCCGGCGCTGCCAGAAGTCATGGCTCAAGACGACGCGCGGCTCGGCCAATGGCGCGTCGTCGATCGCGGGATCGAATCCCGGTCCGCGCGCGAGCGACACGCCAAACGTGCGGAAGTAGTTGGCCGAGACGTACAGCGTCGAGACCCGAGGGGACGCCGCCGTCGTCCGGATCCGGCGCGCCGAATTGGCTGGACTCCATGGTCCACCCCGTGATGGCCATCCCGATGTCGGCGTCCCGCAACGCCTGATAGTCCGCGATAGGACCACTGTTCGAGCGCCCACTCGCCGGCTTTGGCGCGGAGCGGACCGAGCGGGAGCACCAGGAGCTCGGCGAGCCCGTTGGTGTTGATGACGCGCGCCGGCGCCGCGATCAGCGCGAGTGAAGGTCGCGAGCGCGACCAACCCTCCCATGCCGATCCCGAGCGAGATGACGCAGACCAGCGTGAAACCCCGGTCCTTGGCGAGCGACCGTGCGGCATGAGCCAGGTCGCGTCTGATCGAATGGAGCGCATCCAACATCTTCTGAATTTGGCGCATCAGCCTTCCTCGAGGCATTAACTTTACAACACAAAGTTCTCTGCCGTATACTTTGAATCGTCAGGCATGCGAATCCTCCGGGCGGCCCACCTCGGCATGTGTTTCGGCGTTCGCGATGCCATCGCGCTCGCGCTCGAGCACGCCGACGCCGGCCCCCTCACGATCCTCGGCGACCTCGTCCACAACCCCACCGTCCTGAGCGCCCTCGAGGCGAAGGGCATCGCGGTCGCCCAGGACGTCGCAGACGTCAAGACGCCGACCCTGATGGTAACGGCTCACGGCACATCCGAGCGGACCCTCGCGCGGACCCGCGCCGTGGGGCTGACGGTGGTCGAGGCTACGTGCCCGCTCGTCCACGTCGCGCACCGCGCCGTCGCGGCCCTCGCGCGCGACGGCTACCACGTCGTCATCGTCGGGCAACGCGACCATGTGGAGGTGCGCGGCCTCACCGGCGATCTCGATCGCTTCGACGTCGTGCTCGAAGACGATGACGTCCTCGCGCTCGAGGAGCATCCACGCCTCGGCGTGGCGGCCCAGACGACGCAGACGGTAGAGAAGGTCCGGCACCTGGTCGACCTGATCCGACGGCGATTTCCGCAATCGGACGTGAAGCTTCCTCGACACGGTCTGCAAGCCCACCAAGGACCGGCAGTCCGCGGCGGTCGAGATGGCACGCCAGGCCGACGTCGTAATCGTCGTCGGCGGGCGGTCGAGCAACAACACGCGTGAGCTGGTCAAGACCTGTGCGCGCTACTGCGCCCGCGTGCATCACGTGCAGACCGACGCCGACGTCCGTCCCGAATGGTTCGATGCCGCGAAGGTCGTGGGACTGACGGCCGGCACCTCGACGCCGGACGCCGTCATCGACCGCGTCGAGGCGCGCATCCGCCTTTGCGCAGACGCTTCGGCGGGACAGGTCCGCCCATGCGCTGCGGGCTATTGAGCTGGCGAGGCAGCGGGCTACCGGAAACGAAGATACCGCGTTCCAAGTCGCACGAACGCGGTCCGGTCTGCGCCAACGACATCAGCGTTGAGTGCGTCCGCGGTGGAAACGAGCCAGGCATCGTTCTCACCCAATCGCCGTGATGCCCGGCGTTGCAATCGAGCACATCGTTGCGCCTGGACGAGATGCAGCCCTTGAATCGCGAACCGTTGCAACGATGCCAACGCAATGGCTTCATCAGCGGCCCCCTCCAGAAGTTCCTCGACACTGACAATCGAGACCACGAGCGGCCGTCCGCGCAGTGACGGCAGAAACGTGCGCGCGGGCCCGATTTGGCCAGCCGCGGTTTCCCGTTCGAGATCGATCAGAAAGGAGCTGTCGAGCAGCGCCGGCCTGCTCATGGCTTCTTCTGGGACAGCCCCAAACCTTTGCCTGCCGCAGCATTGACCCACTCGATGAGGTCGTCGCCCGTTTCGATCGGGCCGGCCCGGTCGATCAAGGCTCGGATCACGTCTGATTTCGGGATCTTGCGGCGGCGCGCCCAACGCGCGAGCCGGTCGGCGCGCTTCTTATCGAGCTTGACCGTGATTGTTGGCATGGTAATACCGTGATATTACCACGTTGAGGCGGCACCGAGATAAGAAGAACGGCCGCTTATCTTAGTTGAGCTGTTCCGATATGCTGGCGCCGGCCGTGACTGCCCACCCGCTGGACGTTGCCGTCCTCATCGCCTACGCCACGGCGATGGTCGCCTTCGGCCTCTATTTCTATTTCCGGGTCGAGCGCTACTCCGATTACTACGACGGCGGCCGCACCTGGGGCGTTTTCATCGTCGGCTGCGCGGTGGCGGCCACCAACATCGGCGCGGGCAACACCATGGGGTCGGTGGCGATGGCGTACCGCGACGGCATCTCGGCGGGGTGGTACGTCACGCTGCAGGCGCTGGCCTTCATCCCGTTCGCATACATCGCCGTCCACAAGATCCACCCGCTCAAAGAGACGACGCTCGCGGAGTATCTCGAGTCGCGCTACCGGCCGTGGCTGCGGCCGATCTCTGCGGTCGCGTTGGCGCTGGCCACGTTCGCCATCCTGCCGGCCCAGATCGTCGGCGGCGCCACGGTCGTGACATCGCTCGTCGGTCTCGACTACACCACCGCGTTTCTGACGGTTGGCGGCGCGTTGATTCTCTACTCAGCGCTCGGCGGCATGCCCTCGGTCACCTACGGCGACGTCTATCAATGGCTGCTGATGCTGGGCGGGTTCCTCATCGGCGTGCCAATCTTCATCAGCGCCGCCGGTGGCCTCGCGCATGTCATAGGCGGTGTGCCTGACACGCATGCCTCGTGGTGGAGCGGCGCGACGGGTACCTGGAATCCTGCCACGATTGCCGCCTGGCTGGTCACCGTGATCATGGCGCGATTCGGCAGCCAGGAGTGGTATCAGCGCATCCGCGCATCGAAGTCCGTCGAGGCTTCGCGCCGCGGCTTCATCCTCGGTGGATTGATGGCGGCGCCGTTCGGCTTTCTCACGATGCTGATCGGAATCGCGGCGATGCAGCAGATGCCGGACCTCGCCAATCCCGAAGAAGCGTTCGCGCGTTCGATGATGGCCGCAATGCCCGTCGGCTTGCGGGCCCTGATGATGAGCGCGATACTGGC
This sequence comes from uncultured Acidobacteriota bacterium, assembly GCA_963841905.1. Classification (GTDB taxonomy): domain Bacteria; phylum Acidobacteriota; class Vicinamibacteria; order Vicinamibacterales; family UBA2999; genus JACCSI01. The sequence goes on from CAWJEM010000017.1 coordinate 5,725, forward strand.
GGCGGTCGTGACGAGCGGCGAGAGCAGTGTCAATGCCGCCACCGCCCTGGTCGTGAACGACGTCGGCAAGCGTTACTTGCCCAACCGGTCCGACCGCTTCTACCTGCGGCTCTCTCAAGTCTCGTGCGCGGTTCTGGGTCTGGCTGCCCTGTTGCTGGCGCTCAATGCACCGCACATCGTCGAATACATCCGCCTCGGTTTTATGATCCGCACGCCGGTGGCGATCGCCGTGCTCATGGGGCTCTACTGGCGCGGCGCAAATGCCACTGGCGCAGCGGCCGCGATCATCGTCGGCACGCTGGCGGTGCTCGGCTGGCAGAACTTCGGCGACCCGCACGCGATCGATCCGTTCTGGATTGCCGCCCCGGTCACCCTCGCCGCCATCATCGTCGGTTCGCTGGCGACCGGCGGGGCGCGCGCACTGGAAAAGACCGTGAGCGCCGAATGATGCGGCCCTTGAGTCAAGGTTTCACGCGATGAGCGATCTCACTCCACTCTCCAGGTTGCAGGACACCGTCGATGCCGAGGCATTGCATCGACATCTCCAATGGTTCTCGACCGTGCCGCGCGATACCGGCGGCGACGGCGAGGACCGAGCGGCCGCGTATCTGGCCACTGAACTCGAGTCGGCGGGAGTGCCCGTCGTCATGCACGAGTTCGACGCGTTTCTCAGCTATCCGCGCGGGGCCTCGCTGCGGGTGACGGAACCAGCCACGCGCGAGCTCCGGGCGGTCACGCATTCGTTCGCGCAATCGACACCCGACGCGGGGCTGCACGGCGAACTGGTGCTCATTGCGGGATCGGGATTCGATCCGGCGCGCGGCAAGGTCGCGCTGGTGGACGGCCTTGCGACACCGGTCACCATCCTGCAGGCCAGTCAGGCCGGGTGCGCGGGCATCGTGTTCGCCAACGAGGATCGCGTCATCCACAACATGATCGGGACGACGATCTGGGGGACGCCGGAGTACGACCAGATGAGCCGTCTCCCGACGGTGGCCGCGGTATCGGTCGACGTCGAATCGGGCGCTGCCCTGAAAGAGATGCGGCGTGCCGGCCCCGTGCAGGTGACGTTGACGGCCCGTGTCGAGACCGGCTGGTATCGCTCGAAGCTGCCCGAGGTGCGAATTCCCGGGTCGCGTGAGCCCGATCGCTTCGTGCTCGTCGGCGCGCACTACTGCGCCTGGCACGAGGGAATCACCGACAACGCCACCGGCGACGCGTGCGTACTCGAGATGGCAAAGCTCCTGTGGAAGGGACGCGCCAGCCTCGATCGGTCGGTGCGACTGTGCTGGTGGCCCGGACACTCGCACGGCCGCTACAGCGGATCCACCTGGTACGCCGACACGTTCTTCACCGACCTCGCGGAGAACGGTCTGGCCTACTACAACGTCGACTCGCCAGGCGTGAAGGGCGCCACCGTGTATTACTGCCGGCACACATGCGCGGAGCTCGAGCACTACTGCCGGTCGGTCATCGCACGGGTCACCGGGCAGCGCGAGGCACCAGTATTCCGGCCAATGCGCGCGGCGGATCAATCGTTTCTGGCGAGTGGCATGCCCTCGTTTTCCGCCTATCCGTTCCTCCCCGAGGGCCATCCGGATCGGCGTCCTTGGACCGGCGGATCGGCCAACGCGTGGTGGTGGCATACCGAGCATGACACGCTCGACAAGGCCGACATCTCGATCCTGACGCAAGACGTGAAGGTTGGCCTCGAAGCGGTGTGGGGTCTTGCCACCGGAGTGGTGCTGCCACTCGATTACCGTGCGACGGTGAGGGAGCTTCAGGATGCACTGGTTGGATTCCAAGGCGTCGCCGAGGACGTGGATTTCCAGCCACTGCTCGCGGACACGCGCCGGTTGGCGGACGCGCTGGAGCGATTCGAATCAGCGCGGCCAGACGGCGCGTCAGCCCATGACGCCGACGGCTGGAATCACGCGGCGATACGCCTCGGCCGCATTCTCAATCCCATCATGTATACGCGCGGCGGCCGTTTTCATCACGATCCCGCGGAGTGGTCGCCGATTCTTCGGGCGACCAAACGCTTCACGCTGCCCGGTCTGCACCGGGTTGAGGGCCTTTCCAAGCTCTCCGGTCCGGAGCAACGATTTTTGAAGGCGCAACTGGCCCGCGAGCTGAATCGTGCGCGCACGGCCGTCCGCGAAGCGATCCGCGAGCTGGTGCGATAACCTCAGCGCTATGCGTTCGCCGGCGCGGGCGCGTCCATTCCCGCCCACAGGTTCATCGTGCTGAGCTCCTCGCGACCGCATGCTTTCAAATAGCAAAAGAGCTGCGTGCGGTAGGCGGCGTATCCGCCGAGCACGGAATTGACGATGAACGCCCCGACGGTGGACTTCTGGCCGAACATCTCGATCTCGCGGCGGAAGTCGGCGTCCGTGAAATCAGCGAGGAGCACGGGGTACAGCTCGCGCTGCTTCTCGATGGCCGCGACCGTCTGGTCGAAATTGCGGGCGTTCGCCTCTTGCTGCGCCGCGGTCCACGTCGCGACATCGAAGCCGCCGCGCTTGACCGCTTCGATCAGCTGCGGCCCCATGATCGACATGTAGTGCAGCAGTTCGAGCGTGCTGCGCTGCTTCGGCGTCGGGCGGTAATCGACAGCAGCGCGATCGACCTTGCCAGCAAGGTGAGACAGGATGCGAACTTCGTTCTGCAGCGAACCTATGAGCTCGGACTTAGTCAGGATCATCGGGGGTCTCCTCAAGGAAGGTTCCAGGGTTCCAAGGTTCCAGGGTTCCACGAGTTCCAAAGTTCCAGGTCGAACCTTGGAACCTTAGAACCTTGGAACTTTGGAACTGTGGAACCCTGGAACTCTGTTACTTGCGTTAGCCGCCAGTTGGCCGCCGAGACGATGGCGCGACGCCACGGAGCGGTCCAATCTCGAGCTCGTTCGCCGTGGCTCCGAGGACGATGTCGAAGTTCGCGGTGAGTTCGCCGAGCTTGGAGCCTGGCAGCGGCGTGAAGTCCACTAGCAACGTCTTCAGTGCACGAGGATCGAGGTTGCGAATGATGCCGTCGCGCGCGTTGGCCGGGTGCCCGTTCACCATGAGCTGCGACGTGAACACCCGCCGCCCGTTCTGACTCACGGCCACGTGAATGTGCGCCGTGCGGAAGATCCCGATCAGCGTGTAGTCGATCGGCTTGATGGTGCGGAAGTAGGTACTGGCCTTTCGAGTCGCTCAGGAAGCGGCCGTAGCCCTGGAAGTTTCGATCGAAGCCGGAGGGCTGCCGTCCGCCCGTGTGCACGTACGATCCCGTTTGATCGACCTGCCAGATCTCGACGAACGCGTTGCGCACCGCCTGTCCCGACTTCGTGAGCACGCGACCTGTGAGGTGCGTGATCTCGCCAACGCCCGGCGTGATCGAATCGTTGATCACGATCAAGTCGTTGTCGGTGTCGAGCGGCAGCTTGTCGGGATAGAACGGCCCCTCGGTCGTGGTGCCGGTCTCGATAAGCTGCTGGGCGTATGCACCCGGCGTCGTGAACGCTGCCAGGCCGGCAGCCGTAAGCCCTTGCAGGAAACGCCGCCGATCGAGCTGCGCGATCGTCATTGGGGAAGCTCCTTGTCAGGTTGGAGCAACTTTAACCCACGTCAGGCGCCGATCTCGGGAAACTTCACGACATCCGTATTCCCGCCGCAGATGATGACGGCGACACGTTCATCGGCGGCCGGCTGATAGGCTCCCGATGTCAACGCCGCGAACGCCGCCGCCCCGCCCGGCTCCGCCACGATTCGCGTCACCTCCCACAACATTCGTTGCGCGCGCGCAATCGCTTCGTCCTCGACGAGGATGATGCGGTCGACGAAGTCTCGAGCAATCGAAAACGTCAGCTCGCCGACTCGTTTCGGCGCGAGCGAATCGGCCGCGATCCCCCCGATCGGCGCTTCCACTGGATGCCCTGTTTCGAGCGCCATCGTCATGGTTGGCGCGGTCCGCGGCTCGACGCCGATGACGCGCACCGCGCGGCGGTAGCAGGCCGCAATCCCACCGATCAACCCGCCGCCGCCGACCGCGACCAGCACGGTGTCGATGTCGCCCGCTTGACCTGCGAGTTCCAGCGCGACGGTCCCCTGCCCGAGCAGCGTCTCGCGCTGGTTGAAGGCATGCACCTTCAGGGCACCGGATTCCGCCGCCCACGCTTCGCTGTTTGCCAGTGCATCGTCGTATGTGCTGCCGGCGATACAGAGCTCGGCCCCGTATGAGCGAATGCGATCGATCTTTGCCGGCGCGGAAATGGTGGGAACAAAGATCCGCGCCGGGCATCCAACCTGCCTGGCCGCGTAAGCAACGGCCACGCCGTGATTGCCGCCAGATGCCGCGACGACGCCGGCCGAGGTGACCGGCCGCAGCAGCAGGTTCGCGAAGGCCCCCCGGGCCTTGAACGACCCGGCGCACTGCAACTGTTCGAGCTTCAGCGTCAGCGGAACCGTCGAGAGACCGAACTCCGATCCCGGCACCTGGAGGATCGGCGTGACTCGTATGTGCGGCGCAATGAGCCGGTGAACGTCGGCAATATCTGATCGGGTGATGCGTACATCCACGGCTCGGCCTCCGCGTACCTTCAGCCCTCGCAGTTTGACTGATACTTCGCCATATGGCAAATTGGCAAACTACAGGCATAGGGCATAGGGCACAGGGATGAGGGACCAATTGCGCCACGAAGGCACGAAGAACACGAAGGCCCTTGAGCTAGCCCAGGCCCTCTCAGCTACCGCCTGAGGACAACCTGGCCACACCCGGTTCGCCCACCCACGTTCTCAAGGCACTGGCCAACGACAACCGGCTGGCGATTCTGCGCTGGCTCAAGGACCCGCGCGAGCACTTCCCGCCGCAAGTTGACGGAGATCTCGTAGACGATGGTGTCTGCGGCCTCTTCATCGCGCACAAGCTGGGGGTCGGGCAGCCCACGGCCAGTGAGCATCTCCGCATCCTGGTGCAGGCCGGTCTGCTGCGGGCGAAACGTATGAAGCAGTGGACGTTCTACAAACGTGACGAAAAGCGCATCGCGGCAATCAAGCGGGAGCTGCGGGACACCTGGTAATGGACTCCGACGACCGCTCCCCACTGCTCGAGCGTGCTGCGCGCCACGCGCAGCAGTACCTGGAAACGATTCACGAACGCCACGTTGGCGCGCTGGCCTCGGGAGACGACCTCCGAAATGTCCTTCGTCGTCCGTTGTCAGAAGACGGTGAGGACGGTGGCCAGGTTCTCGATGATCTCGCGCGCGCGGGCCAGAACGGCACGACGGCGTCGCAGGGTCCTCGCTACTTCGGGTTCGTGACGGGTGGCAGCCTGCCCGTCGCAACAGCTGCCGACTGGCTGGTGTCGGCCTGGGACCAGAACGCGCAGGTGTACGTGATGTCTCCGGTCGCGGCGGTCGTCGAGGAAATCGCTGCGGATTGGCTGAAGGAGATTTTTGGACTGCCGTCGACGTGGAGTGTCGGCTTCGTCACCGGCGCACAGATGGCGAACTTCACGTCGTTGCTGGCCGCTCGACATCACGTCCTGCGAAAAGTCGGTTGGGACGTCGAGCGCGACGGCTTGTTCGGCGCTCCTCCCATCGACGTCCTCGTCAGCGAGGAATCACATCGCACGGTCATCACCGCGCTGCGCATGCTCGGTCTCGGAGCCGAGCGGCTTCATCGAGTCAAGACCGATGCACAAGGGCGGATGCGAACCGACCATCTTGCGGAGGTCTTGCAGCAGGGATCAGGACCGTGCATCGTGTGTACGCAGATTGGCAACGTCAACACCGGCGCCGCCGATCCGCTCGCTGAAATTGCTCCGCTGACGCAGCGTCGAGGAGCATGGCTCCACGTTGATGCTGCGTTCGGGCTATGGGCGGCGGCGAGCCCGTTGCGACGCCATCTCGCTGCCGGTGTCGAACAGGCGGATTCGATCGCCACCGATGGTCACAAGTGGCTCAATGTCCCCTACGACTCCGGTCTCGTCTTCACCGCCCATCCGGAGGCCCACCAGGGCGCGCTGGTGGTGCCTGCGCACTACATCCAGATGACCGCGGGCGAACGCGATGCCCGTGCGTTCACGCCAGACGAGTCGCGCCGCGCGCGCGGTGTCACCGTCTACGCGGCGTTGCGAACGCTCGGCCGGCGCGGTGTCCGCGAACTGGTCGAACGCTTGTGCGGGCACGCTGAGCGAATCGCCGACACACTACGACGGCACACCCAGGTGCGGGTGCTGAACGAAGTCGACCTGAACCAGGTGCTGGTGCAGTTCGTGCCGCTGCCTGGCGACCCGTGCACGGAGGACGAGTTCACGCAACAGGTGGTGGCGGGCGTACAGGCGGACGGCACCTGTTGGCTGGGCTCGACCGTGTGGCAGGGCACGCGTGCCGCACGCATTTCAATCTGTAACTGGTCGACAACCGAAGAGGACATCGATCGCTCAGCCGCAGCGATCCTTGGCGTCGTCGAGCGGTCGAACAGGCCTATCTCACGTCCGTAGACACGCCGCACAAACCGTGCGAGCATCACCAGCATGGCTGCTCATCCATGGCGTACGTTCGCTGGCGCACTCGCGTTGGCGCTCAGCTTCTCGGCGTTGCTCTTCACGTCGCTCGGCGCGCAAGCGCCCGCCAAGGCGCCCGCGAAGGGCAAATCTTGGGTCGTGCCGCGCACGCCCGACGGCAAGCCCGATTTTCAGGGGAACTGGAGTAACGAAACCCAGACGCCACTGGAGCGGATGGGAAAACAAGGTCCGACGCTGACCGACGCGGAAGCGGCGGCGATCGAGAAGCGAGCGCAATTGGTGGAGGAATTCCGCGACAAGGCGAGCGATCCGAATCGCCCCCCGCCCGTCAAAGGGGGCGACGCGCGAGCCTTGACGGCGCCAGGCGAGCCGTCGTTCATCGAGCGCATCGCCGAGGCGGCGGGCGGCGCGGTCGGCGGCTACAACGGCTTCTGGCTCGACTCCGGCCTCAACGTCATTCGCATCGACGGTGTCGCGCGCAGCTCGATCATCGTCGATCCGCCAGACGGCCGGCTGCCCCCGCTGACCGCCGAGGCCAAGAAGCGACTCACCGAACGCGCCGCGCTCGCGAAGAAGTTCGGCGAGTTCGACCATCCCGAAATGCGGCCGCTGTCCGACCGCTGCCTGCTCTCATTCGGGGCGAACGCGGGCCCCCCGATGCTGCCGAACTACTTCTACAACAACAACTACACCATCGTGCAGACGAAGGACCACGTGCTGATCATGACCGAGATGGTGCACGACGTGCGCATCATCAAACTCGGCGCGACCGGACACGTGCCGCCGCAGGTCCGGCCGTGGTTTGGCGATTCGATCGGGCGTTGGGAAGGCGATACGCTCGTCGTCGAGACGACAAACATTCACCCGACGCAACTCGCGCAGGCGTCGATCCTATGGCCGTATCGCGGCTCGTCCGACAAGCTCAAGGTGACGGAGCGGTTCACGCGCACGGGTCCGGACACCATCGTCTACAAGTTCACGATGGAGGATCCGTCGACGTTTACGGCGCCGTTCAGCGGCGAGCTGCCGTTCAACCGCATCGACGAGATGATCCACGAGTACGCGTGTCACGAGGGAAATTACGCGATGTCGAACATCCTGTCGGGCGCGCGGGCGAAGGAACGGGGTCAGACCGAGCAGAAGAAGCAGTAGCAGGTGCCGGGCGATTACAGCAGCCCCGCATAATCCGCCCGCGCACGCATCGCGGAGACGCGGCCCGATGCGTGATAGCAGTTGCGTGAATCGCGGGTCCGCGCGAACCGACGCGTAGAATACCGCTCGGGTCATCTCGCACCTTCGAAGGATCGCATGCTGCAGGACCTGCGTTACGCCGGCCGCGTCATCCTCCAGGGGAAAGCATGGAGCGCCATGGTGGTGCTCTCGCTCGCCCTCGGCATCGGCGCCAACACCGCGCTCTTCAGTGCCACCAACGGCCTGCTGTTGCGCAAGCTACCGGTCGAAGAGCCAGACACGCTCGTACGGCTGCGGCATGTCGGCCGCAACCGCATGGCGAACGATGTCAGCGAGTATGGGAACATCACGCGGCCGCCAGGGATTGAGAACATCGGTTCAACCGTCTCGAATGCGGTCTACCAGGACCTGCGCACCGCCAACCAGACGCTGACCGATCTCGCCGCCGGCGCCCCGCTCAGCTCGGTCAACGTTGTCGTCAACGGCAACGCCGAAATCTCGACGGCATACATCGCATCCGGTAACTATCACCAACTGCTTGGCGTAAGGGCGATTCTCGGCCGCACCATGCTTCCTGACGACGATCGGCCGAACGCGCCGCCGGTGGCGACGATCAGCTCGCAATTCTGGACGAGACGCTTCGGCAACGATCCCGCGATCGTCGGCAAGACGGTCCGCGCAAACAACACGCTGATCACCATCGTCGGCGTCCTGCAGCCGGAGTTCACCGGTGTGCAGCGCGTCATCAGCGAGGCGCCCGACCTGACATTCCCGCTCGCGCTCGACCCCGTGCTCAACCCGCAGGCAGCCGGACCGCCTGAGGCGCCGCCGCGCCTCGCGCGGCCGACCCACTACTGGCTGCAGGTGATTGGCCGGCTGAAACCAGGTGCGACCATTCAACAAGTGCAGGGGAACCTCGCCGGCACCTTCGAGCAGGCGGCACGTCAGGGAATGAGCACGTTTCTCGCGGCGCTGCCGCCGGCTGAGCGCGAGTCTTCGCAGAACCGCAACCGAACCGACGTGTCGCGGCTCGAGGTGACCTCCGCCGCGCAAGGCGTGTACGACACCGACGCTGCAACGTTGCGATCGGTCTCGATCATCAGTGCGGTCGTGGGGCTGATCCTCCTGCTCGTGTGTGCGAACATCGCCAACCTGCTGCTCTCGCGCGCCGCCGCGCGACAGAAGGAGATAGCGGTGCGCCTATCAATCGGCGCCACGCGGCTGCGCCTGGTGCGGCAGTTGCTCACGGAAAGCATCCTGCTCGCGATCGCGGGCGGCGCGTTTGGCGTGCTGGTCGCCTATTGGGGACGACAGCTCTTGCCGACACAGGTGGCGACCGCGCCTCTCGATTGGCGCGTATTGCTGTTCGCAATGGCCGTCGCCCTCACCACCGGTATCGTGTTCGGCATCGCGCCGGCCCTGCGCGTCACGAGCACGAGTGCAGGCGAGGCGCTGAAAGATACGAGCCGCAGCGTGATCGGTTCGCGCACGCTGCTGAGCAAGTCATTGCTCGTCGTGCAAGTCGCCATCTCGCTGGTCTTGTTGATCGGCGCCGGTCTGTTTCTCCGCACGGTGGACAACCTGCGTCGCGTGGACGTCGGATTCAATCCGGACAATCTCGTGCTGTTTCGCGTCAACCCGCAACTGAACGGCTACGAGCCAACCCGCATCGAAGCGCTCTATCAGCAGGTTACCGAACGAATGCTGGGAGTGCCGGGCGTGCGATCGGTGACGCTGTCGAATCCACCGATGCTGACCGGCTTCGTGAACGGCACCCAGTTCGTCGTCCAGGGACGGACGTATGGCCCCGAGTATCGCGACGATCCCCGCCTGCGCTCGACGATCAGCATCAACCGAGTGCGGATCGCGCCGAACTTCTTCGAGACGATGGAGATTCCAATCGTCCGCGGCCGCGCGTTCACGGAGCGCGACAACGGACCTGCGCCGAAAGTGGCGATCATCAACGAGGCTGCCGTACGGAAGTTCTTCCCGACCGAAGACGCCCTGGGCAAGCGGTTCGGCAACACGCCGGAAACCAGCAGTCAGTTCGAGATCGTCGGGGTGGTGAAGGACATCATGTACAACGCCTTGCGCGAGCCGCCGCCGGCGACGATGTATGTGCCTTACGTGCAGAGCCCGGTTGGGGCGATGGCGTTCATCATCAGGACGGCTGCCGATCCGGCCACGATGATGGGGCCGGTGCGCGAAGCCGTGCGGCAAGTAGACGACAACGTGCCGCTCACGGACATGTCGACGCAGACCGACCAGATCGAGCGGCGCTTTGCGCAGGAACGGCTGTTTGCGAAGGCGTACGCGCTCTTTGGTGGTCTCGCGCTGCTCGTCGCATCAATCGGCCTCTTCGGTCTGATGTCGTACAACGTCACGCGGCGGACAACCGAGATCGGCATCCGCATGGCGCTCGGCGCCGAGCGGCAGAACGTGCTGCAAATGGTGATGCGCGAGTCCCTGATCCTGGTCGCGATTGGTGTGGCGATCGGCATCGCCGCTGCGCTCGGGTCTGGACGCGTCGTCGAGTCGCTGCTGTTCGGATTGACGCCCCGGGATGCAACAACGAGTGCCGCGGCCATCGCCGTGATGGTCGGTGTGTCGGTGTTGGCGGGGTATCTACCGGCGCGCCGTGCGTCGCGGCTGGATCCGATGGCGGCACTGCGTCACGACTGATCAACGTGCGCACCGAATCTTCCGCCTGAAGGCGGAAGCCACGCGAGCGTGCAGACTTCATAAAAAGCTCCTTCAAGCGAGCTGTTCGGGCGTTGCGATGCCGGGTTCAGCCCGCTTGAGAGACACGCGGAATCAACCGACAAACCGCCTCATTGGTCGCGAATCGGTCTGAAATGGGGGTTGCGAATGCCGGGCGCATGACGCAGGATGAGATCGAGGTCCCCGCTGCTGGCCTCTGTCTTGCAGATAAGCTTCAGCTTCGGACCCATGACCCCACGAACCCCACTGGCGCTGTTGACGATTTCGCTCTTGTTTCCGCTGCTGGCGCAGCCGGGCCCCATCCACGCGCAGGATCCGGCACAGCCAATGTTCAGTAGCGGTGTGGCGCTTGTGCCGATTACGGCATTGGTGCGCGACTCTCGAAATCGTATTGTCCGCAATCTGGTGCGCGACGACTTTCAGGTCCTGGAGCATGGCCGGCCCCGTCCAATCGTGGAGTTCAGGGCCAAAGACGATGCTCCCGTCAGCGTGGCGTTTCTGTTCGACACGAGCGGCAGCATGCGTCTCGCCCTCAATCTCGAGAAGGGCATCTGGTTCATCGAGCACTTTCTGAGCCAGATGGTACCGGCGACGGACGAGGCCGCGCTCTTCACCTTCCACAAATCCTTGCGCGAGGACGTGCCCTTCACGAGCGATACCCGCGAGATTCACCAGGGCCTCGGCCACGTGAATCCGTGGGGTCTGACGTCGCTGTATGACGCCGTTGCGGAAACCGCGAAACGGCTCGCCGATCGGCCGGCGCCACGCCGGGCGGTCGTCGTCATCAGCGACGGCAATGATACGAGCAGCGAGCTCACGCCTCAGCAGGTCTCGGCCCTGGCGAGCGCGATCGACGTCCCGGTCTATGTCGTGGCGGTGGTCTCGCGTGTCGACCTTCCGAGCCACAACACGGAGGTCATGCCCGACGGGCCCGGTGGCAGCCTCTCGGATCTCGCGTACTGGACGGGCGGAGATCTGCTGTATGTCACCGTTCCCGAACACGCGGGCCCAGTGACACGAGAGTTGATTGCGACCATGCGCCAGCAGTACTCCCTCGCCATCGAATCAGCGAGGGCGCCGGGCTGGTATCCGCTTGAAGTAAAGATGAAGCGTCGGGGTCTCACGGTCCGCGCCAGACGCGGCTATTACGCCGACACGCCCTCCGCGAGTCGCTAGTGGGGGGAGGCAAAATCGCCTGACATCCTACGCCGCGCACGCATAGACTGATCATGTGACCGGCGGCGAGCTGGCGGGAATCATCATCGGTGCGACGCTGCTTGTACTGGGATGCGCTTCCGTCCTGGCCTCGCTTCTGCGGCCCCGACGAAGCACGCGGATCCTGCTGGCATTCGGTCTCGCGACGGGTCTTTACGGGACTCGCCTGCTGGCGTGGCAGGGACCCGTGCAAGCGACGATCGGCGATGCGTTTCCGTGGCGGTACTTCATCGCGTTCGTCACCTATCTGATCAACCTGCCCCTCACGCACTTCGTCGAAGGCATCATCGGCCCCGGCTGGAAGAATTCGACGCGCTGGGTCACGCGCGTGGTGACCGTCTTTGCCGTCGCGGCGATCGTCATCGACCTGGCGTTGGCCAGACCTGGCGCCTCCGTCGTGGCGAACAGCTGGCTCGTATTGACCCTGATTTCCATCGCGCTGGCCCATGCGTTCTACGGCTCCACGACGGCTCGTACCCCGACCCTCCTGACCGATCGGTTCGTGATCCTCGGCGCGCTGATCTTTGCCTTGTTCATCATCAACGAGAATCTCGGCCAGATCGTCCTGCGCGGCACGAACATCGAGCCGATTGGAATGCTCATCTTCGTCCTCTGTATCGGCTACGCCGTCGCTCGGACGATCCTGCGCGCCGAGGCAGAATTCATTGGTGTCCAACGCGAGCTCGAGACCGCACGGCGGATTCAGTCGACGCTCTTGCCGCGTGAGATCCCACGGGTGGCCGACCTTGACCTCGCCGTCCGGTTCGTGCCGATGACAGCGGTGGCCGGAGACTTCTACGATTTCGTCCAGCTCGGCCCGTCCCGTGTTGGCGTCCTCGTGGCCGACGTGTCCGGACATGGCATCCCGGCTGCGCTGGTTGCCTCGATGGTGAAAGTATCGTTCTCCGCACAGGCGGATCAGGCCGACGATCCGGCTCGCGTCCTGGCGGCCATGAACCAGATTCTGTGCCGCCATCTCGAGCATGCCTATGTGACGGCCGTATATGCCGTGGTCGACACCGCGCGACAATCCATCACCATCGCAAACGCAGGGCATCCGCCGGCAATGGTCCGCCGATGCGGCAAAACATCGTTCGTCGATCACGATGACGGGATCGCGCTCGGCTTCTTTCCGGAGGCGACGTATACCAATACCGAAGTCGCGCCCTTCCGCCTCCACGATCGATTGCTCCTCTACTCGGATGGCGTCTCGGAGGCACGCGATCGCGCTGGCCAGTTCTTTGACCGCGACCGCGTAGCGGCCTGGCTGTCAGACATCGAGCAGACTTCTGCGGAACGATTCGCTGAGACGGCACTGGGAGGGCTCACGCAGTGGACGGGTGGTGGATTCGACGATGACGTAACGTTCGTGATCGTCGAGAGCGCCAGGTAGCCTGCCGGCAGCTGGCACTCCATCCGAATAGACTTCCCCGGCTAGGGTAGCTGATACGGGAACCCTCCATGCGCGCACTCGTCCTCGACACTGACGGCACACTTTCACTTCGCAACTGCGCGCAACCAGACGCGCGCGACGAATGCCTCATTCGCGTCACGGCCGCCGGCATCTGCGGCACCGACCTCGAACTCCTTCGCGGCTACGCCGGCTTCTCAGGCGTCCCGGGCCACGAGTTCGTTGGCATCGTCGAGGACGCCGGGCCGGCCGACGCGACCTGGGTCGGCCGTCGCGTGGTCGGCGAGATCACCGTCGGCTGTGGCAAATGCAGCGGCTGCCGCGCCGCAGGACGCGGTCACTGCGACGTGCGCACGGTGCTGGGGATTCGAGGCCGCGCCGGCGCGTTCGCCGAGTATGTGTCTGCTGCCGTCACGCAACCTGCACGCGGTGCCCGACTCGCTGGACGATGAGACGGCGGTGTTCGTCGAGCCGACGGCGGCGGCGTGCCGCGTGATCGAACAGGTCGAAATTGGCGGCCGGACACGAGTCGGCAGTCGTTGGGGCCGGGACGGCTTGGCCTGCTCGTGGCGCAAGTGCTGCGCGAACAAGGCGCAGACGTGACGCTCATCGTTCGCAGCGAGCGCAGCCGATCAACCGCGCCGACGCTCGGATTCGAGACGGCTACTTCGACACTGCGGCAACGTCACTCGCCAGGCAATGCGACGTCGTCGTTGACGCGACCGGCGATCCGGCGGGCCTGGCTACGGCTCTCGCGCTCACCCGCCCACGCGGGGCCCTGGTCGTCAAATCGACGTTTCATGGAGAAACACGCTCCCGTTCTCGCCCGTGGTCGTGGACGAGATCTCCCTGATCGGATCGCGCTGCGGTCCGTTCGATCGCGCAATCGAGCTGCTCGAGCGCCGGCGCGTCACGGTCAAGCCACTGATCGCCGGTGTCTATCCGCTCGAGCAGTTTGAAACCGCGTTTGACGAAGCCAGGCGCGGCTTGAAGGTGATCCTCACTCCTACTGCGCCGGCTTGACGAACAGCGTCTCATCCACCTTGACGTTGTGCTCCAGCTTCGAGACGGTGATCGTGAAGTTCTGAATCGACGAGGACGACCTCAAGCGGAACGGCAGCTTGATGCCATCGACCTCCTTGTAGTCGAGAAAATCCGTGACCTGCTCGACGTCCTGGCCGAGTTGGGGGATATTGACGGTCATCACCATCCGAATGGGCATGTAGGTTTCAGCGTCGACGTACTGACGCATGACCGAGCCACTGGTCGGGTCGAAGATCAATAGGTAGGCTTCGCGATCAGCGACCTTCTCTTTGCCCTTCAGCTCCACCGTGGTGCCCTGGTCCTTGTAGTTCAGAAACGGGTGCGGAAACGAGCCGTTCTTCAGGTTGTCCAGCTGATTGCCGGTGACCTCGCGATTACCTTGGAGCGAATCGAGCACGTACCCGGAGTGGCCATCGAACCGCTGGTCGAGCACGAACGGACCAGCGCCCAGCGAGGTCAAGTCGGCTTTCAAGCAGCATTCGTGACTTGTTCGGCGCCGCATTGAGGAGCTCGATCGAGCCTTCGACATCGCCACCCGGTGTCGAGAGCACGATCGTCCCGGTCGTCAATCGCGACTTCAGCTTCGCATGCGCTGGGCGACCTCCGAGCGCGGCCAGAGTCTTCTCAACGACTTCGTCTGCCGTCTGAGCCCAGACAGTGGTGGCCGAGGCGAGAAAGAACAGCGGAACAGCTAGCCTGATCAATACGCTCGTCATCGGTCGCGCCTCCAGTTGTGAGATCTTACGCTGATGCAGCATCCTCGCTGGACCAAAATCCTGCCCTTGGTGTCTAAGAGCTGAGACGCCAGCGTCATCGTTTTGTTACAGATGACTCGAGTCGATTCCGCCATTCTTAACCTTGCCGAGTGGTTCTGCCAGAAGTTTCAGCTTCTGACCGGAAGGACCAACGTCTGGCTGGCCGTCCAGCTCACGAATCTGAGCATCATCGTGTACTTCGTGTGGGCGGGTCTGCAATTCTTGAGCAGCGACGCCGCCACTCGAGTCGTGATCGGCGTCTTTTGCGGCGGGTTGTTGTATGTGCTGTCGCAGACAATCTTCAAGGTTCCCGTCGAAGCCTACGAAAACAGCGCCTACCGACGGGTAGCCAATGGATTCAGGAACCCGCGGCGCGTCCGCGATGAGCTCTTGCGAATCCTGTTCCTGACGCTGAGCATCGCCCTCCTGTATCCAATCCTCCTCGTCTACATCTTCTATCCAGTTGTCCTGGCCTACGTCAGCCTCCATTTCTATATGGTGATCCTCACCTACTCGCTCGTGGTCCTGACAACGGTGGTGTTGTACCTGCTGGCGTGCGATCCGCTGCCGCCATGTGCTGGAAAGGTCACGGAGTGGTTGCGAGGGTTGGTGCCGGCACGAGCCGCTGCGGTCCCTCCCAGCGGTGAAAGCCAAAGGGCCCCTCAGCTCTCGGAATGAGGGCGCCGGTCGATGACGCGCTTCGCCTTCCCAACCGAGCGCTCTACCGTCCCCGGGTCTGCGACCACTACGTCCGCAGTGATACCGATGTAGACCTTGATGTGGTGTTGAAGGTCCGCGGCCGCCTGCGCGCAATCAGACGTCGGCGCCAGTCCCGGACTGGGGCTCGACCCTGACGGTCAGCTCGTCGAGCGAGCCGTCTCGGCTGACTTCCAGCAGGTAATGCGGTGCAAGCTGCGGATGACGCAGGATCAGTTCTTCAACCTGACTCGGGAACAGGTTGACCCCGCGAATGATGAGCATGTCGTCGGTGCGCCCCGTCACTTTTGCCATTCGCCGCATGGAACGTGCGGTCGGGGGCAGAAGTCTCGTGAGATCCCGCGTGCGATAACGGATGATCGGCAACGCTTCCTTGGTCAGCGAGCTAAGGACGAGCTCACCCTCTTCGCCATCTGCCCGCGCCGCGCCGGTCGCGGGGTCGATGATCTCAGGATAGAAGTGGTCCTCCCATATCACCGGACCGTCCTTACTTTCGACGCACTCGGCTGCCACACCCGGACCGATCACTTCCGACAACCCGTACAAGTCAACGGCGTCAATGCCGACTCGCACCTCGATCTCTGTGCGCATCGCCTCGGTCCAGGGCTCGGCGCCGAATATGCCAATCGACAGTGAGCTCTGCCGCGGGTCGAGGCCTTCTCGCTCGAAGGCTTCGACAATGTTCAGCATGTACGACGGCGTGACCATGATGACATCGGGCCGAAAGTCGATGATGAGCTGCACTTGCTTTTCAGTCTGCCCGCCTGACATCGGTATGACGGTGCAGCCCAGACGCTCGGCTCCGTAGTGCGCCCCGAGTCCGCCCGTGAACAGGCCATATCCATAAGCGACGTGCACGATGTCGCCCGGCCGCCCGCCCGCAGCGCGTATAGAGCGAGCCATCAGCGAGGCCCACGTCTCGATATCGCGCGCCGTGTAGCCGACGACGGTCGGCTTGCCGGTCGTGCCACTCGAGGCATGCACGCGCACGACCTGCTCGCGCGGCACGGCGAATAGCCCAAACGGGTATCCGTCGCGGAGGTCCTGCTTGGTCGTAAACGGAAACCGCGACAGATCGCTGAGTGCGCGAAGATCGTCCGGATGCGCCCCGGCCGCAACACACTTGGCTCGGTACGGGGTCACATGATCGTACGTGTGGCGGACGGACCAGCGCAGCCGTTCGAGTTGCAAGCCTTCGAGTTCGTCCCGACCAGCGCGCTCGATCGGATCGAGCGCGATCGAGGGGTGGCGGCGTTTCGGCACGGCCTGCGATCAGTGCCCGGTGCGCGTGAGACGATGCGCGGCCATCGCCTGTTGATGCTCGGGCGACGCCATCGACTGCTGTTGATATTCGAGATACTGTGCGACGAATGGCTCGAGCGCCACGTCGAACGCCAAATTTGTGAGCTTCTTCGTGAGTCGCGTGGACGTCCACGCCATCGAAAGTACGCGGCTGCTCACTTCCTCGATCTTGGCCTCGAACGAGTCGTCCTCGACCACCCAGTCAACCAGGCCCCAGTCGAGCGCCGTTGGTGCGTCCACGACATCAGCAGCGAGGGCGAGCCGCTTGGCGCGCCCGAGGCCGACATGACGCGCGATACGCCACATGCCAATTCCGGGAATGATGCCCTCTCTGACTGCGGTCACGCCGAACCGCGCGTCGGCTCGGGCGATACGAAGATCACACGCCAGCGCGAGCTGCAGCCCACCGCCGATGCAATGTGACTGGATGGCCGCGATGACGACGGCATCTAGTGCCTCGAGCCGTGCGAGTGCCCGCTCCCAACGCTCGAAGAATCCCATCTCGATTTGACCCTGCGACAAGGCCGTCACGTCGATGCCGCTGCAGAATGCCCGACCAGCCCCGCGTACGACAACGAGGCGCACCTGTGCGGCAACTTCCAGCGCATCGAGAATCGTGTTGAGATCGCGCGCCCATTGTTCGTTGGCGCAGTTGAGGACGGCGGGCCGGTTGAGCACGATGGTGGCGACTGGGTCGCGCACCTCGGCGTACATGGTTTCCAGCTGCATGGGGCTGCCGCGCTGGAGTCTACACCGACTAGTGGACTGTATTCGCTGGATCAGTAGCGGCCAGCGCGCCGAGCTTCCGCCTGAAGGCGGAAGCCACGCGATATTGTTTTGGAATTCGTGGCTTCCGGCTTTAGCCGGAAGATTGAACGGCGATATCGATCACGCTGATACACGGCACTAGACGGACTTCATCACTCGGTCACGCCGCGTCTGCGACGGACCACTCCTCGCCCGTGGCGAGCTCGCGAAACAAGAAGGGCCGGGCTCCAGTAATGGAGACCCGGCCCCCAAGGTCGCTCGACGACTGTAGCCTATTGCGTCGTCGTTGCCGGCAGCGCAAGAGTCGTGTATCCGCCGTTACGCGGGATCACGATGTACTGCCGACCCTGGTGCAAGAACGTCATCAAGCCGTACTGCCCCACGCGCGGGGTGGCGACCTGACCGACGCGCTTGCCTGTCTTCTTGTCGATCGCGAACAGGTGTGGGCGATTGTCGGCCGTCGTCCCGCTCGCGAAGAGCAGCGTCGATGTCGCCGCCATGGCGGCATGTCCGCGGCGGCCCCAGTTCGTGTCGACGTTCACGCCCTTCAACAGCGGATTGTTGCGGAACGCTTCCTGCTGCTTGGCGTCCGTATCGCCGTGCGGAATCATCCATAGATGCTCGCCCGTATTCATATCGATCGCGACGATCTTGCCGAGCGGACCCTTGAACAGGTCCGGAATGCCGAACAGTGGATCGCTTGGGTCAGGTTTCGGTGGGGGCGCGCCGCCATCGCCGCCGCCTCCGCGAGCCACGGCCCAGGGCGACAGCGTCTTGCCGGTCATCTTTTCGTTGTCGCGCTCTTTCGCTGGCGCAAGGATCGTCGGCGAGCACCCCATCGTCGTGGTGATGAAAATGATCCCAGATGTCGGATCGGCCGCGGGTGGCCCCGTGATGTTCGCGCCACCGCCACCACCAGGACAGATGTTGGCTGGTCCCTTGCCTTCGGCATTGCCGCGATGCGTCGGCGCAGCGAACAGCGGGTGCGATCAGGTCGCGCTCCTTCGCTCGTGCAAGCGCCAACTTCTTGATCTCGGGCGTGAAGTCGATCAAATCCTCTTCGCGCCGGCCCTGCAAGTCGAACGGCGCCGGCTTGGTGACGTGCGGCTGGGTCGCCGAAAGCTTCTCACCCGGCACCTTGGACTGCGGCACGGGCTTGTCGACGATCGGCCAGATCGGCTCGCCCGTTTGACGGTTGAAGGAATAGACCCACGCTTGCTTGGTGATCTGGAAGAGCCCCGGAATGCGACGCCCGCTGACATTGACATCGAGCAGGATGGGCGCCGTCGGCGTGTCGTAGTTCCAGATGTCGTGCTTGACCAGTTGTTGATGCCAGACGCGTTTGCCGGTCTTGACGTCGAGCGCGATCACGCTCGGTACTGAACAGGTTGTCCCCCGGACGGAACCCTCCGTAGTAGTCGATCGTCGCGCCGTTGGTTGGGATATAGACGAGGCCGCGCTGCGGATCCGCCGACATCGGCGCCCAGGACGACACGTCGCCCGTCCAACGCCACGCGTCGTTCTCCCACGTCTCGTGACCGAATTCACCAGGTCGCGGGATGACGTGGAACTTCCAGAGGAACTTTCCAGTCCTCACGTCGTAGGCCAGGATGTCGCCCGGCACGTTTTCGACGCGCGTCTGGTTGTAGCCCTGCTCCGCCGAGTTCCCGACGACGAGCACGTCGTTGACGATGATGGGGGGCGAGGAGGTAGTGATGTAGCCGAGTTCGAGCGGCAGTCCCTTCGCGGGATCGTATTTCTGCTCGGTCTGCCGCCACGGCACCCAATCCGCAATCAGGTCCTTCAGCAAGTCGACTGATCCGCTCTTCGGAAAGCCTGCCACCGGGACAGCGCCACCCCAACCCTCGAGCGGTTTGCCGGTCTTGGCGTCGAGCGCGTGGAGGAAGAAGCCGGGTGTCGTCACGAACACGACTCCGCGGCCGTTGATGCGCCGGAAAGCCACGCCTTTGCCGTGGTTCGATCGCATCGAGTACTCATGCCGGGGGGTTGATGGCTCCTGGAAGGTCCAAAGTGTTTTTCCGGTGGCGGGATCCAGGGACACCACGGTGCGCCGCGGACCCGACGTGGTAATCAGCATCCCGTCGACGTAGATGGGCAGCCCGCGCGCGTTGATGTCGCCGACCTCGACGCCCGGCGGCACTTCTCCATTCCACTCCCACGCGACCTGCAGCGAGTTGAAATTCGTCGCGTTGATCTGATCGAGTGGCGAGTATCTGGAGGAGGTGTCGCCGCCAGTGATGGCCGGCCACTCGCCTTTCTGTTGGGCGTCTCCTGGTCGTCCGGCAATCACTACCGCGATTGCCACGGCCAGCAGGCCACACAAGGCGTGTGGCGTCCAGCTCCGTGCAGGCTGACTTGTCATGGGTACCTCAACGACGCTGAAACACACTAAAACAGCGCGCTAAAGGATGTGGCCGGAGGGGGTGTTTTTGTCAATCCGACAGTAGGGAGCAGGGCGGAGGGCGCGGGGGCACAGGGGAAGGGCGCAGGCCGTGGGCACCGGCTCGGCGCCAGAGGCCGCGAATGTGGCCGAACCAATCCGATTCAAGGTTTCTCGCGACGAGCTCATCCGCCACGTCTGAAAGCGGGACACCACGTCGTCGCTTTGGATGTCGGCCCGATGCCGAACGGGCCAACGCGCGGCAGGGTCCCGAAGACGTGCGCAATCTCGGAGGCGTGCGTCGCGCCGACTCTCTCTCTCGCGGGCGGGACGCGAGCGAATTCGAAGACAGGCTGACCGCTCCAATTTTCGCAATGTGTACACGACGTCAATCGGCAGGGGTCGAGTCCCGCTCCAACACGGTCCTCGATGCCTGAACAGCGCTTTGGCTCGGTTCCACGGCATAATCACCGCACATGCCTTCCGAAGGACGGTCTCGTCACGGCACGCCGATCACCGTCAGAGGCTTCGACTCGGCCGCCGAGGCGGACCGTCATGCCCGCGACTTCTGGATGCAGATGCCCGACGCCGAACGCGTGCTGCACGTGTGGCGGTTGAGTCGGGAAATGTGGCTCCTGCGAGGCGACAGCCCCGATGAACCCGGACTTTGTCGATCTGTTGCGCGCGTTCAACGCCGCTAATGTCCGGTTTCTCGTGGTCGGCGCCTACGCGCTCGCGCTGCACGGCCGCCCGAGAGCCACCGGCGATCTGGACATCTGGATCGACGCCACTCCGGAGAACGCCGCACGTGTGATGCAGGCACTGGCGGCGTTTGGCGCCCCGCTCACCGACGTATCCGTCGAGGATTTCGCTCGCGAAGCCGTCGTGTACCAGATTGGCGTGCCGCCCGGCCGCATCGACATCCTGACCGAACTCACGGGACTGACATTTGGCGAGGCGTGGCCGGGTCGCATCCGCCGCCCTTTCGGAGACGTCGAGGTCGACTTCATCGGCCGAGAGGCTTTTCTGCGCAACAAGCGCGCGGTTGGCCGCCCGAAGGACCTCGGAGACATCGAAGGGATGGACTAGCCAGGCAAGTATTCAGAGCGTTTTCAGGAACGCAATCAACGCGTCCTTGCCGCTCTTCGAGAGCGACAAGCCGAACCTGTGCCGTTCGACAGCGCGCGTCGTGATTCCATAGCCGCGGAATCCCGTCAGGATCCAGAAATGCGGCTTTGGGCCGACGCCGGCGTTCCACGGACGCAAAGGCACCCCACCGCGCACAGTCCGCGCGGCGGGGACCCCGCCAGCCGAGCACGCGTTTTCCGGGCTGCGGAACCCGGTGTTCGCAGCAAATGGCCTGCATCAATCGCGCACTGTCAGCTTTACATACTAGCGCCGGGCACTGAAAATCATGTCCGCCTCTGGGTCAATCGTCTCGCTCTCACCATAACCACACTGCAGGGTGATCTCGCGGAAGCCGACCGACTCCAGCAGCATCACGAACTCGTGTTTGTGATACCAGCGCAGCCGATGCGTTCTTAGTTGCGATTGGACGAGGGCTCCTTCTTTGAATACCTGGTACTGCAGCCAGAGCTGCTGGATCTGCTCAACCCGGTCGGCGCTGGTGGCTTCGTGAATCAGAACGGTTGCGCCGTCGGAGCGCACACCGGAGCGTCGGAGACGCCACTGCCGCTCAACCGCGAAGTCTTGCCAGGGAACGGCCAGCGTCACCAGGAGCTGCCCGCCAGGCTCGAGATGAGCCCAGAACCGCTGGAGGGCCGTCATGGCTTCGGCGCGCTCCGACAGAATCTGAAAGGATCCGGCGGGAATGAAGAGCGTTCGATAGTCCCGGCCGAGCGCAAGCTCCTGCATGCGTTGTCGATGCAGCACGGGTGTCACGCCCACGATCGCTGCTTTGGCCCGGCAGATCGCGAGCATGTCCTCCGAGGCATCGACTCCTTCAACTGACAGACCATCGCGCAGGAATGGAACAAGGAGCCGCCCCGTCCCGCAGGCGATCTCGAGTGCCGTGCCACCGTTCTGGGCGAGACGTTGGCGAAAGAAGGCTTGATCCCAGAACGGCTCCGCTCCGAACCAGAGGTCATAGGTTTCGGCAACAAGCCCCTGGTAATCCCAGTCCGACTCGCTCATGGTCGCGACACGATCTAGGGTGCCTCGAGTGCCTGAGTGCCTAAGGTGCCTGGGTGCGGGTGCCTGGGGTGCATAAGGTGCGTAGGTGCAGAAGTGCTGAGAGCATAAGGTTCCTCGTTGCAAACGGCGAAGTGCTTGCTATCCCTCTGCACTTTTGGGACCTAGCAATGCCCCCAAGCACGGCTGGGACTTGGCGATGCCCCCAAAGCACCACTGGCACGTTAGCACCTAGGCACTTCATGCACTAAAGCACATGGCACCAGCACTCCGGCACCCAGGCACCCGAGGCACTTAGGCACCTTCTTCAACACCCGCTTATACAATTGCACCCCGCCGAGCCACTGATGTACAAGGCTCCCAAGGGTCACTCGAGGTTCTTCGATGTCCACGGTGCAGCGGCGGGAGCGCCGCCAGGGAACACCCAAGCTCACGCAGCAGTCGTCTGATGACGCGCGGCCGTCGCTTCGAGCCTTCGCGGTTCCGCTGGCGCTCACCACCGGGTTGTTGGCGCTGACGCTTCTCCCACGGGTCAGGACGAGCGCCGCGCTCACCTGGTCGTTCTGGGGCGCTGTTGGTTTCCTTCTCGCCTGGCAGGCGGTGTTGGCTGTTCAGCGTCGTGGCGGCGTGCTGCAATTTCCGAAGCCGCGGGCGCAACACTACGTCCAAAGCCTCTGCCAGTTCGGCGTTTACGCGTACTGGGGGTGGTTCTGGCCGCCGGTCTACGACTTCGCGCCACTGCTCCTCGGACAACTTCTCTTCGCGTACGCGTTCGACATCCTGCTGACGTGGGCGCGACGCGAGCCATTTGTCGTCGGCTTCGGCCCGTTCCCGATCGTCTTCAGCACCAATTTGTTTTTGTGGTTCAAAGACGATTGGTTCAGCCTGCAGTTCGTGTTGATCGCGCTTGGATTCCTCGGCAAGGCGTTCGTGCGATGGAATCGAGACGGCAAACGGGTTCACATCTTCAACCCGTCCGCTTTCACCCTCGCGGTGTTCTCGCTGGTGCTGCTCGCGACCGGCACGACCAACATCACGTGGGGACAGGAAATCGCGACGACCTTCGGCCTCGGACCGCGCGTCTACACGGTCGTCTTCGCCATCGGTCTCGTGGTCATGTATTTCTTCTCGATTACTCCAGTGACCGCGATGGCCGCGGCAACGCTCTTCGCCGGCAGCGCGCTCTATGTCGCGATTACGGGCGTTCCCTTCTTCGTTGATTCTGACATTCCGTCGGCCGTGTTCCTGGGCCTTCACCTCTTGGTGACGGATCCGTCCACTTCACCACGCACGCCATTGGGACGGGCGGTCTTTGGTGTGCTCTATGGGCTGGGAGTGTTCGGGCTGTACGCATTCCTCGGCGCCCTCGGCCTTCCGACCTTTTACGACAAGCTTCTCTGCGTGCCGCTCCTCAATCTCTCGGTTCCCGCTATCGATCGGGCCGTTCGCGCTCTAGGCGAGCGTCCTCTCCTGAGTCGCCTGGGGCTCGACGGCCCACTCGGCCGCATGAACCTTGTGCACATGAGCGCGTGGGTGCTGTTCTTCGGCACGATGACGGCCATCGGCGCCACCGACGGGATGCATCGGGGCGACTCCTTGCCGTTCTGGCAGCAGGCGTGCGCCGACAACCGACCACAGGCGTGTCAGCGGCTCCTGAGGATCGAAACGTCGTACTGCACCGACAACGCCGGGTGGGCGTGCAACGAGGTTGGACGCCACTACGTTGAAGGCCGGCTCGTCGCCGCCGATCTGGATCAAGCGCTCACCTTCTTCTCGCGTGCGTGCGAAACGAGGTTCCAGGCGGGGTGCGTCAACCTGCTCGATCCGTCGCAGCCCAGTCGAGCGAATCCGCGGCCGCTCGATTTGCGTTTGCTGGTTCGCGAAGGCGGTCCAAACCTCGTCGACACACCGGAGCCTGAGCTGTTCGCGCGCGCCTGCCGGCACGGGTGGACGTTCGC
Organism: uncultured Acidobacteriota bacterium; assembly: GCA_963841905.1. Taxonomy (GTDB): domain Bacteria; phylum Acidobacteriota; class Vicinamibacteria; order Vicinamibacterales; family UBA2999; genus JACCSI01. The sequence goes on from CAWJEM010000017.1 coordinate 29,866, forward strand.
GTGCGACAAGCTGGCAACGACGCGGTGACGCGGACGCCGCTCCTGCTTTTCAGGCTGGCTCCGCTCGCCATTGCCGCCGCCCTGGCAACGCTTCTTTTGTCCTCGGTCGCAGGGCAGTCGCCGCAGCCTTTCAGTGCGTCCGCCGACCTTCCGGATTTCGTCGAAATCCCTGCCGGGCTGCTCGTCATGGGCACGGGTGTCGATCACGATCCTCGAGCGTTCGACAACGAGCGCTGGTCGCCGACTCAGGGCGAAGGCACGGTCCACGTGCCCGCGTTCTACATCTCACGACACGAGCTGACGGTGGGGCAGTTTGCGACGTTCGCACGTGCAAGCGCCTGGCCGGCCGACACGAGAGCGCTGGCCGGACCACGCAATCATCCCGTCACGTTCGTGTCATGGCCGGATGCGCTTGCGTACTGTCGATGGTTGCAGACGACGCTCAAGAGCCCGTCGGGTCCGTCACCTCACTTGCGAGGGTTGCTCAACGACGGCTGGCGCGTCTCGCTGCCGAGCGAGGCTGAGTGGGAAAAGGCCGCGCGCGGCACCGATCGACGCAGCTACCCCTGGGGCAACGAACCGCGGCGTGATCGCGCGAACTACGAAAGCAAGGGGACAACACCCGTCGGCCAATTTGCGTGTCCGGAGTGTCCGTATGGACTACTCGATATGAGCGGTAACGTCTGGGAGTGGACGAGTAGTCCGTACCAGCCGTATCCGTACGATCCTGCCGATGATCGAGCCAACCTGGACGCGGACGCGTTGTGGGTGATGAGAGGCGGCCATTTTGGCGACAACGCCCGACTCGTGCGCACGACGACCCGTGGCGCCGCGGACCCTGGTGCCCGCCGCGCGTTCATCGGGTTCCGCGTGGCCTTGTCAAAGGCGACGCGTCGCTAGGGATGTTGTTCGTGACTTCGTCGGCTACGTTCTCCTCGTGTCTCTGTGCCTCTGAGTCTCTGAGGCCGTCTGTTAGTGGGATCCGCGTCGAGTCGTGTCCACTTGAGTTAGCCTGAACCATGGCCGCCCATGATCACCACACGCACGACGGTCATGGCGCAGCGGACCATCGTGTTCGGGACCACTCCGTAGCGCCCGCATCATCGTCGCCACCGCACGCGACGCACGCCACTCACGACAGCCACGTCAGCCACGATCGCCACGCCGGACACTCAGTCGAAATGTTCCGGCAGAAGTTCTGGGGCACGCTCCTGCTTTCGATCCCCACGTTGGTGTGGGCACCCATGATTCAGCACTGGTTCGGTTATTCCGCCCCGGGCGGCGCGATTGCGTCTCGCTGGATCCCGGCAGTGTTTGGAGCGCTGGTGTTCGCGTACGGTGGTTGGGTCTTCGTCCAAGGGGCTCGACGCGAAATCGAGGACCGGCGGCCTGGGATGATGACGCTCATCACGCTGGCGATCAGCGTCGCATTCATCTTCAGCCTCGCGGTCACGCTCGGCTTCCCGGGAATGGACCTGTGGTGGGAGCTGGCCACGCTGGTCACGATCATGGTGCTGGGTCATTGGATCGAGATGCGGTCGATTGCGCAGGCCCAGGGCGCTCTAACGGAACTGGCGAGACTGCTACCCGACACGGCCGTTCGAATCACTGGCGAGCAACTGGAGGAGGTCCCGACCTCCGATCTTCAGAAAGGTGACCTCGTGCTCATCCGGCCCGGCACGAGCGTGCCAGCCGACGGAATCGTTCGCGACGGTACGAGCGACGTCAACGAATCGATGCTCACCGGTGAGTCACGACCCGTCACGAAATCACCGGGTGCCCCGGTGATTTCGGGCACCGTCAACGGCTCAGGCTCCCTACGGGTCGAAGTCACGAGTGTGGGAGAAGCGACGGCACTCGCCGGCATCATGCGGCTCGTCGCGGAGGCGCAACGTTCACGGTCCCACGCGCAGACACTCGCCGATCGTGCCGCTTACTACCTCACGATCATCGCTATCGTCGCGGCCGCGGTGACGCTGATCGGATGGCTGATGGCGGGTGCGGAACCGGCGTTCGTCGTCGAGCGGGTCGTGACAGTGCTGGTGATTGCCTGTCCCCATGCGCTCGGGTTGGCGATCCCGCTCGTCATCGCAATCTCCACCACGCTCGGCGCGCGCAACGGCGTCCTGGTGCGCGACCGCCGTGGTCTGGAAGAGGCGCGCCTCGTCAACGCCGTCTTCTTCGACAAGACTGGCACGTTGACTCGTGGCGAGTTTCGTGTCGTGGAAATCACCACTCGTGCGGGACTCACCCACGACACGGCGCTGGCTCTGGCGGCGGCGGTCGAGCGCGACTCGGAACACACGATCGCACGCGGGATCGTGAAGAGTGCCGAGGAGCGGCACATCGCGATTCCACAGGCCGATTCCTTTCAAGCCATCCCCGGGCAAGGCGTCCAGGCAACGGTTGGCGGCAAGCTGTTGCAAGTGGGAGGACCAGCGCTGCTCCGCCAGCTCGACGTCGACGACGATCCGATGCTCGCCGAGGCGATGAACCGAGCGGCTGCGCGCGGACAAACCGCCATCACCCTGCTTGAAGACAAGACACCCGTCGCGGTCTTCGCGGTCGCGGATGCCGTTCGCGAGGAGTCTCGTGAGGCCATTCGACTCCTTCACGATCAGGGAGTCGAAGTGATTTTGATGACCGGCGATTCGGATGCCGTCGCCAAGGCCGTCGCCGAGGATCTCGGCATCGACAAAGTCTTCGCTGAAGTGCTCCCCGATGAGAAGGCGTCGAGGATCCAGGACGTTCAGCGCCAGGGGAAACGGGTCGCGATGGTTGGTGACGGCGTGAACGACGCACCGGCGCTCGTGACCGCAGACGTTGGCATCGCGATTGGGGCCGGCACGGACGTCGCCGTCGAGGCTGGCGACATCGTGCTCGTGCGGAACGATCCGCGCGATGTGTCGCGAATTCTCATGCTCAGCAAGGCGACGTATCGAAAGATGATTCAAAACCTCTGGTGGGCAGCCGGGTACAACATCGTCGCGATTCCGCTGGCGGCCGGCGTGCTCGCGCCATGGGGAATCGTGTTGCACCCGGCAGTCGGTGCCGTGCTGATGTCGCTGAGCACGATTATCGTCGCCCTCAACGCGCAGCTCCTTCGCTCATCCGTGATCGGTGATCCGTGATCCGTGATCCGTGATCACGTGATCACTGATCACTGATCACTGGTCACTGGTCACTGATAAGCCGCGGCCTGGATGCCGTACAGCTGCGCGTACTGGCCCCGCTTGGCCATCAGCTCGCGATGCGAACCGACTTCAACCACACGGGCGCCGTCGAGCACGACGATGAGATCCGCCATCCGCACCGTCGAGAAGCGGTGAGACACGAGAATCGTCAGTCGGCCGTCGCCATCGCCTCGCGAGGCGGCCGCAAAGCGCTCGAACAACGCATGCTCGGTTTCGGCATCGAGCGCGGCTGTCGGCTCATCGAGAACGAGCACCAGCGGCCGATCGCGCATGAACCCTCGCGCGAGCGCCAGCTTCTGCCACTGTCCAAACGAGAGCTCAACGCCCTGCGGCCACGTCGGCCCCAGCTGGGTCTCGATTCCGGAAGGCAGCCGCGCGATCACGTCTTCGGCGCCCGCGCGATCGACAGCCGACCGGATTCCCAGCTCGTCGTCGAGCCGCGGCAGGTCGCCGACCCCGACGGTGTGGCGGGCGCGAAACTCGAAGCGAAAGAAATCCTGGAACGCACCCGCCAGCCGCGAACGCCATTCGACCGCTGACATCCGCGCAAGTGGCGCATCGTCCACGAGAATCTTGCCTGCGCTCGGCTCGTACAATCGCGCGAGCAGCTTGACGAGCGTCGTCTTTCCGGCGCCGTTCTCGCCGACGATCGCGACGACGGCCCCGGCCGGCAACGTCAGCGACACGTCTTCGAGCACGAGCCGGGACGAGCCGGGATATGCGAAGGAGACGTGATCGAAACGGAGGTCGCGACGGATGGTTCGGGGAACAGCGACATCGGCGTTGGCCATGAGCCTGGCGGCGTAGTCTTCCAGCCACGCCAGACGGCGCGAGCCGTCCATCCAAAAGCCGCGAAGGAAGCCAATCTCGCCAACGGTGCCGCTCAGATAGGCGGACAGGCGCGAGCCGGCGGCGAGGACGACCAGGACGTTGCCTGGCGAGGCGTTCAGACCTGACGACACGAACACGATGCTGCCGACATACGCGAGCCCGAAGACGGCCCAGGCCAGCGCATGCCAGTTGGCAGAAGTCCACCGAGAAGCAGCCACCGGTCCGTACCAGCGTTCCCACACGGCTCGCCGATCGGCCGTCAGGCGAGGCTTCATCCCCGTGACGCGTACTTCCTTGCCCGGCGCCGCAGTGGTCGCCACCACGAACAGGTGTCGTGAGAGGCGGCCGCTTTGCGCGCCGCGCTCGAGCGCCGCGCGTTCGACACCCGGCCGCCAGGTCGACGTCACGACCGTCGGCAACGCAAACAGCGCCAGCAGGACCAGCGCTGGATGAATCGACGCCAGCAAGGCCAGCGTGACGCCCAGCCGCAGGATCCATCCTGAGGTCGAAAACAACGACATGTACATGTGATCGAGCACGAAGATCTGATCGCGAAGCATCGACAGCCGATCGAGATACTCGGGGCGCTCATGGTGCGCGATACTGACAATCGATGCTTGAAGATTGGCGACGTGTGATTCGAGCGCGATCGTGACCCGATCACGGAATCGACGCTCGAGACGCGTGCTCAGGGCTCGGAGAAACCAGGTCGCGGTTGCCGAGAGCGCCAGGGCGATCGCCGCGGTTCTCACGAGCGTCGGGCGTTGGCCGAGCAGGCCGTCGCCGAGCAGCTTCAGCCATACCGCGAGAAACGCGTCAGGGAGTGCTGAAAAAAGAGACAACACGAAGGACAGCACCATCAAGCGTGGTTCGTGACGAAGGCCCAGCCGACACAACCGCCACATCGACGCAAGCGCCGGTGGCAGCGGCTCGATGGGTGCCGGAGCCGCGAGCGTGTCAGGCGAGGACGTCATAGGCCCTGCCCTCCTCGTCTTCGGCCGCGCTGAAACGTTGGGCCTGCAGGTCGAACATCGTGCGATAGCGACCGCCGAGCGCGATCAGTTCGTCGTGGGTGCCCAGCTCGATCACGCGTCCGTTTTCGAGCACACAAATCCGATCGGCATGGCGAACGGTCGAGAAGCGATGCGAGATCAAGATGGTCGTGCAATGCCGCGTGGCCGCCAACACCCGTTCGAAGATTTCCGCCTCACCTCGAACGTCGAGCTGCGCCGTGGGCTCGTCCAGGAGGACGACACCAGCGCCTTGCTTGACCGCGCAGAGCGCGCGCGCCAGCGCCACCCGCTGCCATTGCCCACCGGACAAATCCGTTCCACCGTCGTAGCCGCGCGCGAGGATGGTATCGAGCGATGCGAGCGATGCGGCGCCGGCCTCGGAAAGGGCTGCTTGAACGCTGGCGTCCGGCGCGCCAGTCGGCGCGACGTTATCGCGCAACGGCAGCTCCAAACGAAAGAAATCCTGAAAGACGGCGGCAAGCCTCGAGCGCCACGAATCGAGGTCGAGTTCGCGCATGTCGACGCCGTCGACCTCGATGCCTCCGCCTTGGGGGTCATACAGGCGGCACAGGAGTTTCGCGATCGTCGTCTTGCCAGCGCCGTTCTGTCCGACGATGGCGAGCGACGACCCGGCGGGAATGGTCAGATTCAAACGATCCAACACCGCCGCGCCGCCAGGATAGGCAAACGTCACGTCGCGGAATCGAATCTCCCGCGCGGGAGTCTGCCCAGCGGGTCGCGTTCCTCGTGACAGCTCGCCGGCGGGCGCCATCGCGTGTTGCAGCCGAAGCACCGCCGCCACCGGAGCCGCTGCTCCGTCGAGCGCCCAGCTCAATCCGCCAAAGGCGATCGAGGAGGTTCCGATCGCCAGCAACGAGTAGAGCACCACATCGCCCAACCCCAGTCGGCCGCTCAAACCTCCGCTGGCAAGCGACCAGAAGACGACGAGATTCGCCGCAGTCACCAGGAGAAGGCTCGAGATCACGGGCTTTTCGCGCAACCGGGTGGCTTCGTACTGCAGTGAATGAAGCGTGCGTCGACGATTGAGAAACGTGTCTAGAATCCAACTGGACAGGCCAAAGAGACGGACTTCTTTAGCAGCCGGAGGATCGACCGCCAACCGATACAAGTAGTCGGCGTCCCGGTGCGCGCTGCGAACCACTTCGGTATTGCGGTCTTGCCAGACGGCGCTCTCCCGCAGCCACCAGTGCGTGGCCAACCAGGCGCCACCCAGGAGCAACGCCGCCCACCACGAGTAGGACGCCAGCACGACGACAGACGCGAGGCCTGTGACGGTCTCGACCATCCCGGCGGCGATGAAGTCCATCGAGATGGACAAGGGCGGCCCCGTCATCCCGAGGTCGAACTCGCGTGCGGTCGTGAGGTCGCTCGTGAGTTTCGGGTCTTCGAGGTGCCCGATACCTGGCGGTTCGATGCACGCCTCGGTCAGTCGGTCATACAACCAGGCGGCCGTGCGATCTCCGAGGTTGTAGCTCAACGCCCGATGGATCGGCGGGAGAGTCTGCAGGAGGATGAAAGTCGCACCCACCCACCCGAGGGCCGACGTGAGGCTGCTTCCGGCTTGAACCGCAGCCACCAGGGCGCCCATCGCGATGGCGAACATCACGGGGAGCACGCCGCGGAGCAGCAACACTGCCCACCAGGCGACGGCGAGTAGCGCATCGGCCTTGGGCAGGGTTGCAAAGAACTGCCACTCCTGCCGTTCGAAAAGACGACGCGACAGCTGAAGCGCGGTCATGGGATCAGCCTCTCAGATTCCTGTGTTTCGTATCTTGCACAAATCTGAACCTCAGCCGATCGCGATGACAGGGCCTGTCCCCCGATGACAAGACCTGTCAGAACCTGCGACTACTTAGCCGTCCCTGACCACTTCGCGCGCAAGGCTGCGCGATCCACCGCCGCGCCGCGGAGGTAAACCGCGCTGATACGGCGTGTATTGGCGATGTCGTCGAGTGGATTCGCGTCGAGCACGACGAAGTCAGCGCTTTTCCCCGTCTCCACAGTACCGGCATCAGCAACTCGCACGAGCGCCGCTGAATTACGCGTCGCGGCCACGATGACCTGCGAGGGGGTCATGCCAGCCGCGACCATGTCGGCCATTTCCACATGCTGACTCCAGACCGCGCTGCCGTCGGTACCGAACGCAATCGTGACACCGGCGGCGTTGAGCTTGGCCAGGTTACGTGCCTGAATCGCAAACGTCTGCTGGACGGCCGGTCGGTCCGTGGCTCCCGCCTGCAGCTTCTTGAGCTCGTCGGGACGAACGGTCTCGCTCAGCCAGCTCATATCTGACGCCACGCCGCGGTCAGGAAGATTGGGGACCAGCACGACCTGCGGCCGCGCTTTGATGAGCGTCATGAACTCTTCATCCACGTCCCGGTCGCGCACACCATGTGCGAACGCGTCGATGCCCGCCTTGAGCAGTCCCTTGGCATCGTCTAACGCAAAGATGTGTGCCGTCACCCGGAGCTTGTGCTTGTGGGCCTCATCGATGATGGCGCTGTAGAGTTCAGGTGTGAGCTTCTTGTACTTGCCGTCGCGATCGTCGACCCAGATCTTGACGAAGTCCACTTTGCGGGCCGCCAGTTCCTGAACGGCCTTGCGCGCGTCAGCCTCGCTCGTCACCCAATACGGCGCATCGGTTCGCCCCGGTTCAGGCATCGTGATGCCACGTCCAGCCGTGCGAAAGCGCGCGGCACCAGGAATGATTTCGCTCCGGACTTGGAATGCGACGTCACCGGTATCAGTGCCGAGGCTCATCGCCACGCCCACGCCGTAATACGCCTTGCCTTGCAGCTGGTCGATGAGCGCTTCGCGAGTCGTGGCGAGGTGGGTGTGCGTGTCGATGATCGCGGGCATGACGGTCTTGCCCGCCAAGTCGACTTTGGCAGCGCCGGCCGGCACCTTGACCTGGTCCGCGCGTCCCACCTGTGCGAAACGTCCGTTCTCCACCACGAACGCGGTGTTGTCGAGTGGCGTCCCGCCGGTGCCGGTTATCAGTCGGGCGCCCTGGAATACCGTCGCGGTGGCGCCCTGCCCCACGACCGGTCGCGACCACGGAGCCAAGGCAAGCAGAACGGCAATGATCGCCGTGAGAATTGAAACGGTTGCCAAACGTCGAGCCATGGAACGAACCTCCAAACGGGTACGGTGCGTGAGGGACCGATTCTACGCTCGCGAGCGTCGTAGAAAATGACAAGATACGACCGGAGCCTGTCGGTAGGAGGAGCCTCTTGAGCGTTTCGACCACGACCGCGCCTGGACCTCGAGTCCGGCGCATCAACCTGACCCAACAAATCTTCATTGGGCTGGCCATCGGCATCGCCATTGGCGCGGTCATCAATAACGTCAATCCGGAATGGTCGGCCTACGCCCGGCCGTTCAGCCAGTTGTTCCTGCGGATGATCAAGATGATCATCGCGCCCCTGATTTTCGCCACGCTGGTGGCGGGCATCGCTGGAGCCGGTCACGTCAAAGCCGTTGGCCGGATGGGCTTGCGCGCCATCATCTATTTCGAAATCGTCACGACCATTGCACTCGTCATCGGACTCGTCGCCGTCAACATCACGCGTCCCGGTGATGGGGTCGTGCTGCCTGCTGCTGGTGCGGCGGATGTTTCCGGGCGCGCGCAGACCTGGGATCAAGTCCTCTTACACGTCGTGCCAGAGTCCGTCATCGACGCGATGGCGCGCGGCGACGTGCTGCAGATCGTCGTTTTCAGCATCGTGTTTGCGATTGCCCTGGGGATGCTCGGCGAACGAGGACGTCCGGTGGTCGCGTGGTGCGAGGTCCTCGCCGAAACGATGTTCAAGTTCACAGACATCGTGATGCGCTACGCGCCAATCGGTGTGGGAGCGGCCATCGCCTACACCGTGGGCCATAGCGGCTTCGGTGTGCTCTACAACCTCGCATGGCTGGTGGGGACACTCTACGCGGCGCTCGTCGCCTTCATTCTGTTGGTGCTCTTGCCTGTGGCGCTGCTGTTCCGGATCGACATCCCGCGACTGATCAAGACCATCCGCGAACCGGCCATCATCGCGTTCTCCACGACCTCCAGCGAAGCCGCGTTGCCGCGCGCGATGGAGGCCATGGAACGCTTCGGCGTCCCCCGCCGGATTGTGTCGTTCGTCATGCCACTCGGCTACAGCTTCAATCTTGACGGCACGACGTTGTACCTGTCGCTCGCTGCGGTGTTCGTGGCGCAGGCGGCCGGCGTCGAGCTCACGGCGTGGCAGCAGTTCACGATGTTGCTGACGCTGATGCTGACCAGCAAAGGCGTCGCGGGCGTCCCGCGCGCGTCGCTCGTCATCCTTGCCGGAACGCTGGCGTCCTACGGGCTACCGCTCGAAGGCGTGACGCTGATTCTTGGAGTGGACGAGTTGATGGACATGGCGCGGACGATGACCAACGTCATCGGCAACTGCCTGGCGACGGCAGTCATCGCGCGATGGGAGGGCCAGTTGGCGGATGGGCCAGTTGAGGCGCGGGTCGCGACTCCCGGTGGAGAAAGCCCGGCCCCTATCGCAACCCACGAAGGGCATAGGGCGTAGGGCACAGGGCGAAATCAGCCTGGGAAATATACTGACCGTCAATGCTGTCACTCGCCGCGTGGATTGCACGGATGAGAGCATTGGGTTTGCCAGCGGGCGCGTCCAGGGCTTCGCGCCCCATCCCGCAGGACGAATTCGTGGAGCATCTGGCGACAAGTGCGGCGTCCGCCAAGTCGCGTGTCTCCCGTGAGCAAATCCTGCCCATCGAGCGCATCATCCGTGAGGCGTGGTCCGTGGGACAGGCCATCGACCTGTCCAATATCGGCTACGGACCGGCTCATTGGAGCGGTGACAAGCCGTTTTACGACACACCCTCGTCCTACTATCAGTTCTTGGCGGGTCTGGTTCGCACGCAGAACTGCCAGAACATTTTTGAGGTTGGAACCCACTATGGCGGATCCTCCCTCTCGATGCTTCGCGGGATCGGGGATTCGACGCCCGTCAACGTGCTGACCGTGGACCTCTCAGATCTCAACCCTGTACTCCACGAAACGCGGGGACTGACCAAGCTCGTGGGAGATGCCAACAGCGAACACGTGATCAAGACGGTGCTGCTCCATTTCGGAGGCGCCCCGATCGATCTTTTCTTCATCGATGCAGATCATGAATTCCTGGCGACGTTGACGAATCTGGGCCTGTATTGCCTCCTGTTGAGGCCTCGTTTCGTGGTGGTTGACGATATCGTCCTCAACCACCGCATGCGCTCGATGTGGGATGCAGTGCTGACAGCCTATGCGGCCGAGGCGGTCGACTGCGTCGATGTCGTCCCCGAAATCAGGGAGCGGGAGGTGGGATTTGGATTGATGAAGCTTCGGTGAATCACGAAGGGCACAGGGCATCAGGGCTCAGGGAAGGGATAGCGCCCTCAGTCCCTGTGCCCTCCCTGCGCCCTGTGCCCTTTGCCCTACGCCCTATTCGACGTAGCTATACCCGCAGTTCTCACACACCCACATGCGACCCTGCTTGTACATGTTGTAGGCGCACTGCGGGCACACGCGATACTCGCGGCCTTCCTTGTCGATGAGTTTGCCATCCTTCGGCTTCTCGGCCTCGCCGAATGGATCCTTGGGCTTCTTCGGCTCTTCTTCTTCCTCTTCCTCAGGCTTGGGCTTGGGTTGAGGTTGTGGCTGCTGAGCGCGTGCGGGGACGACTGCAAGGCCCAACGCGGCGGCGAACAGCGCCGAGCCACGCAGAAAGCCACGACGATCGACGTTCTTGATGCTCACCCGATCAGACATTGAATTCTCGCCAGGCAAAAAAATCCGGGTGAAGCGCTGCGGCTCACTGGAGACGCTTCACCCGGTGCTTCCCCTCTGTCGTTATGAGTACCAGCATACGGGTCAGGAGCCCAATATCCTTGTAAACCTTTGTATTTTGTTGCCTCTTGGGGTCACACACCCGCCCCCGAAGCGGGGCCAGAAAAGCCTCGCTAGGACACCTCGACGACGACGATTTCGACGAGTCGCTGCTGACCTTCCGCGGGCTGCCACTGGACCAGGATGGGACTTTGATACGTCCCCCGAACCAAGCGGGGGCCCTGTCCATTATCGGACGCCGCGAGAAAACTGACGCGGCGCGCACGCAGGAAACGTCGGGCCGGCACCGCCATCACCTTCGCCACCAGTCGTTCGAACGACGACTGATCGAGATGCAGCGCTTCCATGAGCGAGTTCAGGACCCGTACTGCATCGAACTTCGCATAATTGAGCGTCTTGCCGGGGACGGCCAACGGATCCTGAAGTGCATGCCGAGCCTTGAGTTTCGCGAACCGTAGCGGATCGCGAAGCACATCCATCAGGTCGTTCTGCATCAGGAGCGTTTCGTACTCGTTGACCGTCAGTCCGACGTTCCGTTCAACAGGATCGATCACGAGATCGACGCGTCCGCGCGACAGTCCCGTGCGCACGAGAAGATCGTTCACCTGGCTGATCAGCCCGAGTCGCGGATCGGCCAGGTTGACCGAATCCACCGGGTGCTTCGAGACGGGAATGCTCACGCGCATCCGCTCGATCACCCGCTCCTCGTTGTACGCCAGCACCGTGGTTGCCCGCTCGCGGCGCATCGCATCGCTCATGCCGTCGAGCTCGATGAAGTACACCGGGGCGTTGGGCCGCGTGCGGTAGGTCACGCAGTTGCGAAGGCCGGCGCTGATGTAGGTCAGGTGTGAGTCAGCATTCCGCGGTTCGACGACTTTCTGCTCGTCGGTCAGCTCGGTCCGGAACTCCATCTGGTCATGACGGTAGGCGCCACCCTGTGGGAACAAGGCGTGGAACGTCCTGAAGAAGAGCGAGAGCCGATCCTGACTATGGCGCATGCGCGCCGACAGGCTCTGATCGAGGTACCCCGCGGTCGTGTGAAACGAGCAGTACAGAGCCCGGTTGTGCCGGGTGAGGACGTCGCCTGCATCCCTGGCGATGAGGGAATTGACGTCGATCGCCTCGAAGCGGCGCTGCGGGGCCAGGCGGAGCTTGAGCTCGGTCGGACGACTCCCCATCACCTCAAGTTTAACAGGAAGCTGAACATTAGCGGCCAGCGGCCAGTTGCCAGCCGCCGGCTGCGGCCGGCCGCCGGTGGCCGGCTGCCAGCTTTTTCACTGAGTGGGCTTTCCTGCCGCAATCGCCCGACGTATGGCGCTCGCCGTGAGCGTCGCACGATGGTCCTGGATCTTGCGAGCGTTCTCCAGGAGCTTGGCGACCGAACCGATTTCCACGCCGTTGATGCTGAACTTGTTCGCCTTGATCCGCTGTTCGGGACGAATCAACTTCGGATCGGTGAGGGCGACGAGCGCTTCGTAATGATAGTCGTCGTGGATGTCGTATCGGGTTGCCGACTGCACATCGGGCGTCTGGTGGATACCAATGCTCTTGAGAAACTCGAAGCTCCACTTGTCCTCGTCGTAGTACTCAGGGACGAAGTGCACGCGCGCCGATGAGCCTGCCCATGTTGTGTTCAGGGCCGCTGCGGCTTCCTTCATGCCATTCACATTGCCGCCGCTGTCGCCAATCATCACGATGTCGGTGAAGCCCATCGACCTCAGGCTCGTGGACATGTCCGACAGAACGGCGCGGAACGTTTCCTGGCTGATGAACACGCTGCCGGGCGTCAGCCCTTGCCGCTCGGGATTGCCGGGTTCGAGCGTCACGATCGGGGCGCACAGTGCATTTCCGAGCTTGCGTGCGGTCGCTTCGCAGGTGGCGCGCAGCACGTAGTTGTGCTTCCCGTTCGCGTTGTAGGGACCGTTCTGCTCCAGACCGCCAGTGCCGATGATGACTGTGGTCTTGCCGGCCTTGATCGCGTCACGCGTCTCCATCCACGTCTGTTCTTCAATCCACACCGTGTCGAGCATGTCGATGGGACGTGGAGCATCGGGAGCGGACGCCGCCTGGCGCGCCTTCTGCGCCGCCTGTTGCTCGGGAGTGAGGGGCGGGCGGGTTTGTCCCGGCCCGCTTCCCTGCGGCGTCTGCGCGGACAGTGGGGCGGTCAGCACCACGAATGAGAATGCCAACATGGTGGTCAGTTTCATGGTGTGCCTCGCGGTCGTACTTGGCGCGCCCTTCGATCTGCGCTCAGGGGCTCCTGAGCCTCGTCGAGGGACGCGTGCGCTGATGCTATTTCAAATGCTTGCCGACCAGCTTCGTCATCTCGAACATGTTGACCGTGGCCTTGCCAGCGAACACCGTCTTCAACGCGACGTCCGCCTTGATCATCCGCTTGTTCTTCGGGTCTTGCAGGTCGTTTTTCTTGATGTAAGCCCAGAGCTTCTTCGTGACCTCTGTCCGCGGAATGGGCTTGCTGCCGACGATTTCCGCCAGTTGCGGACTGGGCGTCACGGGTTTCATGAACGCGGCGTTCGCCTTGCGGGCGGGGGCCTTCTTCGCACTCTTCGCACTCTTGGCACTCTTAGCCATCTGATCTCCTTTGACTGACACGGACATGGGCCGCGAGCGTAGGCGCAGCCCGGCAGACCCACAGAAGACTACACGTTCTCTCTGTGTTTTCGGCGCTTTTCTTCATCCACGGCCCGTCGGTGAGTTCGAGCGGCTCATCGATCGATGGGTTGTCGGGCCTGCGTCTTGGTCAGCCGCGATGAGATTCGGAATGCTGGCCGGGTCGTCAACGGCCGCGCGCAGCCCGTCGAAGTCTCCCTCTCGAAAAGCCGTGTCGATCGCCTCGAACCGGCGCGCTTTCGCGCAACGTTCCTTGTCTGACATCAACTGCATTGCCCATCGGCGACGCCGCCATCCGCCGAAGGCGGCCCTCGCGAAGCGGCCTTCCGCGAAGCGGCCCTCCGTGCAGAGCACGGCCCTTCCGCCGAAGGCGGCCTTAGCAGTCCGTGGTGAAAGTAGCGACGGCATTCGGGCACCGATCCATCCCCGCGGGCTGCTACGGAATAAACTCCACCTTCAACTGCCCCGTATTGTCCAGCAGTCCGTCGTCGCAATCGTTGACGCGCAGAAAGATGATGCCGCCTTCCGGCGCCGAATACTCTCCGCCATTCCCGACGATGAAGACGTTGCCGCCGATTCTGCCGAGCAGCGTCCCGCGACGCTCGTCCGGCATCGGGTCACAACATCCTGGATCGCCGCAGACGTAGTCGCTTCCGTGTCCGTCGGCGATTTTGGTGTCCTTGTCGGTGATCTGACCAGACCGATACCTCAACTGGAACTTCTGTTGCGGCGCGACTCGAATGCCCGTGTCTTGCCACCCCTGATTCGCTGCGACATCCACCATCCGAGCGCCCGCTGCAGTCGCCGAGACGGCACCCGACGGGGCCGGACCTGTGGCCGGCGCTGCGGCGGGCTCTCGGCTGCAACCCATTGACAGACCGCAACCAATCGCCAGCCCGACAGGAATGAATAGCAAGCTTCGTGTCATTCCCAAGATCGGCTTGATCAGAAAGCGTCCTCGACGTGCCATGCACGAAGAGTGTGGCATAGGTAAGCACGACAACGAAAACGTGCGATATGCTCCACGATTGGAGATTTTTATGCGCCAAGTGTTGTGCGTCGCAGTGGCGGTCCTCCTCTTCGCAGCTGCCGCGAACGCCCAGGAAGTTTGCAAGATGGAGCAGCTCAAAGACTCGAAAGTCAGCTTGGCGGACGTCTACGCGCGCGCCGAAGGCAAGGCCAAGGCGTGGAAAAGCGACGCCGTGCTCGCGCGACTAACGAGCACGAGCATGGGGCCACTCGACGAGCAAGGACGCTCGGAAGCCTGGAACGTCACGTTCTTCTCACCATCGACCAGCGAGAACGTTTCGATCTCGACCTTTCGCGGCATGCTCACCTGTTACGCATCAAAAGGCGAGGCTGGTCGGCTTCCTGATCTCAAGCCCGGATTCTTCCGCGATGGGGCCAAACTGTACGCCATCGCCAAGCAGCACGGGGCGGACCTCCTCGCCTCGGGCCACAACGTCGAGGTCCAGACCGCTGCGGCTCCCACCGACCGTCATGCGACGTGGTACATCAACTTCTCGAAGCCTGACGGCAAGAGCGGCGGGTTGATGATCGTCGTCGACGCCAATACGGGGAATGTGGAGAAGGTGATTAAGTAGGGCACAGGGCGCAGGGCATAGGGTGGGAACAGGGCCCTGATCCCTCCCTGTGCCCTATGCCCTGCGCCCTGTGCCCTATGGTCTGAACAGCCTATTAATCTTCACAACGAAGGCCCGGTTGCGAAGGCTGGTCATCCCGAGGATTGGGTCGGTGTTGTAATCGTCGGTATAGACGACGAAGAGTTCGCTACCGGGCGCGTACTCCCACCGCAAGCGAAGGTTGCTGCCCAGCGATTCGTTGGTCGAGTTGTACTGCACGATGCCGCTGACGAACATGCGCGGTGTGATGGTGTAGGTCGCTCGATTGCGAATGACCGTGGCGACGAACGAGCCCTCTGGCAGATCGACATCGTTGATAGAAAGGCTCGGCTCGAGTGAGATCTGAGGGGTCACTTGCATTCGCGCGCCGTTGACGGCAATCGTCCGGCGATCGCCGCTGTAGAACTTCCCCATCTCGAATACCAGGGTGCCGGACACGCGACGCTGCTGTCCGGCGGCGTACGACATCTGAAGCGTGTGGAAATCGTAAGTTCCTATCGGGATGTTGACGCCGGTCGAGACATTGAACGGCAGGACCAGGCGCTCGAAGTTGTCGAGGTAGCCGATGCTCGCGACGTCGCTGTTGACGAATTCTGTTTGAAACGTCGCGCCCTGTTCTCGCGTGTCGAGACGATTCTGATTGTTCGTGGTGTAGTTGACGCTGGACTGAAACGTCAACTTTCGCACGTGCGGGACGCCGGTGGGGCGAGGACTGAACCGCACCAGACCGAAATTCCGACGCATGTCGGTGCGGCGAAGAAAGCCGATCTCCGGAAGGAAATTCGGCTCCACGACCAGACGCTCGGCCTGCACCCCCCATCGGTCCGCGTTGTAGTCGAAGAACCCTCGGTAGCTGAGGTCATCGCTCGGCCGATTCTTCGTCTGGGTGCCGGCGAGGTAGGTGTCGAACCGGAGATTCTGGAAGAACGAGAACGTCGCGTCGATCCCGAAGCCGTGATTCGATCCCACGCGTCCGGGAGTCTCGGTGCGATGCGTGTACATCGCGCCAATGCTGCTGCGGCGCAGGACGTCGCGTTTTGCGCGAAGCACCGTGAAGTTGGCGCGTTCAACCGCCACGGCGTCGTTATCGCCGGTCTGCACGTTCAACATCCCGACCGTCGTCGCGCCGACCTTGCCGGTGAGACGTCCACCGGCGCGCTGCGGGGTTTCCTGTAAACGATCGAGCCCGATCCGGCGACTGAAGAAGAGGTATGGCGTGTCACCGCTGCCCGCCGCGAGGCCTGCACTCGCTCGACCCGCAAACGCAAACACGCCAAGGTTCTCGAGATAGAAGTCGCGCTTCTCGGGGAAGAAC
>CAWJEM010000018.1:0-286764 GCA_963841905.1 uncultured Acidobacteriota bacterium
AATAAACTCAATAAATAGTAAGAGTTAGCGCGACGCCCGTTCTGAAGTCTCGGCGTAATTTTGGACGGTAGTCACAGGATAGTCACACAATGGCGGCTCGTGCGCCATCCCATGGTGCGGGCGAGGATTCCGGAGCGCGTCGCGATGATGCTGAGTGGCCACAAGACGCGCAGCGTGTTCGAGCGGTGCAACATCGTGTCGCCGAGCGACCTGACCGACGCGGCGCGGAAGCTGAACGTCGGGTGAGGACGCGAGGTGAGCCCCACAGACGTCTCCGGGGGCTCACGATTCGCGGCTCTGGTTCGTCGCCATGCCATGCCAAGCCATGAACGCGCAATGGCTCAGGGGTTCTCGCGGACGAAGAAGGCAACCCGTGCGATGACGGGTTGTCGGCGGCGCTCATGCCAATTCGCATCACTTCGCGCAGCACATCATCGCCTTTGAGCTCAAGGCGCTCTAGTCGAGCGAGGTGAGCTGCCTCGACCGCAGCCGATATGTAGTCTTTTGTTAGCAGCCGCGATGCTTGGACGCGCGCAGCCCCGCTGTTCCAAGCCGCCTCGATCAGTAAGCCCGTGACCGCAATGGCCGTGCTCAAGGCCGTACAAGACGGCAAGTTGAGCCTGGACGACGACGCTGGCTGACATCGTGGAAAGTGCCAGCGTCGGAGCACACTGCGCAACAGCCGGTCACGCTGCGCGGGCTGTTGAGTCACACGTCGGGCACCGACGATGGGTTCGGCTTCCCGGGATACGCGCCAGGCGCACCCGTTCCTACGCCGCTGCAGATTCTCAACGGCGCAGCACCCTCAAACGTCAAGGCCGTTGTCGTCGCCCGACGGCCGCTGACCGCCTTCAAGTATTCGGGTGGCGGTCTCACGCTCGTGCAGTTGCTGCTGACCGACGCGTTGAAGCGTCCCTTTCCGGATCTGCTGCGCGAGACAGTGCTTGGTCCGATCGGGATGAACGACAGCGCGTATGAACAGCCGCTCTCGGGAGAACGCGACAAGCGCGCCGCGCGTGCGCACGATCGGAACGGCGCCGTGCGCGATGCCAAGTGGCACGTCTATCCTGAGCTGGCCGCGGCGGGGCTGTGGACCACCGCGCCCGATCTCGCGCGATTCGGCATCGAGCTTCAGAAATCACTCCAAGGCCGCTCGAACAAGGTGCAATCGCGGGTCGTCGCGATGGAAATGGCGACGCCGGTCGGTGTCGGCCCGTTTGCAATGGGGATGGAGGTCGCGAAGAACGGCGAAGGCTGGTACATGCGGCAGGGTAGATCGAACTGGGGCTTCCAGTGCCTGCTGATCGTTCACAAGCTGAAAGGCTACGGCGTCGCCATCATGACCAACAGCGACGCCGGCGGACGTCTGATCGCGGAGCTGCAGCAGCGTGTTCGCCGCCGCGTACAAGTGGGACTCGCTCGATCAGCCATTGCGGCGATAGGTGGGCGTCGAGGCTGACGCCCACCGTCACCAGGTAGCGATCTAGAAGACCACCTCGAGGACCGTGACCGTTCCCGACACTTCGTTGCCGCTTGCGACGAAGAGGCGAGAACCGCGGCGGAAGAACTTGACTGATTCGGGTCCGATGTGACCTACGAGCGGCGTGACATTGACGACTTCGGGCGACGTCGGATCGGAGACGTCGACGAGCGCTATCGCGTTCGCGCGCTCCAAGGCAACGGCGGCAAGCGTCACACCGCGGTAGCTGACGAGATCGATACCCTCGGGCTCGGAACTGCCTCGTTCGCTGCGGTTGTCGGGATAGACGGCGACGTCCGGGTCTGCGGCCGCGTCATCGATCTGGCGGCCGGTGTCGGCGATGAAGACGCCCGTGCGGGCGTCGAACACACTGACCGTGCGACCGCCACGCGGGCCCGAGGCGGCGGCGCCGTCCCGTGTGTCGCCCTCGTCTCCTGTGACGAAGAAACGGCCTGTCTGATCGACGGCAATGCCGTCAGGTTCGCGAAATGCCGTCAGCGTCTGATCCGGCGCATACCCGCCGCCGTTGATCAGGTCGGCCGCATGCGTCGTCTGACCCGCGCCAACAACCCACATTTCCCGTGTGCGAACGTCGAGCCGGATGATGGCGTTGTTCTCCTGCAGGGTGATGAACGCGAACCGACTGTTGTGACTGAAGGCGATGTTTTCCGGCTCCAGGGTGCCGGGTGAGTTGTCAATGGGAAGCTGAGCGATGTCGTCTGTCCGTCCGCTGCTCACGCCTGCGACGCCAGCGAGCGAAGGGAGCGACACGGGGGTCACGACGAGGTCATCGTCTTCACCATGACCGTTGAAGCCGCTGAGGTCGATGATCGAAAGCGATCCGGCGCCGCCGTTGTTGTTGAGACCTGCGCCTTCCGCTTCGTTGGCGACCACCGCGTATTGCCCATTTGGTGAAATCACGACCGCATCCGGCTGAATGCCCACCGCCGCGGATGCCAGGAGCTCACCGTCGAAGAGGCTGTAGGCGAACACCGTACCCACGACGCCGGCCTTCCCCGTGACTACCAGGAAGTAGTCGTGAACCGGATGAACGGCAACCGAGTTCGGCGTGCCAGTCGTCGAGTCGATGTCGACGCGGACGATGAGATTGGGATTGTCGGGATCCGACAAGTCGAGGACATCGACGCTCGCCGCCGTGTTTGTTATTGCCGCGATCGCGTCGGTGTGACGGATGCTGATGACCTCCGCGCTGTCGCCAGGCAATCCTGTCGCGTACGTGCCACGGAGCACGAGCTGAGGAGTGTCCGCCGCGTGTGGTGTCGAACCGCCGATGCAGAATGCCGCAGCCAATACCATCAGATAACGCCGTCTACGCATATCTCGTCTCCTATTCGCCACGCCGAGCCACAAGTGACCGGAACTCAAAAACTGAGCGTCCACCTAATCCGGGGGCGGAATTATATGTGGAAGTGATAACGCGGGAGTGACGAAGTTCTGGCGGGTTTCGCCGAGCGGCGGACTGTTGCCAGATTGACTAGCTGGAACAGAGCCGTTGCGCCGGGAGCACTCAACGCCGCGGTGCTGGACCCGCCAGTCGCAGTGCGTTCCCATCGGGATCGGCGAACATGGCGAGCGACACCTTGCCCGGGATAATTTGCGTCTCGCCGCGAAACACGACGCCACGCCCTTCGAGCACCCGGCGCGCCGCGACGATGTCGGTAACGCCGATGTTGAGAATCGCACTCCCGGTGCGTTTCGCGTCGGGCACCGCGTTGAGCCCGATCTGAAGTCCTCGAACGTTGGTCTCGATGTGCGCGAACTGAAGATCGTCACGCCGCTCGGTCAGCGTGAACCCTGCTTCACGGAGGGGGGTGGCTCCCAGGTCGCATAACGGCACATCGGTTAACATTGTCGGCGCCGGCGCAGCGCCCTAGTGGCGGTATCCATTAATTCAGGATTGCGTCGCGTACTCCTCGCTTGAGGAGCCTCTCCATCGGCCCTACGCGACGCGCGATTAGCGGTATTCACCTATGGCATCTCAACCGTGCCGCGGAGCCTACCTCCATCAGCGACGGCGAGTCGCGGCGAAGCGATATCACCGGTCACGGATCCCGTGGCCTCAATCTCGACCTTCTCCCGAGCCGTCACTTTGCCGATCACGCTCCCCCTGATCACCACAGCCTTTGCGGAGATGTCCGCCTTGATGTCGGCCTGGGGGCCGATAGTGAGCGTATGATCGGACAGCCTGATGCTGCCTTCCATCTGACCGTAGAGGGTCAGGTCCTCGGATCCACTCAGCTCGCCCTTGATGACCACCGACTTGCCGAGATCCATGACGAGTTTCTCCGTAGACGGGCTATCCGCGGGCGCACCCTCAGCGGACTGGTCCCGACCCGCGGGGGGCGGCGTGACCGACTCATCTCGCTTCCACATGTGAACGCCTCCTTCCTGGCGTGAGCGATAAGCATGCTGGGTAGGCAGTAGTCACCACAAATCGAGTCGGACTCCCATCCACTCCCCTAGTCGAGCTCATGATGCACCAGGACGTGCTGGAACTCCCGCCGGCAGCCGACGCACGCGGTTGGTGCATCGCTCGGAACCTCGCCGAGAAAGACACCAATATGTCTTGGCCATGACAGGTCGCGCAGTCGCTTTGGCGGACCGTTTGGGGGAATCCTACCTGGCCCTCGCGCAGAGAGGTGCGGCCAACTGGCCCAAGATTCCAGTGTTCAGCCGGGTAGCGAAGGAGCGGGAACGTCACCGGCGTCCTAGGAACCTACATAAAGCCTGTAACAAAACCTCCAATCGGCACGGTCGGGGGGTGCCTTCGTGCGGATTACTAAACACCAGGCGACAAGGCAGGACTTGTCTTCCGCGCGAGCGCTAGGGCGCTGGCGGAGGGCTTGCCCTACCAGACGCTGATCTCGAGCCTGCTCCATAAATACGCGGCCGGACGTTTCAAAGAGGTCTAACGAGCGCATCGGCTTCGAGCACAACTGACGCGCCGATGCCTTTCACTTTTTCAGCGCGGCCGTCCAGTTGAGGACGATGGTCACAGGCGCCGGGATTGGCGGCTCGACCAACGTGTTGACGAGAAACCGATCGCCCTTCGCCGTCGCGGCGTACTGCTGCCGCGGCTGTGTCGGCGGCAGCGCGACCATGCGGAGCTGAAACAGTGGCGCTGGCGTGCCGGCCTTGAACTCGGACTCGGCAGTCACCGGCACGGCCATCAGTCGCTGATCCGGTGCGACGTAGTACAGCTCCTTGCCGTCCGCCCGCCATCTCGGATGCCATCCCCCATTGGGCGAGATGCGCCACTTTCGATCGAGAGAAGGAAATGGCTGAACGTACACATCCCAGGTGCCAGACTCGTTCGACGTGTACGCCAGCCAACGTCGGTCGGGCGACCACCGTCCATCGCCTTCCACGAACTCGGACTGTAACAACAGCTTCGGCATGCGCTCGCCTTCGTGCGTCAGCACGCCCAACTTGAAGGTCGTGAGGTTCTGAAAGAGGATGGAGTGACCGTCGGACGACCAATCGGTCACAGCGATGAAGTCGGGTCCTTTGAAGAGCAGTTGTTCGACGCCGACGCCCACCGCCGGCTTTTCATACAAGCTCGACGGGCCGTTGCGGAGCGAGCCAAAGACGACACGGCTGCCATCGGGAGACCACACCGGGCCCCAGTTGGCAGACCCTGACGTGAAGCGCGATCTGATGCCGCTCGCCAAGTCAACCATCCAGAGGTTTCCGACCTGGTTGACGTCATCAATCATCTCCACCACGACGGTTCGTTCATCCGGCGACAACGCCAGGCTGTAAGTGCTGCGGCCCGCGCCCAGGGTGCCAAGCGGCTCGCCCTTCCGACTGAACCACGTGACATCAGTGAGCAGCGGCCCGCCGTTCCAGTAGGCCAGCGTGCCGTTTTCCACGACCGAGAACACCGCGTCGCCGTATACCGTGTTCCGAGATGCCACTTGGTCGCCCAGCGCGACGGGCGTGCCCGTGAGCTGCAGACTCGGAAGGTCGAAGGGCTGCGCCATCAGCGATTCATCCCGGCGAAATAGGAGGAATCCTTGCGCATAAATGGCATCGGTTCCCACGATGCCGAGCGGCTGCGTGTCCGTGGAGTCGACCGAGCCGACACGAACCGTGCTGGTGGCCTGCGTCCCGCTCTGGACGAGGAAGAGAAAGTGGCGGCCATCGGGCAGAAAGCTTGGCAGCCGATGGCTGATTTCCTGCCGTGACGGCTCGAGAGTGGTTGCCGCGACGGCCTCGCCGCCGTTGGCGGAAACACGAGACAGCGGACCCACGAGCTGTGGTGTGAACACAATGACGCCATCACTGCCCCAGGCGCCGCCGCGGGCGTCTGGGGCGTCACAAATCACGTGGGGCGAGCCGCCGTTTGGATCGATTGTCTTCAGTTTGCCGTCGGCAAAGAATGCCAGCCGCTGGCCGTCCGGCGACCAGAACGGAAACGTGGCGCCATCGGTACCCGTGATCGCGGTGTTCGCCAGCGAGTCGAGCGCCCGAATCCACAACAGTGCTCTGCCGCCTATCGGCGTGGGGACAAACGCCAGCCGGCGGCCGTCCGGAGAGAGTGCAAGGTGCGGCGCGGAATAGCCGCCGAGAAATGTGGTGCGCTCGGGCGGCAGGATCGACAGGCGTGTGGCAAGCGTCTGCTGGCGGTCGCGCCCGAGGTCGGCCCACATGAGTGCCAACGCTCCGAGGAGAACCCCCGCGGCCACTGCCCATCCCAGCCACGTTCGTGCGCGCCACCGCTCGGTGCTCTTCGATGGCAGAAACGCGGGACCGAGATCCACCGCCGATTCGAGCTCGATCCTCACGTCACGGATCGACTGCCATCGATCGTCGGGATCTTTTATCAGACATCGTTGCACCACGTGGTCGAGGAATGCAGGAACACGCGGCTTCAGGGTCGACATGCGCGGGGGCTGTGACTCGAGGATCGCGGCGATGAGCGCCGCATGACTCGAGCCGTCGAATGCCCTTTCGGCCGGTCACCATCTCGTAGAGAACCACACCGAACGCGTAAATATCCGTGCGTGCGTCAGCGTCCTTGCCTTCGAGTTGTTCCGGCGCCATGTACTGCACGGTGCCGAGGATGGTTCCCTGCGCCGTGAGGTTCGGCGGCGTCGTCGGGCGTCGAGAGGCCAGCGCCGGCTACAAACGACGAACTCGTCTTCGCCAATCCGAAGTCCAGCAACTTCGCGCCCGCCTTCGTAAGCATGATGTTACCGGGTTTCAGATCCCGGTGAACAATGCCCGCACGGTGCGCTCTGTCGAGAGCCGACGCGATCTCGATTGCCATCCTGAGCGCCTGCTCGATCGGAAGCGCGCCTTTCGTGAGCCGGTCCGCCAATGTCTCGCCGTCGAGAAACTGCATGACGAGGAACGCGGTACCGTCCTGGTCGCCTACGTCGTACAGCGCGCAGATATGGGGATGATCAAGCTGCGAGATCGCGCGGGCTTCGCGGTCGAAGCGCTCGCGGAACTGCGGATCGCCAGCGAGCATGTCGGGGAGAACCTTGATGGCAACCGTGCGGTCGAGCCGCGTGTCGCGCGCTTTGTAAACCTCGCCCATGCCGCCGGCGCCGATAGCGGAGTGGATTTCATAGGGGCCGAGCCGTGTGCCGGAGGTCAGAGCCAAGCTCTCGGATTATACGGGCGGGGGCGGCCGTGCGGTCGGGATTACTCCTGACTTACGCCGTAGTGTTGACTGTCCAAGTGGAAACATGCGGACAAGGCTTCGACACGGCGTGCGTCCTTCGTGAGCGTCTAATCCGAAAGACGCCTTGGCATCACTTCCGGCATCGGCTGTGCAGGTCCCTCTCACACGACCGACCGACAGGCCGGCCGCGCGCGCTGTCGCTTCGAGAGAACTGCTGAGATCAGTGGGCGTTGCGGCCGGACGAGCGCGGGATTGGCCGCGCGCATCGTACACGGGGAGGGTCGCGAGGGCAGCTAGAACCACCAAGAAGGCGGTCAAGAAGCTTCGCGTACTGCGAGTGATGCAGCCCTATCTCGAGACGATCGTCCTGTGAAGCGCAGCGGTCCCAAGAACCTCGTTACCCCGTGCAGGCGCGCCTCGTCGAACGAGGCCGCGAGCTCGGTGTCGAGCATCGCCTCTCGAAATCCGAGTTCGCCGATCGAGTCATTCTCAAGGGCGCCGCGTTAGATCCGCCGTCAGAGGTGCCGCGCCGGCTCCCGCGAGGTCGGCTACTGCTGCGTCCCTCCGGACCTGCCCTTCAGGTGCTTGTCCAGGAACGCCAGCATGGCGGTGTAGCCCTCGATCTGGTTCTTCTTCTTGGTAAAGCCGTGGCCTTCGTCCGCGAAGATGATGTAGTCCACCGGCACGCTGTTCTTTTTCACCGCCGCAACGATGTCGTCCGACTCGGCTTTGAGGACACGAGGATCGTTGGCGCCCTGCAACACCAGCAGCGGCTTCCGAATCTTGTCGGCGTGAAACACCGGCGAGACGTCGTGGAGCATCTGGCGATCGGCTTTCGGGTCGCCCATCTCCTCGTAGAGCGCCTTGCGCTGCGCCTCCCACCATACCGGCATGCTTTCGATCGTGCGCAGCCAGTTGGCGACGCCGAAGATGTCGACGCCGACGTCGAATTCGTCTGGCTGGAACGCGAGCGCCGCCAGCACCATGTAGCCCCCGTAGCTGCCGCCGACGATGCCGATGCGGCGTGGGTCGACGTAGGGCAGGCTCGCGAGGTACTGCTTGGCGTCCACGCAGTCCCACAACGGCTCGCGCCCGTGCTTGCGATCGTCGGCGGCGAAGAACGTCTTGCCGTACCCCGAGCTGCCCCGGTTGTTGATGCCGAGCACGACGTAGCCGTGATTGACGAGGAACTGGATTAGGGCGTTGTAGCCGGGCGTGGTCTGTCCACCGGGCCCGCCGTGCACCCAGACGATCGCCGGCGCCTTGTGCTCGGGCGTTGCCTGGTGCGGCTTCCAGAGCACGTTCGGGATCGTCATCCCGTCGCGCGCCTTGAAGCGCACCGTCTGCGTGTCGACGAGGTCCTGCGGATCGATGTCCGGGCTCAGCGAATCGGTGAGCCTGGTCGCCTTGCCGGAATCCAATTCGAGGACGTAGAGGTTGTTCGGCGATCGATCGCCGTTCACGTAGAACGCCAGCTTTGAATCACTGCCAGCGAACACGACCGCCGAAATCCCGCCGTTTGGGACGTTCGGAAGGGGGATCTCCTTGCCGCTCGCGGCCTCGACGATGGACAAACGCGGCCGGCCCTCTTCGTTGATGCCGGTGACGCGATAGCGGCCCGTGCGCGAAAACTCCGCGAACCCGAGATCCCAATCCGCCTTCAGTACGTCTTCGTGCTGGCCTGCCGAGAGATCGTAGCGCCGGAGACGCGCGAACTCCCCGCCTTCGTCGGTGACGTAATAGAGGAACTTCGACGCGCGATCGAAGGTCGCCGGGCTGACGTTCACGTTGCCCTTGTGCGGCGAGAGGTGAACGATGGCTTTCGTGTCGGCGTTCCACAGGTACATGTCGCTGTCGTTCGTCGTGTTCAGCTTCGTCAGCGCCATCCACCGCCCATCGTCGGAGATGCCGGACGGGAAGTAGCCGTCCTTGTTCTCGAAGAACAGCGTGCGGTCGTACGTCTTGGCGTCGTAGCGATAGATGTCGAAAAACTTCGCATCACGCTCGTTCGAGGCCAGATAGAAGCCGCTGCCATCGGGCACCCAGCCGGCGAACTGCGCCTTGAGCTTTTGGCCGGGGGTGAGATCGCGCTCTTGACCGTCGGGCGTGCGGACGTAGACATGATTCAGCTCGTTGCCACCCTGGTCGCGGGTCAGGAGGATGCGGTCGTCGGTCCGGAAGTAGGACACGGCGTAGGTGGAATCGGTGGTCGAATTGGTGACTTGCGTCCACGGGCCACCGGCCGTGGAAACCGTATAGGCGTTCCAGATGCCGCTCTTGTTGGACGAAAACAGGATGCGGGATTCGTCGCGGGAGAACGT
The DNA here is from genome assembly GCA_963841905.1 of uncultured Acidobacteriota bacterium. Taxonomy (GTDB): domain Bacteria; phylum Acidobacteriota; class Vicinamibacteria; order Vicinamibacterales; family UBA2999; genus JACCSI01. The sequence continues at coordinate 9,455 of CAWJEM010000018.1, forward strand.
GGCTCCCGTAATCGACGTCGTGTTGAGGAACTGTTCCATCGTGTACTGTTTCGCCGGTCTCGCGCTCTGCGTGCCGGCGTGCGGCGCCGCGGCCGCTGCCGCGAGGAGGCAGAGCACGATCCCGTGGATGCGGCGGTTCGGGAACATAGGCATTCACTCCTCTCGTGACTGATGCCGATTCTCCGGCCGAACAGGGCGGAGGTCAAGGCAGCGGCCAGGCAGTGGTCATCGATCGTACGATGGGCTGGTCGGGGCTTGCTCACAAGGAGTCCGTCATGCCGCTGACGATTGAATCCTCCGCATTTCAGCCAAACGGGAACATCCCGCGCAAACATACGTGTGAGGGGAACGACGTGTCGCCGCCGCTGGCGTGGCAGGGAGAACCGGCCGGCACGAAAAGCTTCGCCCTCATCGTCGACGACCCGGATGCTCCCGATCCGAAGGCGCCGAAGATGACGTGGGTGCACTGGGTGGCTTACAACCTGCCGTCCAGTACTCACGGTCTGGCCGAAGGCGCCTCGCGGAAGATGCCCTCCAGGGCGCGAGTTGGGACGAACGACTGGAAGCGCACGGGGTACGGCGGTCCGTGTCCACCCATCGGCCGCCATCGCTACTTTCACAAGCTCTATGCGCTCGACGTGGAGCTGCCCGATCTGCGCACGCCGACGAAGACGCAGCTGGAGGCGGCGATGAAGGGACACATCATCGCTCGGGCGGAGCTGGTGGGCACGTATCAGAAGGGCGACTAGGACCGTCACCGGCGGCTGACGGCAGACCGAAACCTGGCCTGAATTACGATGGCCGTGCAGGGACGGCCCTTTCGGGTCACAACGTTTCGCGACTCTGAGACGACGAGTACACTCGTAGACAGCGTGCGCCGATGGGGATACGCATCCTCGGGTGATGGCTAGTTTTGAGGTGCCTCTGGATGTGTGCGCGCGCTCGAAACCCGCGCGAAGCACCTCGGGCTGCTGTCGGAGCACATCAAAGTGGACGGCGACGTCGAACTCAGTTGGAAACTCTGACGATGGACGAGGACCTCGACGCCCTGGACGTGACCATCTTGCCGATGGCCTTCGCGCTTGGCGACGTGCTCACGCTCGTGCGCCGAGCGTCCGATCCTCGCGCTTCTTTCGGAGTCGACTGTTGGAAGTGGCCGTGAAAACCGAGCGGTTGGCAAGAGGGGCGTCTGTTGCCGAGGCTGGTATCGAGCAGCCGCATTCGATGCTTCGCGCGGACGAGATCAGACGATTACTCAAAAGCGCAGGCGTTCTCGGCGAGATAGGAAGCGTGAACACCCCAGACCTCTGCGCCCCGGCCGAGAGGCTCTCGTCCGAAGAATGAGCTAGGTTCTCGAAGAAGCGTGATGAACAACGGGTTTCCGTGGCTGACACTGACAACCCATCGAGGGCCGAGACGTAATGGAATCATCGAGGGATCGCACCGAGCTGCTGCAGCAGTTCGAGATTGTCGACTGTGAGCCACGTCTCCACGATCTTGCCGTCCGCCATGTGATGCACAGTCGTTCCCGAGAGGCCAATGCGTTTGCCGGTCGCAACGATTCCCTGGAACTCACCTCGATGGGTGCCACTAACTGTCCATCGCGCGGCCACCGTGTTTCCCTCGGCGATTATCTCGTCCACCGTGTGATGAAGGTCCGGGAACGCTGCGCGAAACATTCCGACCACCTGCTTGGCAGTGTCTCGATCCATCGGAGCTGGGATCCCAGATAAATGAAGGAGGTAGCTAGAGGTGAAGAGCTCGTCGGCCGTGTTCAGGTTCGAGTTGTTCCAAAGCTCCTCGTACCATTGATGCAGGACAATTGCTTTGTTTTCTCCAGTGGACATGGCAAGCGCTCCTTTGTGGATCGTAGTGACAGAAGGGACATCAGCCGCACATGCTCCGAGGACCCAACGTTTCGCGCCTCCGGTCACTGCATAGGCCCTGGCATCGAGCTGCTACTGGCGGTCGAACACCATCTTGTAGGGCTCCTCTTTGGCGTTGACAGGTGTGCTGACGTCAGTCAGCGTCTTGCTGTCCGCCGATACAATGTACACGTCGACGTACATCGGCTTGCCGTCCAGTTCGTCGTGACCTCAAACGAGCTGTCGCTGATCTTGCGGAACGCGAACGTCGTCTTCGAGCCGGCCATCATCCCCTGCGCCGCGTTGTCCTCCACACTTCTTCGTACAATTTCTCTCGCGATAGAGCCATAGCGCGCGAGATCCTATCAAGCCGAGATCTGGTATTTGTGGTTGTAGCGGATTAAGGCACTCCCATTCGTTTTAGCAGGTCGTCGAATCGTGGATCGGATCGAAGCGGGGCAAACCCTGACATGCTCTTCACATAAACGAATATGGTTTTGTCACGAACGGCTCTGTCAAGCCAGTCGAGGAAGGTTGCTACCTCTTTCTAGCTGACGTCCGTGTCCGATTGATTGCTGAAGGTCTCGCGGTTAGCCCGACCGGGCACAGACGATCTCATGCACACACGAGCGCGCCACATGCAAAGCAAGGCCGTCGAAACAGACTCGTGCGGCACACAGACAGAGCCTGCCGACTCCGGCCAACCCCCCGCACCGGCGAGCGCCGCCGAGTATTCCCGCCATTCGGCACTTCCGCGCGTGGCCGAGCCATGCTCGCGGCACGAGCCGGGCCTGCAGCCCATCGACGGCCTAAGGCTGAAGGCCGCATCCCGACCGAGGCGGCGACGAACGCACGGCTAGAGCGCCCGCAGCATCAACGAGATGCAGCGCTGTGTCACGCAGGCTCCACGATCCGTCCCTTCCCCCTCCATCGATGCAGCGGCCGTCTCGCCGGCTGCGACCAACGCTCTGATGCGGCACTCCTCTCGCAGGCGCTGGCAGCCGCGGTCATTCGTGAGCCTCCAAGCGAAGCGCATTCATTAGGCAGCGCAGGTGCGCATCGGCATTACCCCTGCCCTTCCACAGCACCGACAAGCGCCGCCACCTTCGAGCCCGCCGCAAGCGAGACGAACGACGACGACGACAGACCAATGAGCAGTAAAGGCTTGGTCGTCCCGGCCGAATCTCCAGCGGGAGAGGTAGGAGTCCGTTACAGGTAGCGCAGCGTTCAGTGCCGTTTCTCATCCTGGTTTCTAAACCGTTATTTAGTAATTCCCGTGAGCCCTTTTCATTGACGACGCGCGGGAAGATGGCCGGTCCGCGCTGTGCAAAACTCGCGTCGGTGGAACAAAGACCTGCCGCCCCATCGTCCTTTGATACAAAGGACTTGCCCAGGCGGGGCGTCACTAGGAGCAACCGCCAATGCCCAAGGAAATCACGCTGCGCCGCTCGTTTGACCTCGGTTACACACTGCTGGAGACCGATACCGGTAAGCCCATCTCCGAGCCGTTCACGCTGTTGAAGCACGCTTTTAACGCGGCGCTTCACAGTGGTGCGACAACCATTTACCAACAGAACCTCGACTTCCGCGGTCGCCCACTGGGGCCGCCCATCGTGCTGCTCGGACCGAAAGCCAGTCTCACGTAAATTGCTCATCGTTGGCCTGCGCTTTGCTATTCATCGCCGCGTGCGAGTTCTCATCACGCGTCGATGCGTCGCTCCAGCGCAAGGTTTCTCGGTCGCCCCGCTTGAGATCGGTCGGGTGTACGACGTGTCGCGCGCCATCGCCGAATTTCTGATCAGCAACAAGTGCGCGGAGCCTTACCCGCAGAGTGAAGCACCGGATAGATTGGCCGATCTCTTCCGCGACGAGCCCTGACGCGCCGCGCTCCTTCGCAACAGAGACGGCAACCACCGTGACCGGGTTGCCCGGTACACCGCTGTGATTGAACCAGACCGATGACTGAATCCATTGCCATGGTGCTTTTCGGTATCGGACTACTCACTGTTGCCCAGGCTGCACTCAACGCGCAGTCCCGCCCCGCAACGTAAGCTCACGCCGCCTCCTCGTGATATACGGTGTCGCGTGTACGCCAAACGCCGATGTCCCGAATGCACAGGCCCGAACGACTTTTTGGAATGGCGCTCGACGATTGTCTTGTTGGACACATTCTTCGGAGACTTCGTCGCGCACAGCATTCGCTATGCTCATGACTATCGATGTCGTCGCTGCGGATATGACTACCGCTGGGAAACCGCTCGCCAGCACCCGGACCAGCCACCCGGCCCGCGGTTGCGATGATCGGCTCGTCCGCTTCGTTGCTGGCGCGCGGGCGATTGCCAGAGGTCGGTAGAAGGCGCGACGATGGCCTGTGATCACTTCGGTTCCGGTTCCCGCCCGTGATCCTGAGCCGCCAAGCGTTCGCCCTCTGTGGTCGCTCCAGCGCGGCGAACGATACGTGCTGGCCGTCGTGCGTCAGTGGTCCTACGTGCCGGGGCTCGAATTGCTCATCACGCTGAATGGGGCGCTTCGGTGGGCCCGTCTCTACCGGGAAGCATCCGATCTGGAGCGCGAGGCCGAGCACAAGCGCCAGGAGTTGACCAATCGCGGCTGGACGCCAGAGCAACCGCAGGGGCGCGACTCTTCGGACCATTCGCTCGTATAAATTCACCACAGACGCGCGGACCTTACCCCCGGACCGAACGAACATGGTCCGCCCGGTCTGGTGTGGTACAACTTTGTCAAGCTCGGCTCGCTGAACACAGAAGCAAAGAGAGGCGCGATCGAACCGGTGATTCCTGTCCTCGTGGTGCTCGCGATCGGATTGGCCTGGTACTGGTTTCTGTACAAGTCATCAAATGGCCGGTTGTGGAGCCCGCTGTGGATTGCGTTCGGCACCACGGCGCAGGCGCTCGTACTCATCGTGGCCGGAGTGACCGGCTATGCCCTCGATAGGCGCACCGCGTTCTTTACTGGCACAGCGTGGTCTGATTCCGTGATCTGGTGGCAGGTGGCTGTTGGCCTCGCCCTGCTGCCGCTGGCCGCGCTCTCGTTTCGCAAGGCAATTGCGCAAACCAAGCACTCCAGCCCGTAGTCGATGCTGACTTGTTTCAGATCTTTGAGTCGTCAAGGAATGCCCTGCTCGGATCGAACGCTGGGGTTTGGGACACTGAATCCGCGATTACGTGAGTGTGTAGCGTCCCGTGCCTATAGGCACTCGGGACACTGGGACACTCGCTTTCACTGTTCCGGGACACTGACGGGACACTCCCGGACACTGGGACACTGACACGGTGGAGCCGTGAGTTTCGCGGCCCTTCTCTCACGGCAATCTCGCCGGTTCGGCGAACGGATTTGCTCAGTTAATTGTTCGCCGCGTTCGCCGAAGTTCGGCGAGTTTCGCTTGCCGACGATTCGTAATCAGCAGGTCGTCCGTTCAACCCGGATCGCCGGCTCCAAATTTCCTCAGGAAAAACCCGAGCGGCATGGCTGGGTTGCTCTGCAACCTGGTCGCTGACAGCCAACTGACAGCCACACGGAACTATGGAGGGATCGTGAGGTCGTTCGATGATGCGAGGGCTATGGTGCAGTAAACCTCCGGCGCCCGAACACCTCGTCTGCCGCCTCCAGAAAGGATTCTCGCGTCGCGGAGGCGCGTATGCGGATCTACCCGCATGGCCGCGAGCTGCGGATACAACCGCCCTTCACGGTCGAAGTCGGCTAAACAACCGCGTCCGGGTCGCTACCGCACGACCGGCCATCATCGAATAGCCACATGGACTGCTGGCCACCGGCGTGTCCACCGATAGAGCTAGGGTGGTTTGCTCCCGGAGAGTGACTTGATGCGTTATCGGGCGGCGTTGCTTGCTTGGTCCCTACTTCTCGCGTCGTGCTCCAGCTCGCCAACTGCGCCGACCGAGAGCGGACCACCGACGGATAGTGGGCCGCCACCCGACGACACGAACGTGAACCAAGAGTTGTGTGTCAGCGACGCCAATCGTTACCGCGCCATGGTCAGCGCGCCGCCGGTCTCGCGCTCGACAGCCATCGAAGCATACGCCCTGACTGCCGCCCAGTCGGATCACGCGTCAGGGCAGCCGCACGCCTACTCGATCGCGCACGCGACGGGGACTTGGGGTGAGAACGAGCTCGTCCGACAGTCCTTGAGTATCTGGGGCGGCTCTGTGCGAGCCACGATCCAAAATGCGAACGCGGCGTTCTGGGGTGAGGGACCAGCCGGGGGCCATTACCAAAATCTCGTTAACCCGCGGTACACCCAGGTCGGGTGTGCGTGGATGGTCTCGGGAACGACGATCACCCTCGTGCAGCATTTTCGGCAGTGATCCCGTGAATGACCCTTCGGGAGACCTGGTGGCGTCCCGGAAACACCCCTTTTCGGGACACCTACCGCTCGCGCCGCGCGCCGAACCCGACCCCATGACTGTCGAGTGAGGGGACGGCCATCGTCCTTGCGCAGCACTCGTGCCGGTGACCCTGCTCGTAGAACTTCAGAGTATTGGCGTGGGGGTTCGTGTCGCTCAACGAAGGTGTCGACGCGACCAGACCACCGGGAAAGCTCTAATTGCACATCCTTGCCGCGTTGGTCGACAAATTCTGGCCTACGGCCGCTACCAGCCTTTGCCGCGTCTTACTGCGACAGCACTACTGCTGAATAAGGTCCGATCGCGATGTTTCCCGAACAGGGCATCGAATGCATGCCGGCGCCATTTGACGTGGTGTCGTACGAGAACGTATTCCAGAAGTCTTCGCTATAGCCGCTCCAATCCGAGTTGAACCGGACTCGCCAGTCGCCCGATCGCGGGAATCCGATCGTGTACGACGGATACGCGCGGTTGCTGAAGTTCAGGACCACCACCACGTCATCTCCGGGGCCACCCTGGTCCCATCGGTGAAAGGCGATCACCTTGTCGTCGTGGCCGACGTGGAACACCTTGACGTTGCTGCCGCGCAGGCCGCGGGTGTTGTTGAACCAATTCCGACGTAAGCGGATCAGATCGCGATACAAGTAATAGATGCCGCGAAACCGGTCGTACTTGGTCCAGTCGGTCCGCTGATCGCCGAACGGAATCCATTCCAGGATCTCCTGCGCTTGGAAGATCATGGGGATGCCGGCGCTGGTGAACACCATCGCCGCGCCGAGCGTGGACCGCTTCTTCGATTCCCAACTGTCCGCGCGCCCGGGATGGATGTCTTCCGGCACCCGGCGCTTGCCATTGCTGGCGGCAACTTCGTCGTGCGATTCGGTGTAGATGACGCGCTGCCAGGGGCTGCCGTTCGGCCGGTGCTCAATCGCAAAGCGGATCGCGCTCATGTCACGCGCGCGGTCATCGGGCGTCACGAGCGCCCGCCGCACCGGGTGAACGAAATGCGCATCCCACTGGGAGTCGAATCCCATGCCGCCGGCGCCGGACTCCTTCGTCACCCACGGATTGCCCTGGAGATCCTCAGCCATGGTGATCTTCCACGGTTGCGATCGGTTGATGCCGTCGTTCACCCACTGCAGCAAGCTCCAACCCGCGCCGCCGAGGTTACGCGGATCGGACGGCCCGTCGCTGTTGCTGCCGTCGACGTTGCGGACGAACACTGTCATGTCGAACCGAAGGCCGTCCGCGCGATATTCCTCAAGCCACATCAGCGCGTTGTCGCGGATGAACCGTCGCACTTCCTCGCGGCCGTAATCGGGACGATTCTTCTTCCCCCATGGTGTTCGCGCACGCCAGTCGTTGTAAAAGTAAACGCCACCGGTCGGACCGTCCCATTCCTGATGCCAGCCGTCGAACTGCCACACCGAGTGCTCGATGTCATTCGGCCCGAAGTGGTTGTAGACGACGTCGAGAAGGACGGCGAAGCCGTTGCCGTGCGCGCGATCCACGAATTCCTTGAACTTGCGTGGGCCTCCGTATGAGCTCTCAATCGCGTAAACGTGCGCCGGGTTGTATCCCCACGAAATGTCGCCCGGGAATTCGGCGGTCGGCAGGATGAGCAGTGTGTTCACGCCGAGCTCTCGCAGGTAATTCATGTTCTCCGGCGACACCAATTCGTCGAACAACGTGGGGTTGTTCGTGGGATCGTCGGGGAACGTCCGCGTGTGCATCTCGTACACCACCATTTCGTTCCACGGCGGCGCCTGGAATGGATGCTTCCACTCGTATCGGGCGTCCACGACGAGGCCGTTCCCGACCGAATTCGTGACTGCCAGCGCCCGCGGGTCGATCCTCCAGTGCTCGCCGTTCATGACGTAGCGGTACTCGTCGCCCGGGCGCGCCGCCGCGACGTCGGCGGACCAGTACCCATTTCCCTCGCTCGCGAGCGGCGTTGCCGTCGCGCTCCAGTCGTTGAACGTCCCGGCCACTGCTACGGACTCGGCGAACGGCGCCCAGACGCGGAAGGTTGTCCCCGCGCTATCGGGAAGCAGGACGGCACCGATGCCTGTGCGGAAAGACGGTATAGGAGGCGGCATCGTGAGAGTTTAGTGGGTCACCGCCCGAGCGCAAACGTAGCTCTGGCTGGCAAGGTGTGATTGACGATTAAGGAGCATCGTTGAATGTTACGGCCGCTTCAGCTTCGATCGCCACACCTCCACTTGCGCCGGCTTCTTCCACGCCGTATAGAGTTCTACCGCGCGTTCGACGGCGCTGATTGTGCGCGCATGCGTCGGACCGAATTCCCGCTCGATCAGCGGGAGCGCGTCGTTGAGCAGACGCTCCGCGTCTGCGAACTGCCGCCGATCGACTAGAGAGGGGACGACCAGCATCTCGGTGGCCACGGCTTGCCAGTGCGTCGGCGAGAGCACGTCCTTATGGATGGCCCACGACTCTCTCAGCAGTGTCTCGGCGCGTCGAGGCGCCGCTGCGGCGGACCGTCTCTCCCCAGTTATTGAGCAACCGGACGCACCGGATGACGTGACGCTTGTGCGAGGCGCGGCGATGACGGCAGGAAGGTCGAGAGGTCGGCGACAGTTGGCCACACCTGCTTGCCCGCAGTCGCGAGATCCAAAGCGAAGGCGTTGACCTCGCGATCGAGCCAGAAGGCGCCCCGTGGCCTTGCAGCGAGAAACACACGACGAACGTCGATATCGTTGCCGTTATACCCAGCGACACAGAAATAGCGGGACGAGAGATCGGCCGTCAACCGTCGCTTCATGTCGTCGGGCAGCCCGCGGTGGACCTGGCGAACCGTGGTCCGGATGGATTTCGCGTCCGATGCCGTGCCATGGCCCGTAAAGGCAGCCGCTCCCTGAAGTTGTTCGAGTCGCTTGAAGCGCAACTGGACCTGCTGGTAAGAAACTATCTCGGCAATTCTCGCTCCGAGGTAATCACGTTCATTCTGAAGGAGTGGCTGTTGGCCAAGCGCGAACAGCTGGACCACCTGCGAAGGCTGAACACCCTAGAGTCGGAGAGACATCGCCCCGCGTGAGCAGGGACCGAAGTCTCAGCAGGTATCGCTTGCTCGTCGGAGGACCGTGCACCGGAAACAGGCTGGGTAGCCCGAGCCTGAAGCCCGTGGGGCATCGACTCATCTCAACGCCCCAGCCAGCCTCCGAATGCCCTCTCGGATATCCGCCGGCATAAGGGGAGCAAATCCGAGCAGGATGCCGGTCCGTTCAGGTGGCGTTGCATAGAAGGGGTCTACCGTATACAGCCCGACACCGACGCGCTCCGCGCTCGCGTGGACGTCCCGAATCAAGCCACCACGTCGTCCTCGCAGCCACACCAGCAGATGAAGTCCAGCACTCGCGCCACAGACGGTGGCCCGATCACCGAACAGCCCGTCGATCGCGGCCGCCAGGGCGTGTCGCCTTGCGGCATTCGACGCGGTCGTTCGACGGAGATGACGATCGAAGTGTCCCTCGGCGATGAAATCGGCAAGGGCGAGTTGCACCAAGGCCGGCGTGCCGGTGTCCGCGATGGCCTTCGTCGCGACGATCGGTTCCACCAGCGGCGTTGGCAGGACGAGATAGCCCAGCCTTAGTGCCGGGAACAAGATCTTGGAGAAGCTACCCACGTAAATCTGTACAGCCCGCGCGATCCATGCCGGTCAACGCCTGCAGCGGAGGTCCGTCATAGCGGTACTCACCGTCGTAGTCGTCTTCGACGATGAAGGCGCCCTCGCGCGCGGCCCATGCGATGAGCCGAAGGCGGCGTTCCATGGACAGGACCGCGCCTGTCGGGAATTGATGAGAGGGCGTGACGTACGCCAGGCGGAACTGGCGTCTCCCGCCTCCGGTCGTCGGGACCCGAATACCGTGGTCGTCGACCGGAGAGAACACCAACTCGGCCCCCGCCGCCATGAAGGCACAGCGGGCGCCCGTGTAATGAGGGTCCTCCATCAGCACACGGTCACCGGGATTCAAGAGCACGCGGCTGATCAAGTCCAAGGCTTGCTGCGTGCCGTTCACGACCACAATGTTGTCGGGATCGGCGTCGAGTCCGCGCAGACGGCGCAGGCGGGCGGAGATGGCCTCTCGCAGTTCGCGCCGTCCAGCGGGTGGGCCGTATTCGAGGTCTACGACCTTGGCGTCCCGGGCCCGTGCACTCAACAGTCGACGCCAGAGCGCATACGGCAGGTCGCCAAAGGAGGCGCGCCCGGGCCGAAAATCGTAGCGGATGGTCGGTGGCGCCAGTTCCCACGTGAGGGAGGGCAATCCGAGGTCGTGGGCGCACGCCCTGGCGGACTTCACATATCGGTCGCCGACAGCCGCAAGCGTCGGTGCGGCGCCGAGGCGGCCGGGGCGCGTGGAGCCCGGCCGCCTGGTCGGCCGGGCGACGTACCCGTCAGGTGGGAGAACAGGTGCTACGACCGTGCCGGCCGCACCTGATCGCGGGGTGATGAAGCCTTCGGCAAGCAGCTGCTCGTAGGCCAACAACGCGGTGTTCCGCGATACCTTCAACAAGCTGGCCACGTCGCGTGTCGAGGGAACCCGCTCCCCCGACATCAGTCGCCCTCCGAGGATCTCGCCGAGCAGCGCACGGTAGACCTGCTGATGCAGCCGTCCGACTCCGTCGAGCTTCACAACGACCGGATTCTGTCACAACGGGATCGGAGCCCATAGAGTCGCGATTCGCGACACCGCGAATGGCCCTGAGCGAAAGCGGCCGAATGGATCTGGCGTGGGCCGGACGGTCGTGGCACGTTCGCTCGTACACGGCGACTCGGAACATGCGCGCGTCTCTGCGCGCGGAGTCACGAGTGCGTGTAACGAACAGGAGACAGACCAGATGAAGAGACTCATTGCCTGGGTGCTCGTCGCCGCTGCGTGCGTCGGCGTGGCGTCGGCAGGCTCAGCTCAGACGCAGTGGAACGATCCCGCCGTCGTCGAGACGCTCAAGCAAATCGAACGGGACATGGGGCAGGCCATGGTGGCCGTCGACATCGAGAAGCTCAATCGGATCTTCGCCGACGATTGGACCAGCATCGGGGCCTCCGGCGCCGTCGTCACGAAGGAGAAAATGTTGCGCGACTTCAAGTCCGGAGTCCACCGGCTCGAAGCGTTCGAACTGGGACCGATGGACGTGCAGGTGAAGGGCAATGTCGCGGTGGTGCACGGTAGTGTCACCGAGAAGAGGACCCAGGCCGGAAAAGACGTTAGCGGCGAGTACCTGTGGATGGATCTCATGGAGAAGCGCAACGGCACATGGGTCGTTGTCCGCAGTGCGGGCGCGAAAGTGAAATGACGGGCGGCGGCATACCAGATGCAGCCGGTGACGCCGCCGCGGCCCGGAGGCGACGAGTGGCCGATCGTCAGGGGTCCGGGCACGCGCGGTGGGTGCGGCTCACGCACTGGATGGCCGCCGTCAGTGTGGCGGCGCTGGCCTTCAGCGGCGTCGAGATCCTGATGGTGCATCCACGTCTCTATTGGGGCGAGGCAGGCAACGACCTGACGCCGCCACTCCTGGAGCTGCCGATCAGCCGCAACTACCGGCATGGCGGCTGGACTGTACCAACGCCGCTCCTGGATGGCCCGGGCGCACCGGTCTCGGCCGGGCGCACGTTCGAGATCTTCAACGAGAACGGGTGGGGACGCAGCCTGCATTTCCTGGCCGCGTGGGTGCTGGTGGCCGCGGGTCTGGTCTACGTGCTGGCCGGCGTCGTCGCGGGACACTTCCATCGTCACTTCATCGGCGGGCGCGAGGCGCTCTCGCCCGCGGCGCTCGGTCGCGATCTGCGGGAGCACCTGCGCGGCGTGGTGCCGACGCCTTCGGGCGGCCCCGACTACGGACCGCTGCAACGAGCCAGCTACGCGCTCGTCGTCTTCGTCGTGGCGCCTCTTCTTGTCCTGACTGGCCTGACGATGTCGCCGGCCGTGGCCGCCGCGGCCCCGATGTTGCTCGATCTCTTCGGTGGGCATCAGTCGGCGCGCACGCTGCATTTTGGCGCGTTCGCGGTGCTGACGCTCTTCACGGCGGCGCATCTCGTCATGGTGATTCGATCCGGATTCGCACGTCAGGTCCGCGCCATGACTGTGGGAGACCGAACATGACGTCCAGACTCGTGACCCGCCGCGAAGCCCTCTCCGCTGGTGTCGCCGCCGCCGGTGGCGTGATGCTCGGCGGCTGCTCCCGACAGCTGCCGCCGACCTACGGCAGTGTGCTGCGCCTCGCCGACAACTTCACCTACGTCGCGCACCGCACGCTGCTTCCGGGCGAGTCGCTCGTCCGCGAGTACAGCCGTGCCGATCTCTCGTCCTTCCCCGCCGTCGGCACCATCGACCCGGCATCGGCGAAACGCCCCGAGGTGGCCGAGACCTACCGTCGCTGGCAGGCCGGAGGGTTCGGCGACTGGCGGCTGTCGGTGAGCGGCGCCGTGGCGCGGCCTGGGGCGTGGTCGCTCCAGGAGCTGAAAGCGCTGCCGTCGCGGACGCAGATCACGAAACACACCTGCGAGGAGGGCTGGACGGCCATCGGCGAGTGGACGGGCGTGCCGCTCAGTCGCGTGTTGGATGCCGCAGGCCTGCAGCCGTCGGCGCGGTTCGTGACCTTCAAGTCGCTCGACCGCCGGTACGACAGCATCGACTTGCTCGACGCCCTCCATCCGCAGACGCTGCTGGCCTACGGCATGAACGGACGCGACCTGCCGGTGGCGCACGGCGCCCCGCTGCGGCTGCGAGTGGAGCGCCACATCGGCTACAAGAGCATGAAGTTCCTGACCGAGATGATCGTGACCGAGCATTTCGACGACGGCGGCGATCGCGGCTACCCGAAGAACGGCTGGGCCTGGTACACAGGAATCTGACGCCGTGTCCCCCCCGCCGTGAACGGCATCGTCTCGGGCGCGCAGATCTATCGCATCCCGCTGCTGATGCTGATCAGCCGCCGCGGCACGTTCGGGATGTCGCGGCAACGCTTTCAGCGAAGCGGCAAAGTTGTCGGCCATTGTGCCGCCCTTGCTCGCATCATATGGAACGTGGGGCAAGTGAGGGATCGGTTTCCATTTTCGGACCAGGAGCTGCCGATCGGCCCGGTCGTTCCGTCCAGACGATGCCCACCTGCGTGGGGTCGACTTCGGGCTGTCGCTTCAGCCATGCCAAGGCGCCATGCGACGATCCCACTCACTGCTCATGACTCAAGATCCTTGTCTTGTTCCCAGGTCACTTTAAACCATGTGATCTTGCCCAGGTGCGTGTAACACCAGATTGGTTTGCCGTCGAACGTCAACACGACACGACGAGCAACATGGTCCGGGTGCTTCCGCTTGACCTCTTTCAGCTTGCGGATATCAGCGGCGGTCGCTGTCTTGATCTCCGGAGCCTTCCCGTCGCGCCGCTTAGATTCCGCGTGCCAGTACTCCTCGGCAAGCACACGGTCAGCTACCGTTCTCATTAGAGGCTGACGGTCCACCGTACGGGCTTTTCATGTCGTGGGATCACTCGACGGACGCGCGTGCGGGGCCCCAGAGCCGTCAGGTGTAGCGGCGCTACGCCCATAGGGCCTCGTGTCGAGAGCGTGCTAGTCAACCAAGCACCAACGCCGCCGTAGGGAACAATAGCACCAAGAGAAACGCGGCACCCATTGTCCAGTTGACCCACCTTCTGCTCGGACGATTCACCCACGTAAACAGCAGCCATGAAAGTAGGAAGGATTGCACCAGGACTTCCGGCAGCGTTATGAGGTGAAGCGAAAGGGGTAGCCGAGTATAGATGACCCCTTCGATTGATCCTGGTGGTGCTCCGAATGTTCCCACGATGCCTATCGACGCCAGGACCACCCACATGGCGAGCCAGCCCTTCTTGGCGCCGAAGAATCGCTCCCGAAGCATGTAAAAGACACAACCGAACAGGAGACCCCGAATCGGTTGAAGTGCCGGTCCAGCGATAACCATCGGATCGCGAAGAGAACGGAAGGACCCCCCGAGATCTGTCTGCGTGATTAGAGACGGGTAGTCGAAGAGCGTGTACGCCGTTACACCTGCGATGAAATACGTGACCGTGTGGGTTACCGCGGTCTTGATGAGGATCTCCGGAGCAGTCGGCAAGGCAGCCTCGACTTGGTACATTTCAGGCCCAACGGAAGGCGTCTATGCCGCATTCCGCGGGTTGTTACGCGCTCTTAGGGGCAGCATTCTCGGCGCAGCACTCGTGTCCTTCGGATGCGGATTTTGAGGACTGTCAGGCGACACGAGAAAGCACGATCTGTTCGGACTTCATCCCCTGACCGCTGCCATGCGACCTGGCTTTCGCATCGAAACGAGGTCACGCGCCGGAGCGATCAGTCCGTCAGCCCGGCCTGTTGTTTGACATACCGGGCAATCTGCTCGCCCGTCGCGAACCAGACACCTGGCTTCCCTTTGATGTACTCGACGAGGCGGTCGAGGTAGATGAAGCGCGACCGCATGCCCACGACATGCGGATGCAGCGTCAGCACGAACAGCGTGCCTTCGCGGTACGCGACGTCGAAATCGTCCTGGAACGTTTCGAAGATCAGCTCCGGCGACGGCAGCAGCCCGGGACCGGTCCGGCCAGAGGTCAAGAAGCGCTGGTCGTTGCGATAGACGTTGTTCGGCAGCTCCACGAAGCCGCTCGCGTGCCCATCGAGCAGCACCTCGTACGGGTCATCGCGCGCCTGGAGCGAGCTGTCGTACAGGAAGCCGGCGTTCTTCAGCAGACCGAGGGTGTGCCGGCTCACGGTGCCCGCGGGGCCGCGCGCGCCGAGCGGCCGGCGTCCCGCGGACTTGGTGAGCCGATCGATCGCGCGCGTCAGCAGCCGCGACTCTTCGTCGGCGTTGTCGAGCGACGCAACGTTCTCGTCGCTCCAGCCGAGCAGCCCGATTTCGTGCTGCTTGCGCTTGGCGATCTCCGGCACCATCTGCGGATCGACGAGATCGGCCACGCCGGACACATAAAACGTCGCGGGCACGCTGTGGCGATCGAGTAGTTCGAGGACGCGCGCGAGGCCCTGTGCGGCACCGAACTCGCCCCCGGTCATGGCCACCACCGCGGTGTCGCCGCGGGCGAGCTGATTCGCGGAGTTGTTCGCATTGAACGTGAGGGCCACCGCGACGCGCGCGCCGTTCGGCCAGCTCTTGGGAGTCAGCGAACGACCGGCACGGACGCGGCTCGAGTTCTCGCGCAGCTGCGCCTCAGTCCACTTCCGTCCCGGCTGATTGTCGGGCGCCTGCTGCGACGCCGTCATCACACTCCAAGACGGAACGACCACACCGAGCAGGAGGGAACCACCGGCGACGACGAGGGCTCGTAGATTCATGACCACTCTCCTCGTCACTGCCGTGCCGTCGGACTCGACAGACCGGACTGCTGCTTGATGTATTTCGCGATCTCTTCCGCCGTCGCGAACCACACGCCCGGCTTCGACTTCATATGGAGAATCAGCTCCTCGAGCTGGCCGATCCGCGATCGCTGCCCCGTGATGTGCGGGTGCATCGTCAGCATGAACATCGTCCCTTCCTTGTAGGCGACGTCGAAGTCGTCCTTGAAGGTCTGCATGATCATCCGCGGCGATGGAAAGTCGCCGGTCGCGCCATACATGGGCGAGTCGTCGATGATCCAGTTCACCGGCAGCTCGATGAGCCCGGTCGGCTGACCGTCGAGCAGGATTTCGTGCGGCTCGTCCATCGCCTGAAGGCTGCTGTCGTAGAGGAGCCCCGCCTTCTTCAAGAGACCAATGGTGTGCGTGCTCATCGTCCAGGACGGATTGCGATTGCCGACAGGACGGCGGCCCCACTGCTTTTCCAACAGATCCATGGCCTGCGAAATCAACCGCCATTCCTCGACCGGGTCGTCGAGCGTCATCGGATTCTCGTGGATCCAGCCGTGGATGGCGACCTCGTGATGCTTGCGCTTGTTGATTTCCTGGATCATCTCCGGATGCAGCATCGCTGCAACTGCCGGGATGTAGAAGGAGACCGGGATGTTGTGCTTGTCGAACAGGCGCAGCATCCGTGGCAAGCCATCGAGGGCCCCGTACTCGCCGGCCGAAATTGCGATCGGGTTCGTGTTGCCAGCGTTGAGCGCGATCGAGAAGTTGTCGGGGTCGACCGACAGGCAGACTGCGACGCGCGCGCCGTTCGGCCACGTCTTCGGCGTCAGCTTTCGCCCGGCCCGTACGTGATGTGCCGTTTTCCTGATCTGATCATCGGACCACTTGAGGCCTGGCTGATCCTGCGAGGCGGGCTGTTGTGCGGCGAGCGAACCGGCCGCGATCGCGACGAGCCACACGCCGGCGAAGACTCGAGTGCGCATGGGAGGCTCCTCTTGGCGTGCAGTATAAAACAGGGTTCATTCGGCCATCGACGTGGCTCGGGCCGCCTTGAGCTTCTTGAAGGGCGGAGCAGGGCCGCTTCGACGCAGGGCTCGCCGCCAGGAGCGTTCGCCAGCTCTTGCGTCCGTAGTCGGCGCGTTCGGCGCGACCCGGTTATGGCCAGCTAACGGAGGACGTCGATTCGGACTTCGTTCGAGATCGGACCCGCACCCTGTACGTTTACGCCGCGGATGCGAACGTAGTAGCGGCCGGCTGGCACCCCGGTGAACCCCACCGCCGTCGTTGCAATGGCGGTTTCCACTACCGCGAGATTGCTCAATCCGGCGCTGGACCCGACTTCCAGACGGTATCTGATGGGGGCACCACCGCTCTGGGGCGCCAACCAATTCAGATTCACCGTGGCGCCAGAGACGACAGACGTGAGCAGCCTCGGCGCATCCGGCGGCGAAGGGCCGCCGCCGCTGGTAAGCAAAATCTCCGGTGAGGGGGCGCCCGTCCCTGCCCCATTGAGGGCTCGAACGCGCAGAAAATAGTACCCCGATGGAAGGGAATCGTAGCCAAACGTAGTCGCGAGGCCCAGAGGGAGCACTACGAGGTCGCTCGAATTGGTGGCGCTGCCCACCTCCAGGACATAGCCATCGAGCGAGCCGACTGGCGCGCCCGTCGCTCGTAGGCGTCCCTTGCCGCTCCCAAGGCTAGCGCGCCGGCAAGCTTGTCACCTGCTTCGAAGGCTCCTTGTCATTCGCATCATGGCGGAAAAACAGGTCTAGGCCCCCTCTCTTGGATGACCGAGCCCTCAACGGCGTACGAAAGCTCCCTGCGCCAGAACGCGATTGCCCCGCCAACCACCGCTGCGAGCACCGGAAGGTAGAGCAAAACGTTCCGCGAATTAACCGAATCCACCTGCCAGCTGAACCACAAAGAGCCGAAGTAGAGGGCAAACCAGAGTGACGTACGCGCGTGCATCCGCCAATCGTGTTCCTTCGCGCAGAACGCGGTCATCGCTCGAACGGTCATTCATCACCTTCAAGAACAGCACCAGAAGCATCAAGCACAGAGCAGACGTGATCACGAAATCAACCGTGCTTCGTCCTGGTACTGCCACGACAACGAGTGCTACGACGCCCCCGGAAAACATCCCCGCGACCAATAGGCGTTTGGCAATCGCTTCTCGTTTGGCGACTAACTTTCGTCGCGCGATGCTCGCGCAAACGCGCAGGAACACGATAGCGGCAAACGTGAGAAACGCCAGATACACCATGACGGCATAAAGCCAAACGCTCACTTCGTGAATCTGCCGCAACAGGGCCGTTATCCACCTGCTCGGCCGCGGCTGATACCCCACCAGCTTTTCGATCGGCGACGGCAACAGTTCTTGCCGGTTCAAAGGATTGTAGGCGCCCGATAAAAATCCCAGCCGATAAGGTCGTTGCCCAATCTCTCCGACGAACTTCGTCATACCCGTCTTCAAATACAACCCCGGTCGCTCGGCAATTGCCTGTCTCGCCAATCTGCCCAATATGGCATCTCGCGCGAGACCGCTCGACTCGCCGGCCGGCATCGGCACGTTCCAAAAATTCCAGTCCTTCTGCCCCGGGTCGAGCGCTTTCAGTGCCTGATATTCCGGCGAGTTGGCGAGCGCAACATCCGCCATTTCGTGCACACCCTGCCACAGATGACGGCCGCTAGAGCTCGTGATTTCGAAACGTCCGAAACGCCATTCGTTCGCGGCCATCAGGGCAACCACAAGTGCGGCGCTAAGGACGCACATTGTGAGGCCGCAGGCCAGGAGCTGGCGATGAGCGACGCGCCCATACAACAGCGCGCAAACCACAGGAATCAAGAACACGGGGACAATCCGCGTAACGACAAGAAGCCCGATCGTCAGCGCCATGAGAATTGTCGGCACCCAGAAACCCACTGGCGACGAGATCGGCGCGAGGTGGAGCCTGCCGACGAGCAATAGCGTTGCCGCCGTCAAGAATAAACACACGTTCTCGGACCAAAAAGCCTGCGGGAGCCCGGTCGACAGCACGAATAGCAGTAGTCCGATTGAAATGTACGCGCCCATTCGTGGTGCACGCGCAAGCCTGAAAAATCGATACACGAAGAGCACGGAAAGAAGGAGCAGCGCGTACTGACCGATTGCTGCGACGTAGAATTCGCCCGCAAGATCCAAGCCCAAGACGATCGCGATCCAGTGACTGACCTTGTAGTAGATCGCGGGTGCCGCGATGGGGGTGTAATTGTCCGCGCCTATCGCTTGCTCGAACAATAGGTACTGCGTCTGGAACCACCCGTCGATCGGCCACGGATTCACAGGACTGCTGAGCATGGCAGCAACTGTGATCACCAACAAAACAGCCGGCATCGCGGGACTGAAACCTCGATCAACGTGCATTTAGCCGCTCATGCTAAACATAACAAAGGCCCAAGCGCTCGGGGAATACACCGAATACTCGAGCGCAGCGATGCTTCTCTCACGTCCACTCCGAATGCGAATCGGCTGGTTTCGCCTAAATCATCAGCGTCACCGCACCAGTCGTGATCAGCGCGGCTGCCCAGATCAGATCGAGGTTCACCCAGGCGCGGCGCAGCAATAGGCGAGCGTCTCGGGCGGGGCCTGCATCGCCATCGTTGGCGACGGATAGAAGCTCTGGTCGGGAAGCAGTTTCGGCACGTCTTGTCTCTCCTTCGCGGTTTCAGTTCCGCGATCAAAAGGCTAGAACCGGAGGGCTGCGACCGTCCTTTGAGAACGCTGGAAGATTCCTGAAGCTTTCCTGAAAGTGAAAATTCGTGGCCGAAACTGAGGTCCGAGGCACGTATCGGTTCGGGCCGTTTCAGCTCGACGTCCGGGAACGGCGTTGGTGATCTACTGCGACCGCGACACGCCGTGCCGGCGGAGAAGGTGTCGGACTGCTGCTGAATGGTAGTCGGCACTTGGGTTTCTGCGAGCTGCTGGGGCGCTATCGGAGCGGCGGGACGACGACCGGATCGCCGAGCGCCCGACCACTGACGTCGAACGCCTGTTGCCAGACAGCCCCACCTTTCGACTCGATTAGTGCGCGAAGATGTGCCGCGAGGAACGACTCGAAGGGGCCCGCGACGTGATGGCCGTCGGCATCGAAGATCTCGAAGCGCTGATTGAGCGTGGTGCGAATCATCAGGTCGGCGGGCTGGGGACCGGTCAGCATCGTAGGAAGCTTACCTCAACGGTGACGCCGGCCGTCCCGTACCCACGTCTGGGCATCGAAGGAGAACCCCAAGGGGACGTTCGTGAACCGGGCACCCAGCAGCCGCACGGCCCGCGCATCCAGGTTGTGGTCTATCCCTCTGACAGCACGGCTGCCGGAGTGGCCGATGTCGCCTGGAACACTGGGATGAACGCCCCGAGGAGCGTGTGTTCCCTGAACTTAGGGCACGGCTCCAGGTTCGGGCGCGGATGGAGGCTTCTCGCTTGGAATAGTCTGAGGCGGTTCGTTCGGGATCGTCACGAAGAAGCTGGTACCAAGGCCGACTGTCGACTCGACGCGGATTGACCCGCCCACGGCTTCCACGCACTCTGCGGCGATGGCGAGCCCGAGGCCCGATCCTCGAACCTTGAGCTCAGCATCCCGGTCAGCGTGCGCCCGGACAAAGCGTCGAAACACCGTCGCCTGACTCGATTCTGGGATCCCCAAGCCATTGTCGCGCACGACGATGCAGGCAGCATCCTGGTCCGCCGTTGGCTCGGTTTCCACGTGTACGAAACGCTGTGGCTTCTCGGGATCGCAGTACTTGATGGCGTTCGACACCAGGTTCATGAGAATCAACTCGAGGCGAGCCATGTCGATGACGATGCTGGGCAACGTCTCACTGACGTGGACTTCCACGTTGCGGGCCTCGGCCATCTCGCGAAGCTGCCGGGCAACTTCCCATGCGACCGTCGACATCTCGACTCGTTGAATCTCGGGGGCGTCGGCCGGGCGCGCCCGCAACCGTGACAACGCCTCTAACTGCTCCATCTGCTGGATCAATCGCAGAACGTTGCGCTCCATCAAACCGAGAAAGTGTTCGCACCTGGCGGTATCGCCGCGACCGGCCTCGGCACGCACAAGCGGCAGCGCGTACATGAGCGTGCTGAGCGGCTGCCGCAACTCGTGACTCAACATCCGGTCGAAACTTTCCAGGCGTGCGGCATGGCTTGCGATGGTCGCCGTGTATTCGGTGACGAACGTGTCGACAGTCGTCTGGGTGAGAATCCAAATGGCGTCGTTGAGTCGTCGCATCACCTCCACGGCTTCCTCCGCCGTGGGCAGCACATCCAGTCGCGCGAGTTCCTCTTGAACGAAGGTGGTCAGAATGCCACCGAGCAGGCGGTACTCCGCGAGCAGTTGGTGCACCGATGCCTGTTGGGAGTGTCTCAGTGCACCGAGTTCCTGCGCTTTCGTGATAATCGCCGTATTGGCGCCGACGGCTTCGGCTTCTGGTGCCCGGACATACTCGGCGACCTCACGAATCAGCGTCGGAATGTGATCAAGGAGCTCCTTAGTCGGGAAGACCTCGCCCGGCTCCACAGACAACAAACCCATCAATCGCTCCAGCCATCGTGAGGAGAGCGAGACATGCTCTCTCGAGATCCGTTCGGCGATGGCGTGCGCGAAATCAGCGGCGGTCAGATCAGCCACGACACGTTTCTCCTGAGGTAACAGATCATCTTAACTCAGGCGTAGGTGGGACACTGGCCTTCTTATGTCTTCGTCGCATTGCGACGCTGTCGAAGCACTTCATAGACTGCAATTGCGACGCTGGTCGACAGGTTGAGTGAACGCACCAGCGGCGACGCGATCGGTATGCCGACGAGCCGATCGACATAGCGCTCGTGAAGATCCGCTGGTAAGCCGCCCGTCTCTCGTCCGAAGATCAAGACGATATCGTCCGGCACACCGAGTGGTGCGTCCCACAGAAGCCGATTGGCTTTCGTGGAGAAGAAGTAGGGTTCTCCAAGCGTCGCTAGTGTGCGCTCGAAAGCAGCCCAGCTGGGCCACACGCGTATGTCGACGTGCTCCCAGTAGTCGAGGCCGGCGCGCTTCACCTGCCGTTCATCCAACGAGAAGCCGAGCGGCTCGATCAGGTGCAAGGTGGCGCCGGCAGCCAGGCACGTGCGCCCGGCGTTGCCGGTGTTCCAGTGGATCTCGGGGTGTACGAGGACAACATGAATCGCCAACGTCGGCGCTAGTCTAGACTGTCCAGCACGTGCTGCTCGGCTTCCTCGCGTTGGCCGTATTGGATAGCATCAACCCGTCGGCCATCGGCGTTACGGTGACGGCAATGGAGTTGCCTACGGCGGTGCCGTATTTCGGCGCGATCGCGCTTCTCACGACTGCCGACCTGCCGATGGCGCGGTGGCTGCCGCTGCTGGTCCTCTACAACGCAATCTTTATCCTCCCGCCCGTATTGCTCCTCGTAGGCCACATCGTTTTCGGGAGGCGGCTGGATGCGCGGTACGCCGACCTCAAAGAGCGATTGCAGGCTGGTGCCCGCGAGACCATGCTCTGGATCGCTGGTCTCTTGGGCGGCGGGCTGCTCGTTTCGAGCGTCGTGGAGTACATCGCCCGGTTCGGATGGCTCAGTGATGCGGCCCAATTGTTAGAGACGAAGTAGAGTCTAGGCGTCTCGGGAGGCTCTATGGGCGAATCGCGAGTGCTCGTCGTCGGCGCCACGGGTCAGCTCGGTCGCGTGATCGCGCGCAAACTAGTGGCATCGGGCACGACCGTTCGCGCGCTTGCCCGCAACGGGAATGCCCTCGCCTCATTGGCGCCAGGCGCAGAGATCGCCGCCGTCGACCTCCGCGATCTGCCACAGCTCGCCGAGGCGTGCCGAGGCGTCGATCAGATCGTCGCAACGGCCAACAACAACATGGGCAAGGGACCGACCAGCCCGTCCCGCATCGACCTTGCAGGGTACCAGAATCTGTGCGCGGCGGCGCGCAACGCAGGCGTGCGGCGGCTGATCTACGTCTCGTTCAAGGGTGTCTCGCAAGACGCGCCCGTCGATATCTTCCGGATCAAGTGGTACATCGAGGATGCCATTCGCCGGAGCGGCGTGCCTCACGTCATGCTGCGGCCGACCGCATTCATGGACATCTGGATCGATCAGATCCTCGCGAAGGGCATTCGTGAAAAGGGTGTGACCACGATCTTCGGCGATGGCAGCGCTGTGAGCAACTACATTGCCGTAGACGACGTCGCGACGTTCGCCGTCAACATCCTCGCGCGCGGCGAGGTCGTGAACGAAGCCGTGGACGCCGGCGGTCCGTCGAACCTGTCCCTGAATGACCTGGCCACCCTGGTGGAGCGTCGATTGAAGTCATCGGGGAAGCGCCGGCACATCCCGGTCGCGGCGCTCCGGCTGCTGCCGCCGGTCATCCGGCCCTTCAACGAGGTCGCAGCCAGGCTGATGACCCTTGGTCTCTACGCCGCGACACAGTCGGTACCGTTTCCGGGATGGAAGGTCTCGGCGGATCGATTTGGCGTCGTGCCGAGAACCGCCGCGACGTACATCGATCAGATGTCATAGGTTTCGCGCGAAACGGAATGCCACGGGTGGTCAGCAGCGCCCGGTGCTCACGATCGCGCACGCGGTTGAAGATTCAGTTTTCCTTTCGACGCGCGCCGACAAAGAGGAGTGCAAGCCCACCGGCCACGGCGAGGCCGCCAAGAATCGGGGGGACGGCAATCGTCTCTCGCCGTTCCGTCGTCGCCTCGATCGGCCCGACGTCGAGAATCTTTTCGCGTTTGGTGTAGCTGAAGCCACCGAAGAGCAAGGCGATCACACCAATCGTCGTGAGGATGACACCGGCGATGGTTGCAGCTCTCAATGGCGCCTCCGCTTGAAGCCGAAACATTAGCATTAAGTTGAGGTGCGCGACGGATCGGTGATCAACGACTTCGACGCAGCGTACATCAACTGCTACCTCAGCGAGCCGGGCACGCTCGCGTTAAGGACCTGCGGACGAGCGATACGCTCGTCCGTAGTATCGCGTCTCGGCGTTGGTCAGGGCTTGTAAGCTTATCGTGATGTCCCGCGGCCGCCACGTAGAAACTGGTCTGTGCCGCACGACTTCAACTATGACGTCTTGCGGATTACAGACCATAGACCCTGGGAAATGCCCGCTCGCCCCTGGCTGTTCACGCAGACGTGGCGTGACCTGCTCTTTGCGCACTGGGTCGTCGAACCCGAACACTTGAGACCGCTTGTTCCATCCGCCTTCGAACTCGACCTTTATGACAGCGAGGCGTGGGTCGGAGTCGTACCCTTCCACATGAGCAACGTGTCGCCGCGCAGCGTGCCGTCGATTCCACGGCTGTCAGCGTTTCCTGAGGTCAACGTCCGCACCTACGTGCGGGTGGGCGAGAAACCTGGCGTGTTCTTCTTCAGCCTGGACGCAGCCAGCGCGGTCGCCGTGCGTGCCGCGCGCATGCTGTTGAATCTGCCCTACCACGTGGCGGAGATGACAATGGCGACCACAGCGGACGGAGTCGTCGACTTCTGGAGCACACGTCGCACAGGCGACGCTGAGCTGGTCGTCAGATATCGCCCGACTGGCCCCGCGGTTCGTGCCCGGCCCGGTTCACTCGAGTATTTCCTGACGGAACGTTACTGCCTGTACCAAGTGTCGCGATGGAACGTGCCTTATCGGGTCGACATCCATCATCCGCCGTGGCTGCTGCAAAATGCGGCGGTGGAATTCGCACGCAACACGCTCACTCGTGCCGCCGGACTCTCGTTGACTGCCGACGGCGCGCTCCTGCACTTTTCGAAGCGTCAGGACACCGTCGCGTGGGCGCCTGAATCAGTTCTCTAGCGAAGCTCGCCCCAAACCGCCGAGAAGACATGCGTCGGCTCCGCTTCGCTCGGGCAAAGTTGCTTCAACAGTCACGATAATGACCTTAGAAGATGTCTCGTCTCACCGCGGTTGCCCTTTGACCACGAGTGGCGATGTAGATCAGCGATGCCACCGTCACGCAGGCGCCAAACGCCAACCACTCGCCTCGATTGAGCCCAGTCAACAGCCAGGCGATCACGCCACACGCAAGCCATGGCACTACCGGACCGAATGGGACTCGGAATCCGCCGCCCCCGTGGGCCGAGACGCCCATGACGCGCAACCGCCATGCCGCGAGCGCGCAGCCGAGGTAAAGCGCGAGCGCTGATACGTTGGCGAGAATCGCCAAGCGTTCGAATGTACCGGAAATCGCCAGGGCTACCGTGATGATCGATTGCGTGAGGATAGCCGCGTGCGGCGAACGGAACTCCGCGTGCACCGCGGCAAAGATCTTCGGGAGAAATCCGTCGCGGGCGAACGCAAACAACGTACGCGGCATCGAGAGCGTCATGCCACCCAGGTAGCCGAACATCGAGATGGCAGCGCCCGCCAGCAGCACCAGCCGGGCGCCCTCGCCCATCGAGGCGCCAGCCACGTCTGCCAAAGGCGACGCGGTAGCCGTCGCGAGGCCTTTGCCCAGGATCCCCTGCGCCACCACCTGCAGCGCGATGTAGAGGGTCGTGATACCGATCATCGCTAGCGCGATGGCGCGTGGGACGGTCCGCGCCGTGTCGCGGACCTCCCCGCTCGGCACCAGCGCCACCTCGATGCCGGCGAACGCAAAGATCAGAAGCAAGGATGTGCGAGCGACGTCGGCGGCCGTCGGCGTATTCAGCCATTCCAGGTTTTCGGTTCGCACGAAGAACGCCCCACCGATCGCGACGAGCAACAGCGGGAGTAGCTTGGCGACTGTCGCGATCGAGTTGAACCGTGCTGCCAATCCGACACCCCGAAGGTTGATGAGGGACCAGAAGGCAAACGCCACAATCAACACGACCACTTGCATGACGCCGCTGCCAAGGGCCGGCACCAGCAAGCCAACGCTGGCGGCGAAGACCGTGGCAACCGCGGCGGCCGCGAAGGTCCCCAGCATCCACAACAGCACGCCCGCCAGAAAGCCGGCATAGCTACCAAATGCGGTCCCCACATAGGCATAGGGCCCGCCGGTGAGCGACACGCGGCTGCCCGCGTCGGCAATGCACATCACGATCAACCCCATGGCCACAGCACAGACCAGGTAGGCGATCGGTGCGGCCGCACCCAGCGACTGAGCCACGTTGGCCGGCAGCCGAAAAATGCCGCCACCAATCGTGATGTTGACAATCGCAGCGGCGAGCCCGAACGTGCCCATGACGCGGACGAGCGCCTCGTCCGTGCGAGGAGAGATCGTGGATGGCTGGGCCTGCTTCATGAGGGCGTAGCCTAACATCCCAAGCACAACCGTGGTGAGGGCGCCGATGCACGATGCAGGTTCGAACTACCGCACTGGATGAGGGCGGCCCCCGCGAGCCCGGCTATGTGCAACGTTCAGGTTGCCCTTTCTCGGGGTTCTTTCTATCATGCAATCTGGAGGTTGCATGACAACGACGACCACCGACCGCATCGAACGCCAGACCGTCGTGCCAGCCAAGAGATCGCGGGTCTGGCGCGCCTTGACCAACGCTTCGGAATTCAGCCAATGGTTCGGGGTCCGGGTGGACGGCCCCTTCACCCCGGGCGCTCGCATTCGCGGTGCGGTGACGCATCCGGGCTACGAGCATCTGACGTTCGAGATCGTGATCGATCAGGTGCAGCCCGAGCGGTTGTTCTCGTGGCGATGGCATCCGCATCCCATCGATGCGTCGTACGACTACTCCAAGGAGCCTACGACGCTCGTCGTATTCGAGCTCGAAGACGTGGCCGACGGCACGCTCTTGCGGGTCGTGGAATCGGGCTTTGATCAGATTCCGCCCGCGCGCCGGCTCGACGCATTCCGCGGCAACGAGGAAGGCTGGGGCGAACAGATGAAGCAGATCGATCGATATGTCGCCGAACACCCCTGACGCACGGCAGTCGCGGCGACGAAAGCGGCTGCAACCGCATCACGTCGTCGTCCGACGGGTCCGCGAGACAGCCCCGCTTTTTGCCGCATTGGGCGACTCGACACGCTTGCAGATCATCGGGCGGCTCGCTGGCGGCGCGGTGTTGTCCATCGCAGCCCTGACGGCTGGGACCGGTGTCACGCGCCAGGCCATTACCAAGCACCTTCAGGTGCTGGACGAAGTGGGGTTGGTCCACAGCACCTGGCAAGGACGTCAACGGACGTGGGCGCTCGATCCGGCGCGGATTGACGTCGCGCGACGGACGCTCGACCTCATCTCCGCGCAGTGGGCCGAGGCCCTCGATCGCCTGGCCGCGTTCGTCGAGAGGGAGTAAGCGGACGTCACGATGCCACTGCAAACTGACAACTGACCGCGAGTAGCCGTTGGGAACTGACCGATGCCACGAGTAAGCTTCACGCCGCACCTGCAACGTTTTATCGATGCGCCGCCACGCGAGGTTGCTGGCAGCACGGTCGGCGAGGCGCTGGCGGCGGTGTTCGCCGACAATCCCCGCCTGCGGGACTACGTGCTCGACGAGCGCGGCGCCGTACGGCAGCACGTCACGATCTTCGTCGATGACTTTCCCGCGCGCGACCGCGCTACGCTCAGCGACAAGGTCGACGCCGACTCGGAGATCTTCGTGTTGCAGGCGCTGTCCGGCGGGTGACGCTTACGTACGGACGGGCCTCCGAGGCTCAGAGACACCGAAAGCTCTGTTGGACCGTAGACCGTAGGCCGTGGACCGTGGACCGTAGACCGTGGACCGTAGACCGTGGACCGTGGACCGTGGACCGTAGACCGTGGACCGATAGAGGAGGCTGTTGTGCAATCACTTTGGGTCGCCACACGAAAGGGACTGTTCTCTCTCAGCGCCGCTGATGGGTGGCGGGTCGGTACACCGGCGTTTCTCGGTGATCCGGTGTCGAATGTGCTCGACGACACTCGCGACGGCACTGTCTACGCCGCGCTGAATCTCGGGCACTTCGGCGCCAAGCTCCACCGGTCGACGGATCGCGGGAAAACCTGGCAGGAGTGCGGTGTCCCGTCGTACGCCGACGTTCCAGCGACGCCGGCTCCCGAAAGTGCCGACGGGCCCCCGCCTGCGCCGCCCACACTGAAGATGCTGTGGGCCGTCGAAGCCGGAGGCGCCAATCAGCCTGGCCGTTTGTGGGCGGGGACTCTGCCCGGCGGCTTGTTCCTTTCGGAGGATGCCGGCCAGACATGGACGCTCGTGCGATCGCTGTGGGACCGACCTGAACGTGTGAATTGGTTTGGCGGCGGCTACGATTGGCCTGGCATTCATTCGATCGCCGTTGATCCTCGAAATTCTCGTCATGTCGTGGTCGGCGTCTCATGCGGCGGCGCGTGGGGCACCGAAGACGACGGCACGACGTGGGAGGTCCGTGCGAAAGGCATGGTGGCGGAGTACATGCCACCGGAACGCCGCGATGATCCGTCGATCCAGGATCCGCATCGCATCACCGTCTGCGCCGCGCAGCCGAATGTCATGTGGACGCAGCATCACAATGGCGTGTTCCGTTCCGACGATGGCGGACGCGACTGGAGTGCCATCCCCGCGGCCAGGCCGTCCGTCTTCGGCTTTGCCGTCGCGGCTCACCCGGCCGATCCGCAGACCGCGTGGTTTGCGCCGGCGATCAAGGACGAGCGCCGCGTGCCCGTGGACGGCCGACTGGTCGTTTCACGGACCCGCGACGGCGGCCGGACGTTTGACGTGCTCGATCGCGGACTGCCGTCGCCTTCGTTCGACCTGGTCTACCGTCACGGCCTCGATGTCGATCGAACGGGTAAAGTGCTCGCGATGGGATCGACCACTGGTGGCCTCTGGCTTTCGGAAGACAGCGGCGACTCGTGGCGAGCGTTGTCGGTCAACCTGCCACCGATTTATGCCGTTCGCTTCGGCAGATAGAGGGACGAACAACTAACACGAAAGAACATCGCCACGAAGGGCACGAAGGCACTAAGAGGTTTCTAGGAGTTCTTCGTGTTCTTCGTGCCTTCGTGCCTTCGTGGCTAACGTGATCGTGTGCGTCCTAAAGTGATCTGAGAAACGCCAACAGCGTCGTAACTTATCGTGCAGCTAGGCCTCGCCGACCGCGCGCCGCAATGCCTGCGCCGTAGCCGCGTCGGCCGGGAAGAACGACTCGAGCGCTATCTCGGAAAGGGTGATGTCGACGGGCGTACCAAAGATTGTCGTGGTACTGAAAAAGGACAGCACACCGGCGTCGGTCACGAAGCGCAACGGGATGAGGACGCCGGCGTAGTCGTTTGCCGCGCTGCCCGGTGACGCACTCGGATAGGACCATTCCGAAAGCTCGGTCAAGAGCGCCGCCAGAACCGGATCTGCAGAGGCCTCGACCTGACGTCGCAGCCGGCCGAGTACGTGTGTTCGCCACTCGCTCAAGTTGTCGATGCGAGGCGCGAGCCCGCGCGGGTGCAGGCTCAGTCGCAGGACGTTGATGGGCGGTTGCAGTACCTCCTCCTCTACTCCGGTCATGAGCAGCGTCGCGGCGCGGTTGCCGGCGACGAGTGTCCAGTGTCGATCGATGGCGATGGCCGGAAACGGTTCGTGAGCGGCAAGCAGTCGCTCGATGGCTTGGCGGGCGAGCGCGAGAGCCGGATCGTCGAGCGGCCGTTCGGCAAACACCGGCGCATAGCCGGCTGCGAGCAACAGTGCGTTTCGCGCCCGCAGCGGCACCTCGAGTTCCTCCGCGAGCCGGAGAATGACTTCTCGGCTCGGCGTCGATCGACCCGTCTCGATGAAGCTCAGATGGCGCGTCGAGATCTCCGCGTCGCCAGCCAGATCCAGCTGACTCACCCGTCGTCGCTGTCGCCACTCGCGCAGAAGATCGCCGACTGCAAGCGCCGTGGGCATCTCGTCACAATATCTCAAGCCGTCCAGCATGCCATTACCTCCCAGGTAATGGACGCGCGGCGAGCCGTGCTCAATCATCAGGAGACTCAGGAGGTCTTATGGTGATTTCACGTCTGCTCAAGCTCGCGCTGTTCGCTGATGCCGCTGCGACCGCCGCCACCGGCTTGCTGATGGCCGTTTTTGCCGCGAGCCTCGGCGGGCTGCTCGGCCTGCCGGCTCCGCTGCTGCAATTCGCGGGCTGGGTACTGCTCGCCTACGCGGCAGTGGTTGGCTATCTCGGCTCTCGCATTCGCGTGCCTGCGGCAGCGATTTGGACGGTGATCGTCCTCAACGTGCTGTGGGCCGTGGATAGTGTGGCGCTTCTCTTTACCGGGTGGGTCGCACCAACCGCACTTGGCATGGCCTTCATCATCTTTCAGGCCGTGATCGTCGCTGGCCTCGCGGAACTGCAGTACTTCGGGCTACGTCAATCGCGGCGGCACAAGGCGCCGGTCGGCAGTTCGTGGGAAGCGGTGCGACCCTCTGAGTCGGCTCGATGACCGCGGAAGCGGATTTCAGTGCGTCGGAATCCAGCGCTGGAACCATTCCACGTTGCGCCGCATCGACTCCCGCTGCTGGGCGGGCTCGTAGTAGACGTGGCCGCCCCCCGGTAGACGTCGGTACTCGACGACCTTCCCCAGTGCCTTCAACGCTCGGTAGAAGCGTTGCGCCGTCGCGATCGGCACTCGCGGATCCCGGTCGCCGTGCTGGATGAGAATCGGCGTCTTCACGCGCTCGACGAATGTGATGGGCGAATGCGCGACGTAACCGTCGCGGTTCTCCCACGGACGTTTGAAGTACTCGATCATGAGGTCGCCGCCATCGGGCAGGTAGTAGAGGTCCATCAAGTCGCTGATGCTTGCGCCCGCTGACGCGGCCTTGAATCTATCGGTCTGGGTCACGATCCAGTTGGTCATGAAGCCGCCGTACGATGCACCCATCACGCCGAGGCGATCGGGATCGGCGATGTTCTGCGCAATCACGTGATCGACGCCGGCCATGATGTCCCGATAGTCCGACTCACCCCACCCGTTGATGATCGCGCGATGACCAGCTTCGCCGTAGCCGGACCCGCCGCGCGGCATTGGAAAGAGCACGGCATAGCCGGCACTGGCGAGCGCCTCGGTCGGATAGGGATCCACTTGCCCTACTGTGTGGGCAAACTGCGGGAAGATGCCGTAGGTGACGCCGCCAATCGGCCCGCCATGGCAATAGACGATG
Organism: uncultured Acidobacteriota bacterium; assembly: GCA_963841905.1. Classification (GTDB taxonomy): domain Bacteria; phylum Acidobacteriota; class Vicinamibacteria; order Vicinamibacterales; family UBA2999; genus JACCSI01. The sequence continues at coordinate 40,156 of CAWJEM010000018.1, forward strand.
AGCGGCAGCCGGCGCTTGCCGTCCCATCCCGGCGGCGTCAGCAGCAGGGCCCAGATCTCCTTGCCATCGAATGACCGCCAACTGGTCGGCCGAAGGTCACCGAGCGCCATCTGCTTCAACTCTGGGTTGACGTCAGTTAGCTTGGTCCGAGTCCCGGATGCGGCGTCCTGCGCGAACACATCGCCCATGGTGCGGCCCTCGACGGCTCGGTAGGTCAACGTCCGACCATCGCGGCTGAGACCGATCGAGTAGTTGACAGTTGCGCCACTCACCACGCGTTCGGCCTGGCCGTCGGCAACCGAGATTCGAACAACCGGCATCTCGAACATGTGCGCGCCGGTTGCGAACGTGCCCTCATTCATCACGGCATAGATCGAGCGGGCGTCGCGGGCCCACAACATCTCGCCAATCCAGGCGCCGCCCAAGCTGAAGGAGCGGATATCAGGCTTCGTCGTGGATCGCGCCTCGACCACGGCGAGACCACGCGGAGCGATGATCCCGGTCTGTTCATTGGTCGTGATGAAGGCGATCGCTGAGCCGTCTGGTGAGAACTGGGGCTGCGAGTTCATCCCCGAGCGATCGACAATGGTCCGGGAGCCGGAGCCGTCTGGCGCGACGGCATAGATCCGGCTGAAGTAGGGCGCCAGGAAACCGGTGATGCTGGACGCCGAATAGGCAATCTCTCGACCATCCGGCGACCACGACAGCCCGTCCACGTAGTGTCCTGTCGGCGTGATGCTTCGCGATGGTCCGTCAAGCGGCTGCACCCACAACCTCGTCGAGGGTTCAGGCGTGCCGGCGCGCACAACGGTTGTGCGCTCGGCCGCATCACGAGAGAGAAACGCGAGGTGCCGGCCGTCGGGCGCCCACTCGTACGTCGCGACGCCTTGCGGCGCCGTGGTGATCGCCCGTGAGGGTCCGTCCTGGATCGGTGCGACGAACACCTGCGGTCGACCGTCGGCAAGAGCTAGAAATGAAACCGCGCGGCTATCCGGGAGCCATCGCAGTCGCGCCGCCGGCAACGCCGGCGCGAAGACGCGCACATCACTGCCGAGTCGCCGCGACGCTCCCCCTTTCGTCGAAACCAACAAGACTTGAGCGTCCTGCGTGTTGGTCGCTAGTGAAGGTGTCGACACGACATAGGCAACGTAGGCCCCATCGGGGGACACGCGCACATCGAACACGCTTCGAAGCCGCATGAGGTCGTCGACGGTCACGGGTCGCAACTGGCGAGCCGAAGACAGCGACGCGGCGAGGATGATCAGGACGACGACAAAAAGGCGCAGGCCGAGTGCGGGCATGGCTAAGCATAGGGCACAGGGCATGGCAGGGCACAGGGCATAGGGCACAGGGAAGTCCCTGATCGCTGCCGAGCCCTGCGCCCCGCGCCCTGTTCCCTACTTCCGGGGATAAGACCCGTGCGCTTTGACTTCTCGAACCTGGAGAATGTGCCGCTGAGAGTGGGTCGAGATCATCAGCAACCACTGGTACACGTCCATGTTGCCGCCCTTCAACTGCCGTCCGCGAAGATCCTCCTGCGTGCTCTTCGCGAACTCCGTCATCGTGCCACGCAGCTTGCGAAAGTCGGCCAGCGACTGTCCAACGTTGTCGTACTTTCCTTTGGGGACCCTCGCCTCCCCGGTTTTTTGCCGGTTCGTTCGGTCAATGCCGTACCACAGGATGGCCGCATCGGTTGAGTCCGACTTGTAGCCAACGGGCTGCGTGAGTGAATCCTGCACCTGCTGCCAATACTGCGGTTCGGCAATCGCCAGATGCTCGACGACATCTTGAATGCTCCAACTGTCGGGCGTCATACGAAACGTCAATTGGGCGGTGGAGAGGCCGGTGGTCTCGCTCGCCAACCAGGCTTCGGTCATCTCGAAATGCGCCAGGACGCGCTGGCGCTCACCTGCAGTCATGGGGTCGGCCAGCACAATCGAAGGCGCGGCCAGCGCCCATGTAAATACCACGTGACAGAGGACTCGTTGCATGGCACGGGCACAATGGACGAGGTCTCGCAAGGTTGTCAATGCGACTGGGACCAATGGAGCCGGAGCAGGTGCGACGGGTGCGGCAGGTGCGACGGGTGCGACAGGTGCGGTGCGGTGCGTGCGGTGCACAGGTGCACAGGTGCACAGGTGGACAACGTGAGGTGCGACCAGTGCGCGGGTGCGACAGGTGCGGTCGACAGTGGGTGGGGCGCCCGTGCACCGCAGCCGTGCACCGCACCCGTGCACCTCACCGCACCCGTGCACCTCACCGCACTCGTGCACCGCACCGCACCCGTCGCACCCCAGCACCTGTCGCACCCGTCGCACCTGCCGGTATACTGGCTAGTTCAATCCCATGCAGGACCTCACTCAGGGCTCTATCTCTAACCATTTGTTCAAGACCGCCAGTTTCATGCTGGTGACGATGATCGCCCAGACTCTGTACTTCCTCGTCGACCTGTATTGGGTGGGTCGGTTGGGGAAAGAGGCTGTTGCGGGGGTCGCCGTCGCGGGCAATCTGACGTTCATCGTCCTGGCCATTTCGCAGATGTTGGGTGTAGGAACCACGACGCTCGTCTCTCACGCGGCCGGCCAGAGAAATCACGAGCGGGCCTTGCTGGTCTTCAACCAGTCCCAGCTGTTATCGATCATCGTCGGCGCCGCGTTTCTGGTGTTGGCGATGCTCTTTCGTACGGCGTATGCCCGCACATTGAGCGCCGACGAAACGACTGCGACGCTCGCGGCCGACTATTTGCTCTGGTTCATCCCGGCCATGGGTCTGCAGTTCGCGATCGTGGCGATGGGCGCTGCCCTGCGAGGCATCGGCAATTTCAGGCCGGGCATGATCGTGCAGACCGCCACCGTCGTCCTGAACATCGTGCTGGCGCCGATTTTGATGTTCGGATGGATGACGGGACGACCGATGGGTGTGGCGGGAACGGCGATGGCAACGCTGATCGCGGTGGTAGTGGGTGTCGCGTGGCTCGGTACCTACTTCGTCGGCAAGGATGCCTATTTAAAGTTTCTCGGACGTGACATGAAGCCGCAGCTGGGCCTCTGGAGCGCGATTCTGAAGATCGGACTTCCCGCCGGCGCTGAATTCGGCCTGATGGCGGTCTATCTGATGATCGTGTACACGGTGACGCGCCCGTTCGGTGCGGCCGCACAGGCTGGCTTTGGCATCGGGATGCGGATTGTACAGGCGCTGTTCATGCCGGTGGTCGCGCTCGGCTTCGCCGTAGCGCCCGTAGCGGGCCAGAATTTTGGCGCGCGGCTGGGCGCCCGTGTCAAGAGTGTCTTCAAGACCGCCAGCGCGATGGCGGCGAGCGTGATGTTCGTGGCGGCGGTGGCGTGCAACATCGCCCCCGCTGCGTTGATTGGCATCTTCTCGGACGATCCTGCGGTGATTGCCGTCGGGGACGAATACCTCCGCATCATCTCGTGGAACTTCGTCGCATCGGGACTGGTGTTCGTCACATCGAGCATGTTCCAGGCGATGGGCAACACGATTCCGCCCCTGCTGGCATCCATCAGTCGGATGCTCATCATCGCGGTTCCGGTCATTCTGCTATCACGACTGCCGGGATTCGAGCTGCGGTGGATCTGGTACCTGTCTGTCGTGGCGATCCTGATGCAGTTGTCGATCACCCTGCTGCTTCTGCGTCGCGAGTTTCGCCTGAGGCTCGAGCCAATGGGCGTAGCGCCGATACCAGGCTCAGCACCAGCGACGAGTTGAGCCCCCGCCGGACCGGTGTCCCCGCCACGCGTCTTCTGCGTGGTGGGGTGGGGAGGCGGGCAAAACCAACACTGCCACTAGCGAGGCGGAGCCTCGCCCACATTCGCTCGGCGGTTTGAAGGCGGAGCCTCGCTAGGTGCGGAACTCAACGAGGGACCGACGTGACCGGCATGCCACGCCCTTTCGTGACGTCCCACGATGAGAAGGCACCCGGATTCGTCGGTGCGCCGCCCTGCTCCCAGCCGGCCACGACGACGCGCGTCGTCGTACGCGGCGCCTGCTCCGTTTCAACACGACCGCTGACGCGAACGTCGTTCGCCACTCGGACGTCACCCGTGACCGTCACTGGGCTCACGACTTGCACCGGCAGACTGGCGTCGGGCGGCACCCTCCATCCGACGATCACCATCTCGGCGGGGCCAACGATCTCGCCGGGTGTTCTCGCACCCTGAGCGATTGCGGCCGGCATGGGGGTCAGCACGATGCACAAGTAAACCAGCGCACATGCGATCACGGTTAGAACTCCACGAAGGTAGCGGTCATTCGACATACGAGTCTCCTATTGCGCTGGGATCCGCTGCGTCACCTTGCCATCCGCATCGAGGAACTCGATCCGCGCGCGCCCGTCGGCATCGACTTGCAGATTGATTCGCGGCTTGCCGGCCGCATCGGCCAACATGATGGCGGCCGACCGATCGGTGTTCTTCCCCACGAACAGTCGACGAGGTGACGGAGGCATAGACGCCCGCGCCGCCGCGATGGCCTGATCTCGGGCCGCAGGATCCGTGATCTTCTGAGCGGCATTCAGCTTGTCGATGAGCTCGCTCAGGCGAACGTCTGGTCGATCCCACACCGTCAGGCCGGTCGAGCGCTGGCCGTTGGCTTCGCTATAGGCAATGGCGATCGTCTGGTCCTGCTTGATCTGGTCAAACGCCAGCAGCGCGTTGGCTCGCCGGACGCCCTCTCGCTCCTGGCCCGTCACTGTCAGGCCGCCGACCTCATCACCTTCGTCATTGAAGAAGATCAAACCGGCGACTGGACGAGGGCGATCGATGACCTTGCCATCGAGCACGCCAGGATGCATGCGGTCCTTGCCAGACAGCACTAACCGAAGCGTCCCGTTGGCGTCGACGATGTTGAGACGCTGAAGCGTCAGCTCTTCGGTCCTGGCGGGCGCTTGCCGAAAGGCTGACACGGCAAGAAAGACCAGTATCAGCGAGCTCACGGTGGCATAAGCCTGCAGGAAGCGGATGTCACGTCGAAGTCTGTGTGCCATGGGCTGAACCTTACAGGCACACCACGCCACTCGCAACCCTCGAGTCGGCGACTACGCGTCTCGAGGCCACAACCATGCAGCCCCTCTGACGCCGCTGGAGTCTCCGTGCATCGCTCGGACCACGCGTGTGACGACAGAGTCGGAGAACACGAAGGCGCCGAGCCGCGACGGGATCGTGGAGTAGAGGCGATCGACATTGGACAAGCCGCCGCCAAGAACGATTACGTCGGGGTCGACCACGTTGATCACGCTCGCAAGCGCACGCGCAAAGCGGTCTTCGTAGCGTTCGAGGCATAAGGTGGCGTTCAATTCGCCGCGAGCTGCTGCGGCCACGATTTCTTCCGGCGTCGCCTTGTTCCCCGAAGCGGCCTCGTAATCTCGTGAAAGGCCGGGGCCGGAGAGGAACGTCTCGATACACCCGCTCCGGCCGCAGTAGCATCCGTTTCCAGGCGATTCTCCCGGTCGCGGCCAGGGAAGCGAGTTATGGCCCCACTCACCCGCGATCGCGTTGGTGCCCACCACCACACGGCCATCGATCGCAATCCCGCCTCCAGTGCCGGTGCCGACAATGACGCCAAACACGCTGGACGCGCCGGCCGCGGCGCCATCGGTGGCCTCGGAGAGCGCAAAGCAATTGGCGTCATTGGCGAAACGCACCGGTCGCTCGAGGAGCTTCGGCAGATCGTGCGCGAGCGGCGTTCCGTTCAGCCACGTCGAATTGGAATTTTTGACCAGGCCAGTAGCGGGTGAAATCGTCCCGGGAATACCGACGCCGATGGTCGCGACTGTTGTGAGCTCGCTCTCGATCACCGCCACCAGACCAGTGACCGCACGCAGCGTCTCGCCATAATCCCCGCGCGGCGCGATAATCCTCCGACGCACGCGCGTCTGCCCCAGATCATCGAGAGCGATGCCCTCGATCTTGGTACCGCCCAAGTCGATGCCAATGCGCACGGGCCGAATCTACACCGTCCAGACGAGATCCGTAGCCGATCACACAAACTTGGGTCATAGGTGTGAAAACCAGCACGAACCTGCACGAATTCGGCAACGTTTCTGTGAACTTTTGTATGGCACCCGACTTGTAGAACAGCCACACGAGGCCCCAACTGCATGCTCGTCGAAGGCGGATATCTCCACAGCCTGAAGCTGCTCATGGAAAAAGCAGCACAAACTCCAGACGCCACCAGCCGCACCTCCGAAGGTGCTCCGGCTGCGCCCGTGCGCAAGTCGTGGCGCTCCGGGAAATCCCTGCTTCATCTGTTGAGCGGGCGTGCCAAGGCAGACGACTGCGGCGTCAAGAACTCGACCAACGAATCGGGCAAGCCGCCGGTCGACCGCTAATCATTTTCAGACTCTCGAACGTCGCGCGGCTCGCGACCGAACGCTCCTGCAACCTTGCGACTCGGTGGCATCGAGCGATCCGGATAGCGTACACGCGCTTCCTTCTGTGCGATGGAGCGGCTGCCCGCCTTGTGTGACGTTTGTCGATTAGGGACGACTTCGGGTGATTCCTCTCCCACCCGCCCGGCGGCGTCCTGGGGCGGCGGCGATGCTCCGGCTATCGGCGGGTGATCCCGGCGCTGCCGATCCTCCTGGTCAGGTGAAACCCGATTGCTGATCCCTGTAGGCGCCATAAGTCCTCCACGGCTGTCCGGCTGACGTTCGGCTGCTCGATCGTAGCGCAGCATGACGTGGTCGGCGACACGTGGATCGAATTTCATACAACCGCGGTCGTGACGTGCGCGGAGAGAGGCAGCAAATCCGCGCCCTCGCTGCGCTTCATCGAGCGGCTCGCGTCTTGCTTTGCAATCTCATGGTCAGCACAGGTCGAAATCGCGACACGACGACGAGGATATGGACGAGGCAGGACGGAGGGACCGTTGACTACCTTGACTCTGCACAAAATGCTCGTTGACGAGCTGCGAGACCTCTATCACGCGGAGAAGCAGCTCACCAAAGCGCTGCCAAAGCTGGCCAAAGCCGCGACACACGAGGGATTGCGTGACGCATTCGAATCGCATCTCGAACAGACGCGCGAGCATGTTTCGCGACTCGAGAAGGTGTTCGGATCGCTGGACGAGCCGGCGACAGCCAAGCCGTGCCCTGGGATGGCCGGCATTGTCGAAGAGGCTTCGGAGCTGCTTCAGGAGGACGCTGCGCCCGCTGTGCTGGACGCTGCCTTGATTGCCGCGGCGCAACGCGCTGAGCACTATGAAATCGGTGCGTACGGCACCTGCGTCGCGTGGGCGCGTTTGCTGGGCCACTCCGCGGCTGTCGAGCTGCTCGAGCAAACCCTCGAAGAAGAGAAAGCCGCCGACCACCAGCTGACGTCGCTGGCTGAATCCGAAATCAATCAGGCGGCGGCTTTTGAGGCGCGATCCCGCTCAAGCAACCGGAGAGACCGGCGTCTGGCGAGTGAAACGACCAGGAGCCGCGCGAAGGCCGCGGACCGCAGACGGGACGCTAGCTTGGCTAAGCTAGCGTCCGGGAACATAGGAGGTCATCGGCACATCCCACACCGAGGCTGAGACATAGCCGGACTCGAGCAGCCGCTTCAACTTCTCCAGGTCGGCTCGAATTTGCTGCGATGGTTCCCGTCCGAAGAGCCATGCCACCCATGAGCCGAGTGCACCCGCAGGCGGGTTGTATTGCAAGGTGACGAGAAGGTCCGTAGCACCGGGTGCGGGAACAAACCGCACCGAACCGGCTGTGGCCACTTCGGCATTCTCGGTTGAGCGCCACGCAATCAGTTCGCCATCGATCTCGTTGATGATTTCAGCATCCCATGAGATGGTGGTTCCGGCGGGTGCTTTGGCGGTCCAGCGTGAGCGTGTCGAGTCGATGACTCGTACCTCGACCAGATGGTCCATGAACTGCGGAAGGTTCGACAGCGTACGCCAGAAGGCAAAAACGTCATGCGGCGACCGATTGATCCTGACGCGTTCGCGTACTCGAATGCCACGCCGACCCGCAAGGGCCACCCGCGTGTCCGACTTGTTCCGCCCGAAAGCGGCGCTCACTGGGCAGTAGCCTGACAAACCCCGCCCGACCAGTCCTGCTCCCGCAGCAGCGGTCACGTTCAACGCGTTCGTCCGCCGCGACCCGCTCATCGCATAGGCAACAAGCGCCGCCCCGGCAGCCATCGAGAGCGCTCGTTCGATTGCACCGATGTTTCTTTCCATACTGACTCCTGACCCTGACCAAGCTTACTTGCGGTCGTCGAGCCCTCGAACCCCTGAATGGGACGCGCAGTGAGCACAGCAATAGAAAACGCCGTCCGCTTCCATCCCATGCCCCACGATTCGACAGCCACAATGATCGCAAATCGGCGCGAGCGCGTGAACAGCGCACTCGAAGCTATCGAACGTATGTGACCTTCCCGCCTGGATGACCTGGAACGCCTTGTCATAGTCGTTGCCGCAAACTTCGCACACGGGCATCGCCGATACCTCCGGCGTGACGGAAGCAAGCGGGGTGCCGGGTCGGAGAGGCCACGGACACGCGAATGGAAACACGCCACGGACGCTGGTAGGCCGCACTTCGTGCGGTAGGCGGCGCTTCGCGCCGAAGGCCGCTCCTCGAGCGGAGCGCGACACTGCTTGTCGAAGCACGAGCGTAAGCGAGTGCCCTTTCCGCGAGCACCAGCGAGCCGGCCCTCCGCAGCGACGGCTGCGGCAATCCGCGCGCAGCGCGGCCCTCGAGCTTCCGCGTTCCCGGCCTAGCGCGCCGCTTTCACCAGCGGCGGCAACTTCGGTGGCCGGCTGCCGTGTCGCGCGGCATTCGGCGTCAGCGGCGAGTAGTCGAGCTCGATACCGTCCGACACGCACCGAAGCATCAGACCGCCCCGGCTCATGTCGCCGCGCCCGATAAATGCGGTTGGATAGTGGAGCTTGGGACCGAGCGCGGTGGTGAGCGCCTCGACATACTTGCCGGTGGCGATGCTGCCGAGAAGAACGACGCGCGCTTCGGCCGGGAGATCGTCCGCCAGGCGCTCGAGGTCGCGGTCCAGCGGTTCACGATAACGAACATCGTCTGCCATCACGTCGACCGTGGCGAATTCGCGAAGGAGGTCGGCGGCGATCAACTTCTCAGGCGGTAGGAGGCCGCGTGTTGGCGTGATCACGTGCACGTGGCCCGGACCGAATCGCAACGCGTACGCCAACTTGCCGCGAAAGTACAGGCCGCTCATGAACGCAAACGCTTCGCCGAGCGACAGTGTGCCTTCGGCCAGCCGTTTGGCCAACGCCAGATCCGAGCCTTCACGCAGGAGGTAGGTGGCGCGACGACCGCCACAATAGGCCGGCGACAGCAGGAAGACCGACGACTTCAACACGCTCCCCCGAGAATAACCTACCGAGGCTTCGCGTCGGACCACCGTGTAAAGAGAGGCGGCTTTGGCTTCGCCCCGCTAGTGTCCAGTATTAGTTTTGCCCGCCTCCGGCGGGCGTGAGAAGATCGCGCCGCGATGCGAATGGCCTCCCTTACGATGATTGCCGTTTTCGCCACCGTCTCGTCCGCGGCGGCACAGGGCACGACGCACAAGTTCAACGCGACGACCGGCGTGCAAACGTTTGCCGTCCGGCCACCGGTCTTGACCGTCAAACCGGGCGACCGTGTCGAAACCTCGACCTTCTCGCGGCCTGGCGATTACTACGACCCCGACAAGGCCGGCCCGTGGCCCGGCGAGGTGGGGCCGTTTCAGATTGAAGGGGCCGAACCAGGCGATACGCTGATCGTTCGAATCCTCAAGCTGACGCCCAACCGCGACATCGCCATCTCGAATTGGACGGGCGAAGGCATCAGCGGAGTGGCGGCCGATGGCCGGACTCGCATGCTCAACGATCCGCTGCCTGCACGGCGATTCGTGTGGCGCCTCGATCGTCAAAAAATGGTTGGCACGCTGGACCTGCCCAGATCGGCGAGCAAGCGGATCGAGCTGCCGCTCAAGGGCATGCTGGGGCGTGTCGCCGTCGCGCCCGCAGGCGAAGAGGCCTGGGGTGGACTTTGGCCCGGCGACTTCGGCGGCAACCTCGACGCCTTGGACGTGGGTGAGGGCGCGACGGTCCACCTGCCGGTCTTCCACAAAGGCGGGCTCTTTTACTTTGGTGATTTCCACGCCCTTCAGGGCGACGGCGAAATTATCGGGTCCGGCCTCGAGTCGACAGCTGACGTCATCTTCCAGTTCGACCTCGTCAAGGGCCAGCGTATTCGCTGGCCGAGAATCGAGAACGACGAGTACATCATGGTCGCGGGCAGCGTGCGCCCGTTGATCGACGCGCTGCGCATCGCCTACGTCGAATTGATCGAGTGGATGATCGCGGACTACGGGTTCGACAAACTCGATGCCTTCCAGATCGCGTCTCAGGCTGGCGTCGTGCGGGTCGCGAATGTCGTCGATCCCAATTACACGGTCATTGCCAAGTTTCCCAAGAAGCATCTTCCGCCGAAGCGATGAGGTGGGGGCTCCGCGGAGCACGAATCAAACATCCGCGGAAAACACGGAGGTCGCGGGGCCACCTTGGGGATCCATCCGCGGAACACGCGGAAAGACGCGGAAACATTTCGGGATCATCATCCGCGGAACGCGCGGCAGGCGCGGAAAGCACTCTCGCATGATGTCAGGAGCGCGCGGTGTCTCCAGGGCCGTTGTGCCGCTCGGTGTTCTCGCCTGTGGTCTCGCGCTTCTGCAAGGCGTCGTCCTCCAATCCCCAGACCAACCGTTGTGTCTGCAATGTCGCTGTTCCGAAGTTGAGCAACAGCCCGCGGTCGATGGCCAGAGCAGCCCGGTAAACGGGTTCCAGGAAACCGCGACCCATGAGCCTGTGAACCGCTATGCCGGCTCCGATGATGGCGCCGGTCTCGGGATCAGGAAAAAGGAGCACGAGCGATTGAGTCGTCCATGCATCACGCAGGTGCATGCGATATGCCGTCGCCCGAACTTCGTCATTACCTGCCAAACTCGCGTGCCGACGGGGCATCGGTTGCGATTGTTGCTACCTCCAACCTCTCGGATCCAAGCAGTTCTTGCGACGGTGACACTGTCCCCACGCGCGATCAACAATCAGCAGGCAGCCCTCTCCCGCCTTTCAACGCTGGCCGATCCATGGGACACGATGGCGAAGACACTCTACATGGTGATCGAGCACTTCAAGGGAGGCGACGCCGTCCCGGTGTATCGACGGTTCCGAGATCATGGACGACTCGCGCCACAAGGCCTCACCTATGTTTCGAGTTGGGTGGACACACAGTTTGAGCGCTGCTACCAACTCATGGAAACAGAGGATCCGCAGTTGCTGGATGACTGGATTGGGCACTGGAGCGATATCGTTGACTTCGAGGTGTATCCCGTTATCACATCAGCGGAGGCAGCCGAAAGGATCGCCCCTCGGCTATCGCTCGACCGCGGGTGATCTCAGCCTGCTCGGAACGACCTTCACCACGGGCTGCTGCCCAGAGACAGCGAATCAGCATCAGAAGAGTGCCCAGGACCGCACCGAGTCGCTCATGCAGCTCTCGCGGCGAACCGACGCCAACTAGCTGACGCATGACGGCCCAAGAAGTAAGACCTAAGATCGATCCTGTCGATCCCTGTTTACACAGCCGGAAACGACACATTGGAGAATCGTGCGCTCTGGGCAAATACACGTGTCGCGAAGGAAACGGCCGTGCGCGGACCAATCTTATTCTTTCCGCGCCCTCCTCATTTCCGCGGATGAATCTAAGGCAGGCCCAGCAGGGCCCGTAGCGCGGGAACGTAGAGGGCGGCTGCGACGAGCAGGGCCGCGACCAAGCCGGGCTTGCTCGCATACCCATCGACTACGGCGCGACGGGCTAACCAGACTGTGAAGGGAACGACAAGAACGCCTGCCGTGATAGCTCCCGGGACATAGCTCGCAAGCAGCACTGTTCCAAGAAGATGGGGCACGAGTGCGTTGGCAAGAAAAACTCCATATAACACGATGATCGAGTACGGACCAATGCTTCGGGGCGCACTACGGGAGGCCAAGGCAACCCAGATCATCGGGATGAGCGTTGCTATTACGAGCCCCCAATAGAGCTGCCCCGTGTCTGCCGCCACGGGCTGGATGCCGAACTCCGCCTCGAGCCTTGCAAGTCTGGGTGGGAGCCAAGTCGGGATTGTGAGGGCTTCCTCGGCGTTGTGAAGAGCCACGACTGCGACACCGCACCACGCCACCCTCGGAAACGTCACGACTTCCTCCTCGAGACCTCGGAGGTGCCCAACTAGTAGTTGGCCGACCAGCATCTCGGCCAACCCTGTGAGGCTCGAAGCATAGCAGCCGCTGCCGTCCGGCTTTAGGACGAGCCCTACCTGCCCTTCTTGTCGATCTTGATCCCGTCCATGGCTTCCGCCTTCATTTCTTCCGATCCCGCCGGAAACTCATTCAGCTTCAGGAAGTACGCGAGCACGTCGACATACTGCTGCGGCTTCAACGCGCCGGGGTTGTCCTCGGGCATGGTCGTGGACACGACCTTGAACAACTCACCCATCGACTTGCCGGTCCACGCCGTCATGAAGTCACCGCCGGTGAAGCGCGCGGTGTCGTGACACGCGGTGCAGGTGCCTTCAAAGATCGCTTGCCCCCGCGCGGCCTGCGCCTCCGAATAGACGCTGTCGTTGACGGTTTTCGGGGCCTGACGAGCGAGCGAGCCTAACGTGGCCGCGATGAATACGGCGAACAAGGCAATCGGGTATCTCATGGTTGACCTGCGATACGGCGGAGCGTTGCCATTTGACCAGCGTGTCGCGCGGCGTGCTCTGCGGCATGAAAAAGTAAGCCAATAACGGTCGACGGTAAATGATCGCGTCCAACGTCTCGCGGAGCGGTAAGGGTTGAGACCGGCGTGCGCCGTACTTGCTCGAGTGCGGCCTCCATCGCGTGCTCGACGCGGGCGTTCAACGCTGCTGCGTCCAGGCTGCTGATGCGTGACTCCTCGCGCGCGGCGGCGACTTGTAGCGCCGACAACTGCTCTCCGCGCGCATACGTCAGGAGCCGGTCGGTCGCGCCCGCGATGTGCAGCGCATGGAATCCAATGGTCGCGGACGCCCCAACGCGTTGCCACACTTGATCGTCCGACAGTCCGTCGAGGGCGCGACGAACGTCTTCGCGGACTTGCAGAAGCGCGTGCGCGACAGGCATCAGCATCGGGTCGAAGCCGGGCACCGGACCCGTCAACCACTTCTCGGCCATACCCTAGTCTAGGCTAGGGAATCGCCACCCGGACGCCAGCCCGAATCGTTCGCGGCCAGCCGATGGTGCGAAGCGGCGTTCGCCCCGTGTCGTAGTCCTCGTCGAAGAGGTTCTCGGCCGAGAGAAACGCCTGCACAGTGCGGGCGAGCGCGCGCGAAAGCGACACGTCGAGCACTGCGTACGGGTTCAACTCGAACTCCGGCGAGTTGAGATCATCGTCGAACTGAGAGCTGCTGCCACGCACTTGTGCGGCGACGGTCAGCCACTCGGGTGTCCACGTCACGCCGGCGCCGAACTGCACGCCAGGCACCTGTGGCACTTGATTGCCGGCCAGCGCCGGCAGCGCTTCGGATCCGTGGTAATGGCTGGCCGTAAATGTGGTTTGCCCGGTCACGGTAACCGTCGGGTGCAGGCGCAGGTCCGCTTCGAGCTCGAGACCCTTGGCGCGGATTTCGTCCGAGTTGGCGCGAATCCGCGTCGTCGGGGTCACCGTCACGTTGGCGACTGCTCCATCGAGCTGGTTGTAGAACGCTGTCGCGCGGAAGGACAACCCGCCTTGCGTCAGGAGCACACCACCTTCGACGCCGTTCAGATGTTCGGGATCGAGTTGCGAGTTCGGATTCGTCACGATGGCTCCCACGCGGAACCCGCGGTGAAGCTCATTCAGGGTGGGCGGCCGATGTGCTCGATAGACGGCACTCTGCAGCGTGACGGGGTCGTTCATCCGATACGCCACTCCAAGCCGCGGACTGAAAAAGGCCACCGACTTGTCAGGGTCGGTCGAGCTCAGCGGCTCGGACTTCCAGAAGTCCCCGCGAAGCCCGACCGCCAGTGACAGTCGATCGCTGGCGGCGACGCGGAGCCGCCCGTAGATGGCCGTGTTCCGTTCCTCGCCACCCACGACAAATGGGCCCGTGGGCGTGTTGACGCCAGTCACAGGGGGGACCAGGACGTAACGCAGCTCCGAGACGGTCGAGTCGGTATAGTCCGCTTCTGCGCCCACCAGCAGCGTGTGTGGCCCGAGAGGCCGCGACCACTGTCCGGAGATCGAGTAGAACTCGCTCGGCGTTGTCTGCTCCGTCGTCAATCGTTCGGACTGACGGTCGCCTGCAACCGCCGAAAAAGTTTGGTAGTAGTCCTGGCTCCCGGTCGCGACGTGCGCTTCCCAGGCGCCACTGCCAACGAATCCTCCCACTTCGCCGGACAGCTGACGCCAGTCCGTGGTGTTCACTTGCACCGGGGTGCCGTTGCCTCGGTCCTCGGAGTACACGCTCACGCGCGCGGATGCTCGCCATCGATCGCGATGAGTCCCAAAGCTCGCGAAGCCCGTGCGATAGTCGCTGAACGCATCGACGTCAACCGGACCCGCGACCGCTGGGTCGAGTGTCGGCACGCCATCGGTCCCCACCCATTCACCTGACGCGGTGGCCGTCCAGCCGCCGAGCATCGTGCCAGCAAACAGCGACGCTCGTCCCGGTACTGTGGGATCCGCCATCGAGCACTGCGCGCAGACGCGGGCGGCTCGGCGAGAACGTGAGGAGCTGAATGACTCCTCCGAGCGCGTCAGCGCCGTACAGATCGCCGGCGCCGCCACGCACCACCTCGACGCGGTCGATAGCGGCCAGCGGTACGCGGTTCCAGTAGACCCAGCTTCCAAATGGATCGTTGAGCGGCACGCCATCCGCCAGCACGATCGTTCGACTGGCACCTGACCCTGAGACGCCGCGAAGCGTCACACCTTGTGTCGTCGGGTTGGCCGTGCGCGAGGATGAGCGCCGAAAGAGCGTAAAGCCCGGTGTCTGGCGCAGCACGTCGTCCAGCGCGCCGCCGGCGGCGTTGGCCAACTCGGCGGACGACAGGACTGTTGCGCTCGCGCCGGATGGCAGTCGGGTGGCACCGCGATCGGCGGTCACAACAATCGAATCCGCGAAGCTCGCGGGTTGGAGCACCAGCCGCAATGGCACGGCCGCATCCTCCAATCGGACGTGGAGGTCCTCAAACCCGACCGCCTGGACACGAAGCGTTCCGGCTCGACCAGTGACCGCAAAGGTCCCGTCGTCCGCCAACGCGATGACCTGCTCGTTCCCGTCAACGATCAGAGTCACCGTCGCGTCAGGGACGGCAGCACCGGAAAGGTCAACGACCGCGCCACGAATCTCGACAGGAGCCTGCAGCGCCGTCAACAGCAGCGAGATTGCAATAACGACAATGGGCA
The DNA here is from genome assembly GCA_963841905.1 of uncultured Acidobacteriota bacterium. Classification (GTDB taxonomy): domain Bacteria; phylum Acidobacteriota; class Vicinamibacteria; order Vicinamibacterales; family UBA2999; genus JACCSI01. The sequence goes on from CAWJEM010000018.1 coordinate 55,586, forward strand.
TGGGTCTTTTCGTCGGCTGTACGCCGCAAAGACTGTACACCATCCCGACAGCGTTTCTGAACGGTCGGGTTGCCTTCGAAGATGGCACAAACTCTGCTCCTGGGTGCGCTGGTGTCGCGCGTTCAATGAGGGCGTGCAGGAGGGATTGTTCGATGAATGCCGATGTGATCAAGGGACAGTGGAAGCAGCTGAAGGGCGATGTCAAGATGCGGTGGAACAAGCTCACCGACGACGACCTCGAGGCGATTGACGGGGCGATGGAAAAGCTCGAAGGCAAGCTGCAGGAACGCTACGGCTGGGAGAAGGAGCAAACCCAACGTGAAATCGAGTCCTGGGGCCGTGAACGCGGCGTCTGGGTCTAAGTCCGATACGATCTAAGTCCGATACGATTGGGGGAGGTGATGACCGCTTCCCCCACTCCCCCTCCTACCGTTCGACCATCGGAAGCGGACCGCTACTTTCTCGAAGGCCCACACTCGCGTCTCAAAGAGCTGATCATTCTGGTTCGCGCGGCCCGCGATTTCATTCGCGGCTTCCGCGCCCTGCATTTCGCCGGCCCCTGCGTCACCGTGTTCGGATCGGCGCGCTTCCGAGAGGGGCATCTGTACTACGACCTCGGACGTGAGGTGGGTCGAGCGCTGGTTGGCCTCGGCTTTACGGTGATGACGGGCGGTGGACCGGGCATCATGGAGGCCGCCAATCGCGGCGCTCGCGAGGCGGGCGGCCGCTCCGTCGGCTGCAACATCTCGCTCGCTCACGAACAAGTGCCGAACGCGTATCTGGATCGGCACGTCACCTGCCACTACTTTTTCGTCCGCAAGGTCCTGCTCTTCAAGTACTCGTATGCTTTTGTCGTCTTGCCGGGCGGGCTGGGGACCCTTGATGAGCTCACCGAAGCGCTCACGCTGATCCAGACCGGCAAGATCCATCAGTTCCCGGTTGTCCTGATGGGGTCCTCATATTGGCAACCGTTTACCGACTTGCTGAAAGAGATGGTTGCCGTCGGCTCTGTGTCGGCAACTGACCTTGATCTCTTTCTGGTCACCGACAGCGTCTCAGATGCGATGGCGCACATCGACCACCATGCGATTCGCCGCTTCGGGCTCACCCGCCGCAAGGGACCGCCCCCGCGGCGCTGGCTGTGGGAAGAAGCGCTGGGGGAACGATCGAAGTCGTGACGGCGTGAACTGCCTAGTTGCAAGTTACAAGTTACAAGTTCCAAGTTCCAAACTGCGGCGCTTTACTGCGCCGCAGCCGCATTCGCGAACTCTACAATGCGAACTTCGAACTCAACTTTGAACTTGTAACTTGTAACTTGTAACTGTCAGGTTCAGGCCGACACTCCAATCGGGCACGAGACGCCGGTGCCGCCGTGCCCGCAGTAACCGTTTGGATTCTTCGCCAGATACTGCTGATGGTACGCTTCCGCGTAATAGAAGGTCGGTGCCGGTGCAATCTCGGTTGTGATCTCGCCATATCCGGCTTCCCGCAATCGCCGCTGGTACGCGACTCGCGACGATTCTGCCGCGGCACGTTGCGCATCGTCGAAATAGTAGACCGCTGAGCGGTACTGCGTGCCGACGTCGTTGCCTTGCCGCATCCCCTGTGTCGGGTCGTGACCCTCCCAGAAAACACGCAACAACTCGTCGTAGCTCACGCGGGATGGATCGAAGAACACCCGCACGACCTCGACGTGTCCCGTCCCGCCGCTGCAGACCTCTTCGTAGGTGGCGTTTGGCGTCTGACCACCCGCATAGCCGACGTTGGTGCTGACGACGCCAGGGGTCTGCCAGAACATTTTCTCGGCTCCCCAGAAACAGCCCATGCCGAATATGGCTTGGCCGACTCCTGCATCACGCGGTTCCAATGGACCGCCGGTCACATGGTGTGTGGATGGAACCTTCATCGCTTCGGCGCGCCCTGGCAAGGATTCCGACGGACCTGGCACCTTCGACTTGAAAAGCTTGGACAGCATGGCTCTTGTTCGATGTTCGAGTCAGTGGACGGGTTTCAGTACCGACCATCCTACCGCGACCACTGCCCCGAGCGATTGAATATCAGGGTTTCGCTGCCGACCTTCGCGCCCGTTGTTCGAGAGGTGAAGCCAGCGAGCGCCGACGTCGAGACTCGCTCGGCCGCCGAGGCTAACTTGCAGCCCGCCGCCCGCTCGCGCGACGAAGTTGAAGCGAGTGCCGCGGGGTGGCACCTCGATTGTCGAGTCGGAAAGCCCGACACTGAGGTCGGCAAACGGGCGGGCGCGTCCCGTTCCCCACCGCCAACGAGGCCCGACGTCGAAGCCGCGCACCCAACCGTCGGCGCTGTCCTGCAGCGCGCGGACCACCCAGCCTTCGAGTCGAACCCGCAGGGTTCGCCACAATCGATTCTCCACGCCAGCCGCCACGCCCGCCAACCACTCACGGTTTTTATTGAGGTCCCACGCCTCAACCAGCGCCGCGCCGCCGACATCCAGGTGCCATTCGTCGCCTTGTGCCGACGCCGAGGGCGCCGGAAGGACGAGGAATGCGACAATCGCTGGCCAGACACGCATGCGGCTCCGGATTGCTGTCACATTTGTGCTCACATGTTTGGTCTCTTCAGTTGGACGCGCGCAGTCCTACACCGCCGCCGCCGACTTCTACTTCTATGGCGACAACACGGAGTTTTCCAACCGCTTCCGCGAGGGCGAAACTCTGTTCGGCGCATCCGGCCGCATTTTTCTCGACATCGTCTTCAACGAGACCGTCGTCCTGCATGGCGGCGTCTTTGGCCTCGGTCGCTTCGGCTCCCACGAGTTTCTCGAACACGCGGAACCGATGATTGCCCTCGAAGTCGCACGAGGCCCCTCACGTTTCCTCTTCGGCTCACTCGAGACCGTTGCCACGCGCCACGATATCGTCGGTCCCGACTACGAGACGCCACACGGTCTGCTTCCCCCGTTGCAGCGGGAGACGCTCGCGTTCACGCGCGGCCAGGAGATGGGGCTGCAGTGGCTGGTGCATGCCTCCCGCATCAACCACGACGCATGGATCAATTGGCAACGTCTCAATACGCAGTCGCACCGGGAGCGTTTCGACACGGGCTACCGTAGCGCAATTCGCTTGCACCCTTCGTGGCAGCTGCACGGCCAGTGGCATCTCGTTCACGAAGGCGGGCAACAGTTTGCCACTGGCCCCGTCAGTGACAGCCAGGGCGTCGCGGTTGGAGTCGAGTGGGCGCATCGCGTCGGCGCGGCGCGAATCGTTTTGGAAGCGCATCCGGTACTGACACGGTACGTGCCGGATCGCGAAACGCCCGCATCTTCCGAGACGGGTGAGGGGATATTCCTCCGAGGCGCTATCGAGCAGGGACCCTGGCGGGGGCACCTGATCGTGTGGCGGAGCCGCGACACGTTGAAGGCGGAGGGCGACCCCAACTACCTGGCGCAGCGGCTTGACGGCCCAGTGTTCCACAAAGTGCGCGACTACGGCGAGCTTGGTCTCACGCGGCATTTTCGACCAGCGACGAGGGTTCACCTTTTCGCAGCCGCTCGTCTCCACCGCGTCGAGACTTCATACGAGTATTCCTTCCGCATCGTCGGGCGCGTGCGATTGCGACACCCGTTCTGACGGCCGCGCTGCGCGCGGAGGGGCCGCCTTCGGCGGAGTCGCCACAGCCGCAGCAATGGTCGTCGACTGCTCGATCTCGCGTTCTGGATTCACATCCCCGCCGACGAAGCCGCCAGCGGGCAGCGGAACCTCCACCGTCGTGTCAGATGGCAGGAGGCGCGAGGCAATCGATACGTCGTATTCGTATCGCATGCGCCGATGCCCCGCCGGTACGACTGCGTGCGCCGCGACGAACAGTGCCAACAGTAGAAGCGTTCGTTTGGCCGTCAGGTTTGCATCCTCCCCCTCCTTGGATTGTCTCCGAAGCTCAGTGCCGTTTCTGCACGGCGCTTTTCCTGTCGTTTTTCATCCGACCGGCGGCGCTTCAGCGTAGCGCCCTTCCACGCGAAGCGCGGCCCTCCGTGAAGCGGCCCTCGGCCGTAGGCCGCCTTCCACGAAGTGGCCTCCGCCGAAGGCAGCCTTTCATGCGAAGCTAGAGGTATGCGTCTGGCTAAAGTGGCGGTCGCCAGTGTCAGTCCGACCGTCGGCGCGGTCGACTCCAATGTGACGCGCCTGATAGAGCTGGCCCGGGAGATGTCGGCGGATGACGTGACGCTGGGCGCGTTTCCCGAGCAAGCCATCGGTGGCTACCCGCCAGAGGACCTGGTGCAATGGCGCGGGTTTCTCAAGGGTCAGCGGCGCGAGCTCGATCGCTTCGCACGCGACACCTCGGATTCAGCGACCGTCTTCGTCCTCGGTATCGCCGTCGCGGTTGGAGGCCAGTTGTTCAACTCGGCCGCCATCGTCCACCGCGGCCGCATTCTCGGATTCGTTCCGAAAGAGAAGCTCCCCACCTACAACGTCTTCTACGAGGCGCGCACGTTTTCGCATGGCGGCTCCAAGCTGGCGCTCGACGCTGGAGGCGTGCCGCTTGGCGACTACATCTTCCGCTTCGACTTCGGACTCGTCGCCATCGAGGTCTGCGAGGATGCGTGGTCGCCCGATGGTCCGATGCGTCGGCGCTGTTATTCGGGCGCCGAACTCGTCGTCAACGTCTCGGCTTCGCCTTATCGCATGGGAATCGACGAGACGCGACGCGAGATGCTCGCGACGCGGGCCTCCGACAATCAGACGGTGCTCATCTACGCCAACGCCGTCGGCGGGCAGGATGGATTGATCTACGACGGCGGCGGCCTGGTCTTCCAGAACGGCCGTCTCGTGCTCGACGCACCGCGATTCCGCGAAGGCTGGACATCTGCGATCGTCGATCTCGACCGCACCAGCCGTCTACGGATGGAAAACACCACGTGGCGCACCGACTGCGAAGACTTTCGATTGCAGCGACTCGACGTGCCGGTGATCGACTGCGATGGATCCACGGCCGATCGTTCACGCCTCGCATATCCCCCGCCCCGGGGTGAGAGCTTCTTTCTGCCAGCCTCGGCGTCAACGCACGTCGATCCCCGTGATCGCGCGCTCGACGACCTGTTCGAAGCGCTCGCCTTTGGCGTCAAGAGCTATTACCAGAAGACCGGCGCCTTCAAGTCGCTGGGCATCGCCTTGTCGGGCGGGCGCGATTCCATGCTGACGCTGCTCGTCGCGTGGCGCGGCGCTCAGTTATTGGGGAGCGACGGCTCGCTGATCACCGCGTTTTACATGCCCAGCCGTCATTCACAGGAGTCGACCCGGACTGCTGCACACACGCTCGCCGAGGAACTCGGCGTCGAGCTCCGCACCAGCCCGATCGACGACGCCACGGACCGTGAGCTGGCAGCCACTCGCGCGATGCTGAAGGACGGCAACGTCACCGAGCTTACGCGTCAGAACATTCAAGCGCGCTTGCGTGGCCAGCGGATGTGGAACTGGTCCAATTCGTCGGGTGCCCTGTTTCTCCAGACCGGAGATATGAGCGAGAAGGCGGTTGGCTATACGACGATGGGTGGCGATCTCGAGGGCGCGCTCGCGGTGATCGCGAATGTGCCGAAGACCGTTGTCATTGCCCTCCTGGGGCGATTGCACCGACGCTTCCATTTCGAAGGCATCGCTCAAACGCTCGGCACGGCCCCCGGACCCGAGTTGGCGGATGCGCAGGTGGCCGAGCACGAGCTCATGCCGTTTCCAGTGCTCGATGCCTGCCTGCATCTCTACGCCGCCGAAAAAATGTCACCGGACGAAGTCGAGGAAGCGCTTCTGAGCATCTTCCCCAAGACGACACGCGAACAAGCTTACACGTGGGCGTCACGCTTCACGACGCTGTTCACGCAATCGATCTACAAGTGGGTGCAGGCGCCGTTGTCGTTGCACGTTGGCTCGCTCGACCTCGATCGCGAACGCGCGCTGCAGATGCCGGTCGTCCAGAAGGTCGAGTGGACGGCGTCGAAGGACATTGCCAAGCCAAAGCCGGCGCGCACCAAATCCAAGGTTGCGAAGTTCACAGCCAGGGCCACAAAGAAAACCCAATAACCCAAAGTTCCAAAGTTCCAAAGTTCCAGAGTTCCAGAGTTCCTGATCTTCAGAACCTTGGAACCTTGGAACTTTGGAACTTTGGAACTTTGGAACCTACCGTGCCTGCGTGTCCTTCGTAGCTATCTTTCTCCGGTACTTCGTGCTTCCGTGTTTTCCGCGACCTGTCCTTTTCCGTTATCGCCTCAACGCACTATGCCGATACCCATACCCGCCGTAGAGCACCATCCCCAACGCCATCCAGATCAAGAGCCGAATCCAGGTTTCGGTCGACAAGCTCGCCATCAACGCAAACGACGCGAGCGCCGAAAGCGCTGGCAGCCACGGCACCCACGGCGTGCGGAATGGGCGTTCGAGATCCGGGCGGGCCTTCCGAAGCACGATGATGCCAATCGAAACAACGACGAACGCGAACAGCGTGCCGATGCTGACCAGTTCGCCCAGCACGTCGATCGGCGTGAGGCCGGCGGCCAGCGTGACGATCGCGCCCGTGATGATCGTCGTCACGTGAGGCGTCTGAAATCGAGGGTGAATCGCGCCAGCCCATCGCGGCAGCAGGCCATCCTGCGCCATCGACATGAAGATGCGAGGCTGCGCCATCATCTGCACGATGATCGTCGACGAGAGACCCGCGATGGCGCCCAGCTTGACGACGAGCGGCAGAAGATTGGCAATGAATTCCCATCCCGTGCCCGCGGCTTTCACGCGCGCCGCGTCGACCGCGAGCGCCATTGGTGCAGGCGCGCCCAGCTGCTGATACGGGACGAGTCCGACCATGACCCCTGAGACGAGCACGTACAGAACGGTGCAGATGACGAGCGACGCGAAAATGCCGTACGGTAAGTCGCGCTGAGGGTTCCGGGTTTCTTGCGCAGCGGTTGAGACGGCATCGAACCCGATGTAGGCGAAGAAGATGACGCCCGCTCCTCGCAGCACGCCACTCCAGCCAAACGAGCCAAAGGTCCCGGTGTTTGCCGGGATGAACGGCTGCCAGTACTCGGCCGAGACGAACATTCCGCCGACGCCGATGATGAGCAGCACGACGGCGACCTTGATCCCGACGATGACGGCGTTGACGCGCGCGGACTCACGAATGCCGATGACCAACAGGGCGGTGGCGAGTACGGCGACGAACACGGCGGGTAGATTCAAGATGGCCGTGGCCGCTGTCCCGTCGTTCAGCACCACTGCCGTTCCGGGCGCCGCACTCAGCAGGGGCGGAAACCGAAGACCGAGATCATCGAGAAAAGTGACAACGTAGCCCGACCACCCGACGGCCACGGTCGCGGCGCCGAGGGCGTACTCGAGGATGAGGTCCCAACCGATGATCCACGCGATCACCTCTCCCAGGGTCGCGTAAGCGTACGTGTAAGCGGACCCGGCGACCGGCACAGCCGCAGCAAACTCGGCGTAACAGAGCGCCGCCAGGGCACTGACGACGCCCGCCAGCACCATCGACAGAACGATAGCGGGGCCGGCGTGCATCGCGGCGGCCTGCCCGGTGAGCACGAAGATGCCGGTCCCGATGATGGCCCCAATCCCCAGCATCGTCAGGTCCACAGGACCCAGGACCCGCTTGAGCGTGGCATCGCCGAGGCGCGCTTTCAGTTCATCGATCGATTTGGTGGCAAACCAGGACACTCTCGACCTCCGGTTGCACCTGTAAAATGAATCGCGCCCGGAAGTCCTGAAGGTTCGCGAAAGAAAGCCGGAACAAATGGCGAAATCCTCCGATGACCCGCTGACAGGCCCGCTGTACTTCGGGCCGTTTCGTTTCGAGCCGGGCAATGGCCTGTGGCACGGTTCGTCCGAGGTCCCGTTGCCACCCCGCGCGTTGGGCGTTCTGGAGGCACTGACGGCCCACCCGGGGGCGGTCGTGTCCAAGCAAACCTTGATGGATGCGGTGTGGAAGGATTCGTTCGTCACCGAGGCATCACTTCTCGAGGCCATTCGAGTGCTGAGGGACGCGCTCAGCGACGACAGGCTGCGCCCGGCTTACATCCAGACGGTCCACCGGCGGGGGTATCGATTCGTCGCCGACGTCACCGTTCCACCCGCACCAAACCCAGGCGCGACGCGTGAAATCGCTGGCGCTGAATGGCGCCCTCTCATTGCAGCAGGGGTGGCTGGCGCTGCGGCCATGGTCGGCATTGCGATCGTCTTTGCGTTATATGGTCAGCGTCCGCCGGCGCCACGCCCGACGACGCGCTTCACGATTGCGTTGCCGGATGACATGGCCATCGATCCGTTGCGAGGCTCGGTCGCGGTGTCGAGCGACGGTACCCGCATGGTCTACGCCGCGCTGCACGTCGGCCGATCGCGGCTCTTCTTGCGGACCATCGACCGCGATACACCGCAGGCCATCGAGGGATCCGATGGCGCGTCGGACCCGTTCTTTTCTCCCGATGGCCAATGGGTAGGTTTCTTCGCGCATGGAAGTCTGAAGAAGCTGCGGGTCGAAGGCGGAACACCGGTGCCGCTGTGCGCTGCCCGCCCTGGATCGGGCGCCAGCTGGGGTACCGACAAGACGATCGTGTTTGGAGGCGGGCCAGGCGGCGGCCTCGCGCGCATCTCGCAAGATGGTGGCGAACCCGTTGTCCTCACCGCGCCACCTGCGGGCTCGCCCGAAGTCAGCTACGGGTGGCCCGATGTCTTGCCCGGCGGGTTTCAGGTCCTTTACACGGCCGTGAGCCTGGCAAGCAGTCGCGTCGCGCTCTTCGATGTGAGCAGCGGCCTCAGCTATCCGGTCGTCGACTCGGCTGCCTTTGGGCGTTATTCGCCGACCGGCCACGTGGTGTTCGAGCGTCGCGGACGTCTCGAAGCGGCGCCGTTCTCGCTGCGTGAGCGGCGGCTGACGGCGCTACCTCGACCCATTCTTCGCGGGCTCGCGACCGCGGACGCAACCGTTGCGGGGCCTCGTTTCGCTTTTTCGCGCACTGGTTCGCTCATCTACGTGCCCGGCAGTTCATCTGAGATCGACGAGCGCCTTCATTGGCTCGACGCGCGAGGCCAGCTCGAGCCTTTGCCGATTCCGCCGGTCGCGCTGGGCAGCGTCGACGTTTCACCAGATGCGCAGCGGCTCGCGATGACCGTCGAAAGTGATAGCGGCGCCGACCTCTGGCTTGGCGACATGCAGCGCGGTGCGATCAGCCGTCTGTCGGCCGATGGCCGTAGTATCAGCCCAACGTGGCGCCCGAACGGTTTGGAGATCGCCTTCGCGTACAGCAAGGCAGGGCCCTTCAATCTGTTCATTCGACCGACTGACGCCGATCTCGCCCCCAGGCCGCTGCTCGAAAGCCCTTGGAACCAGTTCCCGACGTCGTGGTCCCCTGACGGCCGGCAACTGGCATTCACCGAGTTTCAGCCCCTCACCGGCGCCGATGTTTGGGTTCTCGATCTCGCCAGCGGCCAACGAAGCCCTGTCGTCCGTACGCTATTCGACGAATCTCATGCGCGCTTTTCGCCCGATGGCAAATGGCTCGCTTACATGTCGAACGAGTCGGGCCGCTGGGAGGTCTTCGTGCGGCCTGCTGACGGCAGCGGTCCTCGCGTACACGTATCGCCGGCCGGCGGAGCGTGGCCTTGCTGGTCCGTTGATGGGCGTACACTGTACTTCAATGCCCACGGCCGCGCCGCGGCAGCCGCCGTCAGCACGACGCCTACACTCAGTGTTTCTGCCCCACTCACCATTTCGGGTCGAGAGGATGTCCAGCTTGCGAGTGGGCACGCCTCCTCTTCGCGAGTGCTGGTGCGACGAAGTGGTGTCACGCCGGTGCGCCACGAGTTGCGCGTGGTGCTCGAGTGGTTCGCCGAGCTGACCAGACTTACTCGGCTACCTGCGTGATCGCGGTCGACTCGCTCGACGACGCACGCCTCGACGACTATCGCATCATTGGCTCGCCTGCCGAGCTGCAACGCCTTGGGCTGTTCGTCATCGAAGGGCGGCGCGTGCTTAGTCGGGTCGTCGATCTTCCTCGCTACCGGCTGCGCTCGGTGCTCGTCACGCCGACGGCACTCGAGGCGCTTGCGGATGTCCGCTCGACAATTCCTTCGCGCGTGCCGATTTATGTCGTGAGTCAGTCCGTGATGAACAACGTCGTCGGCTTCGACATTCATCGCGGCTGCCTGGCGCTGGCCGAGCGGCCGCAGATCGAAAGCCTACAGACCGTGGACCTGACGACCGGACGACGTGTCATTGCGTTGGAGGGCGTCAACAACCCCGACAACGTCGGGGGCATTTTCCGCAGCGCGGCGGCGTTTGGCGTCGATCTGGTGGTGCTGGGACCGAATTGCGGCGATCCGCTCTATCGCAAGGCGATCCGGACGTCGATGGGCGCCTCGCTGCAGGTTGCGTTCGCCGCTGCCGGGAACTGGCCCGCTGCCCTGGGCGACCTCCGGGCATCAGGATTTCGCGTGTTAGCGCTCACGCCAGCGGCTGAAGCTTTACCCCTCGACGACTTCGACCGGGCGCTGCCGCAAGTCGCGTTGGTACTTGGGGGCGAAGGCGACGGCTTGTCCGCGGAAGCGCTGGCAGCCGCAGATGCGCGTGTGCGCATCCCGATGACGGGCCCCGCGGAATCGCTCAACGTAACGGTGGCGGCGTCGATTGCATTGCATTACTTTCGGTGAGGTTCGTCGCTATCCACCCGAGCACCGAAAGGAGCGGAATCGATATCCGCGGAACACAGGAAGGCGCGGAATTCGCAAGGGAGGGGCGCAAAATACGCACCCATCGGGGCGCTTCAGTTGTATCGAACGTCCCCCACCTGAAGGGGCGCGTCCCAAGATATCCACGGGCGGATAACCGGACGTTGGGCGACTTTCGGGGACCGATGCAGCATCGGCGCGCAGTCGCGGCGACGACCTGCGGGGGTGACGTCGTGTTATCGAGGTCGGTCTAATCAGGCGACGGATGGTGCTCGGAGGGCCTGCAACACCCACAATTTCAAGATGATGCGCGCGACATCAGTGCCGTTCGGTGTTACGCTGCAAGCTTCGCAAGGTCGACCGCGATATGCAAGTCGGTCTGCTATCAGGTAGGCAGAACTTTGATGCGTGAATTCCCATTTCTCCAAAACGCTTCAGTCGGATGACACAGGAGGTTAGCGATGACGAGCGAGATCCGGGCGCAGATCGAATCGGTGAACGCTCAGATCGGAAATGCGTTCAAGCGCGGTGACGCGACGGCGCTGGCCAACTTGTATACGTCAGAGGCCCAACTCCTTCCAGCAAACAGCGACTTCGTTCGCGGTACGGCGGCCATCCGTACGTTTTGGCAAAGCGCGATCGACACGGGCATCACGGGCGCGAGTTTGGAAACGATTGACGTGGAGGGTCACGGCGATACAGCCATCGAAATTGGCCGATACCGACTTCTTGCTGCTGGTGACGTCGTTGCTGACCAGGGCAAGTACATCGTCGTGTGGAAGAACGACAACGGCGCATGGAAACTCCATCGTGACATCTGGACCACAAGTCAGGCAGCTGCCGCGCCATCTGCCTAACCCGCAGGTGAGCCGCAGCCGTTGGGGCGACTGATCACGATTAGGTAACCCCGCGATATTGCCGACGGAACAGGTTACGAGCCGTGTTTCGGCCCAATCGCGGACTTTGACACTCCGCATGAACGCCGATTAGACGAGAGATCTGCACACGCTGACTTGCCTGCTCCGCCGTCAATCCGCTCGCTGAACCCGAAGCCACGGTAGTATTCCTGCCCTGGAGGAAACATGGCCAAGACCAAGAGGAAGTTGAAGGGGATTTCGAGGGGTCGAAAGGCCACACGCGTCGCGAGAAAGCCCCAAAAAGTCGCTTGGCTCGCAAAGGGCTACCCCGTGTTGTCGTCGGTAACCCTGCTCGACGATTGCGCGCGGGCGATCGAATGGTATAGGAAGGTGCTCGGCGCCAAGCAACGGCTCCGCCTCGACATGCCGGGTGGAACGGTCGCGCACTGCGAGCTTGGGTTCGGCGACGCGCTTCTCATGATGGGAAGCCCGATGCCGCCGCAGTTCCCGCCGAGGAAGGCCTGCCTGGCGATCTACGTCAAAGACTGCGATGCGACCTACCACGAGGCGTTGAGCGCCGGCGCGCGCTCGCTGCAAGAGCCCACGGACCAGTTCTACGGCGATCGCAATGCGCGAATCGAGGACCCTTTCGGCAATGAGTGGTCCGTCATGACCCACATCAAGGACGTCAGTGAGAGGGAGATGAAGAAGGCGATGGCTCAGATGGGAAACGCTGGCTGATTGTCGCCAAGTATCGACAGCGAGAGTCGGTCGCGTGTAACGGGGCGGACGACAGGCAACGTCCGCTCTTGGCGACTATCGTTCCTCTGACGCGCTACCGCACTTCTCCTCCGTGGACGATTGGGGCCGAACCGTCGCCTGTTACCTGTGCAGGGTGTCACCGCCGTTTGATGTCGTACCAGAGTCCGACGATGCCCGTCTTCTCGTAAAGACGGTGCTTGCGCAACGACAAGGTCGCTCGTCCGGCCGGGGATGGCAACAGCGGGATCCCGCCTCCCAGCAAGACTGGAATCAGAGAGACTCCCACCTCGTCAACGAGCGCGGCGGCGAGCAGGCTTCGGAACAGGTCTCCCCCGCCAAAAAGCGCGATGTCTTTCCCAGGTTTCGTCCGGAGGTCGGCGACTACGCGCTCGGCGTCGTCGCTGATGGTCAACTGCGGATAATCCGCTGGCCTCAGCGTTCGCGAGAACACGATATTCCGAGTGCCCGGCAACGCTGTCATGTCGCTTCCCATCCGGCGCATAGCCTCGAACGTCTTGCGGCCGACGAGGAACGTGTCGAACTGTCCCATCATCTCCGCGAAGTCGATGTCCGGGTCCATGATGATCCAGTCGTGCTCGCCGTTCGGCCCAGCGATGAAGCCGTCGAGGCTCATCGCGCCACCATAAACCACTTTGCGCATCGATCCTCCCTTCGCTAAACTGGCGTTTAGCTTGCCAAGCTAAACGGTCATTTAGCTTTTGTCAACCCATGCCGAAACGACGTCAGAAGGTCACCGATGACGAGGTCTTCGCGGCGACGCAGCGCGCCATGACCCAACGCGGTCCGCATGAGCTCACGTTGGCGCACATCGCCGCTGAAGCTGGCGTGTCGCCCGGGCGCCTCGTGCAGCGATTCGGGAGCAAGCGCGCATTGCTCCTCGCCTTGGCCGACCGCTTCGCGGGGAGCGCGGGGTCCGTTTTCGACGGCCTGCGGGCAGCCCATCGCCGTCCGCTCGCGGCTCTCCGCGCGTATGCCGCGTGCATGGCCGACCTCGCTGCCACACCCGAGGCGCTGTCACGCAACCTTGCCTATTTGCAGATCGATCTGACCGATCCGGAGTTTCGCGGACGCCTGTTGGCCAACGCGCGCGCTACGCGACAGGAGATCGAGTCGCTTCTGCGATCCGCAGTTGCCGAGGGCGCACTTCGGCCAAGTGTCGATCCTGCCGGGCTCGCCCGTACCGTCGAGGCGCTCATCGGCGGGTCGCTGATGTCGTGGGCATGTTACCGGGACGGCCCGGCGGCGGCGTGGATTCGGCGCGATCTCGATGCCGTCCTGCAGCCATATCTGGTGAAGGGACGCGGATCGAGGGAGTCCTCATCCAGTCGGCTCAACCGACGGAACAAGAATCGCCGAGTCTAGGAACCAGTAACGCCGTATATATGGACTCCTCCCTCGTGTCAGCAAGAATCCGTGTGCGTGATCAAAATCGGATGCAGTCATATATCCGGCCTCTGCTGAAGCCGCGGTGGCTTCGGGCCATGATGGGCATCCGCGCATCGAGAGCCAATCAGTGAAACGCGACCTCACAGGGTCAACGGCGTTAGCGGCTTGTCTCGATGCCGGTCCGACCGGTCACACCATCGGTGGTTCTGCTGTGCACCGCGACGGGTAAGAACTTCTACGCGACGCGCGGCTGCGGTTCAAACGCGATGTCGTAATGCCAGACCGCCCAGACGATCCTGGCCAATTTGTTCGCCACGGCGACCGTCGCCTTGTGCCGTCCGCGGTGCGTGGCGATCGACACGGCCCATTGCTGGAGGCGTGTCAATCGATCGGGCGCACGCTGGGCCAGTTGCAGCGCCACACGCAACACGGCGCGCGCGCCATGAGTCAACAGACAGCGAAGGTGCACATCCCCCCGCTTACTAATGCGTCCGAGATGGCGCCGTGCACCGGTCGACGACTCACGCGGTGTCAACCCCAACCAGCTGGCGAAGTCACGCCCCCGACGAAACGCGTGAATGTGCCCAACGGATCCCACGAGGGCGGTCGCCGTCAGCACGCCAACACCAGGAATCGTTTGGAGCCGGGTCGCGACGGGATGCGCGCCGGCGATCTGCCTGAGCTGGCGATCGAGTCCGGCGATCTTCTCCTCGAGTCCGTGGACTTCGTCGACGACGAGCGCCATCGACTGACGCAACAGGTCGGGGATCGCTGCGTCCGGGTCACTGAGGATGGCGGTCACGCGCCGGAGCACGGTCCGCGCGCCGACCGGGATCGCATGGCCGTGTTCAGCCAACAACCCTCGCATCGCATTGATCCGGGCCACACGGGCGGTCTGCCATTGGGTGCGGATCCGATGGATCGCTTGCAGCGTCTGCTGCTCGACCGTCTTCACCGGAACGGGGCGAATCTCTCCGCAGCGCGCGGCCTCAAGCAGCGCATCGGTGTCGGCCCGGTCCGTCTTGTTTCGCCGCACATACGGGCGCACGTACTGCACCGGCAACAACCGCACATGAACACCTCGCGATTGGAGCCGGCGTCCCCAATAATGCGAGGTGCCACACGACTCCATGACCACCTCGAGGTCGTCGGTGATCGTCTCGAGGAAGCGCTCGAATTGCCGCCGCGTGAGTCGCTGACGCTCGATGATGCGTCCCGCGCGATTCGCGAGCGCTACCTGGAACACGTCCTTTGCGAGATCCACTGCGACCGTCGTAGCATCCCTATCGGCCTCCTCCTGGTTGGTGGTTCCACCCACAGTTCACGGCAATGATGCCGCGAAGGAACCGGGAGGAGTCCATGCCATCAGTGGCGGCCGAGGCCCCGAGAGTCGGGCGCTCACACTCCCGCGCCTTGCGACCGCTTCTCGAGCTCGACCTCTGCTTGCAGGTTTTCTCGATCGCGGCCAATCGTGGCCACCGCCACCGTGCGGCCGCCCCGACGGAAGGTCGCCCTGCAGTCACCGCCGGCAAGATTGCCTGCGACGTCGACCTCGTCCGAGCCGGCCGCGTGACCGACGTAGTTGATCGTGGTGTCGTAGTGCGCACTCCAGAAAAACGGGACGGCGTCGAACCGTTCGCGGCGGCCGAGCATGTTGCGCGCGGCCACCTGGCCCTGCCGTTCGGCGACGACCCAGTGCTCGACGCGAATGCGCTCGCCGGTGTGCACATCGGGCCAGCGCGCGATGTCACCGGCCGCATAGACGCCCGGCACGCTCGTTTCCAGATACTCGTTGACGGCCACGCCACGATCGAGGGCAATGCCGCTGCGCCCGATGAAATCCGTCGCCGGCGTCACCCCGATGCCGACGATGATGATGTCGGCGTCGACGGAGCCACCGCTTTCTAGCTTCACGCGGCGATCGTCGATGGCGCTGACCCTCTCGCCGAGATGAAACACCACGCCTTTGGACTCGTGAAGGCGCCGGAGATGATCGCCGATCTCCGGCCCCATCACATGCGCGAGCGGCCGTTCCTCGGGCGCAATCACATGGGTTTCGATGTCGCGCGCCCGCAGCGACGCCGCCACCTCGAGTCCGATGAAGCTGGCGCCGACGACCGCCGCACGCGTGCCCGGCGACAGCGTGCCGATGATCTTGCGGCTGTCGACGAACGAGCGGAGATAGTGCACGCGCGGGCTCTCAGCGCCTGGAACGTCCAGCTTCACTGGCGTGGCGCCGGTCGCGAGCAAGAGCGCGTCGTACGGAAGCGACGTCCCGTTGTGGAGCGACACCGTGCGGCGCGAGGTATCGATTGAGGTGACCTTGGTCTCGAGCATCAACCGGACCGACTGCTCCGCGTAGTACGCGGCATCGCGCAGGGGCATCCAATCCTCGGGCGCGCTTCCCGCGAGGTAGTCCTTCGACAGGTTCGGGCGATCGTACGGCGCATCTTCATCAGCGCTGACCAAGGTGAGCGGACCGCCGAACCCTTCGCGGCGCAATGTGTCGACGGCGGCGATTCCGGCCGCTCCGCCGCCAACAATCACTATCGACGCCGGCGCTGCGGCTGGCGCGCTGCGAGTCGACGACGGCAGCTTCTCCTTGACGACAATACGATCGCCGGTCTGTTCGACGCGCCAGCAGGCAATGGGATCGAGGGCCGGCGCGCGCAGGTGCTCGCCGGTGCGAAGGCTGAAGCAGGCGTGATGCCACGGGCAGCGTACGGTGTCGCCAATGACGAGGCCCTCCGCCAGCGGTCCGCGATAATGCGTGCACCTCGCCCCGACGGCGAGGATCTCGTGACCCACCTGCACGACAAGAACATCGTCCTTGCCGACGTGACCCAGGATCTGGCCCTGCTTGCGAAGCGCGGCGACCGACACGCCGGCCGTGAGGTCTGGGCCCAATGGCTCTTTCTTCTGCTCGGACATGTCGCCCTCCTATCAGACGTCGAGGATGCGCTGGAGTCGACGGCGGATGCTATCACGCGAACAGCCTGAGCTAGCCGAACAGATAGGAGAAGGCTAATCCTGGAATTCGCTTGTGCTTGGAACGAATTCCGGGAGGCTCACGACCGTCAGCTTTCGGCTTTCGGCCGGGAGACAGGGCTGAACTGGAGCCGACCGCTGAGAACGCCCGGAACTCGTTCCGGACTCGAGTGAGTTCCGGAGAGTTCCGGGCTTAGACTGAGTCAGGGGCGTGTCATGACCACAGAAGCCATAGCGGCTGTCGAGCCGCCGATACGCGTCGAATCGCGAGAGGGGGTGGCGACGTTGACACTCAACCGCGGCGCGAGGTTCAACCCGCTCTCGTCGGACATGATTGCGGCGCTGGACAGCGCATTCGGGGCGATCGCCGACGACGGCGATTGCCGCGTGGTGGTGCTCGCGGCCGAGGGCCGGGGCTTCTGCGCCGGCCACGACCTCAAGGAAATGCGCACGCACGCCGGCGACGCCGCGTGGCAGCGCCGGCTCTTCGACGATTGCAGTCGGATGATGACGCGGGTCACCGAGCTGCCGCAACCGGTGATCGCGCGCGTGCACGGCATCGCCACCGCCGCGGGATGCCAGCTCGTCTCGATGTGCGACCTCGCGGTGGCCGTCGACACAGCGACCTTCGCACTGCCGGGCGTCAACATCGGGGTGTTCTGCTCCACGCCGGCGGTCGGCGTCGCGCGCAATATCGGCCGAAAACGCGCGATGGAGCTGCTGCTCACCGGTGCACCCATCGACGCACGCACCGCGCTCGCGTGGGGTCTCGTCAACCGCGTCGTCCCCATCGCAGCGCTGGACGCGGAGATTCGCCAGCTGACCGATCAGATTGTCTCGCGCAGCGCGGCAACGATCAGGTTGGGCAAGGCGGCGTTTTATCAGCAGATCGAACGCCCGCTCGCGGTCGCGTATGACGTGGCCAGCGAGACGATGACCTGCAACATGTCGCTGAACGATGCCGCCGAGGGCATCGACGCCTTCCTGCAGAAGCGTCCCCCGTCCTGGCGGGACCGGTAGTGTTCGACAGTGCGGTCGGTCAGGACGAGCAAACGCTAAACCCTGGCGCCGCTCGATGTTCCGCGTGAGATGTATCGGTTTATGGACGGCGGCGGCGAAGAACCATGAGATAGACGAGGCCATTCACGAGGAGCACCAATCCGCCGAGCACCCACTGCACTTCGCGCGACAGCGAGTCGGGATACAGCGTGGGGATGATGTAACGCTCCACGAAGCTGGACGTATAGGCCGGTCTGCCACCGCGCTCGCGCAGCCAGTTCTCCAGCGGCGTGAGCGGGCAGAGCCAGCCGGCGAACTCAATCCAGGCGCCCCAGCCTGCGGCGGGAAGGTGCAGCCAGGCGACTCGCCGCCATCGCAGTACGAGCAGCCCGCCGAATACAACGAACAGCACGAACGCAAGGTGGACGATGACGGTGAGATCGGCCAGGAATCGGAACCACATCGGAATCTGCGAAGTTCAGCGCAACGGCTCGCTGAGACATCCTATCGGCCTAGTTCTCTGTGCATCGTGACAATCGGCGCTCTCCCGCTCACATCTCGTCGTAGAATGCTCATATCAGGTCATGACGTTCGAGGATCGTCCCATTTCGCCGGACGAAATGCCAACGGTCCATCGCCCTGACGTTGGCATGCTGAGCCCGGCGCCTAAGATCAACGGGCATTGGGCGTGGTTTCATGTCGCCGAAGATGAAATCAATCATCGCGGACAGATTCGTTGATTGCGAGCGCGCCTGCCGAGTCGACGCGAGGGCGACCATGTCAGCTAACGAGGAGTTGAAGCTTGAGCCGGTTTCGTGCAAAGAGCCGGCAGAATGCTCGCGCGACAGGCTGGATGCGTTGCTGGTGACGGCTGAACGCATGGCCCGTACGTCAAGGGATGGCCGGCGCTGAAGCGCGCGGCGCCGTCAATGTACCCAGTCGCGCGGCGTCCGGGCGCCCCTCGGCGAAGTCTCGTCTGTCAATGACTCCTCCGCCAGCCAGCCGGCGTCCCCTGCGTCTTCCTCGGCCCATTTTCTGCGCCGTTCGGCGCTGCGACGGCCTCTCACGTAGATGGCAAACAGAGCCAGCAGCGTGACGATCATCCAGAGGACGTAGGGGCTGGTCAGGAGCGGAAGCTGCCGTGTCCACGAGGTCAGCTCCACGTGAAACCGGCGTTCGGCCTCGACGAGCGATTGGCCGGTCGCCTGCTCGAATGCCACTTCGAACGGTACGCCGTTCGCCACGGCGGCGAGGATCCGTGCGGGCACGTCGGACCCCTGAGATTCGATGATGTGGCGCACGAACGCGCTGGCAAGCGCGTATGCCTGACGGGCGCCGCTGGATCCCGCTTGGAAGAGATCGTTCACCTCATCCATCCGCATCTGGTCGGCGGATACCAGCGCCCACCCGAGCTGCCAGCGGTCTTCGAAGTGCCACGCGCGTTCTGCGACCACTGCCAGTCCCTCGTTGAACCAGCGCGGCACGGCCTGCCCGTCGGCCGCGCGGACGATCAGGATGTGCGCGACTTCATGGCGCACCACGGCCTCGAGCGAGTCATGAGGGTATTGCAGTGATCGTGACGGGAACAGGACGATCGTGCCGGTCGCGCCGTGAGCGAAGCCCGCGATCCACGACGAAGTGGCTCGTGCGAGCTCTGAATCCTCCGGCGCGAGCATGACACGTATGGGCGGGCCTGGGTCCTCGAGCCCGACAAGCTGCACGATGGAGCGCAGCGTGTCGCGATCGAGGCGGCGAAGGCGCGGCTCATCGGCCGGCCGGGAATCCAGGGTTTCAACCTGCAGCGCCGGCGGCGCTGGCTGCCGGGCTGCACCGGCTGCCTGGACCGCCACGAGGCACGCGGCGATCGCGCAGGCGGTGAGAAAAGGGGGCACCTAGGCAGCCTACACCTATTCCAGGCGGCTCGAGAGTCAGTGGGTACATCCACGGACCGCCCGTCGGCGGCGTCTATTGATGGCTCGCGATCAACGCCGCACTGTTTGCCGATGCCCAACACCGCATCGGTCATGCCGCCCTTTGCTTCGAGAAGCGAGTAGCTTAAAGTGCTTCGCAGCCTGACCATGACCGATGTGCTCGATCCTGCGCCCATAATCGAGGCGGCGCAGCAAGCCGCCGCTGCTGGCGACTATGCCGAAGCCGAGCGGCTCTTACGTGAGGCCGCCGCCATACAGGAACTCAGCCTCGGGTCCCTCCACCCGGACCTGGCGAGCACGCTAAACAACCTCGCCCTCGTATGCGAGCGCACGAACATGTTTGACGAGGCCGAGCGCGGGTACCGACGCGCCCACGCGATTGCGGTCGCCTCGCTCGGCCCAGGGCATCCGTTCGTCACTACTAGCCTCAAGAACCTTGTGGACTTCTGCGCGGCGCACGAGATTCCCATTTGGAAGCCACCGGCCGCCGGGCCAGATGACGAGACCTCGTCGCCAGAACCTGAGGCCGAGTCGCCGCCCGAGCCGGTGCTGCCGGTTTACACGCCCGGCATGACGTGGCCCCCCCGCACGATCGCTGTGGCCACTCTCGGCGTGGCCGTAGTTATCGCCGTCGCGTTCGCCCTGCAAAGGTCGGAGACCACCGACGCGTCAGATCCCCTCCCGCAGGCTCAGAATAGGTCGTCTGCCAATGACTCGCCGGCAACGCCGGTGACGACAACGGCCCTCATACGTAGGCACCAACCCACGGTCGCACTTGAGAGACGTGCTGATACGACGCCGGCGCCTGTCAAACGTCCCAACCCGCCCGGGACGAGCATCACGTCGGCAACAGTGAGCGTGCTGAACGCTCAATTGTGCAGTGCGCTCGAAAAGAGAGGGTCACCCGACTGGCAGTGCGCGCCAGTCAACGGCGATCCGCAACCTGGCACGTACATTTTCTACACGCGACTGCAGACGAACGCGGATGCGACCGTGGAGCATCGCTGGTACCGCGGCGAACGCGTGCATCAGGTCAGCCGGCTTCGTGTGGCCGCGAGTCCAGGCAGAGGGTATCGGACGTTCAGCAGCAATACCGTCAGCCTAGAACGAGCAGGCGATTGGAAAGTCGAGCTGCGGGGAGCAGATGGGACCGTCCTGTGGGAAGAACACCTCGTCATCCGCTGACGGCGCAACAGGCAACGGCCCGGTTACGGGGGCCGACCCAGCGATGCCAGAAAGCCGCAGGACCAATCGTTACTGCCGCGGACCATTCCGAAGGCGGTTTGCGCCACGCAGGCAGTCCAGCGTTTTCGAATCCCTGTCACCCAGCCACAAAATTTCTCCTCTGTTATCAACAAGTTGCAGCACCGGGTGATTTCACTATCGAACTTCTGAAGCGCGGACCTTCGTTGTAGTCATCTGCGACGGACGGTCGACGATTCAGCGCCGCATTCGATCAACCCGCCGTATGAATGTTGCCGCGCTGGCGGTCGCGGTTGGACTGGCGCTCGTCTGTTCCCGCAGACGCAGCGGCCGTTCGTCCGCCCGAATCCGCCCTTCGCCGCATTCCGGTGGTCGGCACTGAAGTGGGCCGCGATAATGGCTCGCGTGTTCAGAGACGCTCGCGTCCCCGAGATCCTCTGACCACCAACGCCGTTCGCGGTCGAAGTAGCCGCTTCGACGCGACCGCGGCGCGCTCTCAGGACGCCTATACAGGTATGCTCGACGTCATGTCCGAACTGGCGACGACCGCGAGGCCGGTCGGCATCGTTGTGAAAACAACGCGGCGCGTTGCCGTCGCAGTCACAATCGCGATCGGCGTCGCGCTCCTGCTGTTGATCCTCTGGAAGGGATCGACGTCCGCACTCTTTCTCCGAGCGATCATGCTCGCCTTGTCGGCCACGACGGTCTTTTCACTCTTCGAGGTGTGGCCCCGAAGACTGCCGCGTGGGGTCGAGCGATGGATTCTCCAAGTTGTGGCCGTCGGCGCCGCCATGCCGGTCACGGTGTTCGTGATGCACCGCCGGGCCACCTCCCCAGGAGCGCCGCCCTTCTTTGAAGACCACAACTGGATGCTCGTCGGGTTCGCCGCCGTTCTCATCGCGCCCTGGACGGCGGTCGCGACGGTGGTCCGCCAGAAGGAGACCTTCGCGCGCCACCAGACGCTGGCGTTCGCGCTCGAGCGCAGTGAACTCGAGCGCCAGGCGCTCGACGCGCGATTGCATTTGCTGCAGGCGCAGGTCGCGCCGCATTTCCTCTTCAACACACTCGCGAACGTGCAGGCGCTCGTCGATGCGGGCTCGCCGCATGCGTCGGTCGTGCTGCGAAGCCTCACCGCGTACCTGCGCGCGGCGGTGCCGCTGCTCCACGAGTCCGCGGCGACGATCGAGCGCGAGCTGCAGCTTGTTCGGCCATATCTCGAGCTGATGCAGATGCGCATGCCCGATCGCCTCCAGTACGCGATGAACGTCGACCCCGCGGCGCTGAAGGTTCGCTGTCCTCCGACCACCCTGCTGACGCTGGTCGAGAATGCCGTGCGACACGGGATCGACCCCAGCGAAGAAGGAGGCCGGATCGACGTCGACATCGCACGACTTGGTGAACGTTGTGTGGTCCGCGTAACCGACACTGGCGCCGGACTGCATCACTCGGCGAACGGTCTGGGGACCGGGCTCACGACTCTGCGCGAGCGGCTGCAGCTGATCTTCGGCGATGCCGCGCACCTGCGCCTGATCGCCGGCGCTCCCCGCGGCGTCGTCGTCGAAGTCGACATGCCGGCACATACATGAACGCCCACCCGACAGCGTTGATCGCGGACGATGAACCGCTTTTGCGCGAGGCGCTGCGGCGGCAACTTGCGATCGTGTGGCCCGAGCTCGAGATTGTGGCCGAGGCGCGGAACGGACGGGAGGCGGTGAGGTTGTTCGACGAGCGTCATCCCGACATCTGCTTCCTCGACGTCCACATGCCGGGACTCTCCGGCGTCGATGCCGCGAACCACATCGGCAGGCGCGCCCATCTCGTGTTCATCACTGCCTACGATCACTACGCAGTGCAGGCGTTTGCGCACGGCGCGCTCGATTACCTGCTGAAGCCGGTCGAAGAGGCGCGGCTCGCGGAAACCGTGAGCCGTCTCAAGGAACGTCTGCAGTCGTCGAGGCCGGCGATCAACACCGAGCAGCTATTGCAGCAACTGAGCGAGCAGCTCGCGAAGCTGCAGGGTGGCGGCGGCAGGAAAGAGGCTCTGCGATGGATTCGCGCGCAAGCGGGGAAAACCCTGCGCCTCATCGCGATCGACGACGTCGACTACCTTCGCTCCGACGCGAAGTACACCATCGTCGCCTGGCGCGATGGAGGGAAACCCGTCGAGGCGGTGGTGCGGACGCCGCTGAAAGAGCTGCTCGGGCAGCTCGATGCAGAGCAATTCGCGCAAGTCCACCGATCGGTCGTCGTCAATCTGCGCGCGATCAGCCACGTGAAGCGGCATGACAACGAAACGGCGGAGATTCATTTGAAAGGTCGAGACGACGTTCTGCCGGTGAGCCGCAATTACCTGCATCTGTTCCGTCAGATGTAGCCGCCGTTGCCAAGGCTTCGGCGCTCAGGGCCGCCGTTCGTCCTCGCCGATCCGCCCTTCGTCGCAAGCTGGTTGTTCGATCGCCTGCGCGCGACCACGATGTTTGCGGATGAAGGAAGACACGATCCTGGTCGTCACATCTCTGCTCTCGATCCTCCTGCTGACGCTTCACGTAACGGACGACATCGTCCGTGGGATATCGAAGGCCGAGCCGTCAAACACCGCGCTGCTGGTGCTCGCGGTCTTTGTCTACGGCACCCTCGTGCTTGCCGAACAACGATCGGGACACGTCATCATGCTGCTCGTGGGATTGTTCGCAGCGGCGATGCCTGTCATCCACATGCGGGGGGCGCATTACAGCGAGATCGCGAGATCCGCCGGCGGCTTCTTCTTCGTCTGGACGCTCTGGGCGCTCGGCGGGCTCGGGGGCGTCACCTTCATCCTGTCGGCGCGAGGATTGTGGAGTCTGCGACGGCGCCAGCTTCCGAGGTAGTCATGCTCTTACCAATCCATATCGCCGCAGGCGGGCTCGCGATTGTTCTCGGCGCGGTCGCGCTGTCCGTGAAGAAGGGCGGGAATATCCACCGCCGCAGCGGGCTGCTGTTCGTCTACGCGATGCTGGTCATGGGCGCGAGCGCGTCAATCCTCAGCCTCCTCAACGGTCGCGACAACGGGAATGTCGTCGCCGGAGTGCTGACGGCGTATTTCGTCGGGACCGCTCTCACTACAGTCCGCCCGGCATCGTCCTGGACGCTCCGCATCAACGCCGTTGCGCTGACAGTCGCGGTCGGGCTCGCTGTCCGCTGCCTGGCTGGCGGAGTGAGGTTGATCAATACGCCCGGCGTCGATCCGGGCGGTGTCCCGTTCCGGACGGCGGGCGTGATGTCCTTAATCGTTGGCGCCGTTTTGGTGATGGCTGCGGCCGGCGACGTGCGAATCATGCGCTTCGGCATGGCCCGCGGCGGGCCGCGCCTGTCGCGTCATTTGTGGCGAATGTGCTTCGCCCTGTTCATCGCGGCCGGATCGTTCTTCTCGCTCCGTGAGCGCGTCGCGCAAATTCTTCCGGAGCCCTTCACGACCGGGCCGATGCGCGCGCTGCCGATCGTGCTGTTGTTTGGCGCGATGTTCTACTGGCTATGGAGGGTCCGCGGCCGCCGTACGTTGCCAGTGCTCGTCCGACACGATTCCGTCGCGGTCGCACCTCGCGCGAATTGACGTCGCGCATCCCGTAGGCGGCGGGGACACTCTTCTTGTCAAGCGGCATTCTGGACAAACCAAGTTCGAAAATCGTCCCTAACACCCAGCCAACTCAAGCGCACTCAAACAACGCGCTCGTCCGTACACCAGCACTACCGCTTCACTTGGGGGGAAGGCTGAGCCAGTTCCTCTAGAACCTTACGCGCGCGCCGACGAGAAAGGGCAGCGACCAGCGCGAGCTCTCGCTGTTCACGTCACGCAGGCCTTCCTCCACCAGCCAATCCACGTCCGACAGCCCGCCGAGGAAGCGCAGCTGCGTCTCGACCATCACTTCGAACGGCCCGACCCCAATCAAGACGCCACCGGTTGGCCCGAGGCTGAACGCCCACGACCTTTCGAAGAACTTGCCGTCCTGGGCGGCGAGGCCCGGTGTGATGCTCGACGGCACGCCGACGAACGTGCCGCGGATGTCCTGGTTGCGGTTGATGCCGACGAGCCACCCGACAAACGGTGTGAAACGCACGCGCGTGAAGAACCAGCGCTGGCCGCCCTCGAAGCCCCAGGTACCTGATACTCGGTGAAGTTCACGTTGAGTGGCACCTGCGGACTGGTGCCCGCCGTGCCGATCTGGATCGCCTCGTCATTTGCCGCACTGCTCGAATACACAAAGTTGACCAGGGCCTCGGTGCGCGGCGTCAGCCGGTAGCCGACCCCGACCTTGAACATTCCCATGCGGCCGTAGATCTCATCGTAGGTCGTCTCGTCGAAGTTGATCGGCACGCCGCCCGTCGTGCGGCCCGTGGCTGCTTCGATCATTTTGCCGCTGAACTGGTTGTCCACGCCGAAGAGTGCGTACACCGTGAGACGGTTGCGCAAGCTGTCGGGGTCGGGGGGGGTCGGTGCCGTCGGCGGGGCCGCGGTGGATGCGACAGCGACCGCAGTCCGTGTCATCGACTGCACGTATTCGAAGTAAGTCAGTTCGGCCCTTTCACCGATGGTGAGAGCCCTGAGCTGGCTCGCATCGACGCCTTCCGGCACGGTGCGCGTGTAGCGGCCTCGCGGCCCGATGAACGTGACCGTCCGCGCCACCGGGTCGATGGCCGTGATCGTCACCGTGGCCGTGCGGAGGCCGGTCGCCGGGTCCACACTGGTGGCCACCGGGGCTCCGCCGGCTGGCTTCGGCCGGACTTCGACGCCTTCATAGAAGGTGACCGTGACCACATCGCCAATCGGGAAGCTGGCCAGCTGCGACGACGTCAGCGAGGGCGGCGCCTCGAAAACCGCGGTCTGGCCGCTGGCATCGCGCGTTGTCACCAGGCGCGCGGCCGGGTCGATCCGAACGATCGTGCCGGTATAGCTCGTGAGCGCGGACCAACCCGGCCCGGGCTGCGTGGCCGTTGTCGCACTGGTCTGGGCCGAGGCGGTGGCCGCCGCGGCGGCGACGAGTGCGGCCAGGATTGCGGTTCTCACGTGCATCTTCATGAAGGGGTCTCCTCCGGTCTGGGGCCCCTTGAGGCGGGCGCGGATCTAAGTCTATGGCCAGGCACCTGAATGCACCCGTCCCGCAGAATCGTACCTCGGATTGACTCTCGCGTCGAAGGCGTCGGTCGTCCTTGAGAAGAATTGGGTCAACGTTCCGCGCGCTCCTGGCTTCCGCGAATCGATCCTAGGGCCACGGTTGTTGACGCGCACCGTTCCGCGGAACCCGGGCAGGCGCGGAAAGTTTATTGGCGACGAGTGCGTGGGCTTTGTTTACACTGTGCCGGTGAATCCCGCCGGTGCTCGGGGTAAGCGCAGTTCGGCCCGTCCGCGGGGCCGCAAAAGCGTCCCCTTCCGTGCAGCGGCCTTCCGCGCAGCGGCCTTTCCACGCAGCGGCATTGCGCGCAGCGCCCTCCGGCGAAGCCGGCCCAAAGCCATGACTCGACGACTCCTGCTTACGGCTTGTTCGCTCCTCGTCATCACGGCCGGTGCGATGGCCCCAAGACTCATGGCGCAAGGCGCCGCTAGCCCTGGCAAGACTGCTGAGGGGGCTGCGCCGAACGCCACCGACACCGAGTGGCGCACCTACGGCGGCGATCTTCGAAGCACGCGGTATATGCCGCTCGATCAGATCAACCGCACGAACTTCAACAGCCTCGAAGTGGCGTGGCGACTCAAGACAGAATTCCTGGGCCCTCGACCCGAATTCAACTTCCAAGTGACACCACTGGTCGTGAAGGGCGTGCTCTATACGCCGGCCGGTTCGCGACGGGCCGTCATTGCGCTGGATGCGGAAACCGGCGAGATGCTGTGGATGCATCGGCTCGATGAGGGCAAGCGCGGCGAAGCGGCGCCGCGTCGGCTGTCGGGCCGCGGACTGGCCTATTGGACCGACGGCAAACAGGAGCGCATCGTCTACGTGACGCCGGGGTACCAGATGGTGGCTCTCGATGCGAAGACGGGTCAGCGCGTGCCTTCGTTTGGCAAGAACGGCATCGTCGATCTCAAGCTCGACAACGATCAGGAGGTGGACCTCGAGACCGGCGAATTCGGACTACATGCGGCGCCGGTCATCGCCAAGGACGTGATCGTCGTGGGCGCTGCCCACCTCCCGGGTGACATGCCGAAGAGCCGGCGTCACGAAAAAGGGTACGTGCGCGGGTACGACGTGCGGACGGGCAAGCGACTGTGGATCTTCCACACCATTCCGCGACGAGGCGAGTTCGGGTGGGAGACCTGGGAAAACGAGTCGGGCGCATACACCGGGAACGTTGGCGTCTGGGCCCAGATGACGGTCGACGAAGAACTGGGGATGGTCTATCTGCCGGTAGAACTCCCCACCGGCGACTACTACGGCGGTCATCGGCCGGGCAACACGCTTTTTTCGGAGAGCCTGGTGGCGCTGGATTTGAAAACCGGTGTCCGGAAGTGGCACTACCAGCTCGTTCATCATGGGATCTGGGACTTCGACATCCCTTGCGCACCCATCCTCGCCGACATCACCGTCAACGGCAAATCGATCAAAGCCATTGTTCAGCCCACCAAGCAGGCGTGGCTCTATGTATTCGATCGAGTGACGGGGCAACCGGTGTGGCCGATCGAAGAGCGACCCGTTGAAAAAGGCGATGTGCCTGGCGAATGGTATGCGACGACACAGCCCTTCGTGACCAAGCCTCCCGCCTTCGATCGTCAAGGCGTTTCGACGGACGATCTGATCGACTTCACGCCGGAGCTCCGTACCGAAGCCATCGAGATCACGAAGCGTTACAAGATGGGACCGCTCTTCACGCCGCCTGTGGTGAGCAAGTGGGAAGGGCCACTCGGCACGTTGATGCTGCCGTCCAATACCGGCGGAGCCAACTGGCCAGGTGGTGCACTGGACCCAGAAACCAACATCCTTTACATCTACTCGTTCACCAACGCGACCTCGCTGGGGTTGGTCTCGGATCCCTCACGGTCGGACATGGCGTACGGACGCGGGCGAGCGCGGGATCCTAGTGCCTCGAGTGCCTCAGGTGCCGGGGGTGCGCCGGGTGCCTCAGGAACCGGGGGTGCCTCAGGTGCTCCGGCTGCTGCAGGTGCCGCCGGCGCCACAGGCGCCGCAGGTGCTGGGGGCGGCGGCGGCGAGGGCGGCGGGAACACGGTGACCGTCCGCGGCTTGCCCTTGATCAAACCGCCGTACGGCCGAATTACGGCGATCGATCTCAACAAGGGTGACATCGTGTGGCAAGTGGCCCACGGCGACACGCCCGACACCATTCGCAATCATCCGGCCCTCAAGGGTCTGAACATCCCGCGCACTGGACGAACCAGCGGTCGGATAGGGACGCTGGTCACGAAGTCGCTCGTGATCGCAGGCGAGCCGGGCTTCAACACGACTCCAAACGGCCGGGGCGCGATGCTGCGCGCGTACGACAAAGCCACCGGCCAGGATGCAGGCGCCGTCTATATGCCCGCGCCACAAACCGGATCGCCGATGACTTATATCCGCAACGGCAAACAGTATCTCGTCGTGGCAGTGGGCGGCCCCGGATACAGCGGCGAGCTCCTCGCGTATCGCTTACCGGCGGCGTCCACGACGAATACAGGCAAGGCGCCGTAATGTGATTGTTCTTCACGAGCAGTTCCACGGCGGTTCTTGACGACGGGTTCTCTACGGCGGTTCTCGACGATGGTTCGACGGAGGTTCGACGGAGGTTCTCAACAGTGGTTCCTGCGACCGTCGTCGTGGAACTATCGCTCCAGAACGATCGTCGAGAACCACCGCGCAGAACCCTCGTCAAGAACCCTCGTGAAGAACCCTCGTGAAGAACCCTCGTTAACGCCTTCAGTCGAGCCGCCGCCCCCTCGTCTCTGGCCCCAACCACAGCATCAGCAGCACGAGCACTCCCGCGGTGGCGATGCAACTGATCATCGCGTTCGCCAGCGACATGCCGCGGTCTTGCAGCGACCCGATGAGGAACGGCGTAAAGGACCCGAGCCCGGCGCCCACGTGATACGCAAAGCCGGTCCCGACCGCTCGTGCTTCCGTGGGAAACCGCTCGGAGAGATAGCCAGGGACGATGCCCCAGGCTCCCGAGCATCCCAGACCGATGAGAAGCGCACCGAGCAGCAGCAGATTGGGATTGGATGACCAGAGGAAGAGCGGCGCCGCCAGCACTCCGACGATCATCCCGAGCGTCGGCGCCCCACGCCGGCCGAGTCGCGTCTCCGAAAGCTGGCCCAATACGACCGACCCGATCAGCCCTCCGGCGTTGAGTGCAATCAGGTAGCTGAGCGGCGCAAGCGACAGCCCTCGCAAGAGGGTCGGATACCAGAACGTGATCGAGTGATACGAGAAAATGAAGGTGGCCATCAACACCGACGTATGCACGGTCACCCATCGCAGGTCGCGATCGAACAGTCGCGCGACCGAGAGCCGCTCACGCGACACCCCAGACGCCCGCTGTTGCCGCTGTTGCTCGAGCCAGACCGGGCTCTCCTTCACGGTCGCCATCACGCCCAGGATGACGAGTGCCGGCAGGACCCCGGCCCACAGCATGAACCGCCAGCCCCAATCGGGGGTGCCATCGACGAGCGGCCAGCCAAACTGGTACACGAGCGACGAGAGCATGAAGCCGAACGAAAAGCCGCCCTGCAGGAGGCCGGACGCGATTCCGCGAAGTTGGATGGGCAGGTGCTCGAGGGCGAGCGGAACACCTGCCGCCCACATGCCGCCCATGCCAATGCCAAACAGCGCCCGGAAGGCGAAGAGCATCACGTACGACGTGGACAATCCGCTCAGGAACGCAAACGCCGTGAACCATGCGATCGAGAACATGATCGGCGCCTTGCGTCCCCAGCGATCGGCCGCCGTGCCGGCCCCGATGCCACCGAGCACGCGAAACACCAGCGTCACGGTCCCGAGCGCGCCTGCCAACGCAGCGTTGACCGAGAAGCTTTGCTGAATGTTGACGAGGACGAACGTCAGGATCGTGAAGTCGAACGCATCGAGCACCCACGCGAAGAACGTCGTGAGAAAGGCCTTGCGTTGATCGCGATTGAGCTCGCGATACCGGGCGATCACTCGGCCCACGCCAGCGATCGCGCGACCGCTCTCTTCCACCCGGCATAGAGCCGCTCGCCGCGCGCGCTGTCCATCTGAGGAGCAAACTCTCGATCGAGCGCCCAGTTGCGCCGAACATCATCGAGGCTTTCCCAGTAGCCCACCGCCAGGCCCGCCAGATAGGCGGCGCCGAGCGCGGTGGTCTCACGCACGACCGGGCGACGAACCGGCACCCCCAGCAGGTCGGCCTGAAACTGCAGCAACATCGCGTTGGCCGCCGCTCCCCCATCCACTTTCAGCGTGGTCAAGGCCAAGCCCGCGTCTTCCTGCATCACCTCGAGGACGTCACGCGTCTGATACGCCATCGCATCGACCGCGGCGCGTGCCACATGCGCCATCGTGCTGTTGCGCGTCAACCCCACGATGATGCCTCTCGCCCGGGGATCCCAATAGGGGGCGCCAAGCCCCACGAAGGCTGGCACGAGATACACCCCGTCGGTGTCCGGCACCTGGTGCATCAGTTTTTCGACATCAGCCGACGCCTCGATCGCCTTCAGACCATCTCGCAGCCACTGCACGGCGGCGCCCGCGACGAACACCGCGCCTTCGAGGGCATACGTCGTCCGGTCTCCCAACTTCCACGCGACCGTCGTGAGCAAGCCCTTGTGCGAGGGCACCGGAGCGTCCCCCGTGTTGAGCAGCATGAAGCAGCCAGTCCCATACGTGTTCTTGGCCGCGCCCGGTTCGAAACAAGCCTGCCCGAACAGCGCCGCTTGTTGGTCGCCCGCGATGCCGGCAATAGGAATCGCCGATCCGAGGAGGGCCGGATCCATTTCCCCATATATCTCGCTGGAGGCTCGGACCTCCGGCAGCATCGCGCGTGGTACATCGAGAATCCGGAGCAGCTCTTCGTCCCACTCCATCGTGTTGAGGTTGAACAGGAGTGTCCGGCTCGCGTTGCTGACGTCGGTGATATGAGCGCGACCACGCGTCAGTCGCCACACCAGGAAGGAGTCGATCGTCCCAAACAGGATCTCGCCCCTGGCCGCGCGCGCCCGCAAGCCGTCGTGCGCATCCAACAAGTGCTTGATCTTCGTCCCAGAAAAATAGGCATCGATCACGAGCCCGGTCTTTTGTCGGAAGGTTGGTTCGTGACCAGCGGCTTTCAATCGATCGCAGATGGGCGCCGTCACGCGACTCTGCCACACAATCGCGTTCGCGATCGGCCGACCTGAATCACGCTCCCACAGCACCGTCGTCTCGCGTTGATTCGTGATTCCGACAGCCGCCAGATCGCTTGCCGTGATCCCGGCTTTGCTGACCGCGTCCCTCGCGGTTACCAGCTGCGAATTCCAGATGGCTTCGGGATCGTGCTCGACGTGACCCGGGCCTGGGAACAGCTGCGGGAACTCTTGCTGGGCCATCGAGACCACACTTCCCGCCCGGTCGAAGACGATGGCGCGACTCGAGGTGGTGCCTTGATCCAGGGCCAGGACGTACCTGCTCACTTGACCCCCGACGGCGGAGGGTGATGGCGAAACACGAGCAGATCGTACGCCAACGCACCCACGACCGCGCCCACGCACGGCGCGACCACGGGGACCCACCACCAGCCGTCGGCCGCCATGAACACGCCGCTGCCCCAGCCGCCCACTGCCGTAAACAGCCGCGGCCCGAGGTCGCGCGCCGGATTGATCGCATAGCCGGCGTTGAAGCCAAAGGAAACCCCGATGGCCGTTACGATGCCGCCGACGATGACGGGCGTCAGCCAGCCGGGTGTCGCGGCGTTGCGCGAGTCGGTGACGGCCAGAATCGACAGCATCAGCAGTGCCGTTCCGACCACCTGATCGACGAAGCCGCCCAGCGTTGAGAGAAATGGCTGAGGATAGGTCGCGAAGATCCCGGCCGTTCCTCGGGCGCCGGCAATCTGCCGGACACCGGCGTCGAAGGCGTCGAAGGCTTCACGGTAGGTGAGATACACGACAGCCGACGCGACAAACGCGCCTGCCATCTGCGCCACGATGTACGGCGCGACTTTCGCCCACGGGAACCCGCGGACGACCGCCAGGGCAATCGTGACTGCCGGGTTGAGGTGGGCGCCCGAGACCGCACCGGCAACGTAGACGCCCAGCATCACCGCAAGTCCCCAGCCGATGTTGATGGCGAGGAACGACCCGTTGGCGTTCGCGCTCAAGACAGTCTGCGCGACCACGCCGACGCCGAACACAATCAAGATGAAAGTACCTAGAAACTCTGCGGCGGCTTCGCGGCTCGTGCCGTGCATCGAGGGCCCTCGCTTTCCGCGCGCATTATAGACTTCAGCCCGGCACTTGGTCGGCGGGACGAGGACAAAAGGTGTCGCCCAGGGAGACCACACTTGCCGATCTGGCCGTAAGTCCACGCAGGTGACTAGTCCCGCAATTTGCAGGAGCTCACGACCGGGATGCTGAGCACGCAGCTGATTCTGGCGTTGTTCCTGGTGGCCCAGGCCTGCGACGGAGTGTTCACATACACCGCCGTTCACGCCTATGGGGTAGCCGCTGAAGGCAACGTCCTGCTGGGCACGTGGATGGCGCTGGTGGGTCCCACGCCTGCGCTGGTCGGGGCCAAGGTGCTGGCAGCGAGTTGCGGCATCCTGCTCTACATGGTCGGCGTTCATCGCGGCCTGGCCTACCTGACGGTCTTCTACGCCGTCGCAGCCATCGGCCCGTGGCTGTACGTCATCCAGCACTACTAAAATAGGCGGCGCTTCGCGGCGGTGGGCCCCTCGATACGCTCGGGGAAGGCCGCGCTTGGCGCGGAGGGCCGGCGCTGCGCGCCGGACGGCCTCGCCGATCTCCCTGTGGTACGTTGCTACGGTGGTTGTCTGTCGGCCTCGGCTATCGGCGCGCGTGGCATGAGGCCGTCGGTCCCAACTTGGATCTCGCGGGCGGCGATAGCCATCGGCCTCGCCCTGTTTGGTCTTACGCTGTTCTACATCGATCGTGACGAGACGCTCCGCGAGTCGCGGCGTCTCGGTCTGCTGCTGCCGGTGGTCCTCTTGCCCAGCGGCCTGTGGCACGCACTGCGCACGCTCGGGTGGCAGATCTGCTTTCCACCGGACGTGCGGCCCCCCTTCTGGCAGCTCTTCCAGGTCCGGTTGGCCGCCGACGGCGTGTCCTACTTCACGGTTCGCGGGCTCGCGAGCGAGCCGCTCCGTGTCGTGCTGTTGCTGGGCCGCGTGCCAGCGGCGGCGTCCACCGCGTCCACGATTCTGGAGCGCACGGCGATGGGCATCATGAGCGTGATTCTCGTGGCGATCACGGCCATTGCCGCGATGTCGTCCGACGTCGTTCCGCAGGATTGGCAGCAGATCTTCCAGTGGATTGCCATTGTTGCGGTCGTCGTCGTGCTGATCACGCTCATCTTCCTGACGCGTCAGGGGCGCTATATCGGGCCGTTCTTCCAAGCCATCTATCGCCGGACGGGATGGGGGTGGACCGAGGGCCGAGTCGCGCACTTCATCAGCGACGTCGAGGCGATTTTTCTCGAGCTCGCCCGATCCGATCCAAGACGCCTGCGCAACCTGGTCGGCCTCTCGCTCGCATGCTTCGGCCTGATGGTGCTCGAAGTGTGGGTGGTGTTCTGGGCCATCGGGCAGCCGGTCACGGTCTGGATCAGCACGATTGTCGAAACCTTCACGAGGTCTGCCAGCGTCTTTAGCGGCGTGATCCCGGCCAATCTTGGGGCCCTCGAAGCCTCGAACGTTGCCGTCGTCCGCGCCCTCGGGCTGGCCGGTGCTGGCTCACTCGCGCTGGCCCGACGGGTGCGTGGCCTGTTTTGGGCCGGCCTGGGACTATTGATCTATCCGCGAGAGACGCTTCGCACGCCGAGGGAGGAGCGTCGCTGATGCTGTCAGCGATCCTGAAGGCGATTGAGGAGTGGGCCAGCGGCGTCGGCGGTCTCGGGCTGTTCGTCGTCGCGGCGCTCGATTCGTCGTTCCTCTCGTTTCCGCAAGTCAACGATCTGCTGATCCTGTTTCTGAGTACGAAGAACCCGACGTTGATGCCGTACTACGCGGCCATGACCACGGCTGGATCGCTGCTCGGGTGCTTCGTGCTGTACGGGTTTGCCTGGCGCGGCGGCGAGATGTTTCTGCGCAAGCGGCTCAGCGGGCCTCGCCTCGAACGCGGCATGGCCCTCTATCAGCGCCACGGCTTGCTCGCCGTCCTGGTGCCTTCGTTGCTCCCTCCGCCGATGCCGTTCAAGCTGTTCGTATTGCTGGCAGGGGCTACTCGGGTGTCCCCCTGGAAGTTTGGCGCTGCGGTTGCCGTCGGACGTGGGATCCGCTATTTCGGCCAGGGATACCTGGCGGTGCTCTACGGCGACGAGGCTGCGGCGCTCGTCAGGCAGCACGGAACGGTTATCGGCATCGGCTTGGCGGTACTCGCGAGTTGCACTCGCCGTGGTCTACTACATGAGCAGTTCGCGCCGGCGGCGACGACTTCTCAGATGACCATCGATGCGCGTAGCCACGGGGTTCTGGTCTGGACCACGGCGCCCGATCGCCCTGAAATCATCGATCGTTTCGATCGATACCGCTCGCTGCTGACCGATGACGAGGCACGGCGAGCTGCCCGCTTCGTCCACTTCAAGGACACGGCGTTGTTCGTGGTCGGGCGCGTCTTGGCAAAGACGATGCTCTCGACGTACGCCGGCGTCCGTCCGCACGACTGGTGCTTTGAGATCGATGAATTCGGTCGCCCGCATCTGGCCCAGCGGCCGGCCGGAGTACCCGACCTGCGGTTCAACCTTACCCACACTGCGGGGCTGGTGGCCTGCGCGGTTTCCATCGGTCGCGAGGTCGGCGTGGATGTGGAACGGATCGATCGACAGCTCGTGCACGACATCGCCGAGCGCTACTTCTCGGAACGCGAGGTGGCCGATCTGCGCGCATTGCCCTTGGATGAGCAGGAGATCGTGTTCTTCGATTACTGGACGCTCAAGGAGTCGTACATCAAGGCGCGCGGGCTCGGCCTGGCGCTTCCACTTGGTCAATTCACATTCCTTCGAACGCCTGGACGCGCTCCCTCGATCACGTTTGCCCCTGAGCTGCGTGACGACCCGACGACCTGGCAGTTTGCTCAGTTCTGGCCAACCAGCGAGCATCGGATGGCGGTCGCGGTTCGCCGAACGGGACGCGATCTCCCGATCGTTGTCGAGGCCGTGGTCCCTGAGGTTCCCGCGTGAACCTGTGGGCGATCAGCGACCTTCACGTTGGCTTCGAAGACAATCGTCGCGCGGTCGAGTCGCTCAGCTCCTACGCCGATGATTGGCTGATTCTGGCGGGCGACACCGGCGAGACGCCAGCGCATCTCGACCTGGTGCTGCGGATCGTCACCCAGCGCTTCGCCAAGGTCGTGTGGACACCTGGGAATCACGATCTCTGGACGCCCGCAACTCTCGATCCCGACCGTCGCGGAGTCGCTCACTACGAACGACTCGTCAAGCTCTGTCGCAGCTACGGTGTGCTGACGCCCGAGGATCCGTACGCGGTGTGGCCCGGCGACGGTCCGCGCACGGCCATCGTGCCAACGTTCGCGCTCTACGACTACTCGTTTCGGCCCGATCACGTCGCGGCAGACGAAGCCGTGGCGTGGGCTGCCGAGACGGGCGTGCGCTGCGCCGATGAGGACCTGCTGAGTCCCGATCCGTTCTCAACGCGCCAGGCGTGGTGCGCATCACTCGTCGCCCACACCGAACAGCGTCTGCAGACCGTTCCCCGCGACACGCGGCTGGTCATCGCCAACCACTGGCCGCTGCGTCGCGATCACGCCGTGCTGCCGCGCGTGCCGCGATTCTCGATCTGGTGCGGGACTCGCGCGACGGAAGCCTGGCATCAGCGCTTTCCGGTCGACACCGTGGTCTATGGACACCTCCACCTTCGCTCGACGCGCGAGCTGGACGGCGTCCGATTCGAGGAAGTGTCGCTGGGCTACCCGCGGCAGTGGGATCAGCGCAGGGGCGTGGGACACTACTTGCGAAGGATTCGATAAACGGAGAAGAACGTCAAGAACCTCGAGACGGGGCTCACGAAGACTCACGAGCAGGTTAGCCAAGCAAATCTCTGTGGCTCTGTGCTTCGGTGGCTTGTTCGTTGGAAAAGGGTCTTCGTGGCTATCGTGTCCCGTTCAGTGTATCGTGCTGTCCGTGTTTCCGTGCCTAAACCCTTCGCAGCCGCTCGCCCGCCGCGCGCAGCGTCTCGTCCCTCTTCGCGAAGCAGAACCGCAGGACCGGGCCGCCTGCATCTTGATACAGGAACGCCGAGCACGGAATCGACGCCACACCGTGTTGGGTAAGGAGTCGCATCGCCATCTCGCGATCGGCGTCGCGAGCGATCGACGAGTAATCGAGCAGTTGAAAGTATGTCCCCTCGCAAGCCAGCGGCTGGAAGCGTGACCCTTCGATGAGCTGAAGAAACAAGTCGCGCTTCTGCTGATAGAAGCGTGCAAGCTCGCTGGCGAAGAGATCGCGTCGGACGAATTCCGCGAACGCAATCTGCGACGGTGTGTGGACCGTAAACGTCATGAACTGGTGGACGCGCTGCACCTCTGCGAGAATGGGCGCGGGCGCGACGCAATAGCCCACTTTCCATCCGGTCGTGTGGAAGGTCTTACCGAACGAGCTAATCACGCACGCGCGATCCCGAAGCTCTGGGTAGCGCAGCAGACTCTCGTGGCGACGTCCATCGAAAATGACGTGCTCGTAGACTTCGTCGCCAATGAGCAGGATGTCGGTGCCATCCACGATCTCGATGAGCCGTCGCATGTCGTCCGCCGTCCAGGCAATGCCCGTCGGATTGTGCGGCGTGTTCACCAGGATCGCCCGAGTCTTGTTCGAGATCGCTCGGCGCACTTCGTCCCAATCGACGCGATAGTCCGGATAACGCAGGCTCGAGAACACCGGTGTGCCACCGCTGAGTCGAATGACCGGGACATACGAGTCGTAGCAGGGCTCGAATAGCAGGACCTCGTCACCAGGTTGCACGAATGCGGTGAGCGTGGCGTACAGGCCCGCCGTCGCACCGCACGTGATCTGGACCTCGGTCTGCGGATCGAAGGCTGCGCCGTAACAGGCCTCGACTTTGGCGGCGATCGCCTCGCGCAGCGCCAGAACGCCAGGCATGGGGGCATATTGGTTGTGGCCGTCACGCATGGCGCGCGCCACGGCGTCCACCAGCGCGGGATCGCAGTCGAAGTCCGGGAAGCCCTGCGAGAGGTTGATCGCGCCGTGCTCGTTGGCGAGCCGCGTCATCACGGCGAAGATCGACACGCTGATGTCGGGCAACTTCGAGGTGACTGAGATGGTCGAGGGCATTGAAGCCTGATTATCCCACCGATGCGCGGTGAGGCTGTTTCCGTGGCCTCCGCCTTCAGGGCTTGTGTATGAATCGATCGCGTGGCTTCCGGCTTCAGCCGGAAGATCAATTTCCGCGCCCGACTTCCGCCTGAAGGCGGAAGCCACGAGAGCATAATCCACCGACTCTGCCCGCGCTATTTTCCGTGGCTTCCGCCTTCAGGCGGAAGCTGTCGACAGGAAATCGGTTCGATTCTCAGCGGCATCTTTGACGATAATCTCCAGATGTCTCTCGTGATCGCCATCGCCCTCGCCGTCCAGACGGGCTATGCCCGTCCCGAGCTGCTGGTCGACACCGCGTGGCTCGCCGCACATCTCGACGACACCTCCGTGCGCATTGTCGACATGCGGCCACGTGGGTACGCCGACGCCCATATTCCCGGCGCCGTCTGGCTCGACAACAATGCCATTCGCATCGCCGGCCGCCCACCCGATTTCCTGCCAACTCCCGCGGAGTTCGAGCAACTGATGGCGCGCCTGGGGATTTCGAATACGACACGCGTGGTCACCTACGATGAACGGGGCGGCATCTACGCGGCTCGACTCTGGTGGATTCTCAATCATTACGGGCATGCCAACGTAGCGTTGCTCGACGGCGGCTGGACCAAATGGACCGCCGACGGCCGGCCCACGAACGCGGCGACGCCATCGCCCTCCAGCACGTCCTTCAAGGTCAGGCCCGGCACCGTCAAGGTCGCCACGGCGGACGATGTGAAGCGGGCGATCAGTCGCGCGGGCACCAAACTGATCGACGCTCGGACGCAGGCGGAGATCGAAGGCAAGGACCTTCGCAACATCAAGCGCGGTGGCTACATCGAATCGTCCATCCCCGTGTACTGGGAAGACACGCTCAACCCGACGACGCGGACGTTCAAGAGCGCTGGGGAGATTCAGCAGCTGTACCGCGGCAAGGGGATTCTGCCGAGCGACGAGGTCCTCACCTACTGTCAGGTGGGCATGCGCGCCTCACACGACCTCTTCACCCTCGCCCTGATAGGCCATGACCTCACCAAGCTGACCAACTATTACGGGTCGTGGGAGGAATGGGGAAATCGGGAGGACACGCCGATTAGGACGCCAAAGTGAGTAAGTTACAAGTTACAAGTTACAAGTTCAAAACGGATGGAGAACTGACAACTCAACTTGTAACTCGTAACTTGTAACTTGTAACTTCAGCCCCAACGTCCCCCACCCTTCCCTCGTCTAACCCCCAATGCGTCTTCCTGACCTCACGCTCGCCGTTCGCAACCTGATTCGGCGGCCGGGGTTTTCGGCGACCGCGATCCTGCTGCTCGCGCTTGGCGCCGGTGCCAACGCTGCCGTGTTCAGCATCGTGCGTGGCATCCTGCTGCGCCCGCTGCCGTATCAACAGCCAGACCGGCTCGTGGCGCTGTGGCCGGGCAACTTCGTCAACAACGAGGACCTGACCTATTGGCGCGAGCGGACGCGCCGGCTCCAGGCCATTGGCGCGGTGTCGCCGGGCTGGATGATGGCACTCGTTGCGGACGGCGTGGAGCCGCTCAAGGTAACGGGCGCTCGCACATCCGATAACTTTTTCACCACGCTGGGCGTCGGCGCTGCACTCGGTCGAACCGTCATGCCGGGCGATGCGACACCGGGGCGGAATCGCGTGCTCGTGATCAGCTCCGCGATCTACGAGCGACATTTCGGCGCGGATCCGCGAGCGATTGGCCGCAGCGTGATGGTCGACAACGTCGCGCACGAGATCATCGGCGTGATGCCAGCCGGCTTCGAGTTCATGCAGCCCGGCAACGACGTGTGGGCGCCCCTTCCCCTCGATCCGTCGTCACCCCAGCATCGCGCCCAGTTCTCGCAGAGCTTCGCACGGCTGATTGACGATGCAACGGTGGCGGGAGCGACCGACGAATTGCAGGCGCTGCTTCCCGCGATGCGCCGCGACCTCAAGAAGGCAGACAACTGGGGTCGTGACCTGCACGCCGTGTCGCTGCAGGATGCCGTGACTGGCGAGGTCCGCCCCACCCTGCTGATCCTGCTGGCCGCGGTCGGCCTGATCCTGTTGCTCGCGGCGGTCAACCTCGGGACTCTTGTCCTCGGTCGCTCGATCGAGCGCGCCCGCGAGATGGCCGTGCGCACCGCGCTTGGCGCATCCCGCTCACGACTCGTTCGTCAGCTCATCGTCGAGCAGGCCGTGCTCGCCACCGCTGGTGCGGTGGTCGGGCTGCTCCTGGCACGACTCGCCTTGCCGATCCTCGTCGCGAGGATTCCTCCCGAGATGCCGCGGCAGGCGGACATTGCGCTCGACACGACCGTGTTTGTCACCGTGCTCGTCGTTTCGATCTTCGATCGCCGTTCTGCTTGCGCTCGTGCCCGTGATCATCGCCGCTCGGCCCGAGCTGCAGCCTTTGCTGCGACAGCAGCAGAGCACCGAAACGCCCGCGCGGCGCCGTGCGCTCGGAACACTGGTCGCGGCCCAGGTCGCCCTCGCCATCGTGCTAGGGATCGGAGCGGGACTGATGCTCCGGTCGCTGTGGAATCTCCAGCACGTCGATCCGGGCTTCGACGCGCGCAACGTGCTCGTGTTCAGGCTACAGACCACGTCCAAATACAACAACCTCGCTGCCGGTCTGCCGTACCTGGAGCAGGTCGCCGAACGAGTCAAGGGTCTGCCAGGTGTGACTGCGGTTGGGTCGATTCAACACCCCCCGATGACCGGTTACAACTGGACCGCCCAGGTGCACCGCGTCGAATCGCCTCCGCCCCCGGGAGGCTCGCCGCAAACCG
This sequence comes from uncultured Acidobacteriota bacterium, assembly GCA_963841905.1. Taxonomy (GTDB): domain Bacteria; phylum Acidobacteriota; class Vicinamibacteria; order Vicinamibacterales; family UBA2999; genus JACCSI01. The sequence continues at coordinate 95,680 of CAWJEM010000018.1, forward strand.
CGATCTGGCGGTTCATCGGCTGGGACTACTTCGAGGTCATGGGCATTCCCCTGCGCATGGGTCGCACGTTCACGACCCAGGATCAGCTCAAGGCACCGGGGGTCGCGATCGTCAACGAGGCCTTTGCCCGTCGCGAGTTTGGCGACGCCGCGGCCGCGATTGGGCGGCGCATTGCCAGCGTCAGCGCACGAGCCACGGAGATCGTGGAAGTCGTCGGCGTCATCCGCGACGTGCGTTTCGAGTCGCTGGACCGCGCCGCGATTCCTGAGATGTATCGTCCATTGGCGCAGACTTTCATGTTTCCCATGGCCTTCGTCGTGAAGACGTCGGGCGACCCGGGGCAACTGGCCGCCGCCGTGCGGCAGGCCGCATTCGCGATCGATCCAACCATTCCCGTCGCCGAGCTGCAGCCCCTCACCGCCCTCGTTGCGGGGTCGCTGGGGCGACCACGACTGTTGGCGATGCTCTTGTCGGTCTTTGCGACGGTTGGCCTCGCCCTCAGTGTCATCGGCGTCTACGGCGTGGTCGCCTATCGCGTGCGGCAACGCGAACGTGAATTCGGCATCCGCCTCGCGCTGGGCGCGGCACCAGACTCCATCGCCAAGCGTGTCGTCGTTCAGGGTCTCTGGTACGCGGTCGGGGGTCTGGTCATCGGTGTTCCAGCCGCCTTCGCACTGACGCGGCTCATGGAGTCGGTCGTGTTCGGCATCACGACGCGCGACCCACTGACGTTCGTTGCGCTGCCCGCGGCCATCGTCACGACGACGCTCCTGGCCAGTCTGTTGCCCGCGCGGCGTGCGGCGCATGTCGATCCCGTCAGCGCCATGCGCAGCGAGTAGCGTCGATCTTCCGCCTTCAGGCGGAAGCAAGCGCGCTCAGCCGAGCAACCGAGGCAGTGATCCGGCCGAAGGCCGGCCCTCAGGCGCGGAGCGCCAGTCGGCGAAAACCCACCGCGGCCCTGACGCCTCACGCGGATCGATGAGCGTGCGGAGCAACGCGAGGCTGCCGATCCACACCGCCTCACCCCCTCCCATATAATCTCCACGGAGGCCGTTGCCATGACCCGCCGTTTCTTCCTGGTCCTAATAGCCGTCGTCATCTCCTCGCTCTCGCTCGACGCCGGCTCGGCGCCGTTCCGCGCGAAGCGCGGCATGGTCGTGTCGCAAAGCGACATCGCGTCGCAGATTGGCTTCCAGGTCATCCGCAATGGCGGCAATGCGGTCGACGCAGCGGTGGCCACGGCGTTCGCCCTGGCAGTCACGCATCCGACAGCCGGCAACATCGGCGGCGGCGGGTTCCTCGTGTTCCGCTCGGCGAAGGGGGACGCGACCACCTTCGACTTCCGCGAAGCGGCGCCCGCCGGATCGCATCCCGAGATGTGGCTCGTCAACGGCAAGTACGATACGCAACTTCATCACAACAGTCATCGCGCCGTTGGCGTGCCGGGCACGGTCGCCGGCTTCCACCTGGCGTGGAAAACCCTGGGCAGCAAGCCGTGGAAGGAGCTCGTGACACCGGCCGTCGCGCTCGCCCGAGACGGTTTCGAAGTCAGCGATGCGCTCGCACGTTCGCTGAAGCGCACTCTCGAGAGTGAGAACGGCTTCAAAAGCTATCCAGCTTCAGTCGCACAGTTCTCGAAAAATGGCGTGCCCTACCAGGCTGGCGAAATGCTCAAACAGCCTGACCTGGCGCGGACATTGGAGCGAATTGCCAATCAGGGGCCCGCCGGATTCTACGAGGGCGAGACCGCGATGCTCCTCGAGAAAGAGATGAAAGCCAATGGCGGGCTCATCACGCGCGAGGATCTGAAGAACTATCAGGCCAAGCAGCGGGCGCCGATCAAGGGCACGTATCGTGGACACGAAGTGATCGGCATGGCGCCGCCCAGCTCCGGCGGCATCTCGGTCCAGTTGATGCTCAACATCCTCGAGGCGAGCGACCTGAAGGCCAACGGCTACGGCTCGGCGCAGAACCTCCACCTCATCGCCGAGTCGATGCGACGGGCGTTTGCCGAACGGGCTCAGCACCTGGGCGATCCCGACTTCGTCAAGACGATGCCAATCGATCGTCTGACCTCCAAGGAATACGCGGCCGAATTGCGCAAGACGATTAGCCCGACTCGCGCGTCGAAATCGTCCCCGACGACGTTCACGTGGGCCACGGAGTCGGACGAGACGACGCATTTCTCCATCGTGGATGGGCAGCGCAATGCGGTGGCCGTGACCTACACGCTCGAAGCCAGCTACGGTTCGAAGATCGTGGCACCAGGCACCGGTTTCCTCTTGAACAATGAGATGGGCGACTTCAACGCCGGACCGGGACTGACCAACGAGACCGGTCTGATCGGGACCGATCCCAATCTCGCGCGTCCCGGCAAGCGGATGCTCTCCAGCATGTCACCGACGATCGTCTCCAAGGACGGCAAGCTCGTGATGGTCACCGGCTCGCCGGGCGGACGCACGATCATCAACACGGTGCTCCTCACGATTCTCAACGTCATCGACTTCGGCATGAATGCGCAGGAAGCCGTCGACGCCGGCCGCATTCATCATCAATGGCTGCCCGATCGGATCACCTTCGAAGAGTTCGGATTCTCCGCTGACACGATCGCGGCCCTCAAGAACATGGGCCATACCATCCAGCAGGGCGGCAATCAGGGGGTCGCGCAGGTCATCGTCTACAACGCGACCGACGACATGCTCGAAGGCGGACTGGATCGACGTGCCGCAGATGGCGGGGCGGCAGGTAAGTAGTTTCAAGCGGTTCTACCCGAAGGTTCTCGACGAAGGTTCTTTGACGACGGTTCCACGGCGGTTCTTGACGACGGTACTTGACGAGGGTTCTTGACGAGCGGTTCTCGACAGCGGTTCTCGACGAAGGTTCTCCGAAGGTTCTTTACGCAGGTTCTCGAACCATCGTGACGAACCGTCGTCGAACCATCGTGACGAACCGTCGTAGAGAACCGTCGTCAAGAACTTCCATCGTCAGAATGCACGTACTCGAATCCAAACCGTCCCTTCACACACAAGTTGCCCAATGTGACGTCGTGATCCATTGGTGAAGTGACCTTGACGATGCGGTTGTCCTGCACGTGCACGGTCAACGTGCACCCGACGCCGCAATAGGGGCAGATGGTGTCAGTGGCCGACTGTTTCTCCGGAGCCCACTGCCCTGTTTCGCGCAGTTTGAACTCTGGCTTTGCCATCAGCGCGCCGGTTGGGCACACCGCAATGCAATTTCCGCAGTACACACAGGCCGACTCCGGGAGCGGAACGTCGAGCTCGGTTGAAATGTGTGCATGGAAGCCGCGACCGGCGACGGCAATCGCAAACGTGTTCTGCGCATCGACGCCGCACGCTTCGACGCACTTGTAGCAGAGCACGCATTTCGAATAGTCGCGGACGTAGAGGTCGTTGTCGTCCTTGACTGGTTGCGCGACCGTCGCGCCGGCACCGAATCGCGTGGCGTCCGCCCCGTACTCCGTCAGTCGCTGTTGCAACTCGTCTGCGGTCGACAGATCCACAGACGAAGCGAGCAACTCGAGAACCACCTTCCGGGACGTCCGGACTCGCGGCGAGTAGGTATGAACCTTCATGCCGGCTTCGGCCTTGCGCGAGCACGCCGGCGCGAGGACGCGCGCGCCTTCGACCTCGACGACACAGACCCGACACGCGTTTATTGGTGTCAGCGTCTCCAAGTAGCAGAGCGTCGGAATGTCTTTGCCAGCGGCACGGCACGCGTCGAGGATGGTGGCGCCTTGAGCGATGCTCACTGACGATCCGTCAATCGTCAGCTCGATCGTCGGTGTCGCCGGTTCCGGTGGCGGCCCTGGAATTGCGGTGGGCGGCGGCGGCAGTTTGAACCAGATCGCATCCTGGCTCATGCCGCGCCTCCAGATCGAAACACGTGTAATCGCGACACGGCGGACTCGATCGCCGACGAGGCGGTCTGTCCGAGCCCGCAGATCGAGGCGTCTCGCATCGCTTGTCCCAGTTCCGTGAGGAGCATGAGATCAGTTTCCAGACTCTGATGGAGCGGGTCGGAAGACCCGCCGTTCCGTACGAGGCGCTCGAGAAGCTCGACCTGTCGGACCGTGCCCACGCGACATGGCACGCATTGGCCGCACGACTCGTCTTCCATGAATCGGGCAATTCGCAGCAGCGTGTCGCGCAAGTCGACAGTCTCGTCGAACACCATCACCACTCCCGACCCGAGCGTTGCACCTGCCACCCGCACATCCTCGAACGTCAGCCTCATCGACAGTGCGTCCGGTCCGACAAACGTGCCGGCGGCCCCTCCCAACAGGATTGCCTGCAACCGTCGCCCATTCGCCACGCCTCCCGCCCTCGTCAACAACTCGGCGAGTGTGATGCCGAACGGCGCTTCGTAAAGGCCCGGCTGTGCGACGTGACCCGACAAACAGAACAGCCGTGTGCCCGTCGACTGCTTGGTGCCGACGCGCGCCCACGCTTCGCCGCCTTCGAGGACGATGTCGAGCACGTTGACCAGTGTTTCGACATTGTTGACCACGGTCGGCTTGTTGAAGAGACCGACTTGGGCCGGAAAGGGCGGCTTCGAGCGCGGCTCTCCGCGCTTTCCCTCCAGCGAGTTGAACAGCGCCGTCTCTTCGCCGCAGATGTAGGCGCCGGCGCCCCGCCGGACCTCGAGGTCGAACGCAAACCCCTTTCCCATGACGTCCGGTCCGATCAATCCGTCGACGCGCGCCGTGTCAATCGCGGCCTGGATGCGCGTCGAGGCCAGAGGATATTCGCCTCGAATATAGATGAAGCCCTGCTCGCAGCCGGTCGCGTAGCCGGCAATCGTCATCGATTCGACAATCGCGTACGGATCCTGTTCGAGCAGAACACGATCCTTGAACGTGCCTGGTTCCGATTCGTCGGCGTTGCACACGAGATAGTGAGGACGCGCCGGTTCGCGCGCCACCGCCTCCCACTTTCGACCGGTCGGGAATGCCGCGCCGCCGCGCCCGAGGAGGTTCGACGCCGTTACTTCCTTGATGACACCGGCGGGTCCGAGTTCTACCGCGCGCTCCAACGCTCGATACCCGCCCGCGCTGCGATACCCGGCAAGACTCGAAGCATCCACCGCGCTGATTCGCCGGAGCAGTTTCCCAGGACCTCCAAACACCTCGGCTAAAGCCGGGGCCCTCAGGTCGACTTCACCTGAGGGGCCGGGCTTTAGCCCGGCTTGCACAAGCTGAGTGATGCCGGAAATGTTCGTGACCACTTCTGCCGCCGCTGCTCGCCCGCACGAATGACCAGCGCTGCCGGTGCGCGGTCGCACTGACCCAGACATGGGGAGCGCTGCCAGTGCCACTGAGCGGACTCATTCTGCGTCGCTTCGAGTTGCATGGCACAGTTGTTCGCCACCCGCCAGGCGACAGGCGATGTCGTCACATACGTGGACGATGGTGCGCGGCTGGGGCTCTGTCCGAAAGAGATGATAGAAGGTGACGACGCCCCAAGCCTCCGCGGGAGGGACGGTCAGGCGACGGCAGATGTAGTTGAGAGCGCCTCGACTGATCCACCCGATCCGATCCTGGACCGCATGGAGCGCTGGCAGCAGCAGATCGCGCCGCTCCTTCACTTCTTCAAAGCCGCCTCGCGAAACCCGCGTCTCACGACCCAGACGACGAGCGCCGCCGACCCATCCCGTTTCCGGCGGCCCGAGTAATCGATCGACGGCGTCCCGCTCCTCGCGGCTGGGCTCAGCCCCGACGATGTGCAGGTCCACGTTTACTCATAACCTCTCGATCGCGATCGCCGCGGCTTTGAACTCCGCGGTGCCCGACTTCGGATCGGTGGCGTCAATGGTCAGGAGGTTGGTCGCCACATCATCGGGAAAGTGAAACGTCATGAACGTCAGTCCCGGGCGGAGGGACGTGTCCAGGTGAACGGGTACGACGATCTGCCCCCGACGCGATCGGACCCGGACGGTTTCGCCTTCGACGACTTGCAGATCCTCCGCGTCCTCCGGTGAGATGTCGAGGCGCTCCCCCCGACGGACGGGTGACGCGTAGGCGCCAGTCTGCACGCCCGTGTTGTATTCCGCGAGACGGCGGCCGGTGGTCAAGCGGAAGGGGAACTCCTCGGTCAGCCTGTCAACCGGCAGTTGGTGCTCGACTGGTGAGAACGGGGCTCGCGGACCCACCACCGGTCGTTCCCACAGACGGCTGTGAAGAAACGCCTCACCCGGGTGCTGCTCGTCGTAGCAGGGCCACTGCAGCCCGTTGTTGGCTTCGAGGCGCGCGTAACTCATGCCCGCATGAACGGGGGATAGCGTTCGCAGCTCGTTCCAGACGCGTTCGGCGCTGGCCTCACCCCAGTCGTGGCCGAGTCGCGCCGCCAGGTCGAAGATGATCGCGAGGTCGTCTCGCGATTGACCTTCGGGCGCCTTTGTGCGTCGAACCCGCTGCACGCGGCGCTCACTCGACGTCACCGTCCCTTCTCCTTCGAAAGCGCTGGCGGCCGCCGGCAACACGACGTCGGCGATGCGGGCCGTGCCGGTCAGCACCACGTCCTGGACAATCAGGAGATCGAGCGAACCGAGCAAATGCGCCGCGCGATGTTGATCCGCCTCGGACTGCAGCGGGTTCTCGCCGATGACGTAGAGGGCGCGCAACTCACCGTAGTTCCATCGCTTCGAACATTTGCGACAGGTGCCATCCCTTCTGAGGCGGCACGTTCACGCCCCATGCGCGATCGAACTTGGCTTCGCACGTCGTCATTTTCGACGTGCTGAAAACCGGGCAGTCGATCAGGGAGCGCGCCCATGTCGCCGCCACCCTGCACGTTGTTCTGACCTCGAAGCGGATTGATGCCCGATCCCCAGCGGCCGACATGTCCAGTCAGCAGCCCGAGATTGATCAGCGCCAGCACGTTATCGACCGCCGTGTGATGCTCGGTAATTCCCAGCGTCCAGCAAATCATCGCGCGCGGGGCCTTGGCGAACCCGTGCGCAATCTCCCGGATGTCGGTTGCTGGTACGCCAGTCTCCGCTTCGCCGCGTTCGAGCGTCCAGCCCTGGACTGAGGCGCAATACTCGTCGAACCCGGTCGTCGCGTTGAGGATGAATTCCCGGTTGGCGAGATTCGATGCGATGATCTCGCGTGCCATCGTGTTCGACAGCGCGATATCCGTACCGACATCGAGTCCTGCCCAGATGTCCGCCCATTCGGCGGACGAAGTTCGACGCGGGTCGATCGTAAAGAGACGTGCTCCACGCCTGATGCCTTTGAGGAGGTGGTGGAAGAAAATCGGGTGCGTCTCCCGCGCGTTCGACCCCCACAGCAAGACACAATCCGTCTCTTCGATCTCCCGATAGGAGCTCGTCCCGCCGCCCATGCCGAAAACCGTCGCCAGACCGGCGACGCTCGGGGCATGTCAAGTACGGTTGCAGCTGTCGATGTTGTTCGAGCCGATCACCGTGCGCGCAAACTTCTGAGCGGCGAAATTCATTTCGTTCGTGCTCTTCGAACAGCTGAAGAGCCCGAACGACCGGGGACCATGAGTCCCCGTCACCGCCCGCAGCCCCGCCGCGGCGCGGTCGAGTGCCTCGTCCCAGGTCGCGGGACGAAGCTCGCCGCCTCGGCGAACACGCACCATCGGTTCGGTCACTCGAGCTAAACGGGCCATAAGGGCAGTTTAGCAGGTGCCTGGGCCCGCCTTCGCGGCCGAAGGCCGCTCCGGCGAGGTCTCGCCGTAGCTCGCCCGGAATCGTTGCGCGAGCGGAGGCGGATGCCTGGGGTGCCGACGTGCCTAAGTGCTGGTGCCGGGGTGCTTTAGGGTGCCTGGAGTGCCTGGGTGCGCCAAGGCGCCGGACGCAGTCACTCGGTCCACAAATGCACGGGGATTGAGAGCAGCACATAGCGCTTTCTCAGCTCTCGGACGCGATCGGGGAGTTCTCGGGTCGAGAACTCGCCGCCGCGGCACCGATCGCGGAGTCCCCGGATCTCGATGCGGTAGAGGTCGTTGATTTGCTCTCGAAGGCGGGCCGGGGTCGTCTCCGGTCGCGGGCGGAGCCCGTGTCGTGCTAGCTCTTCGAGAACCTCAGGCCTGTAACGAATCACCGGCATTCGGCGAAATCTTGGCGGGTCGCCTCCCGGAGAGTCTGGGCATCATCGGGAACGCGCAGCCACAGACGACACGCCTCCTCATGACGGCCAAGGCGTGCGAGTGCGCGGGCGAGGCCGACGATTGCGACCGGACCGGCGTCGGCCTTTACGGCTCGCTCAAAAGCCGCGCGAGCCTCCTCGAAGCGATCGACTTCCAACCACAGCTCACCGGCAAGCAGGTTGAAGGGGCGCGGCCACACGGCCCGGCGCGAACGGTCGCTCAGCCGCTCGGCGAGGTCACGCGCGTGAGTCAGAAGCAGCTCCATTTCTGGCCGCTCGTCCTGTGCGGCTGCAATCGCGGCACGAATAGCCGTGTCCGCATACTCGACCTCGAGATCAAGGCTGCCTCCTCGGAGGTCGTTGAGCGACGCGAGCGCGCGGCGGACCGGCCCCTGACGCTCGATCGGGCCACCAAGCGCCGCAACCGCCCTGGCTTCGTGGTAGGCAAGCAATGAAAGTCGGGCGAGGTTGAGCGCTGCGCAACGGTTCGGCCCGCGTGCGGTGTCGACAATGGCCGCTGCATCCCCGCGCGCAACGACCTGCTCCATGAGGTCGAGCGCCTTCAGGTCGAGCTCAGAGCAACCACCCCCCATCGCTTGCCCCGTAATTGCGGCGTGGAGCGGCAGCGCAGCAAGAATGAGCCTCCGATTCACCCGCACTTACCCCCGCGGCGCTGCTGTCGTCGTCGTAGCGTGCCGGCGCCGGCCCACGCATCTCGTAGATCGGCGGCTCGGCGCCCAAGAGGTGCTTCACGAAGTAGTCCCAGCGCCGCCGAACCATATACGGCTCGTTGCCGAAGCCATGCCCGCGATTTGGCAGGATGATCAAGTCGAAGTCCTTGTTCGCCTTGATCAATGCATCGACCACTAGCAGCGTGCTGTAGTACGGCACGTTGGTGTCCATGGTCCCGTGCGCCAGGAGCAGCTTTCCCTTCAACTTGTGCGCGTGGTTCTGGTTGGCCTGATCGTCGTAGTTGCTGGTCCCATCGGGCTTCTTCGCCAGCAGCCCCTGCCACTTCTCCGCCCAGTCGTCCTCGTACACGCGGTTGTCGTGATTGCCGGCCTGCGAGACGCCGACTTTGAAGAAGTCGGGATACTTGAACATCGCCGTAGCAGACGCATTGCCACCGCCGGAGTGTCCATAGATGCCGGCCCGATCGAGATCGATCCATGGGTATCGCGACGCCAGTTCTTTCATCCCAGCGACTTGATCGGGCAGGGTGTTGTCGCCCATGTCGCCGTACCAGGTCTCGTGGAATGTACGGGATCGCCACGGCGTCCCCATGCCGTCAATCTGGACGACGATGAACCCGAGTTCGGCAATCGCCTGGGCGTCGCCGCGAGCGACCGAAAACGTTCGGCCTCCGACGCTGCCCGTCTGCGGGCCGGGATAGATGTTGTTGATGATCGGGTAGCGACGAGCGGGATCGAAGTTCGTCGGCTTGAACATCAAGCCGTACAGGTCGGTCTTTCCGTCGCGAGCTTTCACCGTGATCGGCGTCGGAGGCTTCCATCCCGTCGCGAGCAACTGTGTGACGTCGCCCTTCTCGAGGGCAACGACGACCTGACCATTGGCGTCCCGCACCACCGACACCGGAGGCGTGTCGGGCGTGGAGTAGGTGTCGACGAAGTATTTACCCGACGGCGACAGATCCAGCGTGTGATCGGCGTTCTCCGGAGTCAATAGGGTCTGATTCTTGCCATCGAATCCAATCTTGTAGAGATGTCGGAAGTACGGGTCGCGGCCGCTTTCCTTGCCGACGCCCTGGAAGAAAATCGTGCGTGCTGCTTCGTCGACCCGCAAGACTTGCGTCACGTTGCCTTCGCCGGTCGTGATCCGATTCTTTTGAAAGCCTGTGCCGGCGTCATGGAGGTACAGGTGCCCCCAGTCGTCCTTACGCGAGAACCACAGGATTTCTTTGGACTGCGATAGGTAGCGCCAATTCACCCGTCCCTGCCCTGATTCGAAGAACGTTTCGGCCCGTTCCGCCAACACGTTTCGTACGGCACCACTTCCCGCGTCCGCGATGCGCAGATCCTCGCGCTTGTGATCACGTGACGTCGTCACAAACGCGACTTCCTTGCTGTCCGGACTCCATTGAACGTCGGCCCAGGTGCCACCGCACACGACGTGATCGCACAACGTCGAGCGGTGGGGATCGATGGGCATCTTGAAGCGCACGACTTTCTTCGACTCGACGTCGATCACGACCCGTTCAATCATGAAGATCTTGTCGTCGCCGGGCAGGGGGTACTTGTGAGTCGTCAGCGTCGGGTGCCCAACGACCGTGTTCACGTAGTACATCTCGCCCACACCGCGCGAGTCGTGGCGGAAAGTGGCGAGACGCCTGGAATCAGGCGACCAGACCACGACCGGCGTGTCACTGCGCACCCACCCCGCGTCGTTGGTGGCGTAGGCAAAATCCTTGATGCCGTCGGTCGTCATCTGCGTTTCGCGACCGCTCGCCACATCGCGAACCCACAGGTTGTGCTCACGGACGAAGGCGGTCCTTGTGCCATCGGGTGACGGGACATGTGTGCGTGCGCGCCCGGGCGCGCCCGGTGGCCCGGCTGGCGGCGTCTCGGTCGCGGGCCCAAGCGACGTGCAAGTCGTTCCCTGTCGATCGCAGCGCCACTTGCGCTTCGCAGCCGTGAACTCGATCGCCAGCGTGTCCGGAGTCAGGTCGAAACTCATGAACGGCAAAGTCGCGGCGGTGTAGCGCTCGCCCGCAGAGGTCGAGAGTGCCGCGGCCAGCTTCACATGGTCGAAAGCGGGTTCGCGAACCGCGCGGGCGGGATCGACGAGGACAAACTCGGCTCCGCCAGGCACGGTGTTGCGATACCAGAAGCGATCGTCCTCGCTCTTGCCCGGCACTGCTGGTTTCGTGGGGTCGGTGAGCCAGTTCGGCCGCACCGTGAGACCGAACGCCAGCGGGGTCGTGTTGTAGCCCATGAAGCGCTCGGCGCGGGCATAGTCGTCGGCCGTCAACGCGGCGCGCGGTTGAGCCGCCTGCTGCGCGGCGGTCGGTGCGATCAACGCCAGAACCACAACGGTAGCCAACCCGAGCCGATGGGGCGATCGACGATACGAGGCGCGCGGTGCCATGGACCCTCCGAGTGTGTTGAGAACTGTAGCACCTCCATAGCGGCTCAACGCCCCGGCTAGTCGCCGCCAGTTACAAGTTCCAAGTTACAAGTTCCAAACGTCGTGTTCATCACGGTGCTGGTCACAGCGCCCGGGCGTGCTCACCGGCCTGATGCCGTCCAAGAGCTTGGAACTTGTAACTTGTAACTTCCCGTCGCGGTAGACTCACGGCGTGCGCATCGCCGGACTCGCGCTGCTCTTCATGCTGTGTGGGTCGTCCGTGTTCGCCCAGGACGTAGCGGTCGACGAAGAACAAGCCGCGATTGCTGATCATGAGGAGAACGCGAGCGCCGTGCGACGGCTCCTAAGCTCGTTCGCCCGTGACATCTCACGGCTTCCATCCGAAGACAACGCCCGCCTCGCCATCAACGGCACGATGCTGGCGCTCGCCGCATACCCCTTCGACGACATTGCCACGCTGGGCGCTTCATCCTCGCACGTCCTGAAGGCGGCGTATTCCGGCTGGGGGAAAGCCCTCGGGCGCGAGTGGGTCCAGGGAGGCGCGGCGCTGGCTGCGTATGTGGCGGGCCACACGTTCGAGAGACCGGCGATGGCGGCTGCTGGCGCCGATTTGATGCAGGCGCAAGTGTTGGCTGTGACGTTGACGCAAGGAATCAAGTTCGCCGTCCAACGGACCCGGCCTGACGGAGAGGCGCGATCATTCCCGTCAGGCCATGCCTCGGCGGCGTTTGCGACCGCCGCCGTCCTGCATCAGCATTTCGGTCGCAAGGCGGCGATTCCGGCGTATGCCATCGCCGTTTACACCTCGACCTCGCGGTTACAAGCCAACTCACACTACGCCAGCGATGTGATCGTCGGCGCCACGTTGGGTTTGATCGTCGGTCGTACGGTCAGCCTGGATATCGCGCAGTCGCGGGTGCAGTTGACGCCGACGCCGATTCGCGGCGGCGTCATGATCGTCGCGTCGATGCGCTGACGAGGCGGACTGTCATCGGGGGACAGGCCCCGTCTCCGAATGTCACCGGGGCCTGTCGCCCGGTCGCAGGTTCTGCGACGTTCCAGGCGTTACTTCAAAGGCCAGAGCAGTTGCTTCAGAAACCCGTCCGGCACTCGCGGGCCGCCTTCGATCCCGTACGCACGAGGCCAACGACGCGGGAGATACATCGTCCCGAACAGCCAATCCAGCACCGGGAGGTGCACCGCGAAGTTCTTGTCGATGGCTTCCGGCTCGGCCGCGTGATGCCAATGGTGAAATTGCGGCGTCGCGACCAGCCATTTCAACGGGCCGAAGTCGAACCTGACGTTGGCGTGGATGAACGTCGCCTGCGCGCTGACCACGACCAAATACGCGAAGAGCGGGCCCTCAGCGAACCCCAAGAGGTAGATCGGCACATAGGTCAAGCCTCGGGTCACCGCAATATCCACGAGATGTAAACGCGACCCAGCCAGCCAGTCCATGTGTTCGGCCGAGTGATGCACGGCGTGAAATCGCCAGAGCGCTGGCACGGCGTGAAACGTGCGATGAACCCAATACTGCGTAAAGTCCGCAACCAGGAGGAGGGCGAAGAACTGGAGGACCCCCGGCCACGTGCGCACCAGGTCCCGCACGCCCGGAATGATGGCCCAATCGAAAAAGATCATCGCGGGCTTCAAGGTGACAATCGTCAGCAGTTGCACCAGGAGCGAGCTGACAAAAAAGTACGTCAGGTCGGTCCGCCAGCCTCGACGAAAGACGCCCTGCTCTGGCAGCCTCGCGAACAGCCGCTCGAGCGGAACGAACACGAGCGAGTAGACAATCAGGTTGAGCAGAAACCAATCGAGCCCGAGAAATGGGCCCTGCGTGAACTCATCGTCGACCGCGACGCGCGACCCGCCCAGCAGCGCCGCCACGAGCGTGGACACCACACCAACGGCGCCGAGCGCCTTGTTGCGACGCAGCGACAGGCTGACGACACCGAGGACGAAGGCGGCCACCAGAAAGAGATGAAGGAGCGCGCGAATGTACGGGATCGGGTAAAGTGCGCGCGCTTCCGGCGTCGTAAAGAACTCGGGGAAGTGAAAGCAGAGCACCGCGCCCAGCCCGATGAGGCCGCAGGCCGCCGACAGAACGCCGCTCAACCACCCGGTGCCAAACGCCGTGGATTCGATGGTGCGGAGCTTGAACTCTATTTCGCGCGCCCTTTGAACCCGGGAGTTTCGACGTCCACCTTGAACGCCGACCCGCGTCCGACAATGTACAACGTCTTCTTGTCCTTGCCGGCGAAGGCGATGTTCTGTGGTGCTCGGCTCACCGGAATCGTGCCCAAGTGGGCGCCCTTGGTGTCGAACACCTCGACGCCCGCTGACGTCGCCGCGTAGATGCGACCCGCCTCGTCTATCGCCAATCCGTCCGCGCCGCTCGTGATTCCATTCGGGCCCGACGTCGCTCCCTGGTACTTGGCGAAGTTGCGGCGGTTGGTCAGCGTGCCATCAGCTTGCACGTCGAACGCCAGTAAGTTCTCGCCTTGCGTGTCGTTGACGTAAAGCACCTTCTCGTCGCGGCTCAGCATGATGCCATTGGGCCGGCGAATGCCGTCCGCGACCTTGATCGCCTTACCGCCCGGCGGGACGTAGTAGACCGCCGGTGGGAGCGGTGGCGTCGCTGGAGGCGGCGCCCCTTGCTGCACGTTCGGACCTGGCTCGGTAAAGTAGATCCCGCCTTTGCTGCTGACCACCAGGTCGTTCGGCCGGCCAAACGATTTGCCGTCGAAGTTGTCGACGATCGTGGCCTCGCTTCCCTTCGGATAGATCACCCCAATCTTCGTCTGACCGGGTGTGGTCTGCACCGACAGGAGCCGGCCTTTCGCATCCCACGCGAGACCGTTCGACCCGTTGGTGTTCTCGAGGAAGGCTGAAGTCGTCCCGTCCGCTGCGATTCGCGTGATGCGGTTCGCCTGCGTCTCCGTAAAAATCAGGCTGCCGTCAGGCATCCCGATCGGGCCCTCGGTGCCTTGAAACCCTGACTTGATCACGGTGACCTTCGCACCAGCAGCAACCACTCCCGCGATGGCGGGCGTCTCCGTGTCGGTTGGCGGCGCTTGTTGTTGCGGCTGCGCAACCGCCAGGGCTACCAACAGGCACAACGCTATCCCTGCAAACGCTGTTGTTCTCGTCATGGCGACACCTACTAAGGTTCCAAGGTTCCAGGGTTCCACGGTTCCAAAGTTCCAGGGTTCATTCAACATTCAGATTCAATCTTAGGACATGAGCCCGTTCGATCCCTGGAACGCCGGAACCTTGGAACCCTGGAACCCTGGAACCCTGGAACCTTGGAACCTTGGAACCTTCCTAGAACGAGGTACCGCGCCGTCACCTGGAACGTGCGCGAGTAGTTTCCTTGAGCCGTGACCTGGCCGAAACCCGTGTTGCCAGCCGCGGTGCTGGCCAAGGCGGCGTACCACGGGTTGTCGAACAGGTTGATGACCTCGAGACGCAGCGTCAGTCGCTGATTGCCTCGAATCGGCAGATCCTTGTTGATGGCAAGGTCCGTCGAGCTGCGCACCGGCGAATAGATGCCGTCGAGCGTCCGCGGGGCATCGCCAAACGTCCCCGACACGGCCTGGCTCCACGCCGCCGGGTTGAGATACAGATTGTCATCCGGGTTGGCGCGCAGCCGGTCGGTGATATCGCCCGGCACTTGAATATCGACGCCCGGCACCCCATTGGGGCGTTGCCCGGCGCCCAGCAAGTTCGTGTTGTTTGTGTTTTGACTCACACCCAGCGGGAAGCCGCTCTGCAGCTGGATGACGAGCGAAACCGTCCACCCGCCCGCGAGCCAATTGCCGACGCCGCTCGTCAGCCACCGCTCCCCCGCTCCGAATGGCAGTCTGATGATCGGGCTGGCCACCAGCTTGTGCGGCGAGTCGAGGCGACTGCGTCCGTACTCCGCGTCCGGATTGAAATAGTCGGACCAGGGGACGGCCGTGTAGTTGTTGAGGATGCCAGGCGCGTTGGAGTAGTAGTTGCCCTGCGCAAACTGGTTGTCATAGAGACGGCTGTAGGTGTAGCTGATACGGCCACCCCACCATCCCGTGGCGCGCTTGGTCACGGAGATCACGCCCGCGTGATACTGCGACTTCGCGTGCGTGCTGAAGATCATGTTGATGTCGCCGAACTGCGGGAACGGCCGCAGCAACTGATTGCGCTGAATGGTCGCGCCGCGGGTCGCAAACGATCCGGCGCCTGGCACGTTCTGAAATGGGTTCGCCACGAGCTGTGTCAGGAAGTTGGTACCGCCGGGGTTGTTCAGCGCCAGGTACTGGGGATCAACCTGGTTGATGTTGACCTGGCCCGTCGCCGTACCACCCCACGTGAGGTCCCGGCCGGTGGCGCCCATGTAGGTGAACCCTACGCTCATGTCCCCAGGAATCTCGCGCTGGAGGTCGACCGAGTACTGATGCACCTTCGGCGCGGTCCTCTCCGGGTCGATAAAGGTGATGTTCGTGCTCACGCCGGTGAGCAAGCCCGTCAGAATTGCCGGAGATCGGCGTCAGGCCGCTCGGGAACGGGTTATCGATACTGGTGATCGGTCGCAGTAGGTCTTGCTGCAGCGACGTGGCTTGGGAGTATCCCGCGGCCGCCTGCACCCCGGATTGCCAGGGCGCCCAGAAGATGCCGTAACCGCCACGAACCACGGTCTTCGGATTCATGCTGAACGCGAACCCGACCCGGGGGGACGCCTTGATCGTCGGCGGGTTGCCGACGTGTTCGGGCGCGCCGTTGAGACCCGCGAACATCAGGCCGCCGAGAACCTGTCGAGCGGGGGTGCCGGCCACCGGATCGGCAGGAATGGTGACATTCAGCGGACTGACCACGTTGCGGTCGAATCCGACCACCAACTGATTGTCCTTCTCCGCCAGTCCCGTCTCGTGCTCGAGCCGCACGCCGTAGTTGACCGTCAGGCGATCCGTGACGCGCCAGTCGTCCTGAACGAAGAACCCGTAGTACCTGACGTAGTCGTCGAAGCGACTCGCAAGCGTGAGGCTTCCGGACGATGGATAGCCGAGGAGCATATCGGCGATCGAATTCTGGCTGTTGGCGTTGGGGTTATTGGCGTTGCTTCCGGTGAATCGGCCGTTGAATGCGTAAATGCCGGCCGACTGCCCGTGGGCGAGCGACTCGACCCCGATGATGCGATAGTCGGCACCGGCTTTGAAACTGTGCGCGCCGGCCAGCTTCGTCACGGCGCCGTTCACGCCCCACGAGTAGTAGTTGATGTCGGACAGTCCGCTCTGGCCAGTATCGTTGTATCCGGTGAAGTCGAGCTGCGGAAACTTTTGCACCGGAATCGCGTCGGCAAACGCGGGGTTGATACCCGGGACGTCGTGCATGTCGAAGGGATACGGCAACGAGTTGTCGTCGCTGAACGTGTTCATCCCAAACCGGAAGGTCGCGACCGTGCTGGGATTGAGGATGTAGGTGTTGTTCAGCACGAGCACGTTGACATCGCGATCGAGGTGGAACGCGGGGCCGCGTAGCGCGCATCCGGGAAGTAGTTGGAGTCGGGCTCGAAGGAGCTCTGGCGAAGGAACACGCCGCTCAACGACACGTCGCCACTGAAGTGCTGGTCAACCTTGAACGAGTATTGATGCGCCTTGGACAGAATGATGTCCTGGGCCGGAAGGTTGATCCCGCCGTTGTCGGTTTCGGGATGCTCGGTCGGCAACGGAAGCTGGTTGGCGTAGAAACGACCCACCGAATTGATTCGATCCGCGGGGATGATGTTGTTGGCGAACGGCTGTCGGTTGCCGTTGGCGTCGGTCGTCAACGGGTCGTAGATGACGATCGGCCGCCCCTGCGCATCGGTGAGACCGCGAAAGTCGCCGTTGCGCATCGCGACGGTCGGCACGTGCAAACCATCGTTCTGGGATTGCGCATCACGGTAGATGTCGGCTGCCGCCCAGAAGAAGGTCTTGCCGCGGATCAGCGGTCCCCCGATCCCGCCGCCGCCGTTCCGCCAATACTGATCGTTGGTCTCGATACCGCGAATCTCGTTGAAGAAGAGCGGGCCGACCAGCGCATTCGGACGACTCAGGTAGAAGGCCGAACCATGAAACTGATTGGCCCCCGATCTGGCGGTGGTATTGAACACGCCGCCGCCGGTGCGGCCCATCTCGGCGTCGTAAGTGTGAACCTGGACGCGCACGTCCTCCAACATCTCGCCGCTGGGATTGGTTGACGATCGATTCTGGAGATCGGTGATCGGGAACCCATCCAGCAGGTAGTTGTTGGCGCGCACGCCGCCGCCGCCCATCGAGAGCGTCGAGGCACCCGACTGATCCTGCATCCGGTTCCAGTGTGTGTCGCCACTGCTCTGCACCGTCGGCACCGTGACCGCCATCAGAAACACGTTGCGGCCGACGCTGGGAAGCGTCTCCAGCGTTTTGGCGTCGAGCACGTCGGCGTGCGACGCATTCGAGGTTTCGATCAGCGGCGCGTCAGCGGTCACCGTGATCGTCTCCTCGAGGGTGCCGACCTCGAGCGTGACGTCCAGCGTCAGGAACGTCTGAGTGGCAAGGCGAATGCCGCGGCGCTCGAACGTCTTGAACCCGGTCACGCTCGCCTTGACCGTGTAGGTGCCAGCGTCGAGCGCCGGAAACGAGTACTCGCCTGATTCATTGGACACCGTGTCGCGGGACACGCCGGTGCCTTCGTTGGTCAGCGTCACCGTCGCCCCAGGAATCACGCCCTGGTTGTCACGAACCGCGCCGCGCAACCCACCCTGAAACGACTGCGCTGTGGCTTCGATCGACACACCGAATATCACAGCGGTGAGCGCCAGGCCGGCCACCGCTGCACGCAAGAGAGTTCGCATGCTGCCTCCCCCCTTCAAACCAAGTTCAGCGAAGTTAGTCACGCTTCGCCGTGCGCGTTGTCGATGGAACGGCGGCAACTTACTACTTCCGCAAAGGGTTCGCCAGCGTTTTTGAAATGCTGCCGAGTGGCTATCCGAATGGATAATGACAATCGAAGACACCGCCCGCGGCGGCTCTTCAGGCCACCTGAGGCGAAGCGTCGCGAGTGGACCGCGAGTTCCTCTACAATGCAGCGGATGGCACCAACCACATCCGCTCGGGCAGCGGTGATCGCCGCTACGACGCTCGCAGTGGTGTCGGCCGCCGTGCTCGCACAGCCACCGGCCCAAAACACCAGCGCGGCCCAGCCCGCAGCGCCACAAGACCAGCGCCCCGGCGCCCCGGCAGCGGGCGGTGCGGCTCCCGCGCCACCAAAGACAGCGATGCCGGCGGCAGCAAGCTCCATCGCCGCCAAACCCGATAGCTTCTACGGTCAGTACGTCACGGTATATGCGACGGTTGAGAAGGCGCTAAGCCCGACCGTTTTCTCCGTCGATCAAGACAAGTCGAAGACGACTGGCCAGGAGGTCATCGTCGTGGCCCCGCGGCTGCACGAACCGGTGGAGCTCAACTCGTACGTCACCGTTTTGGGCGAGGTGATCAAGCCCGACGCGGCGGAAATCACGAAGCGCGCGAAGACTGGCGCGAACGGCATCGGCGAGATTCTGGCGCAGCATCCCAATCGGCCGGTGATCATCGCCAGCGCCGTCATCAATGGCGCCTTCACGGATCTCGCCAAGTTCATCCCCCCGCCACTCACGCCGGAAGAAGCGGTCCTCGACAAAGCGATGAAGGCCGTCGGCGGCGCCAACGGCGCCGTGCGCAAAGGCATTGACGCGTCCAACGCGGAATTGGTCAAGACCAACACCGCGATTCTTGCGAAGGCGTTTGCCGAGACCGAGGCATTCTGGAAGACACGCGGCAACAACGAGGCCGTCAAGTTCGCGCAGACTGCACGACAGGCCACGGCCGCGATTGAGGTGGCCGCCGGGCAGGGCAACTGGAACGAAGCGAAGACACAAGTGACGACACTCGGGCAGCAGTGCACGGCGTGTCACGTGAATCGCGAACGTCTCGAAGACGGATCGTTTGCGGTTAAACCAAAGCCGGTGATCAGTGATCAGTGATCAGTGGCCAGTGGCCAGTGGCCAGTGGCCGGCAGCCGATGAGGACATCGACAGTGTTCCAACCGTTCCCTAATAGAGGCACACCGATGAAAAAGACGTTTGTTCTCTTCGCAGCGACGCTGCTGCTCTCGAGCTCGTTTGCAGCGGCACAGCCACCGCAACCGGCCGCGGGCGGGGGGCAGCCTGCCGCCGGCCAGCAACGTCCGCGTCGCGAGGCCGACCCTCGCACCATGGGCGGCGGTGATTGTCGTGACAACCCGTACAACTGCGCTGACGCGCCAAACCCCCTGCCCACCGCGACCACAGTCTGGATTGAAGAGATGACGTGGATGGACGTGCGCGACGCGTTGAAGGCGGGCAAGACGACCGCCATCATCCCGACCGGCGGCATCGAGCCGAACGGCCCGTGGCTGGTCACCGGCAAGCACAACTACGTGCTGCGCGCCAACTGCGATGCGATCGCCCGCAAGCTGGGAAACGCCCTGTGCGCACCGATCATCGAGTACGTGCCCGAGGGCGGCATCGATCCGAAGGGCGGTCACATGACCAGCCCGGGCACCATCAGCATGCGCGAGGAAACGTTTCAGGCGGTGCTGACCGACGTCGCGCACAGTCTGAAGATGCACGGCTTCAAGACCATCATTTTCATCGGCGACAGCGGCGGGAACCAACGCGGGCAGCGCACCGTCGCCGAGACGCTCAATAAGCAGTTCGGCGGCGAGGCCGTGGTTGCGCACGTGCAGGAGTACTACGACTACGCGAGCGTGAGCCAGTTCATGGAAGGCCAGGGCATCAAGGAGGGCAAGAGCGATGGCTTGCATGATGACCCGATCATTACCCTCAACATGTTCATCACCGACCCGAAGTCGGTCCGCTATGACGAGCGCGTGAAGGCGGGTAAGGCCTCGATCAACGGCTTCGACATTTCGAACCGCGCGCAGGCCACCGAGCTGGCCAAGAAGATCGTCGAATTCCGCGCCACCGCGACGGTTGAAGCGATCAAGAAGGCGATTGCCAACAAGGGCACGCTGCCCGCGGCGACGCGGACGCAGCAATGACCGGGCACGGTGCTCAGTGAGCAGGGGACGGCTGCTGGCGGCGGGCGGCGGGTGGCTACGAAGGGGGCGATGATGAATGAGGACTGACGCGCTCGCACATTGCTGTTGCTTCGGCAGCCACCTCCCTTGGCGCGCAGCCGACCTGCGCAAGACCCGCGCTCGATGGGTGGCGGCAACTGCGCGAACAATCCGTACAACTGCGCCGATACGCCGAATCCCCTCCCCCCAGTCGACACGGTGTGGATCGAAGAGATGACGTGGATCGACGTTCGCGACGCGCTGAATGCGGGCAAGACCACGGCGATCATCTCCACCGGCGGGATGGAGCCCAACGGCCCGTGGCTGGTGACCGGGAAGCACAACTACGTCCTGCGAACCAACTGCGACGTCATCGCGCGCAAACTGGGGAACGCCCTCTGCGCACCGATCGTCGAGCTCGTGCCCGAAGGCCGCATCGATCCGCCGAGCGGTCATATGCGAAGCCCGGGCACGATCAGCTTGCGTGAAGAAACCTACCAGGCGATGCTCACCGACATCGCTCACAGCCTCAAGCAACACGGGTTCAAGAACATCATTTTCATCGGCGACAGCGGCGGCAATCAAAATGGCCAGAAGGCCGTTGCCGACAAGCTCACCGCACAGTTCGCGGGCGCTGCCCTTGTCGCAACCATTCCCGAGTACTACACCGCGCCGCCCGGCACACCCAACGTTCTGAGACAGTTGGGCGTCACGAAAGACGGCATGCCCGATGATGGTTTACACGACAGCCCGGGCATCACGCTGAACATGATGCTGACTGACCCCCAATCGGTTCGCTGGGAAGAGCGCGTGAAGGCCGGCAAGGCCACCATCAACGGCGTCTCAATCGCCGACAAGGCCAAGGCCCTCGAGTGGGCCAGAGCCATCGTCGACGCCCGCGCGACACGGACGGCGGAGTTGATTAAGAAGGTGATTGCGGCAGGGCCAAAGGGAACGCAGTAGCCAACGGGCCACGGGCCACGGGCCACGGGCCACGGGCAGGGTGTTCTCTCCGTAGACCGTAAGACCTGGACCGTAGACCTCAGCTTCTTTAATACCTGTAGTGTTCCGCCTTGTACGGTCCTTCCACCGGTACGCCGATGTAGTCCGCCTGATCTTTCGTCAGCTTCGTGAGCTTCACGCCCAGATGATCGAGGTGCAGTCGCGCGACCTCCTCGTCCAACTTCTTCGGCAGCATCAACACGTTGAGGCCGATCTTCTCAGCGTTGGCGTGCAGCTCGAGCTGCGCGAGCACCTGGTTGGTGAACGAGGCTGACATGACGAAGCTCGGGTGGCCCGTGGCGCAGCCGAGATTGAGCAGCCGGCCTTCGGCGAGCACGAGCACCGAATGGCCATCGGGGAACACCCATTCGTCGTACTGCGGCTTGATGTTGATCTTCTTGATGCCCGGCACCTTCTTCAGCCCGGCCATGTCGATCTCGTTGTCGAAGTGACCGATGTTGCCGACAATCGCGTTGTGCTTCATCTTGCCCATGTGGGCGGCCGTGATGATGTTGAAGTTGCCAGTGGCGGTGATGAAGATGTCGGCCTTGTCGATCACGTCATCGATGGTGACGACTTCGAAGCCTTCCATTGCCGCCTGCAACGCGCAAATCGGATCGATCTCGGTGACCACGACGCGGCAGCCCTGGCCTTTCAACGACTGGGCGCAGCCCTTCCCCACTTCGCCGTAGCCGAAGACGACGGCCAGCTTGCCCCCGAGCATGACGTCCGTGGCGCGCGCCAGGCCGTCAGGCAGCGAGTGTCGGCACCCGTAGATGTTGTCGAATTTGCTCTTGGTGACCGAGTCGTTGACGTTGATCGCCGGGAACAGGAGCGTCCCGGCCTTCATCATCTCGTAGAGGCGATGCACGCCGGTTGTCGTCTCCTCGGACACGCCGCGGATGCCCTTGGCAATCTTGGTCCACGTGCCCGGGCGCTCCTTGAGCTCCTGACGCAGAGTGTCGAGAATCACGCCCCACTCCTCCGGGTCTTTGTCCGGATTGAAGGAGGGAATCGCGCCCGCTTTCTCGTACTCGTGCGCCTTGTGCACGAACAACGTCGCATCGCCGCCGTCATCGACGATCAGTGACGGACCGTTGCCGTCGGGCCATCGCAGGGCCTCGACCGTGCACCACCAGTATTCGGACAGTGACTCGCCCTTCCACGCAAACACTGGAATGCCGCGGGGGTTCTGTGACGTGCCGCCCGTCTCTGGTCGGCCGACCACCACCGCGGCGGCGGCGTGGTCCTGGGTCGAAAAGATGTTGCACGAGACCCAGCGCACGTCGGCCCCCAGCTCCGCCAGCGTTTCGATGAGCACGGCGGTCTGGACCGTCATGTGAAGGCTGCCCATCACCCGGGCACCGGCGAGTGGCTTGCTGCCCTTGTATCTGGTCCGCACGGCCATGAGGCCAGGCATCTCGTGCTCGGCCAGGCGGATTTCCTTGCGGCCCCATTCGGCAAGCGAGAGGTCGGCAACCTTGAACGGCTCCCGGCCGCTCTGCTTGGCGGCGTCGAACGCGTGAACTTCACTGACTGCTGGTGACATCGGCTGATTCCTCCAAACCGGGTGTTTAGAAACAATTACTCTTGGAACTCACTTGAGTGAGGAACAAAACTCAACTCACTTCCCTCGGCGCACCGCAACCGCAGCAAACAAGGCCGGCCCTTTAGCCTCTTCGGCGATCGGAAGCGGGCGCAGACGGACTGCGTGAAAGCCCGCGGTCGTGAGCAGCTTGCTCATCTGCTGCTCGGTGAACCCGAGCCACACATGGCCCATCTGCTGCTGATACTCGGCGCGGTCGTGCGGCAGCATGTCGATGATCAGCGCACGGCCACCGGGCTGCAGGACTCGCGCACATTCGCTGAGGGCCTTCGCCGGATCGGGCAGATGATGAAGCACCAGTCCCATCATCGCCACGTCAATCTGCGCGTCATCGATTGGGAGCGCTTCCACACTGCCACTGCGCAAATCGACGTTGTCGAGCTGCGCGAGACGAAGACGAGCCGCTTGCAGCATGTCCGGCGAGCTGTCCACCGCGATCACCTGGGCCACGTGAGGCGCGACCAACGCGCTGAGCTGACCCGTCCCACAGCCCAGATCGCCGACGATCGACGCCGGGTCGAGCAGACCAAGGACCGCGTGCAGATGGAACGTGTGGCCAAACAGCTCTTCGCGCAAACGGTCCCATTGGCCCGATGCCGACGAGAAAAACTCTTCGGACTTCGATCGCCGGCGAGCCAGCACGCTGGCAAGTCGCCTGTCGTCGTGCTCGGCGCCGCTCGTCGCTGCCACCTGTTCGCGAATCAGCGGCCAGAGGCGGCGCGCACCCGCGTCGAGTCCTTCGAGCGCGATGGTGTAGTAGCGGCTGGTGCCGTCCCGCCGCGGCGACGCCCATCCCGCGTCGACCAGCGTCTTCAGATGACGGCTGACGGTCGATTGCGGGAGCTGCAACACGGTGCACAGTTCGGACACGGTCAGCTCGTGCCGCTCGAGCACGAGCACCATCCGGCAGCGCAACGGGTCTGACAGCGTGCCCATGTGGTCGAGCATCGACCCGAGGCTTTCCCGCTCGATTGCGACGATCTTCGGCGACTTCATCCGTATATCCGGATGATAGGCTGAATGACCGGCTGTGTCAAACCCAGTCCAAAGGAAGCTACACGCGGTAGGATTCGCCTTCTCACGGAGGCTTTTATGCGCGTTGCACCCATGCTCCGCTCGGCCACGATCCTTGTGGCCGTCGCCGCAGTCTCCACGCACCTCACGGCGCAGACGACGCCCAGCATCCGATTTAGCGAAGACCGGCTGAGCAATGGCCTCCGCGTGATCATCTCCGAAGATCACGCAGCGCCGGTCTACTCCATCGCCGTGCACTACAACGTGGGGTCATGCGACGAGCCACAGGGGCGCACGGGGTTCGCGCACTTGTTCGAGCACATGATGTTCAAGGGGTCCGAGAACGTCGGCCCTGGCGAGCACTTCATGCTGGTGTTCACCAACGGTGGAAGCATGAATGGGACGACCAATAAAGACCGCACGCTTTACTTCGAGACGCTGCCGTCGAATCAGCTCGACCTCGGCCTTTTCCTTGAAGCTGATCGCATGAGATCGCTTGCGATCACGAAGGACAACCTCGACAACCAGCGTCACGCGGTGCAGGAAGAGCGTCGGCTCGGGGTCGACAATCAGCCGTATGGTCGCACGTTTGAAGCCATCGATACGCTCGCCTACGACAATCCAGCCTACGAGCATTCGGTGATCGGGTCGATGGCCGATCTCAACGCCGCGTCGGTTGAAGACGTGGCATCGTTCTTCAAGACTTATTACGCACCCAACAACGCAGTGCTCGCCCTCGTCGGCGATGTCGACACAAAGGTCGCGCTCGATAAGATTCGCAAGGCCTTTGGCTCGATCCCGAGCCAGGCACCGCCGCCCAGAGCCGACTTGACGGAGCCGGAGCAGTCCGCGGAACGGCGTCAAACACTGGACGACGCACTGGCCCGCTTCGCGCGGGTAGACATCGTCTTCAAGGTACCGCCGCGACTGACGGCCGACGACGACGCCTTGCAGGTGCTTGGTACGGTGTTGTCGAGCGGGAGGAGCTCACGCTTCTATCAGCAGATTGTACGTGCGCAGGAGCTGGCGCTCAACGTCTTCGCCGGCCGCGACGGAGCCGTTGGTCCCGGTTTATTTCGCATAACTGGCACCGTGGTGCCAGGGAAGAGCCCCGAAGCGCTCGAGGCCGCGATTTACACAGAGATCGAGAAGGTCAAGGCCGGCCCGATCGAGGAATGGGAAATTGAGAAGGCTCGCAACAATGCTCGGCGCGCGGTCGTTGGCGGGCTGACGAGCTCGCTCACACGTGCGATTCAGCTCGCCGATTTCGCCGCCAACTTTGGGGACGCGAAGCTGATCAACGAGCGCGCGGCGCGAATCGCCAAGGTCACACTGGCCGATGTCCAGCGCGTGGCACGCACATATCTCGTCGCGCAGAATCGGACGGTGGTCGTCACCCTACCCAAGACGGCGACACCAAATCCAGGAGGTGTGCGATGAGCCCTCACGTGAGCTTGACCGGCGCCGCCACGCTTGCATTGCTGGGTGCGCTTGACACGCAGCAGCAAGTCGCCGCTCAGGGGCAGCGCGCTCAGCCGCCACCGCCGGCGTCGGGCGTAGTGGCGAAGCGCCGAGCGCCCGTGTCCGACACGCTGCTGTCGGTCACGCTGCCGAAACCGCACGAAGCGGACCTTCCGAACGGCATCCATCTGATGGTGCTAGAAGATCGCCGAACGCCGCAGGTCAGCCTCCAATTGTCGATCCGCGGCGCCGGCGGATACTACGACCCCGTGGACCGTGCGGGCCTCGCGCAGTTCACCGCGGCCAATATGCGAGAGGGTACAGCGTCGCGCTCGTCGACGCGGATAGCAGAGGACCTCGACCGCCTGTCCGCCACTCTCTCGCTCTCCGCCGGCATGTCGTCGGAGGACGCGACGCTGGCCGCCTCATCGTTGACCGAACACTTCGATGTCAGTACTCGACCTCCTGGCGGACGTTCTGCTGAACCACACGTTCCCCGAGGAGGAGCTCGCTCGTTACAAGACGCAGACCTGTGCGCAACTTCAGCAACAGCGTTCGCAAGCCGGCTTCCTCGCAGTCGAGCGCTTCAGCATTGCCATCGCCGGCGATCACGGCGGGACGCACCTCGCCAAGCGTGGCATCGCTCGAGAAGGCGACCCGCGACGATCTGGTCCGCTTCCACGTGAGCGCTACGTGCTCGATCACGCCGTAATCGCCATCGCCGGCGACATCTGGATGGGTGACGCGATGAAGAAGGTGCAAACGCGATTGGGGTCGTGGAAGAAGGCCAGTACACCTCTGCCCACGGTTGTAGATCCCACGACACTGGCGCGCGCGGGAATCTTTCTCGTCGAAAGGCTCAACTCGGTGCAGACCAACCTGATCGTCGGCGTGCAAGCTATTCGTCGGACCGATCCGGACTACTTTGCGCTCACGGTGCTCAACAAAGTGGTTGGCGGTGGGCCAACCGGAAGGCTGTTTCGCCATCTGCGGGAGGACAAGGGCTACACCTACGGGGCGTACTCGCAACATCGACGCGCCGCGGTTCCGCGGGAGGTGGCTCGCCAGTACAGGAGGTTCGCACGGAAGTGACCGACCCGGCGCTGAGGGATCTGCTGGATGAGCTTCGGCAGGTTCGTGAGGTCCCGGTACCGACACAGGAATTCGCCGATGCCAAGCGCTCGCTGGTGGCTTCGTTCGCGCTGAGCCTGGAATCGCCGCAAGCGTTGCTGGACAAGGCCGTCACGCGATATCGCTACGGCCTGCCGGTCGACTACTGGGATCGCTACCCGGAGCGGGTCATGGCCATCACGCCGGCCGACGCTCAGGCCATGGCCAGGAAGTACTTCGATCTGTCGCGGTTGCAGATCGTGGCGGTGGGCAACTCCGAGGGCATCGCACGGGCTCTCCGCAAGCTGGGCCCAATCGAGGTGTACGATGCGGAAGGAAAGCGGATCACGACCTACTAGGCCTGATTGCAACCATTCGCCCACCGCCACCGTCTATGTGCTTCGAGCGTATAGACTCAACGCACCTATGGATCGCTTCCGGCCGGAATCATTTCTTCCGCTCACGCCCGTCGCCTTTGAAATCCTGCTGGCCCTCGCGGACGGCGAGCGCCACGGCTACAGCATCATGCGCGAGGTCGAGCGACGCTCGTCGGGCAGCGTCAATCTGCACCCGGGAACCCTCTATCGAGCGCTGGCGCGACTGCTCGAAAGCGGATGGATCGAAGAACTCGATGAGCGCCCCGACCCAAGCACCGATGATGAGCGACGCCGGTACTACCAGCTCACCCCGCGTGGCATCGCCGTCGCGCGGGCCGAAGCCGAGCGTATGGCCAGCCAACTGACCGCCGCGCGTGAGCGCAAGCTGTTGAGAGCCCGCACGTGAAACGTGTCCTCTTTCGCGTTGCCCTGCTCGCGTATCCGCGCGCCTTCCGAAAGCGGTTCGGCGCCGAGATGTGGACCGATTTCGAGCGCACCCCACGCACCTCAAGCACCCTACGCACCTCTGGCACTCGCACCCCAGGCACCCAAGGCACCTTCGGCACCCTAGGCACCTTGATCCTTTCCGGCCTCGCCGAACGCTGGGCCGCCATCGTCCGCGTCCTCTTCTGGCCGAATAGTCGGCCGCACCTGTATGAACCGTCCGGGAGGCATTTCATGTTCTGGGACACGCTGCGTTCCGACCTGCAGCACACGCTGCGCCTGGCCGTCAAGACGCCGCTCGTCACCGTCCTCACGATCCTGGCGCTCGCGTTGGGGATAGGCGCGACCAGCGCGATCTTCGCCGTCGTCGACAGCGTGCTCGTCAAGCCGCTGCCCTACCGTGACCCCGAACGGCTCGTGAATGTCTGGAGTGATGCGACGAAACAGGGGCGGCCACGCAACACGCTGTCTCCCGCGAACTTCAAGGACTTCCAGCGAATGAACCAGACCCTCGAGGGGCTGGAGGGCTACTTCTCGTTCGTGACGCCGTTCCGAGTAGTGAGTGACACGGGCACCGAAATCGTCATCGGGGTCACGGTTACCCCCCGATTGTTCGATTTGCTTGGCCGGACACCGATCCTGGGGCGAGCGCTGGGGACCGACGAATCGACTCCTGAGGTCCTCATCAGCCACCCGTTCTGGCAGCGTCGCTTCGGTGGCGACCCGAGCGTCGTCGGGCGACCGATTCAGCTGGCGAATGTGTCCGCCACGATCGTCGGCGTGATGCCCTCGGACTTCACCTTCCCTTACGGCTCGATGCTCGGGCCCTCGGGGTTCACGCGATCGACCACCATCGACATGTGGGCGCCGATGTCGTTCGGCGGTCCGGTGGCGGCCGCGAATCGCATGCTGACGCCGCAAGGACAGCTTGTTCGCGGCACGCACTGGCTCGGCGCCATTGGTCGCATGAAGCCCGGCGTGACCGTCGAACAAGTTCAAGCGGACATGGCGACCGTGGCGCGTCAGCTGGAGCAGAGCTATCCGGAGACAAATGTCGGGTGGGGCGCCACAGTCGTGTCGGTCCTCGATCAAACGGTGGGCACGATTCGGGCGCCGCTCCTGGTACTGCTCGCGGGCGTCGGCTTCGTCCTGCTCATCGCTGCCGTCAACGTGGCGAATCTGGTTCTCGCGCGCAGTATTGCCCGGCAAAAGGAGCTGGCCACGCGCGTCGCACTTGGCGCCGGCCGGACCCGGATGATTCAGCAGGCGTTGACCGAAGGACTGTTTCTGGCCGTCACGGGGGGGCTCGCAGGCCTCCTCCTCGCGCGCTGGGGTGTTGCGGCGCTCGTGGCGCTGGCACCGTCGGACCTGCCGCGCGTCCAAGAAGTCTCGCCTGACGGCCGGATGTTGCTGACGACGCTCGCGGTGTCGCTCCTGACAGGAATCTTCGTCGGCCTGCTGCCGGCGATCACGGCGACACGGGTGGCCCCGCACGCGGCCTTGCAAGACAACAGTCGAGGCACCGTGGGCAACGCGTTTCGTCGGCGCGCGCGCTCCGCGCTCGTCGTCGCCGAAGTGACATTGGCGGTCACGCTGACGATCGGTGCAGGCTTGCTGCTGCGAAGCTTCGCCGCTCTGACGTCCGTCAACCCCGGCTTCGAGCCCTCCCAAATGCTCACCTGGCAAATGAACTTGCCCACTCGCATCTCGACACAAGAGCAACGAACCGCGTTCTACCGTGAGTTCCTCCAGCGGATGCAGGCGCTGCCAGGGGTTGTGAGCGTCGGCGGCACCAGTCGACTGCCACTCGGCAGCACCGGTCTCACGACCTCTATCACCGTCGAGGGCAGCTCGACCCCGCAAGCCGAATGGCCAGAGGTGCAGTTCCGGCGCTCACTCGGCGACTATTTCCAGACGATGGGCATTCCGATCATCAAGGGTCGAACGTTCAACGATGGCGACACGCCAGTGTCCACGCCGGTCTGCCTGATCAATCAGACCATGGCCGCCAAGCTGTTCCCTGGAGAAGACCCCGTGGGCAAACAGCTGCGCAACAGCCAGAACGGACCGCCCTGGACCATCATCGCGCTCATCGGCGACGTGAAGCACGGTGCGCTGGACGAAGAGTCGCAACCCGAAATGTATGTGAGCACCAACCAGGGCGCGATGAATTCGCCTTTCGTCGTGCTGCGAACCAGCGGGGATGCGACGAGCATGGTTGATCTGGTTCGGGCCGAAGCGCAGAGGATCGACCGCGATCTACCGCTCTATTCGATTCACACCATGGAATCGGTCAAGTCAGACTCGGTGGCCCAGCGTCGCTTCATTCTGGTGCTGGTGGCGCTCTTTGGATTGCTCGCGTTGACGCTGGCGGCGATCGGGGTCTACGGCGTGATGTCACTGCTGGTGAGCGAACGGACCCAGGAAGTTGGGGTTCGCCTCGCCCTCGGCGCCCATCCCTCGACGGTCCTGAAGATGCTGGTGCTCCAAGCGCTGCGGCTGTCGCTCATTGGCGTCGCGGCTGGCGTGGCGTTGTCCGTGGTGCTCATGCCGCTGCTCAGCGCTCAGCTCTATGCCGTGCGGCCGCGCGACCCCATCACCCTGGCCGGCGTGCCGCTGGCCCTGCTGGTCGTCGCCATGATCGCAGCTCTCGTGCCGGCGAGGCGCGCGATGAAGGTCAACCCGGTGCAGGCGCTGAGGTACGAGTAGGGCGAGCGAGTCCTATGCGAGTTCAGACTCCAGCTTGGTCACGAGTCCATCCAGCTGCGCCACCACTGCGCGAACGGTTTCCGGCTGGCTGAGATCGATGCCGGCCTTGGCAAGCAGATTCATCGGGTAGTCGCTGCTTCCCGAGCTGAGAAGCGCCAGATAGCGAGCCACGGCGGCCTCGCGGGCACCGGGCGTGGTGCTCCGCACGTCGCCCATCAACTTGGCACTCGACGCGAAACAGGTCGCGTACTGGTAGACATAGTACGGCGATTGGAAGAAGTGAGGGATCCGCGCCCACGTGAACTTCGCGCGCGGGTCCTCCGAGAGCGCATCGCCCCAATACTCGTTCAGCAAGCCCGCATAGATCGTGCTGAGGTCGTCGCTCGTCACCGGGCGATCCTCTTCGACGAGGCGATGGGCCTGCAGCTCGAAGTCAGCGAACAGCACCTGGTTGTAGAAAGTGCCGACGATGTTGTCGATCGCATGCTGCAGCAAAACGATGCGTTCGTCGCGGGTCGCAGCTCGTTCCAGCATCAGGTCGAGCAGGAGCGCTTCGCTCAGCGTCGACGGCACCTCGGCGACGAAGATCGTGTAGCCCGCATACACGAAGGGCTGGGTCTCGTGCGAAAGCAGCGTGTGAATCGAGTGCCCCATCTCGTGAGCGAGCGTAAACACCGAGTCGAGCGTCTCGTTGTAATTCATCAGCATGTATGGATGCGTACCGTAGACCGGCGCCGAGTACGCCCCACTGCGCTTGCCCAGGTTCTCGTACACATCGATCCATCGCCCGGCAAACGCCGCGCGCACGCGCTCCTGATAATCGCTGCCCAGGCGACCAACC
Source organism: uncultured Acidobacteriota bacterium (assembly GCA_963841905.1). Lineage (GTDB taxonomy): Bacteria > Acidobacteriota > Vicinamibacteria > Vicinamibacterales > UBA2999 > JACCSI01. The sequence goes on from CAWJEM010000018.1 coordinate 126,579, forward strand.
GATTGCGTAATCAGATCGAGCACTTCGTCATAGCGGTAACGCGCGTCCTTGTGCACCAGCGGCACGAATCCGTCGAAGACGAAGTACTCGGGGAGCCCCAGGACACGGCGGCGGAGCCGATGGTAGCGGCGGAACGGCTCGACCCCCGCTTTGGTTTCCTGAATCAGGTTGTGAACGACCGAGGGCGGAATGTTATTGCCGAAGAGCGCCGCTTCGAGCGTGGTTTTGTGTCCGCGTGCACGCGCTTCGAACCACTCGCGCTGCATCACCCCGCCGTAGAGCGTGGCGTACGTATTCAGTGACGCCGCATACGTGTCGTACAAGGCCTCGTAGGCGGCACGACGATCGCTCTGCTGCCGACAGGTCGCGAGCAGCTTCCGATATTGCCCGTAACTGACCTGGACGCTCTCTCCCGATGACAGCGTAATGGTAGGAAACCTGGCGTCAGCGGTCGAGAGCGCCGCATAGGCATCGTGGGGAACGCCCCCCAACCGTGACGACAGCGACAGCAGGCGCTCGCCGGCTTCGTCCAACACGTGTTCTTGCTGCCGAAACAGGTCCTCGATGAAGAATCGGTACACGGCCAGGGCCGATGACGCAGCCATCCAGGTCCTGACGGTTTCGATCGGGATGCGAAGCAGCTCTGGGTTGAACCACGACGTCGCCTGCTGCCAGCGCGCCATCAGCATCTGCACGCGTTGCCGGCGTCCGTTGACGATGTTGTCGCGTTGGTCCTGATCGTAGGTGAGAGAGGCGAAGTACCAGACTTTGTAGGCGAGCTGTCCGATTTCGTCCTGCTCGGTCAGGGCCACAAGTAGCCGGTGCGGCCCTTGCGCGAGCGTCCCCTCGAACTGACGGAACGCTTCGACCCGCTGATCGATGATCCGGTAATGCTCCTCCCAAGCATTCCAGTCGGGAAAGATGGCGTTGAGATCCCAGGTAAAGCGAGGGTCGAGTTCGTCACGAGCTGGAACGAGTGTAGGCGCCGGGGCGGGGGACGACATGCCAACGATGATAGATAGCACGCCCATCACCGCACAAGCAGTGTCTCTGCTACGCTCTTCTGCGAATGCCGATGCGCGCCCTCCTCGTCGGGCTGGTCCTCACACTGGACCTCGTCAGTCAGGGTGGTCGCTTCAAGGCTGCGGCGCAGACGGCCCTACGCCCAATCATCATCCTTATTTCGATCGACGGTTGGCGATGGGACTATCTCCAGCTCTTCACGCCGCCAACGCTGGGCCGGTTGGCGACTCGCGGCGTACTGTCTGAGGGACTCATCCCCGTGTTCCCATCAAAGACCTTTCCCAACCACTACTCCATCGTGACCGGCCAATACCCGACACGTCACGGCATCCTGTCGAACAACATCGTGGACGAAGCCCTGCCCGGGCGTTTCTCGCTCGGCGAGCGCGATCGCTGGGTCCAGCAAGACACCCGATGGTGGGGCGGCGAGCCGCTCTGGATTACGGCAGAGCGTCAGGGCCAGGCCACGGCGACCATGTTCTGGCCAGGCTCCGATGTCGAAATCGCCGGCCGGCGGCCATCGTACTGGAGGATGTTCGACAACGATTTGTCAAACGAGGCGCGGGTTGACCAAATTCTCGAGTGGTTGAAGGTTCCAGACCCCGGCCGGCCAACGTTTCTCACGTTGTACTTCAGCAGCGTGGACAGCGCCGCCCATGATTCAGGCCCCGAGTCGGCCGAAAATCGGAAGGCCGTCAGCGAAGTGGACACGGCCATCGACCAGCTCGTTTCGGGGATCGAGGCTGCCCAACTGACGGCACGCACCAACCTCATTCTGGTCAGCGATCACGGGATGGCTGCGCTCTCGCCGGAGCGTACGATCGTCCTCGACGACTACATCGACGTGAGGACCGTGGACCTGATCGACTCGTCGCCGATCGTTGGTCTCAAGGCACAATCGGGCAGCTCGGAGGCAGTCTACCGTGCGCTCAGAGACAAACATCCCGCGCTGGCGGTCTATACGCGTGACTCGTTGCCGGCAGAGTATCGTCTGCGCGGCCACCCACGTCTGCCAGACGTCATTGGAATTGCGGACGACGGCTGGCATGTGACGACACGCGCCTGGCTCGATCGTGACGATGGGCGCGTGCCAGGTGGCACACACGGATACGATCCGCGACACCGTTCGATGCACGGTCTGTTCATCGCAGCGGGGCCACAGTTTCGGTCGGGCACGGTCGTCCCCGCATTCGAGAACGTGCACGTCTATGAGCTGATCTGCAAGGTCTTGGGGCTGCAACCCGCGTCCAACGACGGCAGCCTTGCAGAGACGCTCGCATTCCTGCGATGAGTGCGGTCCAGGACAGGCCCGCAGCCCGGTTGAGCCTGGTAACCCTGGGATTCCTGCTCGTTTTTTTCGTCAGCGGATTTACTGCGCTGCTCTATCAAATCATCTGGCAGCGCGTCCTCACCCTCTTTGGCGGCGCCGACGTCCACTCAGTCACCATCATCGTCGCCAGTTACATGGCTGGACTGGGCTTCGGGAGCCTGGCCGGAGGCTATCTCGCTGATCGGCTGACGACGCGATCCCGTCTGATGGCGTTTGCCGGATGCGAGCTGGCGATCGCGCTGTTTGCAGCGTTCAGCGCCAATATCTATTACGACTTCTTGTACGGTTGGCTTGGAAGTTGGCCGCTGGCGCGCAGCGCGATGGCCGCCATCATCTTCGCCGTCACGCTGTGGCCGACGGCCTTCATGGGGATGTCACTGCCCCTCCTCGCAACCGCGTTGACTCACGACGCCCGCCAGCCCGCACGATGGGTCCCGATTCTGTACGGAGTCAACACCGTGGGCGCAGGGTGCGGATCGCTGTTTGCGGCGACGATTCTGTTCCGTGCCTTCGATTTCGCCACCAGCCTTCGCATCGGCGCCTTGCTGAGCCTCGGCTGCGCGCTCGCCGCATTTGTCTGCGCTCCCTATGTGGTACGTCGGTGGACAAATAGTCAGGAAACCTCCACGCTGTCGCAGCGCCCGCTGACGGTCAACGACGCCGAGCATTCACCGCAGTCCATTCGTCTGCCAGCCTGGGTTGCGATCTATGCCTTGTCAGGATTCGTGGCCCTGTCGCTCGAGATTGTGTGGTTCAGAGTTCTCGGCGTGATGCTGAAGTCCAACTCGTTTACGTTTGGACATCTGCTGGGGCTATATCTCCTCGGGGTTGGCTTTGGTTCGTTGATCGGCGAAGGCGCGCGCGCCCGCGCGCGCCCGCCGGCCACGACCTTTTTCATCCTTCAGGCCGCGATTCCCATCGTGGCAGCCCTCGGGCTGCTTCTTGTCCTCGTTTCGCTCGATCGGGTTCCAGGGACCGAACCGCTCTGGCGCTACCTGGGTCAGTACCAGACCTTGACACGCGAAGACATCCTCCGCCCGGCGGCTACCGCATCCGAATCGAGCCGTTGGGGGTTGATCGTGACGCTCTACGCCGTCTTGCCCCTCCTGTTGCTCGGGTTCCCGACCGTGATGATGGGTCTCAGCTTTGGATATCTCCAGCGGGCGGTGCAGCGAGATCTCAACCGCCTCGGCCGGCGAGTCGGCTGGCTCCAGGCCGCCAATATCGTGGGTGCCATGGCTGGCGCCCTTGCGACCGGCCTCTTGCTCCTGGATCGGCTCGGGACGAGCGGCACCCTTCGTCTGATCGTTTGCTCGTCGATCGTATTCCTGTTTTTCGCGGCACATATCCGGCGGGATTACTGGCGAGTGTCGGCAGGGGCAATGCTTGGGGTCTGTGTCATCGCATATGTGATCCCCTCCGCGTCGTTGCTGTGGGCGCGCCTCCACGGCGCCGTACCGCGGCAAATCATTCATGGGGAAGACGGATCCGGCGTGTCGGTACTGAAGCTCGTCCTGGAGGGACAACAGACCGTCGTTTACGCCAACGGTCTTGGCCAAAGCACGTTGCCATACGGCGGGCTGCATAGTGTGCTCGGAGCGTTGCCGGCCATGATCCATCCCGACCCGAGAACGGTCGCGGTCATTGGGCTTGGCTCAGGCGATACGCTCGTGGCACTCGGGGGGCGTTCGGGAATCCAGGCGATCGACAGTATCGAGATCGTCGCCCCGCAACTCGACACCCTCAAGCAGCTCGAACGAGTTCGGCCCTATCCTGGCCTGCGAAGCCTGCTGCATGACAGCCGAGTTCGCCATTGGTTCACGGATGGCCGGACGTTTATCAGACACGCCGACCGGCGATACGACATCATCGAAGCCGATGCAGTTCGTCCGACCAGCGCCCATGCCGGCAATTTGTACTCGGTCGAGTACTTCGAGCTGTTGCGCGACCGGTTGAACCCCGGCGGGATAGCGGTGACCTGGACACCAACCGATCGAGTCGTCGCCAGCTTCGTGAAGGTCTTTACTCATGTGCTCGTATTCGAAGGCCTCGCCGTGGGGAGTTCGACACCTGTGATCTTCGATCGATTGGCGGTTCAGGCACGAATGCAAGAGCACTTTACGCGCGACTACTATACGGCCGCCCAAATCGATCTCCATGGTCTCTTGCAGCCTTATTTGGCTCGAGATCCGCAGGTCGTCGGCCCGGATTTCGATCGTCGTCTCTTGGTCGACCTCAATCGCGATCTCTTTCCCAAAGACGAGTTCGCCGCTGCAACCACCGACCACTGAGCGGAACCAAGGTTCAGCTCGCCAACAGGATTGGACGCAAATCCGATAGGCGTGGCGGAATCGACCTGACCAGCCGCGGGCGTGACATCGCCTCACCAAGCGTCTGCGGCAGCGGGACGGCTGCACCAATGATGGGCTCGACGATTTCGCGGAACTTTGCCGCGTGTGCGGTGGACAAGAACAGCCGGCGCGTCCCGTCGAACTCACCTGCCCTGGACAATCCAAGGTAAGCAATCGCGGTGTGCGGATCCGTGACATAGCCATGGCGATTCCACAAATCGCGTATGCCAGCCCGAACCTCGGCGTCCGTGTGAACCGATGCGTGCACGACCCGCCGCAGCGCCTCGACGTCGTCCTCGAATAACCACCGGATCCGTTCGAGGTTGCTCGGGCGACCGACGTCCATCGCGTTGGCCAGCGTCGGAACCGAGGGGCGCGGTTCGTACACGCCACTGTGCAGGTATCGCGGCCCGGTATCGTTGATCGTCGTTGCCGCGATGAAGTGACGGATTGGGACACCCATCTTCCAGGCCCACAGGCCAGCTGTGAGGTTGCCGAAATTGCCGCTGGGGACGGACATTACGACTGATGCGTCGGATTGAAGCGCGGCGTGGGCATAGTAAAAGACCTGTGGTAAGAGTCGGCCGACGTTGATCGAATTCGCCGACGTCAGCTGTGCCTGCTCGAGGTGCTCGCTGGCGAACGCCTCCTTGACGAGGCGTTGACAGTCGTCGAACGTCCCGCTGACGGCTACGGCCGTCACATTGCCGCCCAGCGTCGTAAACTGGGCGTCCTGGACGGGCGTGACGCCGCCGTCGGGAAAGAGGACGATCACACGGGTGCCCTCCAGACCGAAGAAGGCCTGAGCGACCGCGCTTCCGGTGTCGCCTGACGTCGCAACCAGCACTGTCAACTCCCGGTCACCGGCGTTGAAGTGGGCCATGAGGCGGGCCATGACTCGAGCCCCAACATCCTTGAACGCGAACGTGGGGCCGTGAAAGAGCTCGAGGGCGGACAGCCCGTCATCAAGCGGGACGGTTGGAATCGGAAAATCAAGGGCCGCCGTCAGGAGTCGGCTGAGCACTGATCGAGTAATCGAGGTGCCGATGTACGGTGTGGCGATCTCGACGCCAAGCTCAGTTAGCGATGCACCGCGCAGAGCCTCGACGGGCAACGACTCGATTTGCGCCGGCACGTACAGCCCACCATCGGGCGCGAGGCCCTTGAACAGCGCCGTTCGAAAGTCGACCGCTGGCGCGACCCCGCGAGTGCTGACGAAGATCATCGAAGCTCCGCCTGAAACCGGCGAAATAGACGAACGCGTCGGCTACGCTTCGCTGGGCAGCATCGCTTTGCCCCGTTCCACGGGGCGGGACATCTTCCAAGGCCCTCTGTCCAACTAGCTTCGATTGTCGCCATCGTAGCCTTGGAAGATGTCTAGGTGACAATGCGGGCACCGCGGGCGCCCACGGGAGAGATCCACAGGTCCAAGGGCACATCACTGGCGCCCGCAAACGCCGCCCGCATGGCGCGCCCAGCGGCTTGCGCGCTATCCAGCGACTCGCAGAGCGCAAAAATGGACGGGCCGGAACCCGAGAGGCCGCAGCCAAGCGCCCCGCTGGTCACCGCCGCTTGTTTCACGTGATCGAGCGCCGGCACCAGGTGCGCGCGGCGAGGCTCCGCGATGTGATCTTCGAGCGCGCGCGAAATGAGGGGCAAGTCGTTTCGAAACAGCCCAGCCACCAGGGCACCCACATTCCCCCATTGCCGAACCGCGGATATCAGCGGCACAGACTCGCCAAGAAGCCGTCGGGCGCTACCTGTTTCGATCATCACGTGCGGATGAAGCACCGCGCACGACAGGCCGTCAGGTACCGGAAGGTGGACAAGGTCGCTCGGGCGCGAGGTCCGCGCGAGCACGAAGCCGCCGTAGAGGGCCGGCGCGACGTTATCGGGGTGCGCGGAGCCGCAGCCAGCGATCTCACCAGCCATCGCACAGTCCAGGAGGAGGTCGAACGATGCTGGACGTCCCAACACCTCATTGGTCGCCACCAGCGCCGCAACGGCCGACGCACCACTGCTCCCGATTCCGCTCGCCAGCGGGAGTCCCTTGTAAATGCGCAAGCGGACGCCTCGCACCGTGCCCAGACGGCTCAGCAACGCCTGAACCGCGGCGCCAGCCGTGTTTCTCCGGGGATCACGTGAAAGCTGACCGGCGTCCCCCTCGATGGCGACGATTTCGACGCCTGCGGCCTCGCGTGCTTCGGCGCTCACGACGTCGCCAGGCTCGTCGAGAGCAAAGCCGAGGATGTCGAATCCCGGTCCGACGTTGGAGACCGTGCCTGGGGCGAACGCGGCGATCACGGGTGGCGAACCGGCGTGGGATGACCGTCGGGCCCGATCGCCACCATGACCACCTCGGCTTCGGTGACTTTGATCCGCTCGCCCTGCCCGCCGCTCCAGCGCTCGACCTCGACGAGCACCTTGACGGTCACGGAGGTGCGGCCGACATGTGACGTTTCTGTGTAGAAGTTGACGATATCGCCGACGAACACGGGCGCGTGAAACTCGACCTCTCGAATGGCCCTGGTGACGTAACGCAGCGCCGCAGTCTTGCGCGCTTCCACGGCGGAGGCCAGGTCGATGTGCGACAGGATCACGCCGCCAAAGATGGTGCCGAGCGCATTGGTGTCTTTGGGAAGGAGCAGGACTTTGATGGCGGGGATGCGGTCTGGCATCCCCTGAGCTTACTCAACAGACTGCAGGTTTTCTGTCGCTCAACCGAAAAAAGAGAATTGCGCGTCAGAGGTTTCCGTTTATTCTGAGATGTCGATGAGCACGGTAGCGCGGATACGAGGCGAGTCGGTCGGGTCGAAGTGGTCGCTGACCGAAGCGACCGAGCTGTACGACGTCGACCGCTGGGGGCAGGGCTACTTCTCCATCAACGAGCACGGGCACTTGCAGGTCCATCCGACCAAAGACCCGGCCCGGGGGGTCGACCTGAAGCGCCTGATCGATCGCCTGGAGCTCCGCGGTCTCAGCGCCCCCATCCTCCTCCGCTTCACGGACATCCTCAAACACAGACTCGGCGAGATTCACTCAGCGTTTCAGAGTGCCATCGCTCAGCACCAATACCAGGGCCGTTACGCCTGCGTCTATCCGATCAAGGTCAATCAGCAGCGACAGGTCGTCGAGGAGGTGCTGAACGTCGGCCGCCAGTACGGCTTCGGGCTCGAAGCGGGCAGCAAGCCGGAGCTGCTGGCGGTGGTGGCCCTGGCCGAAAACGACACGCCGATCATCTGCAACGGCTTCAAGGACTCCGAGTTCATCGAGATGGCGATGCTGGCGCAGAAGATGGGCCGCCTCATCATCCCGGTGGTCGAGAAGTACACCGGAGCTCGACCTGATCCTCCACTACGCCGAGAAGGTGGGGGTGCGGCCGAACATCGGGATGCGCGTCAAACTGGCCGCTCGCGGGTCGGGCCGCTGGCAGTCGTCGGGCGGGTACAGGTCCAAGTTCGGCCTGACCGTCACCGAAATCCAGCGCGGGCTGCAAGAGCTGAAAACGCGTGGGATGGAGGATTGCTTCAAGCTCCTCCACTTCCACCTGGGCAGCCAGATTACGCACATCCGTATCATCAAGCACGCACTCAACGAAGCCGCGCGAGTGTATACCGAGCTCGCCAAGCAGGGCGCCGGCCTGCAGTACATGGACGTTGGCGGTGGCTTGGGCGTCGACTACGACGGCTCACAAACCAACTTCGAGTCGTCCATGAACTACACGCTGCAGGAATATGCCAACGACGTGGTGTATCACGTGCAGACCGTGTGCGACGAAGCGGGTGTCGAGCATCCCACCATCGTGTCGGAAAGCGGGCGGGCGGTCTCCGCCTATCACAGCATGCTGATCTTCAACGTGCTGGGCACCATTGGCTTTGGCGAGGAAACGGTTCCCACGTCGGTCAAGGACGAGTTCGAACAGCCGCTGGTCGACCTCATCGAGACGTATCACTCCGTCACGCAGCGCACGGCGCTCGAGGCCTATCACGACGCCCAGCAGGCGCTCGACATGGCCATGAACCTGTTCAGCGGCGGTTATCTGACACTCGAACAGCGCGCCCACGCCGAAAACCTGTTCTGGGCCATCTGCGAGAAGATCCGCAAGCTCACCCAGGGCATGGAGGACGTCCCGGAAGACCTGCAGAGTCTCGACAACCTCCTGTCGGACACGTATTTCTGCAATTTCTCGCTCTTTCAGTCGATTCCGGACAGTTGGGCAATCAAGCAGCTCTTCCCGGTCATGCCCATCCACCGGTTGAACGAGCGCCCGGTCAATCACGCCGTCATCGGCGACATCACGTGCGACTCGGACGGCAAGCTCGATCAGTTCATCGATCGTCGCGACGTCAAGAAGACGGTTCCGTTGCACCCCTTCACGGGCGCGCCGTACTACCTGGGTGTCTTCCTCGTCGGCGCCTACCAGGAAATCCTCGGCGACATGCACAACCTGCTGGGTGACACACACGCCGTCCACATCTCCCTCACCAACAACGGCGACGAAGGCGAAGGCGTCCGCGTCGAGCACATCGTCAAGGGCGACACGGTGACGGAGGTGCTGCGGTACGTCGAGTTCGATCCGGAAGTGCTGATGGGAAAACTTCGGAACGACGTCGAGATGGCGGTGCACGCCAACCGGATGGCCGATCAGCAGGCGGGAACCCTGCTCAAGTTCTACGAACAGGCGCTACAGGGGTATACCTACCTCGAAGACCCGAACGCTGACTGACGAACGTCAGTTACAAGTTACAAATTACGAGTTACAAGTTACGGCGCCCAACCACCGTGAGGGCGATTACACTGCTGCGTGGGCAATCGCCGTCGGTTTGAAACTTGTAACTTGTAACTTGTAACTTTCCCCCTACGTCTTCGCCATATGCCGTCGCTTCTGTTCGAAGAAACGCCGGCACGCCCGATCGAACCGATCCTGGAGCGGTTTGCGGGTCTCGGCGTCGAGCGGGCCGAGTCGCTGCCAGGCGGATTGCGCGCTGCGGACCTCCTGTTCGGTCGCGCGATGACGCGCATCTTCGGCTTGACGCGCTGCGGCGGCGCCCATCGTGTTGGCGGCCAGCGCTTCGCGCCATTGCCGCGCCAGCATCTCCGCCGGCGAGAGATTCGCTGCGGGTTCGCGGCTGTCGGGAGGCAACAGCGCTTCGATCTTGCTCACCAGTTTTTCCATCTTGCGCAGGGTGAGCTCCGGGTCCATGTCGGTCCCGCGAAACGCGTCGGGCCACTTGTTGACGAGCGCAAGGAGCGCAACGTTCAACCGCTCCGCTAGTGGCGCCAGCGCATGACGAGGCAACTCGGGCCCCTGCAGGTAGCGCGCCCGAGCCGCCTGCACCTTGGCGTAGAGATCGTCCGGCGCCGCCGCATCAGGGGCTTCCGCTGACGGCATGAGCGCTTCGATCTCCGCCACCGCGGTTTCTCGATCCGCCAGCTTGCCGGCCACCGCCACCTGATCGCGCGTCTTGTAGCGCTCGAAGAACGTGTCGCAGGCGGTGCGGAAGCGCTGCCACACGACCTCGGACTTGTTCTTGCGGACCGGGCCAATCTTCTTCCATTCGGCCTGCAGCTGCTTGATGCGATTGGCCGCCTTGTCCCATTCGGTCGACTGGGCGAGCTGATCGGCTTCGGCGATGAGCGCTTCCTTCTTGGCCAGGTTGTCGGCCCATTCGTGCTTCCGTTCTTTGAGGTCCTCCTGCCGGCGAGTGAAAAAGCGATCGCAGGCGGTGCGGAAACGCTCCCAGACGGACTTTTCGTGCCCACGTGTCACCGCGCCAATCGTTTTCCACTCGGCCTGCAGCGCCTTGATGGCGTCGGCGGTCCGGACCCAGTCCGTCGAATCGGTGAGCGCTTCGACGCGTGCACACAGCGCTTCCTTTTTCTTCAGGTTCTCCTGCCGCTCGGCCGCTTGCTGGGCAAAGTAGTCCTTGCACTTCTCGTAGACCTGGTCCTGCGCGGTCTTGAAGCGGGTCCAGAGAGATTCGGCCTGCGAGCGCGGCGCGGCCGCGACCGACTTCCACCGTTCCTGCAGGGAGCGCATCTCGTTAGCCGCCTTCTCGGGCTCCGCCTCTGCGCCCGGCACGAGCGCCTCCATCTTGGCGCACAGCTCCTCCTGCACCTGGACGTTGGCCCAGCGCTTCCACTCTTCCGCGTCTCGCAGCTCCTTGATCCTCGGTGAGACGGCCGTGCGGACCTCCTGCAGCCGTACCGTCAAGTCATCGCGGTCCTGTTTGGTGGGCAGCGGCCCCATCGTGCCCACGACGAGCTTGGTCTCCTTGAGGATCCGCTCGGCATCCTTGAGCGACAGATTCTCGGCCGCCGCCCGTGTTTCGAGGTCCTGCACCGACGATTGCAAGCGGTGAAGATTATCCTGCTGGGCGCGCAAGCGACTTTCTCGATGCTGGCTTTCGTGCGCATCGAGCGTCTGGACGGCTCGTTCGTAGCGTGCAAGCAGCTCGGGATCGACTTCGCCTTCGCGGGTGATGGTCTGCCACTGCTTTCGCAGCGTGTACCACTCCGATCGCACGGTTCCGTACTCGTCGGTGGCGGCAACCTTCTCGATTGCGTCGATGACTGCGGGCGCCTGCTCCATCAGTTGTCGTGCGGTCAAGCGGCGCTCATGACGACGCTCAGCGGCGCGGCAGGCAGCGTCGAACCGCTGCTGAAGCTCGGTCGCCCAGCCCTCCGGCATCGGCGGCATCCCTTCCCAGGTTGCCCGCGCGGCTGCGACTCGATCGACCAGATCGTCGCCATTCAGGCCTTCAACATCAGCGCACACCGCTGCTCGATCGGCCTGCTCGCGTGCCACTGCCTGCGCCTGGCGTTCCGCTTCGGCACGCGCGGCGTCATCAGCCGCCAGAGTCTCGCGAACACGATCGGACAACTGCTCGAAACGAGCGACCAGGTCCGGCAGCACTTCGGCATCCGCGAGCAGTTCGACCCACGCGACGCGCAACGCGGCATAGGTCTGGCGCACGGTTGCGATATCCGGGGACGCGCCAATCGCGTCCATTTGATCGGCAAGCTCGCGCGCGCGCTGCTGATCGGCTTCTTTGTACTCGATGGCGGGCGTCGAATCGGCCGGGCGCGACGATTCTTCCCGCGCGCGGAGAATCGCGCGTGCACGTTTCTGGACGGCCTTGGTCTTCGCGCGCTGCACAAGGCCATTGAGCACGTCCTCCGACGGCGTCTCGAGGCGATCCAGCGCTTCGATCGCGGCATCGGCGTGTTCGCCGCGCGCGGCGACGGCTTCGAGCTCCGCCTGATCGGTCAGCCGGCCGATCGCGACGAGCCTTGCTGTGGCGTCGGCTGACTGTCGCGCAATAGCCGCAAGCGCCTTCTGATCGCTGACCTGCTCAACCGCGGCTCGACGCACCGAGTCGAGATTCGACCCACGCGCGACGGTGGCGAGTTCACGCTGCCGGCCCAGCGTCGCCAACGACGACACGGCGGCCAGCGCAACGCGTTCGTCACCCTGTTCGGCGAGCCCGGCCAGACGTGTTGCCGCGTGATCGCGCACCGACGCATCGCTCTCGTTGCGCAGGATGGTCGCCAACACGCGGGCATCGCTCACCCGGGCCACTGCCGCCCGGCGGACGCGAGCGTCCGGATCGTCGGTCGCCAACGCGGCGAGCGACTCCTGGTCGGTATCTTCGATCTCCTGGAGGCCTTCGAGTCGGACGGATGGATCGGCGTGCTTCCACTTCGGCTGCGGACGGAGCTTTTCAAGAAGTCCCATGGTCGTTCGCCTCTGGCGGCGCCAGGTCCGGCCAGAGCCCAGTTTTGAGTCGAGTTGAGACGGCTCAACCACAAGCCGTCGAGGTTTCCGATCCTAGCAGGGTTTTATCCGCGGACAGAGGGGGAACGAGCGGAGGCTCCCGGTAAGCCTCCGTGGAAACCAGGAACTCGCGGAAAAACGGTCCTGGGGCTATCCGCGGAAGCTGGGAACTCGCGGCGCACACAGTTCCCGCGACGAGCGGCCATAACATAGAATTCCCCAGCAAATGGCGCTGACCGCTGGCAACCGCCTCGGTCCGTACGAAGTGCTGGCACCCCTCGGTGCCGGCGGCATGGGTGAGGTGTATCGCGCGCGCGACACGCGCCTGGATCGGACGGTCGCGATCAAAGTCCTCGCCGAGTCGATCGCACCGCGCCCCTGACCGTCATCGTCAACTGGCCGGCCGCGATCCAGAAATAGCGTGAAGATGGATCCGCCTGACCAGCCTCCGCCAAGGCTACGGCGGTCCGCCGAAACGCTTCGCGCGAAGGCGGAAGGCGGAAGGCGGAAGCCACGCGAGTCCGCGTCACACACTAACCGCCCCCTTTGCCCCCTGTGCCCCGAGCCCTGGTGCCCTGCGCCCTGTGCCCTGTGCTCTGCACCCCATCCAGACGACTTGCATTGCCACATCTATTAATCTACATTTATAGATATGAAGGAGGCCTCGGCGCTCTTCCGCCTGCTTGGCGACGAAGCGCGGCTTCGCCTGCTCCGTGTGCTCGCTCGGGATCGCTTCAACGTCACCGAGCTGACCGGCATTCTCGGACTGGCGCAGTCCGGCGTCTCACGGCATCTCGGACTGCTGAAGGAAGCCGGGATGGTCAGCGAGGAGCGTGACGGCGCATTCAGCTACTACCGGCTGGCGCCTGCCATCCGCGACGGCAACGCGGGTCCGCTGTGGCCCCTGCTGGAGTCTCAGTTCGCGGCCTCCCACGACGCCTCCGGGCTGCGAGCAGACGATGCGAGATTGCAAGAGGTGTTGAGGGTGCGTCGAGAGAATTTCGACCAGCATGCGGGCCCCGACACGCGGGACGGTCGGCAACTCGTACCGGGCCGGAGCTGGGCCGCATGGGCTCGGGCCCTCGGTCATCTTCTGCCTCCGGTCGACGTCGTGGACATCGGGTGCGGCGAGGGCTATCTGACCGTCGAGGTCGCACGCTGGGCGCGCCGCGTCGTGGCGGTGGATCGATCGCCAGCGGTGCTGGCCCGCGCGAAGGCGCTGGCCGGGCGGCGGCGGGCGAGCAACATTACGTTCAAGCGCGGTGACATCAATCGCTTGCCGCTCGAGACGGCGTCGATGGACGTCGGGCTGCTGTCCCAGGCGCTGCACCATTCGGCGGAGCCGTCGCACACCATGGCTGAGGCCGCCCGTGTCGTGCGGCCTGGTGGCAGAGTGCTCGTGCTCGATCTGCGTGCGCACAGCGAGACCTGGGTACGGGACAAGCTGGGCGATCGACAGCTCGGCTTCGGCGACGACACCCTCGAACGGCTGCTCAGCGACGCGGGACTGACGGACGTGAAAGTCACGGTTGGCTCCCGTCGCACCGGCGATCCTTTTACCGTGCTCGTCGCGAGCGGTACTCGCGGCCAGGTGCGGGACCGCACCCGAACGAGCACTACTTTGCGGCGAGCCTCCCGGGCCGCCGCGACGGATTGAGACATGGCCTCCGATACTGCAACCCTGCTCCATCAGCTTCTCGCCCGCCGCATCCTGATCATCGACGGCGCGATGGGCACCATGATTCAGCGCCTCAAGCTCTCAGACGCCGACTTTCGCGGCGCGCGGTTTGCGGACCACCCTCACGACCTCAAGGGGAACAGCGATCTTCTCGTGCTCACGCGGCCCGACGACATTGCGCGGATCCATGCGCAATATCTCGACGCCGGTGCCGACATCGTTGAAACCAATACGTTCACGGCCACGAGCATCTCGCAGGCCGATTACGGCCTCGAATCCCTGGCCTACGAAATCAATGTGGAGGGGGCGCGAATCGCCCGACGCGTCGTCGACGAGTGGAATGCGAAGGGCGGCGCCGAGCCGCGGTTCGTTGCCGGATCGATGGGCCCCACCAATCGCACCCTCTCGATCTCGCCTGACGTGAACAACGCCGCGTTTCGCGCCTCCACGTTCGACGAGATGCGTGCGGCGTACGCCGAACAGGCGCTGGGTTTGATCGACGGTGGGGCGCACATCCTGCTGCTCGAAACCATCTTCGACACGCTCAATGCCAAGGCGGCTATCGTCGGCATCGAAGACGCGTTCGACGAGCGCGGTGTCCGGCTGCCACTGATGATCTCGGTGACCATCACCGATCGCAGCGGTCGCACGCTGTCGGGTCAGACGCTGGACGCGTTTTACGTCTCGATCGAGCACGCGAAGCCGTTCAGCGTCGGCTTGAACTGCGCCCTGGGCGCTCGAGAGATGCGGCCGTACCTGGCGGAGCTCGCGCGCATTGCGACCTGCTACGTCAGCTGCTATCCCAACGCCGGTCTACCGAATGCCTTCGGACAATACGACGAGCACCCGGACGAGACGAGCCGGTTGCTTCGAGAGTTTGCCGACAGCGGGTTCGTCAACCTCCTCGGCGGCTGCTGCGGCACGACACCCGACCACATTCGCGGCGTCGCGCAGGCGGTGGCCGGCGCGTCCCCACGCGCCAGGCCCTCGGCGGAGGACACGCCGTTTCATGGCCTGTCTCGCTATTCAGGACTGGAAACCCTGGTGCTCGGTCCCGACAGCAACTTTCAGATGATTGGCGAGCGCACCAACGTCACCGGCTCGCGTCGCTTTGCGAGGCTGGTCGTCGCCAGCGACTGGGCCGGTGCCGCTGACGTCGCGGTGGAACAGGTGCGCGGCGGGGCGAACATTCTCGACGTCAACATGGACGAGGGCATGCTCGACTCCGAGCGGGCGATGACGGAGTTCCTGCACTACATCGCCACCGAGCCCGAAATCGCCCGGATTCCCATCATGATCGACAGCTCGAAGTGGTCGGTCATCGCTGCCGGGCTCAAATGCGTCCAGGGGAAGGCGATCGTCAACTCGATCAGCCTCAAGGAGGGCGAGGCGGACTTCCTCGCGAAGGCTCGCACGGTTCGGCGGTTCGGCGCGGCCATGATCGTCATGGCATTCGACGAAAAGGGCCAGGCGGACACGGTCGCGCGCAAGGTCGCGATCTGTCAGCGCGCCTATGGATTGCTGACCGAGCAGGCGGGGGTCGATCCCGCGGACATCATCTTCGATCCGAACGTCCTCGCCATCGCGACCGGACTCGAAGAGCACAACGACTACGGCAAGAACTTCATCGAGGCGACGCGGCTCATCAAGGAAGAGTGCCCGGGCGTCAAAGTCAGTGGAGGGATCAGCAACCTGTCGTTCTCCTTCCGCGGCAACGATGTGGTCCGCGAGGCCATCCACTCGGCCTTTCTCTTCCACGCCATCAAGGCCGGGCTCACCATGGGCATCGTCAATGCCGGACAGTTGGTCGTTTACGAGGACATTCCTGCCGATCTCCTCGAACACGTCGAGGACATCATCTTCAACCGCCGACCGGACGCAACTGAACGTATGGTGACGTTTGCCGAGCAGGTCAGGGGCTCCGCGAGCAAACGCGCGACCGATCTGGCCTGGCGCGAAGCGAGCGTCGAGGACCGTCTCGCGCACGCGCTCGTGCACGGGGTGGTCGACTACATCGAGGCCGACACGGAAGAGGCCCGATTGAAGTACGGGCGCCCCCTCCAGGTGATCGAAGGCCCGCTGATGGCCGGGATGAAGATCGTCGGTGAGCTGTTCGGCGCCGGCAAGATGTTTTTGCCGCAGGTGGTCAAGAGCGCGCGCGCCATGAAGCGTGCGGTCGCGTGGCTCGAACCCTTCATGGAGGCCGAAAAGGTGGCCGCTGGCACCACCGGGACGTCGCAAGGCCGCCTCCTGCTGGCCACGGTCAAGGGCGATGTGCACGACATCGGGAAAAACATCGTGGGGGTCGTCCTGGGCTGCAACAGCTACGAAGTGATCGACCTCGGCGTCATGGTGTCGTGCGATCGCATCCTGCAGGAGGCCCTTGACCGCAAAGTGGACATCATTGGCCTCAGTGGCCTCATCACGCCGTCGCTCGACGAGATGGTCTACGTCGCGCAGGAGATGCAGAAGCGCGGTTCGAATCTCCCGCTGTTGATTGGCGGTGCAACCACGAGCCGGCAGCACACGGCGGTCAAGATCGCCCCCGAGTACCACCAACCCGTGGTGCACGTTCCCGACGCCTCCCGAGTGGTGGACGTCGTCTCGAGCCTCATGAGCGTCGAGCAGCGCCAACGGTTTGCAGAGGCAACGCGCAACGAGCAAGCCAAGCTCCGGGAGCAGTACGCGACCCGGCGCGACCGCCCGCTCTTGTCGTATGCCGAGGCGCGGCGCAATCGGTTGAAGCTCGACCCCGAGCCCGCGGTCCCGTCGTTCACGGGGAGTCGCAGTGTCGATGTCGACCTCGCCGACCTGGTGCCGTTCATCGACTGGACCTTCTTCTTTGCCGCGTGGGAGTTGAAAGGGCGTTTCCCCGCGATCCTCGACCATCCCGAATATGGTCGGGCCGCCCGGGATCTCTACGAACAGGCACAACGCCTGCTCTCGCGACTGGTGAGCGGCAAACTCCTCCGGGCCCGCGGAGTCTACGGATTCTGGCCCGCCAACAGCGAGGGCGACGATGTAGTGCTCTATCAGCCGCCGGCAGCCGGCCGCCGGTCGCCGGCCGCCGATGGGTCGCGGGTTGAAATCGCTCGGTTTCCCATGCTGCGGCAGCAGGAAGTCATTGCCGACGACAAGCCCAATCGGTCGCTCGCAGACTTCGTGGCGCCCGTCGAGTCCGGAATCGTCGACTACGTCGGCGCCTTCGCCGTCACGGCCGGACACGGTGTCGACTCCCTGGTCAAACGATTCGAAGAAGCCAACGACGACTACTCGGCGATCATCGTCAAGGCCCTCGCCGATCGGTTTGCGGAAGCGTTCGCGGAGTACCTCCACGCGCAGGCACGTCGTGCCTGGGGATTCGCAGGCGACGAGAGGCTATCGCACGACGACTTGATCGCGGAGAAGTACCGCGGCATTCGACCAGCCTTTGGTTACCCCGCGTGTCCGGACCACAGCGAGAAACGGCAGCTCTTCGATCTCCTGGGCGCGCAGAAGATTGGGATGGAGCTGACCGAGTCGTGTGCGATGACGCCAGCCGCGTCGGTCAGCGGCCTGTATTTCGGCCATCCCCAGGCCAAATATTTTGTGATTCAGCGAATAGGCTCAGATCAAGTAGAAGAGTATGCTCGGCGAAAGGGGATCACCGTTGCCGAAGCTGAGCGTTGGCTGCGGCCGGTGCTCGCGTACGAACCTTCTCTTGTAGGAGCCTGATGCGATGCGTCGAGTGCGTCTTGTTTCAATTGCCGGGCTGGTAGCCGTTCTCAGCGGAGTCGTCTCGCACGCTCAGCAGGCGCAGCCGAAACCGTTCGAACCCACCGTCGGTCAAGCCGGGAAGGATGTCGTCTGGGTGCCAACCCCGCCGATTCTCGTCGAGAAGATGCTCGACATGGCGGCCGTGACACCCAAGGACGTGGTGATGGATCTGGGGTCGGGAGACGGCCGCAACATCATTGGCGCAGCCAAGAGGGGCGCCACCGCCATCGGCGTCGAATACAACCCGGACATGGTCGCGCTCTCGCAACGGCTGGCCAAGGAAGCTGGCGTCGCGAACAAGGCGTCGTTCATCCAGGGCGACATGTTCGAAGCCGATATCTCGAAGGCCACGGTGCTCGCGTTGTTCCTGCTGCCCGACAACCTGACCAAGCTGCGAGACAAATTTCTCAACCTGAAGCCCGGCACACGGATTGTGATGAACACGTTCGGCATTCCAGACTGGGAAGCCGATGTCACCGAGACGGTGACGGAAGACTGCCCAAGCTGGTGCACGTCGCTCTTGTACTTCGTCCCGGCGAAGGTGGCCGGCACTTGGAAATTGCCACAAGGCGAGCTGGCGCTGACGCAGACGTTTCAGAAGGTCACGGGCACGCTGACCTCTGGCAGCAAGGCGGAACCGATCGGCAACGCTCGGCTGCGGGGCGATCAACTGACGTTTACGGCGAGCGGCACCGAATACACCGGGCAAGTGAACGGCGACCGCATCGAGGGGATCTCAATCAACGGCGGCAGCAAGCAGCCCTGGACCGCCGCTCGATCCACGCCCTAGCAAGCTGCGCTCACTCGTGACCGAGAACGGGGTGCGGTCGATAAGGCGACTGCACCTCGGCCGCGTCTTCGTCGCTCAGCCGCACAGACATCGCCTCGATCAGTTGCTCCAACTGTTCGCGTTTGGTCACGCTGATGATGGGGGCGGTCACACCCGGTTGCCGCAGGATCCACGCCAGCGCTAGCTGGATGGGCAACACCTGCCTGCGCGCCGCCACGCTCGCGACGCGATCGGCAACCTCGTAGTCGGCGTCGCTGTAGTAGAGCGTGTGCCCGTACTGGTCATGCTTCTCGCGAAGCGTCGCGTCCTGCCGGCCGCGCTGCCGGTTTCCGGCCAAGAATCCGCGCGCCAGCGGGCTCCACGGAATCAGGCCAATCCCCTCCGCGCGACACAGCGGATTCATCTCGCGCTCTTCCTCGCGGTAGATCAGGTTGTAGTGGTTCTGCATCGAGACGAACTGCGCCCACCCGTGCATCCGCTGGGTGTAGAGCATCCGCGCAAACTGCCATGCGAACATGCTCGACGCGCCGATATAGCGCGCCTTCCCCGCCCGTACGACGTCGTGCAGCGCTTCGAGGGTTTCCTCGATGGGTGTGACGGGGTCGAGCCGGTGGATCTGGTAGAGGTCGACGTACTCCATCCCCAGGCGGCGGAGCGAGTCGTCTATCGCCTGGAGGATGTGCTTGCGCGAGAGGCCGCCGGCGTTCGGATGCGTCCCTATCGGGTAGAAGACCTTCGTCGCCACGACGATTTCATCGCGCTTGGCGACGTCCCGCATCGCGCGACCGAGCACTTCTTCGCTGACGCCGTTCGAGTACATGTCCGCGGTGTCAAAGAAGTTGATCCCGTGCTCCACCGCCGATCGGATGATGGGCCGGCTGCGCTCCTCATCCAACACCCACGGCCGCCACGCCGGAGTACCGAAGGACATCATGCCCAGGCACAAACGTGAGACCTTGAGTCCACTCCGGCCGAGATTCACGTATTCCATGCGTGCTTCACCTGTACCTACGCAGCCACGAAGAACACAGAAGATTTGACTGTATGATCTCCAGCTTTCGTTGATCTTCCGCCTCAAGGCGGAAGCTTCCTGGTACGCGTCTCTGCTGTCTTCGTGACTTCGTGACCTTCGTGGCTAACGTTTCCGTGCTTCCGTGTTTCCGCGTCCTCTCATCTCCGAAACAACCGCCTCTCCACCACGACGAAGAACGGAATCGCGAGCGCCGCGAGGCACGCCGCGGTGGCCCACGCAGGCCGAAATCCGTAGTGCTGGATGATCCATCCCATCGCGATGGAGCCGGTGCCAATGCCCGTATCGAAGGCGCCGATGATGCTCCCGAACGCCGCGCCCCGACGATTCTCGTCCACGAACTTCAAGATATGCGCCAGGTACGCAGGGTATGCGGAACCAAATCCGGTTCCAAACACGACCGCGGAGATCATCAGCAGCGGGCGGCTCCCCCCGACTGCCAGGATCGCGAAGCCGCAGACGATGAGCGCGACGCAAGGCAGGAAGACGCGGCGATAGCCGACCCGATCCGCCAGGCGGCCGATGAATGGCCGGGTCACGACGATCGTCAAGCAGAAGAGCGTGAAGTACAGCGCCCGCGGGGTCACGGCATTCTGATCCGTATAGATCGCCACGAAGCTCGTGAGCCCGCCGTAGCCGAATGCGTACATGAAGAGCGAGAGTGACAGGGCCAGAACACGCCATTCGAGCAGCGTCCGCACGGTGACGGTCGACGCATGGCTCTTGCGCACGCGGTCAGCCGGGAGTGCCCACGCGATGGCCGCCATGACCAGGTTCAACGCCGCCGCTTCGAGGCACATCGCCATCCACCCACCGTGGCTGTACACCCACAAGCCGATGGTTGGCGCCAGCGAAACTGCGAGAACCGTCGACAGCCCCCAATACCCCATCCCCTCGGCCCGCCGGCTGGCAGGCACGAGCGAGGTCACGTAGGTTGCAGACGAGGACAACAGCCCGGACCAGAACCCCCCGTGAATGATCACGAGCCCCAGCATCAGCGGGTACGAGGGCAGCAGGGCATAAATCAACGAGAAACTGGTAATCGCGAGACTGGCGACGATCAGCACGCGCCGCGGGCCGAGGCGATCGGTCAGAGCTCCGGTCAGCGGCGCTGTGGCAGCCGACGAGTACGTGAGGAAGCCGAGGAACAGTCCCGCCGCCGCTGCCGTTCCCCCCAACGCCAGGATGCGATACGGCGCCACCGGCAGCAGTTGAAATGCGGAGAGGAACACCGTGAAGCTGAAGCCGCACATCAGGAAGAAGCGGGGGGTGAAGAGCGGGGCTTCGGGGGCCTGACGTGCCTCAGGTGCCTCAGGTGCCTTAGGTGCCTCGGGTGCAAGTGCCTGGGGTGCCTGGG
The DNA here is from genome assembly GCA_963841905.1 of uncultured Acidobacteriota bacterium. Lineage (GTDB taxonomy): Bacteria > Acidobacteriota > Vicinamibacteria > Vicinamibacterales > UBA2999 > JACCSI01. The sequence goes on from CAWJEM010000018.1 coordinate 147,671, forward strand.
GTGCCTGGCGTGCTTGGGGTGCCTCAGGTGCTTGCGGTGCAGTCACGGAGCCTACGCAGTCGTCAGAATCAGCTTGCCGATGTGACGACTCTCCTCCATGACGCGATGGGCCTCGGCCGCGCGGCCGAGCGGGAACGTGGCATGGATGACGGGCTTGACGGCGCCGCTCTCGATCAACGGCCAGACGTGTTCGACCAGCTGCCGCGCGATGGCGCCCTTTTCTTCCGGCGAGCGCGGCCGCAGCGTCGAGCCCGTGATCGTCAGGCGCCGACGCATCACCTGCATCAGATCGATCTCGACCCGCGACGACTTCAGAAAGGCGATCTGGACGAGTCGTCCCTCGACCGCCAGCGCCTCGAGGTTGCGCGCGACGTAGTCGCCGCCGACCATGTCGAGCACCATATCGACTCCCTGATCGATGGTTGCGGCGCGAACGGCTTTCACCCAGTCCGTCGTGCGGTAGTTGAACGCCAGCTCCGCACCAAGGGCCAGACAGGCGGCACACTTGGCGTCGCTGCCCGCGGTCGCGAACACGCGGGCGGACAGCGCGCGTGCCAACTGAATCGCGGTCGTCCCAATCCCGCTGGTGCCGCCGTGAATCAAAATCGATTCACCGCGCTTGAGCCGCCCGCGTTCGAACACGTTGGTCCAGACCGTGAAGAACGTCTCGGGAATTCCTCCGGCATCGATCAATGACACGCCATTCGGCGGCCGCAGGCACTGCGACTGCGGCGCCACGCAGGTACTCGGCGTAGCCGCCGCCCGCGAGCAGCGCACAGACCGCGTCGCCGTCCTGCCACTGCACGACGCCCGGCCCACGCCCGACCACATGGCCCGACACTTCCAAACCAGGAATATCGGACGCGCCGGGCGGCGGTGCGTACTTGCCGTATCGCTGAATCACGTCAGGCCGGTTGACGCCCGCGGCAGCCACCTTGATGAGGACTTCGTTGGCCCCCGGCACTGGCATCGGACGGTCCGCGAGCTGCAATACCTCCGGGCCTCCGAACGACGAGATTTCGATGACTTTCATTTCGCGCCTTCACTGTCGGTCCAGGTCCAGTCCCAGTCCCGGTCAGCTACGGTCTCGCACGGTCCACGGTCCAGTTCAGGTGGTTCAGGTTCTGGCCGTGCCGAGCCGTGGACGTGGCGCCGTGGACCGTGGACCGTTCTATTTCAGTCCCGACGGCAGACGCGGCGACGACAGCAGCGCGACAAACTCGGTCCACGTTCGCCGTGGTGAGGGGTCGCCCTTACTTCGGCGGGTCACGAACGTCTTCACCAGATCCTTGCCCAGGTTGTAGTTGATGACGTAACTCCGATACTGATCGAAGAACTTGACGCGCTGTTCGGCCTGTGGCCGCGGCGACATCGCGTACCGTTCCAACCAATCCGCCGCACTCTTGGCGTCAATCTGGCCATCGAGATAGCGTCTCGCCGCCTCGTTGCCCGCATAGGTCAGCCGCTCGACGAGCTCGAGCACCTCGTAGTACTCCTTCGCCGTGGCGCTGTCGATGCTGGCGAGCGGGAACAACACATCGCGCTCGAATTTGACGCGCTCGGCGCGCGGAAACGCGACCTCGATGCCGTAGTTGGCCGTACCTTCGGCAATGAGCGATTGCGGCGAGAACAAGGGATAGACACTGAACTCGATCCATCCTCGATCTCGCACCAGATGTTTCTCGAGCAGCACGTTGTAGACGTGATGGCCCGGATAGCCCTCATGACATGCCAGATCCAGCGCGCGATCGATGTAGATCGGCAGGTCCGTGTTGACCTGAATCAGACTGCGATAGTTGCCCTGATACCAGTTGTAGCCGCTCCAGGACTTGCCCGTCACGTATTCGACCGTGAAGCTCTCCTCCGTCGGCAGCTCGACGTAGGTGCGAGTGCGGTCACGGCACGCCCGAATCGCGGCTTGAAACACGCCGTCGAGGCGGTCGCGAGGAATGATGAAGGCTCGCTTGAACTGCTCGTAGCGTCCAGCCAGCGGGCCGTCGCCCGGAAGCTTGGCGCTCAGCCTGGTGAGGACCCCTTCGAACTCCGCCTCCGTATGGCGAGGTGCCACGGCATCATATAAGGCCTGCGACTCCTGATCGAACGTCAGTCGCTTGCCCTGGAGCATGTCCAACCGGGCGCGCAGCGCCGACAACTGACGCTCCAGATACTGCCGGCGAAGTTTCCACAGCTCTGCATCCTTGTCTGTGGATGGGGTCGCAATCGTGCCGACGTCATCGAGAAGCTCCTGGGCCCGTGTGGCTAGATCCTTGAGCGGCACTTTGGTGCTCTCGGCCTCCTTGCGCCACTCCGGCGGCCCGTAGTACGCATCGACATAGTCCGCGTCGTGTTGGCCGACGGCGAGCACCAGCTTCACGTAGCGCTCGGCCACGGGGCGCAATGGGTCGAGCGGCGTCTGGTTACCCAACGAGGCAAACCACGCGCCGAACACGGCAGCGAGTATCAGTGGTTTCATCGGTCATTCCTAGTGTCCTGATGATGGCCTTAAAGAGGGTCTAGTACCGCGCGCGAATGGTTGGGATGAGGTAATCCCGGAATGCACTGGCGAAGTCGTACCGCGGCGCGAACTCCCAGTCGGCGCGGGCAACCGAATCGTCCACGGCCTCGGGCCACGAGTCCACAATCCTCTGCCGCTTGGCGTCGTTCTTCCAGGAGATCTGTGCATCCGGAAACGCACGGAGCACCTCGGCCAGAATCTCCTCGGCCGAGGGATTGAACGCGGCGACGTTGTAGGCCGTTCGGGTCAGACGCTCGCGAGGCGCTGCCGCCAGCTTCAACAACGCCACCACGCCATCGGGCATCACCATGAAGGGAATCCGCGTATCGGGACGCACAAAGCAGGCGTACGGTTCGCCCTTGGCGGCGGCGTGGATCATCTCGGGGGCGTAGTCAGAAGTTCCCCCCGACGGAACCGTCGTGGCTGAAATCAGCCCGGGGAAGCGCACGCAGCGAAAGTCGACGCGGCCGCTCTTCGACTCCGCAGCCGAGCTGCTTGTAGAACCGAGCGTAGTAGCGACCGAGCTGCTCACAGTACAACTTGTTGCAGCCGTACATCGTGGTCGGCGTGTTGTATTCGTCCTCGCGGACACGTCCGGCGCGAGCCTTCGAGCCGCTGTCTGGCAGACCGTAGGCGGCGATGGATGAAGGGTAGAGAAAGAGAACTGGTCGACCGTGCGACTCGGCTTCGCGCTGCGAAAACTCGAGCAGGCTCAGCGTGCCCTCGACGTTGACTTGATGCGCGGTCAGGGGCGTGAACTCGGAACGGGTCGAAAGCAGTGCGGCGAGATGATAGACAGTATCGATCTCAAACTCCGAGAGGATGCGATCGAGCAGGCGCGTATCGTTGATGGATCCGGTGAACTCGCGCTGCACGTGAGTTCCCAGCGTCGGATCGAGCGGATTCAGATCCAGCGTCACGATCGAGTGACGTCCGCTGGCGACGAGCTGTTCGATTAATCCATGGCCGATTTCGCCACCGGCGCCCGTAATGAGCACCACCGGCTTACGCATTCCAAGCCCTCTCGCATCAGGTTTCAAGTTACCAGTTGTCAGTTCAAAGGGCGCGGTCTGCTTTGAACTTGTCAACTTGTAACTGGTAACTGACGGCATCACTAATACCCTTGTTATTCTATGCGGCTTGAATACGCGGCTGCTCGTGCAAGGACGGGCGATCGAAGCGCAGTGGTGGGGGGCGCCGCTCTCCGAACGCGTTCCTATCGTCCTGCTGCACGAGGGCCTGGGCTCGGTCGCGATGTGGCGCGACTTTCCTCAGGCACTAGCCCAGCGTACCGATCGGCGTGTGCTCGCCTACAGCCGCTTCGGGCATGGTGAATCCGATGCACCGGCAAAGCCGCACACCATCGACTTCATGCACAACGAGGCCCGCTTACTGCCCGAGCTGCTCGACGCAGCAGGCGTCACCACTGCGATTCTGTTCGGTCACAGCGACGGTGGATCGATTGCGCTGATCACGGCAGCTGAAGCGCCGGCCAGGGTGTCGGCGCTCGTCCTCGAAGCCCCCCATGTCTTCGTCGAAAACGTGTCGCTGACGAGTATTGCGCGTATGAAGCGCCACTGGGAGACCACGAATCTGCGCGAGCGGCTGGCGCGCTACCACCGTGACGTCGACGTCGCGTTCCGTGGCTGGAACGAGGTATGGCTGGATCCGCAGTTTCGGCGCTGGAATCTCGAGAGCTACCTACCGCGCGTGACGTGCCCCGCCTTGCTGATCCAGGGCGACCTGGATGAATACGGAACACTCAACCAGATTGACGCGATCGAGCGGCAGGTTGCCGGACCGACGACACGGTTGATTCTGAAGGAGTGCGGACACTCCCCTCATCGAGACCAGCCGCAGGCCGTGCTCGACGCAATCGCGACGCTGGTGTCGCATGCAAGCGACCCGTGATGACGGTCCCTTCCCGAGACCACTTTCACCACAGCGCGGCCTTCATCTCGGCAATCGCAATCTCGATACGACCGAGCTCGGCGAGCACGCGCTCGGATTCTTCAATCGTCTGGCGCAGCGCCTCAGCGTCCGGGGCTGCGCCTCGCTTGACCTCCTGGGCGAGGTCGCGCGCCGTTTGAGCGCACGCCCGGCAGATTGCCAGCGTACGTTCGTGCGCTTCGATCAACTGCAGGATTTCGAGCTTCTCTTCGTGTTCCACGCGTGCGGCTGATGCCGTTGAATGATTAGGTCCGGTGATAATCGGGACGCCAGTTCTTGATCGATTGTTTGATGAGGCGCGGCGGCAGGTTGTCGGAGATGCTTCGCTCGAGCAACGCTTCGAGCTCATCGTCCGACGCAAATCGCAGGGCAGCCACTTGCTTCGGGCTCAACTTGCCGAGAAGGCCGGATTTGCCGGCTGGCAGCCGTTCGGCGCACCGAATCTTCATCTCGAGCATGATGATGCGGTCCTGCAGCGCGGTGATATAGGTCCGGGATATCGCGACGAGAACGGCCACGGCGAACGACAGGCTGACCACGCTGACGGGGATCGTCAGCCAGCCAAACAGCCACGCACCGATTGACGCGATCATCGCGATCAGCGCGAAGACGGATGCGATGTAAGTCGGAATGGGATGGTGGGCGTGGGTCGCGTAGGTTTGAGCCATAACCGTGTCAGTTATCAGTTCTCAGTTATCAGTTTTGCTAACTGATAACTCTCTCATTTCAGCTTTCCTTCGATTTCCTCGTAGACCTTGCGGATCGCCGTGAGGTCCTGCTGATCGGCCAGCATCCATTCCTTGTACGGACCCCAATTGGCCTGCTTTCTTGCATCTTCCGGGCTCAATCCCAGCTTGTGCAGCCGCTGGACCTCTCCGATGACATGTTTCAGCGCCTTTTGATACTCGATCAGCTCCTCGCGCGAGGCCCTGGCCTCTTCCACAAAGCCGTGCCCTGGCACGTAGATCGTCACGTCCATCGCCAGGGCGCGATCGAGCGTCTTCACCCAATCAGACGGATACGCCGACCGCATCGCAGGAAACACACGATTGAGGTAGGCCTCGCTCATGAACAGGATCTTCTGTGCGGGCAGGTAGACCATCAAGTCGCCACCAGTGTGGGCCCGCCCGAGGAAGAGCACGTGGGCTTCGATGCCGCCGACATCGACGACTTGTTTGTCCCCAGTCATCGCCGTCGGAGGTATCACGACCACGCGCGGCGTTGGCGCAGGCGCTCCCTTGGCGGCAGCCTCGGCGGCCGCCTTTTCGTTTGCGGCCATCGCGTTTGCCGCGTCACGTTCGAGCTGCGCGCGTGACGTTGGGTGCACGAGGTAGGCGATTCCGGATGGCAACACGACGTTGCCGGCCGTGTGGTCACCGTGGTCGGACCCGACGACATACCAGCGGATGGGTTTGCCCGCTGTCTTGTTGATGGCCTCCAGCAAGCGCTGCGTCGCGGCGGGGCTCCCCTGCCCATCGACGAGCATGACGCCGTCGCGACCAACGACGAACATGCTCACCGTCATCATGCCGGCGTTGTGGAAGTCCTCGTAGCCGTACACGTTCTCCGCAATCTTGACGACGCGCGGGAAGTCGGATTTCTGAAAGCCCCGCTTCTCGGGAAACGCCGTCCGTGGCAGCTGGGTCGCGGTCACAGTTGACACCACGAGCACACACACCACGCTCAGGACGCTGACGACACGAGACATTCGACCCTCCGCTTCGACGTGATGCTAACTCAAGTCAGCGTCCGTCGATGAGGTCGCCGAGACCGCCAACGCGGTCGAGGATCGAGCCTTCCTCCTTCCGCCGCCCGATTTGGGGAGCAGCCTTGTAGATGCGATCGGCCATACGGCTCAAGGGCAGCGACTGCAGCCACACCCGGCCCGGGCCCGTCAGCGTCGCGAAGAAAATGCCTTCGCCGCCGAACAGCGCGGTCTTGATCTTGCCCACGAACTGGATGTCGTAGTTGACGCTGGGCTGCAGCGCGACGAGGCAGCCCGTGTCGACGCGCAACGTCTCGCCGGGGCCAAGGTCCACGTGGTGAATCGTGCCGCCCGCGTGGACAAAGCAAAGGCCATCGCCCTCGAGCTTCTGCATGATGAACCCTTCGCCACCGAACAAGCCGACGCCGATCTTGCGCTGGAACGCGATGCCGATTGAAACGCCGCGTGCCGCGCACAGAAACGAGTCTTTCTGGCAGACCAGGTGCCCGCCGATCGCCTTGAGGTCCATGGCGATGATCTTCCCCGGGTACGGCGCGCCGAACGCCACGCGCTGCTTGCCATGACCGGAGTTGGTGAACACGGTCATGAACAAACTCTCGCCCGTCAGAATGCGCTTGCCAGCCCCCCACAGAGCGTCGAGCACGCCACTGGCCTGTTTGGAGCCGTCGCCAAAGATGGTTTCGAGCTGGATCCCGTGCGTCATGTACATCATCACGCCGGCTTCAGCGATTGCCGCCTCGCCCGGATCGAGCTCGACCTCGACGAACTGCATCTCATTGCCGTGGATCACGAAGTCGATGTCGTGGGCGCGACGGCCAGGCGCGGTTGGCGGCGGTGGCGCGGCGCCGCCCGCCGTTGTCCCGGCTCCACCGATGAAGGGCGCGAACACAGGAACGTCCTTGATTTTTTGCCAGTTCGCCATACCAGCCGTGAAGACCAGCGTTTCGGTATCGATGCTGCCATTGCGAAGATTCGCGATGATCTCGTCCTGGGTCACCGGCCCAACCTGGTGTCCACCGATCGCCATATACCACTGCTGTGATCCGTACATTTGTCGAGTCTCCTCATCCTGGGTTCCTGGGCTCCAGGGTTCCAAAGTTCCAAGGTTCCAAAGTTCCAGGGTTCGGCAGCGCGCACGTGTGGAACCCTGGAACCTTGGAACCCTGGAACCTTGGAACCTTGGAACTTCGCCCTTAGGGCTGCGTGTCGGGAGTCGCGTCGATCCTCGACGCCGTGTCTTGCTCGAGCTGTGCGGTCGTCGCGGCATCCAACCCAAGTTGATGCGCGAGCTGCGCGAGATAGACCCGCTCGGCACCGGTGACGTCTTCGTCCGCGCGAATGATCGTGTAGGCGAGGACGTAGAGGTCACGTCGCTTCTGGCCGTCGGTGACACCGCTCACGATTTCAGCCAGCGGTCGCGAGGTCGCAAGCTCGTCCTCGACGGTCGTCTCGACGCCGGCTTCGCGAGCGTGACTGAGAATGAGCGCCCGCTCGGCGGGCAGCAACGCGCCATCGGCGCGCGCCGCCGAAACCGCCAGGCGGACGACGCGAAGGACCTCCAGCGGCAAGCCGCGATCTTCGGCCGAGAGCGGAGCCGTCGCGGTCGTGACAACCACACCAGGAATTGGCGGCGGCAGCACCGCACCCGCCACACCGGGCGCACCGGGCGCACCCATCACACCCGTCGCACCTGTCGCACCCGTCGCACCCGTCGCACCTGGTCTGGAGGCTGTCGTAGATTCCCCAGGCAACCCCGGCCGCGCCGAGCAGCGTGCTGGCCGTCAGGAAACCTTTTTTACCGCTGAGAAAGTTGGCCGCGCGGCGCGCGCGCTTGCGGCCCCGGGAACCGAGCGCGCCGCGGAGGAAAATGGAAAGGATCTCGCTGTTGTCCACCCCTGCGTTTATCCCCCTGCAGAACAGAATACTGCAGCAAGGCGGCAAAGGTTCCGTCCCGCCAGTAACGGCGCCACGCCACCGCGCCGATACGGGGAAGATGGAACCGCGTCGAACCGACAGCGTGTCGGTCTTCAGACCTCCTCAAGAGGCGTCTCCGCTGGCGCTCAATCCCGACTCGAAGCTCGCCAGGCACGACCGTAAGCAGCCCTCGCAGGACGGTCGACGGCCACTCAGCCCGTGGGAGCAGTACAAGGCGCTGAACGATGCGATGGACGAAGTCTACGAGGTCATCGGCATCGGCAACCGCGAAGCCCGCTTCGCGCTGCTGGTGATGGGGACTCTGAACGCGTTCGTGGTTATCGCGGCCAGCCGGCCCGAGGTCGTTGGTGCACTCGTCGGTGTCGTCCGCGTCAGCGCCGCAGTCCTGCTCGGCATATACGCCGTGACGGCTGTGTACTTCCTGTTCCAGGCGATCGAAGCGCTGCGGCCCGGCAAGTTTCGACCGCGGCTCGAGAACTGGGCCACAGAGCGAGACGATGCGCCGATCGGTATCCGCTACTACGAAGACGTGATCGCGCGCGACGTCTTGCACCACCGCCAGGCGTGGCAGGACGTCCAACTCGACCAACTCAACGCGGAGCTGGCCGTCCAGCACCACAGCTTGTGTCTGAAGAGCAACGTCAAACGCGCCGCGTTGCACCGGCTCTTCGCAGGCCTGCGCGTGATGACGATGCTCGTCACCGGGCTGATGATTCTGTTCGTCTCGGCGATTTGGTTGTAACGGTCGTTCAACGGGGGTTCTGCACGAACGGTTCTCCACAACGGTTCTCCACAACGGTTCCGCACGAAGGTTCTGCCCAGACGTAGAACATGCTTCGAGAACCATCGTCGAACCGCCGTTCAGAACCGTCGTCCAGAACCGCCGTGCAGAACTGCTCGTCCAGAACCGCCGTCCAGAACCGCCGATCGAGAACCATCGTCGAACCACCGTAGAGAACCGTCGTAGAGAACCTTCGTCCAGAACCAGCGTTTTTACAATTGCGACGACACCGCCTTTAGTGGCGCCGCCTTCGGCGGTTCGGGCGTGAAGTCCTCACCCGGATTGATGAAGCGGTCGCTTTCGAGCTTGTATTGCTTGTCGTGCAGCTGGCGATAGCGGCCATTCAACGCCAGCAGTTCGGCGTGGGTTCCACGCTCGACGATCGCGCCTCCCTCGAGCACGAGGATCTGGTCGGCGCTGCGAATGGTTGACAGGCGGTGGGCAATCACGAACGACGTCCGTCCTTCACGCAGACTGCGGAGCCCGTCCTGAATCATCTCCTCGCTTTCAGAATCGAGGCTGGACGTCGCTTCATCGAGAATCAGGACCCGGGGGTTGGCCAGGATCGCTCGCGCAATTGAAACGCGCTGCCGTTGGCCGCCCGACAGCTTGATGCCGCGCTCGCCGACGATGGTGTCGTAGCCATCAGGGAATTTGAGGATGAACTCCTCGCAGTGAGCGATGCGAGCGGCCGCCTTGATCTCATCACTGCTGGCCGACGGATTGGCGTAGCCGATGTTCTCGGTGATCGTGCCATCGAACAGGAAGTTCTCCTGGAGCACCGAGGCCAACTGTTCCCGGTAATCGTGGAGTGGGACCGTCGCCAGGTCACGGCCATCGACCAGGATGCGACCCTGCTGCGGACGGTTGAACGCCATCACCAGGCTGATGAGCGTGCTCTTCCCCGAGCCGCTCGATCCGACCAGAGCCGTCGTCGTGCCCGCGGGTGCGTGAAAGCTGACGCCCTTCAGGACCGGGACGCCCTCGTTGTACTCGAACCACACCTCCTCGAACCTGATCTCGCCACGAATGCGGTCGAGGCGCGCTTTGTCCGCGTCCACGTCGTCTTCGGTGGCGGTGTCGAGAATCTCGCGGATGCGGTCCAGCCCCGCAAATGCCTCGGTGATCTGCGTACCAATCGACGCAATCGACACCATGGGCGCGGCCACCAAGCCGACGAAAAAGATATACATGATGAAGTCGCCCAGCGTCATGCGACCGGCGAGAATGTCGCGACCGCCGAGCCAAATCATGATGATGCCGACGATGCCGATAATCACCGTGCTGCCAGCCGTGGTCGCGGAGACGCCCGTCATCGACTTCGCCACGTTCCGGAGCAGCCGGTGAGCGCCCTTGGCGAACACGATCTCCTCGCGCTTCTCCGCGGTATAGCTCTTCACGATGCGAATGCCGCCCAGCGCCTCGGTGAGGCGCCCCGTCACCTCCGCATTGATCTTGCCGCGCTCACGAAACAGGGGACGCAACGTGCGGAAGGCGTAGGACATGCCGACGCCAAACAACGCCAGGACGACGATCGTGACAATGGTCAAACGCCAGTTGAGATAGAACAGCACGCCGAGTCCGAGCACCGCGGTCACGATGCCACCCACGAGCTGCACGAGCCCGGTGCCCACCAGGTTTCTAATGCCGTCGGCATCGCTCATGATGCGCGAAAGCAACACTCCGCTCTGCGTCGAGTCGAAATAGCGAACCGGGAGACGCATCACGCGCGCCTGGACGCGCTTGCGCATCTCGGTGATGGCACGCTGCGCCGCAACACCAAGGATCTGGGAGTTGATGAAGGACGTGATCGCCTGAACTGCCGTCGCCAACCCGCCGGCGATGGCAATCGGCATCAAGAGATCGTGACGACCCTTGCCGATCACTTCGTCGACCAGATACTTGGAAGAAGCCGGCAGAACCAGACCCGAAAGTCGACTGATCAGCATCAAGACCAGACCAAGGATCAGCCGGTTGCGATGTGCAGCGACCAGGTCCCGCGCCTCGCGCCAGGCGGCGGATGCCGAGACCTTTTTCTTGCCGGCCGCGGCATCGTCCGCCGAACGGTGGACCGCGCCGCGACCCGAGGATCGCTCGGCCCGCCGCATGCTTGGAGTGGAAGATCTCAACATTCTTCTGGGTTCCAAGGTTCCAAGGTTCCAAGGTTCCAAGGTTCCAAGGTTCCAGGGTTCCAGGGTTCCAAGTTCCACGGTTCAGTCTTCAAAGTCGACCCTTCCAGTCTGCAAACAGAACCTTGGAACCCTGGAACCCTGGATTTTGGAACTTTGGAACTTTGGAACTTTGGAACCATGTTGTTAGTTGAGGGCGTTTGGAACGGCCAGCGTGAAGGGCGCGATTTGCGCCTCGAACAACTCGCCGTCTGGCCGCAGCATTGTGTAGCTGCCCTGCATCGAGCCGACATTGGTCTCGAGCGGACAGTAGCTGGTGTATTCGTAGCTCGTGCCGGGCTCGAGCACGGGTTGATCCCCGACCACGCCCGGCCCCCGCACTTCCTTCACCTTACCGTCGGCATCCGTGATGATCCAGTGGCGACTGAGAAGCTGGGCGGTTTGCGCACCGATGTTCGAGATCTTGATCGTGTAGGCGAACAAGAACTGGTTCTCGCGAGGCGAACTGCTGGCTGGCAGGAACATGGTTTTTACTTGCACGGAAATACCGTCAGTGGTCGTAGTTTCATTCGGTCTCAACTCACTCACCCAGCGATTATCCCACGCCAGTGGTCAGCGGTCAGTGACCAGTGATCGGTGGCCAGTCAGTGGCCGGTGGCCAGTGGCCGGTGATCAGTGTGCCCTGATCGCCGACCAATGATCACTGGCCACTGATCACTGACCACTGAGGTGGCTAGTCCAAATGCCCGCGCTCCGAATTTCCCATTTCGACCACTCGACCTGGGAAGTACTCCTTCCACCGATTCGACACACGGTGCGCGATATCGTCGCGGCAGCTGACCTCTTTCGGATACCACGGCTTCATCCGCGCGTCGATCACGATTGGCGCGGCATACGCGATGTGATTGCGCACAATCGTCCGACTGGCAGCGTGGATGTCGGCCGCCGGCTCGAACCGCGTGAACGTCGTCCACAAAAAGTTCATGACGCTCCGAGTCGCTCGCTGTGGTTCGTCACTCAGTACCGACTAACGGCCAGTCTTTGAAGGCCGGGTGCGCGGCAAGTCTCGAGGGCGCCGTGACGTCCTCGACGTAACGGCTGGCACGAACAACCAGGCACCCGCCGCAAAAGACACGCACCTCGGAGACTTCGGCGGGCGGATCAGGATCACCGCGGAATTCGCGCGGCAATGCGCGAATGGGATCGCCCAATCCCAGCCACACGCCCTTGGAGCCTTCATTGACTACCGGGCCGGTGTAGTCGAGCGTGTCCATCGAGAGGTTCGAGAGCACGTATAGATCCGTCTCAGGTCGCGTGCGAGCCAGGATGTGCTCCAGGGTGGCACGAAAGTCTTTCAGATCCACTAGCCGATCGGTTAGGAGCAAGAACTTCGTCAACGACAACTGCCCCTCACCGAGGATACGGAATGCGCTCGCCATCGCCTCTCGCTTGTAACGCTGCTTGACGACCGCGGCAGCCAGCGAGTGGTAGCCCGTTTCACCGTAGGACCAGAGGCGTTCGACGGCCGGCATCACCAGCGGGAAGAGCGGCGAAAGCAGGTCTTGCAGCAGGTCGCCGATGAAGAAGTCCTCCTGTCGCGGCTTGCCCACGACGGTGGCGGGATAGATCGCATCGCGTCGATGCGCTACTTGCGCGACCTGGAACACGGGATAGTCGTGCCGCAAAGAGTAGTAGCCGTAGTGATCCCCGAAAGGCCCTTCGGGCCGGCGTGTTCGTGGCGGCACCTGGCCCATCAGCGCAAACTCCGCCGAGGCGATGAGGGGATGAGGATGGCCGTTGGGGGCAGCGACCTGTGGCAGCTTGGCGCCCGCGATGAGCGACCCCAGCATCAATTCCGGCACGTTCTCGGGAAGTGGAGCAATCGCCGAAAGGATGAGCGCGGGCGGCCCGCCGAGAAAAACCGTCGCCGGCAGGGCGGCGTCCTGCGCCTCTGCGACGGCATAGTGAAAACCGCCCCCCTTCCCGATTTGCCAATGCATGCCGGTCGACTGCCGGTCGTAGACGTGCAGGCGATACATCCCGAGGTTGTGGCCGGGTCGTGCCGGATGCGTCGTATAGACGAGCGGGAAGGTGATGAACGGCCCCCCGTCCTCGGGCCAGCACGTCACGATCGGCAGACGATCGAGCCGAACCTCCGACGTCACCACATCCAGCACGGGTCCGCCGGCCTGCTGCCGCGATCCCACGCGCGCCAGCTCGAAGGCGACGTCGCGCGCCGCCCACAGCTTGGCGGGCGTTGGCGGGAGGAGCGTCTCGGCAAGATCAACGAGCCGCCTGATCAGCCGGAGTGGCCGCTCGCCAAAGGCAAGCTCGGCCCGTCGCGGCGTCCCAAACAGGTTGGTGACGAGCGGGAAGCCTGATCCAGTGACGTTGGAAAAAAGGAGCGCCGGGCCACCTGCTGCGATGACCCGGCGATGGATTTCGGCGACCTCGAGGTTTGCGTCAACAGCGGCCGCTGACTTCGACGAGATCGTTGTCACGGCGAAGGCGATCGAGAAACGTTCGAAGGTCGGGAAACACGGACGGCTATGCGCTGGGTTCCGTCGGCCCCTGCCACGCCTCGTCGAAGCTCCCACCGTAAATGGCGGGCACCTTGCCGCCCATCGGGCGCAGATACGTGGCGAGCTGCCCGCGGTGGTGGACCATATGGACGAGCGCGAACATCATGTACTGGACGGCCGGCATCTTCATCCCGAAGAAATCCACCATCTGGGTCAGCTTGTGGCCGTCGAGCGCGAGCGCGCGCTCGAGACGATTGGGAAACTCCTTCTTGTACCAATCCGCGACGCCCGCCACCGTCGGCGCCGGAGCCGTCTCGCTGGGCTTGCTGAATTCGCCGTTGATCACGCCGTCGAGGAACCAGACATCCGCGCCCGCGATGTGCGTGGCCAGGTCCCACGCGCTTCGGGAGTTTGGCTCCGGTTTGTAATCGCGTTTTCCCTCCGGAACGGCCGAAATCACCTTGTAGGTCGTCATCCACTCGTGCTGCAACTGCGTTCCAACACTCTGGGCGAAGATCTTCGCCTGATCAGCATTCATCTGAGCCTCCCGTGGGCCGCGGCCCACTTCAACTGCGGGTGAGTTTCCGGTACTTGATGCGATGTGGTTGATCGGCAGCGGCGCCGAGACGACGCTTCCGATCCGCCTCGTAGTCCTGGTAGTTGCCCTCGAACCAGACGGCCTCCGAATCGCCTTCGAACGCAAGAATGTGCGTGGCGATGCGGTCGAGGAACCAGCGGTCGTGGCTGATGACGACGGCGCACCCGGCGAAGTTCAACAGCGCCTCTTCGAGCGCGCGCAGCGTGTCGACGTCGAGGTCGTTGGTCGGCTCGTCGAGCAGGAGCAGGTTGCAGCCGGTCCGGAGCAACTTGGCGAGATGCAGGCGGTTTCGTTCACCGCCCGAGAGTGCGCCCACCTTGCGCTGCTGCGTGGCGCCCTTGAAATTGAACCACGACACGTAGGCGCGCGACGGGACCGTGCGTTTCCCCATCACGATCTCGTCTTCGCCGCCCGAGATCTCCTCCCAAACCGTCTTGTTCGCTTGTAACGCGTCGCGCGACTGATCGACGTAGCCGACCTGGACGGTCTCGCCCAGCCGCAGCGTGCCACCGTCAGCCTTTTCTTCTCCCGTGATCAGCCGGAACGTCGTGGTCTTGCCCGCCCCGTTCGGACCAATGACGCCGACAATGCCACCTCGAGGCAGCGTGAATGTCAGGTCGTCGAACAGCACGAGGTCGCCGTACGCCTTACGAAGGCTCCGTGCTTCGACCACGATGTCACCGAGTCGCGGACCCGGTGGAATGTAGATCTCCACCGCGTCGATCGTCTGGGCGGTGTCTTCGGCCAGCAGTTGCTCGTAGGCATTGAGACGCGCTTTGCCCTTGGCCTGACGAGCGCGCGGCGACATCCGAATCCAGTCGAGTTCACGCTGCAGCGTTCGTTGCCGTTTGGATTCGGCCTTTTCCTCATTGGCAAGACGAGACTTTTTCTGTTCGAGCCAGCCCGTGTAGTTGCCTTCGTACGGATATCCCGTCGAGCGATCGAGCTCCAGAATCCAGCCGGCCACGTTATCGAGAAAGTAGCGATCGTGCGTGACCGCGACGACCGTACCCGGGTAATCCTTGAGGAATCGCTCGAGCCACGCAACCGACTCCGCATCGAGGTGGTTGGTCGGCTCGTCGAGGAGCAGCAGATCCGGAGACAGCAGCAGAAGCCGACACAGGGCGACGCGACGACGCTCGCCACCAGAGAGCGTCGCGACCGCTGCGTCGGCCGGCGGCAAACGCAGGGCGTCCATCGCCATTTCGAGGCGCGAGTCGAGATCCCAGGCATTCGCTGCTTCAATCTGATCCTGCAAGCGCGATTGCTCGTCGAGGACCTTCTCCATCTCCTCGGGCGACAGGTCTTCGCCGAGCTTGATATTGACGGCGTCGTACCGATCGAGGAGTGACCGAATCGACGCCACTCCCTCTTCGACGTTGCCCTTCACGTCTTTGTCGGGATTGAGTACCGGTTCCTGCGGCAGATAGCCGACCGTCACTCCTTCGCCAGGAAAGGCTTCACCGCTGAAGTGCGGCTCGATGCCGGCCATGATCTTGAGGAGCGTCGACTTCCCCGCTCCGTTGGCGCCAAGCACGCCGATCTTCGCGCCGGGCAGAAATGAGAGCCAGATGTCCTTGAGGACGACGGTGTCGGGAGGATGAGTCTTCCCGAGACCCTTCATGGTGAAAACGTACTGCGGTGCCATAAACCTTCGAAGGATATCAGAAGCGGCTTAGAGTCAGGGAACCGTGGAACCTAGGAACTTTGCCTAGGGTGCGCTTTCGGGCTTCAGCGTCACGATCGTGTAGCGATCGGTCGGGAAGTACCGCTTGAACGTCTCGTGCAACACTTGCGGAGTCAGCTTCTGAATGCGCTCCTCGCGCCGGCTGATGCTCCGCGGATCCCAACCCAGCATGTGGACCGTCTGCAGTGAGCCCAGCCAGTACCAGTTCTGTCGCGAGGCCGTCTCGAGGTCGCGCCGCTCGAGTTCCTGGACCCGCGCCACATCGTCCGCGCTGGGCCCCTGGCTCTTGAGACGTTCGATCTCCTTGAGCACTTCGCCCGAGAGCTTCTCGATGTTGGCGGGGTCGCTGCCGAACTGCACCGTCATCGAGCCGTAGCCCGGCTGCGGCAACGAGTTGTCGTACGCGACATTGACGCCGTACGTGCCGCCCAGTTCCTCCCGCAAGATATCGCGCAGCCGGATGCTCAAGAGCGACGCGGCCGATCGAGCGCGGTGCATTTCCAGCTCGTCGAGCTTGGTGTCGGCGAAAAACGACATCACCGTCTGCCCGCGCGGCTCGCGGCCCTTGAGCACTTCTTCCTTCACCGCCCGCTCGGGAAAGCGCACGCCCGTATCCTTGAACGTCGACGTTCTCTTGCCGGACGAGGGCAACGTGGCCACCCACTGCTCGAGCAGCGGCGTGATTCCTTCGACCGTGAACGTGCCAACGATGAAGTAGGTAAAGTCCGCTGCGTTGCTGAAGCGTTCGCGGTAGATACGCTGCATCGCTTCGAGATCGAGCGCCTGGATGTCGGCGACTTTCAGCGCCGCGGCACTGTAATGGTTGGTCGTGTTGACCAGATCGACTTTTTCGTTGAACACGTGGGTGGGATTCTGCGCCTGATTCTCGAGCACACTCGATAACCGTCGCTTCATCAGCTCGAACGCCTCGCGGGTCAGATTGGGCGCGGTAAAGACCAGGTAATTCAGCTTGAATGCGGTCTCGAGATCACGGGGCGACGCCTGGCCATTGATGCCATGCGTATAATTGCCAATCGTCGGCGAAACCTGTGCGATCTTGCCGGACGTCAACTTACTGAGCTCGACCGGATTCAGCCCGCCGAGGCCCCCCATGCCTACCAGCGACGTGGCCAGGCTGGCTTCGTGATAATCGGCTGCGGTCGCGACTGACGATCCGCCACGTGCGTACGCGCTGATGAGGACCTGGTCGTTCTTGAAGTCGGTCGGCTTCAACCACACCTCGACGCCGTTGGACAGCGTGAGGACGGTCGCACCGACCTCGGCCACCGCGCGCCGCGCGGTCACCTTGCCCGGCGCCGGCGGCTTTTCCACCAGGTCGCGTCCCGCCAGGGCATCGGTGTACGCTTCGATCGGCGCTTTTTCCGCTTTGGCCATTGCCGTCCGCAGCGCCGCCTCAGTTGGGATTGGTGACTCCTTCTTCTCTGGTGCCACGACCACCACGACCCGGTTGTCGTCGTGAACCAGCTTGCGCGCCTCGGTCATGACCTCGGCCAGGGTCACGGTCGGTAAGAAGGTGGCTGCGACTTTGTGCTCGAACTCGATTCCTGGAATCGGCTCGCGCTCGAGGAACGCCCGCACATACTCGTTCGCATAGCTCGGGTTTTCGGTTGTGTCCCGTTCCTTCAAGGCTCTCTGGTACTGCGCGAGCAACCCGGCGCGAGCGCGTTCGAGCTCGTCAGCCCCAAAACCAAACTGTTGCATGCGACGCGTCTCGAGGATGATTGCTTCGAGACCGGCGGCGATGCCTCCTTCTTGAACCGCGGCACCAACCTCGTACAGCTCGACGGAACGGCCCAGCCCCGATCCGCCGGCTTCGGCCGCGAGGAACGGCGCATTCTGGCGTCGCGCGATTTCGCGCAGTCGCAGGTTGAGCATTTGGGTGGCGAGTTGTTGAATCAACGATCGCCGATAGTCGCCAACCGTGGCCTCGACCTCGACGGGCCGTTTGTGCGCCAGAGCCGCCGACGACCCCTGCGCTTCTGGATCGCGTGGCAATCGAGAACAGGGTCTCCTTGTGCGGCGGGACGGTTCGATCGACCGCTTCCAGCGCACCTTTCGCTGCAGGAATCGACCCGAACCGCAACTGCACCATCTTCTGCGCTTCGGCAAGGTCGATATCCCCCACGATAACGACCGCCATCTGATCGGGTCGGTACCAGCGCTGGTAGAAATCGACGAGGCGCTGACGCGGAAACGATTTGAGGATTTCGGGCGTCCCAATCGGCAGACGCTCGGCATATCGCGACTTCGAGAGCAGCACCGGCAGCTGCCTGTCGGTGAGACGCGAGCCCGCGCCTAATCGGCCGCGCCATTCCTCGATGACGACCCCACGCTCCTTTTCGATTTCGTCGGCCGCCAAATTCATCCCGGCGGCGAAGTCGTGGAGCGCCAGCAGGCCGCGATCGACGTAGCCCGGCTTGTCGCTGGGCACGTCGAGCATGTAGACGGTCTCATCGAATGACGTGTAGGCGTTGACGTGCGGGCCAAATCGCGCGCCGATCGTCTCGAGAAACGTGATCAGCTCACCCGGCTTGAAGTTCTGGGTGCCGTTGAACGCCATGTGCTCGAGGAAGTGCGCCAGCCCTCGCTGATCGTCCTCTTCGTGGATCGAGCCAACATTGACCGCCAACCGCATCGAGACCCGGTTCACCGGCCGTCCATTGCGGCGGAGGTAATAGCGCAGGCCACTCGCGAGTTGCCCGGTGCGCACCGACGCGTCGACGGGCAACGGCTGATCAAGTGACAGCGCCGGTTGTGCTGGCGCAGCGGCTGGCTGTGCCCACGTGGTCACCGGCACGGCGAGAACAGCTGCCCCTAACACGAAAACGGAAAGCCGACGAATCACTCGCTCGCGCATTGCTCCTCCTGGCGCACTTCAGGCACTAAAACACCTCCGCGCCTTCCGCACCCTACGCACCCTACGCACCGCACCATCGGCACCTAGGCACCTCCGGCACCAGGCACCTTCGCTAGTATTCTCCCATGCGCATTCGCCTGACCCGTCTAAATGCCTCCGTGTCGCTGCCGGCCTACAGCAGCGCGGGCGCCGCGGCGTTCGACTTGGCCGCTGGCGAGGACTGCGAGATTCCACCCGGACAGATCCGACTCGTCGGGACCGGCTTGGTCATCCATGTGCCCGACGGTTATTTTCTGGCCGTCATCGCGAGGAGCAGTACGCCCTTCAAACGCGGGTTGATTGTTGCCAACGCGGTCGGCGTGATCGACTCTGATTATTGCGGACCCACAGACGAGGTAAAGATTCAGGTTCTCAACGTCACCGACCAGACGGTCAACCTCGAGCGCGGCGCCCGCATCGCACAAGGCATTGTCCTGCCCGCGCCCCGCGTTGAATGGGAGGAGGTCGCCGCGACGGCCCCCTCGCGCGGGGGGTTTGGGAGTACTGGAGTCTGACGGTGGCCGGTAGCCGTGGCCGGTGGCCGGCGGTGGCCGGTGGCGGTGGCCGGTGGCCGGTGCCGAAACGACGATAACCTTCTGATGACTGGCCACTGACCACTGCCACGGACCACTGACCACTGGCCACTGACCACTGTCGGACCACTACGACCACTGACCACTGGCCACTGCTTTGAGACGCATTCTTCACATCGACATGGACGCGTTCTACGCGTCGGTGGAACAGCGCGACAATCCCGCGATCCGCGGCAAGCCGGTCGTGGTCGGCGGCGACCCGACCAAGCGAGGCGTGGTGGCGGCTGCGAGCTACGAGGCGCGCGCATTTGGCGTTCGCTCGGCACTACCGATGTCGCGCGCGGTGAGGCTCTGTCCATCGCTCATCATCGTGCGCCCAGACTTTCAAAAGTACCAGGCGGTCTCGGCGCAGGTTTTCAACATCTTCCGATCGGTGACCCCGCTCGTCGAGCCGATGTCGTTGGACGAGGCGTACCTCGACGTCACGACCAACGCGTGGAACGAAGCGTTAGGGGTTACCGTAGCGCGGCGTATCAAGCAAGCTATCCGCGACGACACTGGCCTGACGGCATCGGCAGGCGTGGCGCCGAACAAATTTCTGGCGAAGATCGCGTCTGGCTGGAAGAAACCTGATGGCCTCACCGTGATTGCGCCCGAGCGGATAGAGTCCTTCCTCCAAGGCCTGCCGGTGGATGCACTGTGGGGTGTGGGGCCCAAGACCGCCGAACGGCTGCGCGCGCAGGGCATCAACAGGCTCGTGGACGTCCGCGCCAAATCAGTCGACGAGCTGCGCCAGATTGTCGGCAGTTCGGCAGAGTGGTTGCGAGACCTCGCGGTCGGCAAGGACGACCGGCTCGTTCAGCCCAACCAGGAACGCAAGTCGTGCGGCTCGGAATGTACCTATGAGAAGGACCTCACGGATCTGGCTCGGATTCGCGAAGAGATCGACGGCATCGCGCGCGACATCGCGCGCTGGCTGGATCGTCACGCGCAGTTCGCGCGGACCGTCGTGATCAAGGTCCGCTACGAGGACTTCACGACCATCACGCGCAGTCACAGCCACCCGCACCCGACTCGCGACGCCGATGCGATTGCGTCGCGCGCGTGCGCGCTGCTCGATAAGACCGAGGCGGGGCGGCGGCCAATCCGGCTCCTGGGGGTGAGTGTCCACGGTCTGGAAACGTCCGACCTCCCCAAAACTCGACGCACACCGCGCGGCGAGGATCCGCAGCTTCCGCTCGGGTGAAGCAAGACTCGCTTCGCTCGTGGACCGCTCGCCTTCGGCTCGCATCATTGGACTCGGCGCTTCGCGCCTCGTCGGGGCTCGGCCGTTCGGCCTCGCCGTAAGACGTACGGCCGCCGACGAGGCGGCAGGTCTCGAGCGGCGAGCGCTGCTACCGCCTGACCACCCGAACCGCCGCAACTCGATCCGTTCGATCGGCGTTTCGCCGTTGACGGCCGCGGCCTCGATCTTCTGCACCACGTCGAGCCCGCTCTCCACTCGGCCGAACACCGTGTACTTGTGGTCGAGCATCTGCGCGCGGGCGGTCACGATGAAGAACGACGTGTTCGCCGTGTCGGGCTCGGCAAGACGCGCCATCGAGACCGTTCCCAGGTCGTGCAATTGATCGTTGAACTCGGCTTTCAGATCGCGCACGAGACGTTGTTGCGCTTCGGCCAGCGGCTCTTTGCGCGTCGGCATGTGCCCGGTCTGCACGACAAATCCCTTCACGACCCGATGCCAACTGGTGCCGTCGTACACACCGGCTGACGCGAGCCGCAAGAAGTTGCGCACGTGCTCGGGTGCCTTGTCGGGCGTGAATGCGAGGGTGATCTCGCCGAGCGACGTTTCGAGCACAGCGCCGTACTGCGCCAGGCCGGCGACGGTTTCAGTCGAAAACGGCTCGGGCGTCGGCGCCGGCTTGTCGCGGATCGAGACGTTGCGTCATGACGAGGCGATCGACGACCAGTCCCTTGTCGTCCACCGCCGCCTCCGACAACTTTGCCGCGACGACGATGCCCTCTACGACCCGTGCGAACACCGTGTATTTGCCGTCGAGTGATGGCTGGTCGGCAATGCAGATGAAAAACTGCGCGCCCGCGCTGTCAGGACGATTCGGGACCAGGACCGCAGAGACCGCACCGCGCGTGTGTTTCTCCTCGTTGATTTCGGGCTTCAAGCGATTCAGGCCGCCCGTGCCATAGCGACTCTTGGCATCGGGGTCCTTGGACAGCGGGTCGCCGCCCTGGATGATGCCCTGACGGACCACCCGATGGAAGACGGTGCCATCGTAGTCGCCGTCACGTGCAGTCTTGATGAAGTGCGCGACGTGCATTGGCGCGCGATCGGCGAGCAAGTCGAGGACGATCGTTCCCGAGGGCGTTTCGATGACCGCTTGTTTGTTGCGCAGTTCGTCCGGGCTGTATGGGTTGACGAATGGCGCGGGGACTGGTGCCGCCGGCTTGGGTAGCGGCGGTTTCTGCTCCACGCCAGCCACGAGCGAAAGAGCGACAACGACCATCCATGCGCGCATGGGTCATTCTAGGGCAAGGGCACAGGGCGCAGGGCACACGGATTAGGGCAGAGGGCACGGGGCAGGGCACAGGGATTAGGGCATAGGGCATAGGGCACAGGGCGCAGGGCATAGGGCACGGGGCGCGGGCGCACGCGTGTCACGCGGAATCGTGCACGTCAGGGCAGGTTGAACTTCTTGCACAGCGCTACAACGCGCGGGTGGTCACGAAGCCCCGCCATTCGGGTTCGATCAACAGCCGTCCCATGCGGTGCGGCTCGCTGACCGCCGCCCGCTCCAACGCGTCGATGGCTCGGTCTGTATGCCCAAGGGCAGCCTCAATGACGGTCAGGCGGAACGGATAGTCCTTCCACTCCACGGCAAGCTTTTCCGCCTCTCGTCGTCTGCCGGTCATTACGTAGGCATGGGCCAGCCACGGCGCGCCTTTCGACAACAGAGCGAGCCCCTGCTCCACGTTGCCGTCGAAGATCAGCGCCCTCGCGAGATACGTTTCCAGAATAGGAAACCCGGGATCGACTTGATGCACGCGCTGGAGGGTGTCAACAGCCTCCGCATACCGTCCGGCGAACAACTGCACCTGACCGATCTCCCGTTGCACGTCCAGAGAAAGCGGATCGTTTTGCGACGCGACCTGCAGCAGCTGCAACGCATCGTCGTATTTGCCGAGTGGCTGCACCGTGGAGACGGAGTAGCTGGTGTAGCTTTGGCTCAGACTTGGGTTCAGGCGTATCGACTGCTGGAACGACTTCTCTGCGTTTGCCCACTCGCGCTCGTACGAGTAGACCCAACCCATTGCCGCATGTCCTTCGGCGAGGTTTGGATCGAGCTGCAGGGCCTTGGCGGCCGCTGGTCGCATGATCGGATACGCCCGCTCGAACGCGATCCCCTGGAAAGGGAACGACATGAACGCGTAGGCGTTGGCGAGGCCCGCATAAGCGGGCGCGAATCCTGAATCCATGGCTGCGATTCGTGCGAACATTTCAGCGGCCTGCTGCGCGTTCGCCGGGCCTCGACGATCGACCAGCGCACGCGCCCTCAGATAGAGATCGTACGCGTCCAGATTGGCGCCGTGGGGTTGTCGGCGCGGGTCCAACGTCAGTCGGAGCTCATTGACGATCGCACGCGAGATTTCCACTTGAATCGAAAAGATATCTTCGAGTTCCCGATCGAACTGATCGGCCCACAGCGGGATGCCACCCGCGACTTGGACCAGTTGGGCGTGAATCCGCAGCTTTGTGCCCGATCGAAGGACTGAACCCTCGACGACGAGGTTGACGCCCAGTTGCTCCCCAATGGAGCGGAGATCGCGCGGCTGATCCTTGAACGCAAACGAGGACGTGCGGGAGCGTACCTGTAGTCCTTGAATGACGCCAAGGTGCCGAATGATTTCGCCAGTCAGCCCATCGACGAAGTAATCGCTGTCAGGCTCGACACTCAGGTTCTTGAAGGGCAACACGGCGAGGATGGGTTGCTGAACCGGACTCACACCCGCCGCTCCGCCAAGGGCGAATTCGGCGAAATCCTTAAGTAGCAGCGTGGGCGTGCGCGAGAATCCCATCTGCCGGCCCGCTGCTTCCCAGCCCAGTCCGGCCAACAGCATGACGACAACCGCCGCGCCGGCTACGGATGCCAGGCGAACGAGTCTCGGTCGCGTTATTAACGCTGCCAGATCCGCGCTCAACGCATCGGCACTCTCGTGACGTCGCTTGGCGCGTGGATCGATCGCGTGCTCGACTGCCAGGCGTAGCCGACGCGGCACCTTGGGAGCCACGGTCTTCAACGAGCGCCGTTCGCCGCGCTCGTGCCCGTGGCGAAGAGCCGCGAGATCCGCACCCGTTACCGGGTAAGTGCCGGTGAGGAGAAAAAACAACAGGACCCCTGTGCTGTAGATGTCGGATTGAACGGAGGGAGGGCTGCCGCCCGACAACACCTCGGGAGCGAGGTACAGGGGCGTGCCGGCCAGAGCGGCCTCGGATGTCCCGCCGCGATCGCGGCCGGAACCGAAATCCATCAAGACCACCCGGCCGTCGCGAGCCATCATCACGTTCTGCGCCTTGATGTCGCGATGAAGCAGCCCGGCGGCAGAACGGCCGCGACAGCGCCGCAGAGCGCCTGCCCGATCGCCGCGACCTCACGAGGCGAAAAGGGCCGGCCATCCTCGACGACCAGTTGATGCAGCGTGCGGCCGTCGATGTATTCCATCCACAAGCCGACGCGACCGTCGATCCGCTCGGCGCCGTAGATGGTGACGACGTTCGGATGTCGGACGCGAGCGAGCAACCGCCCTTCTTCGATGATCGAAGCGCCAAGCTGGTTGGACGACGACGGATCGGCCGCCAGCAGCTTGAGCGCGACCTGGCGATCAAGACGCCAGTCCCACGCGCGATAGACGTCGCCGAATGCCCCTCGGCCGAGCGGTTCGAGCAGGCGCAGCGATCCCCAGGTCTCGGGCTCGCCACCGTGATGCGCCCTTGCAATCGCCGCGATCGATTTCAAACGGCGCACGACGGGCCGGTCCTCAGGCGCAGCGTCCGAATCGGCGGTCTCCCAGTCGATTGGCGAGCCATCGAGGATCGCGCCCGCCAACTCCGTCAACGCGAGACCGCCGTTACCGCTCACGCTCCATCTCCTGGGCGAGGTGAACGAGAGCCCGTTGGGCCGCCTTGCGGGCGGCATCGGCGGTTGGCTTTTCCAACGCAAGCGCAAGCTCGTCGTAAGTCAACCCTAGCTCTACGCGCCCGATGACGGCCTCACGTTCCTCTGGTTTCAACTGCCTCAGCGCCTCTTCGTACGCGGTAATCGTCTCCAGGCCGACGGTCTCCTCGAGCCACGACCGTTCGGAAAGAGCCGCGTCGTCCAGGTCCACGCGGCTCGGGCCGCGGGCATGGCGGCGTAGCTCGTCGCGCAGGCGATTCATGACCGCCTGACGCAAATACGCCTGGAGCGCACCCGGGTGGCGCGACTCGAAGGTGTCCAATCGCTTTAACGTCTGGAGGAGGGCATCCTGGACAAGGTCGTCGGTGTCGCTCGGTCCACGCGCCCATCCGGGCAGCCGGCCCCGGGCAAAGCGCTGCAGGGGTTGGAGGTGGCGGGCGAAAAGGCGCTCGATCGCCGCATGGTCGCCTTGCCGCGCGCGCGCCAAGAGCTGGAGGGTCGTTTCGACCGCAGCCGGCGGCGATGACGAATCGGGCACGACTCCGGGATCGGACATCGTGGGTGTAGGCCGAATTCTAGCAGTCCAGTCCGATTCCGACCTCCGGCGAGATTATCCAGAGTGCGGTGGCGACCTCGGCGAGCGACCAGGGTGGCAAGGCCCGCGCGGGAGGGCCATGATGCGCACGACTGCACTCATCATCACGGCGTTCGCTGCACTCGCGGTTGCCGCACTGACCACGTGTGACCGCTCGCCGACTGCGCCGACCGAACGGCCATCAGCAGCACCGCCGCCGCCTGTAGTTGACACCAATATGACCGGGAGCTGGAGCGGATCAATCCTGATTCCAGATGGGTATTACTTCCACTCTCAGGTCAACGCAACTGCCGCTCTGACTCAGACAGGTTCGTCATTCACCGGAGTGGTCTACTGTGGGGGAACATGTCTGTTCTCAGGCATTCGCGTGTCGGGAGCCGTGAGCGGTACCACGGTGACCGCTAACGGGACCTACGCCTTTGGGAATTGCACGTTCGAGGCAACACTCGCAAACAACAGGGACAACGCGACGAGCCTTCAGGGCAGCCACAACTGTTCCGGTCTGGGGGCACCTGGTCGCTGACAAGGCAGCAGACAACGATTCCTGAGCCTCCAACCTGCGTGCCGGAGCTTCTCTCACCCCCGCCGGGTACGTTGCTTGACAACGGGCGCACGGACCGTCGCGACGGAATTGATTGGACGTTCGACTGGACCGACTGCCCAGGAGCTGCGCAATACACCATCAGCCTCAGAAATGTGACCTCTCTACTTCCGACGATCTACACAACGACGCAATCATCGTTTCGTTATGTCGATTGTGGTTCGTACATCGCGCAACACCAATTGTCCAACTGGCGCGTCGCTCTCCGTGCCGGTGGCGGTGACCTCTGGGGGAATTGGAGCCAGGAACGCAGTTTCGACGCGGAACGGCCCGACAGTGACCCGATCTCAACTTGCTCCGCTACGAGGTAGGTTGTCTTCAGACCCGAGTAGCGTTCGCCCGGACCCCAAGGGTTGCTCCGGCGTGTTCGAACTGGCCACTGACCACTGACCACCGGCCACTGGCCTTTCGTCCCTTGATCCCACGACTCACGTCCGGCAACTGCTTTGGCGGCTGAACCCTCCACACACAGCAGGCGTCTACATCACCAATTCGGATGTGGTTTGACGGGCCGACGGCTGGCCTGACTTGCAATGTGAACGCTGGAGGCGACATGACCGACGCTCGTGATCCACGAGCGATGGCGAGGCGGCTGACTGCCGGGAGACGGTCATGCGTACGCTTCGCCTGTTTGTCACAGTCGCACTGCTCGCCGCTCCCGTCGTCGCGGCGGCCGAACCCCAGCGGCCCGTTGATTACAACCCCGCGACCTGGAACGGCGGACCGCGCGTGCGACCCAACGACAGCCGCTCCGCCGCCATCGTGCTCGATGGCCTCCGACGCTCCGAGACCTTTCGCGCCATCGTGGAAGGGCTCGAGCAGCGCGACGTCATCGTGTACGTGCTGATTCAGCCGTCACTGAAGGGCCGTCTGGCGGGCGCGGTGACCTGGCTGGGCGCGACCAAGCGTTTTCGTTACGTGCGCGTCGGGCTCAGTCCCACCATCACGGGTGATGCTGCCATCGCGACCCTGGGCCACGAACTGCAACATGCTCTCGAAATCGCCGACCAACCGTCCATCGTCGACGAGAAGTCGCTCACGGCGCACTACACGCGGATCGGCATCAGCATGCGCGTTCAGCACAACGGGTGGGACACCGAGGGGGCACGGCAGATCGGAGACGATGTCCGCCGCGACCTCGCGGCGACGAGCGCGCGCGCCACGGAATCGGTTCGCGACTTCGATCCCGACACCTGGCACATCTTTTATCGCCGGGTGCGCGAGGCGCGCTAGCGCACGACTTGTGCTTTACGGCTGCCTGGCTTCGAGCTGACTGAGACGCTCGCGTAACGCCGCAAGCTCGGTCTTCAGGATCTCGTTCTCGCGGACGAGCGCATCGTTCTGCTCGGGAGCGTGCCTCGAGTGCTTGAATCGCGCGAAGGCTGATGCCGCTCACGTCCATGTGGCCGATCGTCGTGTCGCTCGTGCCCAACCCGAACGCCTCATAGAAATCCTGCGCCACCGGGCCGATATGCGTCACGCCCGGCGCGCCCCGAAAGCTCCAGCGCTCGATCGGCATCCCGCGCAGTTTGCTCAGCACCAGCTCGGCGAGCTTAAAGTCGGTGCACCTGCGTGCCGATGATCTTGCTGCAGTCGCCCAAGGGGCGACCTGATCCGCCTCACACAGGCCTCGGCCGACATGATGTGGCCTCCCGAGTCGATAGGAGAGATGGATGACGAAGATCCGTTCGACGGCCCTTGGCCTGTTCTGTCTGCTGTTCGTTGGTGTCGCCGGAATCTCCGCGACCGCGTCTGCGCAGGGCACGATGCTATTGGGTGTGGTCCGCATTGCGAACACTCTCGTTCTGTTCAACAGCTCGAATCCCAGCCAGATCGTCTCGACGATTCCCATCACGGGGCTTACGGCCGGCGAAGTGATTCGCGCCATCGATATCCGGCCGGCCAACGGAGTGCTGTACGGACTGGCGACTCCGGACGGCATAACCACGCAGGTCCGGCTTTACTCCATCAATCAGATCACGGGCGTCGCGACTGCCGTCGGGCCGGCCGTCAACGTGGCAATGGCCTCTGGCTTCTGGGGAATGAGCTTCAATGCAGTTGTCGACCGGGTGCGCGTCGTAAACACTGCCAACGCCAATGCACGGCTGCATCCCGACACCGGAGCGCTCGCAGCAAACGACACGCCGCTGGCCTTGCCAGGCCGTACGGATTCGGTCGCCTACGACAATCAATTCGCTGGTGCTACCCAGACCACGCTCTACGCAATCGATACGGGCACTTCCAGGCTGCTCCGGATCGGTGGATCCCAAGGCAGCCCGAGTCCGAATACGGGCATCACGACTGAAATCGGGGACCTTGGCATTACACAGGACGGTTTCACCTCCGCGCTCGACTGGGCTCCGGACGGCACTCTTTTCGGCGCGCTCAGAAGTGGTGGGCAAGCCGTTTTGTACACGATCAGCGCGACCACGGGTACGGCATCGATCGTCGGCGCGATCGGCAACGGGACGCAAATCATCGACAGCCTGGCCGTGGGCGCCCCAGGCCTCGTCATCACTCCGGCAAGCGGCATCTATACCACGCAACAGCGGTTCGACGTGGTCCTGCTCCTCGACGGTCAGGGACGTTCCATCGTGGGCGGCAGCGCGATCTTCGATGGCGTCGACGTCACTGGTTACATCGCGTCGTGTGCGACGCTCGGCCACACGGCGAGCGGGCTCACGACCATCCGGTGCGCCGGGTTTGGTGGGCCGCTATTCGGGCCTGGCAACCATACGTTTACGGTGAATCTCAGCTTGAACTCCGGAGAGGCCGTCAGCGCGACAGTGAACTGGAACGTGCTCCCATCGACGGAGCCCTGATGCGGGCGTAGACAGGGTCGTGCGTCCCAACGGCACGGGAGAAGGCGAACTCACATTCCAATCTCCTCAGAAGCGGAGGGACACCAAACACGCTCCTCGGATGTTTCGCAAGAACCGGCGACAGCGTGACGCTGCGAGTGCCACGTGCTGCCCTGGTTGCGGCACAAAAGGTTGTGCCCCAGGATCCCGCCCAGTTCGAACCCGTCGGCAGGTCCGAAGATGCCGCACAGCGTAACGCGGAGATCCTGCCGCTCGTGGTTGATGCCGATCCAGACCTGCCGCTTGTCAAAGCGCTGCGCGGCAAGTAACCGAGGGCGCGACGCGTTCTTGTGCAAAAGCGGGCGTTTGGCCGCTCGGACTGGTAGGATGGTGCCGGGCAACGCGCCGAGGCGCTCGCGAAAACATGACCGAAATCGATCGCATGGAACTCCACGGGATCGCAATTCTTGCGCGGGTCGCGCGATGTCCGCGTCGGATGGATCGCGGTTTCGTTAGATAGACCCGACTCCCTCTGTGCAAAAGTTGCTCGGTCCATACCGAATCGAGGGGCGCATCGGCGCCGGGGGTATGGGCGAAGTGTTTCGCGCGACGGATACGCGGCTGGAACGGACTGTCGCGATCAAGGTCCTCTACGGCCTTCACGCCGCTGACGTGGCCGCCCGCGAGCGCTTTGCGCGCGAAGCCCGCGCGGCGTCGGCTCTGAATCATCCGCACATCTGCACGGTCCACGACATTGGCGAGACGGATGGCCAGCCATACCTGGTCATGGAGTACCTCGACGGCGAGACGCTGCAGCGGCGTCTCGAGCGCGGTCCGATGCCGCTCGGTGACGTGCTGAACATTGCGAGCGACATCGCCGATGCGCTCGAAGCCGCCCACACGCACAGCATCATCCACCGCGACGTCAAGCCCGCCAACGTGTTTGTCACGACACGACACCAGGCGAAGCTGATGGATTTCGGCATCGCCAAGGTAGTGGCCGGTGCGCCCGACGAAGGCGCGGAGACGTCGGCGCAACTGGCCGCGTTGACCGAGGTCGGCGCCGCGGTGGGGACGGTGGGTTACATGTCGCCGGAGCAGGCACGCGGGCAGCCGCTCGACCCGCGGACGGACATTTTCTCGCTCGGCGTCACGATCTACGAGATGGCGACCGGCGTCCGGCCGTTTGCCGGCAACACGGCGCCAGTCGCCTACGACGCGATCTTGAATCGCGAGCCGGCGCCAATCCGTTCGCTGCGTCCCGAACTGCCGGTCGCACTCGAATCGCTGATCGAGAGGACCTTGATCAAGGATCGGCAGCTCAGACTACAGACGGCACGACAACTGCGCGAAGAGTTGCTGGCCCTGAGCAGCGGCGTCGCGGGCCGCTATTCCGCCAACGTCGCACGCCCCGTTTCGGCATCGCAGGCGCGTCGCACCCGGCTGATCCTCGCCGCCGGGCTGAGTCTCGCGCTGGCAGTCGCAGCCGGCCTCTATTGGCAGTCGTCGACGGGGCCGATCGCGCCCGTCCGATCGCTGGCCGTCTTGCCCTTCGACGCCGGCGGTAGTGACGAGGCTGGCACGGTGATGCAGGGTCTGGCTGCGTCTTTGTCCGACGAGCTCGCTCGACACACCGAGCTCGAGGTGATTGCCGGGGCGCGGACGGCTGCGTATGCCGGCAGCCGAAACGACGCTGCGCCGATCGCGCAGGAACTCGGCGCCGACGCGGTGCTTCGGACAACCGTCACTGAGTCGGGCGACCGAATCCAACTCGAGGCAACGCTGATGCGCGCGGACGGCCGCCGCATCTGGTCACAGAGTTACCAGCGCCAGCGCTCCGAACTGTTCGCGCTCGAACGTGCGCTCGCGACCGACGTCGCGAAGGCGCTGGGTGTCGGCTCGTCCACAGCGGCCCGCGCCGCCGTCGATCCCCCGACGACGACTAATCCAAAGGCGTACGATCTGTATCTGCGAGGTCGCTATTACACCGGGCGATGGAACTTACGGGACCTGGACGCGGCGATCGCGCTGCTCGAGCAGGCCGTCGCGATCGATCCAACCTTCGGCGCGGCGCAGGCACACCTCGGCATGCTCTATAGCACGAAGGCGTTCAACTTTCGACCCAACGAGCCGCTCTTGCGCGAGAAGGCCTATTCCGCCGTGACCAAGGCACTCGCGCTCGATCCGCAATCCGGCGAGGCGCACCATGCCCGCGGCATCCTGATCTGGCAGCCGTCGGAGGGCTTTCCGCACCGAGGCGCGCTCGCCGAGTTCCGACAAGCGCTTGCCAGCCAGCCGAATCTTGATGAGTCCTGGCATCATCGCGGCGTCGTGCTGATGCACATCGGTCATCTCGATCGGGCGAAAGACTTCTACGAGCGCGCGGTCGCCCTCAATCCGGCCAACACCCAGGCGCGATTTCGTCTCGCTCCGGTTCTCAACTATCAGCTGAAGTTCGAGGAGGCGATCACCGTTCTGCGGCGCATCCCGCGCGACGTCTACCCGTCACAGTGGTCGTATCACATGGCATGGTCGTTGGTGTCACTGGGGCGCACGCGCGAAGCGGCGCAGGAGATCGAAGTCGCCCTGGCGGCGAGCCCCACCGATCAGGGCGGCGTTATTCACGCGACGCGTGCGCTGCTGCGATCCAAAACCGGTGATCGCCGAGGGGCGGAGGCCGACATCGCCGCTGCGCTCGAGGCCGGCAAGGGGTTCGGGCATTTCCATCACACCGCCCTGACGCTCGGCGAGGTGTATGCGGTGCTCGGGGAGCTGGACCGCGCGCAGGACTGGGTCGAAAAGGCAGCGAACGACGGCTTCCCCTGCTACGCGTTCTTCGAAGTCGATCCGCACCTGGAACCGCTGCGCGCGACGGAGCGCTTCCGCCGCTTCATCGCCCAACTGCGTGCGGAGTGGCAACACATCGATGGCGAAGAAGATGACCAGCGCTGAGGCACCTACCTCCTGCTCGCGCTTCGTAACTGATGACTTGTAACTTGTAACTACAAATCCCTACTCTCGACCGCGCTCCTTGTAGATCTGCTTGATCGCCCGGCCGACCGTCTTCAAGCGGCGTTTCTCCTCGATCCGGCTCCTGACGTCCCGGCGTGCGTCCAGCGCACGCAGTTCGCTCTGCAGCTTCTGATAGCCGGCCAGGCGATCTGGCGCGAGCGTACCGTCGGCGATGGCTGCCTTCACTGCGCAGCGCGGCTCTTCGAGATGACGGCAATCGGTGAAATGGCAGGTCGCGCCGAGCGCCTCGATATCCTCGAAAGTATCGGGGACGGCGTCGGCCACGTCCCAGAGTTGCAGCTCGCGCATTCCTGGTGTGTCGATGAGAATGCCGCGGCCGGGCAGTACGATCAGTTGTCGATGCCGGGTCGTGTGCCGGCCGCGCGAGTCGCTCGATCGCACTTCCGCGGTCTTCAGCTTGGCTGAGCCCAGCAGCGTGTTGATGAGCGTCGACTTGCCGGCGCCCGACGAACCCAGAAGGGCACCGGTACGGCCAACCCCCAGGTACTGATCGACGGCGGCGACGTCAGGCATCAGGCGTTGCCCATCCTCGAGCTCCCGAATCACCGCACTGATCGCATGCACGGGCACACCGGGAGCCAGCGACTCGATCTCGTTCACGCGCGACGAGGCGTTGGTGACGAGGTCAGCCTTGCTCAACAGGACAACCGGCGTGGCGCCACTCTCCCACGAGGTGAGGAGATAGCGTTCGAGGCGACGCGGGTTGAAATCGTGGTCGAGGCCCATGATCAGAAACACTATGTCGATGTTCGACGCGACAACCTGTTCCTCGGTCAGTGTTCCCGCGACCTTGCGCGAAAACTTGCTTCG
The DNA here is from genome assembly GCA_963841905.1 of uncultured Acidobacteriota bacterium. Lineage (GTDB taxonomy): Bacteria > Acidobacteriota > Vicinamibacteria > Vicinamibacterales > UBA2999 > JACCSI01. The sequence continues at coordinate 179,993 of CAWJEM010000018.1, forward strand.
ACGCGGAAGGATGCCCTCGATCGTTCCGGTCGATTCACCGGCGCTCCTCCGCACCGCCACCCAGTCCCCGACCGCTGCCAACTGATGACGACCGCTGGCGCGATGCAGAAGTCGCCCGGCATGCTGCGCCTGAAGCTCGCCGTCGGCGGTATTCACGCGATAGATATGGTTGAACTCGATCGTGACGCGGGCCGGCACGAGACCGTCAGCCGCGTGTTCGGCAAAGGTCGTGGCCCAGGAGTCATCCCATCCAAGCTCAGACAGGTCGATCATGCAACCTGCCTACGATACGGCACTTCCGGGCGAAAGCTATTCGTATCTGAGGGCGACCACGGGATCGACGGCTCCTGCTCGACGTGCCGGTATCAGTGCGGCCAATACGGCGACGGCACCCAGGAGTACTGGAACAACGACGAATGTCACGGGATCGTGCGGTGCGATGCCCGGCAGTAACGACCGCATGAAGCCCACCGCGCCGAGCGCCAACGCCAGGCCAGCCGCAAGGCCGATGACCGTCAGCGTCACACCCTGCCGCAACACCATCCTGAGCAAGTCATTCGGAGCGGCACCCAGTGCCAGGCGCACGCCCATCTCCTGGGTACGCTGACTGACGGCATACGCGATCACGCCGTAGAGCCCGATGGCGGCCAGCACTAGCGCGAGAACCCCAATCGCGCCCAGCATGTTGGCGCCCACGGCCGCTGTGAGGCTCGGCGTACGAATCAGCGATCGCAGCGCGGAGCGAAGATCCTGAGTGAAGGTACTCACGGGCGCAGTCCTCCGGGGTCTTAGACGGGCGTGCCCGCAGCGGCGTTCATCCCGTCATTACAGTGTCAAGCCAAGCGCTGGCACGAGCGACAAAACTCGAGTCCCAGCCGTGACCGCCATCGAATACGTGGCTCTCGACGCGAGCCCCGGCGCCGTCCAGCACTTGTCGATCAGCAACCGCCTTTGCCTCGGTATACCACTGATCGGTGGTGCCTCGGCCCATGAGGATTGGCGGCAGCGCCGCGGCAAGAGGCGCGACATCGGGTGGCACGTCGCCGGCCAGAACGATCAAGGCGCTGGCGGGAGGACCAAATGCTGCCGCTCGATACGCCATCGCCGCGCCTTGCGAGAATCCGACATACACCAGGTGCTCACTGGTTGGGTGCGACGCGCGGATTTCGGCCACGACCGCAGCGACGTAGGCCAGGTTGTCGGCAATCGCGAGTTCGCGATCCTCGCGCGTCATCCAGCTGGCCACGATCGCGTTGTTCGACCGGTTGTAGAAACGGTTGAGCGCCTGGACGCTGACGGCGAGCCACGAACGGTCGCCGCGGATCCGCAGCAGCTCGTTCATCATCTCCGCGGCCGATTCCCCATAGCCGTGAAACCCGATGAGCTGAGGAAAGGGACCATTCCCGGGCGGCGCATCGATCAGATAGCGGCCATGCGTTTGCGCGGCGATTGTCTGCGTCGTCATCGCAGCAGGTCGAACATACGGCTGAACTTGATGATGAGACTCCGGTCCGTACGTTCGGGACGGTCGAACAGATCGTTCAGACCGTGCGTGTCGGTGTAGACAATGAACAGCCCGGTGTTCGCTGCCTGGAGCCAGCCGAATCTCAGGTTCATCGACCACAAGTCAGCTCGGTCGTTGTACTGCACCAGTCCCTGGAGGAACGTTCGTGGATTGAACGAGTACGAGACGCGCGTCCGCACGAGATTGGTCACGAAGTCGCCCTCTGGCAGATCCACGTCGTTCCGCTGGTACGACACCTCCGCGCTCAACGTCTCACCAGCTCGCATGCGGACCGTCGGATTGAGCGTGACCCGATCGCCGCCGAAGAACCCGCCGATAAAAGTTTGAAGGTTGAGGCTCAGCGGCGCCGCCTGATTCGTCATCAAGACAAGTTGCGCCTCCGCGTGTTCGTAGGTGCCCGGGGGCACAAAGATGTCCGGGTAGATCTCGAACGGCTCCCGCACGCCCTCGAGCGTCAGATTCATGCCGGTGTGCACTTCGTAGGAGTTGCGGAACTGCCAGTGATTGTCGAGGTGCATGTAACCGGTCTCCTGGAACCCATCGTGCCCCCAGAAGCCTCGGTAGGACACGTGAGGCCGCACTTCCTGCAGGTTGAGGAAATCGTCCGGCCGAAACCGCGTGAGCACGCGAGCGTCCGGCTTGCGATAGCCACGTCGACTAAGAAAGCCAACCTCCGGATTGAACTGGTCGCCGACTTCCTGGTAGCCGAGCTCGAGGTCGTATCGCGGCTCGTTGGTCCGTGACCGAATGTTGTAAGCGTAATCGTCGGAATCGATGCCCGGCGTCTCGGTTCGGGCGAGAAAGCTCGAGAGCACGGTGGCCTCTCCCACGCCCCACTTCCCGTCGACCGCATACGTTCGGTTGTAATCGTCGTCGAGCGCCAGATCCCCGATCCCCTGACGATTGACGAAGATCCCACCGATCGACGAGCGATTGGGAAGGTCGCGACTCAAACGCAGCACGGTGAAGTTGTTGCTGGGGAGCCGCTCCTCGAAGTCGTCGGTCTGCATATTGAGCATGCCGACGTTGAACGCACCGGCCTTGCCAGACAGGCGTCCGCCGCCGAGAATGGCAATCTCCTCCCCGCTTTCGGCAATGCCTATCCGCCGGCTGAAGAACAGGTCCACTTCGCCGGGATTGCCGACCGAGAAGAAGCCGGCGTTTTCGAGGAAGAACGGACGCTTCTCAGGGAAAAAGAGCGTGAACCGATCGAGGTTGACCTGCTGATCATCGACCTCGACCTGCGCGAAGTCGGTGTTGATCGTGCCGTCGAGCGTCAAGCTCGGGGTCAGGTTGTATTTGATATCGCCCCCCACCTCGCCTTCCACATCCGAGTCGACGGGACGCTCACCCGTTGCGATGACGCTGCCAAGGGCGTAGGGGGTGGCTTTGAAGTTTCGAATCGTGGGGGTCTCGATGCCCGCCACCGTCCCCGCGAGCGACAGCCGGTACAGGTTGTACTGTCGTGGTACCGGCGCCCAATACGCGCGCTCGTTGCGGCGCCGAATGTTGCGTTGAAAGTTGACGCCCCACACCTGATCGGCGCCTGATGGAAACCGGAGCGTCCTGAAGGGGATCGCGAACTCGGCGCTCCAGCCCCGCTCGTCGACGTGGGTGCGGACTTCCCAGGCGGCGTCCCAATTCAAGTTGAGGCCACTGCCCGATCCCGACTGCTGGTTGCCCCGCAAACCGCCACCGCCCTGCCCTTCGTTCGTAACCTGGCCGTCGTACTCCATCGCCGCGGCGTTGGTGCCGAAGACGAATCCGTTCTGGCGATCGCTGTAAGTATCGAAGATCATCCGGAAGCTGTCGGTGTCTTCGAGGTCGGCATCGCGGCGGGAATCGGTCACGATGATCGAAGCGGGCTCCCGATCGAAACAGACGACGCCAATATAGAGCGTGTCGTTCGTGAAGATCATCCGCACTTCGGTGTTCTCGGAAGCCGGTTGGCCCTCGTCGGGCTGTTCCTGCCAGAATCCACTGATGACCGGCGCCTGTTGCCACACCGGCTCATCGAGGACGTTGCCATCGACGAGCGGGCCTTCCGGGACGCGGACCGCGTGGGCCTTTGGCTTGGCACCTGGCCATGATTCAGCCGTCACCTGTAAGGACTGTGGCTGCGCCGATGCGACCGATGCGACGAGCAGAAACGCACACGAACAAAGGAGACGACTAGACATCTTCTAAGGCCATCATCAAAACGCGATATTGTACTTCGATGAGCCCGCTGGCCTTTCATGTGCTCGGTGACAGCGCTGATACGCAGGCTGCCCTGCTCTATCAAGCAAGCACGGCGGCAAGACGTCGCATCCTGTTCGTGCTGGCGCATGGCGCCGGCGCCGGGCACGCACACCCGTGGATGGTCAAGTATGCGCGGGCGATCGCTGAACGCGGCGTGGATGTCGTCACGTTCAATTTCCCCTACAAGGAAGCCGGACGAAGCGCGCCCGATCGTGCACCCGTCCTCGAAGACGCGTTCCGTCGCGTGGTCGTCTCGGCGGTTGCGCATCGACATGTCGATGCCGCACGGCTGTTCATCGGCGGCAAGTCGATGGGAGGCCGGATCGCCACGCATCTGGCCAGCACCCCCGACGTCTGGCCCGCCGAGGCACCGAGTCTCAGCGGCGTGGTCGTCTTTGGTTACCCGCTCAATCCCCCAGGCGGATCCAAGCGCTCCGCAGATCGCGTGTCGCACCTCGCGCGCATCGCAGCGCCCACGCTGGTGGTGCAAGGCACACGCGACACGTTTGGTGGACCGGACAGCATCCGCGACGCCGTGAAGGCGCACGCCCGGCGCGCCCCGATCGAGGTGCAGGGCATCGACGGGGGCGACCACTCACTCGCGGTTCGAAAGTCCGCTCAGGAACCGATCGACAACGCGATTTGGGATGACGTAGTGAAGTGGATGGAAAGAGTTACAAGTGACAAGTTACAAGTTCAAAGTTGAGTGGCTCAGTTTGGAACTTGTCACTTGTAACTTGTAACTACTTCGTGCCTTCCACGTACGGCTGATGCAACTTCACCGGCTTGACGCTCTTGCGCACGCGCAGGTTGATCATCTCGACAAAAATCGAGAAGCCCATCGCGAAGTAGATATAGCCCTTCGGGATGTGCAGACCGAAGCCGTCGGCAACGAGCGACAACCCGATCAGCAACAGGAACGACAACGCCAGCACCTTCACGGTCGGATGTCGGTTGACGAACGCGCTGATGGGCTCGGCCGCCACCATCATGATCGTCACCGCGACGACAACCGCGGCCACCATGATGGAGAGATGGTCGGCCATGCCGACGGCGGTAATCACCGAGTCGAGCGAGAACACGATGTCGAGCAGCATGATCTGAACGATCACGGCGCTGAACGACGGCCTGACTTTGGCTGACCCGTGGCCGTCGTCGCCTTCGAGTCGATCGTGGATTTCGAGCGTGGCTTTGGCGAGCAGGAATAACCCGCCCAGGATCAGGATGAGGTCACGGCCCGAGAAATCGTGGCCAAAGAGCGAGAAGAGCGGCGCCGTCAGTCGCACAATCCACGCCAGCGTCATCAGCAGCAATATCCGCATCCCCATCGCCGCAATGAGGCCCAGCCGGCGAGCGCGGAGCTGCTGATCCTGTCGAAGCTTGCTCGACAGAATCGAGATGAAGATCACGTTGTCGACGCCGAGGATCACCTCGAGAAACGTCAGCGTCGCCAACGCGATCAAGCCGTCAGTGGTCAGGAACGGGTCGAACATACGTCAGGCACCTGGCTTGGCCTCGGCCTTGTGGGGGCAACCACCTGTATTCACGCATGCATCTGGCAGGCGCAAGCGTTCGACGGGATGGCCGCCGAGGATGTGGGACTCGATGATCTCCTCGACATCCGACTCCGCAACGCCGCCGTACCAGATGGCGTCTGGATAGACGACCACGGTGGGGCCGTGCTCACATTGATCGAGACAGCCGGCGCGGTTGGCCCGAACCGTGCGATTGAGACCGCGGGCGGCCAGTGCCTTCTTGAATGCCTTCTGAAGCCAGTCCGTCGCGTTCGGGTCGCAACAGCCGCGCGGATGCCCGGGCTCGCGCTGATTGCAGCACACGAAGATGTGCCGTTCGAAGGGCGCCATGGACGGTCAGGTCGCGCGGACGCCCGCGTCCTCAAGGCTCAGTTCGGGCCGACCCTGCAAGCCTCCCCACGTCTCGGGGTCCTGCCACAGCAGCGTCCAGAAGTAGCGCGACACGTCATCCTTCGGAAAGTCGGCCGCGAGTGCCTTCGCCGCGCGATCGAGCGTCGCTTCGTCCGGGGCCGACGGCGATTCCTCGGTGATGAGTCCGTTGTCGTGGGCAATGCCGAGTTCGTCGAGGAAGCGCCCCATCATCGGTCGCTGATGGTGCAGGTGATACGCCACGAGGAGCCGGGCAGCCAGGAGATCGGACACCTGCGCCAACCCCGCCAGATGTCTGGCTTTCTTCTCGGCCGGCAACGAGATCACGCTCTTGGGACGAAACTTGATCTGTCGCGCGATGAGACCAACGGCTTCGACCTGCTCGAGAGCGGCTTGTTCGTCGGTCCAGAATGCGTAGGAAGCGGCAATTCGGAGATCGGAAGGCAAACTGCGCCACAGTCGGGCCGGGCGCATCTCGTCGGACATGCTCGGTAGTGTATCGCGGGCGGCCTTACGGCCGACGGTCTACCGGCCTACAGTCCACAGCCTACGGTCTACGGTAAACATTAAGCGACTTGAAACTGGCAGCTGGGAAACTTGGAACTAGCCGTGGGCCGTAGACCGTGGGCCGTGGACTGTTAGGCCGCGTCGGCCGACACGCGCCGGAGCAGGTTGACGTCGTCGAGCATTTTGCCAACGCCCCGGACGACCGACGTCAACGGCTCGTCGGCGATGGTCACCGGCACCCCGGTTTCCTGGCGGAGCCGCTCGTCGAGGCCGCGCAGGAGCGCGCCGCCACCCGTAATCACGATGCCGTTGTCGGAGACGTCCGCCGCGATCTCGGGCGGGATCGAATCGAGCGCGGTGCGAACCGCAGCGACGATGACCTTGACCGGTTCGGCCAACGCCTCGCGAATTTCCGGCGTGGAGATGTTCACGACCCGCGGGCGCCCCTCGCGAAGGCATCGACCGCGCACTTCCATCACCAGCTTCTCGACCGTCGGAGCCGCCGAACCAATCTCAATCTTGACCTGCTCGGCGGTGCGCTCGCCAATCAGCAGTTTGTGCTGCCGCCGCATGTACTGGATGATCGCTTCGTCCAGGTGATGGCCGGCGGTACGGACGGACTTGTTGTAGACCATGCCACCGAGCGCGACGACCGCGATGTCGGTCGTGCCTCCGCCGATGTCGACCACCATGTTGCCGCGGGCGTCAGTTACCGGCAGCCCGGCACCAATGGCGGCGGCAATGCCTTCTTCGACCAGATGAACTTCGCTGACCTTCGCCCGGTAGGCGCTGTCGATCACGGCGCGCCGCTCCACTTGCGTGATACCGGCCGGGACGCCAATCACTACCCGCGTGCGACGCCACGACGAGCCGCCCTGCGCCTTGCGAATGAAGCTGGTCAGCATGCGCTCCGCCGCCTCGAAGTCGGCGATCACGCCGTCGCGCATGGGTCGAACGGTGGTGATTGATGCGGGCGTGCGACCTACCATCGCGCGCGCTTCGTGCCCGACCGCTTCGGTCCTGGAGTTGGCGGTGTTGATCGCCACAATCGACGGTTCGTTTAGAACGATGCCGCGGCCCGCCGCGAACACGACGGTATTGGCGGTCCCGAGGTCGATGGCGAGGTCACGAACGCCAAACGTCATGATGTTGAGCAGCGGCACTGTTGTCTCCCCGTTCAGAGGCTGAAGTGCCGCCTGCTTTCGCAAGGGTCGTGCCCGCAGAGGTTCACTGCCCTAATTTGAAAAGAACCGCGCAAAACCGATCCGTTGAGGCACTCTGAGCGACTTCACGGACGAGGTAGCGAAACGAAGTCAAAAGATCCGGTTTGCAGGTTCGTGGTCCGAATGCGGATTTGTGAACAGAAACGTAATCTGCGCCGCGGTCGATCGCAGCGTTCTGGTGTTAGATCATCCGCTATGTCCGCACCCGCCAACTTCTTCGATGAGGTCAATCAGTACTTCGATCAGGCCGCCAGGTTCACCAACTATCCGGCCGGCCTCCTCGATCAGATTCGCGGGTGCAACAGCGTCTATCGCTTCGATTTCCCGCTTCGGCGCGCGGACGGTCGCCTCGAAGTGTTGCGCGCGTGGCGAGTCGAACACAGCCATCACAAGACGCCGGTGAAAGGCGGCATCCGGTTCGCTGCCGAAGTCTATGAAGAAGAGGTCATGGCGCTCGCGGCGCTGATGACCTACAAGTGTGCGGTCGTCGACGTGCCCTTCGGCGGCGCCAAGGGCGGTATTCGCATCGACGCGCGGGCGTATTCGCCCGAAGAACTGGAACGCGTGACTCGACGGTACACGCATGAACTGGTCAAGAAGGACTTCATCGGCCCCGGCATTGACGTCCCGGCTCCCGACTATGGCACCGGTGAGCGCGAGATGTCATGGATCGTCGATACCTACGCCGCGTTGAAACCGGGGGATCTCGACGCCCTCGCATGCGTCACCGGAAAGCCGGTCACGCAAGGCGGCGTGCGCGGTCGCAAGGAAGCTACGGGCCGCGGACTCTTCTACGCGCTTCGCGAAGCCTGCGCACAAGGCGAATCCATGAAGCGGCTGGGGCTGTCAACCGGCCTCGAAGGCAAACGCGTGGTCGTGCAGGGCCTGGGGAACGTCGGCTATCACGCGGCCAAGTTCTGTCGCGAAGGCGGCGCCATCATCGTGGGCGTCGCAGAGCGCGAGGGCGCCATCACGCGCGCCCAGGGTCTGCACGAGGACGAGATCGTCGAACATCGCCGCAAGACCAGCTCGATTCTCGACTGCCCGGGCGCCACCAATCTGCCGACGTCGGCGGCGGCGTTGGAGATGGAGTGCGACGTCCTGATTCCCGCTGCGCTCGAGGGGGTGTTCACAACCGAGAACGCGCCGAAGGTCAAGGCGAAGATCATTCTCGAGGGCGCCAACGGCCCGACCACGCCTGGCGCCGATCCGATTTTCCGCGACCGGGGGATCCTCGTGATCCCGGATATCTACGCCAACGCGGGCGGCGTCACGGTGTCGTACTTCGAGTGGGTGAAGAACCTGTCGCACGTGCGCTTCGGTCGCATGTCGAAACGCCACGAGATGGCCAGCGAGCTGGCGATGCTGCGGACGATCGAAGCGGCGACTGGAAAGCGATTCACAGACGAGGAACGGAAGCGGCTCGCGAAGGGGCCTGATGAACAGGACCTCGTCAATTCAGGCCTCGAAGAGACGATGATCGCCGCGTATCACGAGCTGGTGCAGACGAAGGAGAAGCACCAAGGCGTGCCCGACCTGCGGATTGCGGCGTTCCTCACGGCCATCCACAAGGTGGCGCGGTCGTATATGGAGTTGGGGATTTTTCCGTAGCGACGTACTACACACGGAAGCCGGAAGCACCGAACGATAGCCACGAAGATCACGAAGGATTCACGATCAGATCCGTGGTTTCTTTCTTCGGTGACTCCGTGTCTTTCGTATCTACGTGATCCTCAGCGCCACCACCGGATCGACTCGACTCGCCCGTCGCGCCGGGATGTAAATCGCGATCGCTGCCACTGCCAGCAGCACTGCCGGAATCACGGCAAAGGTGAGCGGATCGATGGCGCTGATGCCGTAGAGCAAGTCGCTGACAAGTCGAGCCAGAACCAGCGCAGACGCCGTCCCGACGGCGATGCCGGCGACGGTCAGTAACAACCCCTGCCGCAGCACCATGCCCCGGACTTCGCCGGTCGTCGCCCCGAGGGCGAGTCGAATGCCCAGCTCGCGGGTCCGCTGGCTCACGGAATACGCCATCACGCCATAGACGCCGATTGACGCCAGCGCGAGCGCCAGGCCACCGAAGATGGCCAGCAACAGGGCGCCCATCCGTGGCGCCCACAGCGCCTGATCGAAGACGTTGCTCATGGTGAACACGCCAATGAGCGGCATGTTGGGTTCCATCTGCTGCACGATCGCGCGAACCGTGCCGAGCGCCGCGTCCGGGTTGCTGCTCCGGATGGTCAGCGTCACGAACGGCTGCGGCGCCTGGGCCAATGGCGCGTAGATGAACGGTGTCGGAGGCTCACCGATGAAGTTGTACTTGCTGTCGCGCGCGATGCCGATGACCTCGGTGGTGAACTCGTCACGAAAGAAGCGGAAGCGCTTGCCAAGCGCATCCTGGTCGGGCCAGAACTGCCTGGCCATGGTTTCGTTGACGACCACGACGCGCGGCGCCTGGGCGGAATCCGCGCTCGTGAAGTTGCGCCCGCGGAGCACCGGAACGCCCAGGGTCTCGAGATAGTCTTCGCCCACGTTGCTCACCTGCACCAGGCGCGCGGCGCGCGGATCGGTCGCATCCTGTCCTTCCAGGAACACGCTGCGCGCAAAACCGCCATCCCCAAGAGGGGTCGTACTGGCGTACGCCGCGCGCTCGACACCGGCGACGCCGCGCACACGATCGACGATCTGGCGTTGGCGCTCGGTGACGGCGTCCGGGGCCATTCCCTGCGAGCTGAGATTGAACGACAGGACGGCGAGCTGATTGGCGTCGAAACCTGGATTGATGGCACGGGCCTGATTCAAACTCCGCAAGAACAGCCCGGCCCCAATCAGCGCGACGAAGCACAGCGCGACCTGGATGACCACGAGAGCGTTACGGGCCGTCACCCGTCCACGGCTCCCGCTTGGTTGACTCGTGCGGTCCGTCAATTCACCGGCGAGGTTGGGTCGGGAGAACTGCAGCGCCGGCACCATGCCAAAGAGGATGCCGGTACCGAGCGCTACTCCCGCCGTGAACAACAGCACCCCGGTATCCAGCGACACCGAAAGCGCATCGTCGGGCAGGAATGGCGGCCGCATGGCGAGCAAGCCGGGTCGAGCCCAAAGCGCGAGGATGAAGCCGACTAGTCCGCCCAGTAATCCCAGCGACACGCTTTCCACCAGCAACTGCCGAATCAGCCTGAGACGGCTTGCGCCCAGCGACAGTCGGACTGCGATCTCCTGCCGACGGGCGGACGCGCGCGCCAGCAGCAGGTTGGCCACGTTGGCACAAGCGACCAGAAGGACGAGCCCGACGATGACCATCAGGAGCGCGCCTGCCGTGACGAAATTGCCGCGGAAACCTGGGTTGATCGTGGCTTCGGCGAGCGGCACCAACGTCAGGCTGCGGCCGCGATTGTCGTTGGGATACTCCTGCGCCAGCGCAGTGGCAATCGTGTTCATCTGCGCACTGGCCTGATCGAGCGTGACACCAGGCTTCAAACGTCCCGTCATCTGAAAGAGCAACGCCCGGCGCGAATCCCAATTCTCCAGTCCAAAGCCGCTGACGGTTTCGCGGTACATCGCGAATGGCACCCACAACTGGCCACCGCCGATCGCGTTGGTCCCACGGAAGCCCTCCGCCGCGACCCCAACCACGGTGAAGGCGCGACCGTTGAGCGTGATTTCCTTCCCAACGATGCCGCGGTCACCGCCAAAACGCCGCTGCCACAATCCGTGACTGATCACCGTGATCGGAGCCGCGCCGACGGTCCGTTCCTCGTCTGGCAGAAACGCGCGGCCCACTGCGATCGGCGCGCCCAGGACCTGGAAGTACTCGGGCGACACGATCTCGGCTGGAATCTGCTCCGGCTCTCCTCCGCCTGACAGGCTCACGCCGGTGAACGAGTTCGCGACCAGGCCGTCGAACACCTGATTCTTCTGCCGGTAGTCCTCGAAGTTGAGGCGAGACGTCGGCATGAACCCGCCAAAGCCCGACGGCTGCCGGTTGCGTTCGTCAGCGGTGAACACCGCGACCAGCGCCGACGGATCTTTCAGCGGTAGCGGCCGCAGAAACACCTCGTTGATCAACGAGAAGATCGTCGTGTTGGCACCGATGCCGAGCCCCAGCGATAGCGCCGCCACCAGCGTCAGCATCGGGCTGCGAGTCAGCAGCCGAATGGCAAATCGAACGTCGTTGAAGAATGTAGCCATGGCGATCTCACGATATACGATACGGCGGTTCTAGACGCTGGTTCGCGACGACGGTTCTCTCACGCCGGTTCTGCTGTGACGAACCTTTGTGACGAACCTCCGTCCAGAACCTCCTGCCTCCAGAACCGCTAGATCTCTTTCTTCGGCCTCCGGTTGGATTCGAGGATCTTCTTCCGCAATCGAATGTGTTTTGGCGTCACTTCGACCAGCTCATCGTCGTTGATGAACTCGATCGCCGGCTCGAGGCCCATCAGGTGCGGCGGAATGAGGCGAATCGCCTCGTCGGCCGATGAGGCACGCATGTTGGTCTGCTTTTTTTCCTTGGTGATGTTGACGTCGAGGTCGTTGTTGCGCGAGTTCTCGCCCACAATCATGCCCTCGTAGACGGGGGTCTGGGCGTCGATGAACATGATGCCGCGCTCTTGAAGATTCGAGAGCGCATACGCAGTGGCCACGCCAGGACGATCGGCCACCATTGCCCCGGTCACTCGTGACGCGATCGGACCGTGCCATGGCTCCCAGCCCGCAAACAGGTGATTCATGATGCCGGTGCCCTTTGTATCCGTGAGGAACGTCGAGCGGAATCCAATCAGCCCGCGGGCCGGGATCCGGAACTCCAGACGAACACGGCCACTGCCGTGATTCACCATCCTCGTCATCGTGCCGCGGCGCTGACCGATGGTGGCAATCACCACCCCCTGGAACTCCTCGGCGACATCGATGATGAGCTCTTCGATAGGTTCCATCGTGACGCCGTCGATCGCTTTGGTGACAATCTCCGGTCGCGACACCTGCAGTTCGTAGCCTTCGCGGCGCATCATCTCGATCAGGATCGCGAGCTGCAGCTCGCCACGGCCCAGAACTTTCGCCTGTTCAGGAGTGTCGGTGTCCTCCACCCTCAGCGAGACATTGCCGAGAAGCTCGCGCTGCAGTCGCTCACGCAGGTGACGAGAGGTCACGTACTGACCATCTCGCCCGGAAACCGGCGAAGTGTTCACGCCAAAGACCATCGAGACGGTCGGCTCGTCGATCGCGACGGGCGGAATCGCGGCGGGACGCTCCGGATCGGCAATGGTCTCGCCAATCGTGATGTCTTCAATCCCAGCCAGACAGACGATGTCGCCGGCGGCCGCCTCGGTAATGTCAACGCGCTTGAGTCCTTCGAAGGCGAAGAGCTTGGTCACGCGCGTCGGCTGCGCAGTTCCATCGAGCTTCAACACCGTGATGGGGTCGTTGATACGCACCTGACCGTTGAAGATACGGCCGATCGCGATGCGGCCCAGGTAATCGCTCGAATCGAGGTTCGAGACGAGCATTTGAAACGGGGCGTCGCGATTGCCGCGCGGCGGCGGGACGTGCTCCACGATGGCATCGAAGAGCGGACGCAACGTTTCGCCGGGTGTGTCGAGTTCGGCGCTGGCGGTGCCCGCCCGCCCGCTCGTATACAGCACTGGGAACTCGATTTGCTCCTCGGTCGCGTCGAGGTCGATAAAGAGGTCGTAGACCTCGTTCAACACTTCCTTCGGCCGCGCGTCGCCACGATCAATCTTGTTGATGATCACGATGGGCGGAAGCCCCCGTTCAAACGCCTTTCGCAGCACGTACCGCGTCTGCGGCAGCGGACCCTCCGCCGCGTCGACCAGCAGCACAACCCCGTCGACCATCGACAGCACGCGCTCGACTTCCCCACCGAAGTCGGCGTGGCCCGGCGTGTCGACGATGTTGATGATGATGTCCTGATAGTGAACCGCGGTGTTCTTGGCCAGGATCGTGATGCCGCGCTCGCGCTCGAGTTCGTTGCTGTCCATCGCCCGTTCGGCGACCCGCTCGTTGGCGCGAAACACACCGGCCTGCCGAAACATCGAATCGACCAGCGTCGTCTTCCCGTGGTCCACATGCGCCACGATGGCGACGTTGCGACGAAAGGCGTTGGCGACCGGGGCGCGTACGGATGAGGACAGAGATGCGGAAGACATCTCTTCAGTATAGGGTGCCTTGGGTGCCGGAGGTGCCTTGGGTGCCCAGGTATCGCAGGATCTGGTTGCACCTGGGCACATAAGGCACTCAAAGCACATCTGTCACTAGCACCAAGGCACGCCAGGCACCTCCGGCACCTCCGGCACCTCCGGCACCTGGGACCGCGGGCGTTCCCGCGCGAGTCCGTATTATTCTGTAGGCATGCCGCTTTACGAGTACCAGTGCCGCCAGTGCCACCATCAGTTCGAGCTGCTGGTTCGGGAGCAAACGGTCCTGGCTTGCCCATCGTGCGACAGTCAGGAACTCGACAAACAGTTGTCGGTATTCGCGGTCGGCGCCAACACGACAACCCAGCGGGCGCGTGAGCCCGCGCCGTGTGGGAGTTGCGGCGATCCGCGCGGGCCCGGCTCGTGCTCGATCAATTAGGAAACATTGACGCGCCATAAGTCCGGTTGATGCCGGGACCCCCGGAAAGTCGTTGCTGGGCGCATGAAACTACTCAAAGTCTTCTGGCACCTCTTCGCCGTGATTGGCATTTGCCTGACGGCCGGCGCGGTGTGGTTCTCTCGACAAGGGATTGCGACGCGAACGCCGCCGACCGCCATCGAAGCGACCGTCGCGCGTGCGGCACGCAAGGCGATGATTCCCGCCTCGGCTCGCACTCGGCAGAACCCGGAAATAGCTACCGAAACCACGTTGCGCGAGGGACTCGAGCACTGGTCCGACCACTGCGCCACCTGCCATGGCAATGACGGCAGCGGGCTAACCGAGATCGGCCAGGGGCTCTATCCGCGAGCGCCCGACATGCGGCAGTCAGCCACGCAGACGCTCACCGACGGCGAGCTCTTTTACATCATTGAGAACGGCGTCAAACTGACCGGTATGCCAGCCTGGGGGAACCGGACACGGGAAGGCGAGGCTGCCAGTTGGCATCTCGTCCAGTTCATCCGCCACCTGCCGAAGTTGAGCGACGCCGAGTTGGTCGAAATGGAAGACCTCAATCCACGTGGGGTGGCCGAGTGGCGCGCCCGCGAGGAGGAACGACGCTTCCTTTCTGGCGAAGCGCCGAAACCGCCAGCTGCACCTGCTGCGCCGCACAAGCACAAAGGAGCCTCGCAGTGATTCGCACATTCGCCCTGCTCATCGTCGCCCTCCTGGTTGTCCCGCCGGGAGTGGCAGCGCATCCAGGTCACGGACACAAGGTCATGGGCGTCGTGTCCACGATTCACGAGAACCACCTCGTTGTGAAGGATGCCAAGGGTAAGGAGACCGCGTTCACGCTCCCTGCGAAGACCAGGATCACACGTGGCCCCACGACACTGCGAAGCTCGGAGATCAAAGTCGGGGATCGCGTCGTGGTGACCTACGAAGAGACTATAGACAAGGACGGCAAACCGTTGGTGAGCGTCAAGACCGTCCAGGTCGGTAGCCAGTGATCAGTGATCAGTGATCAGTGATCAGGGGTCAGTGATCAGTGCCAATCTGATCACCGGCCACTGACCACTGACCACTGACCACTGACCACTGAATAGTTACGCCCGCAGAAGCATCGACAGGCCGAGAAGCGCGAGGATCGTCGCGACGATCGAGCGAAACCGATCCTCCGGTATTCGTCGCAAGACCCGGCCGCCGAGCGCGGTGCCGACGATCACTCCTACGCACGCGATCACCACCACGCGCCAGATCTCGAAGATCTCGTTCGAGTAATTCAGCAAGTAGATCGGTAATCGAGCCGCGTCGATCAGCAGCGCGATGGCGGTCGCGGTCGCGACGAACACATCACGGGGCAAGTCGAATCCCAGAAGCGCCGCCGATCGAATTCCGCCCTGATTGCCAGCCAACCCGCCCAAAACGCCCGAGGCCAGTCCAGCGAGCCACCGGCCGCGCCCGACGAAACGAACCCGCCGCGTCGCCCCACTCCACTCCATCACCGCGACAAAAAGCAGGAGAACACCAAACAACAGCATGATCCCTCGACTGCTCGTGCGTGGCTGCAGGAGCGCCCCGCCGAGGGCGCCGACGGCACTGGCGGCACCAAACGTGATCACCACGCGACGATCGGCGCCGACGCCAAGCCACGCATAACGAAGCGCGGTGCCGATGACATGAGGAATGGCCACGGCGGCTACCGCCAGGCGAGCGTCAATGATGAGCGCCAGCAGCGGAGTCAAAAAGCTGCCGATACCGAATCCGCTCACCGAAGCGATAGCTCCGCCCATGAGGGCTGACGCGAACACGAAAGCTTCCACCGAATGTCTCGCAGAGCGTGTAACAAAACCTCCGAACTTGACCCTCGTCGGCGAGGTAGCGTGAACAGCGGCGACCATCGCCAGGGCGCCGTTTGGGTAATCGCATCTGCGCCGCTGTTCTGGGACCTCCGGGCGCCAGGCCCCTGGGATCGGTCTGCACTACGGCGTCTGAGGACTAATGTGGTGGACCAGAGCATAGTCAGTACCAGGCCGGCGATCTGACCCCGGGAAGCATCAGGGCAGCGAAACGGCCTGGATTGCGGACCGCTTCCTTGACCAGCCAGTCCTGTCGCGCCGCTGCCGCGGGTTGCAGGTCTGATTGCAACTGACAATAGGTCACCGCTGCCAGCCACGGCTGCATGTTGGCGACGATGAGGCCCGTACGGGCGGACTCGAGATGGGCTGCCACCTCGGTTCGGCGGCCCTCGACGGACGCGAGGCCCGCTCGGATCATGTGGGCGAACGGCGTTGCCCAGGCCACGCCCTGTTTCTCGATGGCTCGGGCTGCTGACCTTGCTGTCGCCAGCATCGCGACGTGACCGGCGACGGCAGCGGCGACCCCACAGCGCCCTCTTAGATACTGGGCGAAGATATGCAGCGGCTGCACGTGCAGCAGCAGGGATTTCCTCAACTTCGGCGAGACGTCCAGGACACGATGGTAGGCGGCTAGGCCATCGTCACGATAGAGGTCGATCTCGCAGAGCGCATAGGTGTGCCAGAAGCGCTGGATGTCCAGCCGTGGATTTGTCCATTTCGACGCCGCCTCCAGATGTTGCGCCACCGCGGTCGCGGGGTCATCGCGTGCGAGATACCGTGCGTAAACGAAATGTGCCAGCGCTGACTGCCCGTAGAGATCTCCGCGCTCCCTGGCCTCGTCCGTCAGGCTCTGGCTGCGAAGCGCGTAGTCGGTCCATTCCCCCAGACAGTAGAGTGCAAAGAGGCCAAGCACCTGCGCGGTCACTCGCTCCCAACGGACGCCCGGGAGCGTCCGGAACGCCTGGGCGGCAAGGTCGCATCGCTCGACGCCGCGCCGCCAGTCCGCCGACTCGCAGGCAATCACGCCTTCGGCAAAGGTACAGCGCGCCTGCAGCGTCGCGTCGCCCAATTCGGTTGCGATGCGACGCGCCTGGTCGAGTAACCCCATCACCGTTCGATGAGCGGATCGACCGCCAATGGAGCGATAGCCGGCCTCCAGTGCCAAGGCCCTCGCGACTCTAGCGGGCTCGCCAAGCCGGAGCGCCATGAGCGCCTGACGCGCTTGGAAGAGCGCGCCGCGGGGCGTATCGACAATGCTGAGACCGATCGCCAGTGAGAAGCATGTGTCAAGGCGTACTAGATCAGGAAGACGCAGGCGGTCCGGTGGCTTCGGCTGGAAGGCCATCCCGCGGAACCCCAGCTGAAGGCGATACAGCACGAGCCTGATGAGTGTGCCAAGCCGCGTCGAGGGCATGGGCATCCCGATCGCGGCCAACAATTGCCTGGCGAGCACCAACCCTTCTTCCACATGCCCGCTGACCAGAAGTTGATGGACAGCCCGACGACGCAGTTCGAGCTGGCTCTCGTCGCGGCTCATCTCGTCAGCGGCCATGTAGGACTTGGCGGCTTCGTAGCCCAGGCCGGCGTTCACGAAGGCATCCCCGAGCGTGATCAGGATGTCGCGGCGCCTGGACGGATTGTCGTCACCCATGAGCCGCAGCGCGGTCTCGTAGAGCCTCACCGCCCGATCGAAGGCCAGAGCACCGGCCGCCTGACCGGCCGCTTGCAAGGCGTAGTCGGCGGCGCGTTTGGCATCGCCGGATGCCTCGAAATGCACCGCCAGCGCCTCCGCGGGCCCCTGGGTCGCCTCGAACGCCAGACCCAGCTGTCCGTGCAGGAATGTCGCGCGGTCACGGGGCAGCGCTTCAACCACCGCCTGCCGAATTCGATCGTGGTGGCATTCGATCTCCTTTGCCCCATGCCGATCGACGACCCTGGCCAGATGCAGCGACTCCAACTCGTGGAGCATGTCCGCCGTGAGGTGAGGCAACTGGGCGGCGCGCCTGGCTGTTTCTAAAGGAAGGGGTTGGCCCGCGACGGCGATGACCTCGAGGACCGAGCCCGCCAGCGCCGAAAGCCGCGCAACGCGATTGGCGACCAGGGCCGCAAACGAAACGTCGCCCCCGCCGCCGCCCAGACGCAGCTCACGAACCAGCTCGCCGATGAGAAGAGGGTTGCCTCCGGCTTCACGGGCGATCGCCGCGACACTGGTCTCGGTTTCCGCCGGAAGGAGACGGGCCACGAGCTCCTTCGCGGTCGGTTGATCGAGCGGATGGAGCTCGATGTCCTCAATCAGCGCGGTGCCCTCTCGCGACATCTCCCGTTCGAGCGTGGGCAGGAAGCCGCGGGCTTCGGTCTCCGGCCGGTATGTCAGGAGCAGGACGAGTGGAGGCGGGTCCGGAGGACGCAGAACTTCCAGGAGCGCATACGCGCTATCGGCGTCGCCCCATTGTGCATCGTCGATGTGGATGACGACGGTTCGTCGGCTTGCCACACGGCCGAGCAACTCGCGCAGACTCGCGAACCCGGTGCGCCGCTCCTGGATCGAGTCACGACCTGCGATATCCACTTTCGGCGCCCGAGCGAACCCGGCGACGCGATCGAGGACAGGAAACAGACGAGCGAGTGCGCCGGGATCGCGCGGAAGCAATGCGTCGACGTCAGCCTCGGGCAGGCGCTTGAGGAAGCGACTCAGCGCGTCGACGATGCTGTCGAGCGCCCGAAACGGGACCGACTCGCGTTCAAAGCACCCACCAAGCAGATTCAGGGTATGGCGGGTGCGCATTGCCTCGCGCACGAATGTTCTGGCCAAGGCACTCTTGCCGACCCCGGACTCGCCTCGCAGCCTGACGACGATCGCCCGTCCCTGGCGAGCCAGGTCGAGGTACGTCCGAAGTCGCTGCAGTTCGTTGTGACGGCCGACGAAGTCGCCAACCATCTGATCGGACGAAACCGGGGACGCCGCGCTGCCGCCGACAGTCGCAAGCAGTTCTTTCTGGCCGGGTCGCCGCTCCGGCTGGGCGCGCATCAACGCGATGCTGAGGCCGGCGAGATCCCGGGGCTGCGCCTCCGCCAGGCCCGCCGGCTCGAAGTCGTCACGAGTTTTGTCAGCGAGCATTTGCGGGAGCGGCCCCTGGAACGGCAGCGCGCCGGTCAAGGCCTGACACAGCATGACGCCAACCGAATACCAGTCACTGGCCGCCGTGGCCTGACCCGTCATCTGTTCGGGCGCCATGAATGCGGGCGTTCCTCCGAACTCCAGATCGGTCTGCGTGGCGCCTGGCGCCAATTCGGTGATGAGGCCGAAGTCCAGGATGACCACACGGCCCTCGGGTGTGACGAGCACATTCTGCGGCTTCAGGTCCCGGTGGAGCCTGGCGGCACCATGCACGGCCGAGACGCCGACACAGAGTTGACGGAGCGCGTCCCTCAGGCGGCCGCTGTGGACCGCTGCGGCAGTGGGGCGCCGTGTGGCGTCTCGCGAGGAGTGTCCCCGTCGGTCTGGCCGGCCGGCGGTGTGCTGTAGGTTTGGGTGGTCGAGCCGGCATCGATCGTCTCCGTCGAAGAAGGGCGCACCCATCGCAGGAAGTTGACGCCGTCGACAAGTTCCATCGTGATGAACCATGTGTCGTCCATCAACAGCAGTTCATGGAACTCCACGAGGTTCACATGCCTGAGGTCGGCCAGCGAGCGGAACTCACGCTTGAGGCGATAGAGACTCTCGGGCGTCAAGTGCCTCAGCGTCTTGAGCGCGACCAGGCCCTGGCGGTGGGCATCGTAGGCTTCGTAGACGACACCAAATCCTCCCTCGCCAAGGAAGCGGCGGATGGAGAACCTGGACCCAGCGCCGAACTGTGGCGGTGTTGAACTCACAACTCGTCAGGATCCGCGCAAGATACCGACCAGGACGGCCTCAAATAGCGAGAGTGTCCAGGCACCATCCTCCTGCCGTTCACAGGCAGATAATACGCTCCGCGCTGAACCTGGCTACACACTCACGCCAGAATCGCGTTCCCACACCAACAACGCCTGTTCGTCAATTCCGAGGTAAGTAGCAGCACCTGCCGAATGGTCTGGATACGAAAGCATCCGTTGTGCCACGAGCGGCTTTCGTCACAAGCACGCAATCGCGCACTTGGGGATCGTGACGCCCGCCTCGAGCAGCCGCACGATGAACTCGTGGCGGAGGTCGTGGAAGTGCAGGCCTACGATCCCCGCCCGGCGACCATTCTTCGGCAGGCTTACGGCGTTGCCGACACGCGCGGCGACAGCGCCAGCAGACGGGCATGAATGTTCATGCGTTCGCTCTCGGTGAAGGTGAGGGCTGCTCCGTCGCGATGAGTATGGAGTCGCGCCGTCATGATCCCGGAGGTGCTGTGTCCGTCTTTCGGCAGGACGAGATGGCCGACCTCGTGCGCGATCGCACGGCCGAGGAGCAGCTGGACCTGAGCCTGTCTTTCGGACGATAGCTGTCGGACCCGGTCGACGTACACGTAGGCACGCCCTGCCGGCCGCATCGCCGCCCCCAGCACATGCTGATTCCGTGGTGCCGATGCGGTGTCGCTCGCCTGGCTGGTGCCGAGAACGACCGTGAGGTGCAGCGCTCGCAGGTCGCTAGGCGTTGCGGCCTGCCCCGCCCAGACGAGCTCGACTCCAATCGCCTCAAAGATCCGGGCAGCCTCAGCCTGCGCAGGCGCCAGCTCGCCGCCTGGCACGCCAACCTTGTCCACGATCTGCAGGACGAGGGTGATACCACGCTCGGCGGCCGCCTCTCCCGCCCCGACCGCCAGGATCCACAGCGTCATCGCCACCGCCACCGGCCGCGCCGTGTGCGCCATGTCGCGTCCCCCTTCGGCCCGAGAGACGGGAACGGCGTCCGGAAACGGTCAACCGGCGGAAACAGGCGTAAGATGCGACGACTTGTAGATGTCTCCAGGCAGCGTGACCCGGTTGCTCGTGGCGTGGGGGGAGGGCGACGACACGGCGCTCGCCCGCCTGACGCCACTCGTTCACCAGGAACTCCAGCGCATCGCCCGGCGCTGTATGCGGTGGCAGCCGGCGGGACACAGTCTGCAGGCCACGGCGCTCGTGAACGAGGCCTACCTCCGACTGATCGATGTGCAGCACGTCAATTGGCAGAATCGGGCGCACTTTCTCGCCATGGCTGCCCGCTTGATGCGTCGTGTGCTCGTCGACGTCGCCCGAACGCGTGGCTATCAGAAACGAGGGGGCGGCGCGCTCCGGGTGTCCCTGACGGAAGCACTCCTGCGTGTTGAGAGGGGGCAGGATCTCGTGGCGCTCGACGATGCACTCAAGGCACTGGCGCGGGTCAGTGAACGCAAGAGCCAGGTCGTCGAATTGCGCTTTTTTGGGGGACTGAGCGTCGAGGAGACGGCCACCGTCCTGCGGGTGTCGCCGAAGACGGTGCTGCGTGACTGGAAGCTGGCGCGTGCGTGGCTGCTCCACGAACTGAGCACGGAGGCCCCTCGTGACGTCTGACCGCTTGGCGCAGGTGTCGCGGATTTATCACGACGCGCTGGCGCGCGACGCCGGCGAGCGTGCAGCGTATCTGCGCGACGCCTGTGCAGGCGACGAGGGGCTCCGGGGGGAGGTGCAAGCGCTGCTGGACCAGCCGGCGTCCGCGCAGGGATTCCTGGCGGCGCCGGCCCTGGCGGTGGCCGCGCAGCTGATTGGGGACCAGGCCGGATCGTCGCTGGAAGGCCGCCGGATTGGCGTGTACCAGCTGCAGGGCCTGCTGGGCGCGGGCGGCATGGGGGAGGTCTATCGCGCGCGCGACGCCAAGCTTGGCCGCGACGTGGCGATCAAGATCCTGCCTCGCCTCTTTACGAGCGATCCCGATCGACTCACGCGGTTCGAACGCGAGGCGCGGGTCCTGGCATCCCTCAATCATCCGCACATCGGCGCGATCTACGGGTTCGAAGAGGCCGACGGCGTGCTCGCGTTGGTCCTCGAACTGGTCGAGGGCGACACCCTCACCGATCGTATTGCGCGCGGGCCTGTCCCTCCAGCGGAAGCGCTCGCCATCGCACGCCAGATCGTCGATGCGCTCGACACGGCGCACGAGAAAGGTATTGTCCACCGCGATCTGAAACCGGCCAATATCAAGGTCACGCCAGACGGTGTCGTGAAGGTCCTCGACTTTGGCCTTGCGAAAGCGACGGCCGGTGACAGGCCAGGACCTGATCTGACTCAGTCACCGAGAATGACAGTCGGCGGAACACGAGAAGGTGTCATTCTCGGGACCCCCGCGTACATGAGCCCGGAGCAAGCGCGCGGCCAGACGGTCGATAAGCGCACGGATATCTGGGCATTCGGCTGCGTGCTGTACGAGATGCTAGCCGGTCGGCCCGCGTTTGCACGCGAGACGATCACGGACACGCTGGCAGCCGTTGTGGGTGGCGATACGAATTGGAAACGCCTGCCAGTGGACACCCCTGCCGGTGTCCGCAAGGTGCTGCGGCGCTGTCTCGACAGAGATCCGAGGCGCCGGATGCGGGACATTGGTGAGGCGCGATTCGAGCTCGACGAAGCCGTCGCACCCGGACCGGACGCTGACGCTCTTCCCCCCTCCGACCCGCGCAGCAGACGTCACTCGTGGCATTCGATTGCGCTGATAGCGCTCGGTGCGGTTGCCGGCGGTGGTGCGCTGGCGGCGATCGCCCTCGGGGTGCGCGGCAGGGCCGACGGTCCAACGCCCATCGACTCGATGGCGCGGACGATTGCGACACGGCTCAAGATACGCGGCAACGAAACCTACCCCGCGTTGTCGCCAGACGGGCGGACATTCGTCTTCGTCTCCGACCACGGCGGCTCGCCCGACATCTGGTTGCGACAGGTATCGGGTGGCGAACCGGTGCGGCTGACGAACGACCCAGCTCGAAGAGCGGGATCTGGCTTACGCGCCCGACGGAGAATCGATCTATTTCACCAAGGATAGATCCGAGCGGGTCGGTCTATTTGGCAGATCGGAGCACTCGGCGGACAGCCCCGGAAGATTCTGGCCGATGCCTTCAAGGCCGTTCCAGCTCCTGACGGACGAAGCCTCGCGTACTTCTATCTCGACCCGGACAACACCGCCCTGTGGGCACTGGGCGTGAGCGCGCTGAACGATGCGCGCCGACGCCTCGTCGCGCGAAACCTCGGTAGGCACGCGCGCGGCGTGGTCGCGCGACGGCCGCTGGCTCTCCTATACCAGGGGGACGCTGTTTGGTCCGGTCAACCTGTTCGTGATCGAGATCGGCACGGGACGTGAGCGTCAGGTGACGCATTTCACGAGAGGGAATGAAGGACTCACCGGCGGGGCTACCGACGGCTGTCTGCAGTGGTTGCCAGACAACCGGCATCTGTTGGTGTCGTACCTCCCGGTCGCACGGCAGCAGGCCGCGAACGACCTCGGCATACTCGACGTCCAGACTGGAACGATCGCCCGTGTCACCATATCGGACAGCGCCGGGTTCGCCCACGCGAGAATGTCGGCGACAGATCGCGGCTGGTCGCGACACGTGTTCAGCTCCTCGCGGAAGTGTGGAAGGTCCCTTTGGGACCGGATGCCGATGCGAGCGGGAAGGCCGCCGTTCGCCTAATGGACGGCAGGGACGCGGCGATGTGGACGTTCGTCTCGCGCGATGGACGTCTGTTGTTGTTCAACGGGACAGCGACCGGCAACCGAAACCTCTGGCTGACGCACCTGAACGACGGGACCCCGCCTCGTCAGGTGACGACCTTGCCGAATGACGTCGTCTCGCATTCTTCGCTGTCGCCGGATGGCTCACGTGTCGCGTTTGCGGCCACGACCACGGGGAATTCGGACATCTGGACGCAACACGTGGACGGATCGGATCTGCGCCAGCTGACCAACGACGAGGCGGCAGACTCATGGCCGGTCTGGTCGCCGGACGGGCAGTCGATTGTGTTCCGCACGTACCGCGAGAACCGACGAGGAGACGTGGCGCATTCCGGCGGCGGGCGGACGCGCTGAAAGAGTTATCGACGGTTCCTTCCGGGGCGACTGGATTGTCGACCGGGATGGGCGGGAGTTGATCGTCACAAGCAACGGCACCGGCCTGCGGTTGATTGACGTTGCACGCCGCGCGGTGGTCTGGGACAAACCTCTCGCGAGGACCGGTTTCGGACTGCCCCTGTTCAGTCCCGATGGGCGGTCGATCAGCATTCTCGTTCGGGAAACGCGAGATCGTGATGCGATTAACATTCTCGACGTCGCGACGGGGGCTTCGCGTATAGCGGTCAGGCTGCCATTTCACTTCTTGTTTCGCGCGAGTTGGGTGGATGACGGACGAGCGTTCATCGTGAACCGGTTCGACCAGATGTCTCACATCGTGATGTTCGACCATTTCTGGAAGAACGATCATGCGCCGTGATCGGCGGGCGGCTGGTCGCCCAGCCGGGCATGGCTTCAGCCCTACTCCCCCATCTCATGAGGCCAACCGAAACCTTTCAACTCGCTGAAGCTATGAAGCGATGAGGTCCCAACTGGCGATGTTCTGGTCCACCAGATTGCCTGCATCGCGTCCGACGGCGGATAGGTAACGTGCAGTCGCCCAGTGTTTAGTAATCCGCCGAGAACATGCTTGAGTCTCGGAGCCGACCCATCTCTTCTCGGCGGTTCGAAGCGGAGCTTCGCTAGCGTCCCAGCGTGCCAACATCAACGGTGGTCGTGCCCACCTCGATGACGCGGTCCACCGGAGTCGGGCCATTGACCAACGTGAGGCGATACGATCCGGGAGGCAGGTCTGCAAACTTGAACCGCCGGGAGCTGTCGACGATGGTCGAATAAGGTGCCGCGGTAGCAAAGATCGTGGCGCGCATACCGGGGTGGATATCACACGTCACTTCGTACCGACCGGCGCGATCGAACGTGTGCTCATATTTCTGGAACGCCGGCGTCGACGTATCGAAAATCTGCGTGCCAGCGGGGCTTCGAATCACGGCGACATTGTGGTCCTGGTCTTCACTGTTGCGAAACTCGACGACCTGCCCGACGCGAACGATCAGGACCTCTGGTACGAAGGCTTTCGAGATCTGGTCCAGGACCGCCGGCCCGGGCGGAAGTGGCGCCGCCGTGCCGGTTGGCTCGAGCGTGATGACAGCACCCACGGGGGCGCGTCCTTCGACCACCGGCGACTGAACCACCGCCGGACTGGCCTGCGATGTTGGGCGTGGCTCGGGTGCGCAACCGGCCAACAGCAAGACAGATCCCAGAAGGACGACTGACCTCATGGAGTGATTATCTCGCGCGGCAGCGTCCGCCCGCACTACGCGTAGCTTCCGCCTTAAGGCGGAAGCCACGGACATCAGTGGTCACTGACGGTGATCAGTGATCGGTGGCTACTGGCTACACCCGCCACCGGCCGCCGGCCACCGGCCATTGGCCACTGGCCGGTGAAATGATAGGGGGGAGGGGTATATAATGAGAGCGACATGATTGAGACCGTCGAGCCCGTCGAAGCTCGACACATCACGCTGCCGGTCGAGGGCATGACATGCGCCGCATGTCAGGCGAACGTTCAGCGGGCACTGTCCAAAGCGCCCGGTGTCGAACGCGCTGCTGTCAACCTGATGACCCACGAGGCGACCATTACCTACGACCCGCGGCTGGCGTCGCCGGAGTCACTGGTTGAGGCAGTGAATGCGACCGGCTACAGCTCGCGCGTCCCGGAGGTCACGACAGACACGGTCAGGGAGGACGAGGCACGCGAGGCAGCGCACGCCCGCGAATATCGTGGTCTGATCCGCAAATCACTCGTGAGCCTCGCCCTGGGAGTTGTGGCGATGTTGTTCTCCATGCCGCTCATGGGCGGCGCCAGCGGGCACGCCGTTCATGGCGCAGATCCGCTGATCGCCTGGACGATGCGAGTGGTTGATCCTCCGCTCCGTGCCGCGCTCCCGTGGCTCTATGCGATCGACCCTGACGTGCTCCGATATGCCCTGCTCGCCGTGAGCCTGCTCGTCATGTTCTGGGCTGGCCGCCGGTTCTACACGCGAGCCTGGGCCGGCCTGCGCCACGGCACCACCGACATGAACACGTTGATTGCCGTGGGGACCGGGGCAGCCTTCATCTATTCGGCGATCGCCACCGTCGCACCTCGGCTCCTCGAAGAGGGTGGCGCACAGGCGGACGTCTACTACGAGGCCATCATTCTGATCATCGCGTTGGTCTTGTTGGGCAATGCCATGGAGGCGCGCGCGAAGCGTCAGACAACGCGCGCCCTGAGGGAGATGGCACGGCTGCAGCCGACGAAGGCGCGCGTCCGGCGATCGGATGGCGACCACGAGATCGCCACTGGCCAAGTGGCATCGGGCGATGTGGTCATCGTTCGGCCCGGAGAACGCTTTCCCGTCGATGGTGTCGTGATGGTCGGGAGCGGGTCCGTCGACGAGTCGATGTTGACCGGCGAGTCGATGCCAGTCCCCAAACAAGCCGGCGATCGCGTGATCGGTGCAACCGTCAACTCGACCGGCGCCTTCGAAGTGCGCGCCACGACGGTCGGCACGGCCAGCGTGCTGGCCCAAATCGTCCGGCTGATGCGCGAAGCTCAGGGGTCGCAAGCGCCGATTCAGCGGTTGGCCGATCGCATCTCATCGGTCTTCGTTCCGACCGTGATGGCGATCGCGCTGCTCACGTTTCTCGCTTGGTGGATCCTGCCCAACGAGCCGTCGCTCGTCCGGGCGTTGACCGCCGCCGTCGCGGTCCTGATCATCGCGTGCCCGTGCGCGATGGGCCTTGCCGTCCCAACCGCGGTGATGGTGGCGAGCGGGCGCGGCGCGGCGGAAGGCATCCTGATTAAAGGCGGCGAACCGTTGGAACGGCTTGCTGCCGTCGATACAGTCGTGATCGACAAGACCGGAACGTTGACCGAGGGGCAGCCACGAGTCGTCGACATGCTCATCGCCGACGACGTTGACCGACAGTCCGCTTTGCAGCGCGTGGCCGCGGTCGAGCGACTATCCGAGCACCCGCTCGCGGATGCCATCGTCCGGTCACTGCCCGCCGATCTGCCGCGTGCGATTGATGTCACCGACTTCGTCGCCGTGCCGGGTCGCGGCGCCAAGGGCCGTGTGGGCGGCGTTCCGGTCGCCGTTGGAACCGAAGCATTCCTCACCGAGGAAGGCATCGACACAACGCCGTTCAAGGCCAGCGTCGAACAGTGGGCCAGCGACGGCAAGACACCGGTGCTGGCGGCCGCTGATTCGCGATTGGCGGCAGCGTTTGCGGTGGCTGACCCGATACGGAGCAACGCGGCCCAAGTCATCTCCAGGCTTGGGGCGCTCGGCATCACGAGCATCATGTTGACAGGCGATCGACGTCAGACGGCCGAAGCCGTTGCGCGCCAGGCGGGCATTGGTCGCGTGATCGCCGAGGTGCTTCCAGACGGCAAGGTTGACGCTGTCGCGCACCTCCAATCCGAAGGCCTCAGCGTCGCGATGGTCGGCGACGGGCTGAACGACGCGCCGGCGTTGGCGCGAGCGGACGTCGGCATTGCGATGGCTTCGGGCACGGACATCGCGGCCGAAGCTGCCGACGTCACCTTGATGCGCAGCGATCTGGCGGGCCTCCCGGCAGCGCTGTCACTCGCCAGGCAAACCATGAGGACGATGAAACAGAACCTGTTCTGGGCGTTTGTCTACAACGTCGTGGGGATTCCGATTGCGGCGGGGGTCCTCTACCCTGCGTTCGGCCTGCTGTTGAACCCGGTGTTGGCCAGCGCTGCGATGGCCTTCAGCTCGGTCAGCGTCGTGGTCAACAGTCTGCGACTGCGCCACGCGAGGATCACGTAGATGGCGAAGATTACGCCGCGGGCGATGTGTGGCTGCGATGCCGCGAACGACGAGCGTCGGGCACTCGGCGTTGACCCCGCTATCAAAGCCGCGAATCTTCGACGGCTCCGCCGCATCGAAGGTCAAGTTCGCGGCCTGCAGAAAATGGTGAACGAGGACCGTTACTGTGCGGACATCGTCACGCAGGTGGCCTCGGTTCAGGAGGCGCTTCGTGGTGTCGCGCGACAGTTGATGCGCAACCACCTCAAACACTGCGCTACGAGCGCAATCAAGCAGGGCGACGTCGAAGCCGAAGCCATGTACGACGAGCTGCTCGATCTCGTTTACAAGCACCTGCGGTAGCATTCGGAGCTGTGTTCAGCTCAATCCTCTGCCCGTTGGACTTTACCGTGCACTCGGAGCTCGCTCTCGACTACGCCATCAAGCTGTCGACGCTCACGAAGGGGCACGTGACAGTCGTGCACGTCGTCGAAACGCTCCTGGCGGCCGGAGCGGAAGCTGCGGGTAACCGCGAGACGTTGACTACCCAGACCCAACGCGAGATTCAAGAGATGCTGGCCCGGCTCGCCCCAGGCGTGAACGACAGCCGGCTGGCGATATCCATCGTCGTCGGGGAGCCAAGCGATCAGATTCTTCGGCACATCGACGATTGCCAGGCGGACCTTGTCGTGATGGGGACACAAGGGTTGGAAGGTGCGAAGCGATTCATGTTCGGGTCGACGACCGAACGTGTGCTGCGCGAATCACGAGTGCCCGTGCTCGCCGTCCCGGCGCCGCCTGCCCCGCGGAGCGGGGCCAGCTAGCACTGCCCTAGCGAAGCGGAGCCTCTCCCGGTCGTATCTCGGCGAGTTTAGGCGCAGCTTCGCTAAGACGCTGCCCGCAGGAGCTGCTCCGCGGTGGTAAATCGCGGCTCGATGTCGACCGGCACGTCCATCAGCCGATCCAACACCCGTTTGGTCTCTGGGCGAATCACGCCGAGCGTATCGATCATCGCGCGGGCCTTTGCGTAAGCACCCTCAGCCTGCAGCGTCATGATCTCGCGCGTCAGCCCGACAACCGCCTCGCGAATCTTGGCTGCGTCCACAGAAAACGTCCCGTCGGCATTGACCTTGAAGCCGCCTTTGTCCAGCAGGTAATTCAGCTGAATCGCCTGGCCGCGACCATGTGCTTCGTTGATCCCGAAGCGAATGGATCGGAAAGCCGACGCCAGGAACGTCGTGTACATGGTCTTCTCCAGCGCCTTGTCGAGTTGCCCTTTATCAACCAGGAGCTGAAGCGCGAAGAGTCCGGACACGTCGGCCTTGGCTTCTTCGATAGCGCTGTAGGTATCCTTCAACTCCTGGCGCACCGTCGACCGGCGACCGCCGATCGTCAGGTCGTGCGGGCCGAGGCCGTGCATCAACTCGTGCATCAGGATGTGAGTGAAGAACGCGTCGAAAGCGACATTTCCCTGATCGGCCGATGCCAAGGCTACCCGTGAAATCGGGACGAGCACCTTGCTGAACTTGGCCTCCTGGTTGTTCTTCAGCATCACCCGCTTGCTGCCCTTCTCGCGGATGACGCGCTCGTCATTCGGCAGGTTGAACGCTGCCGTCTGGACGCCGCGATTCGCATCACCGGCTGAGAAGACGGTGTTGACGACGGCGATGGGGGCGAGGGCGCCCAGCTTGGGGTTCCTGTAGCGGGGGTCGATAGGCAGGTTGTTCTCAATCTCCTGCAGTGACCCGGCGAACTTGCGGAGCTTCTCGGACTCGGTCTGGTCCTTGATCGTGATAAAGGCTTCAAATGCCGCCTTGTAGTTGAACCACTCGTCCTCGTACACCTCGTAGGGCCCGATGGTGGGCTCGATCGACGCGTCGAGCTCCATCCACTTCACGTCACTGTCGTAGTAGTCGTTGGAGAGGAACGCGGCTGCGCGCGACTCGAGGTAGGCTTTCAAAGTCGGTTGAGTGGTGAGCTTCGCCGCCTCACGAAGGTGCATCGCGGCCAGCGCGAGCTCACTCTGATAGTCGGTGCTGTACGGCACGGCAACGAGACCGCCACCCGGCGCGCGGCGGATGGTCGTGAAGAACCCGGTAACGCGCGACTGCTCGGCCTCGGGCAACGACTGAATCCACTTCTCGACCTCGTCTTTGGTCGCTCCCGGTGGGTAGTAGTTGGCGGCGGCGGGCTTCGGCGGAGCCCCTGAAACGAACGGCTCGTTGTGATCGAGTCGCGACCATGGCCCCTTGTTGATGAGGAAGTAATGGAGTCGAGCCTTGCCCTCGTCGCTCTGATCGCGCAGCAGGTTGACGAGCATGGCCTCGTTGCCGGCCCACACCTGTTCCAGAAACAGCGCGTCCATGACCTGCGCGGCGCGGATCATGTGCGACAGGGCACGACGCTCGGATTCGGCCAGGCCGCTGAGATCGGCAGCGATATCAGTGGGGGCGAAGCGCGCCGCCTTGCGCGCGATGTCGTCCGCGACGCCAGTCGGGGCTGCGGTTGGTGCGGAAGCCGAAGGAGAAGCGGTTGCAGTCGCGGACGGTGTCGGTCCACTACAGGCCGCGAGCGTGCTGACGAGGGCTAGGGACATTATCAACTGTCTCATGGGCGTAAGTATTTCGGTGCCTCTGTGTTTTCCGTGCCTGTGTGCTTCCGTGCTTCAGTGTTTCCGTGTTTCCGTGTTTCCGTGACTAGTGGACCCCGGACGAGGTTTGCAGCGCGGACGGATCGGCGCCCAACCGTCGGATGGCCGCCTCCCACATCGCGTCGATGGGTGTGTCGAAGACCAGGTCAGCATGAACCGGCGACATCAGCCATGACGAGGCCGCCAGCTCATCGTCCAGCTGGCCGGGCGCCCAGCCCGCGTAGCCGATGACGAGCCGGACCTGAGGATCGGGAGACGACTGGAGCGCGTGCCGAATGAGATCGGGCAGTGCCGAGAGATAGACGCCTGTCATGATCTCGAGCGCATCGCCATCGAGCTCTCGATGGGCGGTCAGGACCCATGCCCGATTGGGCTCGACCGGTCCGCCGACGAACAGATGGACATCCTTGTGAATGTCGAGCGGCGGCTCCGGCTTGATCACCTCATGCGCGGGCTCGGCCATGCGCCGGTTGACCACCAGCCCGAACGCGCCATGCCTGCCGTACTCCGCCAGCAACACGACCGTCCGTGTGAAGTTGGGGTCGAGCATTTGCGGCATCGAGACGAGCAGGACCGGTGCGAGAGAATCAGAATCCGGCATACGTCATCGTAATACGTCTGGCGGCGAGGCTCCGATTACATCCGGTCGCGCCTTATCGGCGCCGGTGCTCAACTCCTGCTTCGCCCACTCGACGTGTTCGTGTATCAGCGGCATCTCCGCGGTACGAGCCGCGGCCGGATCGCCGTGCCCCGGACGGTCGAGCAGCCCCGCGACGGACGAGTCGCCCGAGTTGCCCAGCACGATTGCGAGGTTGCGGCGAAGACGCGAGATGGAGGTTCGTGTCATCGCCGAACCCTCCACGAGCTGATGAAGCTCGAAGTCCGACCGTTGCCAGAGGTCGGCCGCATCGATGTTCGACCGCTGATGTCGCGGCTGCCACGCCGGGTCGAGCGTCGCCAGCGGCGCAAGATTCCAGGGGCAGACGTCCTGACAGACATCGCAGCCAAAGAGGTGATCATCGAGTGAGGCGCGCTGGTCCGGGGGAATCGGACCAGCGAGCTCGATGGTGAGATACGAGATGCAGCGGGTGGCATCGATCTCGTACTCATCCACAATCGCGCCGGTGGGACAGGCATCGATGCACTGGGTGCAGGCACCGCACTGATCGATGCCAGCGGCGTCGGCTGGAAGGTCGAGGCTGACCGCCACCCCGGCCAGGAAGAGCCACGAGCCCAGGTCCGGATTGATGAGACACGTGTTCTTGCCAATCCATCCCAGCCCCGCGTGCTTGGCGAACACTCGTTCCTGAACGTGATGTTTGTCGACGAAGATGAACGACTCGAAGGGGCTGTCGCTCGCCTCCCGCATCCAGGCGACGAGAGCCTCGAGTCGCTTGGAGAGGACGAGGTGATAGTCCTCGCCCCAGGCGTAGCGCGCAATCCGGGCTGATGTCGGGGACGGGGTGCGGGCTTCAGCTTCGGCGAGGGACCGGGCTTGAGCCCGGTCATCCGCGTAGTACACAGACCCGGTCACAATCACTGACCGGGCGCTCGGCAGCACGTGCCGGATATCCGCTCGCGCCTCCGCCGACCGTTCGAGGTACGTCATCTCCCCCGCATACCCGCGAGCGAGCCATTCCTTCAGGCGCGCCAACTCGGGCAAGGCCGTCGCCGGCGCGATCCCGCACAGATCGAACCCCAACGACCGTGCGCGGGACTTGATGTCTGCGGTAGCGATCATGGGCTCGCGTGTCAGGCGCGCTTGGCCAGCTGACGCAACACGTATGGAAGGATGCCGCCGTGAGCGAACGCGGTCAGCTCCTCGGGCGTATCGATTCGAACGTTGGCACTGAACTCACGCACGGTTCCGTCCTCGGCCGTGGCGCGCACGCGCACCGCTCCGCGTGGGCGCAGCGCGCTGCCCGAGTCCGCCAGGTCGAAGACCTCGCGACCAGTGAGTGCCAGGCTCTTCGCCGACTCGCCCGGCTTGAACTCCAGCGGCAGCACGCCCATGTTGACCAGGTTGCTGCGGTGAATCCGCTCGAAGCTCTCGGCAATCACTGCCTTGACGCCGAGGAGCATGGTGCCCTTCGCCGCCCAGTCGCGCGACGATCCCGAACCATACTCTTTGCCCGCAATCACCAAGAGTGGCACGCCGGCTTGTTGGTACTGCATCGCGGCGTCGTAAATGCTGAGCACGTCCGCCGCAGGCGACCTAGTGCCCGCGGGACCCAGAAAGACCGTCACGCCACCTTCGGTCCCGGGCGCAAGTTGATTCTTCAACCGCACATTCGCGAACGTGCCGCGCATCATCACTTCGTGATTGCCCCGGCGGGCGCCGTACGAATTGAAATCACGTGGCGGCACGCCATGATCGATGAGATAGCGACCAGCCGGGCTGTCCGCCTTGATCGAACCCGCTGGCGAGATGTGATCCGTCGTAATGCTGTCGCCCAGTAGCGCGAGCACTCGCGCCTTCTGGATGTCGTATCGCGCCGGTGGCTCGCGCGTGATGCTTTCGAGGAATGGCGGCCGCCGGATGTAGGTCGAGGAGTCGTCCCACTGAAAGCGATCGCCGGTTGGCACCGGCAGCTCCCGCCAGCGCCGATCGCCTTCGAAGACATGGGCGTATTGCGCTCGGAACGCCGCTTCGGTCACGGAGTGCAACATCGCCTGTTGCACCTCCTGCTCGCTGGGCCAAATGTCCTTGAGGTATACCTCCCTGCCGTCGTGGCCCTTCCCGAGTGGCTCGGTCGTCAAGTCGAGATTCATCGTGCCGGTGAGCGCGTATGCCACGACCAACGGAGGTGACGCCAGATAGTTGGCACGCACATCCTGTTGAATCCGCCCCTCGAAGTTCCGATTGCCGCTGAGCACCGCGCAGACGACCAGGCCGCGTTCGCGAACCTCCGCTGCAATCTCGTCGGGCAACGGACCGCTGTTGCCAATGCAGGTCGTGCAGCCATAGCCCACCAGGTTGAAACCAACCTGTTCGAGTGCCGGCATCAGCCCGGCCTTGGTCAAGTAGTCGGTCACAACCTTCGACCCGGGCGCGAGGCTGGTCTTGACCCACGGCTTTCGCTGCAGTCCTTTGGCCACGGCGTTTCGGGCCAGAAGGCCGGCGCCAATCATCACGCTCGGATTCGAGGTGTTGGTGCAGCTCGTGATCGCGGCGATCACGACCGAGCCGTGATCGAGCATGGTCTCGGTCGCGACGGCGGTTCCGCCGCCACTGGCGGCCACCTTGACGCCCCTTTTCAGCTCGGGCAAGGCGGCCGCAAACGACCGCTTCGCCGCGCCGAGCGCCACTCGATCCTGCGGACGCCGCGGGCCGGCCAGGCTCGGTTGCACGGTCCCCAGATCGAGCTCCATCGTCTCGCTGTAGGCCGCATCAACGGCCTCATCGGTTCGGAACAACCCCTGCGCGCGTGCGTAGGCCTCGACCAATGCAATCTGCGGCGTCTCCCGACCCGTGAGACGGAGGTAGTCGAGCGTCATGTTGTCGATTGGGAAAATCGCGACCGTGGCGCCGTACTCGGGGCACATGTTGCCGAGCGTCACCCGATCGGCCACCGTCAGATGGCGGAGGCCCGGGCCGTAGAACTCGACGAACTTACCCACGACGCCATGCTTGCGGAGCGCCTCGGTAATCGTGAGGACGAGATCGGTGGCGGTGGATCCGGTGGGCAGTCGGCCAGTCAGCCGACATCCGAGGACCGAGGGAATGAGCATCGAGCTTGGCTGGCCAAGCATCGCCGCCTCCGCTTCGATGCCACCAACGCCCCAGCCCACGACACCCAACCCATTGACCATCGTCGTGTGC
This sequence comes from uncultured Acidobacteriota bacterium, assembly GCA_963841905.1. Taxonomy (GTDB): domain Bacteria; phylum Acidobacteriota; class Vicinamibacteria; order Vicinamibacterales; family UBA2999; genus JACCSI01. The sequence goes on from CAWJEM010000018.1 coordinate 214,118, forward strand.
GAGTCGGTCCCAAACAAGGTATCGGGATAGGCGACTGCACCCGTGGCCGACGATTCGCGCGACACGACGCGCGCGAGGTATTCGATATTGACTTGATGCACGATCCCGGTCTCTGGCGGCACGACCCGGAAGTTGCGAACCGCAGTTTGTCCCCATCGCAGGAACACGTACCGCTCGCGATTGCGTTGGTACTCGAGCTCGGCATTCAGTTGCAGCGCCTGCGGCGTCCCGAAGTAGTCCACCTGCACCGAGTGATCGATGACGAGTTCGACGGGCTGGAGCGGATTCACCTGCTCGGGCTTGCCACCGAGCGACACGATGGCGTCGCGCATGGCGGCCAGGTCAACCACGCACGGCACGCCGGTGAAGTCCTGCAGGAGGACTCTCGCCGGCATGAATGAGATCTCTTTCTGAATCGGTTTCGCCGGGTCCCACGACGCCAAGGCGCGGATGTCGTCAGCCTTGACGAAGCCGCCATCCTCGCGGCGCAACAGGTTCTCGAGCAGGATCTTGAGCGAAAACGGGAGCTTCGCCACGCGCGGAAAGCCCGCGCGCTCGAGCGCTGGAAGGCTGTAGATGGAGACCGTGTCAGAGCCAACAGTGAGCGGCGTGCGTGTCTTGAAGGAGTCGAGCGACATAAACGTTGATCATAGCTCTTTCGACCCATGCGTCGCTGAAACGCATGGCTGCGTGCTCTCCGCTGAGATAGAGAGGGAGCGGAATCAACCATCGCGGAACTAAGGGAAAACGCGGAATACTACAAACACTCTACGCGACAATCTGTGCTTCCGCGTCCTCGTGGTTACCGCGGATGAAAAGAAGAAACTATTCCGCGTCTTCCTGCCTTCCGCGGATGTGAGTTCGTTATCTCCGTTCCTTCTCGTCTTGCGCGGATGCGATCGCGAGGCCAGCCAGAAATGCCTGCGCGACCTCTCGCGGATTGCGCCGCAACCCATCGACCTCGTGGTTCATTCGCTGCATGTCGACAGCTGAAATCCGGCCCGCGAGTCGTTCGAGCGCCTGCTCCACTTCCGGATGTCGCTGCAGGGTGCCGCTATGAACCACCGGCACGGCGTCGTACGGCGGAAAGTACTCGCGGTCGTCAGCGAGCACGGTCAAACCGAGCGACTGGATGAGTCCACTGGTCATGTCGCCGGCCGTGACGTCGATCTCCCCGGCCGCCACCGCTCGATAGATCAGATTCAAGTCCATGACCCGGGGGGGCTCGCGAAATCGGAGTCCATAGGCCTTGGCCAGGCCAACGAATCCGTCCGGTCGCTCGAGAAACTCGTAGCCAAACCCCGCGCGCCATGTCGCGGCCACTCGCGACAAGTCGCTGATCTGCCGCAAGCCGTGCTCGCTGGCGGACGCCGACCGCACGAGGATGGCGAACGTGTTGTTGAACCCGAGGCTCGAGAGCGCCTTGACTCCCCGCGACTGATACAGCGTCTTGACACGTTCGAGCACCTGCGCCGATCGGGTCGCAAACTGCGCCTTGAAATCACTCACGGGCATGTTCGGCGATTCGTTGAACAGCGTCGTCAACGCGGTCCCGGTGTACTCGACGTAGACATCGATATCGCCTTGTCGCAGTGCTTCGTCGCAGACGAGGGTTCCGCCCAAGTTCAAGCGCCGCTCGACGCTCAGTCCCGTGTGCTGCTCGATGGTCAAGGCCACGAGTTCGCCAAGGATGACTTGCTCGGTGAAGTTCTTCGATCCGACGACGATTGCGGCGGTGGGCACCGAGCGATAGGCCCACAGTGCGACGGCGCCAGCCAGAACGACGGTGGCTGTGACCGCGCTCCGCAGAAGGCGCGTGCCATGTCGGCGATCGAAGGCGCGCGCGGCAAGGGCCAGCAGTCCATCCGCCGTCAACGCGAGCACGGCCGCCGGCAGCGCTCCTGCCAGGATCACGACCGAATCGACCATGGACAGTCCGCGAAAGATGTAGTCGCCGAGTCCTCCAGCGCCAATTGCCGACGCAATCGTCGCGGTGCCGACACCAACCACGGTGGCTACGCGAATCCCGGTCAGGATTGACGGCAGCGCCAGCGGCAGCTCGACGCGTCGAAGGATCTGACGCGGCGTCATCCCCATCGCCGCAGCACACTCCAGCACCGACCGATCGACACCCTGCAACCCCGTCATCGTCGTTCGCACGATCGGCAGCACGGCGTAGAGCGTGAGCGCAACGAGCGCTGTGCGCGTGCCTATCCCGCCAATGAACGGCAGCGGAATGAGGAACCCGAACAGCGCCAGGCTTGGCACCGTCTGGGCGAGGTTCGCGAGCGCAACCAGCGGGCGACCAACACTCCGAAGCTTCGCGGCGACGATTCCCAACGGGATGCCGATCGCCGCCGCAAAAGCGGTCGAAAGGCCGACCAACACGAGGTGCTCGCCAATCCGAACGACCAGCTCGCTACGATGCGTCGCGAGGAACGTGATCAGCTCGCTCATCCGAATCGCGTCTCGACGAGCGTTCGCACGTACGGATCCTGACTCGTCTTCAGTGCCGCTGGCGTGTCACACACGAGCAAGCGTCCGTCGTGCAACACGCCGATCCGGTCGGCGAGCGCGAAGGCTTCGGCCAGATCGTGCGTCACCAACAGGACCGTCCGCGGGATCCGGGTGTGTAACCGTCGGAACTCGCGGTGGAGCTCCGATCGCGTAATGGGATCGAGGGCGCCAAAGGGTTCGTCCATCAACAGGATGGGCGGGTCAGCGGCAAGGGCGCGCGCCAAGCCCACTCTCTGACGTTGTCCACCGGACAGCTCGTCGGGCCAGCGATGCCGAAAGTCAGCGGGCGCCAGCCCCACCAGCTGCAGCAATTCGTTCACACGCGCGTCGGTCCGTGACGACGGCCACTCCAGCAGTCGCGGCAGGAGCGCAACGTTCTCCGCCACGGTGAAGTGCGGGAAGAGGCCAACGTCCTGAATCGCGTACCCGGTTTGCCGTCGAAGGGCGATCTCATCCCAGTCGGCCACGTTGCGATCGCCGACTCGGACCTCGCCTGCGTCGGGGCGCAACATGCGATTGACGAGTCGAAGGAGTGTGGTCTTCCCGCTGCCGCTTTGCCCCACGAGGGCGATGATCTCGCCGGGGGCGGCAGATAGGGAGACACCCTTCAGGACGATACGCCCTCCTCGATTGATCGCGACGTCGAGGAACTCAATCATGCAGTCTTCGTGCTTCCGCCTGAAGGCGGAAGCCACACGTGGTGGGTCTGTCGGTGCTAGAGCCCGAAGAACCCCAGAATGCTGAACGCCGGATAGTTGCCGACGCCATCTTCGAAGTCGATCCCACCGGACCTTCGAACCAGCCGCGCCTCGGCGCGAAGACCAATCGCACGGGCTGAGCCGGATCCGCCCGTGAACCAAACCCGCACACCGCCACCGGCATGGAACAGACCGCCGGTCTCGGCCACGAGGCGATCCTCGTGCAACTGCCTGAGGTATCCGCCTCCCAGAATGATGTACGGACGCACACGGCCCCACGCAAGCCCCGGCACGTGCCACAGTCCCGACACGTCAACGGTGTACTGCGAGACGTCTTCGCCAAGCTGCACATTCGGATCGGACTCGCTGTCATCCGAAACGGTGACCTCGAGCCGCGGCGTCGAGTACGTCGCGCCAACCTCGATGGCTAAACTGCGAGTGAGCGCAAAGTCCACACGCGCGTCGAACCCGGGAGCTGCCTCGAACATTGACTCGGTTCGAAACAACGGCAGCGGGGCCGGATCGCCGGCCGCGTTGCGACGAAGTTCCGCGCTCTGATCGCCGGCCGGATACCCGCCGCTCACGACCCCACCGGCGGACAACGTGAAGCGATGTGGCCTGAGCGCGGGATCGTTGTCTTGAGCGCTCGCAGAGCTCACGCTCGCGACGAGCACCACGACCGTCGCGAGCCTCCGCCCCGCACTCACTTGGGTCTCACCTGGATCTCGATCGCATCGGTGCTGCCACCACCTGGTGCCGCAATGACCCTCGGGCCATACGCCACTCGAAAATCGACATCCACAGGTTGGCTGAAGAAGCTCTCGGGGTCAGCGTCGTCCAATGGCTCCGCCCGGACAATGTAGGTTCCTGGCTCGAGCCCGGCGATGACAAACGAGCCGTCGGAGCTCAACACGAACCCTCCGATCAACGCGCCTGTTTCAAGATTGAATCCGGCGACATGCGCACCGAATACGCCGGTGCCATTCTTCGTCACGCGACCGTTGATCGAGGCGGTGTCGCGCTCGAATCCATCGGTCGGGTACAGATCGCTGATGCCAGCCATATCGTCGGGCTGCAGAAGGCGATCCGAAACGACGCCCGGGCTCATGGCGATTGGGAACATGACGGCGCCGGAACCGATCACGCGCCGGCCCCCTGCCACCATTTCGGTTTCGCCCAAGGCCGAATGTCCCAGTCCCAGCAAGTGGCCGATCTCGTGCAGCGCCACCGACTCGACATCCACGCGACCGCTCTCGCCGTTGGGCGCGGTCGACCAGTTGAAGCGAGTGTTGAAAAACACGTCCGCCTCGATCACTTCGCCCGTGGCGGCGTCGAGCAAGAAAGCTGGTGGCGCCAAGAACGCGCTCGAGATCCGGCCGATCGAGAAAGCCGAACGTGGTCCGCCCATCTTGCAGCCCGGGTGGGACCATCGTCAGGCCTTGAAACTGGCTCTGGACCCGCGCCGTGCTCACGCCTTGCCACGTCGCAAACGCGCGCGTGATGGCATCGCGCAACTCCAGCGCCGTCACGCCTGGGCCGGCACGTTCGGTGACAAAGTACTGCACTGGACGATTCCACCGTACGTCCACCACATTCGCGCCGACGCGGACGCCAAACTTGAGATAGCCGTGCACGGGAACGCCAGATCCGAACGTCACGATCAGCACGAGCAGGGCGACCCAGCCGTTAGTCATCGCACGCTCTCGAGCTCACGCACGGTGGCGGCGAACGCCTCGATGGTCAACGTTCGACGTTGAGCGGCCCCCCGGACGATGCGTCCGGCCTCACTGGCCTTGAGCGGTGGCGGTGTCACCATCGGCACGCCCGTTTGAGCATCTGGCCGGACACGAAACAGCCCTTGCGTGAGGCCCAGTACAGTTGGGATGGCTGGAGCCTGCGAGTCCAGAAACACAACGACGAGCTCGCCCTCGCGAAGGATGGGAGCGCCGGGTACGACGTTGACCCGTCCCCCAGCCTCGCCTCCCGGCAGTCGCAGGAGAACGCGATCTCCGAGATCGCCCTTCAGATACCGCAGAACGTCGAGCGTCACGATGCTGTCGATTGACCGTCGATCGGGTGTCCACTGTCCCCTGACCTGACCCACACGTGCGTAGATCACGGCATCCGATTCGTCCACTAACTGTTCGAACGTCATCGGCACCACGGTGATGGCGCCCACACGCCCAACCGTCAACATCACGGCCACCACTGTGGCGACCAGGCAGCGCTTGATCAATGTCGTCCTTTCGTCTGCTCGTTGCGGCGCGCAATCTCGAGGACGGCATCGGCCGCACGCCCACTGGCGCCCGCACCACCCAGCCGCTGACGCACAATGGCCAACTGCTCTTTCATCTCGGCAACGCGTTCAGCATTGGTCAGCAGCGCAACCGCCTCGCGTGACACGGCTTCAGGTGTGCACGCCTCCTGAATCAACTCCTCGACAACGCGCTCGCCGGCGACGAGGTTGACCATGCTGTACATCGGCACGCGTACCAGCGGCTTTCCCAGCTTATAAGTCACCGGCGACAACCGATACACCACGACCATGGGCTTGTCGTGCAGCGCCGCCTGAACCGTGGCCGTGCCCGAGGCCGTGACCACGACATCGCTGGCCGCCAAAACATCGTCAGTCTGCCCTTCGACCACACGGACCGGCGCGCCGACTCCCTGGAACGGTGCGAAGAAGGAGTCGGGCAAACGCGGCGCGCGCGCGACCACGAACTGCGTCCCCACGACCGACGACGCGATCCGAGGCACGGCTGCCGCCAGCACGGGCACGAGACGTTGCAGCTCGTTCTGACGGCTCCCCGGCAGGAGCGCGACGATGGGCCGCGCCCGATCGAGGTCGAGCTTCTGGATCAGAACCTCGCGCGTTTCCCTCGGCTGGATCAGGTCGATGAGCGGATGGCCGACGAAGCGAACATCCATGCCTTCGTCACGGTACATCGACTCTTCGAACGGGAAGATCGGGATCACCCGGTCGACTAGCGCCTTCATCGTCTGAAGGCGGCTCGCACGCCAGGCCCACAGTTGCGGACTCACGTAGTACACGATGGGCACCCCGAGCCGACGAACGGCCGCCATCAAGCGGAAATTGAAGTCGGGGTAATCGATGAGGACCAGGACGTCCGGTCGCTCGTGTCGCGCGGCGTCCACCAGCCGCCGGTACATCGAATACGAGTCAGGAAGAACCCGCAGCGCCTCGACGAGACCAGTGACCGAGAGGGTGTGAAAATCGCCGATGAGCCGAGCGCCCGCGCTCCTGAATCGGTCTCCGCCGAGGCCGAAGACGTCCAGTCGCGGATCGCGGGCACGCATGGCCTCGACCAGGGCGCCGGCATACAGATCGCCCGAGGCCTCGCCGCACGACAGCATGACCCGCATCAGTGGGGTGATGAATTCCCCGGCGGTGTCGGACGCGGGCCTTGACTATCCCCAATCCGGCCGGCCTTTCGAAGATCAGCCGCCAGCAAGTCCACCTGGTCGATCGGGATGCGCTCGAATTCCCCGAAGCCAACCCCGCTCAAATCTTTCGCGAACGCGTTGGCGTTGCCGACCAGCACGATGGCAAGCCGATCCGGTCGCAAGTAGCTGCGCGCCACACGCTGCACATCATCAGGCGTCACGCTCCTGACGCGCTCCGGGAAAGTCTGCAGCTCGGTGAGCGGCAGCTCATAGAACAACTGGTTGAGGACCTGGGTCGCGATCGCGTCCGGCGTCTCGATGGTCAGCGGAAAATTTCCAGCCAGATACGCCTGTGCTCCTTCGAGCTCGCCGTCGTACACGCGCTCGCGCTGCAGCCTGTAGAACTCATCGATCGTGATGCGCAGTGCCTCGGCAGTGGCGTCGCTCCGCGTATCGGTCTCAGCCACGATTCCACCGGTCAGCTTGTACGAGTCGAGATCCGCCGACGCGCCGTAGGTCAGCTGGCGCTGCGATCGCAGGACCTGCTGCAACCGGTTGGCGCCTTCGCCACCGAGGATTTTGATCGTTTGATCCATGGCCAGGTAGTCGTCATGGCGACGGGCGATCCCAAGCTGCCCGACCCGGATCTCGGTCTGCACCGAATCGGGCTTGTCGATGACGACCACGCGCCGCGTGGGCTGCGGCGGCTCAACCGGCTTGAATGTCGGTACCTCTTGCGACTTCCAGTCCCCGAGGACCTGTTCGACGCCCTTCATCGCTTCGTCCGGCGGCACGTCACCGACGATGGCCAGAAGGGCATTGTTGGGCACGAAGTACTGGCGGTGAAACGCCACCACGTCGTCACGCGTCAGGGACGCCAGCGACTGCGGGGTCCCGTTACCAGGCAAGCCGTACGGATGGAAGCCGTAGATCAGTCGATCGATCACCTGGTTCGCGACGCTGTCGGGATCTTCGGCGGCGACCTTGAGTCCGGAAAGAGCCTGCTGACGTTGACGCTCGACTTCTTCGGGGGCAAACGTCGGCCGGCGCACGACGTCGGCCAGCAGCGACAACGCGAGCGGCAGGCTGTCCTTCATCACCACCGTATTGACATAGGTCAGGTCGGTGCCGGCGCCACTGCCCAGAATGCCGCCGACGAAGTCGATCGAGTCGGCGATCTGTTCCGCCGTTCGTGATCCGGCCCCTTGGTCAAGCACGGCTGCCGTCAGCATGGCCAAGCCCATCTTGCCCTTCGGGTCGTGCGCGGCGCCCGCGCGAACGAGCATGCGGACGCTCACGGCTGGCTGCTCGTGGTGGCTGACGAGAACCACCTGAAGGCCGTTGGCGAGCTTGCGGATCTCATATGGCGGGAAAGTCACCGGTCGCGCGGCCTGCGGACGCGGCGGCGCCTCGCTCGGCCACGCGCGGCCTTGAGCGCTGGCGCCATTGTCGAAGGGCCTGGCCTGTGCTCCCAGCGCCGTGGTCAGCGATCCGCACAGCACGGCGGTCGTGAGTGCCAGCACGCCGTAGGCCGTCCAGACGCGAAACCCGACGCCGATCATTGGTTGCCCCCCTTCGGCATCACGTGCAGGATGACCCGCCGCTCGGGCGTGAAGTAGGTCTTCGCGACGCGCTGCACGTCGGCGATCGAAATCTTCTGGAAGATGTCGAACTCACCATCCGCAGTCGTGATGTCGTCGTGCAGCACTTCGGCATGCGCGAGATGGGTGGCCTTGTCCTGCAACGATTCGCGACCCAGGATGTAGTCGCGCGCAAACTGATTCTTCGCGCGTTCCAGTTCCCGATCGGTGATGCCTTCGGCCTTCAGACGGTCGAGCTCGGTGATCAGCGCCTTCTCGACTGCCGCCGGTGACTGCCCAGGATTGACGATGGCAATCGCGAAAAACAGGTTGGGATCCTCGATGATGTTGCCGCCACCAAACGCGGTCAGGGCGAGGCCGGTCTCGTAAACCAGCTTGCGATAGATCCGCGAACTTTGTCCGTCGGAGAGCACTTTCGACACGATATGGAGCGGATAGGAGTCCGGGTGCCCGTCGTACGTGATGTGATGGGCGACCACGACGGCTGGCAGCGGCCAGGGCTCTTCGACGGTCGCGCGCTTCTCCTTGGTCGGAATCGGCTCTTTGGGAATGTCGCGAGGCACTTCCTTGGCCGCGGCGGGCACGCGCGCGAGATACCGGTTGACCATCTCCGTGACCTGTTCGATCTCGAAGTCACCGGCAATCACCATGGTGCAGTTGGCGGGCACGTAATAGGTGCGGTAGAACTCGCGGACGTCCTCGATGGTCGCCGCTTCGAGATCCTTCATGCTCCCAATCACCGGGTGCTTGTACGGGTGCATCGTGAACGCCTGATCGAACAGGATTTCGTTGAGTCGCCCGTACGGCTGATTCTCGATCCGCATCCGTCGTTCTTCCTGAACGACCTGACGCTCGTTGCGGAAGGTGCGCTCGTCGATTCGCAGCGTCGCCATGCGATCCGCTTCCATCCACAACACCAACGGAAGGTACTGCGACGGCACGGTCTGCCAGTACACCGTGGCGTCCTCGTTGGTGTAGGCATTGGCACGACCGCCGACCGACGACACCATCGACGTGTGCTGCTCCGGCTCGACGTTCTTCGATCCCTTGAACATCATGTGTTCGAAGAGATGGGCGAAACCGGTGCGGCCCGGACGTTCGTCCTTCGACCCTACGTGATACCAGAGCTGCACGTGGACGATGGGCGTCGAGCGGTCCTGGTGCAGCAACACCGTCAGGCCGTTCGGCAACTTGATCCGCTGGTAGCTCAGCTTGGGTGGCCGTACCGCCGCATCGACGGCCGCGCGCCAGGGCGAGACCGACAACACCGCGGCCACCAACACGCCGAGCAGCGCCGCGCGCAACGCAGGGTTTCTCATAGGGATGGGTTGATTATGGCATCTTCGCTGCGGTTCTAAACGAGGGTTCTTTACGGAGGTTCTTGACGGAGGTTCGGTCGAGGACCGTCATGGAACCGCCATGAAGAACCCTCGTGAAGAACCCTCGCAGAACGAACGTGCAGAACCGTTGTAACGAACCTGCGTCAAGAACCGCTAGTCTTCTGTTCAATCTCCGCCAGCCGCCGTTCAAGCGCGCTCAACTGCTTCCGCAGTTCGGGCAGCCTGCGCACGATGGCATAGGCCTTCCGCCACTCGAGATTCTCCATGTGCGGATAGCCACTGATGAACAAATCCGCCGGCACGTCGCCGATGACACCGGTCTGGCCGGACGCTTTGACGCGGTCGCCGACCGTCACATGACCCGCCACGCCGACCTGGCCGCCCAACATCACGTCGTCTCCCACCACGGTGCTCCCGGCAATTCCCACCTGCGCGGCGAGGAGGGTATTTCGTCCGACGACGACGCCATGCGCGATCATGACCAGGTTGTCGATCTTGGTGCCCGCCTTGATGCGTGTTTCCCCGACTGCCGGTCGATCGATCGTGGTGTTGGCCCCGATCTCAACGTCGTCCTCGAGAACGACCGTCGCGATTTGCGGAATCTTCTCGTGCGTGCCGTCGTCACGATGCGCGAAGCCGAAGCCATCACTCCCGATGACGGCCCCGTCCTGGACCACGCAGCGTTGGCCCAACTGGACGCGCTCTCGAATCGAAACCCCGGCATGCACAATACAGTCGGCGCCGATGGCGGCGCCAGCGCCGATCACCACATGCGCATTGAGAATCGAGCGCGCGCCGATCCGCGCCCCGCTATCGATCACGACGAGCGGGCCGATGGTCACGCCATCCTCGATGATCACGTCGGGCGCAATCACGGCCGACGGATGAACGCCGGCTGACGGCGATGACATCGGATACAGCAATCGGATGGCGCGTCCAAACGCCAGGTACGGATTGGGCGTTCGCAACAACGCGCCGCGCGCGCCGCGCACATCCGCAGTCGCGATGATGGCGGTCGCGCGAGACGTGGCGACGTGCGCGGCGTACTTCGAATTGGCGAGGAAAGTGAGATCGCCCGGACCTGCCTGGTCGATGCCAGCCACGCGCGTCACCTCGAGGTCGTGGTCGCCTTCGAGTTGACACCCGAGCTGCGCGGCCAGATCGCCGAGCTTCACGGGCCGAGAATATCACGCGGTCGGCGCGGCCACCTCGTCGAGAAACCTTGCGAGATGCTCGAGTCGAAGACGGTCGGCGAGCTCGCGAAACCGTCGATGCCGTTGCGACGGGGCCAATGTGAGCGCGTGCCGCAGTTCAGCGAGCTCCTCGGAGGGGCTGAACGTCCAGCGGGCCACGGCCAGTCCCCGCTTGGCACCTCGCATCGAGAGGAAGTGTCCGACTACCTGAAACGTGAAGTAGAAGCCTGGGACGTTGGGGCCAGGAATCACCATCAGCGGCGCGGACAACACCAGCAGCAGGAGATCGATCAGCATCCATTTCAGGTGGTGATCGGCATCGCGCTTCAGGATGCTGCGAATGATTTGATCGGCTTCACGCTCCGAAACGTCGGCCGGGATACGCGCGCAGATGTCGGTGTGCCGCCGCATGTGCCACAGGAGTCGCTGCTCGGCGATGCGTTCGACCACAAAGCTCATGACCTTGCGCCGTAGCCGCGCGAACAGCGTCGACGGCTCGGGCTGGGCTTCGTGGCGACGCTGCCGCCACTCCTCGGCTTCGCGCAGCATGTCGCCAAAGCGACGCTTCATCCGGGCGATGACGCCCGTGCCCTCCTCCTCTTCGACGACGTCGTCATCCGGCGCCTCGTAGTACAGCTCGTAGCGCTCAGCCGTGGCGGTCGGGATGAGAAAAACGTCCATAAGTGACGATGACGGAACGAGGAGGGTGCGAGTTCCTCAGCTGCGCGGCCGAGTGACAGGACGCGCCGTCTTCACACGCTCGATTGGAACCGCGGGGCGACCAGCCTGCTCCCAGGCGCCGATGATGAGCGACGCCACCGCCGTGATGGCGTCGTTCAGACGACGCTCCACCACGGACAATTGATCTTTGGCGAATGCCTCGAAGTAGGCATCGTCGTAGAACTCGCGACCAACCACGGCTTTGCGGTCGGCTTCGAGCACGCCATCGGACAATCGGTAGCTGGCGAGCAGCACGTCGAACATGAAGGTTCGCGGGTCGGTGATCGGCTTGGGTGGGGCCGGAGCAATCTTCAGCCGTGATCGATAACGTTCGAACAGCTCGCTCTCCCAACGACCGTGCACCCCGTGCTGATTCGTACGCTGGCCGTCGTAGTTCTCCACCGAGTGGAGCGGCACGTGCCCATCCCCCACGTAGTGCGCGAGGATCGCGGAGAAAAGAACGATGTCGTCCTGCGCATAGGTCGACGGCGGCTGACGCGTCAACCCTTCGAAGCCGCGGCGGATTCGCCCGTAGATCTCCTGGGTGCGCCACGGTAGCAGCCCTTGCTCGTGGATCGTGCTCCTGCCAAATTTCTGAACTGCCTGGTCGTACTCGCGCGGCAAATCCTCGAACGGATACTTGCCGTAAAAATCCAGATCGAGAAAATGATGAGGGTCCTCAGTCTCCCATCCCACCGTGCGCCACAGATCCGGGTCAACGGATCGTTCGATGACAAACGCCTTGCGGTGCTCGAAGAGCGGCCGCAGCTCCGCCGGCAACAAAGTGATCATCTGTTCGGCGATGAACTTGTGCGGGTCGAACCCCCACGCGTGCGCAGGCTGGGGGACCAGCAGCGTGATCAGCAGGACCGCGGCGATACGCATGGCCCATTGTAGCGGGCTTACTTGATCTCAGTGGAGATGACAGACCATCCGAGACGACCGCCCATTCCCGCGGCGTACCGAAAGTCGTTGAGATGGACCTGAGCCCCAACCGCCCTGCGGTCGATGATGTAGAAGGGGAAACGCGACCATCGGAGATACGCTTGAAAAAGCGGCGTCTGCGCCGCGCGCTGAGCTGCCGGATCAGAGGCCTGGACGTCGAGGCCGTATCCAGTGGGCCTGAAATGGGGTGTGGGCTCGAACCACAGCAGGCCTTTCTCGTAGCGGTCGCCGGTGTCGACAATGACTTCGCGCCGGAGCGGATTGCCAAACACTGGCGTCACCATGAATCGCGCCTCTGGTGGAAGGCCGGCGCGATCCAATCCACGCCGCACTTCCATCCGCGCCCACCAGTTCGACATCAACATCACCGCAACGTAAACAGCAGCAACGGCGAGGCCCAGTCGGGCGGGGCGGGCTGGCGCTGGATGCACGCGCGCGATCCTGATTCGCGACCAGACCACGGCAGCGCCAAAAATTACATAGAGAACGGGGTCGACGATGTAGAGCGCATCGCCATAGAACCATCGATTCGAAAACGGCATCAGCAATCGCACGCCGTAGCTGTTGAGCCAATCCATGAACACATGGAGCCAGGTCGCCACGTAGGACAGCAGTAGCAGCCCCGTCAGTTTGGCTCGCGGACCGCCCGCGACTCGATTCCACGCGAGCAGCGCACCGGCCAAGACCGCCGGCAGCACGGCCAACGCCAGAACGCCGTGCGTCCATCCACGCCGAAACGACATCGCCAGCGTGTCGGTCGCGAACACCGCGACGTCGATGTCGGGGAGGTTCGACGCGATGAGCAACGTGCCCATACCAAGGGCGGTCTGGTGTTTGAGGCCGGCCTCGCCGAGCGCGGCGCCGGCCAGCGTGTGGCAGAGGTTATCCATCGGCCGCGTGGGCCTGGATCGCCGCGTCGCGCAGATCCTTGCGCAGGATCTTGCCGACATTCGATTTGGGAAGGTCCGATCGAAAGACGACCGTTTTGGGCACCTTATAGTTGGTCAGCGCGCGCTTCGCTTGGGTCCGAATGTCGTCGGCGGTCAAAGAGGCATCTTTCGCGACGATGAACGCGACCACTGCTTCGCCGCACAGCGGGTCGGGAACGCCCAGCACACAGACCTCGGCGACGGCTGGATGCTGTGCGAGCACTGCCTCGACTTCGGTCGGGTACACGTTGAAGCCGCTCACGAGAATCATGTCCTTCTTGCGATCGACGATACGTAGATAACCTTCCTCGTCGCTTGTCGCCACGTCGCCGGTGGCCAGCCAGCCGTCGCGCATCACCCGCGCGGTCTCGTCGTCTCGACGCCAATAGCCAGCCATTACTTGCGGACCACGAACCAGGAGCTCGCCGGGTTGTCCGGTTGGCACATCCCGATTCTGATCGTCAACCAGACGGATGTCGGTTCCAGGGACCGGCACGCCGATCGTGTCCATCTTCGCGCGGTGGAATGGATTGAGCGTCACGACCGGCGACGTCTCGGTCAGACCATAGCCCTGGTAGATCGGTGTCTTCGTCATGGCCTCCCACCGCAGACCGACGGCGGGCATGAGCGCCATCCCGCCCGCGACCGTCCCTTTGAGCTTCCAGGTGTTGATGGCCTGGAACCAAGCCTCGTTCATGAGCGCGATAAAGAGTGTGTTGATGCCGGTGAACCACGTGATGGGTTCACGCTGCATCACCAGCTTGAGATTGGTAAACGGGCGAGGACTCGGAATCAGGATGTTCCTTCCACCCATCGCGAAGAAGATCATCAGGTTCGCGGTGAAGGCGAAGATGTGGTACAGCGGCAGCGCGGTCAGCATCACTTCGGTCCCGCGCTCGAGGAACGGTTTCCACATTTCCAGGCTGGCCACGACATTGGCCAGCAGATTGCGGTGCGTAAGCGACGCACCCTTTGAGATTCCGGTCGTGCCTCCCGTGTACTGAAGTGCGGCCACGTGGTCCAGCGTCAGCGCCTTCTGATACGCACGAGGGTTCGTTCCGCTCGCGATACGTGACGCGCCCTCGGCCAGCGCTTCGGGAAACGTGATGTGGTCGAACGTCACGGGCGGAATCATCTTGCGCACATACTTCTGTACCATGCGCACGACGAAGCGTTTGACCGGTGGCAGCAAGTCCGCAACGCTGACGAGAACGACGTGCCTGATTGCGGTCTTCGGGAGGACCTCGGCAACTTTGTTGGCAAAGACGTCGATCGCGACGAGGCCGATGGCCTCGCTGTCCGCAAACTGATGCGCCATCTCCGCCGTCGTGTATAGCGGATTGGTATTGACCATGACCAGCCCGGCCTTCAGGCATCCGAAGACCGCAATCGGGTAGGCCAGACAGTTGGGCATCTGGACCGCGACGCGGTCACCGGCGTCGAATCCCGCGACCTCGCGCAGATACACGGCAAACTGATCCGAGAGTCGATCGACGTCGCCGTAGGTCAGCGTCCCCTGCGTGCCGTTGGGAAGGAACAACGTGAACGCCGGGCGGTCCCGGAAGCTGTTGATGGCTTCCGCGATGAACGCGGGCAGGTGCGGCCATTTGATCGCGGGGATGTCCTCACTGGTCGTCGGGGGATAGTGCCGGGTCCAGGGTCGCATCATGAGTGTCCCGGACAGACTACGCCGAAACGGAAGCCTTTCGCCCGCAACGCCGGGATTAACGCACGCGTGATCTCTATGGCCGCCAGACGATTCGCGCGCGGGTCGACGTGATGACCGTCATGAATCACCACGATGTCGCCCGGCGAAGCGTGTCGGACGAGCCGCGGCACGATGCGGACGGAACGCGGACGGAAGAAGTCGAAATCCCACAGCAAAAAGCCCCATCCAATCATCTGATAGTCGATCCGGCGCAGCCCTTCGAGCATCTGTTGCCCGCGCGCTCCCGCGTGCGGCCGGAACGCCCGACAGGCCGGTTGGCCGGTGATGGTCTCGAGTCGGTGCGCAAACGCCGTCAAACGGCGACCCAGTTCGTCGGGATCGAGGAACAGCTTGGCGCGTGTATGCGAGTGCAGGGCCACGCCATGCCCTTCGGTGGCAATTCGCCTGACGATGGGCTCCGTCTCGGGTGAGAGATGACGCTCGATCAGGAAGAAGGTGGCGGGCACACCCTCAGCCCCCAGTACATCCAAGAGCGCAGGCGTCGCCGTCGGATTCGGACCATCGTCGTAGGTCAAATAGATCGTTGGTGGAATCGCCGGGCCGTGGGGCATGCGCCAGATCACGCGGTCCGCGTGCAGCGCATCGAGCGCAAACGGAAATGGTGCGGTATGTGCCAAGGCTGTGAAAGCCGCAGCAAGACCGAGAATCAACCACGGCATCGATGCTGTGACGAGTCTGACACAATGGAGTGATGCGATGGATAGCTCGAACCGGAATCACGGCGGTCGCTGCCCTGGCGGTCGCCTGCAACCAGAGCACGCCCACCGACCCGACGCCGACGAGCACCGTGAGCTACACGGCGATTGGCGCCAGTGACGGTATCGGCTTTGGCAGCAGCATGGTCTGTGCGCCGTTTGATCCGGACTGTCCGTCAGGGACCGGGTACGTCTATCTCTTGAAGCGGCGGCTGCAAGCCGACGGTCGCACCGTGAGCCTTCAGAACCTCGCCGTCCCCGGCGCGGTCATGAGTCCCGCCATCCAGACGCTGGCACGCGAGACCGGGCGCGACGTTTTCTCGACGTTTTTCGACCAGAGCACGGTCGTGCTGCCAGCCACGACGCACTTGACGATCTTTGCCGGCGGGAACGACGCCAACGTCATCGCGGAGGCCATTCGCGCCGGCCGCGGGGGGGCGGACGTGCGTGGATTCATCGACGCGCAGGTCAATCAGTGGCAGAACGACCTGCAGGACCTCCTGCGTCGCGTCCGGCAGCGTGCACCCAACACGCGCGTGGTGGCCCTGAATCTCCCCAACCTTGGCGCGGCCCCGTACGTCGCGGGACTCCCGGTTCTCGAGCGCAGCATCATGCAGCGCATCGCCGTGTCGCTGACCGACCGCATCAATACCCTTACGAGCCAGAGTGTCCTCGTGATCGATCTGATGTGCGACGCAAGGACCAACAACTCGTCCCTCTTCTCGTCGGACGGATTTCACCCGAGCGATTCGGGCTACGCCTTGATGGCAGATCTCACCTATCCGGCGCTGGCGAGCAACAGCGCGCCAAGCCCGTCATCCTCCTGTCCTCAACGGACCTTGCTGCCCGTTTTTTAGGTTCCAAAGTTCCTAGGTTCCAAAGTTCCAGGGTTCCAAAGTTCCAGGGTTTCCAGCCGATTCACCGGCGAAGATTCGGCAACTTGGAACCTTAGCCTTCGAACCCTGGAACCTGGAACCCTGGAACGTTGGAACCTAGAACTTTGGAACCCTGGAACCTTCAAAGGGTCGAATGACCTAATGACACGAAATTTGTGCTGATGAGGCACATTTCGAATCGCACAGAGGCAACAACCGACGTCGAAAACGGATTGGTGACATCAAAATCTTGCATGAGACGCACATTTTGATGGATACTCATCCGTCCCCGGAGGAAACATGCCCCCATTGATATATAGCGGACCAGACCACTCGACTTCGGATCGGAAAGGACCTTCTACGACCATGGGATCCGCCGCGCTCAACGATGCCGTCAAAAACATTCGTGATTGGGCCATGACTGAAGGCCGTCAGACGCGCATGCCCGCCCGAGTCAGCGAGCTGTTCGGGTCACTCGTTTTCAACGATCAGGTGCAGCAGGCCCGACTGCCCAAGCCCGCCTATCGCGCCCTACGCAACACCATCACGGACAGTGCCCCGCTCGACGCGTCCACTGCCGATGCGGTGGCGAGCGCGTTGAAAGATTGGGCCATCGAGCAGGGGGCGTCGCACTTCACGCATTGGTTCCAGCCGATGACCGGCATCACCGCCGAAAAGCACGATTCGTTCTACGCGCCGGGGTCGGACGGCCGGTCGCTGGCCGAATTCAGCGGCAAAGAACTCGTCCGCGGCGAACCCGATGCGTCGAGCTTCCCGTCGGGCGGCATGCGCAGCACCTTCGAAGCGCGCGGCTACACGGCGTGGGATCCGACCAGTCCGCCCTGGCTGCTGCACAACGGCAACAGCGTCACGCTCGTGATTCCCACCGCGTTCGTCAGCTGGACCGGTGAAGCGCTCGACAAGAAGACGCCACTCCTGCGATCGATGGAAGTGCTCTCGGCGCAGGCGGTTCGCGTCCTCAAGTTGTTTGGGTCGAGGGCGACGCGCGTGACCGCGACGTGCGGTCCCGAACAGGAATACTTTCTGATCGATCGAAACTTCTATTTCGGCCGCCCGGATCTCATCAACGCCGGCCGCACACTCTTCGGCGCCCGTCCGCCCAAGGGTCAGGAGCTCGAGGATCAGTACTTCGGCTCGATTCCCGAGCGCGTGCTCGCGTGTATGGCCGAAGCGGAAACCGAGCTTTACAAAGTCGGGGTGCCGATCAAGACGCGGCACAACGAGGTCGCCCCGAGCCAGTACGAGATTGCTCCAATCTTCGAGAGCGCCAACGTCGCCACCGATCATCAGATGATGACGATGGAGACGTTGAAGCGGGTGGCGCCAAAATACGGCCTGGCGTGCCTGCTGCACGAGAAGCCGTTCGCGGGCGTGAACGGCTCGGGCAAACACTTGAATTGGAGCATTGGCGACAGCTTCGGCAACAACCTGCTGAACCCCGGGGATACGCCGCACGCCAACATGCAGTTCCTGTTCTTTTGCACGGCCGTGATCCGTGCGGTCGACACCTGGCAGGGCCTTCTGCGCATGAGCATCGCCAGCGCCGGCAACGATCATCGTCTGGGCGCGAACGAAGCCCCGCCGGCGATTCTGTCGGTCTTCCTCGGCGATATGCTCACCGACATCTTCGAGCAGATCGAATCGGGCCGAGCACGCTCGACCAAGTCGGGCGGCGATCTCGACATCGGCGTGTCGGTGTTGCCCAAGCTGCCGCGCGACGCCGGGGATCGCAACCGGACGTCGCCGTTCGCATTCACCGGCAACAAGTTCGAGTTCCGCGCCGTTTCCTCGAATCAGAACATCGCCTTCCCAGCCATGTGCCTCAACGTGGCGGTGGCCGAATCACTGGACTACATGAGCGGCCAGCTCGAAGCCGCGCTCGCCAAAGGCCAGGGCCTCGAAGACGCCGTCGCTACCTTGCTCAAGAAGGTGATCAAGCAGCACAAGCGCATCATCTTCAACGGCAATAACTACTCGCAGGAGTGGGAGAAGGAAGCCGGCAAACGTGGGTTGCTGAACCTCAAGAACACGGTCGATGCCTTGCCGGAAATCCTCAAGCCGGCGGTCATCAAGACGTTTGAGAAGTTCAGAATTCTCTCAGAACGTGAACTCCACGCGCGTTGTGAGGTGAACCTCGAGACGTACTCCAAGACGGTCAACGTCGAGGCGCAGCTCATGGTGTTGATGGCGAATCGTTACATCACGCCGGCTGCGCTCGAATACCAGCGCCGAGTGGCCGACAGCGTTTCGGCAGTCAAGGCTGCCGGCAGCACCAGCAAGGAGGGCAAGAAGATGCTCGACCGCCTGGTGAAGCTGGTCGACCAGTTCCGGGCTCAAACCGACAAGCTGGCCGCCTCGCTCGACCACAACAGTGCGTCGACAGAGAGACATGCGAAGTACATGCGCGACACGGTCGTGCCGGGCATGGTGGCGCTGCGCGATCTCGGCGATCAGATCGAGTTGATGATCCCGCACGAATTGTGGCCGCTTCCGACGTACCGGGAGATGTTGTTCATTAAGTAAAAGAGGTGCCTGGGTGCCTCAGGTGCCTGGGTGCCTTGGGTGCTGGTGCTTGAGGTGCGTTGGTGCTAGGGTGCCTCGGTGCCGTGGCTGCAGGTCCAAAAGGCGTACACTCGGGATCGGTCATGGCCACGATCGATCCCGAGCGCGTCCCGCTCGAAGTGCCGCTCGCCGAACTCGAGCGGCAGTTGATTCGTGCCTACCTGGCCGGTGCCGGCCAAGACCTTCACTCCTTGCTCTCGCGAGACGACGAGGAAGCACGACGCTGCACGGCGACGAGGGGTAACGTCAGACTCGTGTGATGATGAGTTGATGACTTCGAGATGGTTGTTGATCCTTTCGCTGGCAATTGCCGCCGCCGCGTGCGGAGGCAGTGACACGCCCACCGCCCCGACGCCCCCGGCGGCGCCGTATTCCCAGACGGATCTTCGAGTGGGCACCGGCACTGAAGCTGTAACTGGCCGTCGCGTGTTCGTCAACTATGCAGGATGGCTCTACGACCCGGCCGGACCCGATGGGAAGGGTCGAGGGTTCGACGCCGGCAACGGCTTCAACTTCGTCCTGGGCACCACCGTCATCGCCGGCTGGAATCAGGGCATTCCCGGCATGCGCGTCGGGGGGTTGCGCCGTCTGGTGATTCCGCCCAACCTGGCCTACGGATCGACCGGAAACGGACCGATCCCGCCCAACGCCACGCTGGTTTTCGACGTCGAGCTCGTAGACGTTCAGTGAGCGAGTCGTAACTCGAGTCGCTGCAAGGCGAGACCCAGTGTGCGACCGTCGCTGCCGCGATGATCGGCGGGCTGCTGTGTGCGCGAGACGCGAAACAACACTTCGTTGGTGCCAACCACCCAGGCTCTGGCCGGCACTAGCCATTCGTAGTCCGCCATCCCGTCCGACATCGCGATTGGAGCCGACTCGAACACGTTGTTGACTCGCACCGTCAGGGTGGGCCCATCGGAGCCCTCGACGGTTACGGCCGGCGTCGCCAGCAGGCGAAGGCGAACATTGCCATCACGCGACGAAGGAATCAACAGCGTCCCGTACTCAGTCATCCAGCGGACGGCGCCCATCGCGCCTGGCGCCGACTCGACATCGTACCAGCCGGAGGCGAAATATTCCCTTTGAGCCGGCTTGATTGCGAGCTCGTTGGCGTTGGCAAACGCGTGGCGCGCCGGGCTCTGCACGGCACAGATGCGCGCGCGTCGGTCGGCGGGATAGCCGGCGAGGCGCGCCAGCACGCGTGGCGCCCGCCGACCGAGGTTCAACGTGACGGTGCGCGGCTGTTCCGGGTGCGCCGCGACGGTCGCCACTACAATCTCGCCGGGCGCCAGCAAGGGATTGCCGTATTCGAGCCAGTAATCTGGAGGAGCCAGCTCGGGGGCGATTCGCGTCCCGTTCAGCGGCATCGGGCCCGTCGGCGACTGCACTTCCAGATCGAGCGGCAGCGAATCACCGACGACCAGTGCGAGCGACGCCCCCGGTCCGGCGGGTAAGTCGATGCGCAGGCGGCCGGTGAACTCAACCCCTGGCAGCAGATTCCACCGGTCGCTCCGTACCGACGCGCACGTGGCTGGTGGCGTGAGGCCCTGCGGTTCGCGCGTAAGGTGCGCACACAACATCGCTTCAGCAGCAATGAGCATGGGTACCCACAGCAGCTTGGTGGCAAACGCCGCGCGCGGTCGCAACCGCCAGCGCATGGCGGGGCTATTCTACTCGTCTACTCGCGACCGAGCGTGGTCCGCTCGGTGTCACCGAAGACTTCGGCCTCAAAGCGAAGCACCCGCGCACCGCTCCGCCAGGCATCCGCCGGCAGGTTCGCCTTGAGGCACGTCTGGGCGAGAAACGTCTCGGCGTCCCACTGGTGCTCGGTCGCCACCTGCGGCAGGAGCAGCCCTCGTCGACGGCCGCGCTCGACAATCAACCCATCGCGGCCGACCATGATGGTGCGGGGATCGGCTACCACCTCGGGCGGAGTCAGCAACGAGAGGTCGATGGTCACCTGCGCGAGCTCGTCGACAGAGAGCGGCCGAAACCGCGGGTCCTCGCACGAGACCTCGGCAGCCAGGCGGACTAGTCCCTCGCCGAGCGACCCGTCTACCTCTAGCGTCCCAAGACATCCCCGCAGGTCGCCGCCGCAGTGGATGGTCACGAACAACCCGCACATTGGCACGACCAAGTCGTCGGGCGGATGCGGCAGGCGATCGCCGCGCACTCGGGCTTCGAGCGCCGCGCGAGCCAGCTGAAGGAGCCGACGGCGAAGTGCTGCGTCAATCATCGCCACATGGCGGCCGCGAGGTAGCCGACCACCGAGCTCTTGTCTCCGGACACGTCACCTGAGTCGGCGTAGGTGAGCACGCGACTGGCAGTCGCTCCGCGCACCTTGGCGGCACGCATCACCGCAACGATCGGCCCTCCCCCGCACGCGTGGTCGCGACGCTCTTCGAGTCGCGCCATCAAGGCCTCGTCGTCCAACGCGGAAACGTCGGCAACTACCTCGCGATCGAGCGCCGCTGCGGTGGCGGCGTTGAAGAAGTGCGACAAGTCCGAACTGGCCACGAGCAGTGCGCGCCGTCCCGCATTGGCGTGACCGATGCAGTCACCCACCGCGAACACCGTCTCGCGCGTCTGGTGTCCCATCACTATCGGAACGATCTTTACGCCGGGAGCAATGACGCCAAGAAACGGCAGCTGCATCTCGACCGAATGTTCTCGACGATGAGCGTCCGGACGATCCCGGATTTCGGGACATCGGGCGAGCATGGCGGATGCCAGCTCCTCATCGATGCGCACGAGACCGAAGCGGCGTGTCGAACGAGCCGCGCGGCCAGATCGACGCGCCGCTGAACCCGACGTAATGCGACGGGCCCACGATGATCACGACATCGTACGGGCGCGACCGCAGCAGTCGATAGGCATGAGCGGCAACGGGGCCCGAGTATTGGATCCCCGCATGCGGCGCAATCAGCGCGAGAAGCTCGGCATCAGGCGACGGCTCGGGCTGACGCTCGAGGTCGGCACGAGCGAGATAGGACTCGATCTCTTCGGTGAGCGTGTCGGCGGACTCCGGATACCACGTCCCGGCTACCGCCGCCGGACGTACATGCATGCCCGGAGTCTAGCGAAGCTCCGCCCGAAAACGACAAGAAAAACACATCGTGCTGGGTCACTAAGGAAACCGGCCCAAGGCCACTAGCAAGTCGAGCCGGGCTTGTCGCAGGCGATCCTCGGCGATGGCCGCGGCCGCGTCGGCATCGCGCGATTCCCGCTGGGCATCGATGAGCTCGAGGTTGGTCGTCGCACCGGCGCGAAACGCCACCGCGGTGATCTTCAGCACCTCGGTCGCATGCTGCGCCGCGAGGTTAGCCTGGGCCGCCGCGCGCTGCGAGCTGTCCACGGCCGCCTGGGCCGTTCGCAGCTCCGAGCGAGCCCGCAGCTCGACGTCTGTGAGCTGGATTCGTGTGGTCCCCAACTCGACCTCACGGAGGCGCTTGATCGCCCGTCGCTCACCTCCGTCGAAGATCGGGATCGACACCGCCAACAGACCTCGGAAGGTGCGGGACGGTTGAAACAACCCCGCCGGCGCCACCCCTTGCGGATCGAGCGAGACGCTGGCTGTCGGCACCCAATCGCGCCAGCTGTCGCGGTACACGCGATCCGCCGCCTCGATCTGCGCGCTGAACAACTGCACGTCGGCGCGACCCGTCAGCCACGATTGGTCGCTCGGCGGGCTGGCGACCTCGAAGGCCGGCTCTTCCGCCGCGTCGACAGGCGCGTCAGCGGCCAGCAGCACCCCGAGGGCTTCTTGTGCCCGGTGCAACACGAAGCGGGTGGCCTCCAGCAGCACTTCGTCCGTCGCCATTTCCTTTGCGGCGCGAAGCTCGTTGAGGCGGCTTCCGGCGCCGGCGTCCAAGCGTTGGCGCGCGTACGTCACGTGCGCCTGCGCGTTCTCGATCGCGAGCAGGTTGACTTCTACTTGCCGCTGCGCCGCGATGACGGCGAGGTACGTCTGTCCGGTTGCAATAGCCACCTGCCGTCGCGTCTCCGTCACGCTAAAGCGCGCCACGCGCACCTGGTCTTCGGCCTGCGTCGCTGCCGCCCACTGTGCCGCGGCCAGAACGGGATACGACAAAGTGACTCCGGCGAACGTCTGCGTGCGAGGCTGGGTGACGAACTCGTCGAAACCCCGCTCGGCGTCGAGGACCGTGGTGGTGATGCTTGCGCCAATGGTGGGCCAAAAAATCGTCCGCGCTTGCCGCAGCAGTCCTTCGGCACGAAGAATCGACTGGGCGGCTTCGGCCAGGGTCGTGTTCTTCTCGATGGCGCGCCGAATGGCCTCGTCGAAGGTGACGCGCTCGGGCGGTGGCGTCTGCGCCAGCGAAGGGACCGCGTGGAGTGTCAGGCCTGCGACGAGCGTCAGTGCAATTACTCGCGTCCGTTTATGCATGCGCGGGCCCCTCGAGCGCAGCGCCCTCCTCGTGCGAGCGTGTGCGCCCGGGCACCAGCGTGCGGATGACGACGTAGAGCACGGGAATGAACACGATCGACAGAATGGTCGAGGCGACCATGCCGCCCGCCACGGCGGTCCCGACGGAGTTACGCGCCGCCGCACCGGCTCCGGTCGCAAACGCCAGCGGCAAGACGCCGAGAATGAAGGCGAACGACGTCATCAGAATCGGCCGCAGGCGAATGCGGGCCGATTCAATGGCCGCCTCGTAAATCGACATTCCTCGTTCACGAAGCTGCTCAGCGAACTCGACAATCAAAATGGAGTTCTTCGCTGCGAGACCGACGAGCATGACCAACCCCACCTGACAAAAGACGTCGTTGGCAAAACCGCGGATCAGCTGAGCGCTGAGCGCTCCGAACACCGCCAGAGGCACCCCCAACAGGATGATGAGCGGGAGCACCCAGCTCTCGTATTGAGCTGCCAGCACGAGGTACACAATCAAGATGCTCAGCGCAAAGATATAGCCCGCTTGTCCACCCGCTTCGATCTCTTCGAGCGACTCGCCGGCCCACGCGAAGTCGAACCCGAGCGGCAGCGTTTCGCGCGCGAGGCGTTCCATCTCGGCAATCGCCTGGCCCGAGCTGACGCCGGGCGACGCCCGCTCCCGTGATTTCAGCCGAACGGAACAAGTTGAAGTGAGTGATGACTTGCGGCGCCGTGGTCTCTCGCAGCTGCACCACCGTTTCGAGCGGCACCATCTGGCCGCTGTCGGCTCGTGCGTACAACTGGCCAAGATCGCCGGCTCGGCTCGGAAGTTCTGATCGGCCTGCACATACACGCGATAGGCTCGATTGTTGAAATCGAAATCGTTCACGTACTGAGATCCCAGGAACACCTGCAGGGCGTCCGTCACCTCACGGAGGGGAAGCCCCAGACTCCGCGCGCGATCTCGATCGATGTTGACCAGCAGCTGAGGATCATCGGCCCGGAACGGTGTGAACAGCCCGGCCACGCGCCCGCTCTGATTCCCTCGGTTGACCAGCGCCTGCGTTGCGTTGGCCAGCCCCGTGATGTCGCCGCCCGACTGGTCCAGCACCTCGAACTGGAAGCCGCCGAAAAACGAGAGCCCCTGGATGCCGGGAGGCGCAAAGGACATCACCATGCCGCCTGGAATGCCGAACAACTGCCCGCGGACGCGATTGAGAATCGCCTCCAGCGACTGGTCACGGCCCCGCCGTTCGCTCCAGTCGCGCAGGTTCGCGAACATCATCCCGTTGTTGGCCGCCGCGCCCGTAAAGCTGAAGCCGAGGACAGAGAAGACGCCCTCAATTTCCGGTTGCGCGAACAGAATCTTCTCGGCCTGCTCGGCGATGTTCGTCGTGTACTCGAGCGAGGCCCCGGAGGGCGCCTGGATAATCGTCATGAAATAGCCTTCGTCCTCCTGCGGCACGAAGGCGGACGGGACTCGCTGGAAGATCGCCCAGGTCCCCACGAGGCCAACGACGAACAGCGCCAGCATCACCATCTTCCACTGCAGGGCCCGGCCGAGCACGTGCGAATAGGCGCGCGTCGATGCTTCGATGACACGATTGACGGCCGAAAAGAAGCGTCCTCGTCCGTGGCCGTGCCTCCCCAGCAGCAACGCCGACAGCGCCGGGGTCAACGTCACCGCATTGAACACGGAGAGGATGGTCGCAAACGCGATCGTCAATGAGAACTGTTGGTACAGGCGGCCGGTCGTGCCAGGGAAGAAAGCGACCGGCACGAACACCGCGACGAGCACGATGCCAATGACCACCACGGCGCCGAACACCTCACGCATGCCATCCACCGCCGCCTGTTGCGCCGTCTTCCCGTACTCACGCATATGGCGCTCGATGTTCTCAATCACCACAATCGCATCGTCCACGACAATGCCGGTCGCGAGCACGATGCCGAACAACGTCAGCGTGTTGATCGAGAAGTCGAACAGCTTGAGAAATGCGAACGTGCCGACGAGCGAGACCGGGATCGTCAGGGCCGGGATGATCGTGCTGCGCCAGTTCTGCAAGAACAGGAACATCACCAGGATGACGAGCACGATTGCTTCCGCCAGCGTTTTCAGCACCTCGATGATCGACTCGCGCACGACCGTCACCTGATCGAACGCCAGGCGCCATTCGAGTCCGGGCGGAAAAGTTTTCTCAAGCCGTGCCATCTCGGCCATCACGCCTTGAAACACTTCGAGGGCGTTGGCGGTGGGCAGCAGCTGCACGCCGACACCGGCAGCGTTGAGTCCCCCAAACCGCAGATTCGCTGAGTAGGTTTCGGCGCCCAGCTCGACGCGTCCGATATCGCGGACGCGCACCAGCGAGGCGTCCTTGCCGGCTTTCACCACGATGTCTTCGAACTGGGTGACCTCGGTGAGCCGCCCCATGGCGCGCACGCTGATCTGATACATCTGGTTGGCAGGCGCCGGTGCATCGCCCAGCGCTCCCGCCGCGACCTGGATGTTCTGCTCGCGTAAGGCGTTCACGACCTCGCCGGCGCTGATGTTGCGCGACGCCAGCTTGGCGGGATCGAGCCACAGCCGCATCGCGAACTTGCGCTCGCCGAAGATGATGACGTTGCCGACACCCGGCACGCGCTTCAATGCGTCCTTTACGTAGAGGTCCACATAGTTGCTGAGGAACTGCTCGTCGTAACGGTTGTCGCGTGCGTAAAAACCCAACCCGCCGAGGAAGCCGCTCGTGTTCTTGGTGACGGTGATACCCGTCGTGCGGACGTCACCCGGCATGCGGCCGAGCGCCTGGTTCACGCGGTTCTGAACATCAATCGCCGCAAGATCGGGATCACGGCCAACGTCGAACGTCACCGTAATCGTCGACGCACCGCTGTTCGTGCTGGAGGAGGACATGTAAGTCATCCCCTCCACACCGTTGATCGCCTGTTCGAGCGGCGTGGTGACGGCGCTCTCCACGGCCTGCGCATTGGCGCCGATGTAGAAGGCGCTCACGGTCACCGAAGGCGGCGCCAGCTCCGGATAGCGCGCGATCGGCAGAATCGGAATCACGATTGCGCCCGCCAGGATGATGAGCAGCGAGCAAACCGTCGCCAGGATGGGGCGACGAATGAACAAATCGCTAAACATTTACCGGCCCTCCGACTTCGCAGGTGCACTGGGGGCGGCAGCGCCACCCGGCGGCGTCACGGTGACGGGCATCCCATCGCCAATCTTCTGAATGCCGGCAACGACGAGTTGCTCCCCGGGTTTCAGGCCTTTGACCACGAGATAATCGTTGCCGATCACTGTTCCGAGCTCGACCGGACGTTGACGAGCAACCAGGGTCCCGCCGTCCCCCTTTTC
This sequence comes from uncultured Acidobacteriota bacterium, assembly GCA_963841905.1. Lineage (GTDB taxonomy): Bacteria > Acidobacteriota > Vicinamibacteria > Vicinamibacterales > UBA2999 > JACCSI01. The sequence goes on from CAWJEM010000018.1 coordinate 241,102, forward strand.
CACGACGTAGACGAAGTACTGCCCATTGATCCGCAGCACCGAGACGAGTGGGACGGTCAAGCCCGGCTCGGTGGACCACACCAGGTGGACGCGAACGAACTGATCGGTTCGAAACGGCGCGTTGGGTTGCAGCGGCGCCTTGAGCAGCACGGCCTGGGTTTCGGTCTCGACGGAGGGGGCAATGAAGTTCAAGTGCGTTGTCGCAATGGGCTGCGCTCGATCGTCCACTATCCGCACCTCCATCCCCGGTTTCAGGTTTGCAGCTTGCGCCACCGGAATGTTGATGTACAGCTCGAGGCCCGTGTTTTCGTCGACGGTCGTCAACATCGTCGCCGGCGTCACGCGGTCGCCAACACGGACCGGGATGTCGCCGACGATGCCAGGCATCGGTGCGGTCACGCGGTGGTAAGCGAGCTCGACTCGTTGCTCCTGGATTTGCGCCTCGACCGCGCGGAACTGAGCTTCGGCTGTCTGAACGGCGGTGGTCGCCTGTTCGTGCTCCTGCTTGCTGACCGCGCCAGCGTCGAACAGCGTCTTCGCCCGCTCGGCTTGCTGTCGGGCAAAGTCAAGGTCGGCCTGGCGGGAGGCGCGTTGCGACTCCAGACTCGCCACGGTCGCCTGCTGGCGACTGGCATCGATCTGCATCAGCACCGCGCCTCGCGCAACCCGCTGACCCGGTCGAGCTGAAATGCTCGTGATGAAGCCCTCGACCTGCGGCTGAATAGTCGCAGAGCGCCGTGATTTTACGGTCGCGACATATTCCGTGATGCGTTCAATCGGCTTCGGTGTCAGGGTCACCGCTTCGACGCCCATGGCCATCGGTGGCCCGCCACCGGGGGCGGCATTCGGGTCAGCGCCGGCCGGCGCCTCGCCTCCGCAGGCGGCCAGAACGAGCACCCACCCGGTTACGAGGGCCGTCGGGACGCAAAGCCTGTACAAGGAACAACGATCGGAATGTGGAGGGGTCATGAACAGTCCTAACGTGGGACGGTCACCAGCCAGCGGGCTTCAAACGCCACGAATCTGGCCCTGGAAGATGTCTCACGGCACAACCAACCTCTAACTGTAACTCGGTTTCCTTGCGCGAGAGGCAAGCCCGAGGCGCCGGTTACAAAGGGGTTACGCCCCACACCTTCCAACTGCGACGAAAAGAGCAACGCTGAGTTCCTCGAGTTAACCACGATACGCACGCATATATGTCAGGGTGTGTCATAGTTTTTGGCTGAGCTCATGAAGGCTGATCGACTCCTCTCGGCACTACTGGTTCTTCAAGCTCACGGCAAGCAGACTGGGCGCGAGCTTGCGGCACGGCTCGAAGTGTCAGAGCGCACCGTGCACCGCGACATGGAAGCGCTCAGCGCTGCGGGTGTGCCCGTCTTCGCGATGCGCGGCGTGCGCGGGGGCTGGCAGCTTGACGAACAGTGGCGCACGCAGGTGCCCGGCCTCGACGAGGCGGAGCTGCGCGCCCTGCTCATGGCCCAACCGCGGGTGATAGGGGACGAACGTCTCGCGGCGGCCGCCGAACGGGCCGTCGACAAGCTGATGGCGTCACTGCCGCTCTCGATGCGCACGCGCGCGGCCTCCATCCGGCAGCGCCTGTTCATCGACACCACCGGCTGGTTCGGTACCGTCCAGAATCTCGCCACCCTGCCGATCGTGCAGGACGCCGTATGGCGCGACCGCAAGCTCGAGATCAGATATCGCCGTGCGGACAAAGAGGAGGTCAGCCGCTCAATCGATCCGCTCGGGCTGGTAGCGAAGGGGACGAATTGGTACCTCGTTGCAAATACGCCCGCCGGCTTTCGCACCTATCGGGTGTCGCGCATCCTCGAAGCCAAAGTGCTGGACATCGCCTGCGATCGGCCTGCCGATTTCGATCTTTCCACACACTGGAAAAGTTCGACGGCCGACTTCATGGAAAGCCGGCGGCGCTTCGTCGCGACTCTTCGGCTGGATGCACGTGCAGCCGAAACAGTCAGGACCTGGAGAATGGCGGTTCCCGCTCCATCCGTCGGCGATGTCGACAACGACGGCTGGGTCACGCTGCAGGTGCAGTTCGAGGACGAAGAACAAGCGCGCTTCGTGGCGCTGGGGTTTGGCCCACGGGCCGAGGTGATCGAGCCCGCCAGCTTGCGATCGTTGGTCATGGCTGATATCGAATCGCTCGCAAGAAAGTTCCAGGGTTCCAATGTTCCAAAGTTCCAGGGTTCCAATCCAGGGTTCCAAGGTTCCAATCCAGAGTTCCAAGGTTCCAATCCAGAGTTCCAAGGTTCCAGAGTTCCAAGGTTCCAAGGTTCTGGCGAACCGTGAACCGGAACGTAAGCGTTCTGAACTCTGGCACTCTGGAACTTTGAACTTTGAACTTTGAACTTTGGAACCCTGGAACTTTTGAACTTTGGAACCCCACTTGAAGGACTTCATCGGGTACAGCCGAGCGCTGTATTCCAACTGGCTTTGGCATCGCTCGCTCCAGTTGCTGATCGATGCCGGCGAAGGATTGCCGCTCGCATTGGGCAGCAGCGTGTATGCGCCCTCGGTCATTGCAATCACCCACGGACATTCCGACCACGTGCTGGGCCTTCCCGGGTTCGTGGGCGCCCGCCGGTTTGGCAAGGGTGCTCCGCAGAAGGCCTACACCGTGTTGCATCCGTTGGGGTCGCCTGGCGTCGAGGCCATCAAGCAAGCCATCTCCAATCTGTGGAAGGGCGTCAACTTCCCCACCCAGTGGATCGCGGTGGAGCCTGGGGCGACGCACGCGCTCGACGGCAAGCGGACTCTCGAAGCATTCGCCGTTTCCCACGTCGACGGCGAACCGTCGGTGGGCTATCGCGTCCTCGAAGGCCGACGACGCCTCACCGCGGAGCACGCGGGGAAGCCCAGCGATGAGATAGAGCACCTGGCGAAACATCACGGGCGCGAATCACTGATGGAACCGTTTCAACACGTTCTCTTCGTGCACTCCGGCGATGCGATGCCCATTGACATCAACAAAGCGATGGACACCGACTTGCTCGTCCACGATGCCACATTCCTCAGTTCCAACGAACGTCGGGAGCACACACACGCCACGTCGGAGGAAGCCCTGGAGGTGGCTCGCGCCGCCCGCGTCCGCGCGTTGATGCTGAATCACTTATCGATTCGATACGAACGGCCGATGGCGATCGATCGACTGCGCGAGCAGGTGCGCCGCAGCGGGTTCTCGGGGCCGTGCTGGCTGCTCGACGATGGCGAGTTCATCACGCTGTCGAGTACGTCGCAGGCTCCTCGCGCTTCGTGATGTAATCTGATCGTCATGTCCTCATCTTTGACCCGCGACGATGTCCTGCGCATCGCGGAGTTGGCCCGGCTCGAACTGACCACTGACGAAGTCGCGCTGTTTACGAAGCAGTTGGGGTCGATTCTGGAGTACGTCGAGCAGATTCGCGGCCTCGACACGGCTGGCGTCCAGCCCACCTCGCACGTCATGAATCGCCCGCTCGATCGCGAAGACGTGCCGCGACCGGGGCTTGCGCGCCACGACGTTGTCGCCGCCGCACCCGAGGCCGCGATCGAAGCCGGTCTCTTCAAGGTCCCGCGAGTCATCGGATGACCGGCATCACCGATCTGACCCTGACGGAGCTCGCGACGCGGATTTCCAATGGCGATCTCAGCGCCCGCGACGCGACGATGGCTGTGCTCGAACGGGCCCACGCGCTGAATGGCAGCCTGAACGCGTTTCGTGCCATCGACGCCGATGGCGCGTTGAAACGGGCCGCGGAACTCGATCGGATGCGAGCCACGGGCGGCCCCCTGGGCCCGCTTCATGGTGTCCCGGTTGCGCTGAAAGACAACCTCGTGACGCGCGGCCTGACCACGACGGCCTCGTCGCGAATGCTCGCGCGCTATGTCCCGCCTTACAACGCCACCGTGGTCGAGCGACTCGGGTCGGCCGGGGCCATCATCGTCGGCAAGACGAACCTCGACGAGTTCGCCATGGGGTCGTCGACGGAAAACTCCGCCTGTGGCCCGTCGAGAAATCCCTGGGCGCTGGATCGTACGCCGGGTGGATCGAGTGGCGGATCGGCCGTCGCGGTTGCGGCCCGAATCGTTCCAGCAGCGCTGGGATCCGATACGGGTGGCTCGATTCGTCAGCCAGCGGCTTTGAGCGGTGTCGTGGGTCTCAAGCCAACCTATGGACGCGTATCGCGTTACGGGCTGATCGCTTTCGCGTCTTCGCTCGACCAGATTGGACCCATCACGCGAACCGCAGCCGATGCGGCGCGGGTCCTCGAAGTGATCGCCGGTGCAGACCAGGCGGACGCGACCGCCTCGACCGAACCTGTGCCGTCGTTTACGCGCCAGCTGACTGGTGCAATCAAGGGGCTGAAGATCGGAGTTCCGCGGGCGGTGCTGTCCGAGGGCGTGGACGCCGCAGTGCTCGCGTCCGTTCATGAAGCGCTGGCGACGCTGGAGACCCTCGGGGCGACACTGTCGGATGTCGATTTACCTCACGCACAGTACGGGATCCCGATCTACTACCTGATTGCCACCGCCGAAGCCTCGTCTAATCTGGCGCGTTACGACGGCGTTCGCTATGGGTTTCGCGCCGCGCTCGACAAGGACGCGTCCCTGAAGACAATGTACGAACGCACACGTGACGAGGGATTCGGCGCTGAGGTCAAGCGACGCATCATGCTCGGCACTTATGTGCTCAGCGCGGGCTACTACGATGCCTACTACTTGAAGGCGCAACAGGTGCGGACGCTGTTGCGGCAGGATTACGAGCGCGCGTTTGGTGCGGTCGATGTCATCGCCATGCCGACCACACCGACGCCGGCGTTTCGCCTCGGCGAGAAGACGGACGATCCGCTGCAGATGTATCTCGCGGACGTGTTCACGGTCAGCGCCAATCTAGCCGGGCTGCCGGCGATCAGCCTGCCGTGCGGACTCTCTGGCGACCGTCTCCCGATCGGCTTCCAGCTCACGGGCCGGATGTTCGACGAGGCCACGCTGCTGCGAGCGGCCGACGCCTTCCAGCGTCACACCGAGTGGCACATGGCCGCGCCACCGGTCGAGTCTCGCGCTGTCGCGATCGAGTAGCCGCATCGCTTTTTCTGTGGCTTCCGCCTTAAGGCGGAAGCTACGGGTGGTGTGGCGGAAGTCCCGCGGTGTTTCTGTGGCTTCCGCCTTCAGGCGGAAGCTACTGGTGGTGCGGCAAGCCCTCAATCAGCACGACTTCCGTCTCGTACTCGGTGCGGCCGACCAGCAACGCCTTGCCATCGGGCGTCCACGCAACTCCCTCGAGCTCGGCCGGAGCGACAAACTCCGTCAACTTTCGCAGGTGACCGTCGGACACGCGCAGGAGCCAGACCTCTGCCGCAGCGCGACCCGGCAGATTCACCATTCCGATGTGCGTGCCGTCGGGAGACCAGACCAGAGCCGTCGGTACACTGACGGGACCGATGGCGATCGGCTCACGAACCACCTCTCCCAATGCTGACGTGAAATGGAGATGTGCGACGTCGTCGGTCGCTCGAACTGAGACGATCGCGTCTCCACGAGGCGACCACCCGGGCGTTCGCCCTGTCGCTCGTGAGATGACACTTGGTGTTCCACCCTCGGTCCCGATGATCCAGAGTTTCATCTCTCCGCCCTCTGGCGCCGCGTACACCAGTCGGCGGTTATCGGGCGACCAGCTCACCGAATCGACTACATTGGCATTCACGAGCAGCCGCGGTGTACCTCCGTCGGCCGCGGCGAGCCAAATCCCTCGGCGACCGCCTCGATTGGAGATGAAGGCGAGCTGTCGTCCGTCGGGAGACACGGCTGGCCGCCGATTGTCGTCCGAGCCGGAAGTCAGCGGCACGGCTCGCTGCGCGTCGAGATCCATCGACCAGATCTGACGATGACCACTGCGAGCGGAACTGATGAAAATGCGTTCGTTCGCGGCGCTGACCGACGGCTCGCGATCGCCAGAGCCGGCGACCCCGACCACTTCGGCGCGCGCCGCGGGATCGATCGGGACTCGGATCAGCCCACCTTTGCGGCGTCGTGCGAGACACACGAGATGTCGGCCGGCACGTGCGAGGTAGGGCTCCGTGTACTCGCCGGCGCCGTTCGTCACGCGCCACTCCGGTGATCCGTCGAGTGGTCGCCACCAGATATTGAGCCCCTCGCCCGAGTGATTGGCCGCGTAGACCAAGGCCCGGCCATCAGGTGTCGGAGCGGGGTACATGGCCGTGCCAGCGGTTGTAATAACGGCTTCGGGCTCCCCTCCGTCTACTGACACGCGATAGATGTCGCCCAACGCGTGATTCACTTCGAGCGTCCGCGTGTAATAGATGTGTCGCCCGTCGTGTCCCCAGGCGACCTGATGCAGGTGTAGGCCATCTTGAAGGGGAACGAGGATCCGCTCGTCTTGACCATCCGCGCTGGCCACCGCGATCGCGTCGCCAAGGAGCGGATTTGCAATCACGCCTGCGATCCGTTTGCCGTCTGGCGACCAGCGAAGGCTGGCGTAGCGATCGGTCACGCGCCGCGCCGGTCCGCCCGCAGGCGCCGGAATCACCCAGATGCCGGGCACCTGAAAGAGGCCGACCGATCGCGGTCGCCCCGCGACGGCGATGCCGCTTCCATCCGGCAGGATGTCGATCCCGCCCACGATCGTGCGGTTCTGGACCGGCATGTCGGCTTCGAGGGTGAGGTTGACGGGTGTGCCGTTGATGAATTGGGCAAACAGGTCAGGACGCCCGTCGCCAAGCCCCACGTATGCGACCCACTTGCCGTCCGGCGAAATAGCCGGCGCAATCGGTCGCGCTGATGCCGGTACCACAACGGTGGCCCGAATCGAGGGTCGGACCGATGCCTGCTCGTTCCGTCGGGAGATCAACAACGAGCCGATGCCGAGCGTCAGCGCCGCGACGCCGACAAGCCACCAGACCGGCGAGATCCGGGACCGTCGGGGTTCAGTCCGGCCGACCGGCGTGAGCACAGGGTCGCGCACGCTCTCGAGCACGAACTGCAAATCGTTGGCGGACTGAAAACGATCTCGCGCGTCTTTAGCCAGGCACCGAGACACCACGCGATCGACGATGAGCGGTCGTGAAGGATCGACGGGGAGCGGCGGTGGTTCCGTTTCGAGCACCGCCGCGAGTGAGTCGGCCGACGTCGGTCGCGCAAACGGCCCCGCTCCGCTCAGCATCTCGTGCAGGACGCAACCGCAGGCAAACACGTCCGTCCGTCGGTCTAGCGCGTGACCCCTCGCCTGCTCCGGGGACATGTAGGCAGGCGTTCCCACGATCACCGCCTCGGTCGTCGCATGCACGGTCCGGTGGCCAGACTCGTCCGTAACGTCGCGGGGGGTGGGCTCGCTGAGGCGGGCGATGCCGAAATCGAGCAATTTCACGATGCCGGCGCGGGTAATGAAGATGTTCTGAGGCTTGATATCGCGGTGCACGACGCCTGCGGCATGAGCGGCCGCGAGCCCCCGAGTGATTTGGATTCCCAGATCCACCGCGGACGACCAGTCGAGCGACCCTTCCAGCAACCGGTCACGCAGCGTCACGCCCTGCAGCAGTTCGGTGACAAGGAAGGGGGTTGGGCCGTCGGTCGCGACGTCGAAGATGGTGATGATGTTTGGATCGGCCAGCGCCGCAACCGTACGCGCCTCCTGTTCGAACCGTCGCAGCGCGTCGGGTCGCGACGCCAGGTGCGGCGCCAGCACTTTGATGGCCACCTCGCGTCCGAGCGTGGTGTCCCGTGCGCGGTACACCTCTCCCATGCCGCCTGCGCCGAGCGGGGCGACGATCTCGAACCGTCCAAGCCGATGATGAGCGGGAAGCGGCATGAGCAGAGGTCGACCGGGCTCGGAATCAACCGTTATGCAAGCGTGGCTGAATGCCCGCGCGCGCTGGCGCGGGCATTGTAAGACGTTAGACCGTGGCTGTGCTTCTGCCGAACACGCTCCAGAGGAGGAACGTGTGTCATGTCGTTTGACCCTTGTATAGGAAGGTACCTATATCGCCGTGCTCGAGCTCGTGCATCAGCTGCAGGCTTCGACCCTTCGATTCCACCCACTCCTTCATTTGGTTGTACCACTGAACGGGAACGTCACGATGGGTGCCCCAATCCTGCAAAATGACGAGCGTCTTCTCCGGAATGAAGCAATTCGAGAAAAGTACCCACCAGGCTTCGTTCGCTTCCATGGTACGCCCACAGTCCACATAGATGATCTCGATGGGTCTGCCGTCCCACACCAACTGCGCGACACTGTGGTTGCCGTCGAAGGTGATGATCTTTCGCTTGTACGAGTTGATGCTGTCCTCAATATCGCGCGTATACTTCTTGAACAGAAACTCGAAATCCCTGTGGTGTTGAACCCGCTCACTCTCGGGTACTTGGCGATCCATCCAACTGGACCGCCACACGAAATCGTCATAGACGGAGATTTTTTTTCCTGCGAATCGCGGATTCTTCGACAGCCCTTGCACGATATAGAAAGTCGAGCGACCTAACCACGGTCCAAGTTCAACGACTTCCCCGATACCCGAGAAGAATTGACCGATATACGTGTAGTACTGGCACTCCTCTGCACTGACCATTCCTGGTGTCTCGCAAGAAACTAGACTTGCACTGGACCACAGCGGCGGACGCTGCCTGACGCACGAAATGAGCTTGGTTCCGTCGAAACTCTGAATTTGGGGAAACACTCGCCCTTGGGCCTCGAGAGTCCGGATCCTGGCGTCTACAGCGTTCACGAGTTTTGTGAGTCCGCCGCTCCTTCGTCTCAAAGATTCAGGTCGGTGTGAAGCGGTTAGGAGCTTTTCCGCGATACCGAGCAATACACTCACGATGGTTCTCCCCCAGCTAGAACGGACTTCGGACGGTACCCCTTTCGTGGTCATACCTCCGGCGCGAGACGGCGACTTCGCGTCCGAGCGCCGTATCACGCGCGCGGTACACCTCTCCCATCCCGCCTGTGCCGAGCAGCGACAGAATCTCGAACCGTCCAAGCCGATGATGAATGCGAAGGGGCATGAGCAGAAGTCGACTGGACTCGAAATCAACCGTGATTGCAAGCGCGGCTGAATGCCCGCACGCGCTGGCGCGGGCATTGTATGACAGTGCTCAGTGGTCGGTGGTCACTGGTCAGTGTTCAGTGGCCAGTGGTCAGTGGTCAGTGGTCAGGCAACTGATAACTGATCACCTGCTCACTGATCACTGATCACCGATGTTAGGCGGTGGCGGCACTTCTGCCAAACAAGCTCCAGAGAAGGAGCCCGAGAAGCACGAAGGGAATGGCCGGAATCAGAAGCCCGATGATGACGGCCAGCAGACTGAAGATCAGGAAGCCGCCCAACACGAGAAACAGGATCGGCAGGCCGATCACACCGAGACCCATGCCCAAGGCGCCGAAGGCAAAGCCAACCGGCAACCACAGCAACTTGAATACAAGCTTGAGTGGGAAGAAGACGGTCCAGAGAACGAGCTTCAGCGGGAAGAAGACGACCCAAAGCACCATCTTCATCAGGAAGAACACGAAGCCCACGATGGCCAGTACCGACAAGCCGACTACTGCCAGCGTCGCCAGAACCAAGAACTCGACCAAGGTATGGACCCCCTTCAGACTGCAATACGAGCCTGATGCCGGGTTGGTTCGCCTGAGCCTCCTAGTGAAGCTCCGCCTCAAACCGCCGAGAAGAGATGCGTCGGCTCCGCTTCGCCAGGGCTATGTTGCTTTGTCCCGCTCCGCGGGGCGGTAGCGAAGCTTCGATGGCTAGCGGGTGTCGAAAACCGCCTTGAAGTCGGGCAAGGACCATTCAACGAGGCCATGCCGGACCTCGGACATCGCCAGCCGCTCAGCTTTGACGGGCCGGGGGCCGATTTCGGCCTCCGGCGTCGGCTCTGGCAGTCGCAACTTGGCGCCGCGGCGAAGCTGCTTTGCGCGCAGGGCTGCGACATCGACGAACAGGAATCGGCTTTCAATCGGCGCGGCTGGCTCTCGCGGCACCCGCGATTCCTCGACTAGATGGTCACCTTCATGGATTTCAACGTCGGACATAACCATTCAGCTTAGCTCACCCGCCGCCCCGCCGGCAAGCCGGCGCGAACGCGGGCTAAGGACTGCTGACGAAGCAGTAGGACTCGCTCGCCTTTGGCTCGCATCGTGGGACTCGCGGCTGCGCCGCTCGTTGGGGCTCGGCCGTTCGGCCTCGCGTGCGCATGCTGTTCGATCAATTCACAGCGCCCGCCGAACGGCGGGCGCTCCTACGAGCCGCCGTCTGGCGGCGAGTCTCAGGAGCGAGTCCGAAGGCGGGTCGAACTCCTACGAGTGAGCGCCAACGAGCGCGTCCTGCTGCGGCGTAAGCAGTCCTGCTAGTCTCTCTTCACAAACACCCCGATGAACCACGACAGGATGCTCGTCAGCAGGGCTCCGAGGATGGCTGACGTCCACGATGTGATTTGGAAGCCGGGGACGAGGGCCGCGGTCAGGCCGAAGGCAATCCCGTTGACCACTAGATAGAAGAGTCCCAGCGTCATCACCGTAATCGGAAAGGTCAGGATGAGCAGGATGGGCCGGACGACGGCGTTCACCACCCCGAGGGCGAGAGCGGCAACAGCAAGCGCCGTCCAGGAGGTCACCGTGACCCCCGGAACGACGCGTGCCGTAATCCAGAGGGCGATGGCTAGAACAATCGTGTGGATGAGAAATCCAGCCATCGCTCAATCATAGTCGCGAGCCTCAGGCCGCGACTTCGACCTTCACCGTGCGCGGCTTCGCCTCTTCACGAACCGGCAGTTTCACGCTCAGCACACCGTCTTTGTACTCAGCAGCAATCTTCGCTGAGTCCACGGTCGGCGGCAGCGAAAACTGGCGCACGAAGGTGCCGGACGCCCGCTCGACCCGGTGGAAGTTCTCCTGCTTGATCTCGTGATCGTTTTTGCGCTCGCCACGAATCGTGAGCGTGTTGTTCTCCACCGTCACGTCGATGTCCTCACGGCGCATCTCGGGCAGATCGGCCTTGAGGACCAGCGCGCCGTCAACCTCGTAAATGTCGACCGACGGCGTCCAGGTGCCGCGATTCATGAGGTCCTGCCACACGGCCAAGTCCCGGAATGGATCGAATCGAATAATCGCCATTGCTGTCATCTCCTTACGCTGAAAGGTGAGGTCCACGGCCTCGTAGTTATTTGGTCTCCGCGTATTCCGCGTCGACGACCTCGCCCTCCTTCACGTCGGGCGAGTGATCATGTGGGGCCTGCGGTCCGCCGCCTGACCCCTGGTTCGCCTTGTAGAGCGCTTCGGCCATCACGTGCGAGGCCTGCTGCAACTCGCTCGTCGCCGCACGAATCGCCGCGACGTCCTCGCCCTTCACGGCCTGCTTGACCGACTCGAGCGCCGCGTCGATGCGGCCAACGTCGGCGGCACCGAGTTTGGTCTTGTTCTCGGTGAACGTTTTCTCCACCGAGTAGATCAACGCATCTGCCTGGTTGCGTGCGTCGATCGTGTCACGTCGCGTCTGGTCGCCTGCGGCATTCGCCTCAGCGTCCGTGACCATGCGGTCGACCTCGTCCTTCGAAAGGCCGCTCGAGCCGCTGATGGTGATGGTCTGCTCCTTGCCCGTGGCCTTGTCTTTCGCCACGACATTCACGATGCCGTTGGCGTCGATGTCGAAGCTGACCTCGATCTGCGGCAATCCGCGCGGCGCCGGCGGCAGCCCTACCAAGTGAAACCGTCCCAACGTCCGGTTGTCGCGCGCCATCGGGCGCTCGCCCTGCAGCACGTGCACCTCGACACTGGTCTGGTTGTCGGTCGCCGTCGAGAAGATCTCGCTCTTCTTGGTCGGAATCGTCGTATTCCGCGTGATCAACGGCGTCATGACGCCACCGAGCGTTTCGATCCCGAGTGACAGCGGCGTGACGTCGAGCAGGAGCAGGTCCTTGACTTCGCCCGCGAGGACGCCGCCCTGCAGTGCGGCCCCAATTGCCACGACTTCATCGGGGTTGACACCCTTGTGCGGCTCCTTCGAGAAGAAGCCTTTGACGACATCCTGTACCCGCGGCATCCGCGTTGATCCACCGACCAGCACGACTTCGTCGATGTCGGCCGGCTTCAGGCCCGCATCCGACAGCGCCTGCTTCAGCGGCCCCATCGTTCGCTGCACGAGGTCCTCGACCAGCGCCTCGAGCTTGGCGCGCGTCAGCTTCATCGCGAGGTGCTTGGGTCCTGAGCCGTCTGCCGTGATGAACGGCAGGTTGATCTCGGTTTCCATGACGGACGACAGCTCGATCTTGGCCTTCTCCGCGGCCTCCTTCAGGCGCTGGATCGCCATCCGGTCCTTGCTGAGATCGATGCCGTCGCTCTTCTTGAACTCGCTCGTCAGCCAGTCGACGATTTTCTGGTCGAAGTCGTCGCCGCCGAGATGCGTGTCGCCGTTGGTCGACTTGACCTCGACGATGCCTTCACCGACCTCGAGAATCGAAATATCGAACGTGCCGCCGCCGAGGTCGTAGACCGCGATCGTCTCGTCCTTTTTCTTGTCGAGGCCGTACGCGAGCGCTGCCGCTGTCGGTTCGTTGACAATCCGGAGGACGTTGAGGCCGGCGATCTTGCCGGCGTCTTTCGTCGCCTGTCGCTGCGAGTCGTTGAAATATGCGGGCACGGTAATGACCGCATCGGTGACCTTCTCACCGAGATAGTCCTCAGCCGCCTGCTTCAGTTTCTGCAGGACCATCGCTGAGACTTCGGGCGCGGAGTACTTCTTGCCGCGGACTTCGACCCAGGCATCGCCGTTGCCGGCGCTCACGACCTTGTACGGGACGCGCGACGCTTCGGTACCGACCTCGGCAAACTTGCGGCCCATGAACCGCTTCACGGAGAAGACCGTGTTCTCCGGATTCGTGACGGCCTGGCGCTTGGCGACCTGCCCCACCAGTCGCTCACCGTCCTTGGTGAAGCCGACGATGGATGGCGTCAGGCGCGAGCCCTCCTGGTTCACGATGACGGTTGGCTGGCCGTTCTCCATGACCGCCACGACCGAGTTGGTGGTTCCCAGGTCGATTCCGATAACCTTTCCCTTTGACATTTCTTATACGCCCCCCTCTAAATCGAACGTTTCCCAAGTATAGGGACTATTTGAGTCCTTGTAAAGCAGTTAATATTAGCGTGTTACACTCATATCATTGGACGTTCGTTGCCCTCCAGGGTTTCACGGCTGAGCTACGAGCGCCCGGGGCAGGCCCCATCATCGGGGGACAGGCCCTGTAAAGACGCTGTTAAGGCGCATAATCCGGATGTGCTCTCGCGCCGCACGTTCCTCTCGACCGCGGCGGCCTTTGCGTTCACAGGGCCGGTCGGTGCTCGTTCTCGCCTGCAGAAATCTCCAACGATCGACGCAGCTCGGCTCCGTCGCCGACTCGAGCACCTGAGCACGTTCGGACGCCCCGAGGGCGGCACGTTCGGGTCAGGCGTCAGCCGGGTGGCCTATTCGGACGCCGACCGGGCCGCGCGCGCGTGGCTGCTCGACGAACTGCGCGGTGCCGGCCTCACCCCGCGCGTCGATCCCGTCGGCAACATCTTCGCGACCTGGCCATCCTCCGCCGTATCGTCAGACGCGTCGCGGCAGCTGCCGATTTTGTTCGGCTCGCACATCGATTCGGTCCCAACCGGAGGCAACTTCGACGGCGATCTGGGCACACTCGCGTCGCTCGAAGCGATTCAAGCCGTGCAAGCCGCGAAGATCGCCACGCGACGACCGCTGGAGATAGTGCTCTGGGCACACGAGGAAAGCACCGCGTTTGGACGTGGCACAGCCGCGAGCCGGATTGTCGCCGGCGATCTCCAGGCAGGCGACCTCGATCAGATGTGGAACGGCCTTCGGCGAGGAGACGCCATTCGTCGCATCGGGGGCGATCCGGCGCGCGCGGAGGAGGCGGTCCGGCGACCCGGGACGTGGCACGCTTACCTCGAGTTGCACATCGAACAGGGCGGCACGCTCGAGGAGCGGAAGGTCGCCATCGGGATCGTCGAGGGCATCGTCTCCATTCACCGGTACGATGTGCAGATCACGGGCGTCGCGAACCACGCCGGGACGACCCCGATGGCCGAGCGACAGGATGCGCTGATTGCAGCGTCGCAGCTCACGCTCGCGGTTCGCGAAGCGGTGACGGCCAGGCCCGGTCGACAGGTTGGTACGGTGGGCCGACTGGAGGTGACACCCAACTCCCCTAACGTGATCCCCGGCCAGGTGATGCTGAGCGTGGAGCTCCGCGATCTTTCAGAGGATGTCTTGCGATCGCTCGCCGAGGACATTCGCGCGCGCGCGGCCCTCATCGCCCGAGACACGCGCACGGAAATCGCGATGAGTCTCGCCTCGCGCAATCCACCCGCGCTCGCTCACGCACCGGTACAGCAAGCAATCGCTCGCGCCACCGATCGGGCGGGTCTCACCGCAATGCGCCTGCCCAGCGGAGCAGGCCACGACGCCCAGATGATTGCCGCGCTCTGCCCCATGGGCATGATCTTCGTGCCCAGCATTGGCGGCATCAGCCATTCGCCGCGAGAATTGACGACGTGGGAGGATTGTGCACGAGGTGCGACTGTCCTGCTCGATGCCGTTCTGGATATCGATTCGCGCGATACTATTTGATGAGTACGAAGTTCGGGGTTCAGAGGCAACTTCGCACTCCCGAACCCCGAACGCCGAACAAATTGACGTATGCGCCCACTATCCCGCCTGCTCGTCTCGACCGACGTCGGTGATCTCGGTCAGGAAATGCGCCGCTTGTTCGAGGATCTCGCCAAGCGTCGTCCCGATCGTCGTCACATGGTGTCAGGCGAATGCCTGCCGCTCTTCGATGTATTCGAAACCGAACGCACGATCGACATCGTCCTGGATGTGCCGGGCGTCATGGCCGATGCGATGCGGATACTGATCAAGTCGGGGGTTGTTCTGGTCGCGGGGGAAAAAGAACGTCACGAGCCATCACGTGGACCGGCCAGCTTTCATCTCGTCGAGCGCGACTTCGGCCGCTTTGCGCGTGCCGTCCGGGTGCATCACGCGATAGACGCGAGCAACGCACGCGCTCGGCTCAAGGACGGGGAGCTGCGCATCAGCCTGCCGAAGATACCCGAACGTCGCGGTCGCGAAATGCTGATAACGGTCGAGAGCGACGGCGGCGACCGTACGGCCCAGGCATGAAGCTGCTGTTCATCGGCGACATCGTCGCGCGCCCGGGACGAGAGTTGGTGCGTCGCGGCGTGCGGACGCTCGTCCGCCGCCATGCGATCGATCTCGTGGTCGCGAACGTCGAGAACGCCGCCGGCGGTGCGGGCATTACGCGTGAGATTCTGGACGAGGTCCTCAAGGCTGGGATCGATGTCCTGACGTCCGGCAATCACATCTGGGACAAACGAGAGGTGCTCGAGTTCATCGACAACACGCCGCGGCTGCTGAGGCCGGCCAACTATCCGGCCCGGACGCCGGGGGCAGGATCGTACGTCTGGCAGGGGCCCGCCGGCACGCTGGTCGGCGTGATCAATGTCATGGGACGCGTGTTCCTGGCGAACATCGACGACCCCTTCGCGATCGTGACCCAACAGATTGAGCGTGTTCGCGCGGCCGGTGCCCGCGTGATCCTCGTCGACTTTCATGCCGAAGCCACGTCCGAGAAACTGGCGTTCGGCTGGTTCCTCGACGGACGCGTGACGGCCGTGGTGGGAACCCACACGCACGTGCAGACCGCCGACGAACGCGTGCTGCCGCAAGGCACGGCGTACATCACCGATGTCGGGATGACGGGGGCGCACGATGGCGTCATCGGCATGGACCGAGAGTCGGTGCTTGCACGATTCACGACCGGTCTGCCGGCGCGATTCGAGCCGGCGACAGGGGATCCACGACTCAACGCGGTCGTGATTGAGGCCAATCCGGAGTCCGGTCACGCCGTCAGTATCGAGCGCGTGTCATTGTCAGCGGAGGAGTTGGCCTCTCAGGACCCCACGCTCGACGCTCCATCGATGGTGACGAGCCGGTGAGCACACTGTTCGATCTGCCGTTCGAAGAACCAGAGCCCGCGAAGCCAGCAGCGGAGCCGCCCCCCGCGCCTCGACCGGCGGTGCGCCAGGTCCTCACGGTCACCGAGCTCACGGCCTCGCTCCGCGAGGTGTTGGAAACGACGTTTCCGGAGGTGTGGGTCGAGGGTGAGCTGTCGAATGCGAAGGTGTGGACGACCGGCCATTTGTACTTCACGCTCAAGGATGGTGGCTCGCAGATCAAAGGTGTCATGTTCCGGTCGGCGCTTCGCTACCTGAAGTTCAAGCCGGAAGACGGAATGCGGGTCGTGGTGCGGGGGCGCGTCAGCGTCTACGACCCGAAGGGGGAGTATCAACTCGTCGGCGAGCACATGGAGCCGCATGGGCTGGGCTCGTTGCAGCTCGCGTTCGAACAGCTCAAGAAAAAGCTCGCCGCCGAGGGCCTGTTCGAGCCGGCGCGCAAGCGCCCGCTTCCGGCTCTCCCCCGTCGAATCGGGATCGTCACATCGATCGATGGCGCCGCGCTGCGGGACATCATCCGCATCCTGCGCCGCCGATATCCCAACGCGCACCTCGTCATCGCCCCTTCACGCGTTCAAGGCGAGGATGCTGCCGGCGAAATTGTGCGCGCCCTCCGGCAAATCGGTCGGATCGAAGGTGTCGACGTCGTCATCATCGGGCGCGGTGGCGGATCGCTCGAGGATCTCTGGGCGTTCAACGAGGAGAAAGTGGCGCGAGCGATTGCGGCGTGTCGCGTGCCCGTGATTTCGGCCGTTGGTCACGAAACCGACGTGACGATTGCCGACTTCGTGGCCGATCTACGAGCGCCGACGCCGTCGGCCGCCGCTGAGCTCGTGGTCAAGCGGAAGGACGAGTTCTACGGACACATCGACCGCCTGGCGACACGTCTCGATGGCGCGATGCGTGCGCGCGTCCGCCAGCTCGAGTCGCGCGTCAATCAGCTCGCGGCGCGCCCGGGGTTTGCCGGCTACCGAGGACGTTTGGCCATGCGTGGGCGACACGCATCGGAGCTGACCGCGTCGTTGAGGCACGCGATCATCAACACGGTGGCACGTCGCTCGCGCCGCCACGAGCAATTACGCCGCACGCTCGAATCCTTCGATCCCCGCCACCGCCTTGCTGCCCTGCGTGCCCGGCTCGTCTCCCGAGAAGGTCTCCTGGCCAAGGGTCTTACTCGTCGTGTGCACGGTGCGGACTTGCGCTTCAAAGCGTTGGCCGCCAGATTGGAGGGGCTGAGCCCGCTCGCGGTGCTGGGGCGAGGGTATGCGGTCTGCTGGGATGACGAGCGGACGCGAATCCTTCGAGACGCTTCGACGGTCAAGGCCGGTGAGCACGTGCGCGTGACCCTGGCGAGCGGCGAGCTGCGATGCGCAGTGACGCCGCACGAGGAGTAAGCGGTGAAAGTTACAAGTTACAAGTTCAGAGTTACAAACGGCGCGCAGAGCGCGCCGAAAGGACAACACAAGCCAGCCAAGCTCTTGGCTGGTTTGTAACTTGCAACTTGTAACTTGTAACTTGTACGTATGGACCCGACGATCAAGGACTTCGAAGCCGCCATCGCCGAATTGGACGGCATCGTCAAGAAGCTGGAAGAAGGCGACCTGCCACTCGAAAAGTCGCTCGAGCTCTACGAGCGAGGCGTGCAGTTATCGCGCTTTTGCCATGCACGGCTCGAAGAGGCCGAGCGGCGCATCGAGATCCTCAACGAGCGCGGGGAGCTCAAGCCCGCTCCGGCAGCCCTCGGATTGCCGGGCGACGAGGAACGCTGATCCTTGACCACGCTTGAAGACTATTGGGACGCCAGGCGCGTCGAGGTCGAGGCTGCGCTCGTCAATTATCTTCATCAGCCGTCCGCCGCCCCGGCGGTCGTCGTCGAAGCGATGCGATACAGCCTGATGGCGGGGGGCAAACGCTTCCGCCCGCTGCTGACGCTCGCAGCCGCTGACGCGATTGCGGATGCCGACCGTTCGCGTGCCTCGGAGACTCGATCGATGGCGCTGCCGGCGGCCTGCGCCATCGAGATGATTCACACCTACTCGCTGATTCACGACGACCTGCCGGCCATGGACGACGATACGCTTCGACGGGGGCGGCCGACGCTGCACGTGGTGGCGGGAGACGGCATGGCCATCCTCGCGGGCGACGGGCTGCACGCTGAGGCCTTCGGTCTGTTGGCCCGAGAGCCGGCCTCGAACGACCCGATCACCGACTCGCGCAAGCTTCGCGTCATTTGCGTGATCGCCGAGGCAGCCGGGCCCGCCGGAATGGTGGGCGGCCAGGCGATCGATCTGCAGGCCGTCCGTCCCGGCCGGGCGCAGCCGGCCCAACCACTCGACGCGGCCGGGCTCGAGGCCATGCACGCCCGCAAGACGGGAGCGCTCATCCGGGCGTCAGCGCTCTGCGGCGCCATCATGGCCGGGGGCGATGAGACCCGCCTCGCGGCCATCGATCGCTACGCCGCCGAGATTGGCCTGGCGTTTCAGATCGTCGATGACATCCTGGATGTCGAAGCGGGTTCAGACACTTTGGGTAAGACCGCCGGCAAGGACGCTGCGGCCGGCAAGCCGACGTATCCCGCGCTCTTCGGTGTCGTGCAGTCGCGCGCGATGGCGGCGGCGTGCCTCGATCGCGCAACCGCGGCGCTTGCCGAAGTCGACCTGGCTCAGACGCATCTCGCGGCGATCGCCCGCTGGGTCGTCGACCGCCGATCGTGAACCGCCCTGCCCGAACGCGCCTTGACACCCTGCTCGTCGCCCGTGGTGTCACGGAATCGCGCGAGAAGGCGCGCGCACTGATCCTCGCGGGCAAGGTCGTAGTCGTGGGGCAGCCCACTCCCAAGCCGGGATCGCTGGTTCGCGAAGACGCCGAGATTCGCGTCGCCGAGCCGGAACATCCCTGGGTCAGCCGCGGTGGCATCAAGCTGGCGCACGCGCTCGACGCGTTTGCGATCGACGTGACGGGTCAGCTGGCCATCGACATCGGTGCCTCAACCGGTGGATTCACCGACGTGATGTTGCAGCGAGGCGCGCGCCGCGTCGTCGCCATCGATGTGGGTCATGGACAACTGCACTGGAAACTGCGCACCGATCCGCGGGTCACGCTCATCGAGGGACTCAACGCGCGCACGCTTGACGCATCGGCGCTGCCCGACTTGGGAGACGGAGCCGGCATCGTGACGATCGATGTCTCGTTCATTTCGCTGACGTACATTCTCCCGGTGGTGCCTCCTCTCCTGGCCCGCGATGCCAACGTCGTATCGCTCGTGAAACCGCAGTTCGAAGCAGGCCGGGAGGAAGTCGGGCGTGGCGGCCTGGTCCGTGACCCGGCAGTACACGCACGCGTGGTCGAGACCGTGACGGCGGCCGCCGCTGCGGTAGGATTGTCTCGCGTGCGCGTCATCGACTCCCCTGTTCTCGGCGCCGAAGGCAACCAGGAATTCCTCATGCACTTGAAAAAACGTCACGAGGCGTCACTGACAACTGAACACAATCGCCGATAGTTACCCATGCGCGTTGGAATCGTCACCAAGCACAATCTGGCCGGCGCTCGCGACACGCTCGTGACGCTCGAGTCGTGGCTCGCCGAGCGGCGGGTCGACGCGGCGTGGGCACCGGACGCTGCGGAACTGATGCCGTCGACCAGTCGCCGTGTCGTACCGAGACACGCCATCGTGTCGGAGGTCGACCTCGTGCTGGTGCTCGGCGGCGACGGAACACTCCTCGCGATCGCAGACCTAGTCGGTCAGCTTGGCCTCGAGGTCCCGATTCTAGGTGTCAACTTCGGCTCCCTCGGCTTCCTGACCGAGATCACGCGCCCTGAGCTCTTTACGGCTTTGGATGCCGCCGTCACCGGTGTGGTCGATCATGACCAGCGAATGATGTTGCGCGGCTGCGTGGGCCCTTCCTCACGCGTCGCGCTCAACGACATCGTCCTGACCCGAACGGCGCTGTCGCGCATGATCGATCTCGACGTCACCGTCGGCGATCAATTCGTGACCTCTGTCCGCTCGGACGGCCTCATCATTGCCAGCCCAACGGGATCGACGGCCTACAACCTGTCGGCCGGAGGACCCGTCGTTCATCCGGCACTGGACGCCTTCGTCCTCACGCCCATCGCCCCGCACACGCTGACACATCGGCCGATCGTGATTCCGGCGGAGCGCGAGGTGCGCGTGCGAGCAGCGGCAGGCAACGCGGGCGCGGAAATCTATGTGACCTTCGACGGCCAGCACGGCTTCCCGCTTCCGGATGGCGCGGAGATCGTGGTCACGCGATCCCCCAAGTCGATCCGGTTGGTCCGCGCCGCAACCAGGAGCTACTTCGAAGTCTTGCGAGAAAAACTGAAGTGGGGCGAACGCTGATGGCCGTAACACTGAACACTCCCCAGCTGTACGCCACTACTGCGCGCCTTGACGACGCTGACGGAAGTAATCGACCTGCCAGCGCTGGACATTGCGATTGTGCTCGTCGAGCGTCAGGGCAAATGCGTGAGAGCCGTCGTTGCGACTGACGAAGTACAAGAAGTCGACGGCTGCGGGCGACGCGACGGCTTCGAGCGACGCCTTTCCAGGCGCCGCAATCGGCCCCGGTGGAAGCCCTGCATAGCGATACGTGTTGTAAGGCGAGTCGAACTGCAGGTCGTCGCGCCGAAGGTTCCCCTTGTACCGCCCGGCCCGCTGCAGGGCATAGATGACGGTCGGATCGGCCTGCATCGGCATCTTGACCCGCCGTCGATTGAGGTAGACGGCTGCGACGAGTGGTCGTTCCTCGGGCAAGGCGGTCTCCTTTTCGACGAGCGATGCCACGGTCACCGCCTCGCGAACACTCAAGCCCTGCGCTTTCGCCGCGTCCCGCAGGGCAGGCGTAAACGTCTGGAGGAACAGCTCTGCCATCTGTGTCACAAGAGCTGATGCGGCGATATCGCGACGGACCGTATACGTCTCCGGAAACAGATAGCCTTCCAGATCCCGGGCCTCGGGGTCCACGGCTCGAATAACGGCGGGGTCGCGCGCCGCCCGTTCGAACTCGCTGGCCTTGCCCAGCCCGGCGGATTCGAACACCTGGGCCATCTCGTCGATCGTCAGCCCTTCTCGAAACGTGATCAGCCGGCGATGGATGTCGCCTTTGGCAATCTTGTCCACGACTTCGAGCGGCGTCATCGGCCGATCGAAGCGATATTCGCCGGCCTTCAGCTCGCGTGCCTGGCCGCTGAGCCACACAGCGCCCCGAAACGTCACGACATCCTGAATGACGCCCGCGTCGACCAGTTGCTGACCGATCCGTGCCGGTCCAACGCCTTGCGGTATTTCCACGAAGACTTCAGGTTCGGAATAGCCTTTGTACGGCTGATTGACTCGAGCGATGCCGAAGTAGCCCGCACCGGCAACGGCCAGACCGATGACGACCAGGACGAGGAGCAGCTTCCAGATCAATCGCATCACGGTCGCCGGTGATCGAGGTAGTCCTGCAACACGACCGCCGCCGCGGCCGCGTCAATCTTCTGTTTGCGACGCCGCCAGTCCCGCTCCCTGACGGCAAGGCGAGCTTCAGCCTCATGGCTCGTCAGCCGTTCGTCCTGAAGAATCACAGGAACCTGCACCCGTTGTCCCAGCTCTTTTGCGAGCGATTCGACTTCGGCTGTCAAACTTGTCGCACTCCCATCGAGCCGGCGCGGCCAACCCACGACCACCGCCGCCAGCCCATCGTCCTCACTGGCGAGCTGCTCGATCTCACGAAGCAATTGTGCGAGTGTCTCCTTGTCGGATGGTGGCCGCTCGATCAGACGCCACGGCGACGCCAGCGTGGCCGTCGAATCGCTGAGCGCGAGCCCAATCCGTCGCGCACCGTAATCAATACCGAGCACACGCATTTTCCAAGGACCGTATCAACGAAAGCGTTGTTGTCGCCACCGGCGCTCAACGGAACGTTCTGGGCCGTTCCTACGGAACGGCCCGTGTGGAAATGGACCGTACGTCTTATGAAGACCAGTATACGTGGGCGGATCTGTCATCCAGCTTCGACGCAGATCCGCACGGCGCTTATAATTTGCGTGTGAAGCCGACCGGCCTGGCCGTACTCGTATTGATTGCGTTGAGCCTTGGCTGTTCCGCGCCCGGCGGGTCCTCGGCCTTCAAGCAGAAGCTCGTGATTCTTGGCTTCGATGGCCTGGACCCGGACCTCGCCGCGCAATGGATGAAGGCCGGTAAGCTTCCCAACTTTTCCAAGATCGCGTCGCAGGGCGGAATCTTCTCGCTGGAAACGACACACTCGCCCGAGAGTCCGACCGCCTGGGCCTCGTTTGCCACTGGCGTGAACGCTGGTAAGCACAACATCTACGACTTCCTCGTGCGCGACACGGCCACCTACCTCCCCGACCTCGCAATGGTGAAACGCGAGCCGCCACGCTTCTTGTTCAATTACGTTCCGATTCGTCGGCCCACGCTGACATCGACTCGCGGAGGCACCTCGTTCTGGGTGACCGCGGGCCGGGCGGGCGTGCGCTCCAGTGTCTTGACGGTGCCGGTGACGTTTCCGCCCGAGGAGGTGCCGAACGGTGAGCTGCTCGCCGGTTTACCACTGCCCGATATCCGCGGGACGATGGGGACCTTCTACTATTTCGCGACCGACCTGAGTCGGTACGAAGAAGGCAATACCGAGTTCGGCGGCATTCTCAAGCGCCTGGTGTTCGACGGCAATGTTGCGCAAGCCGAGATCATTGGCCCACCCAATCCGATTGTTCGTCAGCAAGAACGCGAGCTGCGAGCGAAGCCGTCACTGAGTGCGGACGACAAGACCCAACTGGCGGCGCTCGAGGCCGAAGCCGATGTTCGACTGCCATTCACGATCCAATGGAATCGCGAGGCCCGCACGGCCAATGTCGAGATTCAGGGCCAGACCATTCATCTCGCGGAGCGCGCCTGGAGCCGCTGGGTCGATCTCGAGTTCCGCGTCAACATGCTCGTGCGCGTTAAGGGCATGGCGCAGTTCTTCCTGATCAAAGCCGGCAACGACCTGCAGTTGTATGTCTCGCCGGTCAACTGGCATCCGGCCGATCCACCGACGCCGATGTCGTCGCCGGCGGCATTTGCCGGCGAGTTGTTCGAGCGCTTGGGACCCTATCGAACGCTGGGCTGGCCTGAGGCGACCTGGCCGCTCAACGAGGAGCGGATCGACGAAGCCACCTTTATGGACGACTTGGACAAGGCCTTCGACGATCGCGCTGAAGTGATCCTCAATCGGGTAGACGCGAAGAACTGGGATCTGCTCGTCGGCGTGATCGAAACGACGGATCGCGTCCAGCACATGATGTGGCGACTGACCGACCCGCAACACCCGATGTACGACGCCGAGCTCGCAAGGCTGTATGGCGGGTCAATCGAGCAGATGTATCGACGTGCGGACGCGTTCGTCGGTGATGTCCTCGGTCGTCTCGAGCCGGGCACCGCCGTGATGATTGTGTCCGATCACGGTTTTCACTCATTTCGATGGTCCGTCAACCTCAATACCTGGCTGGTCGAGAAGGGCTACATGGCGCTGCACGGGCAGGCCCCGGGCGAAAAGAAGCTCGACGATCTGTTTGGCGGCGGCACGTTCTGGGAGAACGTCGACTGGTCGCGTACGCGGGCCTACGCCATGGGCCTTGGGCAGATCTACGTCAACTTGAAGGGTCGAGAGGGTCGTGGGATCGTGAACCCGGGCGCGGAGTACGACGCGCTGATGGAGTCGATCGCCACCGACTTGAAGGCCATGCAGGATCCTCGCGATGGCGCGCGCGTGGTTCGCAACGTCTATCTGCGTGACGACATCTACCAGGGACCCTTTTTCAACGATGCGGCCGAGCTGCAGGTTGGTTTCGAAGACGGCTATCGAACCTCGTGGCAGACGGCACTTGGTGGAACGCCGCCTCGCTTGATCGAACCCAACATGAAGAAGTGGTCAGGCGATCACGGGTCGTACGACTACGCCATCACTGCGGGCGTGTTGATCTCCAATACGAAGCCGAATACATCGACGCCTCGGATTATCGATATCGCTCCGACCGTGCTCAGAGGTACTTCGGTCTCACGATCCCACAGGAGCTGGACGGCAAGCCGATTTTCTAAGGCACCACATGTAGCTTCCGCCTGAAGGCGGAAGCGCACGGAAGCGGGAGGGGACCACGCGTAGATCAGCCGCGCGACATCCCCAATAGCAGCTCGCGCAGGTAGAACGCGATCGCGGCTCCACCGCCGACGAAAAGCAGCATTCGAATGAACGCAGCCCGCATCCCCAACGTCCGCTGGGTGATCGATTGAATCGGCTGCCACACCAGGAAGAACACGAAGTAGGACGCGATCACGCCGCCTCGCATGCCCAGGCGTGGAATCAGGAGCAGCGGCGTCAGCGTCAGAATGAAGATTCCGCCGACCCACACGGCAAACGTCAGCCACAGGAACTCGCCGCGGCTGAGAACGATTGGAGGCGCAGAGTGGGACGCAGCGGCCGGCGGCTCGGCAGATGAGGGCTCTGACATAGCGCGGCTAGTCTATCCTTCGGCACCATCGGCACCGTCGGCACCCTAGGCACGCCGAGATGTCTATTTCCTGAGGTGCGCGGTCCAGTTGAGGGTGATGTTGA
Organism: uncultured Acidobacteriota bacterium; assembly: GCA_963841905.1. Lineage (GTDB taxonomy): Bacteria > Acidobacteriota > Vicinamibacteria > Vicinamibacterales > UBA2999 > JACCSI01. The sequence goes on from CAWJEM010000018.1 coordinate 265,750, forward strand.
AAGGTGACGTGCGGTTGTCGACGACAGGAACCATCATCAGGAAGCGACCGTCGCGGGTGACGTCGTAGTGGTTTCTCGATGTTCCCCAGTATGGGTCCATCCCGGTATCGAAGAGCGGCACGGCGCTCCCGTGCTCAAAGGTCTCCCCGCTTTTGACCGCCACCGACATCAGCTGCCGATCTTCGGCAATGTAGAACAACTGCCGGCCGTCAGCGCTCCATCTCGCATCGCCGCCTCCAGTGGTTGAGATCTGCCACCGGTGCGTCGGGGTTGGGAACGCCTGAACGTAGACCTCGTAACGGCCGGATTCGTTGGAAGAGTAGGCAAACCAGCGACCACCAGGAGCGACTTGGACCTGATGCTCAGTCTTATCCGTGCGCACCAGAGGCTGCGGAGTGCGATCGCCGGTCATCGGCAGCAGCCAGAGATCGAAACGCGTTTTCGAGTCGACCGTGGAGTAGACGAGGAAATGCCCATCCGGCGACCAGGTCTCGACGTGTTTCGTCTCAGGTGATGTCAGCAGCAGCTCTTCGGCGCCCGAGCCATCGGCGTTTTTCTGATACAGGTCCAGCGTCCCGCGGCGATTCGAGGCGTACACGATTCGGCCGCCATCCGGCGCCCACGCCGGCTCGAATTCGGCCCCAGGCTCGGATGTGAAGGGCGTCGCCGCACCCGTGGCGCGGTCGAGGATCCAGATATCGGACGTGATGTGCGCAGTCCCGAACCCGAAGCGCTTGGAGGGCTGCGAATGGAAGATGTCAACCGCCACGCGTGTCTGGTCGGGCGAGAACACAGGATCTGAGTATCCAGCCGTGCGAACGAACGCCGACCGCTGCTCCAAGCCATCGCGCCACACGAGCTGCGCGTCGAAGCCACCCATGCTTCGGAACACGAGCAGGCCGGTGTTCGACACCGAAACGTCGGCCTTGTGATCGAGCTGCCACTGTTGCACGACGTGCTCGGCGAGCGTCACCGGGTCACCGGAGACGTTCTGTCCGGCAGCATCGAATGGCTGCGCCACCAACTTTCGATCGCGCGCGAAGAGGAGATAGCCTTCGGGTGAGTACACTGCGTTCGACGCGAGGCTGAACAAGTTCCTGCTCTGATGCGTGGACAGGTCGCCGACGGAGAGATTGTGATGCTCGGGCGCCATGCTGTCGGCGAGATAGAGGAAGTGCCGCCCGTCGGGGAGGAATTCAGGCCACAGGTGACCCCGTTCATTGGCGCCCAGCGTCGTAACAGGCAGGGGGGATCCTCCCGAGTCCGGCACGCTGAACAGCGGCCCGATCACATCGGGGGCAAAGACAATCGTCCCATCGCGATTCCACGACCCACCACGCCCGTATGGGGCATTGGCAACGAACTGAGGCGTTTCAGCGCCGAGAGCAATGGTCCACAGCTTGCCCGCCGAGAAGAATCCGAGCGCGTCGCTGTCAGGCGACCAAAACGGCAGGGTCGCACCATCGGTTTCCGGAATGCTCGTCGCGTCCAGGCTGTCGAGGCGCCGAACCCAGAGTCGCGTGATGCCGTCGGTCGTCGCGCCCGTGAAAGCGACAGACCGTCCGTCCGGTGACACCGCCATCGTGCCGACGCTCGTGTTGTCGGGCGGGAGAATTGGAAAGCGGAATTGAACGCTGTCGCCTCGCGGTCGCGCCGAGTAGGCACTGGCGGCAAGCGCCGCGATGGCGAACACACCTGCCAGTGTCCAGGGCAGCCACGGCGGCCGCCCGAATGGAACTCGGCTGATCACAGATGTCGAAGAGACAGCCTCACTCGCGTCCGACGCGACGGTCTCGGCGGCCCCGTTGCCAGCCAGGTGATTGTGACGCCCCTGCCACCAGACATCGACCTCCGCCGGGTAGGCGTAGACCGAGTCGCGGCGCTCGTGAAGGTGCCGATGGACCGGTAACCCTTCCCGCTTTTCCCAGCGCCGCACCGTGGTGACGTCGCGTTTCAGATAGGCGGCGATTTCCTTCCACGAGTCCAGACGGACCTGCGGACTCGCCTCGCCCGACCCGTTCGCGGTTTGCGGCGTGTCCTCAGCCACGGTCGCCTTTCTCTGGCGGGGTTGACTGGCGCCACAGACGGATGGCGCGGACTGGAAGTCTAGCGCCATTTCGAAACCTGCAGCAACGGCTCGCGCACAACTGGCGTTAGCGGGTATTTGAGTGTGCGCGCTCATGCCCGTTGTCGCTGGTGTCCCCGTGCGGCATCTTGGGCGTCTCTGTCAGAGGCGGTCAACAACGTTCCGGCTCCGATCGCCATCAGCGGTTCGGCCACGACCGACCGGGGAGGTTGCCGCCTGTGAGCGAAGTCACGGAGCTGCTCGAGCGATGGAGCCAGGGGGACCCTGAGGCGTTCAAGGACCTCATCCCGTTGGTGTACGAAGAGCTCCACCAGTTGGCCGCCCATTACCTGCGCCACGAGCGGTCGGGGCACACCCTGCAGCCGACGGCGTTAGTGCACGAAGCCTACCTGCGCCTGAGCGGCCTGCGTGAGATGCAGCTGCAGAATCGCACGCATTTCTACGGGGCATCTGCCCATGTGATGCGACGCGTGCTCGTCGATCATGCGCGGCGGAGAAACGCGGAGAAACGCGGCGGCGGAGACCCCACGCCACCGGCCTTTGTGGCCATCGACGCCCCCATCGATCTGCGGCTGGATCTTGTGGCGCTCGACCAGGCGCTCGAACGACTGACCTCTTTCGCGCCAGAGAAGGCACAGGTCGTGGAGTTGCGCTACTTCGGCGGGCTCTCGGTGGACGAGACCGCGGAGTACATGGGTGTGTCGGAAAGGACCGTCAAGCGCCACTGGAGATTCGCGCGGGCCTGGCTGTTCCGCACCCTCAGCGGCCCGATCGATTGGCCGAGTAATCGTGGCGAGGTCCGAATCGGGAAGCAGACATGAGCCCGGATCGCACGTATTGGAGCGACTGTCGAAACTATCTTCGAGGCCGTCGCGGACCTCGACACGGCCAGCCGAGCGGCGGCGCTCGATGCTCGCTGTGGCGACCGGCAGGAGTTGCGGGCCGAGATCGAGGCACTGCTCGAGGCCGATGCGCGCGCTGTGGGGTTCAGCAACGCGACCGTAGCCTTCACCGATGAACCCGGGCCGGATCCGCCACCGGGTGTCGGTAGCACCATTGGCCCGTTTGAGCTGGTGGCCAAGATTGGCGCCGGAGGCATGGGCACGATCTACCTGGCCGAGCGTGCCGACGGAGGATTCGCGCAACAGGTCGCGGTGAAGATCATCGGGACCCCGGTCAGCCATGCTGGTTGCGCCCGCCGCTTCCGGGCCGAACGGCAAATCCTCGCGTCACTGCGCCATCCTCACATCGTCAGCTTGATGGACGGCGGCGTCACGCCAGATGGGTACGCCTACCTCGTGATGGAATACATCGACGGCGTTCCCATCGCGAAGTATTGCGCCGAGCGCGCGCTGTCTCTCGCGGACCGGCTCCAACTGTTTCGAACCGTGTGCGCCGCCGTGCACTACGCGCATCGGCACGGCGTGGTGCACCGCGATCTCAAGCCTGCCAACATTCTTGTTGCGCCAGACGGCGCGCCAAAAGTGCTCGACTTCGGGGTGGCGAAGATGCTCGACGAGTCGCTTCCGGGCAGCGGCAACGCGACGAGTATCGGCATTGGCCCGCTGACACCCAACTACGCGAGCCCGGAGCAGCTTCGCGGGGTGACTCTGACCACTTCGTCTGACGTCTATGCGCTGGGGGTGCTGCTCTACGAGCTGACAGCTGGAGTTCGACCGTACGAGACCGACGGCAAGTCACTGGACGAAATGCTGCGGATCGTGATGGATGCGGAACATCCGCGACCGAGCAGCCGCACCGAGCGCTTGGACACGCCGCTTCCGTACGATCGGACGCGCGCGCTGAAGGGCGACCTTGACGCCATCGTCCTGCGAGCGATGGCCAAGCAGCCCGAAGACCGCTACGGTTCGGCGGATGAATTGTCAGAGGACGTCGGGCGATTCATTGCCGGCGCGCCCGTCATCGCACGAGAACCGTCATTCGCATATGTGATGCGCAAGCTTGCGGCGCGGCACAAAGCCGGCATTCGTCTCGGTTGCTGTCTCGCTCGTGCTCATCGTCGGCGCGCTGATGGTTGCACTCTGGCAAGCGCAGGTCGCAACCGCTGAGCGACAGCGTGCCGAGCAGCGATTCGGCGAGGTCCGCCAGCTCGCCAATGCCTTGATCTTCGAGATTCACGATGCGGTGGCGCCGCTGGCCGGGTCAACGCCCGTCCGTCGCACGATCGTCGAAAAGGCGCTCAGCTATCTCGAGCGACTGGCCGGCGAGGCGCAAGGAAATGTCGCTCTCCAGATCGAGCTCGCGCGCGCGTACATCCGAATCGGCCGGGTGCAAGGCCGCCTGGCACGGCGAACCTCGGGGACCGCGAAGGCGCGATTCAAAGCTTTCGAAAAGCGCAAGCCCTCATCGAACCGCTGACACAATCGCTCAATCCGACACCTGAGAGTGTCGAGCAGTACGTCGACGCGACGCGGCGCCTGAGCGAAACGTTGCTGCCCAATGCAGAACGGCAAGACGAGGCCGATCGCGAGGCCCGGAAGGCGCTCGCAGTGGCTGAGGCGTACCATCGCCAACGGCCGAACGATGTCAAAGCCCGAAATCTGCTCGCCAGCTCGAGTTTTACGGTTGCGATGGCCGCGCCCTATCTCATTGAAGTTGTCCGACTGGCAGAGGACTGGCGCGCTCTACAACGCTTTGCTGACCGATGACCCGAACAATCCCGAGAACCAGCGAAACGCGGCATTGGTAGACAAGTATCTCGGGGACTCAATACCAACTCCGCGGCGATATGACCCAAGCGTTGCAACACTATCAACGGGCGCTGGCCCTCGACGAGAAGCGTCTCGCTCAGGCGCCATCAGTGCGAGCCACGCAGCTCGACGTGGCGATCTCCCTCGGCAACGTGGCGAGCGATTCTCTGGGCTCAACGGAGTCCTGAGTGCGGTCGCGCTGCTCGAACGGAGTCTCAGCATCCGTCAGGCGCTGGCCGATAGCGACCCGCAGGATGTCTTTGCTCGATCGCGAGTTGCGTTCGCCCACAGCAACTGGCGCGGCTTTTTCTCCAGCAGCGCATGCTGCCTCATGCGTTGGAGCATGCCCGTCGGGCCGATCGGGATTTATCAATCATTCGACGGCGATCGGATAGGGTCCTTCGAGCTCGGGCAAGCCCTCTTGACAATTGGGGCGATCCAGGACGAAGTTGGCAAACACGCTGAGGCGTGCGCCGCTTACGAACGCTCGTTCGACTACTTCAAGGAGGTCCCGGTAGAGGATCTGCGCGGCGCGCAGGGGATCCACTCAATGACATTGCTTCACTCGCTGCCCGGTGCGGCACAAAGGCCGCGCAGGACTGGCTCGCCCGCGAAGGCCCGGCAACACCTGCTCGACCTTAGCCGGCTCTGAACGTGGCCCCTTTTTCGACGCCCTTGCGCCAGGTTGAAGTGAGGACGCCCATGCGCAAACACCTTCAGACCGCGAGTGCCTTGATCTCCGCCGTATTGATCGCCTTGGCCGTATCCAGCGTCGAGGTTACTCCACAGTCCGTCTCATGCCTGGTCACGACGGCGAATGGCGACGTGCAGGGCACCGCAACCGGGTCGTCCTGCACGTTTTTGGGCATTCCGTTCGCCGCACCGCCGCTTGGCGCCTTGCGCTGGAAACCGCCGCAACCGGCTGCACCCTGGGCGCCGGCCCCGCTGGTTGCGGACACGGCCCGTCAATGTCCGCAGATCAATCCAGCCGGAAGCACGACCACGGTGGGGACTGAGGATTGCCTCAAGCTGAACGTCTGGACGCCCAACCCCGCGCCAGCCACGCCCGCACCGGTGATCTTCTGGATTCACACCGGCGCGTTCCAAGCCGCATCCGCAAATCTCGCGGACAGCAGGGGCCAAAATCTCGCCGCGCGGATAGGCGCCATCGTCGTTGCGGCCGGCTATCGGCATGGGCCGTTCGGATTTCTCGGCCACAGCGCCCTCACCGCCGAGGACCCTACCTACGCCTCATCCGGCAACTATGGATTCCTCGATCAGCGCGCCGCGCTGGTCTGGGTAAGGGACCACATCGCCGCGTTCGGGGGCGACCCGCACAACGTGACGATTGCCGGACAATCGGCCGGCGGGCACAGCGTGAGCATGCACCTCGTGTCGCCAGGAAGCGCCGGACTTTTCACGCGCGCGATCATGCAGAGCTCGTACGCGTCGCAAAGATGGACGACGCTCGCCGACGCGGAAGCGCTGGGCCACACGTTTGCGGCCAATGCAGGCTGCACCGATCCCGCGCAGGTTCTGACCTGTATGCGGAGCAAGACGCCGGCCCAGGTGCTGCTGGCATTCGCCAATGGGCAGCAGCAGTTTGCCCAAACGCCTCGAGTCGACTGGAACCCGGTCGTCGACGGCCTGGACATTCCCGATCAGCCGCGCACGCTGTACGAAACCGGGGCGTTCAATCACGTCCCTCTGATCATTGGTGCCACCAGGGACGAGGGATGGATCTATGTCGACAGAAGCTTCCCTGGTGGTCTTACCGCCGCACAGTACGACGATGCGGTAGCGACCGAGTTCGGCGTGCTCGATGCGCCGTCCATCCTGGCCTTATACCCGGTCACGGACTTTCCGTCGCCGAAGCATGCGCTTTCGCAGCTCGCCGGTGACGTGGAGTTGGTCTGCGAGGCGCGCCGAGTCGCACGACTCGTCGAGCGGACAGGCACGCCCGTCTACATGTACTCATTCGAACGCGAGGTGGGGCCCGTTGCGGGCGACCAGGTCATTCATGGGCTCGACCGAAACTTCGTTTTCGGCACCAACTACGGTCCGCCTCTCCCGACCTATGCTCTGAACGCCGACGACCTGGCGCTTTTCGGCGCCATCAGCGGCTACTGGACGCGCTTTGCCGCCGACGGAAACCCAAACGCCGCCGATGAGAGTGCAGTCCATTGGCCAGCCTTCAAACATCCGACCGGGCCGGGACGCGGGTCCGACAAATACATCGTTCTCGATTGGCCCGTGCGAGAGGCGAAGCGACTGCGAGAAGCGCAGTGCGACTTCTGGGAGCCGTTCTTTCTTCGATCGATTGCCGACGGACCCGTACCGGCTGCGGGTCAATAGCGAGGCTCAGCCTCAAACCAGCGAGAAGGACCGCTTGAATACGGAGGGTACGATGTCGAGATTCATCGGCGCACTCGTCGCTTTCGCGGTCTGCGTGTTCACCTTGGGCTGCGAGCAATCCAATCAGGTGTTCAGCAATCCAACCTCGCCATCGGGCGGCACCTCCGCCCCCGCTCCCGCCCCCGCTCCCGCCCCCACCCCCCCGCCACGACCGCTTCCGTCGGTCGCCTTCACCGAGATCACCGTCGGCCAAACAGTGACCAGCGTCGTCCCCACGCCGGCGCCGCCATGCTTCGGTTGGCCGGAATGGCCGTGTCAGTATTTCCGGTTCACAGCCGCGAGCGACGGCAAGGTCACCGTGGAGCTGAGATACATCGCCGGACACCCAACCACCAGGCCGCTTCGGTCTACAGGGCGTGGACATCAGCGTCGCCGACGCCTCAGGTCGAGAAGTCCAGGCTGATTTCTGGAGTCCAAACGTGACCAGGGCGAAACTCGACGTGAAGGAGGGGGTGATTTACCAGATCACGCTCTGGTACACGTATCCCGATCTAGCGTACGAGCTGCAGACCACACTGGAGCGCTGAGAGCAGTGTATCCTCGCCGCAACACATGCCCGCCTGGTTCGTCGCTCTCGACCCAATCTCGCAGGCTCTCGTCGCAACCATCGGCACCTATCTCCTGACCGCCATCGGCACCACGCCGGTCCTCTTCTTTCGACGGGCGCCGCGACGGCTGATGGATGCGTTGATGGGCGGTGCCGCGGGCGTCATGGTTGCGGCGTCATGCTGGTCGTTGTTGCAGCCCGCGATCGAGATGGGCGGCACCTGGCCCGCGGTCGTCGGCCTCACCCTCGGCGGCCTGTTCATCTATTTGCTCGATCAACTACTGCCCCACTTGCACCCGGAGTTTCCAGACGAAGCCAGCGCCGAGGGGCCACGCTCAGGCTGGCGGCGCGCGGTGCTGTTGATGGTGGCCATCACCATACACAATTTTCCCGAGGGGTTGGCCGTCGGCGTCGCGTTTGGCGCCGGCAATGCCGGCGCGGCGCTGGCGCTCGCGCTCGGCATCGGCCTCCAGAACATACCCGAAGGCCTCGCGATCGCACTACCCCTGCGGCGCGAAGGCATGAGTCGGCTGCGCGCGTTTTGGTACGGCCAACTCTCGGCCACCGTCGAGCCCATCGCTGGCGTTCTTGGTTGCGCGCTGGTGCTGGTCGCATCGCCCATTCTTCCCTACGCCATGGCATTCGCTGCCGGCGCCATGCTCTACGTCGTCGTCGAGGAGCTGCTGCCGGAAACAACGCGTCAGGGGAACACAGACGTCGCCACCTTGGGCTTCCTGAGCGGCTTCCTGATCATGATGGCGATGGATACGTCGCTTGGATAACTACATTAAATCGATTGGGTGAGTGGGCGATTGGGTGATTGCATCGGCTCGTTTCGTGACTCCTTTTTCGGTCGCTTGCATTCGTGCGAATCCGATTCGGCAATGGTAGTCATAGCTAGCGGGCGAACGCCGCGCTCCCACGAGGCGCGTGGCGCCGAGTCCCACGGAAGCGACCTGCGAGCATCCAGTCACCCAATGCAATCACCCAATCGCCCACTCACCCAATCACTCAATGTCACTGGAGCAGAAAATCAGCCGGCGGACTCTGCTGACCACAGTCGTTGACCGCGATGACTCGAACAAACGCCTGGAACCCGGCTGGCAGTCCGCTTGCGCCAAGGCTGGTCACCAGACCGATGTTGGATGGCGCGAGGAACTCCGTTCCGCCCGCGGTGGTGCCCGCTGACACGATGTACCCCGTCGCGCCCGGTACCGCGGGCCAGGTCAAGGTCGCAACGCCGCCGACAATAGCGCCGCCGACGGTGGGACTCGCCGGGACTGTGCATTGCGGGCCAAGCCTGAAGTTGAATGGTGCCGATGCCGGTCCCGCGATGGCACCGTTGAACGCCGTCACGCGCACGGCGAATGCTCCTTGGAGGCCGGCCGGAGGCGTGAGCGCGACGCCGGTCGCAGCATGAGTCGTCAGACTGGCGAACGACACCCCGCCCTGAAAGAAATCAAGGCGATGCGAGGTTGGTGCGGCGCCAGCACCTGACATCCAGTTGATGGTCAGAGCATTGCCAGACTCAGCCACCGACGTCACCGTCGGCTGCCCTGGCGCGCCAATCCCGATCGTGAAGTTGAAGATTGACGACGACGGGCTGGCCCCAACGAGGTTCGACGCCGTCACGGACACGCCAAAGGTCCCTTGAACGCCCACGGGCAACGACAACGAATGATTCGTGGTCGCGCCAACGGTGACGCTCGCGACCCACGTGCCATCGCTGCAGAAAAAGTCGAGCCGATGAGTTGTCGGAACGCCGCCCGCGCCTGATAACCACGCAATGGTGATCGTTGCACCGTTCTGGGCGACTGACGTAATCGCGGGCTGTCCGGGTGGTGGGCCCACCAGCGCCGTTCGTGCCGCGTCAACGTTGATTCGCGGATAGCTCGCTTGCGATCCGTTGTCAACGATCAAGACGCCGGTGTTCCGCAATGCGGTCAACACATCCGTCACGCTGGCCGCTGGATTCGCTTGTTTCATCACTGCCCACGCGCCGGCAACGTGCGGCGAAGCCATCGAAGTGCCGTTCATCACGGCATAGGCGTCGATCGGTACCGACGAGACAATGGTGCTTCCGGGCGCAAGCAAGGACAAGAACGGTGCGCGATTCGAGGACGAGACCATCACATCCCCTTTGGTCGTCGAGCCAACGCTCACTGCCGACGAAATGCAGGCGGGAGCGTTGAGCGCGCCCAGGAAGCCATTGTTCCCAGATGCCGCGACGGTCGCGATGCCAATCGATCGAAGGTTATCGATTGCCGCGCGGCGCGCTGGATTGCCCGCCCCCACATCACACTCCGCTTGTGACGCGTATTGCCCGCCGCCGAGGCTCAGGTTCGCGGCTGCGATCTGATTGACGTTGCCGGGCCCGGCCAGTCTGAGCACGTAGTCCAGCGCTGCGACTTGATCCGAAGCCCACGACCGCACGCACGGCACGCTGATTCCACACGTCGCTGCATCGTCGAAGCGAGTGAAGACCTGGAGCGCAATGAGCTGGGCATTGGGTGCAACGCCGTTGAAGGCGGCGCCGCTGCCGACCGCAATGCCGGCCACATGGGTGCCGTGATTGCAGCCCGGCACTGAACAATTGGCGCCGCTCCCAGGTGTCGTGGAATTACCAACGCCCCCTGGGCACAGGGACATGTCCGTGCCAGCGCCGCCTTGATTCGAAAAGCAGCCTTCCGAATAGGTCTTGCCCGCCAAGAACGGATGATTGGTCTGCACGCCCGTGTCGAGAATGGCAATCTTCCATCCCGCGCCGGTCGCTCCCGCCGTCCATGCGGCAGGTGCGTTCACGAGCGGCACGCTCTCTGCGAGCGTCGCCTGCTCGACAACGTCCTCGGAGATCGAATTGACACTCGGCGAGTTCTCGAGCGTGGTGAGCGCGGCCGCGTCGACCCTGGCCGCAAAAAACGGGATGCGCTCGTAGCGATGGCCGATGGTCACGCCAACCGGCGACGCCCCGAGCACTTGATCAATCGCCGCGCGAATCGCACTGAGCTGAGCTTCGACTTGATCAACTGACAGACGGCCTTCGAGCTCAAAGCGTGCCAGATCGACACCGACAATGACGTGCGCCGAGCCGTGCTGGGCGATCTGTTGTCGGACGGCGGGCGGTGCAACTGTTTGCGCCAATGAATCGCTCGCGACCCCGAGCGCCACGCACCATGTAATGGACAGCGAGACGAGATGACGAGAGCAGAGCATGAGAAACCAGACCGCCCGAAGACTCGGTAACTGGCTGGTGGCCAGTTACCAAATCTGCGAGGCGATCTGCTATCGGCCCGTTCCCCTCCCTTACGTCACTGGAGCAGGAAGTCGGTTGGCGGGCCCTGCTGGCTGCAGGCGTTGACTGCGATCACGCGAACAAACGCCTGGAACCCGGGTGGCAGTCCGCCCGCACTAACGCTGGTCGTCGGACCGACGTTGGTTGGCGGGAACAAATCCGTCGCGCCCGCGGTCGTGCCGGCCGACACGATGTACCCAGTCGCGCCCGCCACTGGCGCCCAACTGACGGTGGCAGTGCCGCTGACGATGCCCCCGGTCACGGCCGGCGCCGCTGGCACTGTGCACGCCGGGCCGAGCGTAAAGGCGAAGGGTGTAGATGGCGGCCCCGGTGTTGTTCCATTGAATGCGGTGACTTGAACCGCGAATGTCCCTTGGGTTGCCCCGACATTCGCGCTGAAGGTCGTCGCTGCCCCGACGACGGTGACGTTCGTGAGAGGCACGCCACCCTGCGAGAAGTCGAGTCGGTGGCCGGTCGGTGTCGCTCCAGCGCCCGAGGTCCAGTTGATCGTCAGTACTCCACCGGTTGCACCGGCAGAAATCACCGTTGGCTGACCGGAGTGATCCGTCCCAATCGTGAAGTTGAACAATGGCGAGTATGCGCTGGCCGCCGCGCCACTGAGCGCCTGGACACGAACCGAGAATGTCCCTGTCAGACCTGCTGGCACCGGGCTAAACGTAAACGTCGTGCTCGGAGTCTGTGGGGTACCGTCGCGAGGACGGCTCCGCTCTGCAGGAACTGGACGTTGTGCCCCGTCGGTGCTGCGCCCGCGCCGGATGTCCACGTCACGGTCAAGAGGCCGCCCGGTGAGCCCGACGCGCTGGTGACGGTCGGAGTCCCGGGCGCCTGACCGGCCGTGGCACCCCATCCGGTGTCCGTGAAAATCTCTAAAGTTATTGGTCCCGGATTGTGTTGCGCCTCAGCGGTGTTGATTCCGGGCGTCATCAAGGAACTTGGACTGCCGGCAGGGTAACGACAGCTCGTCCAAGTGACTGAAGCTCGAACCCGGTAGGAAGGTACTTGGCGCGAACAGTTTGGCAGGCGACGAAATCGCCGTTCCTGTGATCGTGACCGTCGGGGGGGATTGGAAGAACAGGTTGTTGGAGGTGTACGCCGTGGCGAGCAACGAGGAAGGAGGCGCGACGCTGAGAATGGGGAAGCCGGACGCTCGAACATATCGATCGTAGACCGTTGGGGATCGGGTTGTTCCAGCAACCACTCCCCACGTGCCCAGACCACCCGACGTTAGGGCGCCCGAGCCGAAGAAGCCGAGGCCATGTCCGAGCTCGTGCAGTACCACCGTCACGAAATCAAACGAGCCTGCGGGGGGCTGCGCGTCCAGACCGAAGTACCACGGCGCGGAGGGCGTACTATCAAACTCCGCGACGATGTCCGGTCGCTGCGTCGGCCCCAGATCGACGCCTGCCAGGCGATCGGCCACCGCGTCTGGAAACCACGTGTTCGGAATCGGCGCGCCAGTAAAGTTGCGCCGCACAAGTTGGCTCCCGCTAGCCCGAGAGTTCCTCCCGAAAGGTTGACGAAACTGGCGTCGACGTGAATCGTCACCGGCGACGAAAGGATCGCTGCCCAGATATCCACCGCGCGTTGAAACGCTGCCTGCGCCTCTGGGGTGAAGCCGCTGTAGTTGACAACGAACGTCGCTGCCTTCGGCATGTCGAGGTCACGACCGGCGAAGGGCGTGTACGCGAAGGCATCAACCAGGATTCCCTCGATGCCTCCGTGGGCATCCAGCCCGGATCCGTGGTAACGAGCGCGGTCAGATGTGAAACGTGCGGTGCTCTGGTGATTCTGCGTGGCCAACAACGCGAGCGCCGCGCAGATAGTCACTAGATGGGTCAGTCGAAAACTCCTCATGGATCCTCCAACGTCGCTACCTGCCTTCAGGGATGGTTTCGGAAAGGGCAGCTAACGCTACGCTCGAGCCGCACACCAAATCAAGGGAAACTCAGCGGTGTTGCCTGTTCGACAGGCCAAAAATCGACCTTCGCGCCTCTTTGTCCTACAATTGACTGCAGGAGCAATCGATGACTTCGCGTGGCCGTCTCGGTGTGTTGATGATTTCGGTCCCCGTCCTGGTCTTTGCCGTCGTGGGCGGGTTCATGGGCCAGGCGATGGCACGCCAGGGCGAGACCTTCTCATACCTCCGCATCTTCGACGACGTGGTGCAGTTGATCGTCAACAACTACGTGGAGGAAGTGAAGATCGACAAGGTGATGCACGGCGCGATGCACGGTCTGGCCGACGGTCTCGATCCCGATAGCGCGTACCTCAACGTCGAGCAGACGAAAGCCTTCGAGAAGAAGGACTTGGGCGGCACGGGTCAGACGGGCATCGAGTTGACGCGACAGTACTACCTGAGGGTCATCGCCGCGCGGGACGGCTCGCCCGCGGCGCGAGCGGGTCTGCGACCGGGCGACTACATCCGCGGCATCGATGGGCAGTCCACCCGCGACACCTCGGTGTATCAAGGCATGCGGCTGCTCGCCGGCCAACCAGGGACAAAAGTGACCCTGGCGGTGCTGCGCGGCAACGCGGCCGAACCGCACGAGGTGACGCTCGTTCGCGAGGAGGTGCCTGCCACGCCAGTCCGAAGTCGGATGGCGGCTCCAACCGTGGGGTATCTCCGCATTACGGAGTTCAACAAGTCGACACCCGACCAGATCCGCGCCGAGGTCGCGTCGCTCACCAAGAGTGGCAGCACCGGATTCGTGGTGGACCTGCGTGGCACAGCGTTCGGCGACGTCGAAAGCGGCTTCGCGGCCGCACGACTCTTCGTTGCCACCGGCACACTGGGTTTCCGGCAGGAGCGCGGGAAAGCCAAAGAAGCCGTCTCGAGCGCGGCGGGCGACGGCAGCATCACCCAACCCGTTGCCATCCTCACCGACAACGGTACCTCGGGTCCGGCCGAGCTCTTTGCCGCCGCGCTCGTCGGCAACAAGCGCGGAATGCTCTTCGGGGAGCGGACGCTCGGTCGTGCCGCCCGTCAGCGACTCGTGCGCCTGCCCGACAACAGCGCGCTGCTCATCACCTACCTGCTCTACCTGACACCGAGCGATGCCGTGATCAACGAGAAGGGGCTGGCGCCCGATGTCGCGATCGAACAGTCCGATGTCGAGTTCGGTCAGCCCGCTGCGACGGCGGACCCGACGCTCGACAAGGCTGTTGAGCACCTGAAGAGCAAGTAAGACTCGTCGCGAGCGAGTCGTTCTGTCATTCACCCAACGTCCGCTGATCGCCAACTCGCTGAAGAAGCCCGAAAAATCGCGCTTTGCGCTTGACTCGATTTTTCGCCTCGCGTATAACGCTTCTCGATTCTCTCAATAACACACACACGGCGCGCGGCGCTCACCCTCACAGCTGCAATCGGTGCTCACGTCCCTGAGGACGGTACGCGACGACGGCTGGCGCGCGCCAGGAGGTCAGGATGAACAAACAGGAACTGATTTCGAAAGTCGCCAAAGACACCGGCGGAAGCAAGACCCTGGCGGCGCAGGCGGTCCAGTCGGTCATCGACGGCATCACGCGCGCCCTCAAGAAGGGTGACTCGGTCACCTTCGTCGGCTTCGGAACCTTCAAAACGTCGAATCGCAAGGCGCGGACAGCCCGCAATCCTCAGACCGGGGCCACCATCAAGATTCCCAAGCGGAAGGCCGTGCGCTTCGTCGCCGGCAAAGCGCTGAAAACAGCTGTCAACTAGCGCGTCGACTCGCCGCGCTCGACTCAAGCTTCGATCACGCCCGGGCACGCACCTCACGTGGCCGGGCGTCGATCCGTACGCTATACTTTTCGTTCGCCTTTCGACCGGAAGGCGCACCCTGCAGGCGCGTAGCTCAGTTGGTTAGAGCGCCTCCCTGACACGGAGGAGGTCAGTGGTTCGAGTCCACCCGCGCCTACCAACCTTCGCTCACGCTGCCGACCGGACGTGAGCTACGGTTGGCAAGCCAGCGCGAAGGTTGCGCCATCGCCGATGAATCAGATCACCATCACTCTCCCCGACGGCTCGACCCGCTCGGTCGAATCCGGCACATCGGTCCTTTCGGTCGCGCGCGACATTTCGCCTCGCCTGGCGGACGCCGCACTCGCCGGCAAGGTCGATGACCGCCTCGTCGACCTCTCGTACCCGCTGACCGCTGACGCGCGGGTACAAATCGTCACGAACAAATCGCCCGAGGCCCTCGACCTCTATCGTCACTCGACCGCGCACCTGATGGCCGCCGCGGTCACGGCGCTGTTCCCGCACGTGCAATGCGGGATCGGTCCGCCCATCGATGAGGGGTTCTTCTACGACTTCGTCGTCGACCATCCGTTCGTCCCCGAAGACCTCGATCGCATCGAGGCCCGGATGCGTGAGCTCGCGTCGCAGGATCTTCCGTTCGAGCGGCAGATGTGGCCGCGTGAGGAGGCGATCGAATTCTTCACGAAGCGCGGTGAACCTCTCAAAGTCCAGCTTATCGAGGAGAAGACGAACGGTCAGCCTCGGGTGTCGTGCTACACGATCAAGGACCGCGACACGTTCGTGGATTTCTGCGTCGGCCCGCACGTGCCGTCCACGAATCGGCTCAAAGCCTTCAAGCTCCTCTCGACGTCGAACGCGTACTGGAAGGGCGACGCGAAGAACCAGCCGATGCAGCGGATTTACGGCACGGCGTTCTTCACCCAGAAGGAACTCGACGAGCACCTCACACGACTGGAGGAAGCCAAGAAGCGTGACCACCGCCGGGTCGGCAAGGAGCTCGAGCTGTTCATGTCCCATCCCTGGGCGCCGGGCGCGACGTTCTGGCTGCCCAAGGGAACAGTCCTCTACAACACGCTCGGCAACTACATGCGCGACGTGCTGATCCCGGCCGGATATCAGGAAGTGAAAGCGCCCATCATCTTCAACAAGGCGCTGTGGGAGACATCCGGTCACTGGGATTACTACCGCGACAACATGTTCCTGGTGAAGTCGGCAGACGGCGAGGAAATGAGCCTCAAGCCGATGAACTGCCCCGGTCACTATCTCCTGTTCGGCAGCCAGATGCGGAGTTACAAGGACCTTCCGCTGCGCTTCCACGAGCAGACGCCGCTTCACCGCAACGAGGCGTCCGGCGTTCTGTCAGGCCTGACGCGCGTCCGCCAGTTCTCGCAGGACGATGGGCACTGCTTCGTCACCGAGGAGCAGATCGCGGCAGAAGTCGAAGCCCTGCTGAAGCTGGTGCAGCGCGTGTATGGGGACTTCGGCCTGGAGTACACGGCCAAGCTGGCGACACGTCCGGAGAAGTTCCTCGGGGAGGTCGCCACGTGGGACCACGCCGAAGCGGGGCTCAAGCAGGCGCTCGACCGTTCGGGTCAGGCCTACACGCTCAACGAGGGCGACGGCGCCTTCTACGGGCCGAAGATCGACTTCGACATCACCGACGCGATCGGACGCAAGTGGCAGTGCGCCACGATTCAGCTCGACTACATGATGCCGCAGCGGTTCGACCTGAAGTACATCGGCGCCGACAATGCCGAACATCGCCCGGTCGTCATCCATCGAGCCATCTTCGGCAGCATCGAGCGCTTCATCGCCATCATCCTCGAGCACTACGCTGGGGCATTTCCGTTGTGGCTCGCTCCCGTCCAGGCGGTGGTGCTACCGATTGCGGATCGGCACGTCGAGTACGCCGAGCGTGTGCGGCAACAGTTGGTGAACGCCGGGCTGAGGACCGAGCTGGACGCCCGGCAGGAGAAGATCAATTACAAAATCCGCTCGGCACAGCTGCAGAAGACGCCGTACATGCTGGTGATTGGCGATCGAGAAGCCGCCGATCGCACGGTGGCGGTCCGCAGTCGGGCCAAGGGTGATCTCGGCGCACGCCCGGTCGACGTGTTCGTCGCTGACGCGCTTGCCGAGGTGGCCGCAAAAACTGTATCCTAGTCGTTTCCGTTCACGCCGGGTCCTGAGTGGCAACCGGCGTGGGGGCCCCTTCCACGGCGAGTGCCCTGGGACGGGATTCGGTGGGAACCTTCGGAGGGAATCGTTATCGCTTTCGATCGTAATCGGCCCAGCCGTCGCGACGACCGGCTCCGCATCAACGAACGCATCCGCGTTCGCGAAATCCGCGTGATCGACGATACGGGTCAGCAGTTGGGCATCATGCCCCCGCCGCAGGCCCTTGCCATCGCCCGGCAGAAAGGGTTGGACCTGGTGGAGATTTCGCCCACCGCGGTTCCCCCGGTCTGCCGGATCATGGATTACGGCAAGTATCAGTACCAGGAGCAGAAGCGCGCTCGCGAAGCCAAGCGCCACCAGCACGTCGTCGAGGTCAAGGAGATCAAGTTTCGACCCAAGGTGGACGAGCACGATTACACGTTCAAGAAGAACCATATTCAGCGGTTCATCGAGGACGGCGACAAGGTGAAAGCGACGATCTTCTTCCGCGGCCGCGAGATGGCGCACCCGGAGATCGGGCACAAGATTCTGATGCGCCTCATCGGCGACTTCGCCGAGGTCGCCGTGCCAGAAACGCAGCCGCGGATGGAAGGCAATCAGATGCACACGATCCTGACGGCCAAGAAGGGCGCCAAGACGACCAAGCCGGCGCCGGCCGGGGCGCTGAGGCCGGCCGAAGTGGAAACGAAATGAAGATGAAGCTGAAGACGCATCGTGGCGCCGCCAAGCGATTCAAGAAGACCGCCACCGGCAAGTTCAAGCGTGGCCAGTCGTTCAAGCGGCACATCCTCACGAGCAAGACGACCAAGCGGAAGCGCGGACTGCGCAAGACCGTCACTCGTGGCGGAGCCGGATCAGGCCAAGCTCGAACGGATGCTGCCGTATAAATAGTGGGAAGTGGCCAGTGGTCAGTGGTCAGTGACCAGTGCAGTGCTGTAGTTCCCCAGTGGCCTTGGACTGACAACTGGCAACCGGCAGAGATCTGTAAGACAACCGTCGGCAGGCGATCAGGGCTTTTCGCCGCCGGTTGAAATGTCGCGAATACGTCGCGACCAAGTCCGATGAACGGCCCCTGATCGCTGACTGGAAGCACATGCCTCGCGTCAAGCGTGGAATCGTCCGACGAGCCAAGCGTAAGAAGCTCTCCAAGCTCACCAAGGGCTATTTCCAGAACAAGAGCAAGCTTTACAAGTTCATGAAGGAGGCGGCCGAGAAGGCGGGAGTCTACGCCTATGTCGGACGCAAGCAGAAGAAGCGCGACTACCGCAGCCTTTGGATCGTCCGGATCAACGCCGCGGCACGTGAACACGGCGTGTCGTACAGCGTGCTCATGAACGGTCTCAAGGCGGCGGGCATCACGCTCGATCGCAAGAGCCTCGCCGAACTCGCCGCGCGCGAACCCGAAACATTTGGCGCCCTCGTCGAGAAGGCCAAGGCTGCGGTTTCGGCGGCCTGACACCAGTCCACGGTCCACAGCCCACGGTCCACAGTCCACGGTTGACGAGAAAGGAAAACCGTCGGCCGTGGACCCGTAGGCCGTGGACCGTAAGCGTATGTCTCCTGACATCAATCCTTCCGTTGGTTACGCCCGAGCCCTCGTTCTTTTCCAGGAGGAGTTGGCCGGGGCGCGTACCGCTCGGACCTTCAGGCACTCCGCAACCGGTGGATCGGTCGCAAAGGCAGTTGGGTCACCGGGTTCATGGCACTCGTGGGACATGCTTCGCCCGAAGAGAAGCGTGAGATTGGCCGGCAGGCCAACGAGCTGAAGCGAACGGTCGAGACCGCAGTCGCCGAGCGCGAAGCGCGCGCTGGCCGCGAACCGCCGGCCGGCCGGGCTCGGTCGATGTGACGCTCCCGGTCGAGGGTCGTGCTGGGATCACGGCATCCATTGAGCCTCGTGCGCGAACAGGTCCAGGAGATCTTCACGCATCTCGGGTATCAGGTGCTCGAAGGCCCTGAGATCGAAGACGACTACCACAACTTCGAAGCGCTCAACATGGCCGCCGATCATCCGGCGCGCGACATGCACGACACACTGTATCTCGCGGAGCCGATGCAACCGACGCCGCGCGACGTCGAGGGTGAAGCCTCGGCGCGGCAACGCCCTGAGCCATCCGCCACAGCCTCTGACATTGCTCCGCACACACACGTCGGCGATGCAGATCCGGCACATGGAGCAGCACGATCCTCCGGTGAGGATGGTCGCGATTGGCCCCGTCTATCGACGCGACAATCTGGACTCACCCATACGCCGATGTTCCATCAGGTCGAAGGGCTGGTCGTCGGCCCCAACATCACGCTGGCGGACCTCAAAGGGACGCTGGCAGTCGATGGCTACGGCCCTGTTCGGTGAGGGACAGCGGTGCGGTTCCGACCAAGCTTCTTCCCATATACCGAGCCCAGCGCGGAGGTGGACATCCGTTGCATCCGATGTCGCGGCGCAGGCTGCCCGATGTGCAAGCGGACCGGGTGGATCGAGATCCTCGGCAGTGGGATGGTCCACCCGGCTGTATTCGAAGCGGTCGGCTACGACCCGGATCGGGTGACCGGCTTCGCGTTCGGGATGGGAATCGAGCGCGTCGCGCTGCTGAAGTGGGACGTCGACGACATTCGGCTCTTCTATGAGAACGATCTGCGATTCCTGGAGCAGTTCGGGCCATGAAGGTCTCGCTGTCCTGGTTCGCGACTTCGTTGACGTTCCCGGCACAGCCGAAGAAATCGGCGCAAAGATGTCGGTCCGCGGACTTGCGCTCGAAGGAATCGAGCGCACGGCGAGGATGAGGTCGCTCGATTTCGACGTGCGCCAATCGACCGGACTGCCTGTCGGTGCGGGGATCGCGCGCGAAATCGCAACCGCGTACGGCTGCCCCTGAACGACCGCGCTAAGGCCGTGATCCGTCGAACGAGCCTCAGCCGAGGCCAACCCAGCCCGCCGAAGTTGACCGGAGCCGGGTTGACCACAATTCCGGTCACCATCGCGGATCCCGGATCTCTGCGGCCGGTAGTCGCGGCCGTCGCCGATGTAACGATCGGTCCGTCGCCCGACTGGATGCAAGCTCGCCTGACCGCCAGCGGTGTCCGCCCCATCAACAACATCGTCGACATCACCAACTACGTGCTCCTGGAGCTCGGGCAGCCGATGCACGCGTTCGATCTCACACGTCTCAACGGCCGGCAATCGTGGTGCGACGGCGCGTCGGGCGAGCCGTTGACGACACTAGACGGTAAGCGTCGGACCCTCGATCGCGAACATGCTGGTAATCGCGGACGCGGAGCGCGCGAGCGCCATCGGCGGCGTGATGGGCGGCGCGGAATCGGAAGATCCAGCAAGACGACGCAAGTCGTGTTCGAAAGCGCGTGGTTCAGTCCTCAGTCGGTCCGTGCCACCAGCCGGAAGCTGGGTCTGCGAACCGAGGCATCCATCGCTTCGAGCGCGGCGCCGATATCGATGCGCGGCAATCGCCATGGAGCGTGCGCTGGAACTGACCGAAACCATTGGCGCGGGCAAGCGGCGCGGCGTCAGTGTCGATGTGTATCCCAAGCCCCGTTCGTCCCGAGTTGGTAGTCGACGCGGCGGGCATTCGCCGGCTTCTCGGTATGCAGGTGCCCGATGCCGCAACCGAGCGCATTCTGAAAAGCCTCGGATTCGGGGTTCAGCCGCTTGGCGGTTGGCACGCGGGGTTGCCCGACACACCAGTCGCTCACCAGCAACACGGCAGTGGTTGGCGCGTGACGGTACCCTCGTGGCGTGTCGACGTTCATGGACCGGTCGATCTCGTCGAGGAAGTGGGCGCCACCACGGAACGGAGCATCTGCCCACCACGTTGCCGTCGATCGAGGAGGCGCCAGGGCCCTCGGACCGGAGAATTGCGCGCGACGCGCGGATTCGGCGCGCATTGCTCGCCATGGGCTTCAGCGAAGCCATCACGTTCGCCTTCATTGAAACGTCGGCCGCCGCGCCATTCCTCAATGGCCAGGCAGTGACAATCGCCAACCCGCTATCCGAGAAGTTCACGACGCTCCGACCAA
>CAWJEM010000019.1:0-181552 GCA_963841905.1 uncultured Acidobacteriota bacterium
TTCCGACGAAGCGTTCTCCTCGACAGGCGGCGTGCACGGCTGGCAACAGGTCGTCGTCCGCACTGAGCTTGGTCACGAATCCCAACGCGCCAGCCGCCAAGGCCTGGCGCTGAAAGTCCATCCCCTCGTAACTGGTGACCATAACGACCCGCGCGCTCGGGGTCCGGTGGAGGATTTCAGCCGTCGCCTCCAGGCCATTCATACCGGGCATCGCGATATCGGTGACGATGACGTCGGGGTCGAGCATGTAAGCGGCTGCCAGGAGCGCGGTACCGTCCGCGACCGTGGCCACCACGTCGAACTCCGTTTCGAGAATCGACCGCAGTTGCTCGGCAACGTCAGCATGATCGTCGGCCAGCAGCACACGAGCGCGCTTCATCGCACTCTCCTGATCAATAACCAGCAGTCTCATGCCGGGATGATGGGCCGGCCGCGCCAATTCTGTTTGACGAGGTCGAGCAAGTCCACCACACGCCGGAAAGTTGCATCATAGGCGGTGAGGAGGGATGCCAGGTTGCCGCGGTGGTCCCATCCGTCCGATTCGCCGAGCAGCCGTCGGTAACACTCCAAACGCGAGGGCCCGCCGGGATCACGTTCGCTGAAGTACCAGCGCATTCCGTGTTCATCGCTCACCCACCGCGCTTCGTCGTTCCAGCCGGGCATCTCACACCCCCTCCATTGACCCACCGAACCCGATCCTCACTTCATGCTCGCCGTCCGCGCCAGCAGGAGCTTCGGCGCGGACGTCGATGGAGCGGCACAAAAGGAGCGCCGTGCATCCGACGAGTGCCAATGAGGTGAAACGTCGAGAGCAGCGGGGACCCCAGGACGCCGAGGTCGAGAGATGGTGGGATTCAGTGATGGTGCCCATTGAAGTTCTCCTGCGGACGAGTCAAGCGAGGTGTTCTTGCGTGAACGTCGTCGCCCCGGGGGTGCCGTGGTTGCGTTGGTTCGAGTCACGGCGTATCCGCTGCATCACACGGCCAATGTAGCCGGAGAAAACGAGACCCGTACGCGGACAACTCCCGAGCGCGCGCTCCGAAAAACGTGAAAAAAAGGGTCCGAAAAACTACTGAGGTTTGAGGAAGCTCGACCGTGGAGCTTCCGCCTGGAAGGCGGAAGCCACGTGCGCATGGAGGGTCTACTCGGCCGTCACGCCGTGTTTGAGCGCGTATCTCACGAGCTCGGCCGTGGAGCCGAGACCGAGCACCTGCATCATCTCGTATTTGTGCGACTCCACTGTCCGCGTGGATAGCCCAAGAATTGCGGCAATCTCCTTCATTCGCTTGCCATCGGCCAGCAGGCGTAGCACATCACGCTGCCGTGGCGTCAGGACGGCTTGGTCTCGAGCGCTCGCCGTAAGGTTCGTAAAGACATCCTTGGTCAGTCGCGGCGTCAGATACGTTCGACCGTTGAGCACGTCTTCGATTGCCGTGATGAGCTCTTCACCCGCACCCTGCTTCAGGAGGAACCCGCACGCCCCTGCGCGAAAGGCTTCGGTCGCGACCCGGGCGTCGGAGTACATCGTGAGGAAAATCACTTTGACATCGGGCTGTTCGGCCTTCAATCGCCGAAGCGCGTCGAGACCGCTCAGAACGGGCATGGATAAGTCGGTCACGATGACGTCGGGCCGCAAGGTCCTGGCCGCGTCGACCAACTGACTTCCGTCGGTGACGGTGCCGACCAGGTCGTAGTGGTCCTTCAGCAGGCTTTTCAAGCCTTCGGCCACTATGGTGTGGTCATCGGCCAAAAGCACCTTGGCCCGTCGCATGTTTGTCCCCGTTCGCTGAAGGCAGGGCACCACAGCCGAGGTACCGGCCGCGCGGCTGCCGAATGTGCACACAGTCCTATACCAGGCGACGCCCGACAATCAATGACCCCTTCGGGTAGGTTTTGCAGAAAACGAAGTTGGGGATAGGATCCGCGGGAGTCTGAGCCATGGCGTGGACCCCGCAATCGGGATCAGAGGAACCTGGGAAACAGCGGTCACCCGAGGTTTCGCGTGCGGAGGACATCCGTCATCTCGCGGATGCTCTTCCACAGCTCGTCTGGATTGCCCGGCCGAATGGCTACATCGAGTACTACAACCAGAGTTGCTACGACTACACCGGGAAGACCCGACACGAGCTGCTTGGCTGGGGTTGGCGGCACGTCCTGCACCCCGACGAAGTAGAAGTCAAACTGGAACGCTGGGCCGAATCCCTCCGAACGGGAACCGCCTTCGAGATCGAATACCGGCTCAGACAGTTCGATGGTCAATACCGTTGGCACCTCGGTCGCGCCCTGCCGTTCCGCGACCCAAGCGGCCAGATTGTCAGTTGGTTCGGGACCAGCACGAATATCGAGGCACAAAAGCAGGCCGAACAGGCGCTCAGAGAAAGCCAGCTGGCGCTGGAACAGCGGGTTGCTGAGCGGACCGCCGAACTGACTCGCGCCATCACCGAACACAAGCGGGCGGAAGAAGAGGTCAGCCTGCTGCACACGATCATCATGGAGGTCGCGGCCGCGCCTGATCTGACGGCGTCTCTGGAGGTTGTGCTTCGTCGAGTCTGCGAGAAGACCGGATGGGCGATCGGTCAGGCCTGGATTGTTCATGATGACGGCCAGTGCCTCGAGTGCAGTCCAGCATGGTTCTCCATGGTCGCGGGCCTCGAGCGATTCAGGGCGGTTTCTGATGCGACCCGTTTCTGCCCAGGCGAGGGTCTGCCCGGACGCGTCTGGGCGTCCGGACAGCCGGCGTGGATTCGAGATGTCACCTTGGACCCGAACTTTCCGCGAGCGGCGGCTGCCCGCGAAGTCGGGCTGCGGGGCGCACTGGGCATCCCCATCGTGGCGGCGGGCAAGGTCGTCGCCGTAATCGAGTTCTTCGTCCAGGAACTGCGCGACGAGGACGAGCGACTCACGAAGGTGATTGCCACCGTCGCCGCCGAGCTCGATCTCGTGCTCGAACGCAAGAAGGCTGAAGACGCCCTGCGCGAGCAAGAGGCCATGCTGCGTCTCAGCTTCGAACGGACACAAGATCTCGCCGGACGCCTGATCATCGCGCAGGAAACCGAGCGCAGTCGCATCGCCCGAGAACTGCACGACGACATCAACCAGCAGCTGGCCGGACTGTCGCTCGCCCTGAGCGGGCTCAAACGCCGAATTGGCGAGCACAACCAATCCACGCTGGAAACGTCCCTGACGAATTTGCAGCAGCGCACGATTGAGTTGGCCGACAGCATTCGGCGGCTCTCGCACGATCTGCATCCCGGCGTGCTCCAACAAGTGGGGCTCACGGCGGCACTCGAGTCCCACTGCGCCGAGTTCCAGCAGCAGCACGGAATCAACGTGACGTTCGGCACGATGGAGGATTTCAATGCCATCTCGCCCGACGCGGCGCTGTGTTTGTTTCGAGCCGCGCAGGAGGCGTTGCGGAACGTTGCGAGGCACGCTGGGGCGCGCCACACGCAGGTGGCGCTCTCGCGCGAAAACGGCGAGCTGACGTTGACGATTGTCGACGATGGCAAGGGGTTCGACACGACCAAGGTGCGGCGGGCCGGTGGCGGGCTCGGTCTTCTCAGCATCGAGGAACGCGCGCGGCTCTTGCACGGCAGCGTGCGGATCGACACCGGCGCCGAGCGCGGCACCACGGTGCGAATCGCTCTCCCGACGCCCGCGGTAAGCAGAAACGCGAGTGCCGGCGTCTAGAGCAACAACTTTCTCCACTCCCTTGCGAAACTTCGCCGTTTAGGCGGCCACTGACGGGGCCTTGCCGGTAGAATCAGCTCGTTCCAGCTGTTCTGTTGATGGCCCTCTCCCCTGGCACCCGTTTCGGTCCGTACGAGGTCAGATCCGCCCTTGGTGCGGGCGGAATGGGTGAGGTCTACCGCGCCCGCGATACCAAACTCCGGCGCGAAGTGGCGATCAAGGTGCTCCCCGCGAGTCTCGCTGCCGACCCGGATCACATTGCCCGTTTCCAGCGTGAAGCCGAGCTTCTGGCGGCGCTGAACCATCCGAACATCGCCGCGGTGTACGGTGTCGAGGAGTCCGGCCTGGCGGGCTCCGACCATGTGCGGCTGGCCATCGTCATGGAGCTGGTCGAAGGAGACACGCTGGCGGAACGTATCGCGCGCTGCCCGATCGATTACGACGAGGTAGTGTCGATCTCACGCCAAATTGCCGACGCGCTCGAGGCGGCGCACGACCGCGGCGTCGTGCATCGAGATCTCAAGCCCGCGAACATCAAGGTGCGTCCGGATGGCAGGCTCAAGGTCCTGGACTTCGGATTGGCGAAAATGTTTGCGCCGACTGAACCCGGAGCCGCCAGCGATAGTGACAGGCTGGGCTCGAGCCCGGCCAGTTCGCCCACGCTCACATACCCGGCGATGACCATGCGGGGCACGATCCTCGGCACCGCCGCGTACATGAGTCCAGAGCAGGCGCGCGGAAAGCCGGTCGATCGCCGCACTGACATCTGGTCCTTTGGCTGCGTGCTCTTCGAGATGCTTACTGGCCGGAGAGCGTTCGAGGGAGGGGAAACCATCTCGGACTTTGTCGCCTCGATCCTCAAGACCGAGCCGGCATGGACAGCGCTCCCGGCCGACACGCCACCGCACGTTCGCAGGTTATTGCGTCGATGCCTGCACAAGGATCCACAGAAACGGCTGCCGCACATCGGACTCGCGCGACTCGAGTTCGACGAGGGGCAGCCGGACGCACAACCAGCGGCAGACCCGGCGGCTTTGGCGGCTCAGAAGAGGCCGCTCTGGAAGCTTGCGCTGCCGGTTAGCGCCGCGGTTGTTGTGGCTGGGGCCTTGGGAGTGTCGGCGGGCTGGTACCTCACTCGGCAGGCGCCACCTTCCCTCGTCCGCTTTCCGATCGTGCTCGGCAGCGAACAGGTCTTCACAGGCCTAGGGCCGATCGCGATCTCGACCGACGGAACCCAGATTGCGTATGCGGCGGACCGCAGTCTGTTTCGGCGTTCGATTTCGGATCTCGAGAGCCGGCTGATCGTGAACGCCGACGATGCCGCCGGAGGAGTCAGCAATCCGGCCTTCTCACCTGACGGCCGATCGATTGCGTACGTGACCGCTCAGGACCTCACGCTCCGACGAGTCGCGGTCGAGGGTGGAACGCCAGTGGCGATCTGTTCGCTTACCGCGGTTCCGAATGGCGTGAGCTGGGATCCAGGTGGCATCCTGTTCGAGGCCGATGGAGCGATCATGCGAGTGTCTGCCGACGGCGGGAAACCGGCAACGCTCATCGGCGCGCGCACCAGCGATCGGTTGCGCGGCCCGCACCTGCTGCCGGATGGGCAGACCCTTCTGTTCACACTTTTCGATGCGACCACCAATACGAGGAATGTGTCGACCACCGGGTTACCCTCTCGCATCGTCGCCCAGTCGCTGACCTCGAGCGAACCACAAGTGCTCATCGAGGGCGCGATGGAGGCGCGTTACCTTCCAACCGGCCACCTCGTGTACGTCAGCCGCGGCGTGCTCTTTGGTGTCCCATTCGATGTCCGGCGGGTGAGGGTAACCGGCGGACCGGTGCCGCTCGTGCAGGGCGTCAGGTCCTCCGGGGGTACGGCGTATTACGGAGTCTCCGCCACGGGGTCGCTCGCGTACATTCCTGGTGCGGAGTCGGGGATTTCCGCAGAGCAGAATCTCGGGCTGATCGATCGCACCGGCAGAGTCGATCTCCTGAAGCTCCCGCCCGGATCGTTCCACTACCCACGCCTCTCTCCCGATGGCAAACAGGTTGCTGTTGAAATCCGTAGCGGCGTCGAAGCCAACATCTGGATCTATGAGCTGTCGGGCGCGAGTGCACTGCGTCGGCTGACGTTCGGCGGCCGCAACCGGGTCCCGGCCTGGTCGGCTGACGGACAGCGCCTCGCGTTCCAATCGGACCGCGACGGTGATCTCGCGATCTTCGCGCAGCGCGCCGATGGTGCCGGCTCCGCCGAGCGCCTCACGACGCCCGACAAGGATACGGCTCACGTTCCCGAGTCGTGGTCGCCAAAGGGCGACCTTTTGTTCGCGGCGACGAAGGGCGCCGACGTGACGCTGTGGGTGTACTCAGCTCAAGGTCGCACGAGCCGGCCGTTTGGTTCGGTTCGGTCTTCCAGGCAGCCGACGAATGCGGCGTTTTCTCCGAATGGCTCGTGGGTGGCGTATCAATCCAATGAGACGGGGACGCCCGCAGTCTATGTCCAGCCCTTTCCGGCGACCGGCTCCCGGTTTCAAGCGTCCTTGGAAGCGCCACAGGATGATCCTCACCATCCGCTGTGGTCCCGCGATGGCTCCGAGGTGTTTTACGTGGCGGGACCGAATCGTTTTGTCGTGACACGTGTCACGGAAGGATCCGGATTGTCGTTCAGCAATCCTCTGCCGATTCAGATTGGAATCTGGAAGAACACGTTTGGCGGGCCCACGACGATCAGGAATTACGATGTGTCGAGTGACGGCAAGCGTTTTGTCGGCGTGATTGCGTCGGCGGTCACGGATGCGGGAGCTCCGCGCGCCCCGCAGATCCAGGTCGTCCTCAATTGGTTCGAGGAAGTGAGGCAACGCGTGCCGGGGAAGTGAGCGGTTCCCCCGCAGCAATGTCTGCCTGACGCGTCGACTGGCCTGTCCATCCCAATCATGACAGCTGTTCATTGTCATGAGTGAATGAATGCGCTGGATTCATTGGCGTCCGGTTGCGTAATGTCGCGGGATGACCGATGCGATTCTGCGCGATCTCCGCCACGCGGTCCGTGGGCTTACCGCACGCCCCACGTATGCCCTGATCACCGTCATGACTCTCGCGCTCGTCATCGGCGCAGCGACCGCGGTGCTCGCCGTGGTCAGCGCCACCCTGGTGCGGCCGCTGCCGTTTCCGCACGGCGAGCGGATCGCGCAGCTGTTCCTGATGCCGCCCGGGCCAGAGTGAGTGGACGTCGAGAAACCCTCTCAGCCTGGGAGTGTTCTTGCGGTTTCGGCAGAACCTGAAGCAGGTGGAGTCGGTCGAAGGTCTGTGGGCGCGTGAGCGGGCGCTTGGGGGCGACACGGAGCCGGAGACGGTCATCGCGGGCGCGGTGTCCCCTGGGCTGTTCGCGCTGTTCGGCGGTGCGCCGGCGTTGGGCCGGGTCTTCACGGAGACGGAGGATCAGGCCAACGCCAAGGTCGTGGTGCTCGGGCACGCGCTCTGGCAACGTCGCTTCGGCAGCGATCGTGGAGTGCTTGGCAAGACCGTGCTCATCGATCGCGAGCCGTACGAAATCATTGGTGTAATGCCGGCGACCTTTGTGACCGCGTTCACGCCAACGGATCTCTGGACGCCGCTGAACGCCACCGAAGTGTCACTAGCCTCTGGTTCGACGTTCGTCCAGACGTTTGCGCGTCTCCGTCCCGACGTGACGGTTGCGCAGTTGCACGCGGAGATGCAGCCGGCCATGCAAGCCGTGATCGCTGAGATCCCGAAGGTGATGACCGGCTGGTCAGCGCTCGCCGCGGGGCTGCGTGACGCTCAGTTCCGATTGCAGCGCCCCGGCCTGCTTGCGCTCCTCGGCGGTGTCGCGGCGCTGCTGCTGATTGCCTGCGCCAACCTCGCCAACCTCACACTGGCCGAGATCATGTCGAGCCGGCCCGAACTCGCGTTGAGGATGGCGCTTGGCGGGGGGAGCGGCTCGCTGATTCGACTGCAGCTGATCCAAACGCTGTGGCTGGCCGTCACCGGCGGCGTGGCCGGGTTGGTGATCGGCTGGTGGGCCCTGCCAGTGCTGCTGTCGCTGGATCCGTCGATTGCGAGGACATTCGGCGAAATCACCATCGATTGGCGGGTGCAACTCGTCACTGCGATGTTCGCTGGTGGTGTCGCCGCAGTGTCCGGAATCGCGCCGTTGATGCGCGAGCTTCGCACCGATCTGGCTCGCGGGATCGCCGATGGCAACCGGCGCACGGTGGGCTCGCGCCGCGATCAGAAAGTGCGGACGTTGCTCGTGGGCGTTGAATGCGCCCTGGCGGTGGTGCTGCTCGTGGGCGGCACGCTGTTGCTGAGCGCCTTCGATCGCACGTCACGTGTAAGTCCCGGGTTCGATCCGCAGGCCGTCTTGGCGGCCCAGATGCGGTTGTCGGCGACAGCGTATCCAAGCGAAGCGGCGCGCGCCCAGTTGATTGCGCGCGTTCTCGAGCGCATTCGCGCCATCCCGGGCGTATCGTCGGCGGGTGCCACGCTCAACCGGTTCGTTCCGGGGTTTTTCTTTGTCACCCCGGTACATATCGAGGGCAAGCCAACGCCGGACGGTCAGGCACACACGGTCCAATTCCGGCGTGCGAGTCCCGGCTACTTTGCGACGCTGCGCATTCCGTTGGTGAAGGGACGCGACTTCAGCGCCAGTGACGGAGTCGATCAGCCCTGGGTCGCCATCGTAAGTCAGCAGTTTGCCAATCAGCATTGGCCGGGCGATGATCCGATTGGCCGTCGAGTCCGCCGCGGCACCAACCCTCGCTGGCTCACCGTGATCGGCGTTGTCGGTGACGTGAGTGACGTCGGGTTCTCACAGCCTCCTGCGCCCACTATCTACATTTCGTTCGCCCAGAACAACGTGGCGATCACGCCGGTCTCTCTCGTCATTCGGACGGCCGGAGAGCCACTCGCGATGACCGATGCGGTGCGCGCGGCCGTGCTGTCGGTGGATCCCGCGCAGCCGATCGACTCGGTCACGACCGTCGAGCAGTATCTCGCTGATTCTCTGGGTCCCCAGCGATTTCGAAGCGCGCTGCTGCTGGTGCTGGGCGCGATCGGTCTCGCCCTTGCTGGCCTCGGGGTCTATGGCGTGACGGCTCGCGCGGTCGAGGAACGGACGGCGGAACTCGGCGTGCGGCTGGCACTTGGCGCCACACCCTCTTCGCTCGCACGGCTGGTGGTGTGGCAGGCCACTCGGGCGGTTGCCATTGGACTTGCCGTCGGAGGGGTGCTTGCCGTCGCGGCCGGCGGTGTGCTCCTGAAGATGCTCCCCGACCTCGAGCGCGCTGAAACATGGGCCACGGTGCCGGCGGTCTCCGTGCTCGCGGTCGTGGCCCTGGTCGCGGCGCTGATCCCTGCGCGGCGGGCCGTGTCGCTGAGGCCGACGGTGGCCATGCGAGCGGAGTAGGGCGTCAGGTCGCGGCTAGCTGAAGCCGACTGATCTTCCGGCTAAAGCCGGAAGCCACGCTATCGTTTTTGCGCTGGCTGCTAGGCGTGCGAGGCCCAGGTCTTATCGCCAGGCGCGTGCGGCGCACACGGATCGAACCGCGCAGGTGATTCGACGTACCGCATGGCCTGGGTGTAGCCGATCTCTGACGTGAAGTAGCCGAGAAGCGTGAGCTCCTTCATCATGCGGAAGTAATGCGGTGGCTCATCGCCACTCTGCGCAGCCGCGGGCGCGCGGGAACGCGGGGCGGCCGCGCGTTCTTCCCTCATCGTCTTCTGCTCGCGATCCAGCGCCTCGAGCAGCGTGAGCCGTTGCGCAGGAGACGCCTGCATGAACGAGCCGTTGTTCGCCTTCCGGCACGCCTCGTCCAACTCGCGCATGCCACGCCGAAAGACCTCTTGATTTCGTTCGGTATACGCGGCGGTGACCATCAACGCCATGAACGAACCGGTCTTTGCGGCCTTGGCCCCTGGCGTCGAGGTCTCCGGCAGAATCGTCTCCGCGATCTCGTCCAGCAGCGCGACGTCTGCCGCCGTGAACGTACCGATACCTTGCGAGGCCTGCTGCCTTTGCCGGCCGTCGAAGGAAAATG
Organism: uncultured Acidobacteriota bacterium; assembly: GCA_963841905.1. GTDB lineage: Bacteria > Acidobacteriota > Vicinamibacteria > Vicinamibacterales > UBA2999 > JACCSI01. The sequence continues at coordinate 9,750 of CAWJEM010000019.1, forward strand.
CCAACAGCGCGTCGCCACCCACGAGCGCTGCACCGCCGAGCGCGGCGGTGACGCGCCACATCGCCTCGCGGCGAGTCATGCCTGACGCCCGCGTGCTATCGGATGGATGCTCCGGTGCAGTCCGTTCGTCCATCGTTCAATCCTCGATCACAGAGTGCTGCGTTTGAGCTCGTCCACTGCGAACGCCGCCGCCCTGGCGGTGAGCGCCATGTAAGTGAGCGACGGGTTCTGACACGCCGCCGACGTCATGCACGAGCCGTCGGTCACGAACACGTTCGGGCAATCCCACACCTGGTTGTGCGAGTTGAGCACCGACGTCTTCGGATCGCGACCCATGCGCGCGGTGCCCATTTCGTGAATGCCCATGCCGGGAAAATATCCGTTGTCGAACACTCGCACCTCGCGGACACCGGCGGCCTCGAGCATCTCGGCCATGTCGTTCATCATGTCGCGCCGCATCAGCCGCTCGTTCTCGCCGGTCGCACAGTCGATGGCGAGAACCGGCAGACCCCATTTGTCCTTCTTCGTCTCATCGATCGAAACGCGGTTGTTGCGATTCGGCAGCATCTCACCGAACGCCGTGGCACCAATGCGCCACGGTCCTGGCGTCGCCATGGCGTCCTTGAAGTCGGCGCCGACACCGAGCTCTGCGACCGCTCGTTCCCAGCCTTGCCGGCTCGCACTGCCCTGATAGCCGAACCCACGCAGGTACTCGCGCTGGTCGCCAAACAGGTTGCGGAACCGCGGGATGTAGAAGCCGGTAGGCCGGCGCCCGTAGACATTCCGGTCCTCGTGCTCGTGGATGGTGCCATTCGCGCCACAGCGGAAGTGGTGATCCATGAGATTGCAGCCCAGCTCGCCCGAGCTGCTGCCCATTCCACCGGGCCAGACGTCCCGCGCCGACCGCATGAGGAGCCACGTCGAGTTGAGCGTCGAGGCGCACAAGAACACCACCCGGGCGGTGTATTCCGTGGAGACGCCACTCACGGCGTCGATGGCGCGGACACCCGTCGCACGCTTGCGATCGCGGTCATACACGACGTCGGTCACGATCGCAAACGTCTTCAACGTCAGCCGCCCGGTGGCCATCGCCGGCGGCAAGGTGGACGACTGTGTGCTGAAGTACGCACCGTACGGACAACCCAACCAGCAGGCGTTGCGGTACTGGCAGCGTCCGCGTTTTCCTAGCGGCTGCGTCAGGTTCGCCGCGCGGCCGGGAATGATGCGCCGCCGCCCCTCGAACTGCTTGGCCAGGCGGCCGGCGATCGTCTCCTCGACACAGTTGAGCGGCATCGCCGGCTGAAACTGTCCGTCGGGAAGCTGCGGCAGGCCCTCCACCGATCCCGCAATCCCGGCATGTCGCTCGACGTGATCGTACCAGGGCGCGAGATCCGCATACCGGATCGGCCAATCAACCGCAATACCGTCCTTGGCATTCGCGTCGAAGTCGAAGTCGCTGAGGCGGTAGCTCTGCCGGCCCCAAGTCAACGAACGGCCGCCGACGTGGTAGCCGCGATACCAGTCGAAGCGCCGGACCTCGGTGTATGGCGAGTCTTTTTCCGAGACCCACCAGTCGAGGTTCTTCTCGTTGAGCGGGTAATCGCGCTGGAGGACCGGATAAGCGTCCACCATCTCGCGCGAGCGGCCGCCGCGGTGCGGATATTCCCACGGCGCCTTGCGGGCGTTGACGTAGTCCTTCACATGCTCGACATTCTTGCCCCGTTCGAGCAACAGGACGCGCAGCCCGCTTTCGGTGAGCTCTTTCGCGGCCCAGCCGCCGGAAATGCCCGAGCCGACCACGATGGCGTCAAACGATTCGGACTGTTGGTGCATTGAGGTGTCTCAACGAGTACTTGCTGCGATCGCGGAGATCCTAGCAGCAACGCACCGCCGGGGTGGCCCCGATTGTTCACGAACGTGCTGTTGATGCAGGCCATTTGCTACAAAACCCGGGTTCCGCACGCCGGAAAAACGCGTGCTCGGCTTACCGTCCGTGGAACGCCGGCGTCGGCCCAACGCCGTCTTGCTCGGATTCCGCGGGCGTTGGGTCCCCGCCCGACGCCGCTCCACCCCACCACGCAGACCACGCGTGGCGGGGACCCCGTCGCTGGCCTGCGCCGCGTTTTTCGGCATCGCGACGGCGTGCTCCACACGGGTCTTTCCGCAAAACAGCCTGCATCAAGTCTCCGAGCGATTGGGCTGGGCGTAAAGCGATGCCGAGGACACCACGCCAGTCACCCGCTTTGAGGTAAAGCTTCACACGTGTAACCGAACAGTGATTCGTGGCATAGAATCCAGCCGCTATGCCGAAGGTGATCGGTCGTCGTGATGCTCTTCGATCCGCGGCCGTACTGGCCCTTACTGGTCTGGGTCGGGGGGCAGCGACCGCACGCGAATCGCAGCCTTCAGGCCGCGCGGTCACGCGCGGGCGGCTGCGTCAATCGGTCAGCCGCTGGTGCTATCAGAAGGTGCCGCTGCCGGATCTATGCCGCGCGGTCGCGGCAATGGGCGTCCCGGCCATCGACTTGCTCGAGGCTCAGGACTGGCCGGTCGTACGCGAGCATGGCCTCATTTGCTCGATGGGGTATGGCGGAGGAGGCACCATCCGTGACGGCCTGAACAATCCCGCCAACCACGATCGCATCGTCAACAACCTCATCGAGGCGATGCCGAAGGCCGCGGCGCTCGGCGTGCCCAACCTGATCACGTTCTTCGGCAATCGGCAGGGCCGTGGCGATCGCGAGGCGATCGAGAACTGCGTGACCGCACTCAACCGCCTCAAGGGTCCGGCCGAGCAGCACGGCGTGACGATCTGCGTCGAGTTGCTGAACAGCAAAGTGGATCACGCTGACTATCAGGGCGATCGCACGCCATTTGGCGTGGAGGCGGTTTCCGCGGTGAATTCACCTCGCGTGAAACTGCTCTACGACATCTATCACATGCAGATCATGGAGGGCGATGTCATCCGTACGATTCGACAGCATCACCGGCACATCGCCCACTATCACACCGGCGGCGTGCCGGGTCGCCATGAGTTGGACGACACGCAGGAACTGCAGTGGGCGGCGATCTGCCGGGCGATTGTCGAAACGGGGTTTGCAAGGATATCTCGCGCACGAGTTTGTTCCGGTGCGCGACCCAATGACGTCACTGCGTGAAGCGGTGGTCCTATGCGACGTTTGATGGGCGGAGTCCAAGGAAGCCACATGCCCACCGTGCACTTGATTTCCGGCTTGCCCTGCTCCGGTAAGACTACCTACGCCGTCGGGCTGAAAGCGGACGCGAACTGCGTGCTGTTCACGTTGGATCGCTGGCTGATTACATTGTTTGGAAGGTAGGCCCTGACATCGGTTGGCCACGACGAGCACACCCGACGGGTGCTGGCCTGCCGTGAACTGATCTGGGATGCCGCGTCGCAATACTTGAAATGGGGCGTTGACGTCATCCTTGACGATGGTTTCTTCCTCCGAGACCACCGTGTGCGCATTGTCGACCAGGCACGTGCGCTGGGAGCCGAGGCGAAGATCCATTTCTTGAAGACGCCCTATTGCCGTTCTCGAAATTCGGCTGGCCGAAAGGAATGCGACTCTGCCGCAATACAATTTCCTCATCGATCCGGAGACCCTGACTGGATTTCTGGGTTTGTTCGAAGCTCCCACAGCCGATGAAGGGGCTTCGGTCGTTGTGGTGCAGGGCTTCGAGCGACCAGAATCGACCAGCATCCGTGCCGCGAGCGGTAGCCAGGACTAACGAGCGAGACGCGGCACGTGTGGATCTCAGCGCCGTTTCGCCTTGACGGCACCGCCGAAGACACCTAGGCTCCCTATGTCCATCTGATCCGGCGTTTGTTTCGAAGGGGAGTCGAGATGAACAGGCACGCACCCGCGCTCGCTCTGGTTACCCTCGGACTGGGCTTGTATGTGGCCGCATCTCTCGCCTTGCCATCTGCCCAAGCCCAGTCAGGACGCGGAACCGGCAATGGTGAGTGGCGGTACCAGGGCGGCGACGCCGGAAGCACCCGCTACTCCGCACTCAGCCAGGTGACGCCCACCAACTTCGAGACGCTCAAAGAGGCGTGGCGGTTCAACCCTCAGGACGTCGTGGGCCCCATGACTGCGCGAGCGACACCCAGTTACGTCGGCGGCAAGCTCCTCAGCGTTGCCGGTCCTCGACGTCACGTCGTCTCCATGGATCCCACGACTGGGAAACTCCTCTGGAGCTTCGTGGAGCCCGAGACCTTCCGGTCGAAGTACTCGATGCGCGCCGCCTACGGCAAGGGCGTGGCCTATCACGAGATCAACGGGCGCGGCGTTGTCTTCATCGCTACACCAGGCTTCTTCCTCGTGGCTCTGGATGCCGAGACCGGAAAGCCGCTCGAGAATTGGGGGCGGCAGGTCAAGCTCCCCGGGTTTCCCAGCACCGGCGTCGTGGATCTCGTCGAGAACCTGATTCAGGACTGGGAGCCGTGGACCAAGCTAAAGAAGCCTTACAACGCTAACGAAGGCGTGCCGCTCGAGCTCGGCTACATCACTAGCTCGTCCCCTCCCATCGTCGTCAACGACACGATCATCGTCGGTAACTCCGCCGAGCAGGGGTATCACCAGACGCGCCAGGAAAACGTACCCGGCGACATCCTCGCCTACAACGCACGCGACGGGAAGTTCATGTGGAAGTTTCACGTCGTGCCAAGGCAGGGCGAGGTCGGCAACAACACCTGGGAGAACGATGCGTGGCGAACGACGGGTGACGTCTCGTCGTGGGCGCCGCTCTCAGCCGACTCCGAGCGAGGCATCGTCTTCGTTCCAACCAACAGCGCCACGCAGGACATGTACGGCGGGTTCCGCCCCGGCGACAATTTGTTTGCCGCGAGTCTCATCGCACTTGATGTCAAGACCGGCAAACGACTCTGGCACTACCAGATGGTGCATCACGACGTGTGGAACTACGACACGCCGACGGCGCCCATTGTCATGGACGTGAATGTCGCCGGACGAAGGATTCCTGGCGTGTTCCAAGCCACGAAGCAGGCGATTCTGTACGCATTCAACCGGCAGACCGGCGAGCCCATCTGGGGGTTCGAGGAACGACCGGTGCCGGCGTCGAAAGTACCCGGGGAAAAGCTGTCGCCGACGCAGCCGTTCCCGATCAAACCTGCGCCGTACCAGTTCATCGGACGCAGCGAAGAGCATTTGCTCGACTACACGCCCGAAATCAAAGGGCTCGCGCGACAACGCGCGTTGCAGCAGGGGCTGCTCGTACCGCCGTTCAATCCGCCGACGCATCGTGGGAACGCCGAGAAGGCCGGGCCAGGTCGATTCTGTCCCGGCGAGACGGGTGGGTCGAACATCACACATCCGCCCGCCGCCGATCCCACGACGGGCATCATCTACATTCCGTCACACAGTGGCTGTGGATCGCGAGTCGTCGTACCAGGGAAGGAGCTGGACTGCTTCGGCCAGACGGGGACGACGGTGACAGCATGGGTGCCGACGAGCGCGGGCTGCGCAGGAGCATCCGTGGATGCCGCCATCGAGATGTATCCGGAGGCTGCGAAAAAGGCAGGTGCAGTAGCGGGTCGCGGCGGTGTGAGCGGCGGCGACGATGCTCCACCCGCTGGGGCCGGTCGCGGTGGCGCGGGCGGCGCTGGCGGCGGGGCCGCAGGGGCGGGAGCCGGCGCAGCGGGTGCACCGGCGTCGGCAGATCCGCTGGCGGGTTTGCCCGTCTTCAAAGGACCGGTCGGTCGCATCACGGCGATCGACTTGAACACCGGCGAGCACCTGTGGGTGATGCCGTATGGCGACGCCGCGCAGGCCCAGCAGGATGCGATTCGGAATCATCCGCTCCTGAAGGGCGTCGATAACGTCAATCCAAACCTGGGTCGTGCCGCGCTGGGGGGTCTCATGGTCACCGCGACCATGCTCATCGCACCCGGTCAGACAGCGGATGGCAACACGTACCTGTTTGCGATCGACAAGAAGACTGGTCAGAGGCTCGCGAAGCTGCCGACAGCAGGGCTGAGCCGATACGGGATGATGACTTACATGCACCAGGGCAAGCAGTACATCGTGGTGCAGTTGGGGACGGGCCTGCAGGCTTTCGCGTTGCCCTGATCACTCGCGCTGCGTCGCGGTGTCTCAGCTGGATCGGATCGCCGTCCAACCTTCCGGCTCAAGCCGGAAGCCACGAATCCCAAACAATGTTGCGTGGCTTCCGCCTTCAGGCGGAAGTTCGCGCTCTCGTCGAATTCGGTCATTTGTCCGCGGGCTTCTTCCGCAAGTGCCCGTACATCAGCTCCTCGGCAAATTCGACGCACTTGTATTCCATCAGCTGCATGTTCGGCTCACGGCGTCGATAGAGCGGCATGCTGATCTTCCACGGCCTCGAGAAGACTTTCGGATCCTCGATCGTGGCCTCGGTACTGCAGCGTGTTGGCGTCAATCGCTGAGTAGCGCTCGGTGACCTTCAACGCGTCGCTGTGATAGTTGCCGGCACGATCGAACCAGGTTTCCTCCATGTGATCGGTCACGTCGATGACAAGCGTTTCACCCTCCCATCGACCGATCGACCAACCCATCCACGCCGGCGCCGGGCTTGTTTCCTTGCTGTTGATCCGGACCACACGACTGGCGCTGGCGAACTCGTACGTCATCAGAATCGTGTCGGTCGACTGCACGATCTGAAACGGATACGGCATATAGGTGGCCCGGGGAATTCCCGGCATGAAGCACTTGACCTCGGGGTCGAGCTTCATCCAATTCGCGCCGTTCGCCTTCTTCTTCTCCAGAGCCGCAGGCAAGTAGGGGATCTCGCCACCTTCGACGACACCGAGGCCGGGAGGCACGCTGAAGGCGGCGCCCAATGCGAACGCCGGTCCCTGGCGCGCGACATGTGCCTCGAGGTCCCAGTTCGCCGTGTTGTTCGCCTGCCAGATGCCACTCAGGTCCGGTGTGCCGGCCGATGTGCGAGGCGCACGATAGCCCTGCGCCGCTGGTTCGCTGCACGCCGACGCGAGCAGCCCAACGAGCACACCGAACAACGCTACAGATCCGAAGTGCGTCCGCACGTCAGTGTCCCGGCGGCTTGGGCTTGCCTCGTTCGCTGGGGTCGCGCCCGTCTTTTGGCGCGCCGGTGCCCGACGATCCCATGAAGAGCGTACGGCCATCCGGAAACGTGATGTCGCGTCCGTTGGCTCGCAATCTGCCATCTTTGGCCTGGTAACCGGCGACGACGATGACCGTGCCGATCTTGATCGAATCGCGGGTGATGCCGCCGCGCTGAAGGGTGTTTGGCGTGCCGCCTTCGACCATCCAGATCGCGGATTTGCCGTCGGGCGCTTTCACCTCCATGTGAATCCACGCATGCGGGTTGATCCATTCCACCTTCGTGACCGGGCCCCGCAGCGTGACCGGGGCGTTGGCGTCGAACTCCGCGGAGAATGCGTGGTGGGCCGCCAGGTGGCCGCCGACGGTCGACAACGCAACACCAGTGACCGCAATCCAGAGTCTCTGTGACATCGCACACCTCCTCGCGTGCAGCAGAGGGAGGGAGCATAGCACCCTTCGACTCGCGCTCAGGACAGGGCTGGACGGGGCCCGCCGCTTGAGCGAAACTACGCGGCATGAGACACCTTCACGCCGTTCTCGTAGCCGTGATGTTGGCAGCGGTCTCACTCATGGTTGGGCCGCTTACGGCCCAGTCAGGCGACTCATCGTCGGGCGTCACGCCCGCCGGTTGGAAGGTTCCAAAGACTCCCGACGGCCGTCCCGATCTGCAGGGCGTGTGGGGCAACAACAGCGTGACCCCGATGACTCGCCCGCGGCAGTGGAAAGACAAAGCGACGCTGACGGACGCCGAGGTCGAGGAACTCAAGCACATGGCGGCCCGGTTCGTCGATCAGGGCGGCGACGCCATCTTCGGCAACTTCATCCAGCAGATGCTCGATGCCAAGGACAAGGGGTCGTTCGCTCAGGTTTCCTACGATTCGTCGACGGGCAACTACAACCAGTTCTGGATGGCCGATCGCGAGTGGGACAACCGGACGTCGCTCATCATCGATCCACCTGACGGTCAGTTTCCGCCGCTCACGCCCGAAGCCGAGGCGAGGCGCGCGGCGGCGAAAACGAGGGTTCGAGAACGCGGCCCCGCTGATGGCCCCGAAGACCGGCCGTTGTCGGAGCGGTGCATCTCGTACGGCGCACCACGCACCGGAGCAAACTACAACAGCTACGTCCAGATCCTTCAGTCGCCTGAGACCGTAGTGCTTTTCCAGGAGATGATTCACGACGCACGCGTGGTGCCGATGACGCCGCGGCCGCATCTCCCATCCCACATTCGACAGTTGCATGGCGATTCGCGTGGTCGATGGGAAGGCGATTCCCTGGTCGTCGAGACCACGAACTACCTCAACGGCTTCCAGGGATCGACGCCGAATGTCAAGCTCACCGAGCGCTACACGCGTGTCAGCCCGGACTTCATCAACTGGGAGATCAAGGTGGAAGACCCGGCGACGTGGACGAAACCGTACACGTTCATGATTCGCCTGAAGAAGACCGATGGCCTCATCTACGAATACGCGTGCCACGAAGGCAACTACGCGATGGAAGGGATCCTGGCTGGGGCAAGGCGAGAAGAGGCCAAGGGCGCTGCCGCCACGAAGAAGCGTTGACGGGTGGCTAACGGAAGGCGGCTGAAACCGGGAGCGGATGCTCGCCCGTCGCCGCCTCCGCAATCGGCAGGAAGCACCGGAACGTCGCGCCGCCATCGACGTTGTTCTCCGCTTTGATGGATCCGCGGTGTGCGCGCACGATCGAGCGGCTGATCGCGAGCCCAAGGCCCAGGCCCTGCTCGCGAAACGTCACGAATGGCTCGAACACCCGCTCGAGCTGGCCTTGCGGAATCCCGACGCCGCGGTCTGACACGACGAGCTGAACGAAGCTATCCGACGTGTTCGTCGCCAGCGCAAGCTGTCGTTTCGGTGTCTCGGTGCCGCCCATCGCATCGCATGCGTTCATGACCAGATTGAGCACCACCTGTTGCAATTGAATGCGATCGCCCAGCACCAGCGGGATGTCGGACGTCAGATTGCTCGTCACGGCAATGCGCCGCGAAATGACTTCGCCGTGTGCCAGATCGACGACCTCTCGAACGACCTCGTTCAGGTTGACCGGTTGGAGCGCGGTGCTCTCCTTCCGCAACAAGGCGCGCAAGCGATCGATGACCGTGCCTGCCCGCCTGGTGTTCCGGATGATGTCGTCGAGCCCAGCCCGTAGCTCTGGAACGTTTGGCGGATCCCGATCCACGAGGCGTCGTGCCGCTTGCGCATTGCCGAGCACGGCCGTCAGCGGCTGGCTCAATTCGTGCGCGAGTGTTCCGGTCAGCTCTCCGAGCACGGCGACCCGGCTCAAATGCGCCAGTTCCCGTCGTTGCGCGCCGGCTTCCAGCTCCGCCCGCTTGCGATCGGTGACGTCCCTGACGATGCTGAGGATCTTGTCGCCGTCGCAGCGGACGATGTTCGCCTCGTAGAAGCGCTCGCTGCCGTCAGACCCCAACGCGTATTCGATGGTTTCCGGCTCGTCGGACGCTCCCACGCGTACGAAGGCTTCGGCTAGCGTCTCTCCAAGCGGAGGTGGCAGCACCTCCCTGACGTTTTTTCCAAGAAATGCCGCCGGTGGGACGATGAGTTTGGACACGTCCTTGGCGTGATAGTCGAAAAAGACGCCGTCGACGGTCAGGAACATCCAGTCGGGGATTGCCCGCAGAATGGCCCGATTGCGCGCCTCGCTGTTCTGCAGCGCCTGCTGCGCGCGCGTGTGCTCGATCGCGATGCCTGCGAGTTCGGCCGCCGATTCTGCCAGTCGCAGTTCCTCTTCACCGGGGGAGCGCGGCTCGTCGTAGTACATCGCAAACGAACCCAGGACCTTCCGCAGCGGCGAAAAGATCGGCATCGACCAGCATGCGCGCAGTCCGTACCGCTGAGCGACGTCACGGTAATCCTGCCAGAGCGGATCGGTGAGGATGTCCGTCACGATGACAGGGGTACCCAGGAACATGGCCGTTCCACACGAGCCGCTGCGTGGACCGATGGCCGACCCGTCGATGGCACGAACATAGTCGTCGGGAAGACTCGCCGAGGCGCCATGCCGCACGTGGGTCCCGTCGTCGTCGAGCAGCAGCACCGAGCACCGCATGCCGTTGGACTGTTCCTCGACGAGGCGAACCAGGCGGTTGAGCACGTCTGCCAGGACGCTGCCGGTCGCGATCATCCCGAGCACTTGATCATGGGTGGCGCGAAAGGCCTCCTCTCGACGCCGTTCGGAGATGTCGCGCGACACGGCGAGCAACTGGACCACCGAGCCGTTCACGTCGGTGATTGGCGTTACGATGATGTCGAACCACTTCGCGACTCCAGATGCCGTGCGCAGCAAGGCCTGGAATCGACCAGAGCCACCGAGACGTGCACGCTCGACGGCCTCTTCCGCCGCTTGGCGAGTGTCTCCTTCCCAGTGTTCGCCGAGGGGGCGGTTGAGCAACGCGCTGGCATCCTCGAGCTCGAGCTGACGCAGACCTTCGGGATTGATGTAGATGAGCCGTCCCGCGAGGTCGAGAATCTTCACGCAGTCGCCGGTGCTCTCGACAATCCGCCGGTTGAGTTCCTCCATCTGGCGAAGCGCCTCTTCACCGCGCTTGCGGGCGGTGATGTCGGTGTCGGTCCCCGCCAGATGAACGGGGATCCCCTGCGCGTCTCTAGTGACGGAGCAGCGCGCCAGAAACCATCGGATACTGCCGTCGCGATGGAGCATTCGATGCTCGAGCTCGCACGACAGGGTCTTGCCGGCGGCGTGAGCCCGGGCCCATTCGGAAACGGCGGTCTTGTCCTCGGGATGCACCAGCCGGGCCCAGATGTCCAGGTGACTAGCGACCTCGTCATCCCCGTAACCGAGCAAATCTTTGAGGACGGGATCCACAAAGATCTCGCCGGTCACGAGATTCCAGTCCCAGATTCCAACACCGCCAGCCGCCGCCGCGCGCTTGTAGCGATCGTCAGTGTGCATGACGTTTTCGAAGAACCTCCGCCAATGAGATCGCGTGGTCAACGGCCGTCATCAACGTCACGACGTCGAACGGCTTGGTTACGGTAGGGGTCTCGTTCGAAGCGGAGTAGCTCGGAGCCTTGGGACCGCTGTCGCCGGTGATGAAGACGACCGGAAGCGGGGAGGAGCGGCCGTTGAGCCGTTCGCGCAGTTCGGGGCCGCTGAGACCCGGCAGCCGGACATCAAGGATGAGGCAATCCAAGGCCACGGTGTTCGCCTCGAAGTCCTCGGCTGACGCAAACACGTGTACCTCGTGGCCCATGCTGATGAGGAGTCGCGCGAGCGCCCGACGCACATCCTCGTCATCATCGACAATACCAAGCGTCATTTTGGATTCTGCTTTTCCGTCCCAGGCGGCGCGTAGGCGAGCCTCGAAAATGGTATCAATTTTCGCGGGCGACGTCTCTTATTTCGGTTCAATCGTGGCGCAGCGCGATTATCGGCTCCAATGCCGCCGCTCGGCGCGCCGGTAGATAACAGGCGAATCCTGAGGTGAGCAACATCACCAAGCACGACCGTGCCGAGTGACAACGGATCGGTGGGTGAGACCTCGTACAGCACGTGGCGAAGCGCCCTCGCGGTCGCAATGGTGCCGGCCACGCCTACCGCCAGACCAATGAAGACGGGCCGCATGCCACTCGCAAACACCGCACGCATCACGGTCGTTCTGAGCGCGCCGAGCGCCATCCGCAATCCAATCTCTCGAGTCCGGCACGCCACCGCGTAGCTCACGACCCCGTAGAGACCCACCGCGCCGAGAAGCAGCGCGACCAGGGCAAACAAAGAAGTCAAGGCCATCTGGAAGCGACGCTGGGCCACCGCGGAGGAGACGATTTCCCGCATCGTCCGCATCGCCGAGATCGGCAGGTTGGGATCCAATCGACGAATCTCGGCACGGACCGCACGAGCGAGTGTTGCGGGCTCCTGCTCGGTCTTGATCACCAGCGTCATTGGTCCGCTCGCCCATTGCGCGTAAGGACGATAGATCGCGGGCGGGGGCTCGCGATCGAGGCCACCAGGATGCTCGTCGGCGACGACGCCGACGACGCTGATCAGCGGTGCCGACACATTGCCTTGACGAAGCTGGCGTCCGACAATCGAGGCCGATGATTCTCCCGGCCACATGCGACTCGCGAGCGACTCGCTGATCACCGCCACAAGTCTCGGCTCGTCGTCTGTCAGAAACCGGCCTGCTCGCAGTGCGGTCCCACTAGCAACAAAGTAGCCGTCGGTCACGCTGCGGACCATGGCAACCGGTCGGGCCAACACCAGCCCCTGGAAGTCTGTGTCCGTCGCGTGAAAGATCACGGGGCTGGCTCCCTTGGCCGAGGCGGCAGGCAAGTGGCTGATGCCGCCTGCTTGCACAATCCCCGGAAGGCCTCGGACCTGATCCAGCAGCTCGGCATAGAACGCTCCACGCGCGGTGGGTGAAGAATAGCGCTGCCCAAACAGTGACAAGTCGACAGCGAGCACGCGCTGCACGTCGTAGCCGCGATCAGCACGCATCAGTTTCACGAAGCTGTGAAGGAGCAAGCCGGCCGACGCCAGAAGGACGGTGGCGAGGGCCACTTCCACCCCGACGAGGATCTGCCGCGAGCGTTCTGCACGTCGGCCGCCGACTGAGGTGCGAGCGGTCTCCTGAAGGGCGGCGCCAGGGTCCCTTCTGTAGGCGCGCCACGCGGGCACGATCCCACACACGGCCCCTGTCATCAGGCTCACCAACAGCGCGAACAGGAGCAGCGGCGTTTGCAGATGCGCGTGTTCCAACAGACGCAGATCCTCAGGTCCATTTGCGGCCAAAACGTCAACACCGTAGGCCGCGATGATGGCGCCGATCGATCCGCCAGCGAGCGCAAGGACGATGGTTTCCGTAAGCGACTGACAAACGATCCGCGCACGTCCCGCACCGAGGGCGATTCGGGTGGCGAACTCACTGGCGCGGCTGGCCACCCTCGCAAGTACCACGTTCGCGATGCTTGCGCAGGCGGTCAGCAGGAGCAGCGCTGAGGCGGCGAGTACAAGTAAGAGACGCAGCCGGACGTTGCCGGCGAAGATCTCGCGGACGGGCACCAGCCGGATTGAAGCTTCGGTCCGTACCTCGGGGACCTCGGAGCGAAGCCACTCGTTCAGAATCGCTTCGAGTTGCTGCCGCCCTTGCTCCTGAGTCGCACCATCTGGCAGCCGGACGAGGACGCCGTGATCCCAACTCTCGTTCTTCAGCTCATCGGCCGTCGGCGCGATGGGCTTCCAGATGTCGACACGAGGGGCAAACGGAACGAGCGGGTGCAACTCATTTCCGGTCGGAACCAGCAATGCGGGAGGCGCGACGCCGACCACGCGATGGCCCTCTCCATTGAGGACAATCGTTCGGCCAATGACCGTCGGATCCGATCCGTACCTGCGACGCCACAGTCCATCGCTGATGACGACGACGCGCTCTCTCCCGAGCTGTTCTTCTTCCGGCGCGAAGCCGCGGCCGTTGGCGATCGCGACCCCGAGCAGTGAGAAGAAGTTGGCGGAGACGCGTGCGCCACCCAGTCGCTCGGGTTCGCCATCATCCGTGATGCTGGCTTCCCACGGCCTCAGCGCGCTGATCCCGGAAAAGGTCGTCTGGGCTCGTTGCCATTCCTGGTACGTCTGGATCGCTGTCGGGATGCTCGGAATCTGGTCGCGGCGCTCGGGCACGATGATCTCGACACTGTAGATCTGCTCGGGTTTGACGATAGGGCAGCGGCTGGAGCAGGACCCCGTAGACCACGCTGAGGATCGCCGTGTTGGCCCCAATCCCCAGGGCCATCGTTGCGATGACGACGGCCGCGTAGCCGCGGGTCTTCGCCGCCATTCGGAAGGCATAACGAACGTCCTGAACCAGGACATCCAGCCAGCGCACGCTGTTCATGTCGTGAATGTCCTCGCGCACTCGCGTGACGTTGCCGAGTTGACGGGTGGCAGCGTCCCGCGCGTCATCCCGGGACATCCCATTGTCGATGTAGCGGGCGGTCAGCAATTCGTGATGAAGCTTCAGCTCCTCTGAGGTTTCATCGCCGAGACGGTCACGGCCAAAGACGAAACGAAGCCGCGACAGGAGCGCGAGAAGTGTCGCCTTCATGGCAAGACCTAGTCGGCGGTCCGGAGCAGCCGGCTCATGACCTCGACGATTCGCTCCCAATTCTCGGTTTCGGTCGTCAACTGTCGGCGGCCACTCCGCGTGATGGCGTAGAACTTGGCTTTTCGATTGTTTTCGGACGTGCCCCAACTGGCCGAGATCCAGCCGCGATGCTGCAGACGCATCAGGGACGCATACACCGTTCCTTCATTCAATTTCAGGGCGGCGTCGCTGATCTGTTCGATACGGCGTGCGATCCCGTAGCCGTGCTGAGGGCCCATGCCGGCGAGCGTCTTCAGCACCATGAGGTCGAGCGTTCCCTGTAACACCTCGGCCTTGCCGCTCGTTGGTCCTTTGGCCACACCAAAGGAGTATCGTACCGACCTTTGGGATGTCAATAGGTAGCCCTGGCAGCCGGGCCGGTGTCGGTCGACTGTCTGACAAATCTCACTCCTCCGGGTGCGGCACGGGTAGACTGCGATCGCTATGGCCAAGCGAACCACCTTGCTGCTGATTTGCCTCCTTGCCGCCGCGCACTTTCTCATCGACGCGCAACAGCCCGCGGCACCGGCGCTCGTGCCGGCGCCCTGACCGGCGGCCCGACGAAGGGATTGGGCCGTTCCCGACGCTGACCATCCGCAACGTCATGGTCATCGACGGCACCGGCGCGCCGCCCTTCGGCCCGGCAAACGTCGTCGTCGAGCGGAATCGCATCGCACGCATCACCAATGCCGGCACGCCTGGCGTGACCGCGCCGGCCGCGCCGCCGAAACCGACCGACGGCGAAGTCATCGACGGCACCGGCATGTTCCTCATGCCCGGTTTCGTCAACCTGCACATCCATCTTGGCGATCCGCAGAAGGCGGCGGAGGCGGAGTATGTCTACAAGCTCTACATGGCGCACGGCGTGACGACGGCCCGTGGCGTCGAGCTGGCCGCGCAGCCATTCGCGCTGAAAGAAAAGGAGCGGAGCGCCGCCAACGCGATTGTCGCACCGCGCATCTTCAACTATCAGCGGCCTGGCGCGGGTTGGACCGAAGGCACCGTGGACACACCGGAGAAGGCGCGAGCGTGGGTCCGATGGTGCGCGGCCAATGGCGTCGATGGGATGAAGCTCGTGGCCCATCCGCCCGCAATCATGGCGGCCCTGCTCGACGAAGCGAAGAAGCTCGGATTGGGATCTACGGCGCATCTGGAACAGCGTGGCGTCGCGCAGATGAATGCGCTGACCGCCGCCAAGCTCGGGCTCGGGACCGTCACGCACTTCTACGGACACTTCGAAGCGCTGCTCCGCGATTTCGAAGTGCAGCCCTGGCCGCCAAACATGAACTACAACGACGAGCAGTTCCGGTTTGGTCAGGTCGCGCGACTCTGGGACCAGATTCATCCGCCGGGCAGCCCCGAGTGGAAGGAGTATCTGCAGGAGCACATCAAGCTCGGGACGATCTTCGACCCCACGATGACCGCGTACGCCGCCGGTCGCGACGTCATGCGCATGCGCAATGCGGACTGGCACGACAAATACACCTTGCCATCGTTGATGGCGTTCTACGAGCCGAGCCGCGTCAACCACGGATCGTATTTCTTCGACTGGACCTCCACAGACGAGGTCACCTGGCGCAACTTCTATCAGGTCTGGTTCCGTCTGCTGAACGATTACAAGAAGATGGGCGGACGTGTCACCGCCAGCGACGACGCGGCGTACATCTACAACACGTGGGGGTTTGGATACATTCACGAGCTCGAGCTCCTGCACGAGGCCGGCTTCCATCCGCTCGAGGTGATCCGTGCGGCCACCATGCACGGCGCAGAGGCCTTGCACGATCCAAAGGGCCAGCCGTTGCAGTTCGGCATCGTGCGTGCCGGCATGCTGGCCGACATGGTCCTGGTCGATCAGAACCCGCTGCAGAATCTCAAGGTGCTCTACGGCACAGGCGCGATACGCCTCAACGACCACACCGGTCGCACCGAACGCGTCGGAGGCATCCGGTACACGATCAAGGACGGCATCGTTTACGACGCCAAGAAGCTGCTCGCTGATGTGGCGGCGATGGTTGAAAAGCAGAAGAGGCAACGGGGGACGCACTAACAGCTCAGCCAAACTGGTCCGCTTGTCGGGGACAACGTGACCGCGATCGACCTGAAACTAGCTCGAGGCGAAGGCCATGGACCTCGGAACGGTGGCCTTGAAATATGTCGAGCGCTGACGCGCGGCCTATCTCCCCAAGCCCTCCGTCCAGTTGTGGACGACATTGATCGGGCTGTCATCAGCCTCGAGGAGCATGTTCACGAGAAAGCGCTGGCCGTCGCGGCTGGGGATGTAGCTGTTCCGCGAGTTGAAGACGTTGGCTCGCATTTCGAACAGGAACTGCGGAACGCCGTAATCGAAGGCGCCCGATTTGTCGGAAATGTCGACCGTATAGAATCGTCGGTCATCGCTGACGAAGAACAGCTCCTTTCCATCCGCACGCCAGAGCGGCTGCCGGCCGCCGGCGTTGGAGACTTGCCACCTCGCTCCGGTTGGTGGGAAAGGCTGAACGTAGATTTCATACCTTCCCGTCTCGGTCGAGGCGTACGCGAGCCAGCGCCCGTCGGGCGACAATTGCGGCTCGACATCGGGAAATGGGCTTTGAACGATTGCTCTCGGCTTGCGTTCGCCGCTTGTCGGCAACACGAAGATGTCCTGAGTCTTTCCTGGTGACACCGCGAAATACAGCACCCATTGGCCATCCGGCGAGATCTGCATGGGACCATCGACGACTTCCTTGAGAAGCAGCTTCTCGGTCCCAGTGCCGCTCACATCCTTCTCAAAGAGCCCGCCCTGGTCCGACCGGTACGCGATCTTGGTTCCGTCAGGAAACCACACGGGAGCGGTCTGGGTGCCGGGATTGGCGGTGAACCGTGATGACGTCTTTCGCGTGAGGTCGAGGATCCAGATGTCTCCTTGGCTCACATCCCCGTACGCAAGACGGCTCCCATCGGGTGAGAGGTCCGGCGTTCGATAGCTGCCCGGAGGCCCTACCGTCTCGATCAACTTCCCCGCTCGATCGAACCAGGCAAATTGGTTTCCGAGATTGCTGCTGGATCGAAATGCCAACAAACCAGTGTCCGACGCTGAGAAATCTGCCCGCCCCACTCCCGGGTTCCGAAAGACCTGTTCGACCACCGGCGTCGCCTCCCCTGTCACCTCCAGCCGGTCCACGTCGAACGGCTGCTGCATCAAGGTTTCCCCTCTGGTAAACAGTAAGAAGCCAGGAGCCACGAACACGCCATTGCTGTCGCTGGGAATGAGCGCCTTCGGTTCGAACCCCGGTTCGATCGAGGCGATGCTGAGTCCAACTACGCTTTCGGAATACCGCGCCGAGTACAAAAAGTGACGACCATCCGGAAGAAATGATGGAAAGCGGGCACCCGGGTTCGGGAGCGGCATCGTGGTCGCCGCGCCTCCTCGCGTGGAGACGCGAGCGAACACCTGAGGAGTCCCGCTGCTGAACACGATGAAATCACGACGTCCCCACGTCCCACCTCGCGGTGGCGTGAGCACGTCGCAGAGGGTTTGAATCGTGCCGTCGGCCAGATCGATCCTCTTCACTTTACCGCCGGCAAAGAATCCGATCGACCGGCTATCAGGCGACCAGAACGGCATCAACGCATCGTCAGTCCCGGCCAGCGGCCGCGACTGAAACGAATCGAGGCGTCGCAGCCAGAGCTGTGTCCGTTGGGCTTGATCGGTGGCGACGAAAGCGAGTTGAGTGCCGTCTGGAGAAAGCGCTCCGCCGCTGGTGCCATCCGCTCGTCCGACGCCGCTTGCGGAACCGAAGAAACCATTCTCCGGAGGATTGACTTGAAATCGCACGACCTGTGCTGGAGCCGGTCGTGCAATCAGGCGATACGCGAGAACACCCGAGAGCGTGGCGACAAGAATCGCCCACGCTATTCGTTCACGAGTGAGAAATCGGGACCGCGCCGGCACGGCAACGGGTGCTTCAGTGACTGGCTCGTCGAGATCGAGCCGTGCATCCGCGATGTCGTGAATGCGGCGCTTCGGATCTTTCTCCAGGCAGCGTCGCAGGACGCGCCGGATCGACGCCGGGGTGTCCACTGGGAGCGCGCTCCAGTTCGGTTCGCTCTTCAGAATGCTGGCCAGCGTGTCCGACACCTCGTCACCGGCGAACGCTCGCTTGCCCGTGAGCATCTCGTAGAGGACAGCCGCCAAAGGCCCAGATGTCGCTGCGCTTGTCGGCTGGCTTGCCACGTGCCTGCTCTGGACTCATGTAGGCGGCGGTGCCGAGGACTCACGCCGATCTGCGTGGCTGCAGGGCTGGTGATGGTTGGCAAGGGTGCGGAGCTCAGGCTGGGCCTCTCGCTGCCGCTGCGTGACCTGGCTTCGGGCGGATCGAACATCTTCGCCAATCCGAAATCCAGCACCTTCACGGTGCCGTCGGGACGGACCTTGATATTGGCGGGCTTCAGGTCTCGATGGACGACGCCTTGCGCATGCGCTGCTTCGAGAGCCTCGACAATCTGTCGCGCAATCGGCAGCGCATCGTGCAGCGGCAGAGGGCCCTGGGCGATGCGATCGGCGAGCGTTGGTCCTTGCACGAGTTCGAGCACGAGCGCTCGGACTCCATTCGACTCCTCGAAGCCGAAAATCGACCCGATATTCGCATGGTTCAGCGACGCCAGCAGCTGCGCTTCGCGCTTGAATCGAGCGAGGCGATCGGGATCGTTCGCGAAAACGTCAGGAAGAATCTTGAGTGCGACGTCGCGATTCAGATTGGTATCGAGGGCGCGATATACCTCGCCCATGCCGCCCGCGCCGATGAGCTCGCGGACTTCGTAGACACCGAGCCGGACGCCGCTCGCAAGGGCCATATGAGGCGCCCCGAATTATATGGCCTGTGAAACTGGCGCACCAGTCTGGCGCGGTGACCGAACGTTATGAACTTCCCGAGTGTGGCCTGACGTTCTGGTTGAGCCGGAACAGATTCGTCGGATCGTACCGAGCCTTGATCGCGGCGAGCCGCTCCCACGTCGAGCCCGGATACGCCGCGCGCACACGGGCCTCGCCTTCGTCGGCCAAGAAAGCGCTGTAGACGGCGTCGTTCCCCTGATGCAGCGCGGCGGCAAATTCCTTCGTCCACGTTTCGCGGAGCGATCGGTCGGGTCCGGTGTAAAAGGCCGCGACATTGGCCAGGATTCGGCCGCTGCGGTGAGCAAACGCTGTCGCGTCAGTCGGGACGCGAGCCATGGCACCGCCCAGCACGCGGAATTGCGCCACCCGCATCGGCGCATCCGAGTCTTGCAAATAGGTCATCACCGTCTTCGCGGCGTTTCGATCGACTCTGTCGATGAACATCGTCCGACCGACGGCGGTCGGGTGGAACGAGGGATCGTCCGGTGGAAAGATCTCGGGGTACCGCATCGGGCGGACCATGTCTGCAACCGGTTCTGCGATCGAACGAAACGGCGCAACCGCCCGGGCGCCGGCCTCGGCGTCCCCTGCATAGCACAGGAGGATCATCACCAGCAGCTTGCCGTGATTTGCCGCCGGGATGAATGGCAGCGGTGGCGCGGTCATGACGTTGACAATCGCGGACAGCTCCTCAGGAGCGGCCTCCGCAGCCTCGATGACTTTGACGACGATGTCTTCCGTTGCTGGCAGCATCAGGACGCCGCCCACGATCTGATCGACGGGGTGAAGTCGATAGCGGAAGCGTGTCACCACGCCGAAGTTTCCACCGCCTCCGCGGATGGCCCAATACAGATCGGGATAGGACGTCGCGTCCACGTGCAGAAGCTCGCCATCGGCGGTCACGAGATCGGCGCCGAGCACGCTGTCGATCGTGAGCCCGTATTTCCGCGTGAGATATCCGATGCCGCCGGCCAACGTGATCCCGCCGATTCCCACCGAGCCGGTGTCACCGAAACCGGTTGCCAGTCCGTGTGCGCCGACTCCGGCCGAGTATTCGACCGCTGTCAGACCGGTCTGGGCCCATGCCGTTCGACCTGTGACATCGACCTCGAGCGACTTCATGTCGCGGAGGTCCAGAACGATGCCATCGTTTGTCGTGCAATGGCCCGCGCTGCTGTGCCCGCCACTTCGGATGGCGAGCGGAAGGCCGCTCTCGCGCGCGAGTGTGACCGTTCGTGCAACATCGGCCTCATCGGACGCCCGAACGATGACGGCCGGGCGGCGATCGAATCCTCCCAGGAACGGCGTCCGGGCTTCGTCGTAAGTAGCATCCTCGGGGGTAATAACGCGCCCGGACATTGCGCTGCGCACGCTTGAGATAGAGATAGCAGACATTGATTGCGACACGAAAGACTCCTTTGTTTCACGACGAAATCAAGAGTCAGAATGTTCGTTAGCGTGCTGGCGCCGTTCGACCAACGACAGCAGCGGCCCGGTCATGGCCGTGGTCACCAGCGCCATGAGCACCATCATGGTGAAGACCTTGGGCGTCAGGATGCCCAGGTCGTAGCCCACGTTGAGCGCAATCAGCTCCATCAGCCCGCGCGTGTTCATCAACGCCCCCAGGGCGACCGATTCGTACCACGCGAGGCCTGTCATGCGAGCGGCAACGATGGTTCCTCCCATCTTGCCCACGGTTGCGACGACGATGATCGCCAGGCATGTGATCCAGTCGCTCGGGTCGTTCAGCAGCCCGATCTCTGTGCGCAGGCCGGTGAAAGCGAAAAACAGTGGCATGAGCAACACGCTGGTGATGGTTTCCAGGCGTTCGCGGAGAAGACGGCGGAACGTCGCGTCCGCAGGCATCACGACGCCAGCGAGGAAGGCGCCGAAAAGCGCATGAATGCCGATGACCTCGGTCGTCAGCGCCGACAACAGCGCCACGCCGAGGACGAGCGCAATGTGCTCCCGGCTGAGCGCATCGGCGCGGCGCGTTGAATCGAGCAGGCGCACGAGCGACGGCCGTACGACATAAACCGCGAGCAGGATGAACGCCACCGACAGGCCCACCATGGTCAGTAGCGTTGCGGCAACGCTCCCCGACGTTGTGACGGCACTCACGAACGCCAGCAGGGTCCACGCGGTGGCATCGCCCACGGCGGCGCAGGTCAACGCCATGGTCCCCAGCGGCGTGGCGGTGAGTTGCCGCTCCTCCAGGATGCGAGCCAGGACCGGGAACGCCGTGATGCTCATGGCGACTCCGAGGAAGAGCGCGAAGGCATGGAAGGGGACGCCGATCGGTGCAAAGCCTCGATAGAGCAGCAACGCGAGGAGCACACCCAAAACGAAGGGGACGGCGATGCTGAAATGGCTGACCGCAATCGCGGTTCGAGTCCGGCCGCGGATGTGGGAGGCGTCCAGCTCGACGCCGATGACGAACATGAACAGGAGCACGCCAATCTGACTCAGCATCTGAAGGACCGCGAGTGAGTCAGCTGGAAAAAGAGTGGCGCTCACCGCGGGTGCGACCGCGCCCAGCAGCGACGGCCCGATGATGATGCCGGCGGCGATCTCACCAATCACTGGTGTTTGTCCCAGTGGTCTCACCAGACGTGCGCACACGCGCGCCGTGCCGACAATGACGAGAAGTTGAACGAGCAGGCGGGCCAGCGGATGGCTCGCGTTCTCGATCATCTGTGCGAACGGGCTTGCCGCAGACGCCCCGCCGGCCAGGGTCGCCGGCGCCTCGGACAGCATGAGGCCACCGACCCGCAGAATCGCGGCCACGACGAGTATCGCCAACCCGATGGCGGTGGCGTAAACGACGACGCTCCGTCTCATCCGCAGGTAGTTTACGTGAGACACGGACGAGCCGTTTCTTCTTGATTATCACATCTTGACAGTCAAGATGTGAGCAGGTTAGCTTTGAGTGGCGTGGACAAACCCAGCACGGACGTCATCCCCGGCACGCTCGACCTGCTCATACTGAAGACGTTGAGCCTCGAGCCTCTGCACGGGTTTGGAATTGCGCGCCGCGTCGAGCAGATCTCGCGCGGCGTGTTCAAGGTCAACCCCGGATCGCTGCTCACCGCGCTCTCTCGTCTGGAGAGAGCGGGCTGGCTCGATGCCGAGTGGAGACAAACCGCCAACGCGCGTCGCGCCCGGTACTACACGCTGACGCGAAAGGGCCGCAAGCAGCTCGATTTCGAAGAGGCCGACTGGGCGCGTCGGACGTCGGCAGTGGCGCGGATTCTCAAGTCGGAAATCTAACCATGTCGATATGGCGGCAGCTCACCCGCGGCCTCCGCGTGCTCACGCGACCGGCGGCCTCCGACCGCGACCTGACTGACGAAGTCGCCCACTACTTCGAGCAAGCCATCGCGGAGCTCGAAGCGAAGGGCTTCGCGCCTGCCGAGGCCCGGCGCATCGCGCAACTGGAACAGGGCAGCATCCCCCGTGTGCAGGAGGACGTCCGAGTCGCTGGCTGGGAACACGCGGTCGAGACATTTCTCGCCGACCTCCGCTACGGCGCGCGCCGTCTGCGCGCCGCGCCGGGCTTCACCGTCGTCAGCGTGCTCACGCTCGCGCTCGGCATCGGTGCCAGCACCGCCATCTTCAGCGTCCTCAACCCGATTGTGATTCAGCCACTGCCGTATCCCGAGGCTCGTGGTCTGACATTGATCTGGGACACCGGTCGCGACGGATCACGTCAGGATGTGACTTTCGGAAGCTATCGCGAGATCGTCGAGCGTAGTCGTTCCTTTGAGTCGCTGGCCGTGCTGCGTTCGTGGCAGCCGACGCTGACCGGTGCCGATCACGCCGAGCGATTGGAAGGGCAGCGCGTCAGCGCATCGTACTTCCGGACGCTGGGGGTCGCTCCACGGATCGGTCGTGATTTCCAGCCGTCTGATGATGCAGTCAACGGTCCTGCCGTCGTGTTGATCAGCAACGCCCTGTGGGAGCGATTGGGGCGTGTTCAGGAGATTGTGGGCCGCGACATCACCCTTGATGACCGGAGGCACACCGTCATCGGCGTGATGCCGGCCAATTTCGAGAACGTGTTGGTTCCCACCGCCGACGTCTGGCAGCCGCTGCAATACGACCCGGCACTTCCACCGCAAGGGCGAGAGTGGGGCCATCACCTTCGCCTCCTCGGCAGACTGCGAGCGGGCATTACGATCGGCGTGGCCTCAACGGAACTGAACGCGATTGCCCAGGCGCCGGTGTCAGCTTTTGCGCGCCCGGACTGGGCAGCGCTCGACTCTGGTCTCGTCGTGAACTCGCTCCAGGACGACGTGACGCGTGCGGTAAAGCCCGCGCTGTTCGCGGTCTTTGGCGCGGCGCTGTTAGTGCTTGCGATCGCATGCGTCAACATCACGAACCTGCTTCTCGCCCGCGGGGCGCAGCGCCGCGGTGAATTTGCTCTCCGGGCCGCCCTCGGCGCCGCCAAGTCGCGACTCATGCGCCAGTTGTTAACCGAGAGTTTGTTGCTGGCCATTCTCGGCGGCGGCGTCGGAATCGTCCTGGCCTGGGTCAGCCTGAGTGGGATGGTGGCGCTCGCTCCGTCGGAGTTGCCGCGAGCCCATGCCGTCGGCATCGATGCCGCCGCGTATCTGTATGCACTGATCATCACGGCCGTGATCGGATTCACCGTGGGGTTGATTCCTGCGCTGCAGGCCTCGCGTCGCGACGTCCTGATTGGTCTTCAGTCCGCTTCACCAAGGATGGCCGGCGATCACCGCGTGACGCGTCAGGCGCTGGTGGTCGCTGAAATTGCACTCGCAGTCGTACTGCTCGTCAGCGCCGGGCTGCTGCTCCGCACGGTGCAGCGGTTGTTTGCCATCGACCCGGGATTCACCGCCGATCATGTCCTGACAATGCAAGTGCAGGCGTCAGGCCGTCGATTCGACGATGCGGGCGTGACGCACCGGTTCTTTGCTGATGCGCTCGAGGCCGTCGAGCGCGTGCCGGGCGTTGTGTCCGCCGGTTTGACCAGCCAGTTGCCGCTCAGCGGCGACCTCGATGTCTACGGGGTGCACTTCGCATCGAGCCCCGCACCGTATACCGACGAGGACCGTGGCGCCTTTCGTTATGCGGTCAGTGCTGGTTACTTCGAAACCATGGGCATCAGGCTCAAACGGGGCCGCCTGCTCGATATGCGCGACACCGCCAGTGCACCACTCGCGGTGGTGCTCAACGAGTCGTTCGCGAGGCGTCGCTTTCCCGGCCAGGATCCGATTGGCCAGCGCCTGCACATCGGGCCTGATTCCGGGCCATGGTTCACCGTCGTCGGCCTCGTTGGCGATGTCAGACAGACCTCCCTCGCGGTCAGCCAGGCTGATGCCGTGTACGTCACGACCCCGCAGTGGCATGACGCCGATCGAACGTTGTGGGTCGTCGTCCGGGCGCTGGGCGATGCGGTTGCGCTCGCTCCCTCAGTCAGGGATGCGATCGCATCGGTGGACAAGCTTCAGCCCGTCGTTCGAGTGGCGCCGATGCAGCGCCTGCTCGAACGTTCGGAGGCCGAACGGCGATTTGGTTCGACGGTATTCGAGGCCTTCAGCCTCATGGCCCTGGCGCTGGCCGCGATTGGCATTTACGGCTTGCTCTCCGCGGGGGTCACGGAACGATGGCGTGAGATTGGGATTCGATCGGCCCTTGGTGCCAGCCGCGGAAATATCGTCCGGATGATCGTTCGTCAGGGAATGACGCTGACCACCATCGGTATCGTCGGTGGGTTGCTGGTCGCGATGGTCGCCACTCGCGCCGTTGCGACGTTGTTATTCGGCGTGTCATCGCTCGACGGCGCGACCTATGCTGCCGTCGTTCTTCTTGCGTCGTGCACGTCGGCCATCGCCTGCTCGCTCCCGGCGATTCGTGCCGGGCGAATCGATCCGTCGGTCGCCCTGAGAATGGAGTAGACAACGATCACGGCACTTGACAGTCGGCTCCAGTCGGATTGTTCGGCGCATCCAGTGCGTGCAGCCCGCGCGGTGGGTGTCCCGCGGGGTCAACCACCCCAAGCCGCCGGTTGACCAGGAGTGCTTCGTAGGCCCACGAGGGAAACGGCCGGAGCCCCGGATCGCAGGCGAAATTGTTGAAATGCAGATGGGCGACGTGGAAGAACTGCTTCAATCGACGGACAGTCTTCACGAACCGCTCTTCGTCGGTGTAATGAAACTCGATGGCGAGCTGATCGATCCGCGCGAGCGTCTCGTCGGGCGCGTGGAGCAGAGAATCCCACTCAGCGCCTTCGACATCCATCTTGACGACGACGCGGCGGTTCGCGTCGCCGTTCTTCGCGAGCTGGTTCTGTAGCGTGTCGAAAGGCCGCCCTGCTTCGGTTTTTGGCGTGGGTCCGATGCATTCGGCGTGAAATACCGTGTCACCCGCCGAACATTCCGGCTGATCGGTGTTGAAACAATCGTACTGGTGCAGCTTGACGTTCAACTTGGTCGAAACGTCGCAACCCCACTTGTCACGGCCGGCAATCCCATACGAATAACCCGACTCCACGGCTGCGAGGAGGTTTGCGCACAGTAGATACCCGCCGTCGTGGGCGTCTCCAAATCGCTCGAGTTGGCAGTTCGCGAGCGCGATCGGTTGCAGCAGGTCGAAGAGCACCTGGCGATTGAGTGTGGTCGCCGCGGCCTCTTGCCGATTCCAGTAGACCTTCACCTGATTTCGCACGACCAGACCAACGATCAGCAGGACAACGAGCAGCGCGCCCCTGAACCAGAGCCGCCGGCGAGTGTCGTCACGCATCGCTACTTGTCCGGCGTCGCCTTTGCCTCTTCCCGCGTGCCACTTCGGTGGCCAGCGCCTCGAGCTTCGGCTCCCACAGTCGCTTGAATCGTTGCAGCCACGCGTCGACCGCTTGCAGAGACGCTGGTTGCATCGAGTAGAGACGCCGAGGCCCGACGGGCCTGACCGAGGCGAATCCGCTCTCTCGAAGCACCTTCAAGTGTTGTGACACCGCCGACTGCGTGATCCCGAACTCGCGCTGAATGACGTCGACGACCGCGCCCGACGGGCGTTCGCCGTCGGCCAGGAGCTCGAGGATGCGGCGCCGGACGGGGTCGCCCAGAATGTCGAATGCGTGCATCGACGTCGGTCACCCGCCAGTGTAGGCCGAGGTCGTGCGTTCTGCGGCCGCCTTGGCACTCGCTTCGGGTTCACCAGCGGCGATTGCTGCGCGGCCCCAGTCGTCGCTGCTCTGCGCGATGAAGCGACGCCCCTCGTCCGAGGCGGACCATTTGAGGGCCGCTTGCGGGTCGACCGGGGCACCGCTCGCGAGATGACGCCCCAGTGCCATCAGTGCCATGTCCCAGCCAACTCCGGCCGCCCCAGGACCAAACTTCGCCCAATGCTCGTCGTCGTGCGCCATGTGTTCCAGCTCGAGTTCGGTCCGGTCACGACCCTTCTGGCGCAGGTTCACGGTGACCCAACTTACCGATCCGCCGTACTCCCACGTCAGAGCCAGCGACCGCGGCGGCTCGCAGCGGGTAATCGTTCCCCCAGCGTTTCCCTCCAGTTGATACCGACCGCCGAGGCGCAGATCGCCTGAAACCGGGAGGAACCAGCGCGGAAGGCGCTCCGCGCTGGTCAGCGCATCCCAGAGATCGTCTGCGCTGGTGTCGTACGTGCGCGTCGCGACCACCACCCGCGCGAGTTTGCCTTCGTGTTCGCGACTGCTGACTTCGCGTGTGACGGCGCCCACTACTTGATCCACATCAATCATCACGGGCTTGCTCCTTGGACACGGCGGTGTGGCCGCCTCTGTAGTCGGGCATCATTACAGACGCCGCTTATATTAGTCAATACTTATATACTGACGGAGGTTGCTGGATTCTCGATGGAATCAACAACTATCTCGTATTGGACATGAGACGGTCACTATCGATTCAATACGCGCATGAATAGCGGTGACATCGGCTGGATGCTCGTAGCCACGGCGCTGGTGCTCTTGATGACGCCGGCGCTGGCCTTTTTTTACGGCGGGCTCGTGCGCTCGAAGAACGCGCTCAACACGATGATGATGAGCTTCGTCGCGCTGGGACCGGTCGCGGTGGCGTGGGCGCTCGTGGGCTACTCGCTCGCGTTTGCTCCCGGGCTTCCGATCGTCGGATCGCTGACGTTTGCCGGCTTGCGCGGCGTCGGCCTGGAAGCCCAGGGCGCGATTCCGCACTTGCTGTTCATGGGCTTTCAGGGAACCTTCGCCATCATTACTGCCGCACTGATCTCGGGAGCCGTCGTCGAGCGGTTTCGTTTCAACGCCTATCTGGCGTTCATCGTGCTATGGGTGCTCCTGATCTACGCCCCGATCGCTCACTGGGTGTGGGGTGGGGGCTTCCTCGCGGCGTGGGGGGCGCTCGATTTTGCCGGCGGCGCTGTGGTCCATGTCAACGCGGCCGCTGCGGCGCTGGTGGCAGCCGTGGTCGTTGGGCCACGGAAGGACTATGGACGTCATGCCATGCTGCCGCACAACGTGCCCTTCACGATGTTGGGCGCCGGCTTGCTGTGGTTTGGCTGGTTTGGCTTCAATGCCGGGAGCGCTTTGGCGGCGAATTCGACCGCTGCGCTTGCATTCGCCAATACCTTGTTTGCGCCGGCAGCGACCCTGACGACCTGGACGCTGATCGACCTGCGGCGCGGCGGCTCCGTGACCGCGGTCGGGGCCGCCACCGCCATCGTCGTCGGTCTCGTGGTGGTGACGCCCGCAGCGGGTCATATCGGGCCCGCTTCTGCCCTGGCCTTGGGGGCTCTCGGCGCCGTCCCGAGCTACTTTGCGCTGATCTATCGCGCCAAGACCAAACTCGATGATTCGCTGGACGTCGTGGCGGCTCACGGGGTGGGCGGCGCGACGGGTGCCATCCTGACCGGCGTGTTCGCGGATGCGGCCTGGAGCGGCGGCGCAAACGGCTGGCTGGGCGGTAACCCGTCGCAGTTGCTCGTCCAGATCTCGAGCGTTCTCATCGTGCTGGCTTACAGCGCCGGCGGAACGTTCGTGATCCTCAAAGCCCTGGCGCTCGTGATGCCGCTACGTATCAGCGGCCGAGTCGAAGGCGTTGGCCTCGATGTCACGGAGCACGGTGAAGAGGCTTATACCGGCGGAGACGGCGCCATCCTCGTTTCACCGGGTGACTCGTCGTTCGCGCGACGAGCGGCGGAGGTGCTGGCCGTCCAGAGTGGAGGCCGGTCGTGAAGCTGATTGTGGCGATCGTGAGGCCCGAGCAACTGAGCGACGTGCTCGAGGCGCTGTTTCATGCCGAAGTGCGCGGCCTGACCATCAGCCGCGTCCAGGGACACGGCGGGGAGATGGAGCACGTCGAGAATTACCGTGGCACCACGGTGAAGATGGCGCTGGCCGAGAAGGTTCGCCTCGAAATCGGTGTCTCGAACCACTTCGTTCAGCCGACGATCGACGCGATTCTCAGCGCTGCCAGGACCGGCGAGGTGGGCGACGGCAAGATCATGGTGCTGCCGATTGAGAAGATCTATCGGATTCGGACGGGGGAACAGGACCAGGATGCCGTGACGCCCGTTCACGCCCGGGAATGAGACTGAGAATGAACCATCAGTTTTTCTCACAGTTCATATCGGTACATTGCGCTTTTGTTATGCATCAAGATTCTCTCTAATAAGCCGAATTGCTCTTTTCCGTCTGCGCTCGACCACGCCGCTCGCGAGCTTCGGCGGACCAGGGAGAGAACGGATGGACACCCGCGCACAGGAGCCAGGCGACCAGGGCCTTTATCGATCCTGTGACGAGCACGACGCCTGCGGCGTCGGCTTTGTCGCGCACATCAAGGGCAGCCGTTCCCATCGGATCGTTCGTCATGCTCTCGACCTCCTCATCAACCTCGAGCACCGTGGAGCGTGTGGCGCAGATCCCGACACTGGCGACGGTGCCGGCATCCTCGTCCAGATGCCGGACCGTTTCTTTCGTCAGGCGTTGACGTTCTCGTTGCCGGCGGCCGGAGCCTATGGCGCCGGGCTGGTCTTCCTGCCCACGGACGACCGGTCGAGAGCCGAGGTCCGCGCTCTCGTCGAGCGCATCACCCGAGAAGAGGGACAGGCGGTCCTGGGGTGGCGTGCGGTGCCGACGGATCTCGACACGGTTGGCACGACCGCGGCGGCGTCGGCTCCCGTCTTCGAGCAGGTGTTCGTCGGGGACGGTTCGGGGTCAGGTCATGAGAAACGAGTCGGTGACCTGACCGTCGAGCGCGTCGTTCGAACGTCAGCTGTACGTCATTCGCAAGCGCATCGAGCACGCCATCGAACGGCTCGATCTGAGCCCTCAGGCGCGTCAGAGCTTCTACATCGTCAGCCTTTCAGCGCGCACGCTGATCTACAAGGGCATGCTGACGGCCTCGCAAATCGAGGGTGTGTTTCCCGACTTGTCGAACCCGGCGTTCGAATCCGCGCTGGCGCTGGTGCACCAGCGCTTTTCGACGAACACGTTCCCGTCGTGGCCGCTCGCGCATCCGTATCGTTTGGTCGCCCACAACGGCGAGATCAACACGCTCAGGGGCAACATCAATTGGATGCAGGCGCGGGAGGGCCTGCTGAAGTCCACGCTCTTCGGCGACGACCTGCAGAAGGTGCTGCCCGTGATTCGGCCGGGAGGCAGCGACACGGCGACGTTCGACAACGTCCTCGAGTTCCTCGTGATGGCCGGCCGGTCGCTGCCTCATGCCGTGCTGATGATGATTCCCGAGCCCTGGGCCGGAAACCCGGCGATGGATCCCGCCGTGCGCGCCTTTTATGAGTACCACTCGTCGATCATGGAGCCGTGGGACGGTCCGGCGTCGATCGCATTCACCGATGGCACCGTCATCGGCGCCATGCTCGATCGCAACGGCTTGCGCCCGTCACGCTACTGCATCACCGATGACGACCTCGTGATCATGGCGTCCGAAGTCGGAGTGCTCGACATCCCGCCCGAGCGGATCGTCCGGAAGGATCGGCTTCGTCCAGGGAAGATGCTGCTCGTCGATACCGCGGCCGGCCGGATCGTGAGCGATGACGAGATCAAGCGGAAGCTCGCCGCGCAGCACCCGTATGCCGACTGGATTCGCCAGCACTTGGTCGACGTCGAGGACCTGCCCCTCGCCTGTGCGGAACGCCCGGATCATCAGACAGTGGTGCGGCGTCAGCAGGCGTTTGGCTATACGCAGGAGGATCTGCGCCTGCTGTTGACGCCGATGGCGCTGATCGGCGAGGAGCCGATCGGGTCGATGGGTTCAGACACTGCGCTGGCCGTGCTGTCGGATCGCCCGCGGCTCCTGTACGATTATTTCAAGCAACTCTTCGCTCAGGTGACCAACCCGCCGCTCGACGCCATACGCGAGCAGCTCGTGACGTCAATGGCCTCCACGATCGGCCCGGAGGCCAACATGCTCGAGCCCGGACCTCACGCCTGCCGGCAGATCAAGATCGAGTATCCGATTCTTCACAACGATCAAGTTGCCAAGCTCCGGCACCTGCCTCCTGGCTCGCCGTTTCGATCGACCACGCTGCCGCTTCTCTACGACCCGAACGAGGACGGGCCGGGACTCGAGCGGGCGATGGCCGAGTTGTGCCGTAAGGCGAGCCAGGCGGTGGCAGCCGGGTACGGCATCCTCATCCTCTCGGATCGAGGGGTCGACGCGACCCACGCGCCAATTCCCAGCCTGCTCGCAACCGCCGGCGTTCATCATCATCTGGTTCGAGAGGGTACACGAACGAGGTGCGGCCTTGTGATCGAGACGGGCGACGCCCGCGAAGTGCACCACGTCGCGCTGCTGTTGGGCTACGGTGCCGGCGCCGTCAATCCGTACCTGGCATTCGAAACCTTGCACGACCTCGTTCGTCAGGGGCTGATCCGAGAGACGACGGACCATCAGGCCGTCATGCGTTACGTCAAGGCGCTGAACAAGGGCGTGCTCAAGGTGATGTCCAAGATGGGGATCTCCACGCTGCAAAGTTATTGCGGCGCGCAGATCTTCGAAGTGGTCGGACTCGATCGGCAGTTCGTCGAGACGTACTTCACGTCGACGGCCTCACGCATCGGCGGGGTTGGGCTGGCGACAATCTCGGAAGAGGTGCGGCGACGCCATACGCGCGCGTTCGATCAACGGGCGGCGGCTCCTGGCGATCTCGAGGGCGGCGGGGAGTACCAGTGGCGGCGCGACGGCGAGATCCATCTGTTCAATCCCGAAACCGTCTTTCGTCTGCAACACGCGACCCGTACGGGCCAGTACGAGATCTTCAAGGAATACACGCGCCTCGTTGACGACCAGAGCCGCCAGCGCGCCACCCTGCGCGGGCTGTTCCGGCTCAAGGCTGCTCGCGAGCCGATTCCACTGGGCGAGGTCGAGCCCATCGAATCAATTCTGCCGCGGTTCTCGACCGGTGCGATGTCCTACGGCTCGATCAGCCAGGAGGCGCACGAGACCCTCGCCATCGCCATGAACCGGATGGGCGCCAAGTCGAACACCGGTGAGGGTGGCGAAAATCCGGAGCGCTACCTTCCTGACGCCAACGGCGACTCGCGCCGCAGCGCGATCAAGCAGGTCGCCTCTGGCCGCTTTGGCGTGACCAGCGAGTACCTGGTGAATGCCGACGATCTCCAAATCAAGATGGCGCAGGGTGCCAAGCCGGGTGAGGGTGGTCAGCTGCCGGGTCACAAGGTGTACCCGTGGATCGCCAAGGTGCGGCATTCGACTCCTGGAGTGGGCCTCATCTCGCCCCCGCCGCACCACGATATCTATTCCATCGAAGATCTCGCGCAACTGATCTTCGACTTGAAGAACGCCAACCCGCACGCGCGGGTACACGTCAAACTGGTCGCGGAGGTTGGCGTCGGTACTGTGGCGGCCGGCGTTTCAAAGGCCCACGCCGACCTCGTCCTGATCTCCGGTCATGACGGCGGCACCGGGGCGTCACCGCTCACGAGTCTCAAGCATGCCGGCGTGCCGTGGGAGCTGGGCCTCGCCGAGACACAACAAGTTCTGCTGCTCAATCGATTACGAGATCGCATCGTCGTGCAAGTTGACGGGCAGATGAAGACCGGTCGCGACGTTGTGGTCGCGGCGTTGCTCGGCGCCGAGGAGTTTGGCTTTGCCACCGCGCCGCTCGTGGTCATGGGTTGCGTCATGATGCGGGTGTGTCACTTGAATACCTGCCCGGTCGGCATCGCGACGCAGGACCCGGCGCTGCGAAAGACCTTCAGCGGCAAGCCTGAGTTCGTCCAGACGTTCTTTCGATTCATCGCCGAGGAAGTGCGCGAGTTGATGTCGGAACTTGGCTTTCGCACCGTGGACGAGATGGTTGGACGAGCCGAGTGTCTGGATTTCGATGCCGCCAGGCAACATTGGAAGGCCAGCGGGCTTGACCTGTCGCCGCTGCTCCACGTCCCTGACCTCCCGCTCCACGCAGCCAGACGGGCGGTGCAGCGTCAGGACGCTGGACTCGAGCGCGTGCTCGATCGAGTGTTGATCACCCGGTCCGCGGCTGCGCTCGTTCGTCAGGAACCGGTTGAGATCGCGCTGCCGATCCGTAACACCGATCGCACGACCGGGACGCTTCTTGGATACGAAGTCACGAAGCGCTACGGTGGATCGGGCTTGCCGGACGACACGATCAAAATCAAGCTGACCGGCGCCGCAGGTCAGAGTTTTGGTGCCTTCCTCCCGCATGGGATCACCCTGATGCTCGAAGGGGAGGCCAACGATTTCGTTGGAAAAGGCCTCTCCGGCGGCCGGATTGTCGTGCGTCCGCCGCGATCGGCGACGTTCGTGGCCGAGGACAACATCATCATCGGCAATGTTTCGCTCTACGGCGCAACCAGCGGCGACGCATACATTCGCGGGGTCGCAGGCGAACGGTTTGCCGTGCGTAACAGCGGCGCACAGGCGGTCGTGGAGGGTGTGGGTGATCACGGCTGCGAATACATGACCGGCGGACGGGTGGTCGTCCTTGGCCGGACAGGCCGCAATTTCGCCGCCGGCATGAGCGGTGGCATGGCGTATGTCCTCGACCTCGACGGGTCGTTCGCGCTCAATTGCAATATCGAAATGGTGGATCTCGATCGACTCGAGGACGACGAGGAGGGCAGCCGGGTTCATGAGCTGATCGCGCGTCACGTCGTGCTGACGGGCAGCGCGATCGGCGATCGCGTGCTGCAAGCGTGGCCTTCCATGCGGGACAAGCTGATCGCCGTCATCCCCCGTGACTTCAAGCGGGTCCGTGCCGAAGAGGCGCGTGCCACGGCCAAGGCACAAGCGCCAGCCTTCGGCGATCTGGTCGGGGCCTGACGTGGGCAAAGCCACCGGATTTGTCGAGTTCTCGCGCGTCAAGCCCCCGGCTCGTCCTGTCTCCGAGCGCGTGGGCGACTACCACCACGTTTACACGGCGTACCCGAGCGATGAGCTCACACGTCAAGCCGCACGCTGCATGGATTGCGGCCTGCCGTTCTGCCATCAGGGTTGTCCGCTGGGCAACTTGATTCCTGATTGGAACGATCTGGTATATCGCGATTCGTGGCGCGCGGCGGTCGATCGGCTGCATCTCACCAACAACTTCCCGGAGTTCACGGGCTTGTTGTGCCCGGCGCCCTGCGAAGGCTCGTGCGTCCTCGGCATCAACAACGATGCCGTGGCTATCAAGTCGATCGAGCTGGCGATTGTGGATCGTGCGTTCGACGAAGGGTGGATTGTTCCCGAGCCTCCGCCCATGCGCACTTGGAAGAAGGTCGCCGTCATTGGTTCGGGTCCGGCCGGGCTCGCGGCGGCAGCCCAGCTCAATCGTGCCGGGCACAGCGTGACGGTGTTCGAGAAAAACGATCGCATAGGCGGTCTCTTGCGATACGGCATTCCCGAGTTCAAGCTGGAGAAGCGTGTGCTCGACCGCCGACTCGACCTCCTGTCTGCCGAAGGCGTCGTGTTTCGTGCCGGCATTCACGCGGGCGAGGACGTGCGAGCGGACGATCTGCGACGCGATTACGACGCCATCGTGCTTGCCGGTGGCGCCGCGTGCCCACGCGATCTTCCAGTTCCCGGCCGCGAGCTCGAAGGCATTCACTTCGCGATGGACTTTCTCTCCCAGCAGAATCGACGCTGTCAGGGCGATACCGTTGATGACAGCCAGGCGATCACGGCCATCGGCAAGCACGTGATTATCATCGGGGGCGGGGACACCGGCGCCGATTGTCTGGGAACCGTACATCGACAGGGCGCCGCGTCGGTGTGTCAGCTCGAATTGCTCCCAACTCCACCCGCGAGTCGCACGAGCGACAATCCGTGGCCGCAGTGGCCAAACATCTTTCGGACCTCATCGGCGCACGAGGAGGGTGGTGACCGCCACTATTCCTTGGCTACCACCGCTTTCTCGGGGGCCAACGGTCGTGTCCGGACACTACACGGCCAACGCGTCAATCGTGCCGTACGCGATGGTCGTGCGTCCTTTGACCCGGTGCCCGATAGCGAGTTCGAGCTCCGCGCCGATCTCGTGTTGCTCGCGATGGGGTTTGTCGGCCCTCAGAAGAACCGCTTGCTCGACGACTTGGGCGTGCGCTTCACGGATCGCGGGACGGTCTGGCGGGACGATCGATGGATGACCAACGTCCCTGGTGTTTTTGCCGCAGGCGACATGCAGCGTGGGCAATCGCTGATTGTCTGGGCGATTGACGACGGCCGGCGAGCGGCGTCCGCGGTCGACGCGTATCTAGTGGCGTGTAAAAGCTGAGGCGGTATCGCGGCTCCGATCTTCCGGCTAAAGCCGGAAGCCACGCGTGCTCGAACAATTTCCGTGGCTTCCGCCTTCAGGCGGAAGGTGGCGCCCAACAATATCCGTGCTTCCGCCTTCGCGTCGACGCGTGCCGTGCCATGATTCGATCATGGCCGCGAAGATTGTGTTGACCAGTGCGCTTATTGTTGCGCTCTGCCAGTCCCCAACCGCCAATATCGCAGTCGACGGACATTGCGTCGCGCTTTACGACACGAGCAAGGCGACGGAATGGCGTACGGACGAGGAAGCGTGCGCCGTTCGACTGTCACCCGCGTCCACGTTCAAAATCCCGCACGCGTTGATTGCGTTAGAGACCCGTGCGATCAAAGAAGACACGATCGAGAAGTGGGATGGCCAGCGCTTTTCGCGGCAGACAGCGTGGGAGAAGGATCACGACCTGCAATCGGCGATTAGCAATTCAGTGGTTTGGCTGTTTCAGCGAACTGCCGTCCGCATTGGTGCCGAACGGATGAAGGGCTGGTTGCGGCAATTCGCTTACGGCAATACCGATACGTCAGGCGACCCGGTGATGTACTGGCTCAACGGGACGCTCCGAATCTCTCCCAGCGAGCAACTCGAGTTTCTCAAGCGGTTTTTTGCCGGCGATCTACCCGTGACTTCTGAGCACCTGACGTACGTTCGTCAAGCATTGGCTCAGGAGCCTGGGACGGTGCGCAACTCTACAGGGCTCCACAAAGTGGCGGCACCCTGGGTGAATGGCACTGAGATGCAGGCGAAGACGGGCGCAACGACGGCCGCCGATGGGACGAGTGTCAGTTGGCTGGTCGGTGCTCTCACCCGCGACGCACGCCGGCACGTTTTCGTGAGCGCCGTATGGCGTGATGGGGCAGTCGATCCGCTCGATGCCACCAGGCAAGCAGTGGCCACCCTCGACGACCGCGGCCTGCTGAAGTAATGTCTCCGCAACTGATGGTGACTCGAGGAGGCCCTATTCCCTCCCCTTCGCCCTGTGCCCTGTGCCCTATGCCCTTGATTCAGCCCGCCCGTAGCGATGTCAGAGGATCGACGCGCGAAGCACGGCGGGCCGGCACTGTACACGCCACAAGAGCTGCGGCCAGGACGATGACCGCGCCTGCGCCGTACGTCCACGGATCGAACGGAGAGATGCCGTAGAGTTCGTCACGAGTCAATGCGGCCGCCGCGAGCGCACCAGCGAGGCCGGCTGCCAATCCCGCCACTGTCGGTGCGACGACCTGGCGCAAAACGACCCACGCGATGTGTCGCTTCTGCGCGCCGATTGCTACTCGCACGGCGAGCTCCCGGCGACGCTGCGACACCGCGTAGCTGAGCGTGCAATAGATGCCGACAGCGGTCAGGGCCAGCGCCAGAAGGGCCGCGGCGCCAGCCACCCGCTCGGCGAGGCGACGAACGGCCATCGAGTCGGTGATCAGCCGATCAACGCGCTGGACGCCGAACACTGGGCGCGTTGAATCGACGGACCAGACCGCCTGTTGAATCGACTGCACCATCGCATCGCTCGTGGAGTTGACGCGAGCGAAGAGCGCCATCACCGGCCGGGCGCCGCGATGGTAAGGCACGAACATCATCGGCTTGGCCGGCTGGTCGAGACCGACTTCGCGCACGTCGCCCACGATGCCGACAACCTCGGACCAGCCGTAGGGTGCTGCCGTCAGCCGCAGGCGGCGACCCACTGGATCGATCCCGGGCCAGTATTTGCGAGCCATGGCCTCATTGATGACGACCACGGACGGCGCATCAGCAGTGTCCTGCGGTGTGAGGTCGCGACCGCGCACCACTGGAATCCGCAAGGTTCGAAAGTATTCGCTGCTGACACGGCGCCATTCCTCGCGTGGCCATTGGCCGGAGGCAAGGCGTGGCTGCCCCTCGATCTCGACGCCTTCGTAGTCGTCCTCGTTGGATAAGAGAACGTAGTCGTTCAAGGCTGACTGGTTGACACCAGGCACCTGCATCACACGTCGCAGAACGTCGGTGTAGTAACGGGCTCGTGCCGAAGCCGACAAATCATCGACGCGCCCAATGGTCATCGCAAGGACACCCTGGCCGCGAAACCCCGGGTCAATCGCATTCAGCCGACCGACGGTCTGCACCAACAATAGCGCGACGACGAGCGCCGTCGTCGCCAGCGCCATTTCGAGTGACACCAAACCGTTTTGCAGACGCCGTTCGGCGACGCTGGTCGTGCTACCTCGGCTCGACACGTCGAGACGCGCCGACGTGTCCAGGCGGCTCGCACGCCATGCGGGACCCACGCCACAGGCGATCACCGTCGCCATGGCGATCAGAGCCGCGGAGCCGAGCGCAAAAATATCGGCGTCGAGCCTCGGAACGGCGATCGAGCCGGCCGACCCGGCGATGGCGATGCTGGGCGGCAGCAGCTGATTGAGGGCGGCCAGGCTACCCAACGCCACGGCGACGCCAGCGACAGCGCCTGCCGCAGCAAGCCAAACCGAGTCAGCAAGCAGCTCGAAGAACACTCGGCGCCGCGAGGCGCCAAGGGAGACGCGCACTGCCAACTCCCGGCGCCGGCTGACATGTCGTGTGAGCACAAGACCAGCGACGTTGGCACAGGCGACGGCGAGCACGAGGAAAGCAGTGAAGAGCGCGACCCGAATGGTTGGCCGCACTGGTTCGTCGAGAACGGTCTCGAGTCGCTCGGTCGTAATCTCCCAGCCTCGAGCTGCAGGATGTGCCGCGGCGACACCCGCCATGACGCGGTTGAGATCCTGATCGGCCTCAGCCAAAGCAGCTCCGCTCTCGAGGCGTCCCACGAGCCAGTAGAAGTAGTACGAGCGATCTTCGGCCGCCATCGTCTCTGGCCGAATCAGCGTGACGAGGTCCGGGACAAAGAAGAACCGAAACGTTTCGGGGAGGACGCCGACGATCGCAAGCCGTCCATCGGTCGTGTCGATGCTCCGCCCGATGACTTGTGGATCACCGCCGAACTGGCGCTGCCAGAACCCGTGGCTGAGAACAACAATCTTGGCGTCACTGGCTGTATCCGATCGTGCAAACGTCCGGCCGAGCGTTGGCCGAATGCCAGTGACCTCGAAGAACTCGGCCGTTACCTCGAGAGCGCCAACCACAGTGGCTCGATCTCGGCCGCGGAGGGTGACGTCGTTGAAGTGAAAGGCGGACAGACCGGCCAGCGCTCGATTCTCTCGCTGCAGATCGAGAAACGTCGGCCCGGAGATAACGTCGCGCATCTGACCGGCGACGCGATTGGTCCCCCACACCATGACGAGATCGTCTTGACCATGCGCGAGCTCGGGATGATTCAAGAATGCACGTGCGACGGTAAACACGGTCGTTGTCGCCCCGATGCCCAAGGCCAGGGTCAGGATGGTGATTGCACTGAACCCTGGCTGTCGCGCCAAGCCTCGCAGGCTGAGACCAATCTGGTGTGGTGTCGGCGTTGAGCGCGCCCGTGCCTGCGCATCGCCTGAAAGCGATTTCGACCAGCGACGATATCGAATCAGGATGCTGGCTGCGTCTCGCCAATATCGAGCCCGAGCCGCGCGCACTCCATGCGTGCCTGCACGCAGCTCGAACAGCTCGGCGAGGTCCCCGTCGATGACCTCGAATCGATCGCGGGGCAGGGCCAGACGAACCAGGGTCCGAGCCAGACGAGGAACCGCCAGCCCATCGTCCCGCGTCATCGTCGTGTCCCGGTGACGGCCTCGACGGTGCGCCACAAGCGTTCGTGGGTCCGATGGGCCGCGTGCAAAGCGCGCACACCCGCGGGGGTCACCGAGAAGATTCGCTTGCGCCGGCCGCCACGCTGCGGGGTGGCATTCCCAAACGACGACGACACGTAGCCCTTGCGCTCGAGTCGATCCAGCGCCGCATACACAGCGCCGAGCGCGACTTTGCGCCGGCCGTCACGCTCAAGCTTCAGTTGAACGGATACACCGTAAGCGTCGGAACCAAGCCCGACGACGGTCATCAGGGCGAGCTCTTCGAGTCCGCTGAGGTGGTCGCTCTTGGCCACTGAAATCTTCTAAAAACGAGAAGATACAGAGGGCGCTCGGCCGTGTCAATCAATCTCGTCAGGTCGGAGCGCTTTCTCGGCGGCCAAATCAGCGTGTTCCAGCCAGATGCACCATGAGATGGCGGCGGCGATTGCAGCACCAAACGAGGCAAACACCGGCAACGTCGCCACCGCAATGGTAGCGACGGACGCGATGGCGATCGCCGCAAGGATCCGAGCCAATGACGAATGCTCCTGATTCCACACTACGAGCTACTGCCTCAGGACCGGCCAAAGAGTTCCTGAAGAGTTCCTGAAGGGCGGGGTTTTCAGGAGTTTCTCAAGTGCTGCTCCTTATGCTGGTTCGGGAGGCAGTTCTGGGCGCACGAAGAATTGCAGCACTATCGGGAGTGTTGGCTGGGTTGGGCACAGCCCTGTCGATCAGTTGTGCTGGGACGCCAGGCGTCCTCACTCAACTAGTTGAGGCTCGTCGACTGGCTTCTGAGCTCCGGGTTCAGCTCGCCAAGGCTGCTGAGACCGGAAACCGTGCTGTGATGGCCTCGGCGGAGGACTCGGCCGCGGCGGCGGCTAACGAGTCGCGTCAGGCGACTGAGGCGGTTGGCAAGGATCTCACCTCGCTTGGAGCAACACTCGAGGCGCTGAACTACAAAGAGGAACTTCGACTGCTGGAGGCG
The DNA here is from genome assembly GCA_963841905.1 of uncultured Acidobacteriota bacterium. GTDB lineage: Bacteria > Acidobacteriota > Vicinamibacteria > Vicinamibacterales > UBA2999 > JACCSI01. The sequence goes on from CAWJEM010000019.1 coordinate 49,297, forward strand.
TTCGCAGCCAGTTTTCAGGAGTATCGAAGGATTGACGATGAGCTGTTGCCGTTGGCAGTGGAGAACACCAACGTCAAGGCACAAGCGCTGTCGTTTGGCGCGGCAACTGATGCCGCAAAGGCCTTCAAGGACTCCCTCGAAAAGGCAGCAAGTTACTCGACGTCGGCCGGCAGATGCTGTGTCGAGTCGCTGGTGACCGGCGCACACGCTGCGCTCCTGGAGATCCGCGTCCTGCATGCACCGCACATCGCGGAAGCCGATGACGCGGCGATGACTCAAATGGAAAGTCAGATGGCGGCGCGTGAAGAAGAAGCACGACGAATACTCAAACGGCTGCCGACGTTACTCACCGATGGCGCGGCCAGGCCGCTAGCCGACGCGTCGACGGCTCTGGAACAGTTCGTGATCATCAATCGTGAGATCGTCACTCTGTCCCGGCGCAACAGTAACGTCCGGTCGCTGGCTCTCACCTTGGGTCGCAAGCGAATCGTCACCGCGACCTGTGAGGAGCATCTGCGCGCGCTGGACGAGGCTCTGTCGCGGCACGAATTTACCGCGACGCGATAGGCACAGGGCCAGGGCGCAGGGCCGGGCGCCCAACACCCATTCACGCGATGCTTAAATTTCCACCTGAACCCCCAACTCGACGACCCGGTCTGGGGGGAGGCGGAAGAACGCGGTGGCGCGGACGGCGTTGCGTGCCATGACGACGAACAGCTTCTCCCGCCAGACGGCCATTCCTCGTTCGGCCGTGACGAGCAGCGTCTCCTTGCCAAGGAAGTAGGTGATATCGTCGAGATCGAGCGTGACACCCTGAGCGCGGACGCGATCCAGGACCTCGGGAATATTCGGGTCCTCCATGAACCCATACAGCGCCGTCGCATAGACGATGCCGTAAGCGAGCCGCTCCACAACGACGCGTCGGTCTTCGGACACGAACGGCGTCGGTTCGGTGCGCGCGGTCAGAAGCACGACGTGCTCGTGCAGCACCTTGTTGTGACGTACGTTATGGGCCAGCGCCGACGGGGTGCCAGCCGGCTGCGCGGTCATGAACACAGCCGTTCCCGGAACACGAACGGGAGGATTGGCCTGGATCTGCGCCAGAAAGTCCTTCAATGGCAGCGCACGCTCCGTCAGACGCTCGGCTACGATGCGACGGCCGGTCTTCCAGGTCGTCATGGCGAGGAGCAGGACCCCACCGATCAGGAGCGGCAGCCACCCGCCATCGGCAATCTTGATGATGTTTGCTCCCAGAAACGCGAAATCGATGGTCAGGAACACCGTCGTCATCGCAAGCACGGCGGGCAAGGGCCATTTCCAGCGCTCTACTGCGACGACATGCAAAAGAATGGCGGTAACGACCATTGTCATGGTCACGGCGATGCCATACGCGGCGGCCAATGCACTCGACGTTCGGAACCCGATCACGATCAAGATCGTGCAGACGGCGAGAAAGACGTTCATTTGCGGAACATAGATCTGGCCGACTTCGTGCGTCGACGTGTGCTCGACATCGAGACGTGGGAAATATCCCAGCTGAATGGCTTGGCGGGTCAGCGAGAACACCCCCGAGATGAGTGCCTGGGACGCGATGATGGCGGCAGCGGTTGCGATGGCAACCACCGGCAGGAGTGCCCAGCCGGGCGTCATGAGGAAGAAGGGTTGCGCGGCGGCCTCCGGGTTCTGCAGCAGCATCGCGCCTTGCCCGAAGTAGTTGAGCAGCAACGCGGGCAGCACCAACCCGAACCACGCCCGCCGGATCGGCTGTCGCCCGAAGTGCCCCATGTCCGCATACAGCGCTTCGCCGCCTGTGACGACGAGAAACACCGCACCGAGGATGACGAAGCCGCGGTACCCGTTCTCGCGGAAGAATGTAATTGCGTGCCGAGGGTCGATGGCGCCGACGACCGAAGGAGTCACGACAATCCACGAAACGCCGAGGACCGCGATCAGAATGAACCACATCACCATCACGGGTCCGAACATGCGGCCGACGCGATCCGTGCCGTAGCGTTGCAGGCTGAAGACAGCGATGAGGATCAGTACCGCCAGTGGGACCACGTAGGGGGTGAAGAGAGGCGTGGCCACGTTCAGACCCTCGACCGCGCTCAAGACCGTGATGGCGGGCGTAATCATGCCGTCGCCATACAAAAGAGCCGCGCCAAAGATACCGAGCAGAATCAGCAGTTGGCGACGCTCGCTCGAGTTCGGAGGAATGAGAGCGGTGAGCGCCAGGATTCCGCCTTCACCTTGGTTGTCGGCGCGCAGCACGATGGCGATGTACTTGAGCGACACCACGAGCACGAGGGCGTAGACGATCAGCGAGAGCACTCCCAGGACGTTCTCGTGGGTTGGAGCCACGGCGTGAGGGCCGTGAAAACACTCCCGCATCGCGTAAAGCGGGCTGGTGCCGATGTCGCCGTACACCACACCCACGGCTGTGAGTGTCAGGGCAGCGACGTTGGTTCGACCGGATGTTGTCAGGCAGGCCTCCAATGCGCCGACGGGGTTAGCTGACGGGCTCGAGGTTGGAAGTCCTCTACCGGTTGGCTCCGGATGCGCCCCTGAACGTGGGTCCCCCGTGTTCGCCTCGTTGGGCGAGCTTAGGCGTCGTGTGCACGCTACTCCTCTGGACGAGACCGGTCAAGTCGGCCGGATATCATGTCGCCTGTGACCGCCTCACGGGATGCCGTCCACCTGGCAGCCGGCCTTGCTGCTGTCGCCGTTGTCACGGTGGGCTATGCCAACTGGCTGCACGTTTCGAACGCGGCCACCGTCTCGACCACCTTTCTTCTCATCGTCCTGGTGGTTGCAGCCAATTCGCGGCTCTGGGTCGCCGTCGTGACGTCGATCGTAGCGATGCTCTTCTTCAACTTCTTTTTCCTGCCACCCGTCGGGACGTTCACTATCGCGGATCCGCAGAACTGGATTGCCCTGATTGCCTTTCTCGCCGTGAGCCTTGTCGCCAGCAATCTGTCGGCCGTCGCGCGGGCACGAACGCAGGAAGCGGTTGAACGCCGCGACGAGTTGGCTCGGCTCTTCGACTTGAGCCGAGACGTCCTGCTCGTCACCGAGAGTCGCGAGGCCATGACGACGCTGGCGCGATCGATCGCGCGCCGCTTCGATCTCGAATCGGTGGCGATTGCGTTGCCGCGGTCCCGCGACTGGGAGGTATTCGAAGCGGGGGCGTGGACCGCCCCTCTCGACACGCGCGAGCTGACGACGGCGTTCGCGACGGCCCAGGCGTCGTTCGAATTCGATGCGTATGCACGCACCTACTCTGGCCATCGAACGATTACGACTGAAGGCCGGACGATTCGGTTGGTGCCTTTGCGCGTGGGGACGAAACCCATCGGCCTGCTGGCCGCGTCCGGGCGATCGATTGAAGCGGGGACCCTCGATGTGCTGGCGGGCCTGGTCGCGATTGCGATCGAACGTGCGGAGTTCCTCCAGGAACGAAAGGTCGCTGAGCTGACACGCCAGAGCGAGGAGCTCAAGACCGCGCTGCTTGCCTCCCTGGGTCACGACTTGAGGACGCCGTTGACGGCGATTCGCGTCGCCGCCAGCAATCTCCAGAGCTCGTGGCTGACGACCGAGGATCGCGCGGGACAAACCGAGCTCATCCTCGCCGAAGTCGAGCGGCTTACGCGGCTATTCGGGAATCTCCTCGAGATGGCGCGGATTGATGCCGGCGGCATCGCCGCCGAGCCTCGTTGGGTCCATCCGTCCGAGGTCGTGGCGGCCGCTCGCGATCAGGTGGAGCACATGCTCGAACAACATAAGCTGCACGCTCACCATCGATCGAGACCTGCCCGCGCAGGTCGATCCCCGACTCACCGCCGCGGCGCTCGCCCACCTGCTGGAGAACGCGGCCCAGTACGCTCCCCTTGGCTCGACGATTGATGTCGTGGCGCAGGTGGATAGTGAAGGGCTCACGATTGCGGTACCGGGATCAGGGCCCTGGCATCGCACCCGCCGATGTGCCGCACCTCTTCGAGCGGTTCTATCGAGGCGCGGCCGGCAAAGCGCGCGCTTCGGGCACGGGCATGGGTCTCTGGATTGCCCGTGGGCTGCTCGCCGCCGAGGGAGGACGCGTGTGGGCGGAGAATCGCCCCGAAGGCGGAGCCGCGTTCACCCTTCTCGTGCCGGCGGCCATCAAGTCTCGAGAGCCTGCGGATTCGCCAACCACATGATCTCCAGTGCGCGCATTCTGCTCGTTGATGACGAGGTCGCGATTCAGCGCGCGGTTGCGCCCCTCCTGCGATCTCGCGGATACGATGTCGAGGTCGCCGGCACGGGCACGGATGCGCTCCGAATCGTGTCGGATCGCATGCCCGATCTCATCGTGCTCGATCTCGGCCTTCCGGACCTCGAAGGAACCGAAGTCTGCCGACGAGTTCGCACGATGTCCAAAGTGCCGATCGTGGTGCTGTCGGCTCGGGGCTCCGAAGCCGACAAGGTGAACGCACTCGACCTCGGTGCCGATGACTATGTCACCAAGCCGTTTGGCCCAGAAGAGCTGCTCGCCCGGATTCGCGTCGCGCTCCGCCGGCTCGTCTCCGACGACCAACCGGACACCGGTCTCTTCCGAGCCGGCGATCTCACGATCGATTACGACCGCCGGCGAGTGACGCGCGGCGAGACGGAGATCCGGCTGACACCCAAGGAGTTCGAACTGCTGTCATTGCTGATGCGCAACTACGACCGCGTGTTGACGCACCGCACCATCCTCAAGGCCATCTGGGGACCCAATGCCGTGGAGCAGCCCGAGCACCTGTGGACTCTGATTGCGCAGCTGCGAAAGAAGATCGAACCTGACCCGTCGAATCCGCGATATCTCTTGAGCGAACCGTGGGTGGGCTACCGGTTCGCCATGCCCGATCCCACCTTCGATCGCTGACAGTTACGGTCCTCAGGCACTTTCTCAGGGTACTTCTCAGCAGGAACTGAGCGCGCGCTTCCTAAGCTAGTCAGAAGGGAGCGTGACCTCATGAGATCCGTAGGGCACTTCGAAGTCGCAGGCGCACTGGTATTCGTCATGGCCGTCGCTACACTCGCGCCGGCGCAGCCTGTCGAACCGTCACCGAGCGATACGAACGCCCAGGACTCGGCGACAACGCAGCCGGCGACTCAGCCGTCCTCCAATCCGTTCGCGCACGTGCAATTCGGTGTGACCTTCGAGGGCTACTACCAGTACAACTGGAATCAACCTCACGATCGCGTGAATCTGCTTCGCGCCTACGACACGCGCGCCAACGTCTTCAGCATTCAACAAACGGGCATCGTCGTCGAAAGCGCGCCCGATGTCGAAGCGGGCCGTCGATTCGGTGCTCGCGTCGATCTGCAGTTCGGCCAAGCCACCGAAACGGTCCAGGGCAGCCCGGCGAACGAACCGCGCCCCGACGTCTATCGGCACATTTGGCAGGCATACGGCACGTACGTATTCCCCGTGGGTCGCGGCCTGCAAACCGACTTCGGCAAGTTCGCGTCGAATCTCGGCTTCGAAACCAACTACGCCAAGGACAACAATCACTTCTCGCGCGCGTACCTGTTCAACTTCCTGCCGTTCTATCACTCGGGCCTGCGACTCAGCCTGCCGGTTCACGACAAGGTGACGCTGATGTACATGCTCACCAACGGCATCCAGCAAACGGAAGACTTCAACGACTTCAAGAGCAACCACTTCACCGGCATCATCAAGCCCATCGACGCGGTGACCTGGACCGTCAACTATTACTTCGGACAAGAGCAGCCGGACGGCGGCGAACCCGGCGGCCCCAACGGGTTCTTCACGGTGTTCGATACCTACGCCACATATGCCGCTACTTCGGCGCTCAGCTTTGGTCTTGATGTGAACTACGTCACGAACGAAGTGACCAAGTCCGATGACGCGCTCTCGTTGCAGGGCACCGGAGTATACGCGCGCTATCAGCTGTCCGATCCCGCGGCTGTGGCCCTTCGTTACGAGCGACTCGATGACGAAGGCCTCTTCGGTGGCATCGACCAGGTGCTGCACGGCCTCACCGCGACCGCCGAATACAAATTTGCCGACGGCTTCCTGGTTCGCGGCGAGTATCGGCGCGACTGGTCGAACGAGTTCTTCTTCACCGGCTCCGAAGACGACGAACTGCACGAGCACCAGAACACGTTTCTGGTCGGACTCGTGTGGTGGTTCGGCAACAAGCGCGGTGCCTGGTAGGAGGCTTCACGATGATGCTCGCATTGGGAATGGTCGTTCTGGGGCTCGCCGCGTTTGCGGCGATGCTCGCGTTCGTCACGCTGTGTGACCGCGTCTAGACATCTTGAAGGCCAGGATTCCATGCAACTAGGTGAAGCCATGACTCTCTTGTCTCTGTTATTGAGCATCGCGGCATTCGTGTACCTCGTGTACGCGATGCTGCGGCCGGAAAAATTCTGAGGCTGGTATGGGCACGGAATATCTCGCGATAGTGGTCACCATCCTGTTCACGATCGCCACGAGCCTGCTGCTCGGGCGCTACATGTTCAGGGTGTTCACCGGGGGCCGCACGCTGCTCGATCCGATCTTCGTCCCGATCGAGCGGCTCGTGTTGCGGGTTGTTGGCGTCAAACCGGACGAGCAGCAGGACTGGAAGCAGGTACTCGGTCTCGCTTCTGATCTCGAATGTCGTGATGTGGCTGGCGACATGGACCATCGTCACGCTGCAGAACTTGCTGCCGCTCAATCCTGACGGCATCGGCAACATGGAGCCGACGCTCGCGTTCAACACGATCTCGAGCTTCACGACCAATACCAACCTGCAGCATTACAGCGGCGAGACCGGCTTGTCGTACCTCTCGCAGATGTTCGTGATCAGCTTCCTGCAGTTCGTGACGGCGGCAACCGGCGTGGCCGCAGCCGTCGCGATCATTCGCGGCCTTGGTGGTAATCGGCTGACGCAGCTTGGCTGCTTCTACGTCGACCTCACGCGCGCTACCATCCGGCTCTTTCTGCCGCTCGCGCTCGTGGTTGCCGTGCTGCTGATGTCGCAGGGCACGCCGATGACATTCGAGGGCGCCGCCAAGGCGACGACGGTCGAAGGTGCGGAGCAGACGATTGCGCGCGGTGTCACCGCAGGCGTCGTGTCGATCAAACAACTGGGCACCAACGGTGGCGGCTACTTCGGTCCGAACTCGACGCATCCGTACGAGAATCCAACGCCGCTCTCCAACTTCATCGAGACCTGGTCGATCACCATCATCCCGATGTCGATGGTCGTGATGCTTGGCCTCATGGTGGCGCGGCGCAAGCTGGCGGTCGTGATCTTCGCGACGATGCTGGCCATCTACCTTCCGATGGTTGCGTTCGGCGTAGCGCAGGAAGCGGCAGGCAATCCGGCGATCGCCGCCATGGGAGTCGATCAAACCACGGGCTCGATGGAAGGCAAAGAAGTGCGCTTCGGCGCCGGCCTCTCGGCGCTCTGGGCTGTCACCACGACGGTGACGTCTAACGGGTCGGTGAACTCGATGCACGACTCGCTCACGCCGCTGGGTGGCCTGATGCCACTCATCGGCATGTGGCTCAACAACATTTTTGGTGGCGTCGGCGTCGGCTTCATCAACATGCTGATCTTCGTCATCGTCGCGGTATTCGTGGCCGGGATGATGGTGGGCCGCACGCCGGAGTTCCTCGGCAAGAAGGTCGAGGCGAAGGAGATGAAGCTGGCGAGCCTCGCGCTGCTGTGGCATCCGCTGGCGATTCTCGTGGGCACGGCGATCGCCTGCTACGTCTGGGCGACGACTGCCGATCCAGGCTCGGCGCTCGGCTGGCTGAAGAACCCCGGCGCGCACGGATTCTCGGAAATGCTCTACGAGTTCAGTTCGGCAACCGCCAATAACGGATCTGGTTTCGAGGGCCTGGGCGACAACACGCCGTTCTGGAACATCTCGACCGGTCTGGTGATGTTGCTCTCACGCTACATCCCGATCATCGCGCCGCTGGCGCTGGCGGGCACGCTTGCCGTCAAACCGGCGGCGCCGGAAACGGCGGGCTCGCTCAGCGTCGAGAGCGCGACGTTCGGATTCACCTTGTGGGCCGTGATCGTCATCCTCGGCCTGCTGATGTTCATGCCGGTGGCGGTGCTGGGACCGATCGCCGAGCACTTGGCGATGTAGGGGCGCACCATGCTGACCGAAATCAAACGCGGCATTCTCTTCACCGTCGTCACGATGGTGCTCCTGGGCGGCGGCTACAACGTCCTGTTGTGGGGCATCGGACGGACCGTGTTTCCGGCGCAAGCCGAAGGCAGCCTGATTCGCCGCGCCGACGGCACGGTCATCGGCTCACGGTTGATCGCGCAGAAGTTCACGCGGCCGGAGTACTTCCAGCCGAGGCCATCTGGTGTCGATTACAACGCAGCATCGACCGGCGGCACCAACTATGGACCCTCGAATCCAGATCACCTAAAGGCCGTTCAGGAACGGCTTGATGCCGTGATGACGCAGGAAGGCGTCACGGCCAATCAGGTGCCGTCCGAAATGGTCACTGCGAGCGGCGGCGGGATGGATCCACACATTCCTCCGGCCGCAGCGGAGTTGCAAGCCAATCGGGTCGCGGCGGCCCGGGGCGTGCCAATCGAGCGCATTCGTCAGCTGATTCACGCCCACACGGAAGCGCCGACCTTCGGGTTTCTCGGCAGGGCCCGCGTCAATGTTCTCGAGCTGAACCTGGCGCTGGATGCCAGCAAGTAGATTTTCAGGACACGACCATGTCAGAACGCGCGCGCAAGATTTCGATTTGGGATCCGGGCATCGTCCGGCAGGCGGTGATCGATTCGCTGTCGAAGCTCGACCCGCGGGTACAAGTCAAGAACCCTGTGATGTTCATCGTGGAGGTCGGCAGCGTTCTCACCACGATCGTGTTCATCCAGGAACTGGCTGCCGGCACCGGACGGCCGCTTTTCACGGGGCAGGTCGCCTTCTGGCTGTGGTTTACCGTCCTCTTTGCGAACTTCGCCGAGGCGATGGCCGAAGGCCGAGGCAAAGCGCAGGCCGAGACGCTACGGAAAACCCGAACCGAAACCGTGGCGAACCGGCTGACGGACGACGGAAAAACGGAGAACGTGCCCGCCGCCACGCTCCGCAAAAACGACGTGGTCATGGTGCATGCCGGCGAGTTCATTCCGGCTGACGGCGAGATCATCGAAGGCGTCGCGTCGGTGGACGAATCGGCGATCACCGGCGAGTCGGCGCCAGTGATTCGCGAGTCAGGCGGCGATCGATCCGCAGTCACCGGCGGCACGCGCGTCATCTCGGATTGGATCAAGGTGCGAGTGACATCCGATCCGGGGCACACGTTCCTGGATCGCATGATCGCCCTCGTCGAGGGCGCGGAACGGCAGAAGACCCCGAACGAGGTCGCGCTGAACATCCTCCTCGCCGTCCTCACGCTGGTCTTCCTGCTCGTCGTGGTGACGCTGCAGCCCTTCGCGTACTATGCCGGCACGGAGATTCCGATTCCGGTGCTGATCGCGTTGCTCGTCTGCCTGATTCCGACGACGATCGGCGCGCTCATCTCGGCCATCGGCATCGCCGGCATGGATCGACTGGTCCAGCACAACGTGCTGGCGATGTCCGGACGTGCCGTCGAAGCAGCCGGAGACGTGCACACACTGCTTCTCGACAAGACCGGCACCATTACGCTTGGCAATCGTCAGGCGACCGAGATACTCCCGTTGCCCGGCGTTGCCGAGGCCCTGCTGGTCGACGCGGCGCAACTGGCCTCGCTGGCCGACGAAACGCCAGAGGGCCGATCGATCGTCGTGCTGGCCAAGCAGAAGTACGGCATTCGAGGCCGCGAGCTGGCGCCGCACCAGGCGACGTTCATCCCGTTTACGGCGCAGACGCGCATGTCCGGCGTCGATCTCGACGGCAGGACGATTCGCAAGGGCGCTGCGGACGCGGTCGTGAAATACCTGGCCGCGAAGGGCGCCGCCCTCCCAGCCGAGCTGGATGGCCTCGTGCAGCGCATCGCCAGAGCGGGCGGTACTCCGCTGGTTGTGTCGGAAGGGCCGCGCGCGCTTGGCGTGATCCATCTCAAGGACATCATCAAAGGCGGGATGCGCGAGCGCTTCAGCGCGCTGCGCGCCATGGGGATCAAGACGGTCATGATCACCGGCGACAACCCGCTGACCGCCGCCGCGATTGCCAATGAAGCGGGCGTCGACGACTTTCTGGCCGAAGCCACGCCAGAAGACAAGATGACGCTCATCAGGCGTGAGCAGCGCGAAGGCAAGCTGGTGGCGATGACGGGCGATGGCACGAACGACGCGCCGGCGCTGGCGCAAGCCGACGTTGGTGTGGCCATGAACACCGGAACCACCGCGGCGAAAGAAGCCGGCAACATGGTCGATCTCGATTCGAATCCCACGAAGCTGATCGAGATCGTCGAGATCGGCAAGCAGTTGCTGATGACGCGCGGCGCGCTGACGACGTTCTCAATTGCGAACGACGTGGCGAAGTACTTCGCCATCATCCCCGCGATGTTCATTCTGGCGTTCCCGCAGCTCGGTGTGCTCAACGTCATGCGGCTCGCGACGCCCGAGTCAGCCATCTTGTCGGCCGTCATCTTCAATGCCGTGATCATCATCGGTCTGATTCCATTGGCATTGAAGGGCATCGCCTACAAGCCATTGGGCGCGGCGGCGATTCTCCGGCGCAACCTGCTGATCTACGGACTCGGCGGTGTGGTGCTGCCGTTCATCGGCATCAAGGCGATCGATATCGTCTTGGTTGCGGCGGGTTTGGCGTAGCGCAATTGGTCGAGGGAGTGTGCTGATGCCAGACCAGCGTCCGACGGCCGACGCGCTTCTGGCGCGCATCAAGGAAGAAGCTCGAGCGCGTTTGCGCATCTACATCGGTGCGGCGCCCGGCGTGGGCAAGACCTACGAGATGCTGCAGGAGGCACACGCGCTCCGTGCTCGGGGTCTCGACGTGGTCGTGGGATTCGTCGAAACCTACGGTCGTAAAGACACTGAGACGCAGATCAAGGATCTCGAGATCATCCCTCGCCGATCGGTGGAGTATCGAGGTGCGACCCTCGAGGAGATGGACGTCGACGGCATCATCCGGCGCAAGCCGCAGGTCGCGGTCGTCGACGAGCTGGCGCACTCCAACGTGCCTGGGAGTCGGAACTCGAAACGCTACGAAGACGTGATCGAGATCCTCAATGCCGGCATCCACGTCATGACCGCGGTGAACATCCAGCATCTCGAAACGCTGAACGATGCCGTCGCCAGAGCGACTGGCATCCGTGTGCGCGAGACGGTACCAGATACGTTCCTCGATCGGGCCGACGAGATCATCAACGTCGATGTAACGGTGGAGGAGCTTCGCAATCGCCTTCGGGAGGGCAAGGTCTATCGACCTGAGAAGGTCGAGCAGGCGCTCTCCAACTTCTTCCGCAAGGGTAATCTGTCTACGCTTCGCGAGCTGGCGCTGCGGGCGGTGGCCGACGAAGTCGGCGAGAAGGCGGCGTCGTACCGTGCGCGAGAGGGTCTCGAGCCCGCGCTAATCCCAGAACGCGTGATGGTGTGTATGAGCTCGAACGCCTTGGCGCCGCGCGTGATCCGGACCGGTGCGCGCATTGCCGGCCGACTCGGTTCGCGGTGGTATGCGGTCTACGTCGAGACGCCGCGCGAGCAACCCAGTCGAATCAACTCGCATGACGCAGACGCGTTGCGCGAGAACATTCGCCTGGCCGAGCGGCTGGGCGCGACGGTGGTCAAAGTGAAGGCCGACAAACCCTCCGACGGTCCTGGTGGCATTCGCTCAGCGCGAGGGTGTCACCCACGTAATTTTTGGTCAGAGTGCGCGTTCACGCTGGGAACTGCTGTGGCGAGGCTCGACGCTGGATAAATTTCTCACCGCTGTCCCGGACGCGGCAGTGCAGGTCGTCCCGCTGACCGACGGCTAGACGAGGACGCGAGGACTTCCGGTTCAAGCAGTACGCGGTTCGTTATCCGCTGCGTCGCGTTTCCCACTCGCGCTACGATGGTGGCGTCAGCGGGGGACGTGACCGATGACGCGTGTAGAGTGGCGTGTACAATTGTTGACTGCGATCGTGTGCGGTGCGGTGCTCGGGGCGTGCGCGTACACACCACGAGTGAAACCGACCAGGGAGCCTGACGGACTGCTGACAGGATCAGCAACGTATCGTGAGGGCGTCGAGATTCCCCGCGACGCGGTGCTCGAAGTCTGGATCAGGGATCTCTCGCCGTTGGCTCTCGCCGCTCCGATCGTTGCCGAAACGGCCGTTCTTGCGGAGGGCCGTCAAATGCCCATTCCGTTCGAGCTCAAGTACGAGCGCAGCCGAATCGTCGCCGATCATTCGTACGCCGTGCAGGCGGTTATTCGGGACGCGGGGGAGATTCTGTTCACGACCGGCCAGGATCAGCTCGTGATCACACAGGGCCAGCCTACGGAGGTCGAACTCCTGCTGGTGCGTCCGACGACCGAGATTGCGAAAACGACGGATGTTCTGGAAGGAACGGCCTGGCGCCTCGACGATCTTGGCGGCGCCGGTGTGCTCGACAAGATCGAAGCGACGCTCGAGTTCGCCGAAGGCGGGAAGATTGCCGGACAGGGTTCGTGCAATCGATTCTTCGGGACCTCAGTCGCGTCGGGGACGAACATCAAAATCGGGCCGGTCGGCGCAACACTGATGGCCTGTGACGATGCGGCGATGAATCAGGAGCAGCGATACTTCGAGGCTCTGAATAGCGCCGAGCGTTTCACGCTCGAGGGGTCGATTCTGCAGATCTTCTATAAGGGGAGCGAGAAGCCGCTGCGATTCGTCCGCAAATAGGGGCGAAAGGGGGTCGACCCCTTATACTTCGCCCATGCTGTCACGATTGGCGAAGACCTCTTGTGCGCTTGCAGTAGTGGCCCTCGCCGCGACCGCCCTCAGCGCCGCCGAGCCACCCGACTGGACGCGCTTCCGGGGCCCGAACGGATCCGGGATCTCGACCGCGACCAACGTTCCGATTGAGTTTGGTCCGACCAAGAATCTGCTGTGGCGCCTCGCGCTGCCGCAAGGCCATTCGTCACCGATCCTCCAGGGTGATCGCGTCTACCTGACCGGCTTTCGCGACGACCAGCTCGTCACCCTCGCCATCGATCGTCTGGCGGGTCGAGTGATCTGGGAGCGGATTGCGCCGCAGGTCAAAACCAAAGTCGTCGACAAGCGAAACAACCCGGCGTCGCCGAGCCCAGCGGTCGAAGCCGACGGCGTCTATGTCTTCTTTCCAGACTACGGCCTTGTTGCCTACAACGCGGCGGGCAAGCAGTTGTGGACCATGCCGCTCGGCCCGTTCAACAACATCTACGGTATGGGTGCGTCGCCTGTGATCGTGGGAGATCTTCTCGTCCTCGTCTGCGACCAAAGCCTTGGCTCTTATGTGATGGCGGTCAGCAAGCGGACGGGGCGCGTGGCGTGGAAGGTCGATCGCCCCGAAGCCAAGAGCGGCCACTCGACGCCGATCCTCTGGCGCGGCCCGGACGGCAAGGACCAAATCATCATCCCCGGATCGTTCCTCCTCACGTCCTACGACGCGGCCACAGGTCGCAAGCTCTGGTGGGTTGGTGGCCTGTCGTTCGAGATGAAGTCCACGCCTGTGATTGGCGGCGACACGATCTACGTCAACGGATATGGGGCGCCGGTCAACGACCCAGGCAACAAGGTGACCGTTCCAGTTGCTGAAGAGGTGTGGAAGACCGCCGATGCCGATGGCAATGGCTTGCTCTCCAAGGCGGAGTTCCCGAAGTTCACGCAAGCGTTCTGGTTCGACGTCGCCGATCTGAACCTCGATGGCGCATTGTCGAAAGACGAATGGGCCTACTACCGCGCCGCCCTCGACTCCGAGAACGGGATGCTCGCGATTCGCCTCGGCGGATCGGGCGACATGAGTGATCAAGCGATTCGATGGAAGTACCACCGCAGCGTGCCGCAACTGCCCTCACCGCTGCTCTACGGCGGCATCCTCTACATGATCAACGACAACGGCATCATCACGACGCTGAACCCCGAAACCGGCGCGCTCATCAAGCAGGGGCGTCTGACCGGCGCACCGGGACCGCACTTCGCCTCTCCGATTGCCGCCGACGGTCACATCTTCTTCACCAGCGAGGCAGGCGCGGTGGTCGTCGTCCCACCCGGGGGCGACCTCACGCCCAAAGTCGTGAACGAGCTCGGGGAGGACACCTACGCCACGCCCGCGATTGCCGATGGGCGCATTTACGTGAGAACCACGTCCGCGTTATACGCGTTTGGGAAATGAATACGTAGCCACGAAGGGCACGAAGTCACGAAGAAAGAAATGCCAAGAGACTTCGTGTTCTTCGTGCCTTCGTGGCTAAATTCTTCCGCCTCGCCGTGACCGCTGTCAGGTTGCTGCCGAGATCGTGCCACGAATGCGCGCCAGTTGTCGCAGGTGCAGCAGGTCGTGACCCGCGTACAGCCGACGTTGATGCTCCAGGGTTTCCTCACCGCGTTCGGTGTGGAGACCCACACGCAGGAGATCTGCTGGCGTGGCCCGCGCGAGCAGTCGAAGATTGGCGCGCCGTAGGACGCCGAACAACTCGAGTGCGTCCTCCGAAGCGGCTTCGCCGTAGCCGAGTCTCGCGGCCCAGGCATCCTGGTCGTAGCCGGTCAATGTCGGCCGATCTTGCGCGAGGATCAGGCGCATCCGCCACGACCACACGATCTCCGAATCGCCCAGATGCTGAAGCATGTCGTTGATGGACCACTTGCCCGGCGCTTCCGGCTGACGACGTTGGTCGAGTGAAAGGCCAATGACGGCCTGGGTCATCGCGTTGGGCGTCGCCCGAAGCACCTCCATCGGATCGCGATCGCCGAGCAACGCGAGGATCGCCTTGACGTACTCGCGCGTCTGCTCCGGCGTGCCGGCAGCAGGGTTGCTGAAGACTGACATACGATCAGTCTACAAGCGAAGCGTGAAATCATAGAGATCTCAACCGTGGAAGTCTTTCTGATCGACGGTACCTATGAGTTGTTTCGGCACTACTACGCGGTGCCCTCGGCCCGTGATAAGGAGGGTCGCGAGGTAGGTGCGGTCCGGGCCGTCGTCGGATCGATGCTGGCCATGCACCGAGGCGGCGCGACACATCTCGGCATCGCCACCGACCACGTGATCGAATCATTCCGAAATCGCTTGTGGCGAGGCTATAAGACCAGCGCTGGCGTCGAGCCCACCCTGTTGTCGCAGTTCACGCTGCTCGAGGAAGCCCTGACGGCCTTCGGGTTCGTCGTGTGGCCAATGGTCGAATACGAAGCGGATGATGCCTTGGCAGCGGCCGCGCTCGTCGCGGCAGCCGACTCCCGCGTGAGCCGTGTGGTGATTTGCACACCGGACAAGGATCTTGCGCAGTGCGTCAAGGGCGAGCGCGTCGTGCAGATGGATCGGAGAAAGCGCACCATTCGAGACGAAGCCGGTGTCATCGCCAAGTTCGGTGTCCGACCGAGCTCTATTCCCGACTATCTGGCGCTGGTGGGGGATGCCTCCGATGGTTACCCAGGCTTGCCGGGTTGGGGGGTGAAGTCGACGGCGGCGGTGCTTGCTCGGTTCCACCATCTCGAATCCATTCCAGCCGACTGGCGCGAGTGGAAGGTGAATGCCACGAACGCCTCGGCCCTGTCGCGCACGTTAACCGAGCAGCACGATCGGGCGCTGCTCTTTCGCGACCTTGCGACGCTCCGTACCGAGATTCCACTGTTCGACTCGGTGGACCAGTTGCAATGGCAAGGATCAACCTCGGAGGCGGCCCGCTACGCGGCGCGGTTCGACGCGGCCGTGACCGCAACGAAAACTTGATAAGAGCGGTCGCCGGTCTTCGGCCTACGGCCTACGGTAGGCCATCGTCTCTTCCTCGTGGGTTCGTGGCGAAGCCTTACCGTGGACCGAGAGAACCTGGGCCGGGGACCGTGGGCCGTGGACCGTAGACTGGCGGCCGTGGACCGTGAGCCTCAGTATTCCGCGAAAATGCGCTGAATCTCCGCGCGATCCGTGGTCATCGTCAGCGCCAGCATCAGCAGCACTCGAGCCTTGAGGGGGGCGTGATCCTCGGCGGCAATCGTGAACTGCCGGCGACGTTGCTGCGCGGGTGTCGGCGATTGATTGCCGCCATTCCCCTGTGTCGTGGGGCGCGGCGTTTGCGGTGCGATGCGGCCAGCCCCGGTGCGCGTGCCGCTGACGATGAAGACGCTCTTTTCGGCGGCGTAGTCGAGCGCCTGGTTCTGCGTCCCGCTGATGCCCCCAGCCCCGGCGCCGGCAATGACGATTCCCTTCGCGCCGGCATCGACCGCGGCCTTGATCAGGTCGCCGGGCGCGTCTTGATAAACCATCACGACGTCGACACGTGGCAACTGCTTGACGGTCGCAACGTCGAATTCGCTCTTGGTCGTGTGGCGCTGCACCAGTTGTCGAAAGAAAACCACGCGATCGCGGTCGACCACGCCGAGCAGCCCATGCGTCCGGCTTTGGAACGTTTGCAGTCGGAGCGCATCGGTCTTGGTGACGTCGCGAGCGGAATTGATCTCGTCGTTCAGCACGACCAGCACGCCCTGGCCGCGCGCGGCGGGCTCGGCGGCCACACGGACGGCTTCGAGCAAGTTAGCGGCGCCTTCGTAGCCCAATGTGCTCGGATTGCGCATGGCCCCGACGACCACCACCGGTCGGGGGTCGCGCACGGTGAGATGCAGGAAAAAGGCGGTCTCCTCGAGCGTATCGGTGCCACTGGTCACGACGATTCCGGCCAGGCTCGAATCGTCTGCGAACAGCTCGTTGACCCGGCGGGCAAGCCTGATCCACTGGTCGAGCGTCAACTGGCTGCTGGCGACGTTGGCGAACTGCTCGTAGGTGAGATGGGCGTGGCGTTCCAGCCCCGGCATCGACTTGGCCAGGTCTTCGGCGCTGAGCCGACCGCCCTCGCGATTGGAGATGGTGCCGCCAGTGGCAACCATATGCACGTGAGGAGCCGTCTGGGCGCCGGCCGTTGCCGTCCAAACGAAGAGCAGAGCGCTCAGCGCGAGTGTGCGCGGCAGACCCGAAGCGGTCATCATTGCTTGATGCCGTTATACACCAGCGCCAGCCACCGGCTCAGCTCCTGGGCGGCCTGTTGGGGCGTGGCTCCGTAGAACGGCATCATCGAGGTGGGGAGGCCGGGCCGCCGGGCGATTTGCGCCCGCCAGCGGGCGTCGGACACCGCACGCACCTCGATGAGGTAGGTGCGCCCGGCAATGTGTTCTTCGTAGCGATGGACGTTCACGAGGCTTTGGCGACCGAAAGGCGAGGGGAGACTGTCGCATGCGCGACACACTGAAACAAGCGAAGGGAGTACCGAAGCGCGGGTGCGGCGCTTTCGGGCACCGGTTTTTCGTGAGATCGCGGCCGAACTTTTTTTTCGTGTCTGTGCGTCCACAGCCTTTCCACCGATGCTCCACAGGTTTTCAACACAGGCATTCCTTGACCCCGGAAGGTCGCGCCACTACGCTGGCACAGACATGAGGCGGCTCGCGACACTTGCGGCGGCAGCGTGGGCTCTCACGCTCGCGTGGCCGGCCGACGCCCAGGAGTCGTCCCAACCGCACTATCGAGTCTTTCTCAGCGACGGCACGGCGCTCGTGAGCTTCGGTGAGTGGGCCCGCGTCGACAACCTGGTGGTGTTCTCGATGCCGCTGTCGCCGACGAGCGAGACCCCGGACCTGCATCTGGTGTCGCTGCCGCTCGATCGCGTGGACCTGGCTCGGACCGAACGCTACGCGAACGAAGTGCGTGCCGCCCGCTACGCAGCGACGCAGGGGGAGGGCGACTTCGCCCGATTGAGTCAGGATGTCGCCACCGCGCTCAACCAGGTGGCCCTTTTGAGCGACCCCGGCGAACGTCTCAAGACAGCCGAACGAGCAAGGCAAGCGCTCCGCGAGTGGCCGGGTGCGCACTACGGCTACCGGGCCGCAGAGGTCCAGGAAATCATAGGCGTGCTGGACGGTGTCATTGCCGGCCTGCAGGCATCGGCTGGGAAAGGACAGGGGCAAGGGCGGTTCGACCTGTCGCTGTCGACTTCGACCGAGCCGCCGCGCGAGCCCCTTTTGGCGCCTCCCAATCAGGCGGAGGTTGTGCAGCACTTGATGACGGCCGCCACACTCGTCTCGTCGCCGGCCGAAAAAGTCTCGCTGCTGCAATCCGTTTTGGCGATGCTCGATCGCGCCGTCGATCTGCTGCCCGCGAATCTCGCGAGCACGATTCGGTCCACAGCGCTCGGCGGCATCGCCGATGAGCAGAGGGTGGACGGGCTCTACGGTCAGTTGCGGGCCGCCACCCTGTCCGAGGCCTCGCGGCTGGTCGAACGCGCCGACATTCGCAGCCTCGAGGGACTGCGCGAGCGGTTGCGCGCCGAGGATCAAAAACTCGGGAGTCAGCGCCCGGAAGAGTTCGCCGCTATCGTCGCCACGTTGGATGCCCATCTCGACTCCGCGCATCGGCTGCGACTGGCGCATGACCAATGGCTTCTCAGGGTCGAGAGCCTGCGTCGATACCAGCGCGCGTCGCAGACGTACGTCCAGGCCTTGTCGCGATCGCGAGACAGCCTCGACGACATCCGCTTGCTCGCTGGACCGGCACCGCAGACGCTTCGCCTGCTGGCGCAACGACTCTCCCAGGCCGGGCGACAATTTGCGCTGGTGAAGGTCCCGGCCGAGATCGCCGCGATCCATTCGGTGTTCCAGAGTGCGTACGCGCTGGCCGAGAGCGCAGTCCAACTCCGCCTCGATGCGGTGAGCCACGCCGACGTGGCGCTGGCCAAGCAGGCGTCCGCCGCGGCCGCAGGCGCCATCATGATGCTCGCCCGCGGCCGCGCCGATCTCGACGCGGCGATGCGGCCGCCGCTGACCGCGCGCGCGGCCTCGCAGCCGTGATCACGTCACGACGAACCAGGCTGCACCGCGTCCCCGACCTCGCCGCGTTCCGCTCGACGATTGCTGACTGGATTCTGGACCTGCCGCTGGCTGAAGCCGGCGGCGCGTTTGTCCTGGTTCCTACCCGAGCGGCGGCCGAACAGTTGCGCCGCACGGTCGAAGACCGAGGGCTCCGAGGTTCGCGACCGGCTCTCGCGTGGCCGTTCATCGGCCCTCGTCAGGATCTGTACGATGAGATTGCTGCCCGTCTCACGCCGGCACCCACCCTGCTGGCACCCACCGAACGCGAGGTCATTCTGGCGGCCAAGGCCCGTCAGATCAGCGATGCAGGGGTCGCGCCGCCGTTTCAGATGCGCCCCGGTCTGGTCGCCGAGATGCTCGCCTTGTATGACCAGATTCGACGGCTGGGTCGAACGGTCGGCGACTTCGAGCGCAACTTTTTCGATGAGCTCGAACGGGAACAGGAGACCGATCGCGGCGCTGCCCGACTGTTGCAACAAACGAAGTTTCTCGCGGCCACATTTCGTGCCTACGAACAACACCTTGCCCTGGCAGGATGCGGCGACGAACATGGGTTGCGGCAGCACGCACTTGCCGTGGCGTTGGAACGGCCTGTCGCAAGGGTTGTCGTTACCGTCGGAGATCGAATCGCGGATCCGGACGGGCTCTGGCCGGCCGATTTCGACTTGCTGACACGACTCCCCAACCTTCAGGAGCTCGAAATCGTGTGCACCGAGGCCGTGCTGGCTTCGGGGTATCTCGAGCGGTTACATACCGCGCTGCCCGATCTCGACGAGGTTCGCTCCCACCAGGTGCGACACGCGCGTCCGACCCTTGTCGCGGGCCGCGCCGCCGACGCGAGCAGCGCCGATCAGCTGTTCCTGATGCACCGCGATCGAGAAGAGGAGTTGATCGCTGTTGCTCGACGGCTCAAGAGCGAGCGCGTGAGCGTGGGAGCTGCCCCCCTCCACCGCACGGCACTGGTCGTTCGCCGGCCTTTGCCCTATCTCTATCTCGCGCGAGATGTATTTGCGGACGCGCTGATTCCGTTCGAGGCTCTCGACACTCTGCCGCTGGCATCCGAGCCATATGCCGCCGTCGTCGATCTCGCGCTCGACGCGGTCGCCGCTGAGTTCACGCGGACTTCACTGTTGGCGCTGCTCCGATCGCCTCACGTTCGGCTCGCCGCCGTCGCCGACGAAGAGGCTCCGGCCGATGAGGCCACGGCTGTCTCGCTGATGGCATTGGATCACGCGCTGGCCGACGCCCGGTATCTGGGCGGGCTGGATCGTCTGCTCGCTCTGGTGGAGCAGTGGTCCGCGAACTCAGCGACTGGCTCGCGAGAGGAACGAAGGCGGCAGTTGGCGCTGCCGGCCGCGCGTGCCGCTCTTCGAGCGGCTCAGACGCTTCGTCCTCTCGCCGACGAGCGTTTGATGACGGCTCAACTTTCGACGCTCATCGACTGGCTGCGCAGGTTTGATCGTACTGCCGACGATGGCGATGACCTGCAGGTGCGTCGCGCCCGAGTGCGAGCGGCGGTCCTGGGAGTTCTGAGCGCGCTTGAGCATGCGTACGAACGCCACGATCCTGAAGCTCGCGGAGACGTGGTCGTGCTCACCGCACTGGTCAAGCGATGGCTCGGAAGCCGGACGTTTGCGGCCCGGACCGGGCAGACGGGACTCCAGATCGTGGATGCGCAGTCGGCTCGATACGGAGACTTCGACGATGTGCAACTGGTGGGGCTGATTGACGGGGAATGGCCCGAACGTGTGCGGCGAAACGTCCTGTATCCAGCGTCCTTGATGTCACTCCTGGAGCCGTTGCCAGCGATCGCAGATCCCGGACGACGGGATCGCGATGCGCTCCAGAGTGCCCGCGCCGCTTTCAAAGACTTGCTTGGATCAGCCGCCTTCACGGTTCGGCTGTCGACCTTCGCGCTCGAAAACGATGCCGTCGTCGAGCCATCGATTCTGCTCGAAGACGTGGCGCAGTTGGCGCTCGTGACCGAACGCCGAGACGTTTCAGCCGTGCGCGCCTCGAGATCTGATGGGCTCGCGCTCGAACCGCGGTGCGCGGCCGGCCTCGAAGGGAGCGCGGCTCGCTGGGCCGCGGCGCGCTTGGCCGATGAGGAGCGACCGTCCGATGCCTTCCGTGGAGACATCGGCCCCTGGAACCTCCCACGGGTGTCGGTCAGCCGGCTCGAGCGCTACCTGGACTGCCCGTTCAGGTTCTTCGGATCCGAGGTGCTGCAGCTCGAAGAGCAGCCTGACGACGAAGATACGAGAACGCCGCTCGAACGAGGCCGATTCCTTCACGAGTTGTGGGAGCGATTTTTCAGTGAATGGCAACGACGCGGCCACGGTCGCATCGAACCCGATCAGCTCAACGAGGCTCGCGAAGTATTCGATTCGCTGTGCGAGACAGCACTGGCCGACTTGTCGCCGGCCGAAGCGGCGCTCGAGCGCAATCGCTTGCTGGGATCGGCGGTCAGCCCGGGCATCGCGTATCGCGTGTTCGCGATGGAAGCCGATCGCTCGACTCCGATCACCGAACGGTTGCTCGAGTACCCACTCCAGGGCGAGTTCACGTTCAAGTCATCGTCGCACGAGCCGCGGACGGTGAAGTTGAGCGCCAAGGCCGATCGCATCGATCTTCTCGCGGACGGAACCCTCCGCGTGGTGGACTACAAGTCGAAAAAGACGCCCGATTTGAAACAGGCGTTGCAGTTGCCGATTTACAGCCTGTGCGCGCGCGATTCGCTTCGGGCCCATCGCGTCGACCAGGCGTGGAAAATCGGCGAAGCGCTCTACTTGTCGTTCGAGGGCGAGAAGGCTGTCGTGCCGCTGCGGGCCAGGGGCCGGACGCTCGACGAACTGCTCGACGATGCGCAGGGCCGGTTGGTCACGGCGCTGGACGACATCGCGCGTGGTCGCTTTCCGCCGAGTCCGGCGAAGCGCTCGCTTTGTGGTCCATGCCCGTACCGAGCGGTGTGTCGCCTCGAAATCGTTGAGCGCACCGAGAGCAACGGTTCATGAGCGAGCAGCCACGATTCGACTTCGAGAGCGGCGATCCGCTCGAGGCGCGCGATGCGGCGGCCCGTGCGCTCGCCATTGATCCCTCCCGCAACGTGGCGCTCGAAGCGTCGGCCGGTACAGGCAAGACGCGAGTTCTTGTCGACCGCTATGTGGGGCTGCTGGTGGCGGGCGTCAAGCCACGAAACATCCTGGCGATCACATTTACGCGCAAGGCCGCCGCCGAAATGCGGCAGCGAATTCTCGAGGAGCTGGCAAAGCAGCAGCGCGAGGGACGCTTTGTGCCCGAGCTCGCCCGCGAGATTCGCGAGAGCGTGACCGACATCTCGATTTCAACCATCGATGCGTTTTGCCTCGCCCTGCTTCGCGAGTTCCCCCTCGAAGCGGACGTCGATCCTGGGTTCGACCTTGCAGACGAAACCGAAACACCGCGTCTCGTGGGCGAAGCGCTCGACCGCACGCTGCGAATCGGTCGCGGTCTGGCCTCCCGCCAGACCGAGATGGCGCTTCTCTTCGCGGATCTCGGCGAGTTTCGGCTGCGCGAAGGACTGACGCGCTTGATCGACCGGCGCCTGGTCACGTGGGACGCGCTTGGCCGGTTTCTTCGCCATCGATCGCATGCCACCGTCGACGAGGCGGTCGCACAGCTGTTGTCCCGCATTCGTACGGCTTTTTCCAGCGCACCCGGCGGTTTGTCAGCCGTACTGCGCACGGGCCCCGACCATCCGGGGTTTCGGCTGTTCGCAAGTGACCTCCGACAGCTTCTCGCCGAGCCTCCTCCCTCGCCTGCGGCGACCCAGGCGCTTCTCGAACGAGTTCGTGACCACGTCTTGACGCAGGACGGCATGCCGAGGAAGCGCCTCCTGTACAAAAAGGGGGACTTTCGGTCGAGCGCTGACTATGAGCGCCATCTGGCGCTCGTAGGAACCATTGGTCCGTATCTCGCTCAAGCCCTGCATGCCTACCGGCAAGACATCAACTTCGTGCTCGCTCGTGCGGTTCGGCAGCTCTTGGCAGTGGCGCTCGAACAATACCAACGGACGTTACAGAAGCACGGAGTGCTCGATTTTTCCGACGTCCTGCAACGCACGCTCGCACTGCTGTCGCAGATGGAGGAATTCTCACGAAGTCGCTTCAAGCTCGAAGCGCGCTACCAGCACGTGCTCGTCGACGAGTTTCAGGACACCAGTCGCGCGCAATGGGAGCTGGTCGAGCTCCTGATTCGATCGTGGGCCTCCGGCTGGGGTCTCGCCGAGCGTGATCTCGAACCATCGGTCTTCATCGTCGGCGACCGCAAGCAGTCGATCTACAGCTTTCGTGACGCGGACGTGGCCGTGCTCGACGAGGCGTCACGGTACATCGAGGCGCTGCGCCCGATCGGTCAGGTCAGAACCGCGATCACGCGGAGCTTCCGGTCGGTGCGCGAGCTGCTCGCCTTCATCAATGACGTATTCACTGCCATCGACAAGGTGGTGGAGCGGACTGACGCGTTTCGGTACGGCGACGACGACCAGTTTCCGCTGACGTCCGTTGGAGCGCGAGAACCGTCAGCCCTGGGACTCGTGACGGCGGCGTCCGACGAGCAGCAGGCCGAGACGGTGGCCGATGAAATCGCGCTGCTGTTAGCGACCGGCGCTACCGTCCGCGATCGCGAGACCGGTACTCGACGGGCGATTCGTCCGGGCGACATCGCGGTGCTGTTTCGCACCCGCGATGGCCATACCCTGTTCGAAACGGCCCTGGCGCGCAGGAGGGTGCCGTACTACGTCTACAAGGGCCTCGGGTTCTTCGATGCGCCAGAGATCAAGGACGTGCTCGCGCTGATGTCGTTCCTGGCCCGACCCGAATCGGAGCTGAACGCTGCCGCCGTCTTGCGTTCCCGCGTCGTCCGGCTCTCGGACGAGGCATTGAAGCGGCTGGCACCCCGCCTGTCTGCCTCGCTCGTCGATCCGGCCGTGCCGGTCGTGATCGATCAGCTTCATCCTGTCGATCGTGAGCGGCTCGTGCTCGCGCGCACCGCGGTGGCATCCTGGTTACCGCTGGTCGATCGATTGACACCGTCAGAGCTTCTGGACCGTGTGCTCGCCGAGTCAGCCTATGCGGCTGAGATCTCGGGCCCGACGCACCGGCAGTCCCGTGAAAACCTGAAGAAGGTTCGGGCGCTAGTGCGTCGAATACAGAACCGCGGCTATGCCACGCTTGGCCGGGTCGTTGACCACTTCGCCGAGGTGGTGGCCGGCGGGGATGAGTCGAACGCAATCGTCGATGCAATCGATGCTGTAAACCTGATGACTGCCCACGCCGCCAAGGGGCTCGAGTTCCCCGTCGTCTTCATCGTCAATCTGCAGCGCGGAAGCGGAGGCGCAGTCGATTCGATTCGCGTCATTCCGGCGCCGTTTGGCAGGGAAGACATCGAGGACCCCTCCGTTGCCATCGGCGAACACGAAAGCGATGCCGATCGCGATTTCGAAGCGCGTGAAGCGGAGGAAAGCAAGCGTCTCTTGTATGTTGCTCTCACTCGGGCTCGCGACCGACTCTACCTGGCGGCGACCACCGACAGCGGCGGTCGCTTCGCGCCTGGGAGAGGCGGCCTTGGTCGGACGTTGCCATCCAGCCTCGCGGCGGTCATCGGCGCCGCCGGTTCGGTAGCGGATCCGACGATCGCGTGGGATGGCCCCACGGGTCGCCACGACCTTCACATCGTTCGCCGCGCGGCGGAGTTGCCGCAATTGGCTCAGGCGTCAGAAGTCCAGCCGGTTGTCGATGCCTTCGCGCCGCTGACGAGCGAAGCTCCTTCGCGCCAGTCAGCAACGGTTCTGGCCGCAGAAGGCTTTGTGTCCCATTCGGGGCCCGCCGAAGACGGTGAGAGTCAGGAAGAAGTCGAGGAAGCCCCGGAGATTGTCGGCATTCTCATTCATCGAGCGCTCGCGACCGGCTGGCTCCACAAGTCTGACGTCGACGATCGTGCGGCCTTGGAAAGGCTGCTGCGGCCTGACGAGCGTGTGCTTGTCGAGAATCTGGCAGCGGCCGTCGATCGCGCCTTGGGTGCGCTTGCGCGCTTGCGAGCAGACCCTACGATACGCAAAGTGCTGGACGATGCGGAGGGCGTTCGGTGGCGTCGATTCGAAGTGCCATTTTCGTTGCGGCAACCGAACGGCGGCATCGTGCGCGGACAGATCGATTGCCTTGCCCAACGATCGGACGGCACGGTGGACGTGATCGAGGTCAAGTCTGGACGTCGATCCGAGATGCACGGGCGGCAGCTGGACATCTATGTCGCCGCAGCTCGGGAGCTTGCGCCGGGGACGCTTGTGCGCGGGCAGGTGATTTATGTGGACTGATTCGGCGGCGGAGGCGGACAAACCGGCGACGGGCGGCAGACCGGCGAAGCGCCCGCCTCAGCAACTTTCCAGCGATCGCGGCGTCTAACTTAGTACCAGCCGCCAGCCTCCGCCCGAGGCATCGTCGTCGCTCGAGCGGTCGTTCTGCAGGGAGACCGACATGCGCCGCTCCGCCGAGACTCGCGCCCGTCATGCCCCCCAATACGCGCTCGATGCGCTGCATGCGCTGCCGTGCGGCTGCGTTGCAGCCGTCTACAAGACGCAGCCATGGGATGTGGAGCTGATCGCGCTCGAGGCGCGCGGGCCGCATTGCCTGTATTCACAGCATCAAACCGGGCGTTTACTGGGGCTGGGCGGGAGCGAGCCCGACCGGCTCAGCCGGTAGCTTAAAAAAAACGCGCAGAAAACGCGACGATTTGCGCGACTTCTGGCCTTTCGCGTTGCACTCCGCTCAGGCCATCTCATACAATGCCCTTTCGTACATCCGGCGAATGGCCCGCTTCTTGCGGCCTGATCTTGCTCGGATTTTTGTGGGAGAGAGGAGCTCGAGGCGTGGCATTGACCTGCCCGAACTGCGGGAATACGAAGAATTTTCAGGTGAAGACCCTACAGATGCATGTCGTGCAACTCGACGACGGTCGGGTCGAGGTATCAGAAGAGAGCCGCCCCGCGGTGTTCGAAGTACTGTGTGATGAGTGTGAAACTGCGTTGGATTTCGAGCAGGTCGAAGACACCCTGCGTCGGGAAGTCCTCCTCACCATCGGCGCGCGCTGACGCGCTTCACTGGCCGCTCACCTCTCGTTATTCGCTCTCTCAGAGTGCCTAGGGTGCCTGACGTGCCGATGGTGCCTGTAGTGCGGGTGCCAAAGGTTCTTGATGCATAAGGTGCCAAAGGGCTAGTGCCAGAGGTGCGTTGACTGAGCACGCATGCACCCTTCACACCAACGCACCTTAGTCACCAGCACCTAGGCACACTAGGCAGCCTGGGCACACCGGCACCTTGCTGACAGTCCTTTATGAATTGACATCGCACGAGAGGACTCCTACGCTACGGTCAGGCTCGTGAAAAACCAGTGGCGCGTGCATGATCGGTGGATCGTAGTCGAGCGATCGGGCTCCTTTGATTGCGAGTTTGCTCGTTCGCTCGCCGACGAGGTCGCGATCGACTTTCCGGCAGTGAGCGACAAAGTCGAGCGGATGCGCCACGCCTTCGTTGAATCTGATGGAGGGATGGACTCGCTGCGAGCCGAGATTCATTTGTCGCGACGACAGGCGGGAGTTGGCGCGGCGGTGCCGCTCGAGGTGCAGGTGCGCCTGACCTGTCGAGGCTGCGGGGGACGTGGGGAAGTGTGGGGCGACGCGTGCCAGGGCTGCCACGGCACCGGTCATGCCTGTCATCGTCAGACCTTGACCGTTTCACTCCCGGCGGGCGTCTCCCACGGCGCGCTGTTCGCCTTCAGCGTCTCGCCCCCGCGCGGGCCCCGGACTCGTATCGAAGTGCGCGTCGCGGTGACGTAGCCGCCTGGCGTGAAGCGGCACGCTGACTTCCTTGGCCTGCTCTATCTTGCATGGGGCGCTATTTTTGCGCTCGTCGGGCTGGCATGCCTCGCGCTCTTCATTGGCGCGCTCGTGATCGCGCGGGAGAGCAGCCCGCCGACGGGCGGACCCAACCTCGCGGCCGGGCTGACCGCAGTCACCCTGGCCACGCTGGGCGCACTCGCGTTGCTCTGGGGCGTGATGCACCTGTGGCTGGGCGCCGCGCTCCGGCGCTATCGCCACTGGGCGCGCCTCATGGCGCTCGGTCTGGGCGTCATCAACCTTGTCCTGTTTCCCTTCGGCACGGCGCTCGGTGCCTACGCGTGTTGGGTCTTGCTCAATGAGCAAGGGCGGGCCCTTTATCTGAAGGGACAGTAAGGACCGCTCACGCAGCAGCGGGACTGTTCACAGCAGTGGGACTCGGGCTTCGCCCTCGTGTGGGCCTCGCCGTTCGGCTCGGCTTTCGCTTTCTACCGAGCAGGTGCTCGAACTTCAAGCAATTGGTGAGACGAGGAGAAAGGCGAGCCGAACGGCGAGCCCCTTACGAGGCGCGAAGCGCCGAGTCCTACTGCTGTGAACAGTCCCACTGCTGTAAACAGTCCTTTATGCCGTCGGTGGCGGGTCGACCGTTCCCGCGGCAGTCCAGGGCCCGCATCGAAGCACCCGCTTCAGAGCCATCAATCCACCGCGGGCGGCGCCAAATTGTCGGATACAGGCCTCGCCGTAGTGACTGCACGTCGGGGTGAAACGGCACCGTATCCCCATCCGGTCGTACGCCCGCGAGAGTGTGGCCTGATACGCGTGGATCCCTGCGACGGCCGCGCGTGACGTGAGCTGCTCGGCCGGTGGACGCCGCACGTCGGCGAGAACGAGGCCGATGCCGATGGCTAAGGCGAACAGGAGAACGTGGCGGGCTCGCCGGGAGGCTTTTCGCAAGGTGCCTAGGGTGCCTAACGTGCCGATGGTGCCTGTGGTGCGGGTGCCAACGGCTCTTGGTGCATAAGGTACCTAAGGGCTGGTGCAGGGAAGCGGTTGCCAGAGCACCCAGGGCACCCTTCGCACCAACGCACCTTAGTCACCAGCACCCAGGCACCTTAGGCACCCCAGGCACCGTAGGCACCTTCAGAATCTGTCCGCATACTGGCTCACGCCGGGGACGATCAGGCGCTGGCCGTTCAAGCCCTTCATGATGCACACGATGTGGAGAATCAGGAAACCCAACCCGATGATGGGGGCAAAAATCGCGACGAGACATCCCAGGAACGATCCGAGGATGACCGTGAGGACCTGAAACGCGACCCAGAAAACGAGCTCCACCACGGTGAGCACGAGCCCATGCTTGGCGTGCCACTGCACTTCCCGATCGTTCTTCTCAACAATCAGCGGGATAAGCGCCAACAGCCAGAGATAGGACAACACGATCATCACGCTGCGATTGCTCGAGGGAGCGCCGGGGGTGGGCGTCGCGTCAGCCATTCAGTCCTCTTTTCTCGAGGTTCCAGTGTTCCAAAGTTCCAGAGTTCCAAGGTTCGAAGTCGCACCTCGGTGTGCTGAAACTGTTGTCTGCCGGAACGCTGGAACCGAACACCGAACCTTGGAACTTTGGAACCCTGGAACGTTGGAACCCTGGAACCTTGGAAACCTAGAACTTTGGAACCCTGGAACTTTGGAACCCTGGAACTTTGGAACCTTGGAACTTAGGAACTTAGGAACTTTGGAACTTTAAGCCGCTGAAACTCTACAGGCAAAGCGTTGCCTTGTCACCCCCCATCCAAACTCGGTAAGCTGGCAGTTTGAGCCCTTCACCAGACTCCGTTCGTCAGGCACTGAGCAAGGTCGTCGATCCCGATCTGCAACAAGACATCGTCCGTCTGGGGTGCGTACGCGAACTCGAGATCGATGGTGGTCAGGTCCGTTTCGTTGTCGAGCAATTGACGTTCTCCGCGGCCGCGGGCGAGTTGCTGCGCGAGCAAACGCGCGCAGCGGTGAGCGCGGTGCCGGGCGTCGAGTCCGTTGACGTCACGATGGCCGTGCGGGTGCGGTCGGCATCAGCTCCCGAGCACGGGCGCCCGCCACTTCCGGGCGTCAAGAACGTGATTGCGGTTGGTGCGGGGAAAGGCGGCGTCGGCAAGACGACCGTTTCAGTGAACCTGGCGCTCGCCCTTTCGCAGGCAGGCGCTCGCGTCGGCATTCTCGATGGCGACATTTATGGCCCGAACATCCCGCTGATGCTCGGACTGAGAGCCGAGTTGGCGAGTGACGGTCGCCAGATCCGTCCGGCCGAGAAGTTCGGCCTGCAGGTAGTGTCGATTGGGTTCATGACCGGGGACGACCAGGCGGTCATCTGGCGCGGGCCGATGGTCCATGGCGCCATCCAACAGTTCGTTCGCGATGTCGGCTGGCGTGACCTCGACTACCTGATCATCGACATGCCGCCCGGGACGGGTGACGTTGCGCTCAGTTTGAGCCAGACGGTCCCTGTGGCCGGCGCGGTGGTCGTTACGACCCCACAACAGGTATCGCTGGCCGACAGTCGTCGGGCGGTGCGAATGTATCAAAAGCTCAACATCCCGCCATTGGGGATCATCGAGAACATGAGTTACTACGCTTGCCCGAACTGTCACCACGAGAGCGACATCTTCGGGTTTGGCGGCGGCGAGCAGATCGCCGCATCGATGAACGTGGCGTTTCTTGGCCGGCTTCCGGTCTATCAACCGATCAGCCTTGGGAGCGATCGCGGAATTCCGATCTTGATCGCCGAGCCCGACGCGGTTGCCAGTCGTGCGTTTGGTCAGGTTGCCCATCGCGTCGCGGTGCAGGTGGCGACTGCCGCCCACAAGAACGCGGTGGCCAACAAGGGCAAGATTCCGCTCATACCGGTGCGGTGAGGAGCGGCGGGTCTTTCAGACCCGCCGGGCCAGAAGAGGACCCAGATGAATATCAAACACGGCGTCGTGCTCGTTGCCTTCGTTGGCCTGTTCGCAGATGCGGTGGCCGCAGCCGATCTTCCCGCGGCGATCGTCACCCCATACCTGCAGGTGCAAGCGGCCCTGGCGGCTGATGATTTTGCCGGCGTCTCCGCTCCAGCCAAGTCGATCGAAGTCGCTGTGGCTGCGCTTGGTAAAGACGGTGAGAAGCTCGCGGCCAGCGCCAAGAGTTTGGGTGCGGCCAAAGACATCGCGGCCGCCCGCACGGCGTTCGGGGATCTGAGTACGGAGCTCCTCGCCTACGCTGAAAAGACGAAGTCAGGGCTCGGCCCCGACGTCAAGCAGGCGTACTGCCCCATGGCCAACAAACCCTGGCTTCAGAAGGACAAAGACATCAAGAACCCGTATTACGGGGCCTCGATGTTGACCTGCGGGAACTTTAAATAAAAGGGCGCAGGGCACAGGGCATAGGGCGCAGGGCACACAGGGGATAGGGCGCAGGGCGCAGGGCAGTTTCCAGTTAACAGTTTCAGTTCAATGGCGAGCGCGAGCTGCGCAGGTCCTCTTTGAACTGGCTACGGCTACTAGTCACTGGCCACTGGCGGTGGCCCGCCGATGCGCCGCATCGCCACGATGCCGAGGAGTGGTCCGGGCACGAGCAAGAGCGCCGCCCATCGCCAGCCGACGATCGCCGCCAGCCGAGGCATGCCCTCGATCGTCACGAGCGTCAACAGAAACCCGAGTGACGTCTGAAGCGTGAGCGCCGTGCCGACGTGATCGGCTGGTGCATGTTCGCTGACGAGCGCTGAGAACTGCGCCGAATCAGCGACCACTGCAAACCCCCACACCATGGTCAACAAGTAGAACCACAGCGGCGACGCGCCAAAAGCCAACGTTGTCAGCGCGGCGCATGTGGCGCTCGTCCACAGCGCCCAGATCGCGATCCGCGCGCGCCCCAGCCGATCGGCGTACCAGCCCGCCACTGCACACCCGGCCGTTCCACTCGCAATCGCGAGGAACGCGGCCATTGATCCCGCGCGGTCGGGTGCGCTGGCGCCCGCGGCTGTGAAGCTTGCCGTGGCCATCACCCCTATCCACGTCCACATCGCGTACAGCTCCCACATGTGACCGAGGTAGCCGAACGTGGCCAGGCGTGCGCCCCGACTCTGGACGATGCGGCGGATGGCATGCGGATCGAACGGCGACGTGGCGGCGACGAACGGGCCGTCGCGCACGAACGACACGACGAGCAGGCCGCCCAGGATGGCGAGGCCCGACGCGAGCAGCATCGGCTCGCGCCACGATCGTCCATACAGCGCTGATAACAGATAGGGGAAGGCTTTGCCGAGAGTGAGCGCGCCGATGAGGATGCCTAACGCGAAGCCCCGCTGATCGCGAAACCACCCGGCCGCGAGTTTCATGCCCGGTGGATACACACAGGCGAGCGCCACACCAGTCAGAAATCTCAGCGCGACGACGCTCTCGGCCGTCGTCGCCACAATGACGGCCGCATTTGCGGTGGCGCCCGCTAACGCGCCGAGAAGGAGCAATACCCGGGCGTTGAGGATATCGGCCAGGTTCAGCGCCGCCGCTCCGAGCGTTCCGATCACGAAGCCGGCCTGCACCGCCATCGTCAGCCACGCGACGCGAGTAGGCGAGACGTGAAATTGCTCGACCAGCGCCGGCGTGACGGCGGTCGCGGAGAACCACAGCGTCATGCCGAGAAACTCAGCCATCGCCAGCACAGCGATCATCCGCCAGGCGATGGCACGAGATATGTCAGGTTTACCGAGTGGGCGGTTCACGATAGGATGGGTCTCAAGAGTCAGAAGTTACAAGGCACAAGTTCAAAGTTATCGGTTCGAAGCCTGGGCGCATTCTCCGTGGCGCCGGTTTGGAACTCGGAACTGTCACTTGTAACTATCGCCTGTGATCCACCCACTCAATGGAATTACGGTACAACAAGCGCACGCTTGCCAATGGTCTCGACGTGATTGTCCACGAACATCGCCAATTGCCGATGGTGGCGGTCAACGTGTGGTACCACGTCGGCTCCAAGAACGAGCGTCCGGGTCGCACCGGGTTCGCGCACCTCTTCGAGCACCTGATGTTCGAAGGCTCTGAGCACTACGATCAGGGATATTTTCAGCCGCTTCAACAGGCCGGCGGCCTGTTGAATGGCTCGACCAACCCGGATCGCACCAACTACTGGGAGGTCGTGCCGACTGGCGCTCTCGACCTTGCTCTCTGGATGGAGTCGGATCGCATGGGCTACCTCCTGCCGGCCCTCACACGCGAGAAATTCGAGAATCAACGCGACGTGGTTCTCAACGAACGGCGGCAGAACTACGAGAACCGTCCATATGGGCTGGCCGGTATCGTACTGGCGGCTGCACTCTTCCCACCTGATCATCCCTATCACTGGCTCACGATTGGGTCGGCGGACGACTTGCGTGCGGCGTCGCTCGACGAAGTTCGCGAGTTCTTTGCCACGTTCTATCACCCGGCCAATGCGTCGTTGACCCTGGCCGGCGACCTCGATGCGGCGACCGGCTTTGCGCTGGCCGACAAGTACTTCGGCGAGATTCCGGCCGGGAAAGCGCCGGATCCGGTCGTGGCCGCTCCAACGCTGGCCGCCGACGCGCGTCTCGTGCTCGAGGATCGCGTGGAATTACCGCGCCTCTATCTCGCGTGGCACTCGCCCGCCATGTTTGCGAGCGACGACGCCGAGCTCGACCTGGCGGCGGATCTGATTGGCCATGGCAAGACGTCGAGGCTGTATCTCTCGCTCGTTTACGAGCAGCAGATCGCAGCCGACGTGGTCGCCTACCAGAGTTCACGCGAGATCTCCGGCGTCTTCCAGATTGCGGCCACGGCCGCTCCTGGGGTCGCGCTCGGCGATCTCGAACGAGTGATCCGCGACACGCTCAGCAGCGTGGCGACGACCGGCCCCACGGAAGCAGAGCTCGAACGCGCGCGCGCGCAGACCGATGCGCAGTTCGTGTACCGCGTCCAGACCATCGGCGGCTTCGGTGGCAAGTCCGATCAGCTCAATGCCTACAACGTGTTCCGCGGCGATCCTGGGTACTTTGCCGCCGATCGCGCGCGATACGACAGCGCGACTCGATCGTCGATTACCGCCGCGGTCAACCGCTGGTTGATCGCTCGTCCTCAAGTCGCGGTCAGTGTCGTTCCCCTGGAGGCGGGTCACCTGGCACTTCCCGGATCGACCGAGGTCAAGGTCTCGTGAGTCGCGTCGACCGGACGAAGCTGCCCAAACCTGGGCCGAGCGCGCTCTTTCGATTCCCGATCATTCAACGCGCCGTCCTGCCCAATGGGCTTCAAGTGCGCGCCATCTCGCATCGCAACGTTCCAGTCGTTTGCGCGGTGCTCATGGTGCCGGTGGGCATTGCCGCCGATCCCGCCGATCGCTACGGCCTGGCCGCCTTTACCGCCGATCTGCTGGACGAAGGCAGCGGTGGCCGCTCGGCGATTGAGATCTCCGACGCGATTGCGCGCTTCGGCGCCGATCTCGACGTCGATTGCGGGCCCGACTCGACGACTCTCGCATTGACGACGCTGACGCGGTTCATGCAGCCGGCGATCGATCTCCTGGCGGAGATGGCGATCGCCCCGAATCTCGCCGACGCCGACATCGAGCGCGTGCGCAAGCTGCGACTCGAACGCTCGCGCCAGCTGCGCGATCACGCGCCCGCGGTCGCCGAGCGAGCGCTGATGCGCGTGCTCTACCGCGATCACCCGTATGGGCACCTGGGTTTGGGCCACGAAGTTGCGCTCGAAGCCACGACCGCGGATGAGCTGCGCGCCTTTCATCGCGGCGCCTTCGTCCCACGCGGCGCCACGGTGGTGATTGCGGGCGACGCCACGACGAAGGAGCTGACCAAGGTCGTGGCCAACGCGTTCGGCAACTGGCAGACGCCGTCGGACGCACCCAGCGTCGATCGGGACGCCGGACTCAAGCCACCCCCGCTCGTGCCGCAGCAGCGCCTCGCGGTCGTCGCGCGTCATGGTGCGGCACAGTCCGAGCTGCGCATTGGCCATGTCTGCGCGTCTCGTGACACGCCCGATTATCACGCCCTCGTGTTGCTCAACATGATTCTGGGCGGCCAGTTCGTCAGCCGCGTCAATCTCAATCTCCGCCAGGACAAGGGTTATACCTACGGCGTGCGCACGGGCTTCGACTTGCGTCGCGGCCTCGGGCCGTTTGCCCTGCAGACCAGCGTCCAGACCGAGGTTACGGCCGACGCGATTCGCGAGGCGCTGCGCGAGCTCGAAGAGATTCGAGGCGCACGCCCGGCAACCGCCGACGAGTTGGCACTGGCCAGAGCCTCCGTGACGCGCGGCTATCCGCGCGGTTTCGAGACCGCCCAGCAGGTGGCACGAAGTGTCGCGCAGTTGGCGCTTCACGGCCTTCCCGACACATATTTCGAGGAGTTCGTGCCGCGGGTGGAGGCCGTGACACTGAACGAAATCACACGCGTCGCCGCCGAGTATCTCGATCCGGCGCGCATGGTGACGCTCGCGGTCGGCGATCACGATCGCATTGCGCCGGCATTGCAAGCGCTGAATCTAGGCGAGCCGTTCGTACTTGGAACCTGACGGTGAAGTCTGTTCGATTCCACCAACACGGCGGGGTCGAGGTGTTGCGATACGAAGACGCACCCGACCCGCAAGCACGGCCGGGCGAGGTCGTCGTGCGCGTTCGTGCGTGTGCGCTCAATCATCTCGACCTGTGGAATCGGCGAGGTGTTGTGCGCCTTCCGCTCCCGCACATTTCAGGCGCCGATGTTGCCGGTGAGATTGTCGAGTCGTCCGACAAGGAGATGCCGGTCGGACGTCGAGTCTTGCTCCAGCCGGGCCTGTCGTGCGGACGTTGCGATGCCTGCCTCGGAGGCCGCGACAACATGTGTCCGAAGTATGACGTCCTGGGTTCGCAGAGCGACGGCGGGTACGCGGAGCTCGTTCGCGTGCCCATTCAGAATCTGGTTCCCCTCCCGGACGCGATAGGCTTCGTCGAAGCGGCCGCCTTTCCACTCACGTTTCTCACCGCGTGGCACATGCTCATGACACGGGCCAGGATTCGTGCTGGCGAAGACGTTTTGGTGCTCGGGGCCGGCAGCGGCGTCGGGCAGGCTGCCATTCAGATTGCGGTGTTGCACGGGGCACGCGTGTTCGCGACCGCGGGCACGGACGAGAAGCTCGCCCGCGCGCGCGAGATCGGTGCCCACGATGTGGTCAACCACCACACACAGGATGTCCCGGCCGAGATCAAGCGGTTCACGAACAACCGTGGCGTGGACGTGGTGATCGAGCACGTCGGCGAAGCGACGTGGGAGCGCAGCTTGAAATGCATGGCGCGTGGCGCCCGGCTCGTGACGTGCGGCGCGACCACTGGTTACCGTGCCAGTATCGATCTCCGCTTCCTATTCGCTCGCCAGGTACCTCGTTGATGGGCTCGTACATGGGTGCGAAAGTCGAACTGCTGCGCGCTGCGCCGTTCTTTTTCTCGGGTCAGTTGCGGCCGGTAGTCGATCGCACGTTCCCTCTTGCCGAAGCTGCTGCTGCGCAGGAGTATCTCGAGCGTGGACAGCAGTTCGGTAAGGTGGTACTCGAGCCCTGAAATCTTCACCACGAACAAGCCACAGAGTCACAAAGACACAGAAACGGCCTCTTCAAGAGAGTTTCTCTGAGTCTCTGTGTCTCTAAGGCTGGTTTGGTGGCCTACAGGTATTTCAGCAAGCCCCGGAGCGCTTCGTAGATAGCACCGGCCAGCGACCGCACGAGGGGCGACACCTCTCCCGTGTCGACGGATTCGGCCACCGTGACCGGATCGGTCAACAGCAACCAGACCGTCGCGCCGGCAAGCACAATCGCCAGCACGCCGACGATGCCGACGAGGCTGAAGCTCAAGCTGCCGAGGGAGTTCGTGCGCGGAAGACGGGCGTCCATGAAAACAAGCCCGGGCAGGATCATACACCCCACCCATGACGGGCGCCGGATGCGTCGGCCCCCTACCTTTGACGGCGAGCCGGCGCTACAGGTTCCTGCGCAGGAATCTGATCAAGTAGTAGGCGTCGAGAAACTTGTACGGCGCCTCACCGGTGCTGTAGTGCCCACACGGCAGCACGGCCACGTCGGTGGTGATGCCCCGCCGGGCAAACTCGTCCACCAGCTTGCGTGAGAGATCGACAGGAAACGTCAGGTCGTATTTCGCGTACACGAGCAGCGTCTTCCGCGCCCGTGCGCGTTCGAGGTACGACCATGGACTGATTGGTCGCCACAGGTCGCGCAGCGTCTCGAGCTCCACGTGGCCCTCGAGCCCTGCGCGCACGTGCGACGTCGACAAGCCCCGCCACACGACATCCGCGAAAAACGGCGAGACGTGATTGAGCGCCTGTGCCTGCACCAACGGTTCATGCGCCGCGGTGAGCATGGCCAGACACGAACCAAGGCTCGTGCCGAGCAGACCCAGTCGCTCGTAGCCCTGGTCGCGAAGCCACCACAGCGCTCGCCGCGCATCCAGGACTGCCTGACGGCACACCTGGACGGTGCGGACAACGTTCGAGCTCACGATGAAATCGGCGCGCGACAATTCCGGCGGCATCCGACGATCGTGATACGGCAGGCTGAGTCGCAGCGCAGTGATGCCCATCCGGGCAAGCAGCCGCGACAGACCGAGGTGGCCTCCGGCATCGGAGTTCCATTGCGGAAGCACCACGACGGCACGCCGTTTATCCCCAGCCGGGAACAATCGTGCGTAGACCGTATTGTTCGCGTCGTGCGGCGTCGTGAGCGCGCTGGGAAAGGTCAGCGTCCCCGCTTCGTTGGGCTCACTCGAGTTCCGAGCGAACGTGTAGTCAGCCGTTGGCGGAGGCGTAAAGAACGCATCCGTGTCCCGCATGACCGTGTCGATCCAGTTGCGCACAGCCTGTTCTGGCGACGGTTCGGGCGGATGGCCGTTGGTTGGAATCCAGTCGAGACCCCAGTCGAAGGGACGAACGATTCGCGCGCTGTGACTGCCGTCGGCGAGCCGCGTCTCCCACCGATGAAAAAGCTGCGCCAGCATCAGTGGGAGTGAAGCGACTGTTCGATCGTGCGCGCGACCCGCAGCAGGTCAGCCGTGCGATTCTGATGACCAACGATCTGCAGGCCGATGGGCAGCCCGGCCCGTGACGCCCCGCACGGCACTGAGATCGCTGGATGGCCGGTCAGGTTGAACAATTGCGTGCAACGCAGCATCGCGGCTCGCACGGGCTCCTGGCCCCCTCTGACTGGGACCGTGCCCGCGCCGATTGGCGGCGCCTCGATTGACAGGGAAGGCAGGACCAATCCATCAACCTCTTCGAGTGCACGATCCACCTCATGTCGA
Organism: uncultured Acidobacteriota bacterium; assembly: GCA_963841905.1. GTDB lineage: Bacteria > Acidobacteriota > Vicinamibacteria > Vicinamibacterales > UBA2999 > JACCSI01. The sequence continues at coordinate 86,469 of CAWJEM010000019.1, forward strand.
AGCACCGAGCGGCCACGCAGTGCGCGGACGTAGTCTTCGGCGAGGATGTTGCGTCCCATCTCGAGCCTCAGACGGACATTCGGCATGTAGGCATGCGGGCGGCGTTCGAGCGTGGCCGCATGATAGGCAGCCGCATCGGCCAGCACGAGATGCAGATACACGGGCGCGATTAATGGAGCGTGCGGAATCGATGCGGGGCTGACGGCCGCCCCGGCACGCCGCAGTGTCTCGAGCGCCGCGTGGAAGCCGTGATCGACCTCGACGCTCAAGCGATCCAGAAAGTAGCCGTCGAGTACCGCCAGCTTCAGACCGACGGTCCCGGACTGGATTGGTGCCTGCGCACGCGGCGCGACGCCCCGAAGAACGTCGTAGAGCAGCGCCGCATCGTCCACCGACCTCGCCAGCGGGCCGACATGGTCCAGCTGGCGGCTCAGCGGCACGACCGCATCGGAGGCAACTTCCCCCCAGCCCGGCTTCAACCCCACGATGCCACACGCGGCCGCCGGGATACGAATTGATCCCCCCGTGTCGGTCCCAAGGCTGGCAATCGACATGCCTGTCTTGACCGCGATGGCCGACCCGCCACTCGAGCCACCAGGCGACCGCGTCTCGTCGATCGGATGTCGCGCTGGCCCCCAAGCAGAGTCTTCGTTGGTCGTTCCGAACGCGAACTCGTGGAGGTTGGTCTTGCCCACCAGCACCGCACCGGCCGCGCGCAGGTGCGCGACGACCGGCGCATCGCCGCCGGCGAGACAGCCCTCTCTCAGTTTTGAGCCAGCCGTGGTCGGGAGGCCGGCGACGTCGATCAGGTCTTTGATTGAAATCGGGATGCCGTGAAGGGGTCCGAGATGCCTGCCAGCCGCGATCTCCTGATCGGCACGACGCGCTGCCGTCAGGGCCTCGTCACCCGTCACGGTGATGAACGCGTTCAGGCGTGGATTGAGGCTCGCGATGGTGGCGAGCGCATCTTCGGTGAGGCGCTCCGCGCGGATCTCGCCCCGTGCGACGCGCGGGGCCAGGTCGGAAATGGTGACGTCAGCCGTCGTCACGACGGGCCCTGATGCCTTGGAGAACTCTCTGTCACCTCGCACGGAACCGATGCATCTTCATTCCAATCGGCGGATCGGAGTGCCGCCGTTGACTTCGCGAGCCCCTCGAGGAGGTCGGCTAGCTCAGGCAGTTTCCGGCGATAAGCATCGGACTTTGCGTCCTCGAGCCATTGTTCGATAGTCATAAGAGAAGCGTCTACGTACTAGGCACGGAAACACGGAAACAAAACAACGGGGGCTACGACGCCTTCGCCAAGGCTACGGCGGTCCGCCGAAGCTTTAGCGTAGGCGGAAGGGCACGAAGACACGAAGTTGGATCCAAGAAACTCTTCGTAACTTCGTGGCCTTCGTGTTTTCCGTGCTTCCGTGCATCGGAGGTTACTTGAACGCATCGTCTAGCGTTTAATCGAGAGTGCCGCGCCATCCCCAACCGGAAGAAATGCGGTACAGACTCGAGGGTCACGTGCAAGCTTTTGATTGTATGCCGCGATGGCCGCCGTATCGGCAGCCTCGTGGATCGGGGCATCGATGTAGCCGCTGATAACCTCTCCATTCCACAATACGTTGTCGGTCACCAGCATTCCACCCGGTCGCAGCAGCCCGATCAGCCGATCCAACATTGGCTCGTATTGATGCTTGTCGCCGTCTTGAAAAATCAAGTCGAACGGACCTGCCACCTTGTGGAGGTATCTGTTGGCGTCTCCAACCATCACCGTCACTTTGCCGGCCAGGCCGGCCACGGCGAAGTGGTCACGTGCGATGGCAGCGCGACCGGCGTCACGCTCCAGCGTGATCAGCATGCCGTCGGGCGCCAGGGCGGTGGCGATCCACAGCCCGGAGAACCCGATTGCGGTTCCGATTTCGAGGGCTCTGCCGCCACCAGCTGCCCGAGTGAGTGCGTGGAGCAGTGCTCCCGTGTGGGGATCGACTATCGGAAGACCGGCCCGCGTGCCCTCAGCGGCAATCACTTCGAGCTCGGGATGTGGCCACGGACGAAGCGTGCTGAGGTAATCGAGAACGGGCGCCGGCGTGATCGCGGACATGCGCGGTTCAAATGTACCCTGTAGTCGTGCGCCACACCAAGATCATCGCGACTATTGGACCAGCGTCGAGCAGCGCGGAAGTGCTGGAGCAACTGGTTTCGATCGGCGTCGACGTCTTTCGGCTCAACTTCTCTCATGGCAATTACGACAGTCATGGAACCGTTCTGCAGTTGATCCGACGGGTCGCGGGTCAGGCTGGGCGGGAGGTTGGTGTCTTGCAAGACCTCAGCGGGCCCAAGATTCGCACCGGTCGTCTCGAGAATGGCGCGCCAATTGTGCTCGCAGCGGGCGAGCCGCTCGAGATTCGTATCGGTACCGCGGTTGGCAAGCGGGGATCGATTTCGACCACCTATGCGCCCCTCGCGACCGCGGTCGGACCGGGCGATCGCTTGTTGCTCGATGACGGGAAGATTGAACTCACGGTCGAACGAACATCCCCCAATGCCATTGCCACACGCGTCGTCGACGGTGGGCCGCTTGGCGAGCACAAGGGGATCAACGCCCCGAATGTTCCCCTGCCAGCGGTCGGTATCACCGAGAAGGACGAAGCCGACTTGCGTTTTGGATTGGCGGCTGGCGTCGATCTCGTCGCGTTGAGCTTTGTGAAATCAGCTGATGATATTGCGCGTGCACGTGCGATCACGGCAGCGGCTGGGCGCCCCGATGTGCCGATCGTCGCCAAACTGGAGCGCCCCGAGGCGATCCAAAGCCTTGACGAGATTGTATCGGCGGCGGATGCCGTGATGGTCGCACGCGGCGACCTAGGGCTTGAAATGCCGCTCGAACAAGTGCCGCAAGTGCAGAAGCGCGTGCTTCGAGTGGCGCGCGACCGTGGTGTCCCCGTCATTATTGCCACGCAGGTGCTCGAGTCGATGCGCACCGAAATCCGGCCCACTCGTGCGGAGGTGTCCGATGCGGCCGGGGCCGTCGATGCCGGCACGGATGCCATCATGCTCTCGGGTGAAACAACCGTCGGCCTTCACCCGGTCCGCGCCGTGCAAGTGCTGGACTCGATCATCCGCAATGCCGAAGCGGTTCCACCGACATGGACGTTGCCGGCCCCTTCTCCGAAAGGTCCCGATCACCTCCTGGCACTGAGTGACGCCACGGTCACGCTGGCGATTCGCGGCGGCGCCGATGCCATCATCGCCATCACTCGCGAGGGACGGACCGCTCGCTTGCTGTCGGCACGCCGGCCCGGAGTGCCCATCTTTGCCGTCACTGATTCCGTCGACGTGGCTCGACGCCTGTCGTTGTGGTGGGGCGTGACATCCGTGATCGAGTCGATTGACGGCGAAACGGAAGGGGTCGCGGGTCGCGTGGTTGGTGGCCTCCGCCAGCGCGGCTATCTCGGATCGCCAGCGGTCGCGGTCCTCGTCAATACGAACCCGGATCTCGGAACTCGCGCCGGCAACCTCCTCCGCGTCCGTCGAATCTAGGACGCAAGCATCCGCCCGAACCATTCGGATCCCTGAGCGCCTTACGCGCGTCTTACTCTCGCGGGCCAACCTGCAGCCGTGATTCGGCGGTCGAGGTTGGGCAGGAGGGCATATGCGAGCACCACGCGCGATCATCGGATTGAGGTCAGTCGTCGGAATAGTGTCGGCAGTGATGCTGCTGCTTGCGAGCACCGATTCGTCGGCGCAGAGCGGCGGGCAATTGCTTCTGGGCGTCACCTCGTCGAACCGACTGATCGCATTCTCGTCAGCGAATCCGGCGCAGTTGCTGCACAGTGTTCCCATCACGAACCTTGCGCCCGGCGAGCTGATTCTCGGCATTGACGTTCGTCCGGCCAACAACCGGCTCTACGCGCTGGGCAGCACGAGCCAGCTCTACATCATCAATTACCTCAGCGGCGCAGCGACGCGCGTAGGCTCGCCGTTCACTCCGGCCCTGACTGGCACCGATTTCGGATTCGACTTCAATCCGACGGTCGATCGCATTCGCGTGGTCAGCAACGCGGGGCAGAATCTGCGACTGCACCCGGATACTGGCGCGGTTGCCGCCATCGACGGCGCGCTCACATACACAGCAGGCGACCCCAATGCGGGGCGCACACCGCAAGTGACGGCCGCGGCGTACACCAACCCCGACAACGATCCAGCGACCGGCACGCTGCTGGTTGACATCGACGCCGCGCTCGATCTTGCCGCGTCGCAGAATCCACCCAACGACGGTCGTCTCAATACGCTTCTTCCCCTCGGCGTTGACGTGGCCCGTGCTGGATTCGACATCGGCCTGACCGATGCGTTTATCGCGTATCAATCAGCAGGAGGCTCGACCTCGACATTGTTGCAATTCAAGGGCACGCAACCAACCAATGCTGGGACCATCGGCGGCGGCGAAACCGTGCCCAACCTCGCGGTCTTTTTTGGCCTGCCAGCAACACCACCAGCGGAACGCGTGTTTGCCGTCACTGCGAACAACGAGCTCATCGGCTTCGACGCCGGTAGCGCCACCAACATCCTGTCGCGGGTCCCGATCGCCCCGCTCAACACCAGCGAACGCATCGTCGGGATCGACTTCCGGCCTGCGAACAATGCGCTCTATGCTCTTGGGAGCAGCAGCCAGCTCTACATCCTCGACCCCCGGACGGGCGCGGCCACCCGTGTCGGTCCGCCGCTCTCGACGACGCTCTCCGGCAACGAGTTCGGTTTCGATTTCAACCCCACTGTCGATCGCATCCGCGTGGTGAGCGACACCGGCCAGAATCTTCGGCTTCATCCCGATACCGGCGCGGTCGCTGCAGTTGACGGCACCTTGGCCTACGCACCAGCAGACGCCAATGCGGGCCAAACGCCACGCGTGGGCGCCGCGGCCTACACCAATCCCGACAACAACCCCGCGACGGGTACGACGCTGTTCGTGATCGACACTGGCCTTGATGTTGGCGCGAGCCAGGACCCCCCGAACGCCGGCGTGCTGAACACGGTTCTCCCGCTGGGCGGCAATGCCGGCGACGTCCTGGGCTTTGACATCAGCATGCGGCAGGTGCTCGTGGCCGTTGCCGCCGGGCCGTCCGCGCAGACGCTGCTGTTCGATCTCGCGAATCGTCGCAGCCTGGGAGCGATCGGAAACGGCGAGACCGTGCGAGCACTGGCAATCTCACTGGGGCAGTAGCACATCGCGAAGAACGTTTACGGACGTGGCTTGTCCGTTCTCTTCAGATCGTCGCAGCATCATGCACCAACGCACCACGTTCGAACCGATCGGGAGCGAATAGACCGACGTCGAACGTGGTGCTCCTTCCGGTGCGCACGAGTTCCGACACGATTTTCCCAGTGGCTGGCGACATCATCAGCCCGTGGCCGCTGAAGCCGTTGGCGAAGATGAACCCACGAAGTGCGGGGTGTTCGCCGAGCGCCGGGTTGTGGTCCGGGGTCATTTCGTAGAGGCCTGCCCAGCCCTCGACATTCGAGAGCTTCGCGAACGCCGGGAGTCGATGGATCAGGGCTGGAAGAAACTCTTTCTCCCAACGTGACATGTCGGGTGAGAAGTTCTCGCCGTACGGTTCATCCCACTTGGTCATCGCGACAATGATTTTGTCGGGATCGTTCGGCGTTGGCGGATCGTCGTGACGCCAGTGGACGCCGTCAGGGTCGATGACAACGGGGAATCGATGGGGCCAACGAGACGGCAGCGTGGCGCGGAACAACATTTGACGCATTGGCTGCACCGGCACGTCGAGACCAGCCATTGCGGCGACTCGTCCGGCCCACGGACCGGCGGCGTTGACGACGAGCCGCGAATCGATGATCGAGCCGGACGACAGGCTCACCCCACAGACGCGCCCGCTCTTGACCCGCACACCACTGACCTCGTCATTGATGTAGTCAACGCCCGCGGCGACCGCCGCTTGCTGAAACCCTTTCAGGACTTCTCGCGGCGCGGCGTAGCCGTCATCTGGACCGAGAACCGCAAAGAGGATGTCGTCGAGGAACAAATCGGGGACCAGCGCCTGCACATCGTCGCGCGACAGCATCTGAATCGATGCGCCAGCCCTTCGCTGCTGTTCGTAACGCTGCATCAAGGCAGCGGATCGAGCCGCATCGGCCAGGAAGAGGTAACCCCGTTGGCGGAACGCCGCACGTGGCGTGTTGCCAAAGGCGGTCATGCGCCGGTCGAAGCCCCTCCACAGTTGCACGCTGTATTGCACCATCTGCACGGTCACTGGCGTACAGAACTGCTGCCGAATACCTCCCATGGCGAGGAACGCCGAGGCGCGAGCATAGGACGTGTCGCGCTCCACGACCACGATGCGGCCTGTAAAGCCGTCCTGACGAAGGTGCCAGGCCGCGCTCGAGCCCACCACCGAGCCGCCGATGATCACGACGTCTGAACCCCGCCCCACCTGACCCACCAGCCCCTCTAAGCGCCGCGGGCGCGACGCCGGGCGACGGCGTAAAAGGCGAACCCAATCACGAAGAGCAGCACGGATTGACCAGCGAGGTTGGCTTCGTAGTTGAGGACGTTCTCGGTATCGGGTGGTGGGACGAACACGAGCCCTATCGCGATGAGCGTCGCAAGAAATCCGCATGCGGCTGTCAGCCACACGCCTGCGCGTGAAGTGAAAATGTCGATACGGCCGTCGGGTACAGTTGTCGTCTCGCGGCGCAGGCGAATCCAGGCGGCGAACAAATAGAGATAGGGCACGAAGTAGATCAGGATGGTCAGATTGACCATGATGTCGTACGACTCTTGCACGGTGGTTTCCTCCCCGCCGAGCGAGACGAACACGCTCGCCAGAAACAAGAGCGAGGCCGTTACGCCTTGGATGATCAAGGCGACGTGCGGCGTTCGATAACGTGCGTGGAGCCGACCGAATGCCGCCGGCAACACGGCATCGACGCCGCCCGCGAAGGGGACCCGTGCCGCGCCAGCCACCCAGGAGTTGGTTCCACCAATCGCTCCGACGACGAGCAGAAGCCCCGTGAGCGCGCCCATGCCGGCCAGCCCCAGACGGCCGGTGGTCAAGTCGACCGCGTCCGCAATGCCGCTGCGTTCCGCCAGTTCACTGGCGGGCACGGCTACCAGAACGGACGCGGAGCTGAGAATGTAGATTGCCGTGACCACTACGCCGGCCACGATGATGCCCTTCGGAATCGTGCGACGTGGATCCTTGACTTCCTGGCCGATCATCGTCGCGATCTCGAAACCAGAGAAGGCGAAGCACATCGACGACCAGAGGCTCATCGTCGTCAGCAAATCCTCTCGTGGAACCAGATTGGCGGGTGCAAAGGACGTCGCCGATCCGAGGGTTGCGAACGCCACGGCTCCGCACACGATCAGGAGGGCGGGAGGAATCCAGGTCGCCACGCTGCCGAGGTTCTGCACCCACTTGCCGGCCTCGAGCCCGATGATGTTGATCCCGGTGCAGAACCACAGAAATCCCAGCACGAAGAGGACCGAGTAGAGGTGATTGTCGGCGAGGCCATCGCCCGAAGGCCCGAGGAAAACCGCAAAGTTGGCAGCAGCGAAGAGCAGGAGTGCGGGGAAGTAAAAGAGGTTGTTCACCCACAGGCACCAGGCACAAACGAAGCCGTGCCAGGGGCCGAACGCCCGCCGAACCCAGGCGTAGATGCCTCCCTGTTCGGGGTGTCGGCTCGAGAGTTCAATCAAGGCAAGCGCAAGCGGAATGAAGAACACGAGGCAGGCCAGAATCCACAGTGAGACCGAAGGCGCGCCGACGCGGGCACTCCGCGTGATCCAACGCAGCCCCACGACCGCGACGATATTCATCGCGATGACATCCCAAAGCCCGAGCGCTTTGATGAACGTGGGTTGATCCGCTCGAGTCATCGCTGGCTCCCGGCAGTTTCGTTTTCCAGATACCTTTTGAGGTCGGCGAGCGCCGTGTGCCATCCGGCGCCGATGATTTGAAAGTAGCGCTGCCATCGCGGTCCTTCGTCCTCACCGCTTTGACAGACCGTCAATTGGGTGGCCCGCAGCATGTCGACTGGGGTGCACACGACCTGAAGCGACATCGGGCCAATCGGCTCCCCCTCGGGGGGGTTCCAGTACGCCTCCGCGACGAAGAGCTCCTGCCCAGGGCGATACTCCATCACCGTCCCGTGGAATGCGCCGCCAAGCCTTCCGAGGATCTCGTCGCCGTAGTCTCGCTCGCGCCATTCCACGGCGAACGTTCCCAGGGGTCGTGGAACGGTGACCGACCGGATGACGCCCCACCACCTGGCGAGGTCAACCGGGTCGACGAATGCGGTGAGCACCCGGGAGGCCGGCGCCTGGACGGTAATTGTCGTTTCGAACTGGAGCGTCATCGGTGTTTTTCGTGACCTGACCCCGATCCGCTAGTCGTAAAGCAGGAACGGCTGCTGCACTCGTCGAAAGGCTGCGACGCTCGATTGCCATCGCGACGCAATCGCTTCGGCCCGCTCACCGGCGTCGATAGCAGCGCGGAATGACGGTGAGCCGGCGATGACGTCGATCGGCTGTTTGTCCGGCTCGTACTGGTACGGCGGGGGCTTCCAAGCGAAGCGGGCTGGATCGGCGGCGCGCAGCTCGTCGATGATCGCCATGCCGGTCACGACCGGTTGGAACGCGGAGCGGTCGGTCACGTGGATCTGACAACCGCCGCACGTCGCGCGGGCGTGCTTTTGGAAAGTTGGTTCGAACACCACGGGACGAAAGCGAACGCCGGGCAAGGCTCGGGAATCGAGGGCCGCCGCGAACGCCTCCGCGCGGACCCACGGCGCGCCAACCAACTCGAACGGTCGAGTCGTGCCGCGTCCCTCCGACGCCGTCGTGCCCTCGATGTGAACGGTTCCAGGAAACGCCAGGGCGCTGTCGAGCGTCGGGATGTTCGGCGACGGCAGGACCCACGGCAAGCCGGTGTCATCCCAGTACATCGCGCGGCGCCAGCCGCCCATCGTGATGACTTCGAGGTCAGCCCCAATCTCGAAATGCTCGTTGAACAATCGCGCCAGCTCGCCAATCGTCATGCCATGTCGCGTGGCGATCGCGAACTGGCCCACGAACGACTCGCACCCAGCTTCCAGGGTGATCCCCTCGACTTCGATACCGCCAATGGGGTTGGGTCGATCGCACACGATGACCTTGATCCCATGCTGGCGAGCCGCCCGCATGCAGTTGGCCATGGTGTACATGTAGGTGTAAATGCGGGTGCCGATGTCCTGCAGATCAATCACCAAGGTATCGACGCCCTCCAGCATGGCGGCGGTTGGCTCGCGCGTGTCGCTGTAGAGCGAGTACAGCGGCACGCGCCGCTTGCCGGCTTCGAGCTCGCCGTGCGGCGTTTCGATCATGTTGTCCTGAACATCGGAGCGAAAGCCGTGCTGTGGCCCAAAGAGCGCCACGACATCAAGGCGGCGATCGGCGAGCATCAGATCGACGATGTGGCGGAGAGTGGGATCGACGGATGCGGGATTGCTGACCAGTCCGATGCGGCGTCCGCGCAGTGTTCCCGCATCCAGCAGGCGGGTCAAACCGAGAGTCACAGGCACGGGGGGATTATCGTCGAACGAGGGACTGCTTGCGCAGCAGTGGGACTCGCTCGCCTTCGGCTCGCTTCGTAGGGCTGCTCGCTCGTAGGACTCGCGGCTTCGCCGCTCGTGGGGGCTCGGCCGTTCGGCCCTCGCTTACGCCGTAAGGTGTTCGATTGCCGATAGGGCCGCCAAACGGCGGCCCTCCCTACGAGCCGCCGGCAGGCGGCGAGTCCCACGAGCGAGCCCAACGGCGAGCGAGTCCTGGTGCTGCGTCAGCAGTCCTAGAGCAGCCTCCGCTGTCCCCGTTCCAGCGACAACAGCGCCTGCTTGATGGGCAAGCCGCCGCCATATCCCACGAGTGAGCCGTTGCTACCTATGACGCGGTGGCAGGGGATCACGATCGATATCGGGTTGGATCCATTGGCGAGTCCCACGGCTCGCACCGCTTTGGGATTGCCAATGCGGCGCGCCAGTTCGCCGTAGCTGGTCGTTTCGCCGTACGGAATCTTCTGGAGCGCGCTCCATACGGTTTGCTGGAATGGTGTCCCCACTGGGGCGAGCCGCAGGTCGAACGTCCGCCGCTTGCCGGAAAAGTACTCGGTCAGTTGTCGGGCCGCGTCTTTGAGGGCGCCGCGGTCGGGCTCCCACTCGGGCTCGGGCTTGACTCGCTGATCGCGGCCCTTGGTAAAGAGCAGCAGCCGCAGCCCTGCCTGGTCGCCGGCCAGAAGAAGCGCGCCGATCGGGCTCTCGAGCAATTGGTAGTGCATGCCTACAGTGTGCCGCACCGCGCGCTCGGCGACTATCCGAGATCGGACGTTGAATTCGATGGTAGCCAGCAGGCGGCCTACCGGCGGCCGGCAGTTGCGAGGCCATTACAATCCCTCTATGCCCCGACTCTTCAGTCGGCGCGATTTCATGGCCGCTGGCGCCATCGCGCTCGGTTCCGCGCCGTTCGTGGGGGTCGATCGCGTGTTCGCCCGCCAGGGGAGCGAGGCGGTCTTCCGCCACGGCGTGGCCAGCGGCGATCCCCTGCGCGATCGCGTCGTCTTGTGGACGCGTGTCACACCCGGTGAACCCGGCGCTACGGTCGATGTCGAATGGATGATTGCCCGCGACGCGCGCATGTCCCGCGCGATTGCGGGTGGTTCGATGCGAACGTCGGCGGCGCGTGACTACACGGTCAAGATTGATGCCGTGGGGCTCGCGGCCGGCAGCACGTACTACTATCGCTTCGCGGCGCGCGGCGCACGTTCCGTTGTGGGTCGCACGCGAACGTTGCCGGCCCGGCCCGCCAAGCGGGTCAAGCTGGCGCTTGCTTCCTGCGCCAACCTGCCGTTCGGCTTTTTCAACGTCTACGGACGGATCGCGGCGCGGCCGGATCTCGATTTGGTGGTCCATCTCGGCGACTACATCTATGAGTACCCGAACAATGGCTATGGCAACCGTCCGGAGGGGGATGGCCGGCCACTGGGACGCGTGCCACGGCCCGATCGCGAGACGATCAGCCTGGACGACTATCGCGAGCGCTATGCGCAGTACCGCGAGGATCCGGATCTGCAGGCTGCGCATCGTCAGCATCCATTCGTCGCAATCTGGGACGACCGCGAGAGTGCGAACAATGCGTGGAGCGGGGGCGCTCAGAATCACAATCCTGGAGAAGGCGAGTGGTCCGTTCGCAAAGCCGCCGCGATTCAGGCCTGGCGCGAATGGATGCCTGTACGGGAGTCGGCGGGAGCGGCCTATCGCCTCTTTCGTCAGTTTCCCCTTGGAGATCTTGCAGACCTGATGATGCTCGACACGCGATTGGCTGCGCGCGATCGGCAGGCTAACGCGGGTGACAACCTCGAGATCGGGCGCCCGTCACGGCAGCTTCTCGGTGCGGCGCAGGAGGAGTGGCTGGCGGACAACCTGCGCGATTCAACCGCGGCGGGCAAGCCGTGGCAGATCCTCGGGCAGCAGGTGATGTTCGCGCCGCAGGTGCCACCGGGCAAACCCGCGGCCAACAATGATTCGTGGGAAGGCTATCGAGCCACACGCGGCCGCGTCTTCGACATGACGGCGAACGCGAATGTCAAACACCTGGTCGTGCTGACGGGCGACGTTCACAGCCCATGGGCCTTCGATCTCCCCCGCGACCCGTTCGATTCGACCAAATACGACCCGCGAACGGGACGAGGCGCGATCGGCACCGAGATCGTCGCGCCTGCGGTGTCGTCGCCGAATCCGATCACCCCCGAGCGGATTCCCGCGCTTTTTTCGTCCCGCCCACACCTGAGATATGTCGCGGGCCAGCACCGTGGATACGTGGTGGTCGACATCACCACCGAGCAACTTCAGGCCGACTGGTGGGTCGTGCCGACCATCACCGAACGCTCGGACTCGGAGCAGTTCGCCAAGGGCCTGGTGACCCACGCAGCCCGCCCTCACTTCGAAGAAGTGAGCAGTCCGGCGGCGATTCTCGATGCCCCGGTCCTCGCGCCGGATCTCCTATAGAATTCAATCAGATAGTGATGAGTCGTACCGATACCAACGATCCGAACTACTACCATCGCGTCGTCGATTGCCAGTGGGCTTGTCCAGCACATACCAATGTGCCCGAATACATCCGCCTCATCGCCCAGGGCCGATTTACCGAAGCCTACCTGGTCAACCGGGATTCGAATGTGTTTCCCGGCATCCTCGGACGCACATGCGACCGGCCCTGTGAACCGGCCTGCCGTCGGACCCGGGTAGACGGCAAGCCGGTCGCGATCTGCCGGTTGAAGCGGGTCGCCGCGGATCAGAAGGACGATATCAGGCACCTCCTGCCGACCGCGCCGCTGAAAACGAACGGCAAGAAGGTCGCCCTCATCGGTGCCGGCCCTGCGTCGCTGACCGTGGCGAACGACCTGATGCCGCTCGGCTACCAGGTGACGATTCTCGAGAAGCTGCCTCGGCCGGGGGGCCTGATGCGGATCAACATCCCCGCATTCCGTCTGCCCGAAGAGGTCCTGGATGAGGAAATCGGGTACATCGTGGACATGGGGGTCGAGGTTCGTTACAACTCGCCGGTCGAAAGCCTGGGGCGTCTGCTTGACACCAGGGAGTTCGACGCGGTGTTCGTCGGCACCGGCGCACCGAAAGGTAAGGAACTGGAGATCCCCGGCCGTCATGACGCGAAGGCGGAGCAGATTGTCATCGGGATTGAGTGGCTGGAGTCGATCCACTTCGGTCACGTCGATTCGGTGGGTCAGCGTGTCCTGATCATCGGGGTCGGCAATACCGCGATGGATTGTTGCCGGTCGGCCAAGCGGCTCGGCGCGACGGACGTCAAGGTCATCGCGCGGAAGACACGAAAGTACTTCAAGGCGTCACCCTGGGAGCTCGAGGATGCCGAGGAAGAGGGCGTCGAGATTCTCGAGAACCTGCAGCCGGTCCGCTTCATCATCGACAAGGGCGTCCTGACCGGGATGGAATTCGAGCAGTTCAAGTCGACCGAGATTGATGGCACGCTGAAACAGGAGGTGATCGGTACGGTCGTCATTCCCTGCGATACCGTGGTGCTGGCGATCGGTCAGGACAATGCCTTTCCATGGATCGAGCGCACCATCGGTCTCGACTTCGACAAGAAGTGGGACATGCCGATCGTGGACAAGACGACATTCATGTCCACGCGACCGGGAGTGTTTTTCGGTGGCGATGCCGCCTTCGGACCAGCCAATATCATCTGGGCGGTCGAGCACGGGCACCAAGCCGCCATCTCGATCCACAACTACTGCCAGGGCGTGCCGGTGACCGAGCGACCGCCGCACACCATGACCCTGACGAGCACCAAGATGGGGCTGCACGAGTGGTCGTACAGCAACAACTACGACCCGTCGCAACGGGTAAAGATGCGTCACGTGCAGATGCCGCAGCGGTTCAAGAAGATGACAATCGAGGTCGAAGAGGGTTTCACCCCCGATCAGACCAAGGTCGAAGTCGAACGCTGCCTCAATTGCGACGTTCAGACCCACTTTACCGACTCGTTGTGCATCGAGTGCGATGCGTGCATCGACATCTGCCCGACCGACTGTCTGACGATTGCGCCCGCCGGAGACGAGGTGGAGATTTCCGGGCGGCTCACCGCTCCCCGCGTCTATCACGAGCAGCCGCTCTTTACCTCGAGCGCGTTGAAGCAGACCGGCCGAGTCATGGTGAAGGACGAGAACATTTGCGTGCACTGCGGGCTCTGCGCCGAGCGCTGCCCGACCTATGCATGGGACATGCGCCGGTTCGTGGTGCATATCCCTGTCGCCGGGCATGAGACGCGCGAGCCAGAGCTTGCGGCGCGCTAGTCACGGACAAGCCTCCGAGGCTCAGAGACTCAGAGGTTCAAGGTACGATGAGAGGATTGGCTCTGTGCCTCTGAGTCTCTGAGGCTTGGATTGGGAAGTTGGGATGGATCGAGTCAACGATTTCGCATTCAAAATCGCCACCGCAAACGGGACGGGATCGGCCTCCGCCAACGGGCTGATCATGCAGGCCATCTTTCGTATGGGTGTGCCGGTGACGGGGAAGAACGTGTTTCCGTCCAACATCCAGGGTCTGCCGACGTGGTACGAGATTCGAGTCAGCAAGGACGGCTACACCGCGCGGACGCCACACTTCGACCTGATGGTGGCGCTCAATCCGGCGACCTACGACAAGGATGTCGCAGAAGATTCGCGCCAACGGATGGCTCCTCTACGATTCCTCGTGGCCGCTCGACGATCGGCTCAAGCGGCCGGACGTGACCTACCTTGGGATTCCGCTGGCCGAGATGTGCAACGCATCGTTCAAGGGCCCGCGCGAACGCATCCTGATGAAGAACATCGCGTACGCCGGCGCGTTGGCGGCTTTTCTTGGGATGGATGCCGACATCATCCGGGCGTTGCTGAACGAGAAGTACGGCGCCAAGAAGGCGATGATGGACTCCAACCGGCACGCCGTGGCCCTCGGGTTCGATTACGCCAAGGCGAATTTCGACTGCCCGCTTCCGATTCACCTGTCGCCGATGGACGGGACCAAGGACTCGATTTTGATCGATGGCAACACGTCCGCGGCGTTGGGCGCGTTGTACGCCGGCGCCACGGTCGGCGCGTGGTATCCGATTACTCCCGCAACCTCGCTGATGGAAGCGTTCAGGGGATTCTGTCAACGCTATCGGCGCGATCCTGAGACCAAGAAAAATCTTGCGTGCATCGTGCAAGCGGAAGATGAGCTGGCGGCGATCGGAATCGTGATCGGCGCCGCGTGGGCGGGCGCCCGCGCCTTCACGCCCACGGCCGGCCCTGGCATCTCACTGATGAACGAGTTCATCGGGCTCGCGTACTACGCCGAAGTCCCGGCGGTGATCTTCGATGTGCAACGCACGGGTCCCTCCACGGGCATGCCGACGCGGACGCAACAAGGCGACCTCATGATGTGCGCCTACGCGTCCCACGGCGACACCCGCCATATCTGTCTCTATCCGTCGGACCCCCGTGAGGCGTTCGAGCTCGCCGTCAAGGCATTCGATCTGGCTGATCACTTCCAGACCCCGGTCTTCGTGTTGAGCGACCTCGACATCGGCATGAACGACTGGATGATCCCGAAGTTGACCTGGGACGACAGCTATCGGCCGGATCGCGGCAAGGTGTTGTCGGCCGAGGAACTGGAGAAGGTCAAGGCCTTCTACCGATACCTGGATGTCGACGGCGACAATATCGCGTATCGCACCTACCCAGGCACTCATCCGAAAGGTGCGTACTTCGCACGTGGCTCAGGTCACAACCGGTTCGGCGGCTACACCGAGGACGACCAGGAGTACGCAGAGGTACTCGATCGCGTCGGTCGCAAGATTCAAAGCGCGACCAAGGCAATTCCCTCACCGGTGATCCGGCAGAAACCGGGCGTCACCATGGGGCTGGTGACGGTGGGAGGGTGTCATGCGGCTTGTGTCGAGGCGATGGACTTGCTGGCGAAAGAGGGCATCGTCCTCGACTACATGCGCGTCCGCGGCTTCCCATTCGGCGACGAGGTGCGCAAGTTTCTCAATGGACACGATGTCAACTTCGTCGTCGAACAGAATCGCGACGCGCAGCTCCGGAGTCTTTTGATGCTCGAGACCGGCACGCCGGTGGAGAAGCTTGAATCCGTGCGCTACTACGGTGGCTACCCGATGAGCGCGCATCACGTGATTTCGGGTGTGAAGGCCAAGCTCGAACGGGCAGCCTGACACGCAAGCCATGGGCAGACCAAGAAGTTCTTCGTGTCTTCGTGCCCTTCGTGGCTACGTGTTTGACGTGCGTTGATTGTGAGCAGTTATGACGTATATCGCTAAACCCAAGGTCTTTCACCCGTCTCTGCAGAAAAACGAGATCGGCCTCACCCGCCGCGATTACGAGGGCGCGATTACGACCTTGTGCGCGGGCTGCGGGCACGACTCGATCACCGCGGCCGTCATTCAGGCGTTTTGGGAGCTGTCGATTCCGCCGCATCGGGTCGCCAAGCTATCGGGCATCGGCTGCTCATCGAAGACTCCGGCGTACTTTCTTCGCGAAGCGCACGGCTTCAACAGCGTGCATGGGCGGATGCCGGCCATCGCCACTGGCGCTGCCGCGGCCAACGGCGACCTTACCTACATTGGCGTCTCGGGAGATGGCGATTCGTTGTCCATCGGGCTCGGCCAGATGTGCCATGCGATTCGGCGCAACGTCAACCTGCTCTACCTGCTCGAGAACAACGGGGTTTACGGGTTGACCAAAGGGCAGTTTTCGGCGTCGGCCGACAAAGGATCGACCGCGAAGAAGGGTGAGGCGAACACGATGCAGGCCATCGACAGCGTCCTGCTCGCCCTCACGTTGGGTGCAACGTTCGTGGCCAGAAGTTTTTCCGGGGACAAGGCCCAGCTCGTGCCCATCATCAAGGCAGGGATCGGGCATCGGGGCTTTGCCTTCGTCGATGTGATCTCGCCGTGCGTCACCTTCAACGATCACGAAGGCTCGACCAAGAGCTACGCCTATACACGCGAGCACAACGTCCAGGTTGTTCAGGCCGACTTCGTGCCGCCGGCCGATGAAATCACCACTGAGTACGACCCGGGGACAGTACAGAACGTGATGCTGCACGACGGCGGCTGGGTGCGGCTGCGAAAAGTGGCAAAGGACTACGACCCCACCGATCGTGACGCTGCCTACAGCTACATCCGCGAGCGCCAAGCCGCCGGTGAGGTGCTGACCGGTCTGCTCTACATCTCACCCGATTCGCGGGACATGCACGACCAGAGCGGCACCGTCACGCGCCCGCTGGTGGAGCTGTCGCACGATGAGTTGTGCCCGGGGAACGACGAGCTCCAGAAACTGCAGTCGAGCTTCCGTTGATGGAATCATGACGCGTCGCGGTTGGCGGCCCTACGCAATCGCAGCACTCGTCATCGTCGCTTGCCACCGCGGCGACCCAGTTCGCAATGGGTCGGATTCCGATCTGTCGCTGCGGCTACGTCAAGCTCTGGCACGGCATTGTCGTCAGCTCCGAGAACTCGCAGCACATCAGCGATTGGTACACCCCCTCGCACGTGATCCACGGGATTGCGTTCTATGCGCTGCTTTGGCTGGTCGCCAGACGCCTGCCGGTCGGCGCGCGATTCGTGTTGGCCGTTTTCATCGAAGCGGTCTGGGAAGTGTTCGAGAATACGCCGTTCGTGATCAATCGATATCGTTCAGCGACGATCGCGCTCGACTACTTCGGCGACAGCGTCATCAACTCGGTGTCGGATATCGTGGCGATGATGGTGGGATTCTGGATCGCGCGCCGCTCGCCGATCTGGTTCAGCGTGGCGTTCGTGGTGGCGATGGAAATTGGGGTTGCGCTGGCGATTCGCGACAACCTGACGCTCAACATCATCATGCTGTTGTGGCCGGTCGAAGCGATCAAACAGTGGCAGATGGGAGGGCTAGATGCTGAACTCGCAATTCAGTTGAGTTGAAACGAAATGCAACACGAAGCACACGAAGCAAACGAAGGATTTCCTAGGACTTCTTCGTGGCCTTCGTGGCCTTCGTGTTGAATTTGTTCCTTACCCCAGTGAGTCCGGAGTGGATAGCTCGCGCGGGCTCGTCGGCGTTCGTCAGGGCTTGGTCGACAGATAGCAGCAGTTCATCGGGTCTTCGTCAATCTGCCGGACGGTCGTTCCGACCAGTCCCGCCGCCGCGAGCATCTGCTCGGCCTTCTCACGCCCCCACATCGCCCCCAATCCCTCGCCCTGTTGCGCCAGAGAGACGGTCATGCAGTGCATGCACGAAACGCCGTAGAGAAACGGACCGAGCAGGTGATCGCGATTGTTGTGGAGATCCGTCGAGGCACCGATGTCCCACATCAAGAAGGTACCGCCCTTCTTCAGTGCTGCGGCTACCTGACTGAGGAGCGCGGCCGGCCGCGCTTGATCGTGGACCGTATCGAAGGCCGTGATCAGATCGAAGTACTCCTTTTGCGGCAGCGTCGCGACGTCTCTCACTTCGAAGTGTGCGTTGGTCAGTGCCCAGGCGGTGGCCTCGGCGGCGGCCGCCTCGATTTGCGCCGGGAGAAGGTCATAGCCGACGAATCGACTGGCAGGAAAAGCCTTGGCCATGACGTTAATCGCGTGCCCGCTGCCGCATCCAACCTCGAGTACGTCGATGCCGCGAATCAACGAGTCCACCAGTCCCGGTTGCAGCGGGAGAATCTTCTCGACCAGCAAGGTTTCGACGGTCGGAGCGCTCAGCTCCCGCATGACTTCGGGAAAGCGCTTGAAGGCCGAATATGGCACCCCACCGCCCGCGCGAAAGCAGGACACGATGTCGTCCTCGACCAGGCTGATGAGGGGTACGAGCTGCGCGAAGCTCGCGATGTTGTTCGTCTGCGCGGCCTTGGTGAGGAACGCCGCGTGCTCGGGTGGCAGGGTGAACGTCCCGGCACGCGCATCGTATTCGACGATCTTGCCGGTGACCATCGTGCCCAACCACTCGCGGACGTACCGCTGGTTGAGGCCCGCGGCGTTCGCGATGGTCTGCGCATTGGCCGGTGGGAGGTCTGCCATGCACTCGAAGAGACCGGTACGATGGCCGACGCTCATCATCACGGCGAGCGCTCCCTTGTTCAGGATGTCGAGCGCGAGCCCGCCAAACGCTTGAAGCTTCGACTGATCAAGATCCTGGGCTCATTGCTCGGCTCCCACAGGTGGGTTGCGTAACGCCTTGCGCGCGGAACAGAATGGCGGCAAAACGAGGGTAGACTATGCCTCCAACCCGCGGTAACGGCAAGATCTGTTACATCGAGATTCCGGCTTCCGACATCAATCGCTCCGCAACGTTCTATCAGAAGGTCTTTGGCTGGCAGATCCGCCGACGCGGCGACGGCGCGACCGCGTTCGACGACGGAGTCGGCGAGGTGAGCGGAACCTGGGTGCTCAATCGACGACCTGCGGAGCCCGGATTCGTGATCTACATCATGGTGGACGACGTCGCCGCGGCGTGTGACGCCGTTACAACCAACGGCGGCGAGATCGTCCAGTCGATCGGCGTCGACGCGCCCGAGATTACCGCACGCTTCCGCGATCCAGGCGGCAATGTCATCGGGCTGTATCAGGAGCCGAGTCGACAGGCAGTCTGAAAGCCAGTGGCCGGTTGAACGCGCATGGCGCTTTGAACTGACAACTGGCAACTAGGAGGCCGGGGACCGGGGACCGGAGGCTGTCCGATCTATTTTGGCCGCTGATCTCCCAGCACTCCGCTGCCGCCGATGTATTTCGCGTCCTGCAGTTGGACGCGGACGCCGTCGGGATCGGTGAAGTACAGCTCCTTGGTCTCGCCGCGCATGCGAATGTTCGCGGCCAGGCCGCGTTCCTTCAATGCCTTCACGACTGCATCAGCCTCGAACCCCTCGACGCCGAGACAGAAGTGATGAATGGAGCCGCTCGTCGATCCTGCCGACGCAGGGTAGATGCCGAGAAAGCCAACACCGGTGTTGAGGTTGATACCTGGATCTTGATGCGTCAGCACGGGGAGCCCGAGCGTGTCCTGATAGAAGGCGACCGACTTCTTCACGTCGGGCACAAAAATGCTCACGTGATTCATCTGGCTGACTCTTCCAACCGGTGCCTTGGCGGGTAGCTCAGTGGGCGCGGTTGCCAGCAGCGCCAACGCGCCAAGCAGCTCGCGACGTGTGAGTTGGCCGCGTTCGTATTGTGTGAGCAGATCGCCAAGCGCGTGCGGCATCAGAAAGCCTCCAGGTCAGGTTCCAAGGTTCCAAGGTTCCAAGGTTCCAGGGTTCAGGGCAGTTTACGTTGGTAAAGCGTCTCACTAAGCCCATGTCATCGCATGGACGGAGCCAGTCCTTATCGGGGCGGCCGCAGCCAGACCATGCGCCGGCCCACGTACTCCAGGATCCACCCCCATGCGACGAAGAGTACGGCGAACGCGAGGGCGGTGGCCGCTGGCGTGTCGGGAGTATCTGCAAGAGCGGACCGGGCCGCTGGCGGTGGGATCAGGCTGAAGAGTAGAAAAACCCCGAGGCCGCACAGCACGCCCGCCCACGGGGATGGAAGATTCACTCGTGGACGAAGCACGAAGAAGAGCCACGCGACCGGTGCACCGATGAGCGCGCCGAACGCCACGACCTCGAGGGAACCTCCCACTGAGAAGGCTCCATCCAGTCCGGACTCCATGGCGACGAACCGCATGACAAGGCGCGCAGCGATGCCGAGCAGCACGCCGCACGCAGCCGCAGGCGGCAGCGCTCGAATCGCGAGTGCGCCTCGATTACTCCTGAAAAGCTGGCGCTCCATCGAACACGTCGACGACGCCGGTTTCGAGCGCGTACTCGGCGCCAACCACGTGCAGCCCTTCGGTCGCGATCAATCGCTCGAGCACCTTCGAACCATGGCGCAGAGCGTCCGCTGAAACGCGAACATTCGCACGAACCGCCTCTCGGGCGAGGGCGTCGCGATCGTTCCGGAGGTCCGTGGTGAGGAGTCCTTGAACGGCGGGACGGATCAAATCCACGATCGACCCGAGATGGCCCGATTGAAGGTCGATCGGCCGCTGCAGTTGTTCCAGCGTTGCCGCGATGGCGCCGCAACGCGTGTGGCCGAGCACGACGACCAGTCGCGTGCCGAAGCGCTCGGCCGCAAATTCGACGCTGCCAATTTGCGATGGTGCGACGATGTTGCCGGCGACGCGGATCACGAAGAGATCGCCGAGCCCCTGGTCGAATACGATCTCGACCGGCACGCGCGAATCGGAACATCCCAGGATGACCGCGATCGGCGTCTGGCCGTTGACGAAGTCGCTGGGACGATTCTGGTTGGTGATCGTGTCGAGGCAGCGCGCGCCGGAAACGAACCGCCGATTGCCGTCACGAAGTCGTTGCAGGGCTTCGAACGCCGGGATCATCGAGGCTCATCGTACCGCGGAAGGCGCGGGAATGCGTATCCGCGGATGGGAGGATTTACGCTCCGCGGCTTCCTGGTTTCCGCGGATGGCAACAGTTCCGCACTCTCCAGATTTCAGCGGACACCCCCCGCCGGGATCGGATGTATCGGCCCATGGCCAGGGTAGATCGTCGTCACACCCCGGTCGCGGAGTGATTGCCAGCTTTGCGCGACGACCACTGGGTCCTCCGCGGCAACCATCACTTCGAGGGTGAGGTCGCCGGTGAACGCGGAGCCGTCGTCGAGCACCAGGGTGACGCTATCGTCGGAATGGCCGGGAGTGGGAACGATCTCGCCGGCGATGCCGAGCCTGTTCGAGAAACGTGCGGCTGTCGGCCGCGCGGAGCACGACGTTGTCGTGGGTGGCGATGTCCGTATACGAGTCAGCTGGTTTGATCCAGCGCTTCATCAGCGGCACGGCCTCCACCTGCGGTTCGAGGACAATCAGCTGCATGCCCTTGTGTTTCAGGTCCTGCGCCGCACCGGCGTGATCGATGTGATAGTGCGTGGCCAGGCCGTGGGTCACTTCATTCAGCGGAATCCCTTTGCGTTCGAGATTGGCCACGAGCTGGCCCACCATGCCCGGCCACCCGAGATCCACGAGCAGCCGCGATCGACCGGCACTGACCACCCAGAAGTTGGTCGATCGGTAGCCGACATTGACGATGGTCGCGGACGGGCGTGGCACTTCCATACTATCTTCGCAGCCAGCAGCCAGCGCCAGCAGCCAGCGCCAGCCAGCAGCCGCGCCTGCGCCCGGTAGCCGGTGGCCGCGGCGCCCTGTGCCCTATGCCCTAAGCCCTACGCCCAGCTCCTTCTTCATGAAGACGCAGGGCATCCGGAGTCCCGACCACAACACATGCTCGCCAGACGCGATCTCGATGAAACCGTTCGACTTGTAGAACTCAACCGCGGCGAGTGAGGCATCCACGTGGATGCACGTAGCACCCGCCGAGATCGCTTGGGCCTCGGCGGCGCGAAACAATGCTGAGCCAACGCCCCGTCGCGCGGCCGATCCCCGGACATAGACGGCCGTGCGGTGTTCGCCTTCGTCGACACGATGCGATGAAAAGCCGAGGACGGCTGGCTGGGATTTGTCCGTGCAAATCGCGATGAAGAAGGTTTCGCCGCGTGCCATCGCATTCGCGTACAGGCTGCCGGTCACGCGAGAGGCCCACTCGGTCACGATGTCGTCAGCGTAGTATCGCGGCGCCGATCGTGCGAATGGAGTCCAGATGGGCGTCGGCGATTGCGTCCATGTCTGCGATCCCGGCGCGACGAATCTCAACGTTGTTCACTATTGAGCGAGACATCCAACCACGCCTCGATGTCGTCCCATACGTTTGCACGAAGTGACTGGTTATGTCCTGCCTGAGGGACGAGAATCAAGCGCTTTGGTTCTTTGAGCGCTGCGAAGATCCGACGAGAGTGAGCTGGGGGCGTAGCAGTGTCTAAATCTCCATGGATCAGCAAAACCGGAACCGTGATTTTCGCTGCGGCTAAGACCGGGCTCGTCTGGTCCACCTGAAAATGCCCCCACGCCTCGGCCAGCTCGATTGCCTGCGCGATGGCACGGGCAGTGATGAAGAATGGCGCTCGGTCCGAAACCACGGTTCGCAAGTCAGAGAAGGCTTCTGCGGCAACCACAGCACTGACCCGCGGGTGCGTTGCCGACTGGAGTGCCACCGCCGCTCCGAGCGAAGTTCCCATCAGTACAACCGGGCCGTCGTCGACACGGTCCAGCACACGTCGGAGATCCTCTTTTTCGTAAAACCCGTACGTGCACGCGTCCCCGTCTGACTCTCCGTGCGCGCGGCTGTCGTAAGCCAGAACGTCGAACCCACGAGCGCCAAAGCGCTGGATGACGCCGAGAGCGCTGGTGCGGTTGTCGGCGATGCCGTGCAGATAGACCAATGTGCGGCGGCGCGGCGCCGACGCCTGGCACTTCCATCCCCTCAGCGTGACCCCAGCTCCCGCAAAGTCGGCCTCCTGACATGTCGCCGGCGGAGTGGCAGCAGGGGCCCGCCGCGATGGGTGGAGCAGCCCTCCGGCGCCAAGCGTCGGGAGCTGTTGATGGACGACCCATGCCCCAAGGACCACGACGAGAAGGAAAGCTGCCGACGCGAATCGACCAGTTTTCATCGAGACGCGGATGTCTATCGAGTCGCCGACAAAATCGCGACCGCCCGCAACGGCGCGCCGCTGCCGTTGCGAATCTTCATCGGCAGCGCAATGACGTGTGCGCCGCGTGGCGGGAGCCGATCGAGATTGGTGAGGTTCTCGAACGCCGGAATGTTGCGATCGTACAAGACGCGATGCGATTCGTACACCGTGGATTGCCCGAAGTCGATGCTCGCCGTGTCGATGCCAATGGCTTTGATTGGACGGTTGGCGACGATCCACTTGGCCGCGTCCGGATGCAGCCCAGGAAAGTGAAGCTTGGCAACGGCCGCCTCTCCGCGCTCGGCGGTGCCGAGGTATTTCGCCGCATCAGGCCAATGGCGCGAGAAGCCGGTGCGGAGCAGCACGATACTGTCAGGCGCGATCGCGCCGTGCTGCTGCTCCCAGCGCTGGAGATCGGCGGCTGTCACCTGATAGTCCGCGCTCTGCGTAGAGGCGTCCGTGACGTCCACGACTATTGCCAGCCCGATGAGATTCTCCAGCGGGATCTGATCGACGGCCTGTCGCCCCTGCGCGAAATGCACCGGCGCATCGATATGCGTGCCGCCATGTTCCGACGTGAAGAAGTTGTTGGACGCGTAGTAGTAGCCGGCCGGGGTGATGCCATCGGCCACCTTGTCGTGACGAAATGGTTCGGCGGTCGGCCAGAAGATGGCCTGCGCGTCGTAAGTGTGCGAGAGGTCGACGATTTCGCCGGCCGGAAACGCCGTCGTCAAGGGCGTTGTTAATGAAGTCGTCGTCGGTGCCGGGAGGTGCCGAACAGGCGACTACGGTACCGAAGGACAGGATGAGGAGCAGGCTGCGGAAGGGCGCCATACCCCTATCATCCGCGGACTGTCTGAATCTTTGAAGTGGTTCCACAACCTCGGGGTTATGAAGCCGCTCTATTGCTTTTGCTGTTGCGTCGTCTGACGGTTCACGCCGACGACGACCTGGCTGTCCACCGAATACTCGGTGAAGGCCTGGTACATCTCGTCCCAGCTCTGTTCCGACCAGTACACCGGCAGGTTGGGCGCCGGATTCCAGCGATTCTTGGGCGAGTTGTCGTAGACGCCGATGCCGGTGATTTTGCTGCCGGCGGGCAAGTGGAGCGGTTCGGCCAGCTCGTAATTGAACTGCCAGTTGAAGTCGAACCGCGGCACGTTGAGGATCACCTGATCGCGGCCGTCCGGCCACGTCACGATCCACTTGAGGCTCTTGCCGCGCAGGTGCATGTGCGGCGACATCGCGTAGAGCGTAATCGGCTCGGTGACCGGCGTGATTCCGATCAGCTCCCAATTCTCGACGTAAGGTGGGATGTTCGGCGTGTCGCCCCGTCGCCGCGTGCTGCCCTCGTCCGCGGTGTACTCGATCTCCTTGCCCTCGGCTCGATAGAGCGAAAGACCGCGGCGATTGGTCGCCAGGGGATCACCGGCCTGACGGATCAGCACTTCGTGTGTGACCGGCACTTTGTTGAACCAGATGCCGAGGCGCGTGCGATCCTTCTCGGGCTTCCCGGTTGGGTTGTAGTGCACTTGCCAGTTCAGATACTTGCCGGCTGGGATTCGCTTACCGACGTTTGGTCGATGCGCATCGACGCCGCGACCAGGAACCCACGAGAGAAGTTTCGACGCGCCGGGCAGTCCCATGCCGCTCGTGCTCGGAAGGCCAGACGACCCGCGATCGCCGATCACCTTGCCGTCTTTGTCCAGCAAACGGCCATTCACGAGATTCGTGCCTTCGGGGAGGTCGACGACAAACAGGCCGGCATGGTGCACGGCTCCACGATTGCCGGGGCGGAGCTCGAGGATCTCGGCAAAGCGATCCTCCTCGAACGGAACCTTCGAATAGAACATCTGCACGCCCAGCTCGCCTTCGGCGGGGATGTCGAACTCCACCGGCATTTCGAGCACCAGATCGGGCTCGCGGCCGACCGTCCATCCCTCGGCGAACTTTGGTGCTGGCGGCAAGTCGGCGTCGTTCCCGCGCGGCGCGCCGGCATCCACCCACGCGGCGATTGTGTCGATCTGCGCCTTCGACAAGCTCGGGTCGTTGCGCATCTTCAATCCCTGCTCGGGATCGGCGCCCCACGGCGGCATTTCCCGGCTGACGACCTTGCTCTTGATCGCACGCGCCCAGGGCCGCACGTCGTCGTACGAGAGCAGCGACATCGGCGCGACCTCACCGGGCCGGTGACACTGCGCGCAGTGGTTGTAAACGATTGGCGCGATGTCTTTGGTGAAGGTCGGCGCGGCGCGATGCGCGGCCTGCTCGGAGCTGACACGGCTGGTGCCGGCGACGACAGCGATGAGACCAACGGCGGCGATCGCAACGAAACGCTTCATGGCTGCCCCTCTTCTGGCCTACGAGCCTTTCCCAGGCCCTCGTTCAGCTCGTCGGTGCGCGCGCGAAAACCGTTGAATTCTAGCCGATTTTGGGCGGTGGCGGCGGCGGGCAGCTTTCGGCTTTCATCGTGACCGATGTGACGTTGAGCCGGCTGACCGGAGTTGCCTTGATTGGCAAGCCTTTCACGACCAGCCAGTGATTCCGGTGTGCCGGCAGATTGAAAATGGAAGCGCCGATCAGCTGCAATTCGTTGCGGCCGGGCGTATCGAGCTCCGCCAGCTCCTTGGGGGTTGGCGCATTGGCCGTGCTAGGAATCGGGTCGCTGGCGTTGACGAGCATCCAGGTACCGCCAGCACCCTCCTTGAGGCAGCCGACGACCGCGACCGGGTCGATTTTCTCGGTGGGCTTCGGCGCTTGCGCCAGCCCTTGCGCGGGTGCAGCTGCAAAGACGAGAGCGACGGCAACGCAGCCCTACTCATGCGCGTATCCTAGCCGCTGTGACGCGTCTACGCCAGCGTGCGGCCCTCGCCGTCCTGCTATTGACGCAGCATCGCCACCGACTCTGGCACACGATATCGAGCGCACGCACGTCACGCTGACCTTTCAGGACAACGGCACGTTCGTCCTCGACATTGCGAACGATCCGGCATGGCTGCTCCTGCGTCTGGAGTCGTTCGCGGGTGGTCAAGTACCGGAAGGGATGACGCCCGCCGCTCGCGATGCGAGGCTGCGCGAGCTCGGTGGTGTTTTCATCGATCGGGTGGTGCTCTTCGTCGATGGTCACGAGGTGCGGCCGTCGCGCGCCGAGTACATCCCAGCCCGTGTCCCGCAACCCGGCGATGCGCTGCCGCCGCTGGCAATGTTTCGCCTCCAGGGTCGCATGCCGGCTGAGGCGCGAAGCCTGCGATGGCTGTATGGCCTCGTGCTCGATCCGTATCCGCTGACGGTCCGCCGAGCGGACGGCCGTCAGCTGACCGAGTGGATTCAAGGCTCCAATTGGAGCGGGACACTCGATCTCGCGGGGCAGTTCCGCGTGGCGACCCGACTGGAGGTGGCGCGTGATTATCTTGCGCTGGGGTACGTCCACATCCTGCCGAAGGGTCTCGATCACATTCTGTTCGTGTTGGGGCTATTTCTCTTGAGCGTTCGTCTTCGCCCCATCCTGGTGCAGGTCACGACGTTTACGATTGCTCACTCGATCGCATTGGCGCTGAGCATGTATGGGTTCGTCGCGCTTCCCTCGCGTATCGTCGAGCCGCTCATCGCGTTGTCGATCGCCTATGTGGCGATCGAAAACCTCCTGACCAATCGTGTCAGGCCATGGCGCATAGCTCTCGTGTTTGGGTTCGGACTGCTTCACGGGCTGGGATTCGCCGGTGTGTTGTCCGATCTGGGCTTGCCTCGAGGAGAGTTTCTGACGGCGCTACTCTCGTTCAATCTTGGCGTCGAAGCGGGCCAGTTGACCGTCATCGCGATCGCGGCGCTGTGCGTCTACTGGTACCGCCATCGCACCTGGTATCACCAGCGGGTGGTGGTGCCGGTATCGCTCGCGATTGCGGGGGTAGGGATTTATTGGATGGTCTGGCGGAATCTGGTAGGGCACAGGGCATAGGGCTAGCAGGGCGTAGGGCGGAGCAGGGACTGGGCCAGTCCCTATTCCCTCCTATGCCCAGTGCCCTATGCCCTACGCCCTTCTATCGCGACCACGGCGGCACGAACTTCTGCAGTCTCTGCCCATAAGTATCCGCCGCGTACACCGCACCGCGTGAGTCCACGACCACACCGTGGACCCAGTCGAACTCGCCAGGGCCGAGGCCTTGCTTGCCCCACGTTGCGAGAATCTTGCCGTCTTTCAACGCGATCTTGTGCACACGTTCTCCGGCATGGTCGGCGATGTAGGCGAAGCCATCGTTGCCTCGACGCGAGATAGCGATGTCCCACGGGTTCCAGCCCTCGTTTTTGATCTCGCGCTGGTAGTTGAGGTCTTTGTCGAACACCTGAACCCGCCGATTCTCGCGATCGACGATGTACATGTTGTCGTCGGCATCGAGGGCGAGCTTGTGCGGCAACACCCACTCGCCCGGTGCGGTGCCTTTGTCCGGCGGACCACCGGCACCCTTACCGACTTGCTTGATGAACTTCCCGTCCTTCCCGATACATCGCCACGCGGTTGTTGCCATACCCGTCGGTCACGACGATGTTGCCGTTGCGAAGCACGGCGATGCCGGACGGAAGGTCGAAATGAGTGGCGTCGTTGCCCTTCTCTCCGGTGGTTCCGAGTTGCAGAAGAAACTTGTCGAGCTTGGGACTGAGCTTGACGATGCGATGCGCGTCGCGCTCGATGATGTAGACGTTGCCGTCCCAGTCCACCGCGCCTGAGTGCTGCCACGACGGGTTGATCGTTTTGCCGTTGATCTCCTGATCGGCCCCGCTCATGACGAGATTGCCATCGCGGTCGAAGACCATCACGGGCTTGGGTCCGCGGTTGAACGCGTAAATGCGATCGTTGCGATCGATGGCCAACCCGGAGATGCCGGGTTGATTCTGCGGCGCGCCGCCTCCGCCCCCCGCCGCTCCGCCTTGCGCCCCACGTGCCCGCCGCGCCGCCGCCTGCGCCTCGCGCTCGGCTGGTGGTGGGGGCGGCTCTTTCAATCCGAAGTACATCCCGCTCGGCAGTTTGGGCCAGTTCGCGACGAGCTGATACCCGCCGTCGCCCTGGCCATGAGTCGACGACGACGTGATGAGTAGTCCGCCGAGAACCATTGTCAGCGGTAAGCGTCGCATGTAGATCTCCCCAGGACTAGCGAAGCTCCGCCACGAACGCACGCATGAACGGGCGGCTCCGCTTCGCTAGTAGCTATGTTGTTTTGCCCCGCTCCGCGGGGCGAGACATCTTGAAGGCTGGCACGAAAACGTGACTCATTTGCCATGAATGTAGCCTTCAAGATGTCTAGCCTCTGAGTCTCTGAGCGTACGTGACTCACTGAACCTTGCGCCACCACGGCGTACCGTAATTCCGGAACGGGCCGTCGCCCTCTGCAACCGTGATCGACACGCGATGGGCGAGGGGCGCTGTCAATCGCATCGTGTGCTTCACGCGAACAAGTTTCCCGCTGACGGTGAACGGTTCGCTGTCGAAATAGATCGTGTAGAAGCCACCGAGGTCACCGCCGATCGTACCGGTTTGTCGGTACTTGAAGCCGCGGCTGTCGTCCACTTCACGAGTCAGGGTCTTCTGATCCTTCTGATAGTGCAGGCGCTCGCGGACCGCGAACTTGCCCGACGGTCCCGTGGCCTCGGAGACGGCCTCATAGCTTCCCCCGCCTCCGGTATACGTCGTCGTTCCCTCGACGCGTCCGGCTGGACCGAGCGGCCCTTCCGGCATGTCCCACTCGAAGCTCCACTTACCGAGGAAATACTGATCGAAATCGAACGGCGGGACCTTGTCGTCCTGCTGCGTGTGACGGCCGAGATCGGGCATCTGGCCCTTCGGTGGCTGCCCGGGCTGCGATTGCGCCGACGCCGTCACGATGACGCAGGACGCCAGAAGAAGTACGGCGAACGTCCGCTTCATGGCCGAGAGTCTATCTCCAAGGTGCCTGGGGTGCCTACGGTGCCGGCAGTGCCTGAGGTGCGGGTGCCAATGGTGCCTGACGTGCGTGAGGTGGGACTCGCGGCTTCGCCGCTGCTTCTAACCGCTATCACCAGTGCGTAAGCGAGGCCGAACGGCCGAGCCCCCACGAGGGCCGAAGGCCCGAGTCCCACGAGCGAAGCGAGTCCCACGAGGCGCGAAGCGCCGAGTCCATCGAATCACTCCGCTCGCAGGCCCTCCACCGGGTCGACACGCATCGCGCGAAGGGCGGGCGGGATGCACGCGATCAGGGCAGCAGCCAGCAGCAGCCCGCTGGCTCCGACCGTCGAGCTCATATCGCTCGGCGACACCTCGTACAACACCCGAGTCAGCGCGCTTTCGGCAGCGCGAATGACGACGAGCCCGACGACCAGACCGATCGCGACGAGCGCCGCACTCTGCCGGACGACGAGACCCCCGACAGTCAGCGGTTTGGCGCCCAGCGTGAGTCGAATGGCCAGCTCTCGCGTGCGGAGCGCCACCGACCACGAGAAGAGACCATAGACGCCCAGCGCCGCCAGCAGCCCTGCGAGCGCGCCAAAGAAGACGAGAATCGTCATCAGCAGGCGAGGTTCCGCTGTCCGCCGAGCGAATCGTTCGCCCCAGGTCTGGGCCGGGGCCATTGGAACTGACGGCGCGGCGTTCTTCAATCCATTGCGAATGGCGCCCAGCGCCACACTTGCGTCCGCGGCACGCACCGCGACAAACTGCTCGCGGAACGGAAACTGTCTCGTCGAGAAATACAACGCCGGTTCGACGGTCTGTCCAAGCGGTACGTTTCTGACGTCCTTCACGACCCCGACGACCTCATAACGCGTAGGCGGCAGATGCGGCAGTTGCTGACCGGGCGGCGGGGCCGGGCGCGCGCGTATGAGATTCAATCCCAGTGGTCCAATCCCGGTCGTCATCGACGTGATGACGCGGCCGACCGCTGCACCTTCGCTAAGGAAGCGCTTGGCGAACATCTCGTTGACGATGACCACCGGTGCCGACTCCGGAATGTCGAAAACCTCGAAGCCGCGGCCTTCGGCCATTTGCGCACCAAGGGCCTCGAAGTAGCCCTCGCTCACACTGTGATACTGCGCTTGTGGCGCATCTTCGGGGCGAGCAGGCGCCGGCTGTCCATCGATGCCAAACGGACCCCGCCATCCCACCTCCAGCGGCAGGAAGTTGGAGGCACCCACCGCCTGCACGCCGGGCTGCTGACGAATCTGCTCGATGATGGCGGCGTGCGTCTGGCCGACGACGCGCCAAGAGTTGTACGCCTGCCCGGAGAGTTGGACCGTGGTGGTGACCACCTGATTGGCATCGATGCCAGTGGGTGTTTCGGTCATCCGTCCGACCGTGCGCACGAGCAGCGCAGAGGCGACGAGCAACGCACACGCCAGGGCGACCTCTCCGGCGACCAGCACCGAGTAGATGCGTCGGGCGCCCCGCGAGCTGCCACGCTCGCCCGACTTGAGGTCGGTGCTCAACTGGCCGCGCAAGAGCAATAGCGCGGGCACCAACCCAAAGAAGATCGTCGTCACGACAACGACTGCGAGCCCGAGAGCCAGAGCGCGGATGTCCACGGTGGCCTCATCGAGACGAGGGATATCGAGCGGCGTCAGGCTTTGGATGATGGGCAGGGCTACTACCGTGGCGATGATCCCGATGACAGCCCCGACGACCGACAGCACCAGGCTTTCGGCCAGAAGCTGCGTGACGAGTTGCTTCGGCGCCGCGCCCATCGCGATGCGAACCGCCACTTCTTTTTCGCGCGACAGCGCCCGCGTCAGCAGGAGGGAAGCCACGTTCAGACAGCCGATCACGAGTAGGAGAGCGACCGCGCCGAAGAGCACCATCAATGCTGGGCGGTAGTAACCAAGCTGCTCGTCGAGCAGCGGCACCAGTCGTGATGCCCAGCCCTTGTTGGTCTGAGGAAACTGATTCTGCAGTCGCAGCGCCAGCGCCTCGACGCCGCTTTGCGCCTGATCGAACGTCGTTCCATCGCTCAAGCGACCGACCGCTTCCATGAAATGGGCCGCGCGGCTGTGCTGCGTCAGATCCCACCGCAGGCGTTGCCACACGTCGATGTCATCGGGGTAGTGAAACTTCGCTGGCATGACGCCAACCACTGTGTACGGCGTCCCGTTCAGGGAAAGTTGTCGGCCGACGATGGAAGGATTGGCGCTATAGCGCGTTCGCCAGAGGCGATCGCTGATGACCGCGACCAGCTCGTTGGGAACGAACATCGGGCCGTCGACCGGGAAGCCGGCGCCGACCTGCGGCTTGATGCCAAGGACGTCGAAGATGTTGCCGCCGACCTCGATGGTGTTGACGCGGACTGGATCCATTCCGGGATCGATGAGGTTGATGCCGGGTCGCCACCACGCCGCCGCATCCTTGAACACCGGCAGCGCGCGATAGTCCATGAAGTTGACGGGCGAGATCGGATCGTGCGCCAGCCCCTTTTCGGTGTTCGTATCCCACAGCGTCACCAGACGGTCGGGTGCCTGGTACGGCAGCGGACGAAGCACCACGGCATCCACGATCGTGAAGACCGTGGTCGCGGCGCCAGTGCCCAGCCCGAGCACCAGGACGGTGACGATGGCGAACGTCGGATGTTGCCGGAACTGACGTAGGGCCAGACGAATCGCACTCAACACGGACAGGCTCCTTCCCTGCGCACCTCGCGCGGTGACATCGGCAGCGCGAGCAGATGGACGTCTGGAGTCGCGCGACGCGTGCCGTCGCAACTGCGACAGCGGGGACTCTTCGAGCGCGGCCATTGCGCGCGCATGCGCATCGGCTGCCGAGAGCCCCTCGGCGCGCGCGGCGCCATGGATATCTTCGAGGTGCAGCGCAATCTCGTCCACGGTCGCTGGTGGCAGATCGACGTGTGCCTTGTCAGCGTGCTGTCGAACGAGTTGGCGCCAATCGGACGGTGTGGGATGCACGACTTATCTGCCTCGAAGCAGTAAGACGAAATTCCACCCGAAGCACACGCAAGGATTTCCTTGGATTTCTTCGTGCGACTTCGTAGCCTTCGTGTTGGATTTTGTTCCTTGCGGAAGTGAACCTGGTGCATAACGTCGCTCACGCGGGCTCGATGCCCGCGACTTGCGTCAGCGCGGCAATGAAGCGTGCCCATTCCTCGCGCTGGGCTGCGAGAACGCTCCTCCCGTTGTCGGTAATTCGGTAGTAGCGACGACGACGTTGTCCGGCGCGTTCCACCCAGCGCCCGCGAATCCACCCGCGCTCCTCCAACCGGTAGAGCGTGGCGTAAAGAGAAGCCAGAGTGAACTGCAACGTCCCGTCGGAACGCTGGTCGATGCGGCGGGCGATTTCGTAGCCATGCAGCGCTTGCTCGTCCACCAGCGCCAGGATCAGCAGGTCGGCGCTGCCTTTCTTGGCCGAGTCGATGGCGGTACGGTCGAGGAGGCGAGTCACCATATATAGGAATGCATCATATAGGACAACTGAGCTTCGAAGGAATTGGACGGGCCATCCGAGCGGATGGTTGGCACAGTGGACTCGCTCGCTGCCGCTCGCTCGTAGGAGTCGCTCGCCGTTGGGCTCGCTCCTGAGACTCGCCGCCTGCCGGCGGCTCGTAGGGCGCGCCGCCGTTCGGCGGCGCAAGCGAGGCCGAACGGCCGAGCCCCCACGAGGGCCGAAGGCCCGAGTCCCACGATGCGAGCCGAAGGCGAGCGAGTCCTACTGCTGCGTCAGCAGTCCTTTCGTCATTTCCCGTCCACCTTCGCATCGATTCTCTCGACCACCCGAAGGATTACCCACGCGAGGAAGGCGGCCGCCAAGGCCAGACCGAGGCGCCCCAGGCCGGCCGCGAGGCCGGCTGCCGCGGTCAGCCAGATGCCGGCGGCTGTGGTCAGGCCCTGAATCTCACTGTCATCCTTACGCTTCAGGATGGCGCCCGCCCCGATGAAACCGATGCCTGTCGCCACGCCTTGGATCACGCGCGACACGTCGTTGGTGGACATGCCGCCCTCGAGCGGGGCGAGGACGAACAACGCCGAGGCGACTGATACCAACAAATGGGTGCGCAAGCCGGCTGCCTTGCCGGTCTGCTCGCGCTCGAACCCCACGATAGCCCCGACGGCGATCGCCGCGAAGAAACGTATCGTGATTCGCACGGCTTGCGCCGGGTCGGGAAGGCTGGCGGCCAGCTCGCTGAGGAGGAGGTCCATGTGACGGGTAAGTTACAAGTTACAAGTTGCAAGTTACAAGTTGAGCTACCAGTTGCTTGATTCGAGCACTTCGTTTTGAACTTGTAACTTGGAACTTGTAACTAGCCGCAAACCTCAACCTCTCTACTCTCGTCATAGCCTCCATGGCCACCATCCGCCTGGCGTTGCGCACGCTGTTCAAGACCCCGTTCGTCACGGTGATTGCGATCGTCTCGCTGGCGCTCGGGATCGGCGCCAATGCCGCGATCTTCTCGCTGTTCGACCAGATGCTGCTGCGTCCGCTGCCGGTTCGCGAGCCCGACCGGCTCGTCAATCTTGGCGCACCCGGGCCCAAACCGGGCTCGAACTCATGCAGCAACCAGGGGCCGTGCGAAGACGTTTTCAGCTATCCGATGTTCAGGGACCTCGAACGCCTTCAGACGAGCTTGGAAGGCCTCGCTGCACACCGGTCGTTTGGCGCCAACCTCGCGTTTCGCGGTCAAACGATGAACGGCGAGGGGATGAGCGTTTCGGGCAGCTACTTTCCCGTGCTCGGCGTGAGACCGGCACTTGGCCGGCTGCTGACACTCGAAGACGACAAGACGCAGGGCGGTCACTTCGTCGTCGTGCTGAGCGATGCGTACTGGCGCACCCGATTCGATTCCAACCCCAACATCCTCAACGAAACCCTCATCGTGAACGGTCAGGCGCTGACCATCGTCGGCGTCACCGAGCAGGGATTTCATGGCACGAGCCTCGGCACACGCCCGCACGTGTATGTCCCGATTTCAATGCAAGGGTTGATGCAGCCCGGTTTCGTTCGGCCCACGCCCAATGGCAACGGCTTCGAGAACCGGCGCAACTATTGGGCGTATGTCTTCGGCCGACTCAAGTCCGGCGTCTCGTTGGAGCAGGCCAGGACGGAAATCAACGGCCGCTATCGCGCCATCATCAACGATGTTGAAGCGCCGCTTCAGCTAGGCATGAGCGACCAGACGATGGCGCGATTCAAGGCCAAGGAGGTGACGCTGGCCGAAGGGTATCGTGGTCAGAGCGGACTGCACGAAGAGGCCAGCACGCCGCTCCTGCTGCTGCTCGGCGTCACCGGGTTCGTCCTGCTGATCGCGTGCGCGAACATCGCCAACCTGTTGCTCGCACGAGCCGCGGGTCGGGCTGGGGAGATGGCAGTGCGGCTCTCGGTCGGCGCCAATCGACGTCAACTCATCACGCAGTTGTTGGGCGAGTCGCTGCTGCTGGCACTTATCGGCGCGCTGTGCGGTCTTCTTGTCTCGCGGTGGACACTCGATTTGATGGCCTCGCTGCTCCCGAGTGACGCCAGCCAGACGATCGACTTTTCGCTCGACCGGAGCGCCGTCATGTGGGCGGCAGTGCTGGCGCTTGGCACCGGGTTGCTCTTCGGTTTGTTCCCCGCGATTCACAGCACGAGGCCCGATCTGGTGACGACGCTGAAGGATCAGGCGGGGCAGAAGGGCGTGTCGAAGGGCGCCTCCCGCTTCCGCGCGACGCTGGCGACGGCGCAGATTGCGCTTTCGATGACATTGCTCGTGGCCGCCGGATTGTTCACGCGCAGCCTGTTGAACGTGAGTCGTGTCGATCTCGGCATCAAGACTGACAACGTCGTGACGTTCGCCATCTCGCCGCAGCTGAATGGTTACACGCCCGAGCGAACCGTCGCGCTCTTCGAGCGCCTCGAGGACGAATTGGCCGCTGTGCCTGGCGTCACTGGTGTGACGTCGTCCACCGTTGGCCTCATTGCCGGCAGCAACTGGGGCAACAACGTGATGGTTCAAGGATTCGCCGCGGGGCCGGACACGGATACCAACTCCCGGTTCAACCGCATCGGGCCCGCGTACTTCCGGACGCTGGGAATTCCGTTGCTCAGCGGGCGCGAGTTCACGCGCGCCGACGCGATCGGGTGCGCCGAAGGTCGCAGTCGTCAACGAGGCGTTCGCCAAGAAGTTCAATCTCGGCCGCGATGCCGTGGGCAAGCGCATGGCGAACACCACGAAAGTGGGGTCGCCCCTCGACATCGAGATCGTCGGGCTGGTGCAGAACGCCAAGTACAGCGAGGTGAAGCAGGAGATTCCGCCTGTCTACTTCCTTCCGTACCGACAGGATGACCAGATCGGATTCATCAACTTCTACGTACGGACGGCCAATGATCCCGAGACACTGCTGCCTATGATGAATAGCGTGGTGGCCAAACTCGATGCCAATCTTCCGGTCGAGAACCTCAAGACATTGCCGCAGCAGGTCGCAGAGAACGTGTTTCTCGATCGGATGATCAGCACACTGTCAGCGTCCTTTGCGGTGCTGGCGACGCTGTTGGCGGCCGTCGGCCTTTACGGCGTGCTCGCTTACACCGTCGCTCAGCGGACGCGCGAGATCGGACTGCGCATGGCACTGGGTGCGGATGGCGCCCGGGTGCGTGGGATGGTCCTGAAACAGGTGGGCTGGATGACCGTGATCGGCACGGTCCTGGGGCTGGCGGCCGCGATCGGCCTT
Organism: uncultured Acidobacteriota bacterium; assembly: GCA_963841905.1. Classification (GTDB taxonomy): domain Bacteria; phylum Acidobacteriota; class Vicinamibacteria; order Vicinamibacterales; family UBA2999; genus JACCSI01. Next base: position 122,299 of record CAWJEM010000019.1, read on the forward strand.
GGGCAGCTCGCCCAATCGCTGCTCTTCGAGCTGCAGGGGCACGATCCAATGGTTTTGAGCATCGCCGCTGCAGTCCTCATCCTGGTCGCGCTGGGCGCGGGGCTGATTCCAGCGCTGCGCGCATCGCGGATCGATCCGATGATGGCGTTGCGCTACGAGTAGGGCGTAGGGCATGGGGCATAGGGCATAGGGTGGGCATAGGGGAGGGCATAGGGACTGTGGGCCCTGTTCCCTCCCTGCGCCCTATGCCCTTCGCCCTAAGCCCTGCTTTTGGCTGCCCGTTTCCGAACAGTCCCCCGCTCAAGTACGAACATCTTCGTGTCGCCAACTCGCGAAATATGGCCGGAATCGCGGGGCACATGGCTTGCAATTCGCGCCTCGCCGAAGAGGTATCTGTGGGATCCGACCTGAAATACGCCTGGCGGTCGATTTGGAAGAGTCCGGCGACCACAATCGGCGCGATGCTGGCGCTCGCCCTTGGTCTCGGCGCGACGACGATGATCTTCGGCCTGTTCAATGCGGTGCTGCTTCGCCCGCTGCCGTATCCGCATGCCGAACGCCTCGTCGAGATCTTCGGCACCGTACAACGCGAGCAGACCGAGCGTCGCGGTACATCATTCCCTGATTTCTTCGACTGGCGCGATCGGTCGAAATCATACGACGGCATGGCGGCATGGATGTCGTCGGGCTTCATCATCTACGGTGCCGGGCAACCCGAGTTGGTGAGGGCCGAGATCATCGACGGCCCATACTTCGAACTGCTCGGGGTCCAGGCGGTCGCCGGCCGCATGTTCCTCGATTCCGATCATCGGCCCGCCGCGTCGCCAGTCGCTGTGATCGGCGAGCGACTCTGGGAGGAACGGTTCAACCGTTCGGCCGAGGCGATCGGCCGAACGCTGCAGCTCGACTCTCGCGTCTTCACCATCGTTGGTGTCGCGCCGGCGTCGTTTCGCGGTCGATCCGATCAAGCCGTCGTGTGGACGCCGGTGCGGACGTCGTTCGCGCCGGACGCGCTGAATCAGCGAGGGAATCGATCGTTTCCTGCTTTGGCGCGACTCAAGGAAGGCGTCAGCCTGGAAACCGCGCAGGCCGAGATGCACGCCATCAACGCGCAACTCGAACGCGCGTACTTCTCGACCAACGAGAAGCGCTCGGCGGAAGTGTCTCCACTCGCCAACGAAGTGTTTCAAAACGTGAGGCCGGCAGTGTCACTGCTGCTCGGCGCCGTGGTGTTGGTGCTGTTGATCGCCTGTGCCAATGTCGCCAGCCTGTTGCTGGCTCGCGGCGAATCACGGCGGCGCGAGATGTCGCTGCGACGCGCCATCGGCGCCGAAGACGGTCAGCTCGTTCGCCTGCTCCTGCTCGAAAGCGCGATGCTGGTCGTGCTCGGCGGCGGGCTGGGGTTGCTGCTCGCGCAATGGACGTCTGCTGCGCTGCTCGCCCTCAGTCCCGGTGCAGCTCCCGAGTTTTGCGGCGCCCGCGGTGGACTGGCGCACAGTCGCGTTCGTCGTGGCGATTGGCGTGCTGACCACGGTAGGTATCGGACTGACGCCGCTGAGAAGCCTCGGCAAAGAATCGCTGTCGCAATCGTTGCGCGAGGGCGCGCTCACGTCTCGAGGCGGCGGTCGCGTGTCAACCTTGCGACTCATCGTGATCGGAGAGGTCGCCGTTGCAGTGGCACTCCTAGTTGGCGCAGCCTTGCTGGGCCGCAGCTTTGCGGCCCTGCTCGACTTCGATCCGGGTTTCAAGCCCGAGGGTGTGTTGACGATGCGAGTGCAGCTACCGGCGCCGCCGTCGAGCCCCGATAACGCAGCACCTGCGGCTGGAGCACAGGGGTCTGTGCCGTTCGCCTTGCTCGATACGTTGCGCGGGCTTCCGGGCGTGCGGAACGCCAGCCTGACGACTCAGGTGCCACTGGTCGACGCGGGCGCGATCTTCTACGCTGCCGACGGCCAAGCGGCCACCGACGCGACGAATCGACCGCGCGCGTACGTCCATCGCGTAACACCCGGTCACTTCGAGACGCTCGGGATTCGATTCATTGAGGGCCGGGACTTCGCCCTCGCGGACATGAGCACAGACAGCACGGCCGTCATCGTGAGCCGCAAGGTCACCGAGCGTTTCTGGCCGGGCCAGAGCGCCATCGGACGTCGCATCAAGCGGGGTAGCCTCGACGCCGACGGTCCATGGCACACAATCGTCGGCGTGGTCGAGGAGACGAATCTGCGCGGCATCCCTCGCAACCCGACGGCGGATCCCGATCTGTACTTCCCGTTCAGCCAGAGCGCGCGCGGGTTTGCCGTTCTGCTACGAACCGACGGAGATCCAGCGTCGATTGCCGGCGCCGCACGATCGGTGATTCAGCAATTTGTGGCAGGTGTCGCGGTCTTCAACGTGCAATCGCTCGAGACGCTGGTCGCGACACGATTGGCGCCGGCGCGATTTCTCAGCTGGCTGACTGGTGCGTTTGCTGCGATCGCGCTGACTCTTGCAGTGATCGGCATCTACGGCATGCTGTCGTACTGGGTCAGACGTCGGACCGCGGAGCTCGGCATTCGCACGGCGTTGGGGGCAAACCGAAATACCCTGCTGAGCCTCGTGGTTGGACAGGCGATCACCATGGCGGCGATTGGCGTTGCTCTCGGTGCTTCACTCGCTGCGGCGCTGACGCAATTCATTGAGAGCCAGCTCTACGCCGTGCAACCAATGGATTGGGTCTCGTTCGGTGTGACCGCAGCGATCATGATGGCTGCGGCCGTGCTCGCGAGCCTGGCGCCGGCGCTGCGGGCACTACGCCTCGATCCGCTCGTCGCGTTGCGAAGCGTTCAGTAACGCCTTGGACGGGCCCGTGGACCCACGGTAATCGCAAGCGGCTACCGGTGACGGCAGTGGCGGGTCGCCGCCAGTCACTCCCGAAGGAGTTCGATCAAACGGGGTGCGACGGCTTCAATCGAGTACTGATCGGTGACTCTCGCGCGCCCTCTCGCTCCGAGGCGTAATCTCAGTTGAGAATCGCTGATCAGACGTTGTAGCGCCTCGGCCCACTCGTCGTCTGTCCGACATAGGACCGTGCCCGCGTCCGTTCCAAGAATTCGTTCGTTCGTTTCCGTCCACGAGGCGATGGTGGGGAGACCGGCCGCGCCGTACTGCAACGCCTTCAAGGCGGCCTTGCCGCGCGACCAGTCCGTCCTGGGCATGGGCATCAGGCCGATGTCGAATGCCAGGGTTTCTTGAACTTCAGAGTCGAGGTGCCACGGACGCAGCGTCACATCGAGCGTGCGAAGCGGGTTGTTTCCGGCTCCGACGAGTCGAATCTCTAACCGTGCCGTCCCATTCACCTTCATGAGAGGGCCCTCGATGGCGCCAAGGTACGGAGCCGTAGAAGGCGTGCCGATCCAGCCTAGTACCGTGCGATCTCGATCACCGTGGCTGACACCCGGTGCGTAGCGGTGAACGTCCACACACGTCGGCAGGATTTCGGCCCGGCCTCCCAACGTGCGCACGACGTGAGCGTTTCGGTCGTTCGAGGTCGTGATGATGTGACAACAGCGAACGGCGCGCGCGAGTGCGGCCCCCCAGACGCGCCCGCGCAGCTTCTCCAGCCAGCTGCCCTCCTCTGGAACGGCATCCAGGGCATCGTCGTAGTCGTAGAGCAGTTTGCGGCGATGTGGCTTCAGGAGAGGTTCGGCCCAGGATGGGATCGGGATGCGATACAACACTACCCGGTCGAAGTCCGGCAAGATTCGAAGCAGCCGGGCGAGAAACGTCTGGTTCTCGGTCCACGCGCGCGACCAGTGGGCGGCGCGTGCCGCGGTGCCCAGCGATTACGCTGTTCAATGACGTCGCTGTCGATTGCGGGCCCTGCGCTGCCATCACTTGGCACTCGAAACCAGCGCGTTCGAGCGTCGGGAGGAACTGGAGGACCCGATATCGTGGGCCAGGCGACGGCTCTGATTGGAGCACGCCGAAGAGGATGCGCATTCGTTTCCGCGGAACCTAATACAATACAACGCTCGCTCGTTCGGATCCCATGTCGTGCAACGCCCTTCGGAATCTGCTCGTCGTCGCCCTCGCATTTTTCGCGCTCTACGTCCCGAGCTCGTTCAACGGCGTCATTTCAAGGGAGATGACGGTCGTGTCGCTGATCGGGACCTGTGCCATGCTCGCGGCGCTCGTTGCCGTACCACGTGGGTTGGGTTCGCCCATACTGGTGCTCAACTCGCTCGGGATAATGGCCCTGCCGCTGTTGTTTACCATCACGTCGGGACTCGGCGAGTACTCGCCCGGTGTGATCTTCATATATCTCCAACTCGCGTTGCTCTACGTCGTCAACCTTCGCACGTTGCCGCCCTCGTCGTTCGTGCGCGCCGCGTTTCTGGCTATCAATATCGTGAGCATCGTTGTTGGCTTCGCTCTGGCGCTCGACGTGAAGGTGGTGGACGCGTTCGTCAAAGCGAGCTACTCGGCGTACTACCCCGAGCTATTGAGCTACATGGTGGACTTGTTCGACAAGCCCGTCCTCACGTTCGCCACGCATTCGACCGCCGGCTTCATGTTCTACCTGTTGTTCTACGTGTGCTTCAAGAGCTACCAGACGACCGCTTCTCGGCTATACCTCGTTCTGGCGCTGTGCCATCTGGCTCTCATGATTGCGGTTACGTCGACGACCGGCATGATCTTTGGTGCGGTAGCCATCTTTCAACTGGTTTGGCACATCGGGCGGCGTCACCGGTGGGCGGCCACGCCGCTGGCGCTTTCGGCCGCTGCAGCCGGGGTGCTGCTCGTGCTGATATTCGAGGGGGTGGCAGCCGATGTCGCCGCCAGTGTTCGCGCAGCAGTAGTGGGCGACCAGGTGAGAGGTCTGGCGGCGCGCTATGCCAGTGAGGGGTTGCTCGCGGGTAACTTCACATATCTGTCGACGAATCCTTTCTCGCCAATCGGGTTCGGCTTCTCAGAAAGCCTCTTTCTCGGCGACTCCGGCTACATCGTGAACATGGTGCGGGGGTCGTTACCTCTGACCATCATGGTGTACGGAGGGCTGCTGGTGTTCCTGCGATCCAATCTGCGGTCACCTGGCCCGGCCATCGCAATCTGGCTGGCCGTCATGGCATTCGAGGTCGGCTTTACGCCGCTGCAGTACTTCCGCTTCGTGGGATTCGTTCCCTTGATCCTGGTAGTCCTCAACAGTCTTCCGCCGCCGTCGGAGCGACAATGGGCGGACGCGACACCGCTCGACGACCACGCGTGAGGGAGGCTGTTTCACACGGGACAATTGCTCGACAGCGGTATAGTAGACGTCGGTATGTCGACAGCACTGGCAGCCAACCGACGACCGGAACCTACGATGACCGCCGAGCTGGACATCGTCGATTACCTGTCAGCCTTGTGGCGTCGGCGACTGCTGATTGGTGCGTGCGCGGTGATTGCCGCGGCCGTGACACTCGTGGTCACCCTGCTGAGAGACCGACAGTACGAGGCGGCGGTGCTCGTTTCGGTCAGTCAGTCGAAGGTAGCGCAAGAACCGGCTCGCCCGGTGAGTCCTGAAAGCCTGGTTCCATTGATCGAGAGCCAGGTCGTCGCTGACGCGGTTGTTCGCGAGCTCAAGCTCGATGAAGGTCCTGACCCCCTCTCAGCCCAGACCCTATTGCAGCGACTGAATGGTGCGCCGGTGGTCAACACGAATCTCATTCGTGTCACGGCGCGCTTGCCGGATCCGGCGCTCGCCGCCCGCGTGGCGAATCGATCGGCCGAGATCGCGATGGACCTGTATCGCCGCGTCAATGCGGAGGAAGTCGGCACACTCGAAGGCGACCTCCAAGGCATGCTCACCGAGGCCCAAGGGCGGGTGCGCGCCGCCCAGGACGCGTACGAAACCTACCGTCGCGAGGCACAGCACGAGCTCTTGAAGCGTGACGTCGACACGCAGCTCGAACAGCGCGCGGATTACCTCAAGCTCGTGGTCCAGATCGAGGCCGAGCGTGCCAGGCTGACCCGCGCCGAAGAGGAGCTGGCGAAACGCACTCCGCTCGGAACGATGACCCAGACGATCGACAAGAGTCCGGCAATGATGGAAGCGGCCCGATCCACCGCCGCACCAAACGATTCGGTGCTCGGGCTCCAGATGCGGAGCGACTACGTCAACGACGTCTTTATGAAACTGGACGAGGAAGTCGCCACTGGTCGAGCAACGTTGGCGCAGCTGGAGAAGAGGCGAGCTCAGATGATCAGTTCTGCGGGCGTGAGCGGGGAGCAGCTCACCAAGCTCACGCGCCTCTACGTCACAGAAACAACACTCGAGCGTCTGAAGGACGAAGTGGAGATTTCTCGTAAGGCTTATCAGTCGATCGCCGACCGATATCAGGGGGCCAAGCTCGCTGCGACCGCCGCCACGCCCCGTGTGCAAGTCGTGGTTCCGGCCACGCCACCCGAGCGGCCGATGAGCCGCATGTTGGCTCGCAACGTGGTATTGGGCGGCGCGCTCGGTTTCATCATCGGCGCCTGCATCGCGCTTGCACGCTTTGCACTGCAATACGTGAACGAACAGAACCGCAGTTCGCACCGGTTGATGGCCACGTGAAAACCGCTCGGGCGAGCGACCTTCCTGGAATGATTGCTGCGAGCGCACACCCTGATCACGCGTCACCTCTACTTCGCCAGGATCTGCGGATCGCAGGGCAACCCGTCACCCTTGAAAGCGCGCCTTGTTGTTACTGCGGCTCCGTCACCGCTGACGTCGTCTTCAGCGGAGTCGACCGTCTTCATGGGCTGCCCGGTCGTTTTGCGGTCGTCCGCTGCGATCGCTGCGGCTTGATGCGCACCGACCCGCGTCCCTCGCGACGCGCCATTCCGCTCTACTATCCGGCTGACTACTCACCTTATCTGCAAACGACAGTTGGCCCCATCAGCCGCTCGCGGCTTCTCGGGCGGCGACTGTTCGACCCATTGGACGTCGTCACGCCGCCCCTTCGCCCGGGCAAGCTTCTCGAATTGGGGAGCGCCTCCGGGAGTTATCTGGCGGCCATGAAAGCGTCGGGTTGGAATGTCACCGGCGTGGAGCCCGATGGCGCGTCAGCAGCCCGAGCGAGGTACTGCGATCGGCGCGCCGGTGCTGTGTGCCGGGGTGGAGGACGTCGAGTTCGATCCACGGAGTTACGATCTCATCTGCGCCTGGATGACCTTCGAGCACCTGCACGACCCGGTCGAGACGTTCCGCCGCTGCCATACCTGGCTGAAGAGCGGAGGATGGCTCGCATTCAGCGTTCCCGACTGCGGGAGCTGGCAGTTCAGCACCTTTCGCGGCCAGTGGTTTGCTTTGCAACTGCCGACCCACCTGCACCATTTCACGCCCGATACGCTCTCGACCATTCTCGACAGCTGCGGCTACCACAATGTTCAAGTCAGATGGCAGCGCACGCTCTCGGACGTGCCATTGAGCTTGGCGTACGCCGTCGAGTGGACGTGGCCTTGGACGGCACTGCGGCCGCGACGGCTCGCTGGATCCTGGCCCGCTCGGGCCCTGTCACGTGCCGCAGGGGTCGTGGCAGCGCCGCTTCATCTGACCGGCCGGTTGACCGTGTGGGCGCAGACGCCGTGAGGCGCTCCGGTAGCTTCGATGAACGGTTTTTCCAACTCGTCAACGACGACTCCGATGGTCTCTGAGATCAGCGCCACCGAACAGTCGTGGAACTCGGCAACGACGCTCTTCATTGCACGGAAGCTACAGCAGATTGCCGGCGGACGCACCATAACGGTTCTCGATATGGGTTGTCGCGAAGGGCGCCTGCTCAGATCCTTCCTTCCGTACGGACACGATCTGTTTGGATACGACCTGCCTGAGAACGAGGACTTGATGCGCCAGAAACTGGAGCCGGTCTTTGGCCGCGCGTACAGTCATCACATTCGTGTCATGAAGACCGAGCGAGAAATCCCATTCGAATCCCAGATGTTCGACGTGATCTATGCAAACCAGGTTTTCGAGCACGTGCGATTTCTCGACAGGATGTTTGAAGAGTGCGTGCGCGTGCTCAAACCCGGTGGAACCTTGATCACGCTGTTTCCGGTGGCGACCTACCCCCTCGAGGGGCACGTGCTCATTCCATTCGCCCACTGGGTACCTCCGGGTGCCGTCAGGCGCGCATATCTCTATCCGTTTCTGGCGCTCGGGATCGGACGGCGGCTGGGATTGTCAGCACGCGAGGCGAGTGCCGTGTGGGATTGGAAGCTGAGGAACCAGACGTTCTACCGCTTCATGAACGAAATCGAGGCATTGACCAGCACTTATTTCGAGTCCTGCGACGTCGAAACAGGCGGATACGTCCGCGCCAAGATCGACTTACTCAGGGTCGCCTCTCGCCGCTCGAGTCGAATGGCGGGTTGGCTTCTGAATGCACTCGACTCTCCACTGCTCGAGCATCTCGTGACTTACGGATTCAACGCGGCGTTCTGCGCTCGCGGCCCCCGCTCCCCTTGCGGCCCTAAGTCCGTGACTCAGCGTCAGACGCAGGAAGTGATCGAGTCGCTCAGTCAGACGAAGACCTACCAGCTCTGACGAGCAATCGTGACCGCATCTGAACGTCACGTCCCGCCATTCGGCTCGCGAGTGCTTGCCCGGAACGTCGTGCTGAGCCTCGTGAGCCAGGTGCTCCCCGCAGTCGCGGCGCTTTTCTCGCTTCCGGTGTTGGCTTCATCGCTCGGTGCTGAACGCTTGGGCATCTTGACGCTCGCGTGGCTGGTGGTTGGCTACTTCAGCTTCTTCGATCTTGGATTGGGTCGGGCTCTGACGCAGGTGGTCGCCGCGCGGCTGTCGACGTCCGAGGCGTCGTCGCTGCCGGGCATCATCTGGACGGCATGGGCTGCGCTGACGGTGTTGGGTTTGGTTGCGGGTATCGGCGTGGGGGCGGCTGCCCACTCGATCACTGAGCTCCTGAGCGTGCCGGTGCTCCTGCAAGAAGAGACTCGACTGTCCTTTTACGTTCTTGCCGCCTCAATCCCGCTCCTCACCCTATCAGCCGGCACTCGTGGCGTCCTCGAAGCGATGCAGCGCTTCGACCTCGTCGCCATCGTCCGCACGCCCGCCGCGGCCTTTACCTATTTGGGGCCGGTCTTGGTGCTGCCATTCTCGACCTCGGTCGTACCTCCAATCGTGGTACTCGTGGTTGCGCGCGCGACGGTGGCGGCGGCGTTCCTCGGGCTCAGTCTTCGAGCGCTGCCGATGCTTCGCGTCGCCGTCCGTCCACGCCTTGAGCACCTTCGCGACCTTGCGTCGTCGGGTCTGTGGATGACCATCGCAAACGTTTGCGGAGCGCTGATCGCCGTGTCCGATCGGGTCGTGATCGGCTCGTTGTTGTCGCTGGCGGCAGTCGCGTATTACGCCACGCCGCAGGAACTCATCACGAAGCTGACGGTCGTGCCAATGGCGTTTGGCACCGTGATGTTTCCGGCCTTCAGCGCCCTGGCGGAATCCGATCGCGCTGCCCAAACGCGTCTCTTCGCGAAGACCGTCTTTCTTGTCTATCTTGCGCTCTTCCCGATCACGATCCTGGGAGCCGCCTTCGCCCCAGAGCTGCTGCCGATATGGCTGGGGGCCGACTTTGCGCGCCAAAGTCAGACGGTGGCTCGTGTGTTCTGCGGCGGTGTGCTGCTGCTAGGCCTTGGAGTCGTGCCGTACGGCCTCCTCCAGGCCCGACGGAAGGCTTGGGTGACGGCGGCATTGCAATGCATCGAGTTGCCGGTGTACGTGGTGGCCCTCTGGTGGGCCACTGGACGGTTCGGCATCGTTGGTGCTGCGGCCGTCTGGCTGCTGCGCCTCGCGATCGACTCCCTGGCCATGTTTCAGTGTTCGCTGCCACTTCTGTCAGCCGATGCAGGACGGTTGCGGTCCACGGTCGCCAGGATGAGCCTCCTGACCGTTGCGGCGTTCGCCGCCGTCGCCGCATTCGACTCGTTGATAGTGCGCGCGACACTGCTCGGTGCGATCCTCGTCGGGCTTGGGTTGGCGCTGCCAACGCTGACTGAGGCGGCCGATCGGGCACGAGTCGTCGATCTGTGGCGACGGGTGATCGGCCGCGCTCGCACCTGAATCGCTCGGCGACAAGCGACATCACACCGCTGGGCCTGGTCCACCTCGTGTCCAATCGGCGACGAGCAGACGATAGGCGCGTAACGTCTCGGAGCATTCGGTGAGCGATCGATGAGCGACACCCCGGACGAGCCGCAAGGGCAGCTCCACCACCACCGTCAGCACTGCCAGCAGCAACGCGACGGGGCGTGAGTAATGCTTAAACGCGTATTTCGTGCGGCTCCGCAGCATGTAGAAGAGTCTCGCCGCGCGCACCTGTCGGCTGGAACGCCCCCCGGCATGCGCCACCGTCACGTCGTTGAGGAGGTAGGAGCGAAATCCGCGCTGAGCCGCGCGGAACGAAAGGTCGACTTCCTCCGAATACATGAAGAAGCGTTCGTCGAATCCACCTAACCGACGAAACAGATCACCACGCACGAGGAAGAACGCGCCGATAATCTGATCGACGTGTCCACTGGTCACACACTCCTGCGGCTTCATTAGTTGAGGCTTGAACACAGCGGGCATGATCCGACTGAGCCCGGTGGCCTCTCCGAAGATCACGGTCGGCGTCGGAAATCTCGCGCATGAGGTGGAGGGCTGACCGTGGTCGTCCACCATCTGAACGCCGCAAATGCCAATGTCGTGTCGCGCGGGATCCTCGAGAAAAAGCACGGGCTTCGAGAGAGCGTCCCGGGGGAGCAGCGTATCCGGGTTGAGAAACAACACGTAGTCGCTATTCGACCCAGCGGCCCCCTGGTTGCACGCCGCGGCGAAGCCACGGTTCTCGTGGTTCTTGATCACGACCAGTCGAAGATCGCCCGCATCGAGGTTCTCGGCCGACCCGTCACTTGACGCGTTATCGACTACGACGATGCGGCTCACGGTCACTGTCGAACGATTCGTGGCGGCAAGAGTCTTCAAGCACGCACGCAGATCATCGCCGGTGTTCCAGTTGACGATGACAATGTCGAGGGTTGGGAGCATCGCGGATGGGTTACGAGCCGTCTTGGGTCGCCGTGAGAATCAGCTCTTCGCCCGCGGATTGCCACCCGGTGATGAGGACAGACTCGAGCGCTTGAAACGCCATCGACTGCCACTGAAGGGGACCACGGATCCGTCCGACGTTGGCGCGGCCGGTCGAGCCGATCGTCCGACTGGCGGTCCAGGCAAATCGGGCGGCTCGGGCGCTCGTCCGAATCGACGAGGACTGAAAGCCCGCACGCCGCGCGGCGGTTGCCAGGGATCGCGGACTGAACACGTGCAGGTGCCGCGGCGGATCCCAATGAATCCACGTCCGCTGAAACAGTCGTCTGCCCAGACTGCGCTGATTGGGCGTGACCACCACGAGCTGTCCGTGCGGACGCAGGATGCGATGCACACTCGCCAGCAGCCCGGTCGGATCCGGAACATGTTCGATGACGTGATGGAGCGTGATCGCGTCGAACGATCCGCTCGCGAAATCATCGACTGAGTGACTCCGAATGTCCAAGCCGTAGCGTTCGCGGCCGATGCGAGCCGCGTGTTCGTCGGGCTCGAGACCGCACACCCGCCAGCCCAGCTCGCGCATGCGGGCCAGGAATAGACCACTCCCGCATCCGATGTCGAGGAGTCGCCCGTCGGGTACGGCCGGGAGCCAATAGATCTCGCCGGCCGCGATGTCCCGAAGTCCTGGAATCAGCCGAAACGCCCACCCGCGTGCAGACGAGGACGTTGCGTAACCATAGGCGCTGAGCCACGATCGCCCGACACGGCTCACGGAGTGATCGGGTGACTCGGGTGCGGTGTGCGTAAAGTACGTCGTGTAGAGGCGAGCGATGTGTGCGGCACTCGGTCGCGGATCCAGCCAGGTATGATCGCATGCCTCGCAGAAGCGGTGAGCCCACGCACCCGGCGCATCGAAGATGCAGTCACGCAGGTGCTCGTGGAGCATCGCTCCGTCACGGCCGCATAGCGGACATGCCGGTACCGGCTCTGCCTGGATTCCTTCATTGTCCATTGAACGAGAACACGTAAGGGTCGAACCCGACGTGGACCAAGTGTGCGGCGCTGAATAGTTTAGCAGAGTGACTTGGCGAGACGACGAGCCCGATCAGATAGACGCCGAACTGATAACGGAAATCCTGGACAACATTGAGCCCGAGCAACACTAGCGACTGGGCTGCACTGGGGACCAGCAGACCGAAACGCCCGTCGCCCCGTTCGCCACACGAGAGCGCCCACACAAAGCACCGTCACAAATAGGTCGGTGGCTGGACGCGAGAAGACCGACTCACGCCATCCGGCTGTAACCGTCCAGTCCGCGATCCCGAGCAGAAATTTCGAGCCCCCGGCAATTTCGGATGGCTCTCAGGACTGGATGGGTAGTCGACGATCCCTGGATAGAACGTGAAGAGCGGGGCAGGCCGGACATTCCAGACGAGTGTGGACACACAAATCTGCCGCTTCAGCAAGATCAGCGGATGCTGGACGGCCAGCGAACGAAACGCCTTGACGAACTCTCGACCTGCTGCTCGACGACAGTCCCTTTACCCGCAGCCATGGTTGGTATCACGCTGTAGCAGTCGTAGGTGGACTTCCATTTCTCGAGCGGGCATCACTGCGGTCAGGAGGGCAGCCTGCGATGGGGTGAGCTCAACGGCACCGTTTGAGCATCGCGGCAACTGGTGCGTCTGGTTGGCCAGCAGATAGTAACGGCTCGTCGGCGGCACGCCGAGTGCCATCTCCAAGGGGCCCCGAACGAGGAAGACGACCGCGACGATAGCGGTGGCCGAGAGCGCAAGGGGCCGTCGGTAGGCGCGGAACGCGACCAGCAACCCCCCGAACATCAGCACGACGACGAAGAGGCCATTGTGGCGCAGCAGGGAAATCAACGAGCCAAGACATGCGAGCGTCAGGACGCCCGTCGCCGTGGACAGCCACCGCCCGCGTGTCCGCACCGCCCGAAGGAGCGCGACAAAGAATCCGAGCAGTGCCACCGAATAGCCGATGTCCTTCCAGAGGGTGATGACCATCATGCTGTTCGGTGGCGACACCGCGAACACCACGGTCAAAATCGCGAAGATTCTCGGTGAAATGTTCCAGCGAAGCAACTCGTTCATGGTCAGGCCGAAAGTCAGCGCCAGTGCAAGGATTTGCGCGAGGGCGACGGTAGCCGGCGACAGCCAGAGTCGCGTCACCAGCCAATTCAGCATCGTGTGGAACGGAGGGTGGTGTCCGGTCAGTCGTCCGGTAAGGACCTGGCTCCACTGATCCACGGAGTCGTCGGTCATCAGGGCGGGCCAGAACGCCAGCAGGTAGACCACCCAGACCGCAATGCAGAGACCGGCAGCGGCGAACGCCAGCCAACGTCACTGCCTGGCCGTGGCTGGTAAGTCGTGCGGAACCCCATGCGTCGCTCATGGAACGCGGCAGAGCACCTGATACTGCGCTCCCAACGGAAGAGTCGTCAGCCGAGGCTCGATAGGGCGAAAAACGCGCAGGGCGTGCGGAAAGACGAAAAGGAAGTCCACGCGGAGAATGGTGAAACCGGCTTCTCTGAGCAAAGTCCTTGGGCGCGGGCGGAGATGACCTTGGCATCGCGGTCGAAGGGAATCCGGCTCATGACCAATCGCGTGCCCGGATTCCACGGATTGTTCTCCCAGAAAGCAAAGTGGCCGCCCGGTGTGATGGCGCGACGGATGTAGTCCAGCGCAGCCGGGCGCTGGTCGGGCTGCACATGATGGAACACACCGTTGCAGAAGCGAGTTGGAAGTCCGCCGCTGGCTTCAACTCGGATGGTGTGGTGAACGTCACTCGCCGTCGGCCAGCCTCCGACGCGCAACGTCAAGCGATGCGAGCGAGGTATCGACGCCGACGACGGCATGCACATCGAGTTCGGCCAGGAAATGCCGCGCGGCGCCTCCCATGCCGCACCCGAAGTCGAGCACACGAGAGCAGGAGGCATCGGCCAGTGAGAGACAGTGGCGGAGCCAGCGAACACGATGCAGTGCGAAGTAGTCCCTGGACTCCCCCGAGAGTGCGAGGCCCTGGCCGAGTGCCGCTTCGTACGAGTCCGCGTGGGCGTCGAATTCGGTTTCCACTACCGCCTGCGCATTCCAAGAAGGCTCAGCAGAAAACACGACAGGAGCGTCTGGTAGCCGAGCACGACGAACGTGACGCCAGGGACGACCATGCGCATCGTATCGGCATAGTTAAGCGGCCCGAATTGTCGAAGACGCCAGTGATTGACGGCGAGAGCAAGGATGAGTCCGCCGCTGGCCAAGCCGCCCATCCCACCTAGGAGTCCCCGTTCGAGCGGGAGGGCTCGGACGAACCGTTCGACACGTCGATCCGCCGGAAGAAGGCCCTCCGTGATGGAGAATGACTTCGCTATGACTGCGAACCACACGCTCTGGTATCCACATATCACCGCAAGACTCCCGAACAGCAGCGTATGGGCGTCGAACGTGACCCTGCCGATCGTCATACCGGGCAGAGCCACGGCATAGCCGATAAGGCCCAGGAGCATCAGCACCAGCCCGGGAATCAGGAACAGTCTACGCGGCGAACACATCAGGAAGAAGCGCAAGGTCCGCCAGCCATCCCGATAGGTTTTCAGATGTGGCGGGTGACTCTTCCGGCCATCGCGGGTGAAGCGTAATCGGTACCTCTGCGATCCGTACGCGGTTGAGGCTCGCCTTGATAATCATCTCGGTCGCGAATTCCATCCCGGTGCATCGCTGGTCGAGTCGCTCGATAGAGCTCCTTGGTGAAGCCACGCAGGCCGCAATAGATATCGCGGACTGGGACGTCGAACCAATGCCGCGCGATCAGCGAGAACATCGGATTGCCGAGCCATCGATGCAGGAGTGGCATTGCGCCGGGCATCACGCGGCCACCGCCGGATTCGAGGCGGCAACCCAGCACGAGGTCGAATCCCGCTTGCAGCCGCTCGACGAACTTCGGCACCTCTCCGAAGTCGTAACTGTCATCGGCATCGCCCATGATCACGAACCGGCCGCAGGCCGCATCGATCCCGCCCATAAGAGCGGCGCCATACCCGCGCGTCGTCACCGGCACGACACGCGCACCCAGTCGCTGCGCAATCTCACGCGAGCCGTCAGTACTGCCGTTGTCGGCCACGATGATCTCGCCGCGAATCGCAGCAGCGTCGAGCGCGGTCCGCGCCTTGCGAATACAAGATTCCAACGTGTCCGATTCGTTCAGACAGGGCATGACGATCGAGAGGTCGATGTCCGTCACGCGTAATCCATCATCAAGAAAAACGTTCCTCAGCCCAAGAGCGATCGAAGGTCGGCGGCACGAGAGCGCCACTGTTCACCGGAACAGACCTCGGGCCCGAGTACATCGAAATCGTCGCCCGACATCTGACGAGGCTGTTCACGAAGCTGAGCGACTGAACGAAATCCTGAAATTCAAACGTTCTTGAAGGCTTGTTGTGAACGAGTTTCCAGCCAGAAAGCCGGGGCATGATGGTGCGTAGCTCTTTAGCGGTCAGGATCTTCAGCTTGTCCATCGTAGTTCTAGCGTACCCGATCGGTTGCGACCATTGACCTGGGAACCGATCTGCTGAACGTCACCCTCTCACCTCGGGTCTGCCCAGCGGCACCGCACTTTCGTTTCCGGTACGCGAACCAGTGTTTGAGCACGTGCGGTTTCTGGATCAAATGTTCGAGGAGTGCACACGGGTCCTGAATCCCCAGGGAACGCTGATTACGCTGTTCCCGCTTGCCACGTACCCGCTCGAAGGGCACGTACTAGTGCCGTGCGCGCACTGGATCCCCCCGGGAGCGCTGAGGCGAGCGTACCTCCGGGCGTTCCTGGCCATGCGGATTGGTCGCCGGATGCCGAACATGTCGGTCGCCGAATCGGCACGAGAATGGGACGAGCGGCTCCGGCTGCTCACGTTCTACCGTTTCATGAACGAACTGGAGGCGCTCTTCACTTACTACTTCGAGGAATAGGCGATCGGATACGGGCACTTGTATCGAAACCAAGATCGACATGCTGCAGGAGAGCCCTTCCGCCACTTCCCCGCTCGTCGCCGACACCCGGTCGAATGGCGGCACAAAGAGTGCCCGTGCCGCCGCGTCTTGGATTCGGCCTCGCCAATGTGTCTTGACAAGCCGCCGGAGGCGCCTTTCAACGAGCGCCCGTCGTTCCGCCCGGGATTGTGCCTCGCGCCAGGACGATATTTCGACGACGACACGCACCGGACGATCTTCACCGATGTGTCGCTTGTCGACTGGCTGGAGGCCAGTGGGTAGAGAGTGATAAAGTCGAGCCCCGATTCCTGCCGCGGTACAGGGCTACAGCGGTTCGAACACGTTCACCTGGACGCCTACTGCCGCAGAACGTGGCGTCCTCCAACATGCAAGTGTGGGTGCGAAGCCTTGGTTCACCCGAGACGTCCGAAAACTGGGCAGCGACGGGGACCTTCACTCTGCGATCCAGCAGAGCCAAAGCTCACATGGTCATCTATACTCACACGACGAGTGGCGCAACCGTGTTTTCGACGGGCACGTTTTACTGGAGTCATGCCTTGGTGGACAGCAACACGACGTGCGCGTCACCAACATCGACAAGCTGCATCGTGGACAGGATCACCCGCAACTTCATGAGCCATGCGCTGCAGAACCCATGATGGGGTGAGGGCCGTCATCGCCCTGGCGGCTTCACCGCCTCCGGCGAATGCTGGGGATGCTGTGCGCCACGGTGACAGGTGAAACAGGTCACCTGATAGCCCTTCGCCGGCGCGTCGGGCATCGCCTTGGTAATCTGCCCGTTGATTTCGCCCACCATGCGAATCATCATTCGAGCGGTCTGCTTCTCGGGCTTGGTGTCGGCGACAAAATCAAACTTTTCGAGCGGCAATCCCTCTTCGCCAACGTGACAGAACTGGCATCGCACGCCAAGGGCGCGGGTGAAGCCCTTCATCGCGTTGATGACGACGCCCGGGGTAGTATCCTTTGGAAAAATTTGCAGATTGGCAAACTTGTCGGGCGGAAACTTTTGCTCTGCATTGAGCGACCCGCCGGAACTCGCCAGCATGCTGACGATGATCAGACTAACACTCCATCGCATGTCGGTCCTCCACCTCGCGCATTAGACCGCAGAACCGTCGCGGGCCCCAAGAGATGATTGAAACGCTACACTAGGCCAACGTGCCCTTCGGAGTTTTGCTGCTTCTGTTTTTCTGCTCGGGCGCCTGCGGGCTGATCTACCAGGTCCTCTGGCTTCGCATGCTGTCGCTGGTGTTCGGCGTCACCGTCTATGCGGCGAGCACGGTGCTGGCTGCGTTCATGGCCGGTCTCGCCTTGGGGAGCAGCCTGGCGGGTCGCGTGGTGGCAAGTCGCGGGCGACCATTGCTCGTGTTCGGGATCGCCGAGATGCTGATTGGCCTCTCCGCGCTCATCACCCCGTTCGCATTCGAGGCCGCATCGGCCTTGTATGAACGGCTCTATCAGCTTGGTGCCGGCTCACTGCCCGTCCTGACCGTCGCCAGACTGGCGACGGGGTTCCTCGTCCTGCTCGTCCCCACCTTTCTCATGGGATTGACACTGCCGGTGCTCAGTGCCTCGTCGGTGGTCCGCGGGTCGAGATTTGGCGCGCGGGTCAGTGCGCTGTATGCGGTCAACACCGCGGGCGCGGTCGTTGGCGCGGTGCTCACGGGCTTCGTTTTGATCGGGGCGATCGGGATTGCGCGCTCGTTCCTGCTGGGCGCGGCGATCAATGTGGCAATCGGGATCATGGCGCTCGTCGCGGATCGCCGGTCGCGACCGGACACGACGGCCGTTCCCGAACCGTCGAACGAACTGACGCAGCCGATCGCGCCTGCTGGGCGCAAGCCCATGATTGGCGTGGTCGTGCTCGTGTCCGGCCTGGTGGCACTGGCCCTGGAAATTCTCTGGTTTCGCATGCTGGTGCAGTACCTGGCGGCGACGACTTACGCCTTCACAACGATGCTGGCGACCGTGCTCGCCGGTATCGCCATCGGCGGCGCGATCGCAGCGCGATGGCTTCGGCGCCCACACGATTGGGTGCCGCGACTCTTCGTCATTCAAATCGCGACGGCTCTCGCCGTGCTCGTGTCGGCAATCTTCCTCGGGTGGAGCTACCGCCGCGGCTGGCGCACGTCGGGCGAGCTGCAGGCCAGCGTTGCCGCCATTCTCCCGGCGGCGATCCTGATGGGCCTCGGCTTTCCGATCGCCATCCGCATCGCGGCGTCGCCAGGCATCGGTGACACCGTCGCGTCGATCGCCCGGCGCGTAGGACGACTCTATTCGCTCAACGTGCTGGGCGCGATTGGCGGTGCGCTCCTCGGTGGGTTTGTTCTGCTGCCGCTCCTGGGAACACGACGAGGCCTGATCGCACTGGCCGCGTCGTACGGCGCAAGTGCCGCCGTCCTGGTCGTCGGACACCAGAAATGGGCCCGCCTGTTGATGGTCCTGGGCGGCAGCGCGGTCGCGTTTGTCGCGCTTGCGCGGCAAGTCCCGGATCCATTCGTTGCGGCGTACGCACGTCGCCATGGGCAGGACATGCGGGAGTACTGGCGCGAGGAGGGTGTTCAAACCGCCGTCAGCGTCCACGCCAGCGAGTTTCGTCGCTCGCTCTATCTGGATGGCCTGCATCAGGCCAACGATGCACCGGAGATGGTCGGCCTGCATCGTCTGATCGGTCACCTGCCGATGGTGCTGCACCCATCGCCCTCCCGCGCGCTGGTCATCGGCCTGGGCGGTGGCGCGACGAGCGGCGCGGTCAGCCAGTACCCGGGCACGCAGGTTCAAATCGTCGAATTGTCGGACAGCGTGAGGCGAGCCGCTCCCTTCTTCGCACACATCAGTTACGACGTCCTCAACCAACCGAACGTGTCGATGCGGATAGACGATGGCCGAAACTTCCTGCTCCTGTCGGGACAGACGTTCGACGTGATTACGGCCGATATCATTCAACCGATTCACGCCGGCGCCGGGAATGTGTATTCGCGCGAGTACTTCACGCTCGTGCGACACGCGTTGCGCGAGAACGGGTTGGCCTTGCAGTGGATTGGGCATCGGCCACAAACGCAGTATCGATTGATCATGCGGACGTTTCTCGACGTGTTCCCGCATACCACGTTGTGGCTCGACGGCAACCTCATGGTCGGCAGCACGAAGCCACTTCGGCTGAGCGAGCAGCTGTTTGTCGCGAAACGTAGCGACCCTCGTACGGCAGCGGCGCTGGACGAAGTTGGCCTGACGTCATTCGAAGTGCTCCGATCGTGGTACATGGCCGGCCCCGACGACCTGCGGCGGTTCGTCGGCGACGGCCTCGTGCTGACCGACGATCGTCCGTTGCTCGAATACCATCGATCGCTGCCGTCAGACGAGGGCCCGCTCGATCTCTCAGGGCTGCGCGGTGGCGGATAGCTGACAGGGACTGTCCCCGACAGGGACTGTCCCACGATGACAAGGTCTGTCCCCCATGGACAAATTGACGATCCGTACGCTGTTTTTGGACGCCGGCGGTGTGCTCTGTCACCCCTCCTGGCCCCGGGTGGGTGCCGCCTTGCAGGCCGAAGGCGTCATCGTGTCAGCCGAACGACTTGCAGCCGCCGAGGCGCAGGCGAAGCACGACATGGATGTGGCGTCGGTTGTGGGCGCCACGAGCGACGCCAAGCGAGGCTGGCTCTACTTCAACAAAGTTCTCGAGCACTCCGGCGTCCCACTGTCGCCAGCGACCGATGCCGCGCTCGCGATGCTTCGTGAGTATCACCGCTCGGAAAACCTCTGGGAGCACGTCCCTGATGATGTTCGGCCGGCGCTTGCTCGGCTGCGGCAGCTCGGTCTAAAGATGGTTGTCGTGTCGAACGCAAATGGACGCCTGCGCCATCTATTCGATCGGCTGGGCCTGACCGCCTACTTCGATCTCGTGCTCGACTCACACGAATGGGCCGTGGAGAAGCCCGACCCACGGCTGTTTCGAATTGCGCTGGAGCAGAGCGGTGCCGCCGCCGACACGACCGCACATGTCGGCGACTTCTACCAGATCGATGTCGCGGGTGCGCGGCTCGCGGGTTTGCGTGAGGGCATCCTGCTGGACGCCGCTGGCCTGTACCCGGACGTCGATTGCAGGCGAATTCGTGCGCTCGATGAGCTCGTTGGGATGATCGCGCCTGTGAAGTAATACTGAATCAGGACAGCACGGACTCTAACCACCCTGACCACTGGCATACGCCTTGATTGTTCAGGATGCGACCGGCAAACGGTCACCGGCCACTGGCGACCGGCCACTGGCCACCCAACAGGAGTTCTGTGTGGCACGACCAATCTGGCGCGGCATGCTCTCATTCGGACTCGTCGCAATCCCGGTTCAGCTGCACACGGCAGTGCGCGAACATCGGCAGAGGTTCAGGTTGCTCCATGCCAAGGACAAGTCACCGATCAAGTACGAACGAGTGTGTCAACGCGACGGCAAGCCTGTGGCCTGGGAGGATCTGGTCAAAGGCTATGAATACGAGCGCGGGCGCTACGTGGTGCTGACCAAGGAAGACTTCAAGTCGGCGGCACTCGAGCGTGACCGTCGAGTCAACGTCACCGACTTCGTGCCTGCCGAAGATATCGATGATCGGTTCTTCGATCACCCGTACTATCTGTTGCCCGATAAGGGCGGCGAGCAGGCGTACGCCATCTTTCGCGACGCGTTGAAGCAAGCTGGTCGGATCGGGATCGGCAAGGTCATCCTCCGTGATCGCCAGCATCTGGTCGCGATCAAAAGCCTCGACGATCATTTGATGCTGACCATGGTCAGGTTTTCGGATGAGATCGTTGAAGCGCCCAGAATGCCCGAGGTCGATCGCGTGAAGGTACCGGCGCGCGACCTCAAGCTCGCCACCGGCTTGATTGAAGCGCTCGCGGCGGAATGGAAGCCCGGCCAATACACCGACGACTATCAGCAGAACCTGCAGAAGATCATCAAGGCCAAGCTCAAGGGCAAGACGTTCAAGCTCGAGGATGAGGGTCGCCCGATGAGCGCCGAGGTGGTCGATTTGGCGGAGCGCTTGAGGGCGAGCCTCCGCATTGCGGGACCGAGCCGCCCAACGCGCTCCAGAAGCACCAAAAAGAAGAAGCGCGCCGCCTGAGTTTGGGTAGGGCAGGTAGGTCGAGTGGATCTCATGGGTGAGCTCCGCCTTATCCAACCCGATAAGACCTACCCGACTACCCGCCAAACGCGCTTCCCACGTCCCGCCCCGCCGACTCGACCTTTTTGGCACGACTGTTGGAAGAGGTTCCGGGCGATGGCCAACCTCGTCAGTCGTGACCTGCGGCCGGTTGATGCGCCGCCTACCGAGAGCACGCCTCCCGATCCTGTGCACACCCAATCGAACGGTGTTCAGAGATACGCGCTCCTGGCGATCAGCGTGGTGATGGTTGTCGCCGCGCTGAAGCTGGCCCAGGGCTTCTTTGTTCCGATCGTTTTTGCCTTGGTGATTGCGCTTGCCTTGGCGCCCCTCGTGCGGCGTCTGCAGCGGATCATGCCGCGCTGGATCGCCGCCGCGATCGTCGTCGGGTCGTTGGTTGGCCTGCTTGGGGTGATGTCGTACGGCTTGAGCGACGAGGCCTCGCAGGCCATTGCCGGCTTGCCGCAGGCGACGCGGACGCTGCGTCAGACCTTTCGAACGATTCTGACTCGAGGAGAGGGTGCGCTGTCTCAACTCCAGAGCGCGGTTGCCGAGTTGCAGCGAACCGCGACCGAGAGTGCGGACCGACCGTCGACACAACGAGGGGTTACGGCGGTGCAAGTCGTCGAGCCGCCGGTTGACTTCAACAATTTCGTGTGGCTGGGGTCGCAGGGGGCGCTCGCGATGGCGGGCAGCGCGACGCTCGTGGTCTTTCTCGTGTATTTCCTGCTGGCGTCGGGCGAGCTGTTCAAACGCAAGTTCGTCCGGCTGAGTGGCGACAGGTTGTCGCAGCGCAAGGTGACACTCCAGATGATCGATCAGATCGGCGAACGAGTCGCGAAATCGATGTTCCATTTGATCCTCGCGGGGGTCGTCGTCGGTCTGTCCACGTGGGCCGTGCTCGTGTTCTTCGGCGTTCATTACGCAGCGCTCTGGGGATTGGCCGCGGCCCTGCTGAACTGCGTGCCCTATCTCGGACCGGCGTTCGTTGCCGCGGGATTGATGCTCGCGAGCCTGGTTCAGTTCGGCAGCTTCACGACGGCGGCAATGGTCACGGCCGCGTCACTGGTTATCACCACCCTCGAGGGCTTCCTGTTCACGCCGATTGTGTTCGGGCGCGCCGCGCAGCTCAATCCAGTGGCCGTCTTCGTATCCTTCCTGTTCTGGGGATGGCTGTGGGGCATCGTCGGAATGTTGCTGGCGTTGCCGCTGCTGATGATCGTCAAGACGATAGCGGAGTCAATCGACGATCTGGCTCCGCTCGCCGAGCTCTTATCCGATTAGGCGACCGCTTCGCCCTGCCTCTCCTGATCCAGCGTCACGTCGGCCGTGGCGGCCTCGAGCCAATCCTGTTCGAAGATCTGCAGGAGTTTGCGGGTGACCGCCGGGTTGTTGACGAGCAATCCGACCTCGCGACGGCTTCCCAGCTCTTCCTTCCGCAGACTTTGACTGCCGACAAAGGCCCGCGTGCCGTCTCTGACGATCGCTCGCACGTGGAGCCGCCTGGCCTCGAGCGGCCGGACCTCGATGCCGTCGCATCCCTTCTTGACCACGCCGATGACGCGAATTCGCACGCCCCGGCCGGCTCGCTCCTTCAAGATCTTGATCATCGCGGGGTCGTTGATGCGAGCGTCGTAGATGGCCAGCTCACGACGCGCGCCCCGCAGAAACTGTGTCAGGGTTGTCCGCGACGTTTCCGGACTCACAACGAGATTCGAATTCGCCGCCTTGTACTCCTGGCGCGTTGCATCCGCCTCGAACAACCTGGCCGCTTCGGCCAGTGCCCGGCGATCGCGTGTCGAGACGGCAAAGCTCCGGCTGCGCAGGATATCGATCTTGGTGAAGTTGAACCCGAACACGTGCAGGATGTCGTCCGCGATCATGTACTTCGCGTGGTAACGCAGCAGATCGTCGGCGGTTCGCGACACGGTGACGCCCCCCGCGAGCAGACGCTGCTCCAACTTGCGCAACCGTGTCTCGCCGCCGCGGTTGGTATTGGCAATCAGCGCCCGCACGCGGACGCCGCGCTGGACCGCCGCCATCAAGGCACGCTCGATTTCAGCGAGGTCGAGACGGAAGATGCAAACGTCGATGGCCTTCCTGGCCTTGCGGATTGCCTGCACCACCGGAACGACGCCAGCATCGGGCTGTACGATGAGCTTCAAGGAAGTCTCGCCGCCTTTCCTAAGTGCCGGGACACTAGTTCTTGCCCTTGGATGGCCGCTCTTTCCACTCGACGGCGCCCTTGCCGGACGCGACGAGTGCAGTGAGGGCATTGGAGACGCGGTCGGTGTGCATTTCGAGCGGTGCGGTGATGCTGTACGACACCTCCTCGTCCGACTGTCCGCGCAGCTCGTACGCCGTCTTGAACCGTCGCAACACCGCCTCGATGCGCGGACGCAATTGTTGCGTCTTTTCTCCCAGCTTGACGGTGAGCTCGAACTCACGTGATTGGGGCTGGAATCCTTCGATGATCCAGAGCGCGAGGCTCAAAAAGGCCGTGCCAATCGCCGCGAGGACGTAAAGCCCGACGCCCGCCGCCAAGCCGACGGACAACGTACACAGCATGACGACGGCATCCTTTGGATCATCGATTTTCGAGCGATAGCGGATCAGGTTGGCGGCGCCGACGATGCCAAACGCGCGCGCCAGGCTCGAGCCAATCACCAGCATGATGAGTGCGCCGACGATGGCAAGAATCACCTGAGTCTGCACGACGGCGGGTTGGCGCACGGGCGTCCCCCGCCGACGTGGCCGCAGTGCGAGCACTGCACCCAGTCCGGCCGCGAACGGCAGGCGTACGGCTGCGGCGAAGAGCTCTTCCCCCAGCGTGTCCATGACGTTCGGCTGATCGACCGGAATGGGGCTTTGCTGCTGCGCGAAGACGGCGGGCGCTTCGGCGGCGAGCAACCACGACCACGACGGCCAGGCAGAAGTGCTCGGTCATCAGTGACCGGGCGATGGACGCGCGCCACTTTGTCATCGCGATTGCGTCGTGGTGCGATTCGAGCGCGTGATTGATCCCGAGTCCACGCGCTTACCGAGTCGCGAGAGGGTTTGGAAGTGCATGACATCGCCAGCGACTTCGACGAGCATGTACGAACGATCGGTGTCGAACCCCGCGGCGGTGAGCGTTCCCTTCTGGATGTTCCCCGAGCGGAGCTTTGCGGAGCCGCCGGCCGTGAAGTAGTGAAATTCCCTTTTGCGGGTGGACGCGCTCGTAGAAGTGCTCGTGACCGGCGAAAACCACATTGACTCCGTGCTTGAGGAACAGCGGCTCGAGCTGCTCACGAAGATCGACCTCCGACCCGTGCCGGCCGCCCGACGAGTAGAGCGGGTGATGGAAGAACGCGATCTTCCACGGTGAATCCGAGTTGGCCAACTCCTTTTCGATCCACTCGAGCTGCTCACGGGTCATGTAGTTGCTGTCCAACGCAAAGAAGCGCACGCTGGGATTCCCAAACTTGAAGGTGTAGTAGCGCTCGCCGTTCATGTTGAAGGGCTTGTAAAACCGCTGGTTGGGGTCGTCGTGATTGCCAAGCGACGCAAAGAAATTGGACCTTGGCATCGAGCATCGGCTTGTAGGGCAGCTCGAACTTCCGCACATAGTCCTGCGGTCGCTCGGCGCCGTACATGTTGTCGCCGACCATGATGACGAATTCGAACGGGAAGATCGCGCGCGACTTCTCGAGCTGCGCGGCGACTTCGTACTGAGGACGGTCGCCCGTGCCCGTATCGCCGAGCACGGCAAATCGAACCGAATTCTCCGCGGTCGGAGGCGACGTGCCACCGGCTGCCGCCGGAGCCGCGGGCGCCGTGGCCTGTGGTGGAGCGAGTGCGGTCACGTGCGGCTCGAACAGGAGCGCACATGCCAGCGCGACGCCTGCTGCCGCGGCCTTGCCGGCCGTCAAATGGTTCATGAAAAGTGACCCTCTCCCCATTAAGACCTCACTGCCGACAATCAGGTTGGAATCGGAAAGACTCCGCGAATGATATCCACTATGACGTTGCCCTTGACGTCCCGTAGCACAAGATCTCGACCGACGATGCGGTATTCGAGCTCCGGCGGCAATTCGGGCAGGGCCCTGAGGAGTTTCGGCGGAAACGTCGCCAGTGGCAACTTCGTTGGATAGACCTGGTTGACGCCAATTTTGACGTCTTTAGGCAGTTCCTGCATCAGCGCCTTGCGATCAGCGAGCGATCGCTTGGCGAAGTCGTCCCTGATGATCCGAATGAGGTACGGCTGATACTCCTTGATAAAGAAGTCGCCGGGTTTGGCGTCCGGTCGCGCCTTGATCAATGCCTCGCCCAGTGCCGCCTCACGGGCGGCGATTTTGGTGGGATCATTGGTTTCCGTCAACGGCGGCACCGTTTTCTGCACGTTGTTGTGGAAGGTGACGTACTCCGCCAGGCGATCCAGGAACGCCTTGGTCGCGGCTCCGGCCGCGTTCACGGGTTTCTGGGACGGCCGCCGAGTGCGAGCCAAAGCCGTTGCCGCTGGTGAGTGGTATAGATCGGCACCCGCAACACGCGGTTCGATGCTGACGTTGTAAGACGCCGCCACAATCAGGAATCCGAATGCCCACGACGCTTGAAGTGGTCTCATGGTCCTCATTTTCGCCAACCCGGCTATAGGCAGATCCAAGGTTTGTGCCACCGGGTGTCGGTAGGGTTTCTGCATCGGCGGACGTGTGGGTCTCGTCAGCCGCTCCTCGATTGCCCAGGCCGTTGCTCTGCTGCTGGGCGTCCTTTGCGTTGCGTGTCGGGACCATCCGCCGACTGCCACTGACGTAACGACCCGCGAAGACACAATTGTCCGAGCGCTCCCTGCCAATGAGCTCGGGGGAGAATCCCTCACCCTGCCGACGGCGTTGACCTCGGTCAAGTTCGCCGTCATCGGGGACAGCGGGCGTGGAACCGCAGAACAGCGAGAGATCGGGGCGCAGATGTCACGATTCCGCGACGCGTTCGGCTATCCGTTTGTGCTGATGCTCGGGGACAACATCTACGAAGGTCCGGCCACGGCTGAAGACTATCGACTGAAGTTCGAGGCGCCGTATCACGACCTGCTCGACCAGGGGGTCAAGTTCTTCGCCGTGCTCGGGAACCATGACGACCCGCGGCAGGTTTCGTACGCCCCGTTCAACATGAAGGGCGAGCGTTACTACACGTTCGTTCCGCCCGAGGACGTGTTGTCGCGTGTGACCACTCGCGTCGAGTTCTTCGCCCTCGATTCGAGCAATCTCGATCGGGCGCAGCTCACCTGGCTCGATCAGCAGCTCGCCCGATCACGCGCCTCGTGGAAGATTGTCTTCCTCCATCACCCGCTCTATACGTCGGGTCGCTACGCGTTATCGGCGCGGGTTCATCGCTGGGCACTCGAGCCCATCCTCGTCCGCCACGAGGTTGACGTCGTGTTCTCAGGGCATGAGCACATCTATCAGCGCACGACATTGCAGCAGCGAATTCAGTACTTCGT
The DNA here is from genome assembly GCA_963841905.1 of uncultured Acidobacteriota bacterium. Classification (GTDB taxonomy): domain Bacteria; phylum Acidobacteriota; class Vicinamibacteria; order Vicinamibacterales; family UBA2999; genus JACCSI01. The sequence goes on from CAWJEM010000019.1 coordinate 148,996, forward strand.
GAGCGGCGGGGCCGGCTCACTTCGTCGCGGGGACGGCGTGGCGACACCGTCGATCGCGCGCAGCTACAGCGAGGATTACCATTTCATGCTGGTCGAAATCGACGGAGACGACCTTCATTTTCAAGCGATCTCGAGGACTGGCCGGACCGTGGACGCCGGAACGCTCACACAAGGCACGGAAACACAGAAGCACGGAAAAGAACGTCGCCACGAAGGGCACGAAGGCACGAAGGCATTAGTTCACTGAGTGGACGATTCGGGATGTCGTCGCTGCGTCAACCCAACTGCCTCTCGGGATTAGATTGCTTCGTGTCTTCGTGTTCTTCGTGGCTACGTTTCGCGCTTGATGCTACGGGCAGGGTGGGCCTGCGGTAATTGCAGTGACCTTCTCCTTGAATACACGCACCCAATCGGCGAGCGGTCGTGCCCGGTTCATCAGCCCCCCGTGATGATCGAAGCGGGCAGTAGTGAACAGGTCACTGAGCTGACGTTCCGAGAGCTGCGAGAGCAACCGGCCCAAAAACTGGCGACCGTCCTCGAGTACGCGAGTTTCGCGAAACGTCGCGCCGCCGTGCGGCAACTCTCGCATCGAGAGCGTGCAGGTCGCGCGGTCCTGCCAAATCTGCACCTTTTCCCACGACGCCAGGTCCAGCTTCCTCGGGCCAAACGTTGCGCCGACATCGTGCAGCAAGAGAAACGGCCGTGTGCACGCGGACCCTTCCTGCCAATCCGGCGAGAGACACACCAAGCGCTGGTTTTCTGGCTTGTTATCCCAGTGCGCGAGGAAGACGGCAAGCAGCCGCATGGCATCGACGTGCGCGCGGGCGGCGCCGCCTTTCGCCGAGTCGACCTTCTCCAACTCGAAGAATCCCCAACCCTCGATGTCTTCGGTTTCGATTGAAGGAGCCGGCAACTTTCGTTCAATCGAGATCCACTCGTAGTCCTTGAACGTGTCGAAGTCGATCGATCGTTCATAGAAAGACGCTGAACCGGTTAGCTCGGTGGCCTTCATGGTGAGAAACGGCTCGACTGGGCAGCCGTAGCAGCGCAGCCGCTGCACCAGTTGAACCTCGTCCGCACCAAACCCGAGCGCGCGGAGAAGCGCGCTGGCTGCCGTTTCGGCGGGGATCTCGCCTCCCGAACCGTACTTGACGCGGACCATCTCACCGTTTGCAAGCTGACAATCGAACTTTGGCGTCGTGCCGCTAACGGTGCTGACCTTGAAGCGGCATGTCAGCTCGCGCGGGGTATTCGGATCAACACCGAAGTACGCCGCGGCAACCGGGACGCGTGGCGGGATCCAGATTTGTGCGCGCGCGAGCGCTTCGTCACGATCCGCGTTCGTTACCGTTCGGTCATCGTCCGTTGTCACAAGCGGGTGTTGGGCATCGCGTGGGCGAGTCGCCTCGCCATCTTCGCCCCGTGTGGCATCACGCGACGTCCACACCACGATTGCCATGATCGTGATGGTCGTGATGACGACTCCGGTGAGCCATCCGGCTCGCATTAATGACTCATGTGCAAGCTACGAGCCGACTGGTCACTAGCTCTGGTATGAGGCAGTAGGGCATAGGGCGAAGGGCATAGCATGGGCTAAGGCCCCCCTATGCCCTATGCCCTAGCCCTTGCCCTATGCCCTGCCCTGGAACATGTCTTGCTGAATTGGTCCGAAATGAGGCGCCACACACTGTTCGTGTTCACGATCCTGGGAGTTGGTCTTTTTCTGACACGAGACGCGTCTGGCCGAGCCGAGCCTCGGACGCAAACGACCCGCTCGATTGATGAAACCGCGTGGCGTCATCTTTCGACACAAGTGGCGCTCGATCGCGCGGGCTTCTCGCCCGGTGAACTGGACGCGGAGGTCGGCCGCAATACCAGGAGTGCGCTCGCCGCGTTTCAAACGGCAAGACAACTCCCTCTCCGCGACGAGATCGACGACCAGACATCGGCAGCGCTGGGCGAGACCTTCAGCGCTCCCCTCACGACTTACAAAATCACCACATCAGATGCGGCCGGACCCTTCATCGAACTATTGCCGGACGACATGATGGAGAAGGCCGCCCTTCCGGCCATGTCGTACAGCTCCGTTCTGGAATTACTGGGCGAGCGATTTCACGCGAGTCCAAAACTGTTGCAACGACTCAATCCGACCGCGCGGTTCGGTGAGGGGGAAACGATCAGCGTTCCGAACGTGGTGCCGTTTGAGGTGCCCACGGGCAAGAGTGGCTCGACGAATGAGAGACCGACTGGCAAGGATGCGTCGACGAGCCATCGCACAAAGGCTCACATCGTGACGGTCATGGGCGAGACCATGGCGCTCACCGTGCAGAGTCCGACGGGTGAGGTTGTGTTTCAGGCCCCGGTCACCGTCGGCAGCGTCAATGATCCGTTGCCCACAGGGGAGTGGACGGTCAACAGCCTCAACGTGAACCCGCCCTTCAACTACAACCCGGCGCTGTTCTGGGATGCCGATCCGTCGCACGCCAAGGCCAGGATTGCTCCCGGGCCGAACAATCCAGTCGGCGTGCTGTGGATCGAGCTCAGTAAGGAACACTACGGCATTCACGGCACGCCGGAACCATCCCGCGTCGGGCACACCGAATCGCACGGGTGCATTCGGCTCACCAATTGGGATGTCATGCGCCTGTCCACATTCATGGCGCCAGGAACGAAGGTCGTTCTTCGATGAGGCGTCGTCGACGTCGACTGTTTCGCGACGAGGTTCTCGCACCTTGGGTGAGCCTCGCCGTCATTCTGAGTCTGTGGTGGGTGGGTGCCTATCTGCTTGGTCGGCATCCGGGCGGCCCACACGGGGTTATCGAAGTCGGCTTGCCTGCTCAGTCCCTCGAGCGCGATCCTACGCCATCTCCAAACCGGGCGCCGCCCACTCTTGTTGAGACGACTACGTTGCCCGTCGAAGTGGACGAAAGCGATGTTGCCGTTCTTCTGAACAAGCAGCTGCAAGTTCCCGTGTCGGGAGTGTCTGCGAGCTCCTTGAGATCCACGTTTCAGGATGCTCGCGGTGGACGTCAGCACGAAGCGCTGGACATCCTCGCTCCTCGAGGCACCCCCGTTGTCGCAGCGATTGACGGTCGCATCACGAAGCTGTTCACGAGCGTCCGCGGTGGACTCACCATCTACCACTACGACCTTGCGGAGCAGTACTGCTACTACTACGCTCACCTCGAAGGCTACGCTCCCGGGTTGGCAGAAGGGCAGACGGTGACGCGGGGGCAGACAATCGGGTACGTGGGAACCACCGGGAATGCCCCACCCGGCACGCCGCATCTCCACTTCGCCATTTTCAAGCTGGATGCCGCCAAACGGTGGTGGGTAGGTGCCCCCCTCGACCCGATTCTCGTGCTGAAATAGGGCCCGAACCTCGACGATAACCTGTTCAGCTTGCAGCAGTTGCCGTGATTTGGCATTGTGAGTGTCAGGTTCCTACGGTTCTCATGTTCCTGGCTGGCACCTCAGGGTCCTTTCTTTCTGCCCGTCCCGAATGGACGCTGGCAGGCGCCGTCGTCCCCTCCAGAGATGGTCCGAATCACACCATCGAGCAAACCGCGTTCCGTCTGGTCAATGGATTCTGGGAGGCAGAAGCTGTGCTGCGATGCGACGATCCGGACGACAGTCCGCCCACGCGCGTGGTGCTGCGCGTGACTCCCGACACCTTGCGCTGGTGGAAAGAGGCCGGGATCAATCCGTTTCTGGAGGCCTGCGCGCAGCTCAGAGAACACCTCCGGCGCCACGCCCGACACAACCATCTGACAGCGCTGACCTTGCTGTAGGGCCCGGTTGTATTTCGTTGGACTGACGGTCCCCGCGCTATCATTCCTAACTCGGTCGCCACCCTCCGCGTCTGATGCGTCCATTCGTCATTTTCGTTCTGCTGTTTGCCGTCGCGGCGGTCCCACGCGGTGCGGGGGGGCAGACGACTGAACCGTCCACACGGGCGGAGGCGCTCCAACAGCAGCGAGAAGAGAAGCAACGCTCGCTCACGCCGAATCGCCCCGACAACCTGCAACGGGGGATGGACTTTGCCGAGGATAGGGCGCTGCTGATCCTCACGCGCGAAAATCTCTATCCGAAAATCGGGACCTTGACGACCGGGAGCGGCTTTGCTTTTGGCTTGGGTTTTCGTGACCGTGATCTGTTCAAGCGACGCGGGCGAATCGAGCTGTGGTCAGCGGCCAGTGTGAAGAAGTACTGGGCGGTCGAGGCGACCGTTGCCGGCCCGGATGTGGCGGAGCCGCGAGTCTTCGGGTCCGTTGTGGCCGGACGCCGGGAGTATCCCGAAGAGGACTACTTCGGATTGGGACCCGATTCGCATCGAGACGCCAGGAGCACGTTCTTGCTGCGGCAGTCGCAGGTGTCGGCAACCGGCGGGTTCCGTCTGGCAGAGGCGGTCTCCTTGGGAGGCACGCTGGGTTTCCTGCAGCCACGCACGGGCGACGGCAAGAACTCCAGCGTGCCGACGACCGATCAGATTTTCGATCAGCAGACGGCTCCGGGGCTCGGCGCCGCGCCCGACTACCTGCAACCGTCGGCCTTCGTCACCGTTGACTATCGTGAGCCGACCTATGCCCGCCGCGGCGGCTGGTATCGGTTCACGGCGACGCGTCATTCCGATCTCAATGACGGGGAGTGGAGCTTTACGCGCACCGATGTCGACTTGCGGCAGTTCATCGGGTTCCTCGCCGACCGTCGCGTCATCGCGCTCCGCGGACACCTCGCGAGCACTTTCGACACCGGCGACAGCTCTGGGGTGCCCTTCTTCATGATGCCGTGGCTCGGCGGGAACGATTCGCTGCGGGGATTTCGCAACTATCGGTTCCGGGCGCCGCATGCGTTGCTCCTGCAGGCAGAGTACCGCTGGGAAATCTGGTCCGGCCTCGATGGTGCGTTGTTCTACGATACCGGCCAGGTTGCGATGAAGCGCTCGGATTTCAAGCTGGGCCAATTCGAATCCGATTACGGCTTCGGCTTTCGGTTCAACACGTCCAATAGCGTCATCCTCAGGGTTGATGCCGCCTTCGGCAGCGGGGATGGGGCACACCTCCACATCGTGTTTGGCGGGGTGTTTTGATGGCCCCTGTCAAGGGAGCGTTTCGGTGTTGTGCGCTGCTGACGGTCATCGTGGCCGCGTCCGTTGGCGGTGCGAGTCCGAAGTTCTATCCTGACGATCCGATCTGGACGGAAGACGACGCCGTGCTCGACGCTTCCAAGGCGAACGAGCAGGAAGACAGCAACGGATACGACTTCGTCGTCCATTCGTTCATCCAACCTGGAGAACGCCGTGACGTCCGCGCGTTGAACGTCAACACGCTGGACGAAGTGCCTGATTCGAGCTGGTTCACCAGTCGCATCGGACGTCGCGACATGCCCATCGACGAGCTCGTAAAAGGGCCAGATACCGGGCCGCCGCAGGTGTCGATTGATGGGTGGGTCATCTCACGCGACAAGGGCTCGGGCGTGCAGCCCGGGTTTCGCATGACCGATCCTTCCGGGCAGCTCTATCAGGTTGAAGTCGATCCGCCAGACAACCCGGAGCTTGCAACCGGCGCAGAGATCATCGGCACTGCGTTCTATTACGCCTTCGGCTATCACACCGTTGAGGTCGCGCTCACGGAATTCGACGCGGCGAAGCTCGTCATTTCGGACACGGCCACCATCCGCGATGTCAACAGCGGCAAGCGCCGGCGGTTTACTCGTCGGGATCTCCAGGACATCCTCGATCGCGCCGCACAATTGCCCAACGGCCGATATCGTGCCCTCGTGAGTCGATTTGCCTCGGGCCGGCCGCTTGGCAATTTCCGGTATCACGGAACGCGTCCCGACGATCCGAATGACATCGTGCTTCACGAGCATCGTCGCGAACTGCGGGCTGCTCGCGTCTTCGGCGCCTGGCTCAATCACGATGACTCGCGCGGCGTGAACAGTCTCGACATGCTCGAGATGCGCAATGGGCGCGGGCATATCAAGCATTACATGTTCGACTTTGGCTCCATCCTCGGCAGCGGCACCGTCTATGAGCAGCGGCTTCGCGCAGGCAACGAATACATCTACGAGCCGAAGCCCGGATGGCGCACGCTGGCGACGCTCGGCCTTTACGTCAGGCCGTGGATCCTGATCAACTACCCCGATGTGCCGCCATCGATCGGCCGTTTCGAAGGCGACGCGTTCGATCCCGCCTCATGGAAGCCTGAGTATCCCAATCCTGCATTTCGCAACATGCGCCCCGACGATGCGTTCTGGGGAGCGAGGATCGTGGCGCGATTCAACGATGCTGCCATTCGCGCAATTGCGGAGAAGGCGCGCTACTCCGACCCACGCGCCACCGAGTACATGACCGCGACATTGATCAAGCGGCGCGACAAGGTGCTTCGGACATGGTTGAACGGAGTCAATCCTGTCGTCGATCCCGCGTTGAGCCCAACGGGGGCGCTGACGTTTGGCAATGCGGCTGTGGCGGCGAAAGTCGCGGAAGCGCCCGCGAGTTATACCCTGCAGTGGTTCACCTTGGATAACGCCGCCGACACTCGCGCCAACGTGGGCGAGCCCATGACGGTGACAGCGGCGTCGGCCCAGGCGCCGGCCGCGATCAACGCAACCCCCGCAGGCGGCTATGCCGGTCTAATGATCACCGCCTCGCATCCCACGCAGCCTGCGTGGTCGAAACCGGCGACGTTTTTCTTCCGGCGGACAGCCGAGGGCTGGACGTGGGTCGGCGCCGAGCGAGAGTAATAGGCGCGGCAACGAGAAAACGACAGCCACGAAGATCACGAAGATCACGAAGACACGGAGGGCTTCCCGCCCTTCGTGGCTACCGTCTTCTCGTTCGTCAGCGACACTAGAACACTTCCCCAAACATCGCCCAGAACTGCTCTCTCGCCTTCTCGAGAAGTGATCGCTCATTCCAGCGCGCCGGATCGATCCGCTTGGACTTGGAGAGGTCCTTGTCGAAATCGCGCGTCAAATCGCGTGCGAGTTGGGTGTCAGCGGCAGCCACGGTCAGCTCGTCGTTGAGCTCGAACGAACGGTTGTCGAAGTTTGCCGAGCCGAACACGCTCCACACGTCATCCACAATCATCGCCTTTACGTGCATCATCGTGGGCTGGTACTGGTAGATCTCGACTCCCCAGTCGAGAAGCTGCTGATAGCCCTCGCGGCTCGAATACTTGACCGGCTTGGCGTCGGTGATTTCACCATCGGTGACGATCCGGATTCGGACGCCGCGCTTGCGTGCTTCCGAGAGCGCCCAGCGGCTCGACTCGTCCAGGATGAAGTAGGGCGACTGAATGTCGATGCGCTGCCGGGCTGAAGCGAGCGACAGCAGGTAGAGCAGTTTGACGTTGCTCGCCCCGCCGGTGGGATTGCTCCACAGCACCACCGAACGAGCGTTGCCATGGCCGGGTTGTTCGGGATCCAGCGCCGGCGCTGACCGCCCGCCGGACTCGATCCAGTTCTCGTAAAAGGCTGCTTCAAGCGCGCGGACCACCGGTCCGGTAACCCCGAACTGCGTGTCGCGCCAGTGGTCGACATTTTCGGCATTGCCTCGCCAGTGATCGGCGAGCCCAATTCCTCCGGTGAACCCGATACGGCCGTCGACCACCAGCACCTTTCGGTGGGTGCGGTAATTTGCCTCCTCGAGCGACCATAACCTGATTGGATTGAACCATCGGACCTCGACGCCGGCACTCGTCAACGAATCGACGGTCGCACGCGTGAGCTTCGCACCGAAGGCATCGAGCACAATGCGGACGGTCACACCGCGTCTCGCCGCTGCCACCAGTTCGGCCGTGAACTGGTTGCCGACGACGCCCTCCTCGTAGATGAAGCTCTCGAAAATGATTCGACGCTCGGCGCGCCGAATGGCGTCGAGCATGGCGGGAAAGACCTCATCACCGTTTCGGAGCACTAAATGCTCGTCGCCCGATTCGACTGCGGCGCCGACCAGTGACGCGACGTACTCGATAAAGCGAGTATCGCCAGCCGCGACCGGGCTTTCGACTTTGAGCGTTTCCTGATCCTGGGCCAGCAGCAGGAGCGCGGCCGCGGCCATGAGCGCAGCGAGACTCCAGAACATCCAGCGCCGGGCCCATCTTGGCCGTTTCATGTCCAGCAGAGGCTGCAAACGCCGGACCGTTCGAACCTTTTTCCTTCGGCTAGCGTCAAACTGACACTATCAGCCGAACGACGCTTCGACCATGCCGTTGAAACCGCTGGTTTTCGAAATCCTGTTGGCTCTGGTGGACGAGCCACGCCATGGGTGGACCCTGGTGCGCGAGGTCGAAACGCGCCTGGGGGGCGACCTGTTGCTGCCTGGCAACTTCTACCGCACGCTGCGACGTTTGCTCACTGATGGCCTGATCGAAGAGGCGCGCGTGACGCGACGCGGAAAGGACGTCGACGGCGACGACCCGCGTCGACGTTACTTTCAGTTGACCGCTCACGGTGAACGTGTGGCCAAAGCCGAGGCGCGACGCCTCGAGGCGCTGGTCGGCGACCGCCGGGTGCGGCGGCTGCTGAAGGCGAGATGACCATGGAAGCCCGGGTGTATCGCGCCCTGCTCCGCCTGGTTCCGCGAGACGTTCGCGCCTCGTTTGGTGCAGACATGGAGGCGCTGTTCGTCGCCCAGCGTGCTCGGGTTCGGGGCTTCGCGGTCGTATCGTTCTGGCTGCGGGTCGTGATTGACACGACTCGACACGCCATCGGTGAGCGACTCGAACGACGGTTTACCCCCCGGCGACCAACTCAGGAGCTTCGAACGAGGTGGTGGATGGATATGCTCCGACACGATTTCCGTCAAGCGCTTCGATTGCTGCTCAGGCAACCTGGCCTTTCGGCGACGATTCTGCTGACCCTGGCGTTGGGGATTGGCGCCAATACGGCGGTGTTCTCGGTTGTGCATGCGGTACTTCTCCGACCGTTGCCGTATCCGGAGTCGGAGCGCCTGGTGATGGTGGGCGAGAAGCGACCGGCCGAAGGGCGAATCAATGGTCCGGTGGCGCCGGCCGACTATCTCGACTGGGCCACGATGCATTCGTCATTCACCGCAATGGCCGGATTCTCGGCCGGCACTGCCGATCTCACGGGCGTCGGTGATCCGGTACAGCTCCCGTCAGCGCTGGTCTCGGCAAGCTTCTTCGACGTCTTCGGCATTCGTGCGCTGCACGGTCGGACCTTCGTGGATGGCGAAGACATCCCAGGCCGTCATCGCGTCGTCGTTCTCAGCCATGGCCTGTGGCAGGACCGTTTCGGCGCAGACCCGTCGGTCGTCGGCCGCACCGTGGTCGTGAATGGAGTCTCCGGGGAAGTGATTGGTGTGCTGCCGCGCGAGTTCGAGTTTCCCGGCGAGACTCCCGCGATATGGGCCCCTCTGGTTCTCCGCGACGGGCAGGTAGCGCCGGCTCGTGCCAACCATTACATGAACGTCTACGCGCGCCTGAAGCCGGGCGTCTCGCTCGAAGCCGCCCGCGCGGACTTGGATCGCGTCGGCAACGATCTCGAACGTGCGTACCCCGAGACGAACGAGGGTCACGGCGCCAACGTTGTGTCGCTGCGCGAGGAGATTGTTGGTCCGGCGCGACTGGGCCTTCTGGTCGTGATGGCGGCCGTCGGCTTCTTGCTCCTCATCGCCTGCACCAACGTGGCCAACGTCATGCTCGCGCGCGCCGTCGGTCGACGACGAGAAATGGCGATTCGGTCCGCCGTGGGCGCGTCCCGGTCGCGGCTGCTCAGGCAGACGCTGACAGAGAGCCTGCTGCTGGCGGGGCTTGGCGGCGTCGCCGGCCTGTTGGTCGCATGGGGGACACTCCGCCTGCTTCTGACCGAGACGCCTCCACTGCTTCGAGGGGCTGGCCTCGAGCGAGCGCAACTCGACCTTCCCGTCTTGTGGTTCACCACCGGGGTTTGTCTGCTGACCGGCGTCATTGCGGGGGCATTACCAGCCTGGCACGTCACACGTGAGAAATCCGGTGAGGCGCTCCGTGATGGCGGCCGTTCACCCGTCGCGCTCCGCCGAGGCACCCGCTTTGCGCTCATCGCCACTGAGGTGGCACTCACCGCCATGCTGGTGGTGGGTGCGGGCCTGATGCTACGGAGCTTCGTGCGAGTGCTGTCGCAACCGCCTGGAATCGAGACCGCAAATCGCCTGACGCTCAACTTGCGGCTGCCGCGGTCCCGTTACGCTGACGCGGATGCGGTGCGGCGAGCCCGTCAGAGCCTGGACGAACGACTGAACACAATCCCCGGTGTCATCGCGGCGGGAGCCAACAACAACTTGCCGCTCGTCGGATTGGACTCGCGCCAAGGCCTGCGGATTGAAGGTTACGAACGAGGTGAAGCCGATCCGCCGACGCGGGCGCACACTCGGATCGTGACCTCGCGCTATCTCGCAGCAGCAGGCATTGCGGTTCGAGCGGGGCGCGGCTTCGAAGCAACGGATGATGCGCGCGCGCCGCTGGTCGTCGTGATCAACGAAACGATGGCACGACGATACTGGCCGGGACAAAGTGCGTTAGGCAAGCGGGTGAGCTTCGTGGGTCCGGAGGAAGGGTGGCGCGAAGTGGTCGGCATCATCGGGGATGTGAAGCATTGGGGCCTCGATGTGGAGGTCAATCCGGAGATGTATCTGCCCCATGACCAACTACCTTCGCCCAATCTGACCTACGTGCTCCATACTTCGGGCAATCCGATGAGCGTCGCCGGCGCGGTGGCCGAGGCCGTCAAAGCCGTCGACCCATTGTTGCCGCTGACGTCGGTGCGCACCATGGAGGATGTCGCCGCGCGATCGGTGGGGGTGCGCCGCTGGTCCGCATTGTTATTGGGAATGTTCGCTGCCCTGGGTTTGGTGCTGGCGGCAGCCGGAATCTACGGGGTGATGGCGCATCTCGTCTCGATGCGCACGGGAGAAATCGGGATTCGCATGACGCTTGGCGCTCGCCCCGCCGGGGTCCTCGGTCAAGTGCTTCGAGAAGCGCTGACGCATGCGGCCATCGGCCTGGTCATCGGACTCGCAACCGCTGCACTGGTGATGCAAGGCGCAAAAGCTCTGCTGTTCGAGATTGAATCTTCCGATCCACTCACGCTGGCCGCAACAGTGGCCGCCGTTTTGGCGGTTTCTGGCTTGGCCGCATTCATTCCAGCCGTCCGAGCGATGCGCGTGGATCCCCTTTCCGCGCTTCGGGCGGAATGACGAACGAAGTACAATGACCGTGCATGGCAACGCGGAATCCGCTGGCGCGCGGCAAACGGGAACGAGAGCGCGCGCGCGCCGAAAAACAGAAGGAAAAAGCGGCCCGTCGTTCAGAAGCGCGCGCCCGGCGCGGTCAGAACTCCGGGGATTCCGCTGGGGTCGACCCTGACATTGCCGGTATCGTTCCGGGCCCGCAAGCCAACCCTTGGGGGGACGAAAAACTACCCGAGGCGACCGAGTCGGAAGAGGCAGAAGACAAGTAGCTCGGCAATATCGGCCTCAATCATGCCTACCGGCGTGGGAGTCCCAACCCATGCTTCTGCATCATCTCGACGCTCGAAAGTCTCGACGAATTCGAGAGCCGCTAGGCTGACGAACGGCACTTCGCTTCCCCCGTCACCGCCCGGGCAACGTCCTACCAGTGCTGGGAGAGCCAGAAAGGCCGAGAATAACCAGGATGAGAATGCGCAGGTTGGATGTGCTGGACGCGGAGCCATGACGGCCGACGCGGTGCGAGCGTGCGGACTCTGTCGCGATCGGCGTTACCGGCATTGGTGGCGTGTCGAGGGGTACGACATTGGCCGCTGCCTTACATGTGGCCTGGTGCAGGTGTTACAAGACGTCTCTGACGAAGAACTCACCCGCCTGTACGGCCAAGGTTATTACGAAGGTGAGAGCAATCAGGTGTATCAGGATTACCTCGCCGATGGCGCTTCAAAACGCGAAGCGTTCGGCGCCAGGTTTGACCGCATCGTCTCCGAGCTTGGTCTCGTACCCGGCACCTGCCTTGAGGTCGGCTGTGCGTTTGGTTTGTTTTTGGTCGAGGCGCAGCTTCGAGGTTGGACTGTACGGGGTATCGAGCGCTCGGCACACTCCGCAACGTGGGCACGGACGCAGCTTGGCCTCGCGGTGGACACCGCCCCGGACGCAATCTACAAGGTACCGTCGTCGTCTCAGGATTTCGTCGCGATGTGGGATGTGATTGAGCATCTCAAGGAGCCGCTCGATCTCCTGCTGGAGGTGCGGCGCATTCTGAAACCGAAAGGCATACTGGCACTCTCGACCGGTAATGTGGGTTCGCTCAGTGCACGACTCTACGGCAAGCGGTGGTACCTTATCGCTCCGCCGTACCATACGTTTTATTTCGATCGGGCCTCCATCCGGCGCGCACTGCAAACTGCCGGGTTTACCGTCTGCGCCATCCGGAGCGAAGGTCATCCGCTCGCGAACGGCAGTCGCTGGAAAATTCCCCGTTGGTACACGCGATACATTGGTTGGCGCGTGGACCGCGGGCCAATTATGGAGGTGATGGCGACGACTGCGACTCATAGGGCATAGGGCATAGGGCATAGGGCATTGGGCACAGGGGCACACTGACAACCCCGCACGCTCCGGAGCCGTCCAATCCCCATGCTCAATCAAGACCTGTTTTTCGCATGGCGCGCGCTGCGGCGCCGGCCGGCGTTTGCCGTAGTCGCCGTGCTGACCTTGGCACTGGGTCTGGGCGCTAACGTCGCGATGTTCAGCGTGATTCGCGCGGTCCTGCTGCGACCGCTGCGTTACGAATCTCCCGATGCTTTGGTGAAGATGGTTGGGCTCGATCGCGAGACCAGCGAGAAAAACAACCTGTCGCCGGCAGATTTTCTCGACTTTGCCAAGGAGACACGCACGCTTCAACGCGTGGGCGCCCACGGCTGGATCGGATTCTTCACGATTGCTGATGGGACGGGGTCGCCGGAACGTGTTGGCGGCGTGAACGTGACGCAGGGCTTCTTTCCCACGCTCGGGGCGACGTTCTCTCTGGGCCGCTCCTTCACGACGAACGAGGATGCTCCGAATGGTCCTCGCGTCGTCATCCTCAGCCATGGCTTCTGGCAACGCCGTTTCGGGGGCGACCGTACCATTGTCGGGCGCACCATCGAGGTCAACGCGCGGCCGGCTACCGTGGTTGGTGTGTTGGCCGACAGCTTTCATCACGTCGAGCCGAATCCAGAGCGTGGGGCTGACGCCTTCATGCCTTACGGGTTTCCTACGGCCGACGCCAATCGCGGGGGACACTTCATCCGTGCCGTGGGGAGGTTGAAGGAAGGTGTCTCGGTCGATCAGGCGCGCGCCGAGCTAACCGCGATTGCCGCTCGTCTCGAGCGCGACCACCCGCAGGACAACACCAATCAGGGGATTCATGTCACGTCGCTCCACGATGCGCTGGTCGCTGAGGCCCGTCCGGCTCTGCTCTTGCTCGGCGCGGCCGTGCTCTTTGTTCTGCTGGTGGCGTGCGCGAACCTGGCCAACTTGCTGCTGGCGCAGGGCGCCTCGCGCCGTACCGAGCTCGCGGTACGTGCGTCGATGGGCGCCGGCCGCGGTCGCCTGATCCGCCAGTTGATCACCGAGAGCGTGGTGCTGTCATTGCTGGGCGCCGTCGCCGGTCTTGTGCTCGCCGTGATCAGCACCCGAGCGCTCACGATGCTGGGAGCTGCGGGCGTGCCACGTGCGGACGACATCGGCGTGGACTGGGCGGTTTTGCTCTATGCCGTTGCTTTGGCAATTGCGACCGGTGTGGTTGCCGGGATTCTGCCCGCCATCCAGGCCGTGGGCGGCGACTTGCACTCGATGGTGCGAGAAGGGTCAAGGGGTCAGACTCGGGCGGCGCTGCAACGCCCGGCTCGCGAGTTTCTGATCGTCTCGCAGATCGCGCTCGCCCTCGTCTTGCTTGCGGCCGCGGGCCTGATGATACGCAGTCTGTGGCAGCTCACGAACGTCAAGACCGGCTTCGTCGCAGAACGAGTGCTGACGTTCGAAACGGCTGTGCCGACGGCCACCTACGCCGAGGGTGAGCAGATTCCGTTTTACGAGCGCCTGTACGACGTCATTCGGTCGCAACCAGGAGTGCAGGCCGTTGGGGCGATCAACATCCTTCCGCTCAGCGCCAACTACGACAGCCGCGGGGTGCAAATCGACCTGCATCCTCAACCCGTTGGCCAGGCACATTCCATCCAGGCGCGCTCCGTCAACCCGGACTACTTCGCGGCGATGGGAATTCCGCTCATCCGCGGCCGCACGTTCACCGAGAAAGATCGCGAAGGTCAGCCGCGGGTTGTGATCGTCAGTGAGTCGATGGCGCGGCGCTACTGGCCGGGCCAGGATGCGCTCGGTCAGCGCATCACGTTCAACCACAGCGGCATCCCGCGCGAGCAACAGCAGGAGGTGGGTGGTCCTGGATCTTGCGAAGTGGTCGGCATCGCCGGTGATGTCAAACACCTGGCGCTGGCGGAAGAGAACGTGCCGATGTTCTATACGCCCCAGGCGCAGCAGCCGTCGTATCACACGATGGCGATCGTGGTTCGCGGCGTCACCGATCCGGCCAGCTTGACATCGACCATTCGGGGCGAGCTGACTCGCCTCGATCGCGGTGTGCCCTTATATCGCGCGCGCACGCTCGAGTCGATGGTCCGATTCACGGTCGCCGCGCCCGAGATGCGCGCGTGGTTGTTTGGACTCTTGGCAGCTCTCGCGCTTACGCTCTCGGTCGTCGGCGTTTATGGCGTGGTGGGATATCTGGTGGGCCAACGCACGCATGAAATCGGCGTCCGCCTCGCCCTCGGGGCCGATCGCGGCCGTGTCCTTCGCGGCGTGTTGTTCGAAGGCCTGCGGCCAGTCACGTTGGGCATCGCTGCCGGCGTGGTGGCATCGCTTGCTGGCTCGCGCTGGCTGTCGCAGATGCTGTTCAGCGTCGCGCCAACCGACGCCCTCACATATGTGGTGGTGATAGCGCTATTGTTCGCGGCGGCCGCGGTGGCGATTCTGATTCCCGCCGGTCGCGCCACTCGTGTCGATCCGATGATCGCGCTCAGGACTGAATGACTGAATGACGATGGTTCTTGACGATGGTTCTTGACGATGGTTCTTGACGGTGGTTCTTGACGATGGTTCTTGACGATGGTTCTTGACGACGGTTCCTGAGATGGTTCGTGGAACCTCCGTAGAGAACCTCCGTAGAGAACCCCGTAGAGAACCCCCGTAGAGAACCCCGTAGAGAACCTTCGTAAAGAACGCCCGTGTAGTAGTCCTCACGACGAAACGTCAGGGCCGAGCACAACCGCAACCCGTCCCGGACCATGGATACCAAGGGTCAGTGTCAGTTCGATGTCAGCGGTGCGACTGGGTCCGGTAATGAACGTGCACGACGCCGATGATTCGAGCTGCTCGCGATGGTCGTGGAAATACTCGCCCATGCTGAAGCAAAGATCATCAGGCGTTACTACCGCCACATGAAACGGCGGCAGCAGCGAGACGATGCGCGAACGTCCCGGTGCCGAAAGCATGACGAGCGATCCGGTCTCTGCAATGGCACCATCGCAACCCGTTAACCCCACCTCGGCGAGGGCCTGCTGCGCTCGCGGTGAATGTCCGAAAGTCGCGTCGTGCGCGAGTTCACCGAGACGATATGGCAATTGCGTCGCGTCCCAGCTGAGTAGGCGAAGGCCATCTGTGAGTCGCCGGACGCGCGCGTTGACATCGTCGGATGACAGCTCGACGAAGCACTCGATTCCCAGCGCTGTCGCTTCCTCGTGAAAACGGAGCAGGCACTCCGAGGGCGACCGACGCTCGGGCGGCGGTGCGGCCGGCGCGTCAGCCCGAGGCAGGTGCACCGCGGCGCGAGACGCCCGCAGCCGCCCGAGAATCGCATCGCGTGCCGTCGCCATCACGCCCCTCCTCGCCGAAGCTCCGCCCGCCACGCCTGCTGAAATGCAAGCCGGGCTGGCGATCGCAGGTCGCGAGACGTTGTCCAGGCGGCGGCTGGTCCCGGTGCCGAAGTGATCCACCCATCGCGCGCGCGGCGGCGGAGCGCGAATCGCGCCGCCTGGTTGACGACTCCATAGAGCGCGGGGCGGCCGACGATTAGCCCGAACCCACGCATCGCCCAGCGTAGCCACCCCGGCGTATGGGTCGGTGCGGCTTCGTGACGCAAATGAAGCAGCATCCGCGGAATGTCCAGACGAACTGGACACACGTCACGGCACGCGCCGCAAAGAGAGCTGGCGCTTGGCAGGTCTGCCCAATCCCGAAGACCGCGCAGGCCAGGTGTCACGACCGCGCCAACCGGTCCGGGATAGATGTCTCCATATGCATGCCCACCGATGCTGGTGTACACGGGACACACGTTCAAGCACGCACCACAGCGAATGCAGCCAAGGATCTCCGCGTTTTCGCTCGCCATCAGCTGGCTCCGTCCGTTGTCGATCAGGACCACGTGCAGCGCGTCAGGCCCGCACTCATCAGCCGACCGCCGCGGGCCATTGATGAGCGACGTATACGCGGTCAGCTTCTGGCCTGTGGCGGAGCGTGCGAGGAGCTTGAGAAAGCGATCGAGATCCGCAAGCGTCGGGACCAGCTTCTCGATCCCCATCAACACCACGTGGACCCGCGGCAGGGTCGACACCATTCGGCCGTTGCCTTCGTTGGTGACCAAACAGATCGTACCGGTCTCGACGATGCCAAAGTTGGCGCCGGTGATGCCCATGTCAGCGTCAAGAAAGACCCGACGGAGGCGCTCGCGCGCGTACTGTCCCAGCGTCGAGGGGTCGTCCGTCAGCGGCGTCTTCAAACGGTCGTGCATCACCTGGCCGACCTGCTTGCGCGTCAGGTGAATGATCGGGGCGACAATGTGCGAGGGCCGATCGTCAGCCAATTGAACGACGTACTCGCCAAGGTCGGTTTCGACGACCTCGATGCCTGCCGGTTCGAGCGAGGCATTCAAGTGAATCTCTTCCGAGACCATCGACTTGGCCTTCGCCACGCGCCGCACGCCGTGTTGCGTGGCGATCTCCGCCACAATCCGGTTCGCATCCGCGCCGGTTTCTGCCCAGTGCACGCGGGCGCCGTTGGCCGCGAGACGTCGCTCGAAGAGTTCAAGGTTGCTGGCGAGATCGCGCAGTGTGTCGAGCTTGGCCTTTCGTGCGAGATCACGCATCGAGTCGGATGCAGCAAGCGATTGGAATGCGAGCGCGCGACGCGACGTGAGCTGCCTGCTCATCGTCTGCAGCGCGCCGCGAAGATCGGGATCTTGAAGGGCCTTGTGGACGCGGACTTCGAACGGCGTGGTCACGAAGAGGCCTCGTCCAGCAATTCGGCCAGGTGCTGCGCCTTGATGCTCGCGCCGCGACGATGTAAGCCGCCGCTCATCTGAAGCAGGCATCCGAGATCGCACGACACCAGCCGTTCGGCGCCGCAGCTCAGAATGTGATCGATCTTCCGTTCGAGCATGCGCGATGAGATGTCGGAATGCTTGACGGCAAATAGTCCGCCAAACCCACAGCACTCGTCAGCGGCATCAAGCTCGACCTGGCGAATGCCCTCGAGTCGCGCGATGGCCGCTCTTGGTTCGGTGTCAATCCCTAGACCGCGGAGGAGATGACACGACGGGTGATAGACCACGCTCGCATTCAGCCGACCCTGTACCGCCGTCTCACCATCGTGCCGCATGACGAACGCGCTGAACTCGTGACAACGCGCGGCGAGGGCTGTGGCGCGCGCCCGCCACGACTCATCGTTCTGAAACAACTGCACGTACTGGTGAATGACCATGTCCCCGCACGAGCCCGAAGGAATTACGATCGGCCCTTCCGTCCGCTCCAGCGTCGTAATCGTGTGACGGGCCGCGGCGCGGGCGGGGTCCTGAAAGCCGGCGTTGAACGCCGGTTGTCCGCAGCAAGTCTGATCGAGAGGAACCTGCACCTCGTAGCCTAGTCGCCGCAGCACACGGACGACCGCAAACGCCACTTCTGGTGCGAACTCATTGACCAAGCACGTATGGAGGAGTTGGACGACGGGCATGTTGTCGACGCTCGAATGCGACCTGAGGATACCAGCGTCGTCCGCGGAGTGGGTGAGCGGGCGGAAAACCATCCGCGGAAAGGAGGAAGGCGCGGAGGCTCTTTATTGAGCCGCCCGTTCCGGCCCTCAACGAGCCTCCGCGCGCAGCGCGGCTCCGGCGTTTTCCGCGGATATTCATTCCGCGCGACCCTTCCGCGGACGACCATGGAGCCGCGCGAGCAGGCGATCAAAGTCAGGAGGAATTGGCGCCTCCACGGCAATGGGGCGGCGATTCAGCGGATGGGGAAACCGTAGTCGCCATGCGTGCAGCATCTGGCGTCTGGCGTCGATCCGCTTCCCACCACCGATTGATTCGTCGACGTAGACGCCTTCACCAAGCAGTGGATGACCGAGCTCCTTCAGGTGCAGCCGAATTTGATGCTGTCTGCCGGTTTCGAGAATCAGCTCGAGCAGCGATGCGGACCCGAACCGCTCGAGCACGCGGTAATGGGTCACTGCATGACGACCTTGATGGCCGTGATGCGCGATGCGCCGGCGGCCGGCAACGTACGAATCCGAGATGGCCGCCTCGATCGTCCCGCGGTCGACCCTTGGCACCCCCTGCACAATCGCCAGGTAAGTGCGATCGAAGGCGTGCTCGCCAAATAGTTCCCGACCGGCTGAATGGGCACCACGTGAGAGCGCGACGGCCAGCGCGCCCGAGGTATCGCGATCGAGACGGTGCAGGACCCCGGCGTACGCGCGACCGCCATGCAGCCGCCGAGCGTAATCCTGCACACGGCGCAGCACCGTGTCCTCCGTGGCGCGTGCGTCAGCACGACTGGCGATCGTCAGGAGACCTGCCGGCTTGTCGATGACGAGGACATCGTCTTCCTCGTAAAGTCTGGTCAAATCCAGCCGCGCCGTTGGCAGCGCCGGCCGCGTCAAATCGAGCAAGACGAGGGCCGAACCCAACACCTCGAACGCTGGCTCGCGCACCACGCGACCGTCGACGGTGACCTGGCCTCGCTCGATCGCTGAGCGGATGCGCGCCCACGAAAGCTCGGGGTGATGCGACCGCAGGCGACGGTCGAGCCGATCCTCAGTCACGGCATCGCAGCTGGCGGCACGCGTCGTTTCGTTGCCTGCTCGAATGCGTACGCGAGCTCGATGAGGCGTGGCTCGCTGCACGCCATCCCGCTGAAGCTGACGCCGTAAGGCGCCGGACGCGCATCGAAACCCGCTGGAAACGCCGGGGTGGGAGCATTGCTCACGGTCCCAAACGGCACGATCACGGTGGGATAACCCGGCTTGGCGGCGATCGACGCACCGCTGGCGGCGGGGAAGAGCAGCGCGTCGAGCTTCTGCGACTTCATCACCTCGTCTATCCCCTGTGTCGCCGAGAGCGCAAGATCCTTCGCGCGATCACTTTCGTAGCGGGCGCGATCCTGCTCGAGATCCATCTCATCGGAGATATCGAGCTGCGATTGCCCGTACTTGATCGCTCCCCGAGACGAGTGCGCGAGGTTGTATTTGCGAAGGTCGGTCAACGTCTTGATCGGCGCCGCCCCCCCGAGCGACGCCAGCCATGTGTTGAAGTCTCGCTTCATCCCGTACTTGAAGACGACCGAGCAGTTGACGTCTTTGCCCCGCGCGTCGTCCGCGCCGGAACACGTGTTCCACGTCAGGAAATTGTTCCTCGCATCTGCGTCGACGACGCTTGGAATTTCGGCGGGATCGACGATGACCGCTCCTTGCTTGGCCAGGATGTCGATGGCTTCCGACATGACCTTCAATTGCTCGGGGTTGAGCCCGCCGCGCGGTTCTTTGGCGCCCGGTGGCGTGACCGCGGTGTAGTAGAAGGCGCGGGGGATTCCAATGCGCGCGCCCTTCAAGCCATCGACCTTCAGATGTGGTGCGTAGTCGCGGTTGGCTGGAGGCGTGCATCGCGACGTGGCCGGGTCGTTCGGGTCAGCGGATGCGCTCTCGAGCACCCCTAGCAAGAGCGCCGCGTCGCCGACGAACTTGGCCATGGGACCAGCCGTATCCTGGTCGGCGGTAATCGGGATCACGCCGTAGCGGCTGATACGTCCGACCGTCGGTTTGATGGCTGCGAGCATGTTCTGGTTGGCCGGGCTCAGGATTGACCCCGACGTTTCGGTTCCTACATTGGCGGCCCAGAAGTTGACGGCCGTTCCGGTCCCGGAGCTCGATCCACCCGTGTTCAGCACGGGCCGGCCGTCACCAGTCAGATCACGTGGATCGCGTCGCGGATCGTACGGATTGAGACCGTAACCACCGATCGCGTTGTAGTTGCCTGGCATGGGCGTCGGCGCGCCCGCTACCCAGTTGGCAAGCTCGGTCAGATTCGTCTTGGCGATGATGATGGCGCCGGCCTCGCGAAGGTTCTTGGTCAAGGTCGCCTCGTACGGCGGTGTGAATCCCTCGAGGGCCGCCGCACCTCCGGTCGACGGCATGTCCGTGGTGTGGATGTTGTCCTTCAGCGCGATGGGGATGCCGTGCAGCGGACCGCGAACTTTACCCTGGCGCCGCTCCGCGTCGCGCTCGTCGGCTTCCTTGAGGGCGTTGGGATTGACGGTCAGTATGGCGTTGATGCGATCTTCGTACATCGCGATCCGCATCAAGTACTGCTCGACCAGCGCGCGGGACGACAGTCGCCCCTGTTCCATTGCACTCCGCATGTCGGCAATCGGCGTCTCCACCACCGAGAAGGCTGCAGCAGGAACCGTTGCCTGTTGGGGTGTGCAGGCGGTGGCAATCAGAATCAGGGCAAGTGACAACGGCAGTCGACGCATCGGCACCTCGGGTGGGCCAATGGTAGATCAGCACCCAAACACGCGTAGCTTCCGCCGGTAAGGCGGAAGCTACGGAAAGCCACGTCCTGGTTCGGCGATCTCTCCTATTGGGGCGCGACGACGAGGCGGTTGTCGATGGTGTAGCCGGTAGCGTTCTTGCGCGCGATGGCTTCGGTCTTGGCCTTTTGTTCCGCGGTCGGCACCGAGCCCCGCAGCACGACCAGCTTCTTGTCCTGATAAGTATCGACGTCGATGGCGCCCGAGTCGATCGTCTTGTCGGCCATGATCGCCGACTTCACATCGACCGTTTCGAGGCCTCCGCGAACAGCGGCCGTATTGTCTTTCGTATCGTCGACGACCCCTCGTGCGGTGTTCGAGCAGGCAACGGCGCTGGCGAGGATGCTGGCGGCGAGAATCGTGGATGTAATGATTCGAGTCATAACAGTGCTCCCTCTATGGGCGGTTTGGGCGAACCTCGGCAGCTGGCTCAACCTCATGCCTGAGTAGACTGGAGCAAATGCCGCACCAGATTGTTGTCAAGGCTGGGGTGGGGCTGCCGCTTGTGACCGCTGTCGTGGGCATTGCATGAGACAGAACGAATTGGGCCAACCGATTGGCGACCCGGTTGACAGTTGGCGATCGCCTGACGCACCGCAACGCCTCGAAATGGAAGGCCGGTACTGTCGGCTCGTGCCGCTCGATCCGGAACAACACACGAGTTCGTTGTGGGACGCGTACGCCACCGAAGTGGAACCTCGGAACTGGACGTATCTCCTTCACGGTCCCTACGACACGATTGACGAGTTCGATGCCTGGGTCCGCGGCGCCGCAAGCACGACCGATCCGTTGTTCTTTGCCGTGATGGATCAATCCTCAGCTCGCGCCGTTGGCGTTGCTGCGTATCTCCGCATCGCGCCCGCCGCCGGATCGATTGAGGTCGGGCACATCAACTTCTCGCCGCTGCTGCAGCGAACGCCTGCGGCGACCGAGGCGATGTATTTGATGATGCGCCACGCCTTCGCGCTCGGGTATCGCCGTTATGAGTGGAAGTGCGATGCCCTGAACGCGCCGTCACGAGCGGCAGCCGAACGCCTGGGGCTTACCTTCGAGGGCATTTTCCGGCAGGCTACGGTCTACAAAGGTCGCAATCGCGACTCCGCGTGGTACGCCGCGATCGACAAGGAGTGGCCGGTTCTCGAAGCCGCATTCGAGAAGTGGCTGGCGCCTGACAACTTCGACGCCAATGGCCGCCAACGCGAGCGCCTATCGAACCTCACTTGCAATGCGCTCCGCTCCTAGTTACAAGTTACAAGTTCAAAGTTGAGATCGGCGAGTTTCGTCGTTGTGCAACCAGCTGCGGCGCCGCGAGTCACTGCAGTTTGCCACTCGTCACTGGCCACCGGCCACTGGCGTTCACCACGTCCAGCTTCCGGCCGGCGGCGGCCACGTGCCTTGGAGCTGTCGCAGCGTAATCACCTGGCCGACGTGATGCGCGTTGTGGAGGGCGACGTGGGTGAGGACGTCTCCGACCGTGTATCGCGCCAGCGGTTCGAATTCGATGGCCGGGGTGACGGATTGTGTTGATCGCGCGTCGCCATCCGCAAGCGCAAGCGCGCGATCGAACCCGCGCTCGAATCGGCCGAGCACGGTCTCCCAGTCGCCCTCCCGGACAGGTGGCCAGCCGCGGGACGCCGGTGCGGGCATGGGCGAGCTGACGCCGTCACACCGATCCAGGAACCAGTCCTGCCAGAACGCCATGTGGGCGACGATTTCGGCAATGGAATGCGCGCCGGGACCGGCCTTGCGATTCGCGTGCGCCGCCGTCAGTCCGGCTAGCGCGGCTGTAGGTGTGAGATACGCGTGAGCACCACGGAGGAGCGAAGACGGTCGCATGCCCCGGTCTGATGCTCAGCGAGGGTTGGCGGTTTCAATCGCCGCCTTGATTTCCTGCAAGCGCTCCCGGATGCGAGCGACGTTGTCCGGGCCCATTCGGAGCAGCTGCTTCTGAGCCGCCGTCAACGCCTCCAGCGCGGGATCGGCGTAAGCGTAGGTAGCACCAGTGCCGGGGACGACTCGAATCGGCTCGCGAACGACTGGCGTGTCGATCAATGTTTGCAGGGCGATGCTGACGGCGTGATCGACGGTCCCTTCCGAGCGGCCCAGGCCGCGATACGCTTCGTCGAGTCGCGGCTGAATCGTCCGGTAGGCGTCCGCCACGCTTCGAGCGTCGAGTGACGAGACCAGAAGGGCCAGGCCGTCGTAGCGGCGATAGCTGGCAGGATCAATGGTGGCACGCTGGCTCAACCCAGACGTGCCGAATGTGCCACCCGGTTTGAGAACCGCGACGTCCCGCGCCGGAGACTGCCCCCTCGACACTCGATCGATGGCGTTCGCCATCTGCTGGATGAGGTCGTCGGTGGCCAGCCATCGCGCCAGCTCGGGGCTCGAGGAGAGTCCGCCCAGGAGTGCGCGGAGAAACGTGTCCATCTGTCCAAGCGGTGGCAGCGGTCGAGCAGCCTCCGTCGCAGGTGTGACGGCGGCCTCGGTACCGGTTGCCGCGGTTGCCGGTTGCGACGATCGAGCCGGTCCACGGGTCCACCACCAGGCGCCGATTCCGCCGAGAAGCAAGCCAAGTGCGGCGATGACGGCAATCGGGAGCCTTGAGCTTGGCATGGTGCCTACCCTCCGCGTGCCGCCCAACTCGTCCGGCCGAACCAGCGTCCGATCGTCGATCTCGCTCATAGCGCCTACCCAATTTGGACTATACGTCGATGCTGATAGTTTTTCGACCAGACATCTCTGAGGTCAAGCGCTATGATCGTTGTTGCATGGTTTGACACGCGAAGGAGGTTCTGTGGCAATCATTACCAAGACCAACCCGCTCCCGGATACGAAAGAGGTCGCTGAGGTCACCGACCGCGATCGGCGTCCGGCCCACGACGAGCCCTCCGCAGCACGGGTGATGGACGAAGCGTCGGCCATCTATCCGGACACATTCGATACAGCACCAACGCCCGACGAGATTGCGGCCGAAGCTTATGGCATGTACCTGGCTCGTGGCAGGGAAGACGGGCACGATCAGGATGACTGGCTCGAGGCCGAACTTCGGCTGAAAGACCGACGGTCGTCGCGCTAGACATCTTCCAAGCCATTAGACCTGAGACGACTCACAATCGCGTAGCTTGGAAGAGGTCTCGCCCCGCCGAGACCACCCTACCACGTACAACCGCGCGGCGTGGACCCCGGAGCGGGGAAAAAAACGCTGCCCCTGGCGAGGCGCAAGCTTCGCTAGGGTATGCTGCGCTCCGGGACGCACGTCTTGGAGCAGGCTCGATTTCTCCGGATCGTCACAGCGGCGTGTGCCACAGCGCTGGTCGTGTGTTCCCTCGAATCGCTCCTCCAGGCCTCGCTGAAAGCAGGCGCGGCGAACGATCAGACCGCGCCTCCAGGCCAATGGTTCAAGGGCAACACCCACACACATACGCTCAACAGCGACGGAGATTCGACGCCGGACGAAGTGGTTCGCTGGTACCGCGAGCACGGCTATCAGTTCGTCGTCCTCACCGATCACAACTTTCTCACCAGCGTTGACGGGCTGAACGCGCTGCTGGGCGCGGATCAACAGTTTCTGGTGATTCGCGGCGAGGAGGTCACCGATCGCTTCGACGACAAGCCGCTGCACATCAATGGCCTCGACCTTGCGGCCGTCGTGACTCCGCAAGGTGGATCGTCGGTCGTCGACGTGCTCCAGCGAAACGTCGATGCCATCCGCAGCGAGCGTGGCATTCCTCACATCAATCATCCCAGCTTTGGTTGGGCGGTGACGGCCGACGAGCTGGCAGCCGTTCGCAACACCCGGCTCTTCGAGGTGTTCAACGGACATCCACGCGTGAACAACGTCGGCGGCGGCGGTGTGCCCGGGCTCGAAGACGCGTGGGACGCGATTCTCTCGCAAGGACATCTCCTGTATGGGCTGGCGGTGGATGACGCGCACACGTTCAAGCAGCCTGGCAACCCCGACGTGCCCGGTCCTGGCCGAGGCTGGGTGGTCGTCCGCGCGCCCCGACTCGAGGCGCGAGCCATCGTCGAGGCGATTGATCAAGGGGATTTCTATGCCTCGACCGGTGTGGAGCTCGAGTCGTACGAACGGACATCTGAGCGCATCACGTTGACGGTCAAGGCCACGAGCTACTCCAAATACCGAGTGCAATTCATTGGGAGGGGTGGCCGCATTCTTCAAGAAGTCACGACGCCGAATGCTTCCTACACCTTCCAGGGGCAAGAGGGGTACGTGCGCGCCAAGGTGATCGAGAGCAATGGCCGCGTCGCGTGGATGCAACCCGTTACGGTACGGCCGCCGAGCGGAGCAGGGTACGCGAGCCTCCTCACTGCAATGGCCTTTGCGCTCGGCGTCGTCTTCCGCTGGAGCTCTTTCGACCGAGGCGGGGACAACTTCCCTACGGG
The DNA here is from genome assembly GCA_963841905.1 of uncultured Acidobacteriota bacterium. Classification (GTDB taxonomy): domain Bacteria; phylum Acidobacteriota; class Vicinamibacteria; order Vicinamibacterales; family UBA2999; genus JACCSI01. The sequence continues at coordinate 174,289 of CAWJEM010000019.1, forward strand.
ATGCCCCCCACAATCATCGCTGTCGCGGCGACCGCGGTCGCGATTCCCGCGGCCTGGAGACGTGACCACCGTTCACCCAGAACGATCCGCGCCAGGATGATGGTGCTTGCCGGGTAGAGCGAGGCCAGCGTCGCTACGACGCTCAACGGTCCCTGCTGCACCGCGATCAGAAACAGGGCGTTGGCCAGCATGTCGAGAGCGCCCGCGCCGACGGCGACGCCGGCAACTGACCACGGGACCAGTACCGGGCGCCCGCCCGCCAGCGCGCTTCCCGTAAACAGGCTGATCGCGACCACGCGAGCGGGCACGAGTGGCCACAGGCCGGACGCGGCGGACGTGCGCTCCAGGCTGACGAAGAAGACGCCGACCAACAGCCCGGCGAGAATTGAAAGAATGATGCTTCGAGCCGATGGGAGAACGTCAGGCCGTAGACCGTGAACCGTAGACCGTGGACCGTCCGTGGACTGTTGGCCCTGCTCCTGACCAATCAGCACGATCGCGATCGCCGCGAGCGCGATCCCCAGCGTTGTCACCATCGACAACCGCTCACCGAGGGCAAGGCCTGTGAAGACCGGGACGGCAGCGGCAAACACCGCCGTCAGCGGCGCGACGACGCTCATTGGACCGAGTGCCAGCGCTCGATAGAGGAGGGCGACGCCGCTGCCACCGGCAAGTCCAGCCACGGCGCCCCAGGCGATATCGATCGGGTTGACGATTGTCTCAGGCAACAGGGGCAGGGCGAGCAGCAGAAGGATCAGGCCGGCCGTTTGCGAGACAACGACAGCCGCCACCGCGGTTGCCTTGCGCGCAGCCATCCCCCCCAGAAAATCCGCCGCCCCGTAAGCGACGGCGGACAAAAGCGCTAGGACCGGCGCCATCCCCAGTTCATGTTAGCCTCTCGTGCCAGTCACATGGACCTGAAGCGCTTTACCATCCCGGTGATTGGTTTGCTCCTCCTTGTCGCCATTTGGTATGTGCGCTCGCTCGCTCCGAAACCCGCCATGCCGACGGCGGGCCGGCAGATCATCTTCTTCGGCGACAGCCTCGTCTCTGGGCGTGGGGCGTCACCAGGCCGGGATCTGGTGTCGCAGCTCACCGATCGCATCGGAACCACGATTATCAATGCCGGTCGGAGCGGCGACACGACCGAGTCCGCGGTGGCCAGGCTCGATCGCGATGTGCTCTCGCGCGATCCGCGGGTCGTGATCGTTTTACTCGGCGGTAACGACTATCTCCGCAAGGTGCCTCGCGACCGAATGTTCGCGAACCTCCGGAGAATCGTCGAAGGCATCCGGGCCAAGGGGGCTGGCGTCGTGCTGGTCGGCATCAACCCCGGGGTGCTCGCCGATCCGTTCGACAGTGGCTTCGAGGAGATCGCGCGGCGCACGCAATCGGTGTTCGTTTCCGACGTACTCGATGGAATTCTGGGGAACAGCGACTTGATGTCAGACCCGATTCACCCGAACGATCGCGGCTACGCGATGATGGCGGCGCGGATTGAGGACGCGGTCAAGACGTTGATGAATTAGCCTGGTTGCCGGCCGCCGGCCGCCGGCCGCCGGCCACCGGCCACTGGCCACTGGCCACCGGCCACCGACCAGTAGTACTCTGATCCCGTGCCTATCTACGAATACGTCTGCGCTGGCTGCCAGCATGAATTCGAGACTCTGGTGCTGAAGCACTCGGTGCCCGAGTGTCCGAAGTGTGGCAGTGCGACGCTCGAACGTCAGATCTCTTTGCCCGCCATCAAGTCGGAGAGCACGCACGGGCTCGCGATGAAGGCGGCCAAGAAGCGCGATAAGAAGCAGGGCGCCGAAAACGCGCGGGCTCAGCGCGAGTACGAACTTCATCACAACGATTAGGAAAGTGCCTACGGTGCCGAAGGTGCCTGACGTGCCGAAGGTGCGGGTACCTCAGTGCGGGGGTGCAGTCGTATTGGCAATGGTGCCGAAGGTGCTCGGCACCAAGAGTTATCGCCGCAAATCCCGCGATGCCCGCGTCGTGCAGGCTCGACAAGGAGTTTCTTTTAGAGATCTGCTTCGGTTCGACGATGAAACCGTGGGAAGTCGTCCGTTACGAGAACCTCTACGCTGCTGGTGGTCACGACGATGCATCAGAAGAGCTCAATTCTTGACGCGGCACTCTGCAGCTGTCGTGACAACTAACTGCCGTCGAAACGCGCGGCCAATTGGCAAAAAGCGAAGAATGGGCGGAATCCACCATGACCGTTCACAGGATCACCCAACATCGATGATCACTCCCTGACCCGACGCTGCGGCTCGGCTCATGAATTCCCGCAGCTCCGAAAAGCAATCGAGCAGCCACTCCAGGGGCGACTCGCCGGCTGAAGCGGGCCGCATCCAAATTCGATCAGGGTAGATCGCGAGCTTCGACATGCGCTCGGGATCGTACCGTCGCTCGAGCTCGGCCGGCGTCAGAGCCGACAGGTAGTCAGCGAAGCGGCGTACCTGATCCGGCCTCAACGCACGGGTCTGACCTTCATCATCCAGGTCCTCACCACCGCGCACTAGATAGCAGGCAGGCTCCTCACCCTCGTCCGCAGTTCCGGTGAAAATGAAGTGGAGTCCGTGCCAGCCCTTTTCAATATCGATACTACGATCGGGATCCTGGGCGAGAATCGGTGCGCCCTGCACTGGCTCCGACGTTACCTCGGTGATCGTGATCGGGAACAGACGAAGAATCAAGCCAAACAGCCCCTTCGGCCGCACCGTTCTTACCCGCGGCGCGGACCCATCATCGGGATCGAGGAAGCTGTCAACAGCAGCCGGATCTTTGATCAACCGGTCGATCTCGTTCTCGGTCGCGCGGTGAAGAGTGCAGGTCATGCCCATGGCTTTGCCTGCGTCCTATCTGCCTGACGTCGCGATTCTCCAGTTGGCGTCGAGGCCTTCTCGGGCACCAGCACCCACCCGCTCGAGCGAGCGGTCAGCGGCGGCCTTCACATCGTCCTCGGAGGCCGAGCCTTTCGTAGATGCTGACTAACTTGACGTCGTGCCCGAGACTCAAGACCCGCACGACTGCGCGTAGGTGGTTGACCTGATGGGCCACCACCAAGACGAGTGTGAACAAGTAGAACAGGAAATAGCGGACATCAAGCCACAACAGGAATGCTGCAAGGCATAGCCGGCCGAGATGCCACGCGAGTGTTCTGCCGTTCATCAAGTTTGAGCCGGAAGCTGTGGGAGTCTGCCGCTTAGTCTCGAGACCGAATCACAAACCCGATGACGACTCGAAACTCGTTGTGCGAGCCACCATCTTCGAAAACCTTGCGCCAGCCCATCTCAAACCGTGCCGCTTGACGCGGTCCACCGATATCGACACCAACTCCCGGTTGAACTGCGAAGTTGTTGGAGCCCACATGATCACCAAAAATATCGGTGGCGTCGTATCGGACCATTCCGAGGAGAAACTGAGCATACGGAACGGCCACGGCGGCCTGTCTGAACGCGAACCGCGGACCGGCCATGAAGGTGTGCTCCATGACGTCAACATCCTCCAACCCAAACAGCCGCGTCTTGTAGTGGCCGCCAACGTCCGCAGCGATGCCGAGCCACGGTGTCAGGTTGGTAGCCGATGAAACATTCCAGCCCAGCGTCGAGTTGACATCAATCAACCCGTCGCTCGCATGCAAGAAGGCCCAACCTAAGGCGGTCTCATTTCTTGGTGCCGCGCCGAACTCTCGCGACACGGGCACCACGGGCTGGTGGCTTGCTGACGGAGCTTGAGGGGTCGCTGGGGCGTCAACCGAAAGGTCGATCGGCGCGAGATTCTCACCACCAAGCGTGACGAACTGGCGCTGAGTCCAGCCCACACGACGACCGTATTGAGGGTCGCCAAATTCGACCTGGAGCCAGTCGCCGCTGTCTTGGAGTAATCGGAGCCGAGTGCCTGGCGCGGCCACACGGAGTGGCGTCGGAGTCACTTCGGCTCTTATGTAGATGGGAGCGTCCTGCGTGACCGTGGCTGTGCCGTGCTGCGCCAAGGCAATGGTTGGAACCAGCAGAAAACAAAAGGCCGCAAGCCAGCCAGAACGGGCGAAAGTACGAGTCATGGTGATCACCTTGTCGGCTGAAGAGTCCCAGCGCCGCAGTTCACCATTGCACGTCGCTGCCCGGAACGGCTTGGTGCCACCGTTCGGTTCGGCCGATTCGCGAAAGTAGCGCCGAGCCTTGGCACCGCAGGCACTCTAGGCACGCAAGGCACTTTGCCAGGGGCCGCTACTTCCACACCAACTTCTTCGCTTCCTCGATTAACTCCTTGCCGTCCGCCGCGGTAATCGATCGCTGTTTCACCAACTCGGCGACGTTTGCTTCCACCGCACGCTCATACGCCGCCCTGGTCGGGTAAAGCGTGCGCAGTTGTTCTGCTTCGAAGGGCACTTCGTACCCGGCGAGGCGGCAGAACGACTCGCCGGTCGCGTTGGCATGCCACACGCTCGTGGGTACGTCGACGTATGGCGATCGCATGCCGCCCTGAACGTTGCCAAACTTGTCGAGGAAGGGCTTGTTGTTGCCCACCGCGATGTTCTGGCTGGGCGGCGGCGGGACCCCCTTGCGAATCCATTGCTCGAGGTTTTCGAGAATCGCGTTGAAGGCGAGGCTATTGGGGAAGCGGCTGCGCGGACCTTCGATGCACGACATCGGCGGCACCGGCCGCTGCGCCTTGACGATGTCGTCGGTGGTCGCGGCGAAGTTCAGCTCGTCCGGTGTGGCGTGTGCCGCGCCCGCGATCTCGTAGTTGCGCGTCCGGTCTGGCAGCGTGTCGCTGTCCGGCAGGCGCGAACGAATGGACGGGAGGTAGTCGGACTGCGTCATGACACGAATGACCGGAACGCCAGCGTCCTTGATTTGCCGACGCGGATCGTCGGTGGGAATAGCCCCCGCGCACTGATGGATGGGTGTGGGGCCGCTGGCAACGGCAATGAGATAGCCGTCATACACGGGACGGATGCGTTCCTGGATGTCGAGCGGGTGAATCGCGTTGAGGTATGTGTACAAGAACCCGCCGCTCTGCGAATAGCCCCACGCAACGAGGTGAGTCACCGCCGATCGAGGCTGACCGTAAGCGAGTGGGTTCGACTTGTCCGCACTCTTCAGCCAGGCTCCGACTTGGCGGTAGATGTCCCACACCAATCCGTTCTCGGTTGTTCGTTCGCTATCGCGTGGCACCGCGGCGCAGTTGCGCGGGTCGGTGGTTGGCAGTGGATTCGCCCACGCAAGCGGGGCATACCGCCCCTGATCAAATGCCTTCAGCGATCGAACCGATACCGGCTTGGCCGTGACCCCGACCCAGGCGTCGCCGCTGCGCACGATTTGCTTTTGCGAGATCGCCCAGCCGATGTTCAAGTCGAACAGATTGGACGGGTTCAGCATCTCAACCACCGCCATTCCGCTGAATCGAGTGCGCGCCCCAGGCCGACGGACCAGGACGCGAGTGGTATACGGGGCGTTTGGCGTGCGGACGACCGCGGGACCGGGCTTGGGCCAGTCATAGACGTTGGCCGTTCCGCTCACTAGAAACTCCTCTTCGACGTAGCCGATCGCCGCGAGGTTGGTTGGAACACGAGTGTTGGCGGCACCGCCGAACGGATAGGAATCAGCCCGCACGGGCAAGGGTCCTGCCGCCCGTGGCAATGGAATCGCCGCATTCATGGTGGTGAAGAACAAGGGACCGACAAGAGCCAGCGTAATGAATGCAAGACGCCACATTTGAGTGTCCTTCCTGCCCTGAACGACGGAGTATATCCAGCGAGCCTGCGCCCACACCACGCTTCGCGCCTTGCCGGCCGGGCGCCTCGCCGCCCTCGGTGCGTCACCGTAATTATGAAAGGCAGAACTAAGTGGTTTGCCCCGCTCCGCGGGGGCGAGCCGTCTGCGCTTCACGCTTGACTGATTGGCGAAGATCGCCGAACGTCAAGACGGCTCGCATGCAGAATCCGGTATCGCACGCGCAGAGAATCGCTGACCTGGTCACCCGTCTCGACGAGGCCGCCGGCCGCCTGGCCACCCGTCTCGAACGCGCTGGTGATCGCGCGGAGCACGCGGACAGTGGTTGGACGGCGGCGCAAGTCGGTGCGCACGTCGCACTGGTCAATAACAGCTTCTGCGCAGTCGTGGACGGCAGCGCTCCGGCCGCCAGACCGGCGCCGGAAGGTTTCGTCGAGCGTCCGTGGGTTGAAATTGCGAGCGGCATCGCTGACCGCCTCGAAGCGCCAGCTCGCGTAGCGCCGCCGGCGACGGTGTCGGGTTCAGAAGCAGCACACATGGTTCGCGATAGCGCCGCTCGCCTGGGCCGCGCTCTTACAGATTTGAGCGAAGAGCGCGGTCGATACTGCATCGGCAATCCCATCGTCGGCACGATTACGGTGGTTCAGATGGGTGACTGGGCGATTGCGCACATGGTTCGGCACAACCAGCAGGCCAAGCGCATTTTGAACAAGGGTTCTTGACGGTGGTTCTTCACCGTGGTTCTTCACGGTGGTTCCAAGAACCTCGGGAAGAACCTTCTTCAAGAACACTCGTGAAGAACCTTCGTGCTCATATACTGTCGCGCGATGAGAGCCGCCAACACGACCGATACCCGAACGCCCGCGTCACCGCCGCCAGAAGGACTGATCGATCGTCTCGCTCGGTTCATGGAGCTGGTGGTCCCGGACGCCATCACGACGGCCATCATCCTGATGGTCGGTCTGTTCGGCCTGTCCCTTGCTCTCGGCGCCACGTTGACAACGACGATGGACGCGTACTATCGCGGCCTGTGGAATCTGCTCGCCTTCACGATGCAGATGACGCTGATCCTCGTGTTGAGTCTCATCCTGGCCGCGACGCCGGTCTTCAAGAGAGCCATCGTGACGATGTCGCGTCTGCCGACCACCCAGACGCAAGTCGTGGTTCTTGCGGTCCTGTGTGGCGCATTCGTCGCCTACCTCAATTGGGGTCTCTCGATCGCGCTGTCACCGGTGATTGCAATCCACTTCGCCAAGCAGGCCGAACGCAAGGGCATCCCAATCGACTTCTTGTTCTTGTTGGCCACGCTCGCCGGCGCCGGTTCGATCTGGCAGTTCGGATTTTCGGGCAGTGCGCCGCTCTTGATGGCGACACCGGGGCATTTCCTCGAGAAAACCACGGGAATCATGCCACTCAGCACGACGATCTGGTCGCCTGCGGCCATGGTGCTGGTGGTGGCTTTCACGATTGCGACGATGGTGGTCGGCTGCGTGTTCATGCCGAGGCGCGTGCGGCCG
>CAWJEM010000020.1:0-178384 GCA_963841905.1 uncultured Acidobacteriota bacterium
CGGAAGGCAAAGGTTTTAGGGGACACATGGAGAAGGCGGGGACACCGAATCTGGCCGACATTCGCGCACGCGTGCGTGGCACCGGGGGCAGGCCGTACTGGCGCAGCCTCGAGTCGCTCGCCGACACGCCGGAGTTCCAGCAGTACTTCCACCGCGAGTTCCCCGAGAACGCCACCGAGTCAATGATCGAATTCAGTTGGCCACGTTCCTTCCTCAAGTTGATGAGTGCCTCGCTCGCGCTTGCAGGCGTGAGTGCAGTTTAACGGTTCAACCCGACAAGCTGATGGACCCGTACCCGGTCGCCGAACCCGAGGAGGTAATCCCCGGCCGTCCACTGTTCTTCGCGACCGCCATGACTCTCGGCGGCATCGCGACGGGCCTCTTGGTCGAAAGCCATGAGGGACGCCCCACGAAGGCCGAGGGCAACCCCAATCATCCGGGAAGCCTTGGCGCAACCAATCTCTACGCGCAGGCCTCGCTCCTGACGCTTTACGACCCCAATCGCTCGCAGTCGATTGTCCAGCTCGGTGAGATTCGACCGTGGAGCGCGTTCATCGCGGCGGTTCGCGCCAGCTTGTCGGCGCAATCCGCGACCCCGGGATCGGGGCTTCGAGTTCGCCCCGAAACCGTGGTGTCGCCGACGCTTGGTCGGCAACTGCAGGCGGTTCTCAAGGCGTACCCCGCGGCCAAATGGATTCAGTGGGAGCCCGTGCCTGCCGCAGACAACGCGCGAGCTGGTGCGCGCGCGGCATTCGGTCAGTATGTGCAGCCGGTGTACGACTTCACGCGCGCCGAGCATCGTGCTGTCGCTCGATGCCGACTTCCTGTCGTCCGAGGGGCGGACGCCGAATTGCCGCTATGCGCGGCAGTTCTCGTCGCGCCGACGACTCGACGCGCAACCGGATCGCTTCGATCGCCTCTATGTTGCGGAACCGACGCCGTCGGTGACGGGCGGCAATGCCAATCACCGGATTGCCCCGCTACTCAAAGCGAGCGCCATCGACGGCCTGGCGCGCGCAGTTAGGGCTCGAATTGGCGTCGCGGGTGTCACCGGTGTGGCCCCGGCCGGCACCGAGCCCTATGTCGAAGCCATCGCGCAGGATTTGTCGGCGCATCGCGGCACATCGCTGGTCGTCGCCGGCGAAGCGCAGCCACCAGCCGTGCATGCGCTGGCGCACGCGATGAATCAGGCGTTGGGAAACGTGGATGCAACCGTCACGTATCAGCCGACGCCGGAGGTATTAAACGACCGATCAACATGCCGCGATGCGTGAACTGGTGTCGGACATGAACGCCGGCCGCGTGCAGATGCTGCTGATCGTCGGCGAATCAAACCCCGTGCAGACGGCGCCAGCCGACCTCAGGTTCCGGACGCGGTCAGCAAGGTGCAGGGGGCATCACTCGGGACTCTTCCTCGACGAGACGGCCACGCTGTGTCACTGGCACGTGCCGGCCGCGCACTATCTGGAAGCCTGGAGCGATGCCGGTCCCGTCGATGGAACCACGTCGATCGTCCAGCCGCTGATGCAGCGAGGTGTCTGGCGGCAAGTCAGCGGGGGGGATGGACACACCCTCTCGGATCGTCCAGAGCGCGCCGGCTACGACGTCGTTCGCGAGTATTTGATGGCGCAGCCCCAGGCGGGTGCGAGCAGGTGCGACAGGTGCGACGAGTGCGACGGGTGCGGTGGGTGCGGTGGGGGGTGCGACGGGTGGCGTCGAGGCTGGGCGGGGCGCCAGCACCAGGTGCTGCAGGCGGCACCGGCAGCTCCTGGTGCGAGCTCCACCCCCGCCGCCAACGCCTGAGCAAATCGCAGGCGGCAACGTCGAGAAGAACTGGCGCCGCTGGTTGCACGACGGATTCATTCCGGGCACGGCCTTCTCCACGGCTGACATCGCACCCGGTGCACCTGCCGCACCTGGTGCACGCACCAAACCATTCGCACCTATCGCACCCAGCGCACCTGTCGCACCTGCTTTTGAAGTCAACTTCCGCCGCGATCCCACCATCTACGACGGCCGGTTTGCGAACAACGGGTGGCTGCAGGAGCTGCCGAAACCGATCACCAAGCTGACGTGGGACAACGCGGCGTTGATCGCCCCGGCAACCGCCGCGCGACTGAACCTTCACAACGGCGATCTCATCAGAGTGACCCACTCAGGTAGCGAGCTCCGAATACCGATCTGGATCAACCCGGGTCACGCGACCGACGCCATCACGATTCACGTCGGCTATGGCCGCACACGCGCGGGCCGTGTGGGCAACGGCACGGGCTTCAACGCCTACGTGTTGCGTGGCAGCACGTCGCCCTGGTTCGGCGCCGCGGAGATCTCTCCCACCGGCGACCATTACGACCTGGTCTCTACACAGGACCACTGGGCCATCGAGGGCCGGAATATCGTGCGATCAGCGCCGCTCGACGAGTTCAAGAAGACGCCAACGTTTGCCAAAGAGATGGAGCACCTGAAGCTCGACAAGCGCATCTCTAGGTATCCCGGCTCGCAGTTCACCGGCAATCAGTGGGGCATGGCGATCGACCTCAACACCTGTACCGGGTGTGGAACGTGCGTCATCGCCTGTCAGGCGGAGAACAACATTCCGGTCGTCGGCAAAGAACAGGTCGAGCGGAATCGTGGAATGCACTGGCTGCGAGTGGACCGGTCCTACACGGGCCCGCTCGACGACCCCAACTCGGTCATGCAGCCGATGCCGTGTCAGCGGTGCGAGAACGCGCCGTGCGAGACGGTGTGCCCAGTCGCCGCCACCGTTCACAGCCCCGAAGGCCTGAACGACATGGTCTACAACCGCTTCGTCGGGTCCGCGCTACTGCTCGAACAACTGTCCTTGGAAGGTGCGGCGGTTCAACTTCCTGCTCTACCAGGACTGGAACACCGAAACGCTCAAGCTGCAGCGAAATCCCGACGTCACCGTGCGAAGCCGCGGTGTGATGGAGAAGTGCACCTACTGCGTGCAGCGCATCAACACCGCGCGCATTCAGGCCAAACGCGAAGAACGCGAGATTCGTGACGGCGAGATCCTGACCGCCTGTCAGTCAGCGTGTCCGACCGATTCGATTGTGTTTGGCAATATCAACAATCCCAACAGCCGGGTGGCCCAGCTGAAAGCGAGCCCGCGCAACTACTCGACGCTCGAGGAACTGAATACCCGCCCGCGGACGACCTACCTCGCCGCGGTGAGGAATCCACATCCGTCCCTGCCGACGAACGTGAGCGTTGGAGGCCACGCCGGGGACACGCACAGCACGTCGGGCGACCCTTCGAGAGGCTCGGGGTCGGCCCCGAGGCATTAGAGGTCGAGCAGCACTGATGGCGAACAACGTTCACGCGCAGAGTGGTTCGGCGAGCGTCCTCGACGTTCCGGTCATCGCGCCGGGACACGACCTGGAGTCGGTCACCGAAACGGTCGCGCAGATTCCGCTGTCCAAGCGCACACCCCTTGGATGGGTATTCGGCTTCCTCATCGGCTTCACGCTCCTCATGGGGTTGACCACGGCGCTTTCCTGGCTGGTGCTTCGCGGCGTCGGCATCTGGGGCAACAACGTCCCGGTGGCGTGGGCCTTCGACATCATCAACTTCGTCTGGTGGATCGGTATCGGCCATGCCGGGACGTTGATTTCCGCGATTCTGCTGCTCTTCAAACAGCAGTGGCGCATGTCAATCAGCCGCTTCGCTGAAGCGATGACGATCTTCGCCGTCATGTGCGCGGCGATCTTCCCGATCTTCCACACCGGTCGGCCGTGGGTGGCGGCGTACTGGTTGTTCCCCTACCCGAACACGATGGGATTGTGGCCACAGTTCCGCAGCCCTCTGATCTGGGACGTGTTCGCGGTCACGACATATGCCACGGTGTCGGTCGTGTTCTGGTACGTCGGCTTGATTCCCGACCTCGCGACGATGCGCGATCGGGCGGTGTCGAGGGCCAAGCGGGTCGTCTTCGGGATATTTTCGCTGGGCTGGCGCGGGTCAGCGCGTCACTGGCATCGGTATGAGGTCGCGTCGCTCATTCTTGCCGGCCTCTCCACGCCGCTGGTCCTCTCGGTGCACACCGTGGTCAGCTTCGACTTCGCGGTTTCGGTGATGCCCGGGTGGCACGCGACGATCTTCCCGCCCTACTTCGTCGCTGGCGCCATCTATTCCGGCTTCGCGATGGTGCTCTCGCTGGCGATTCCGATTCGCGCCGCCTACAAGCTCGAAGACTTCATCACCATGCGCCACATCGACAACATGGCCAAGGTCATGTTGGCCACCGGTCTGATGGTCGGGTATGGCTACACGATGGAAGCGTTCTTCTCGTGGTACAGCGCGAGCTTCTACGAGAAAGCGATGATGTGGAACCGCATGTTCGGACCGTACGGATGGGCGTACTGGTCGCTCATTACGGTCAATATCGGACTGGTTCAGTTGCTCTGGTTCAAGCGCGTACGGCAGAACCTGACGCTTCTCTTCGTCCTGTCCCTGTTTGTCAACTTCGGTATGTGGCTCGAGCGTTTCGTGATTATCGTGACGACGCTCAACCGCGAGTTCGTGCCATCGTCCTGGGGCATGTACTACCCAACGCAATGGGACGTCATGACCTACTTCGGGACGATCGGCCTCTTCCTCACGCTGTTCTTCCTCTTCATCCGGTTCGTGCCGATGATTTCCATCTTCGAAGTACGAACCTTGCTGCCACAGGCGAAAGTCGATCACCACCACCCGCACGGCGGCGCTCACGCGGCCTCGACGACAGGCTCGCTCGGTGCCGGATCGCCCGCGTCTGGAGGGCACTGAGGACGTCATGCAGATAGCTGAACCAACCAACGCGACCTACGGCGTGATGGCCGAATTCGATTCGGCGCAAGCGCTCGTCGACGCCGCGCGGCGAGTGATGGCCGAAGGCTTCACCAAGGTCGAGGGCTACACGCCGGTTCCGGTCGAAGAGCTGAACGACATCATCCACAAGAAGCGGACCATCCTGCCGTCGCTCGTGCTGGCGGGGGGCCTCACCGGCATGCTGACCGGCTTCGTTCTTCAGTACCTGGGCGTCGGTGATCGAGTACCCGATGAATGTGGGCGGTCGCCCGTTCGCAAGCTGGCCGGCGTTCGTCATTCCGTCGTACGAACTGACGATTCTGTTCGCGTCGTTGACGGCCGCGGGCGGAATGATTGCGCTGAATGGGCTGCCGCAGCCGTACCACCCAGTGTTCAACGCGCCACGGTTTTCGCTGGCAAGCTCCGACAAGTTTTTCCTCGTGATCGAGGCCGAGGATCCGAAGTTCGCACCGACGGAGACGGCGGCATTCCTCGAGCGGATTGGGGCAAAAGGGGTCTATGACGTTCCGGCGTAAGGGAAAATGCGCCGCGTTGGCGGCCCTGGTTCTCGTCGTGGCCGGCTGTCGGCAGGACATGCACGACGCGCCGCGCTACGAGGCGTTCGAGGCCAGCACGTCGTTCGCGGATGGCCGCGCGTCGCGGGCGGCGCCGGCCGGCACGGTCGCGCGTGGATGGCTACGCGAGGATGAAGCGCTCTATACCGGCAAGGTGAACGGGCAACTCGTGGAGGCCGTGCCCTTTGCCGTCACCTACGATGATCTCAAGCGCGGACAGGAGCGCTTCAACATCTTCTGCACGCCGTGCCACGGGCGCCTCGGCGATGGTCAGGGCATGGTCGTGCAACGCGGTCTACGGCAGGCGGCGAGTTATCACCAGGACCGCCTGCGACAAGAGCGTATCGGCTACTTCTACGACGTCATTACCAATGGCTTCGGCGCGATGCAGGGCTACGCCGAGCAGGTGCCGGTGCGCGACCGTTGGCTGATTGCGTCGTACGTTCGCGTGCTGCAGTACAGCCAGTACGCGTCCGTCAACGACGTACCGGCCGATCGCCGGCGCGAACTGGACAGTCCGCCCGCGGCAGGCGCACAGGCGCCGGCGCCGACGAAACATTGATCATGGCCACTTCTGAAACCTATCAATCACCGGACACCATCAGCGGGCTCCAACGCCTCGGCATGGGCGCCGGTCTCGTCGGCGTCGTGCTGACCATCGTCGGGTTCATGATGACCGACCTGGCGCGGTTCTATCAGGCCTACCTGGTGGCGTACACGTTCTGGATGGGACTCGTGCTCGGGAGCATGGCGCTGCTGATGGTCCAGCACTTGTCCGGTGGCGCGTGGGGCGTGGTGATTCGCCGGCCGCTCGAAGCGGCGGTGCGAACGATGCCGATGATGGCGCTCCTCTATGTACCGATCTGGTTCGGGATGCACGACCTGTATCACTGGACGCATGCCGACGCGGTTGCGAGCGACACGGTTCTTCAGCAGAAGCAGCCGTACCTGAACGAGACCTTCTTTCTGATCCGGCAGCTGCTCTATTTCTCGATCTGGACGGCGATCTCCTGGGCATTGACGAGATGGTCGGCGGAACAGGATCGGACGGGGGATCCTGGACTCGTTCGAAAGTTCTCGATTCTGTCCGGTGCCGGGCTGGTGATTTACAGCCTGACGGTGACCTTCGCGATGGTCGACTGGACCATGTCGGTCAACCCGCATTGGTACTCGACGATGTGGGGGCCGATGTACATGGTGGGTCAAGGGTTGTCGGCCATGAGCTTTGCGATTGTGGTGCTGATCATGCTGTCGCAGGTGGCGCCGCTCGACCGCGTCATCACCAGCGCGCATCTGCACGATCTCGGAAAGCTCCTGTTCGCGTTCCTGATGCTGTGGGCATACTTGACGTTTTCGCAGTTCCTCATCATCTGGTCGGCAAACCTCGCCGAAGAGATTCCGCACTACCTGATTCGCTGGGACAACGGCTACCAGTGGGTCAGTGTGTTCATGATCGTGGCCCACTTCGCGCTGCCGTACGTCTTGTTGCTCTCGCGCGACATCAAGCGCGATTGGAAGCGGCTGCGGATGGTTGCGACCTGGGTGCTCGTCGCCCGAATCGTCGAGTACTACTGGCACGTCGCGCCGGAGTTTCACACCGATGGCTTGAGCGTCGGGCTCTTGGATTTCGCGGTGCCGATTGCGATCGGAGGCATCTTTCTGGCGTTGTATGCGGGAAACCTGAAGGCCCGGTCGCTGCTGCCAGTCAATGACCCGGGGTTGGCGAAGGCGCTTGCACATCATGTGCACTGACGAATGAAGAGCTAAGAACGAAGAAACGAACGAGCGATCAACGAACCACGAACGGAACAAAGAACGAGCGCGGCGCGCTTGACCCTGTCCCAGTTCGTGGATAGAATCGCGCCGCGATCGAGAGGTTGTCGTTTCCTCCGACGCAATTTTTTGGGGACGCGCGGATGCGGCATCATTGTTCCATGGCAGACTCGCGGCCTGAGCAGCCCGGGGTCCCCGCGGCGCGTCGTTTGCGCGGTGGGGTGGAGCTGTCCTCCAGGACCCCGGAGCCCTAGCCGTTGGCCCAAATTTTTCCCTCTTGGTGGAACAAACTTCCGATCGTGGCGGCCATCGCGGGCAGTCTCGGCCCGGTGCTCGCGATCGCGGGCGTCTGGTATTACTTTTCCCCGTGGTACACCGACGTGGGCTACCGTCCCGTTCAGCCGGTAGAGTACAGCCACAAGCTCCACGTCGGCGAGCTTGGTCTCGACTGCCGATACTGTCACGCCTCGGTCGAGGTCTCCACTGTCGCGAACGTTCCGCCGACCCAGACCTGCATGAACTGCCATCAGACCGTGAAGAGGGACAGCGAGAGGCTCGCACCGATTCGGGAAAGCGCCCAGAGCGGCCGGCCGATGCGCTGGATTCGCGTTCACAACCTTCCCGACTACGCCTACTTCGCCCATAACGCGCACGTAGCCGCAGGAATCGGCTGCGTCACCTGCCACGGCCGCATCGACGAGATGGAGACGGTCACCCAGATGACACCACTCAGCATGAGCTGGTGTCTCGACTGCCACCGCAACCCCGGTCCCAACAGACGCCCCATCTCGGAGGTCACCAACATGAAGTGGACACCTCCCCGGGACGTCGGGACGCTCGCGGCGCAACTCGAGCGCGACCGACCGGTCAATCCGCCGACTGACTGTTCGGGGTGCCACCGGTGACACGGACATACTGGCGAAGTCTGGGGCAGCTCGATGAGCACCCCGAATCCCGTGCCTTTCTCGAGCGTGAGTTCCCGGAGGGTGCCTCGGAGCTTCCCGAGGGGGTCACACGGCGCGAAATGATGATGCTCCTGGGCGCCTCGCTGTCGCTCGCGGGGCTCGCGGGGTGCCGGCGTCCCGCCGAAGAGATTGTTCCCTATGCCACCGCTCCCGAGGAGGTCGTCCCCGGGATCCCCCGTTACTACGCGACAACCATGCCGTTCCGGCGGAGCGCCTACGGCCTGATCGTCGAGAGCCACGAAGGGCGACCGACCAAGATCGAGGGAAACCCCTCGCACCCCTCGACGCTCGGGGCCTCGAGCTCGCGCGTCCAGGCGTCCGTGCTCGGCCTGTACGATCCTGACCGTTCGCAATCGATCAGGTCGGGCGGTGCACCGAAGTCCTGGAAGGATTTCGTGACGGCCTGGGAGCAGTTGTCCGCGGCTCATGCGGCGGATGGCGGCGCGGGCCTTGCGGTCGTCTCCGAGTCCTTCTCCTCCCCAACCTTGGCGCGCCTGGCCTCCGAGCTCCGCGTCCGCTACCCGCGGTTGCAGTGGGCGACCTACGACGCCGTCAGCGACGAGAACCGAGTCGCGGGACTACGGCTCGCCACGGGGCGCGACCTCGATCTCATGCTCCGGTTCGATCGAGCCTCGGTGATTCTCGCACTCGACGCCGACCCGCTCCTGACCGACCCGGAGATGATCCGCCACACGCGAGGCTTCGCGGACGGAAGGCGTGCGGGGGCGTCCGGTAGTGCAATGAATCGGCTTTATGCCGTTGAAGGGGTTTACTCGCTGACGGGAGCGATGGCGGATCACCGGCTCCGTCTCGAGAGCCGGCAGATCGCCCCGTTCCTTGCGGCGCTCGCTGCCCGTTTGGCTCCATCGGAGGCCGGAGCCGCCGGGCTGGCGGGACCCGGCGTCCCGAATGTCGACTCGCGCTGGATCGACGCCCTTGCCAAGGATCTTCTGGCGCACCGCGGGAAGGGGTTGATCGTGGCCGGGGAACGCCAGCCGGCAGCCGTCCACGCGGCCGTCTGTGCGCTGAACACCTACCTCGGCAACGCGGGCACGACGGTCAGCTACTACGAGACGAAGGATGCGGTGCTTCCGAGCGTCAGCTCGCTCGCCGCACTCGTCTCCGCGATGAACGCGGGCGTGATAAAGACGCTCGTCGTGCTGGGCGGCAATCCCGTATTCGATGCCCCCGCCGATCTCGACTTCGCTTCGGCCATGGCGAAGGTCCCACAGTCGATCGCGCTCGGGCACACGGTCGACGAAACGTCCGTCAAGGCGACCTGGCACGTTCCCCTCGCGCACTACCTCGAATCGTGGGGAGACACTCGCGCGGTTGGAGGCACGCTCAGCGTGGTCCAGCCACTGATCCTCCCCCTGTTCGGCGGACGAACCCCCGTCGAAGTGCTGGGGTTGATGGCCGGGGGCCAGGATCGTCCCGGCTACGACCTCGTGCGGGAGACCTGGAAACCGATCCTGGGCGAGGCCACGTTCGACACGAAGTGGAACCGCGTCCTGCATGATGGATTCCTGTCGGGCAGCGAGCTTCCAGAAGTTGTGCCCACTCTCATCCGGCAGCCACTGGCGGAACTCGCGCGCTCGATCGGCGCGGGCGCAACCGGTTCCGGAGAAACCCCTGGTGGATCTCGCGGTGGCCTGGAGGTCATCTTCGTCCCCTCCCCCTCGCTTCACGATGGCCGCTTCGCAAACGACGGGTGGCTGCAGGAGCTTCCCGATCCCCTCACCAAGCTGACATGGGACAACCCCGCGCTCGTCAGCCCGAAGACGGCCGAATCGCTCGGGCTTGCAAACGAAGATTGGGTCCGCCTCGACTACGCCGGCCGCTCGCTCGAGCTCCCCGTCTGGCTCCTTCCGGGAATGACGGACGGCGCGGTCGCCTTGACGCTGGGCTACGGCCGTTCGCACGCCGGTCGGATCGGCTCGGGGGTCGGGTTCGACGCGTTCAGGGTTCGAAGCTCCAAGGCACCAGGCTTCGACAGCGGGGTCAGCCTCACCAAGCTCGCGCGCACGTATCCGCTCGCGGCGACCCAGGAGCACGGCAGCATGGAGGGACGCCCCGTCGTGCGCGAGTCGACCCTGACCGCACTTCAATCGAAATCGGCTGCCGGGGCGGAGCCCACCCCACCGCGCACAGGCAGCGCGGCGGGGGCCCCGGAGCGAGCCGAGGTCCCACATGAGGCCGCCTCTCCGGCGGCCGTGCGGCCCGAAGGAAAAGAAGTCCCCCGTGCGCTCGGCGTCTTCGAAGAAGACCCGCAGCACTTCTCGCTCTGGAAGGAGCATGTCTACGATCAGGGGCACCAGTGGGGGATGACGATCGACCTCAACGCGTGCATCGGGTGCAACGCGTGCATGGTCGCCTGCCAGAGCGAGAATAACGTGCCGGTCGTCGGCAAAATCCAGGTCGCGAAGGGGCGCGAGATGCAGTGGCTCCGGGTCGATCGGTACTTCTCTGGCGAGCCCACTGGCAGCCCGGAGATAGTCTTCCAGCCCGTGCCCTGCATGCACTGCGAGGACGCTCCCTGCGAGCAGGTCTGCCCCGTGGCTGCCACCGTCCACGACGCGCAGGGCCTCAACGTGATGGTCTACAACCGGTGCATCGGGACCCGCTACTGCTCGAACAACTGTCCCTACAAGGTGCGCCGCTTCAATTTCTTCAACTACACCAAGGACACGCCCGACATCCTGAAGCTCGCGATGAACCCGGACGTCACGGTTCGCGCGCGGGGCGTCATGGAGAAGTGCACCTACTGCACGCAGCGAATCAATCGGGTGAAGATCGATGCGCGGCTCGCGGGGCGCGAGCTTCGCGACGGCGATGTCAAGACGGCCTGCCAGCAGGCCTGCCCGGCCTCGGCAATCGAGTTCGGAGATATTCGCGACCCATCGAGCCGGGTCTCGAAGGCGAAGGCCGATCCGCGCAACTACGCGCTCCTCGCCGAGCTGAACACCAAGCCCCGGACGACCTATCTAGCCAAGGTGCGCAACCCGAATCCAGATCTCGAGGGCGTTGCATGATCGCCCGCAGACGGCCTGTGCTGGGCACGCTCGTGCTCACCTCTGTCGTCGCCCTCGGCGGTTGCGCGCGCGGCTGCACGTCGAGCCGCCCTCCCATCCATCTCAATCCGAGCATGGACGACCAGCCGAAGGTGCGCCCCCAGACGGCCAGCACGTTCTTCTTCGACGGCGCGTCCATGCGCCAGCCCGTTCCAGGAACGGTCCCGATCGGCGGGCTGAAAGAGGACACGGCCTTCTTCACGGGCAAGGGAGCGGACGGACAGTTCGTTGCGACGATCCCTCATGCGGTGGACGAGGCGCTTGTCGAGCGCGGCCGCCAGCGGTACGGGATCTATTGCCAGCCTTGCCACGACGCACGCGGGGACGGCAAAGGGATCCTGTTCCAGCGAGGCAGCGTCCCCACGGCTACCTTCCACCAGGAGAAGATCTTGAAGTACACGGACGGGCAGATCTTCGACGTCATCACCAACGGGACGGGGCTGATGGCCGGTTATCGCTGGCCGATCCCTCCTGCGGACAGGTGGGCGATCGTCGCGTACGTGCGAGAGCTCCAGCGCGAGCGGCTGGCACGCGCCGCGAGTGCACCCGCCTCCGCCAACGCTACGGCGGACAAGCCCGCGAGCAGCCGCTGAGGGAGGCGATGCGATGAACGGCGTGATGAACCGCAAACTGCTGTTCGTGCTCGGTCCCGTCACCGGTGTGGCAATGTTCGTCGGCGTCGTGATGGTCGCCACGTTCCTGACGAACCGCGAGTACAGGGAGCCTTACCGGGCCCCTGCGGCGGCCGTCGAAGCGACGCCGCGCGCGGCAGGACTGGCCGCCGAGCGAGCAGCAGCGGAAGCGGCGGATCGGGCAAAGCCGTACGTCGAGGCCGAGTACCGGACCTTCCCCGGCGTTGGAAGCCGCGTCGCGATCTGGTCGGTCGCGCAGCTCCACCTCCTATTCGCGGCGTTCGTCCTCGCCGTTCCACTTTTCGCATTCATCATCGAGGTGATTGGCTACAAGACTGGAGATCTGCGGTACGACCGGCTCGCGCACGAGTTCACGAAGCTCCTCTCCGTCTCCTTCTCGCTGACCGCGACGTTCGGAGCGTTCCTGACCTTCATGCTCATCATTCTGTATCCGAAGTTTACGAACTACCTGATGAGCGTGTTCTCCCCCACGTTTCTCCCGTACGTGCTGCTCTTCTTCGCAGAGGCCGCTTTCCTCTACACCTACTATTACGGCTGGGGGAAATTCCATCCTCTGGTGCATCTTGGCCTGGGACTCGGCCTCAACATCGTCGGCACGGCGATCATGTTCATCGCCAATGCCTGGCTCACATTCATGATGTCGCCGAACGGCGTCTCGGAGACGGGGGCGGTTATCTCTGTCTGGGACGCGGTCTACAACTACACCTGGATGCCGATCAACGTCCATCGAGTGATCGCGAACGTCGCCTTCGGCGGATCGGTCGCTGCCGCCTACGCGGCCTTCAAGTTCCTCCAGGCGGAATCCGACGAGGAGCGCGCGCATTACGACTGGATGGGATACATCGGAAACTTCGTGGCAATCATCGCCTTCCTGCCGCTGCCCTTCGCCGGCTACTGGCTCGCGAGCGAGATCTACGCGTACTCGCAGACGCTGGGGCTCCAGATGATGGGCGGCGCCTTCTCGTGGCTCTTCATCATTCAAGCCGTCCTCATCGGGAACCTCTTCCTCGCCGCCAACTACTACCTCTGGCTCGGCATGGGGCGGGTCGAGGGGGTGCAGCCGCTTCAGAAGTTCATCAAGTACCTGCTCATTGCGATCGCGCTCTGCTTCATGGTCTGGGCGACGCCCCGGTCGATCATCGCGACGGTCTCCGAGGTCCGGGCGATGGGAGGGTCGGCGCACCCGGTCCTCGGTTTTCTGGGCGTCATGTCCGCCAAGAACACGGCCGTGAACATCCTGATCCTCACGACCTTCATCAGCTTCCTCCTCTACCGCCGGACGGGGAAGATCGCGACCGTGGCGTGGGCGAAGGCGGGCCATGCGGCGCAGCTCTTCATCTTCGCGGGCACGGCGATCTTCGTCATCTTCCTTGGCGTCTACGGGTACTTCGTCGAGGCGAGCGTCAGGATCGGCCTCTCGGTGCCCCAGGTCAGCTCGGTCCTGTTCGCCATGGTGTCGATCACCGTGATCGACATCTTCCTCTTTCATGGGGCGAGAAGGACCGGCGAGGTGCGCTGGGGAAAAATCCCGGCGATCTCCCAATACGTGTTGATCTTCATCGCGGTCACCTTCACCTGGCTCATGGGGCTCATGGGCTACGTTCGCTCCGGACTCCGCCAGCACTGGCATGTGTACGGCGTCATTCGCGACACCTCGGCCGACGCGTTCACGCCCACCCTGGGCTTTGCGACCCAGGTCGTGTCGGTGACCGTGCTCGCGTTCTTTCTGCTGATTGGCTTTGTGTTCTGGATCACGAGCCTGCACGACCGGCCTGAATGGGCTCCTGTGCCCTCGCCGGAGAAAGTGCCGCACACCGGCGTGGATGTCGTTGTCACAGGCGCCGCGGCGCATGACGCTGGAGGGGCGTCATGATGATCCCGATCACTGCCCGGATCGGCGGACTCGTCCTCGCGTCGACTGCGTTCTATGCCTATGTCGGTCAGATGGTGCCTCAGAACCAAGTTCAGCCTCCCGCGGAGGTCATCATCAGAGCCGACCTCAGCACGCCCGAGATGGTCGAGGTTGGCCGCGGGATCGCGGAGGGGAAGGGCCTGTGCCGGACCTGCCACACGATCGGCCAGACCGGGGCGCTCCGGTTCCCCGACCTCGACGGGGTCGCCGGCCCGCGCAGCAGACCCGCGTTCCGGGCCTGAGCGAGGTCGAGTACTTCGCCCAATCGCTGTACGAACCTGACAGCTTCATCGTGCCAGGATTCAATCCGGGGATGCCCGCCATCAACAGGCCTCCGATCGGCCTCACCGATCAGGAGATCCTCTGCGTCATCGCGTACCTCCAGTCGCTTGGCGGCACGCCGACGGTCACGCTCCAGACCAGTCACCGCTACTACGCGGCCCCGGCCGCACCGGGCGCGGCGCCGGCTGCCCGCGGCTCCGCCGGGCGCCCAGGTCGTCCGGCGCCCAACGCCCGGGGCCGACGCCTGGGAAGGCCTGGGAGCGCCTGCCGTTCGAGCGCGCCCAAGGTGACACGATGAACATCCTGGTCGTCCTCGCCGTGCTGTCGTGTTCGCGCTCCTTCGCTTCCGTCGGGCCAACTTGCTTATGTGGGCCGTGGCATGGTGGGTGGGGTGCTACGTCTTGTTCCGATTTGGATTCACGGCGCCGATTCCCTCGTCCGTTATCGCGATCTATATGGGAATCGTCTCGATCGCGATCCTGGCGTTTATCTCCTCGAGCGAGCAGCGTCGGGACGAAGTCTCCCGCCCGCTCATCCGGTTGATCACGGAGAAGCGGTATCGCACCGCTCCTCGTCGCGACGGTCATCGCCCTCCCGGCGCTCGCGGCCGCGAACGTTTACGTGCAGATGAACGTTCCCCTCGAGCCTCCGTACTTCCCGCGGACAGTCCATCCCGCGTCCCCGACCGGGATCACGGTTCATGACAAGAAGATCGATCTCGACGCCGGGGACAACCCCTTCCGACATCTCGAGACGGCGAATCCTGAAGAGTTTCGCAAACATGTCGAGAACGGGCGCCGGGTCTACTACCAGAACTGCCACTTCTGCCACGGCGACAACTTAGCCGGCAACGGCATGTTCGTGCACGGCCTGGACCCGATCCCGACCAACTTCGCCGACGGGGATACGATCGCGAATCTTCGAGAGACGTTCCTGTTCTGGCGAGCCGCCAAGGGAGGCCCCGGGCTCCCCGAAGAAGCGGCCCCCTGGAACACGGCCATGCCGGCCTGGGAGAAGTTCCTGAAGGAAGAAGAGATCTGGGATGTCGTCCTCTTTCTCTACGATTTCACGGGCGAGAGGCCTCGCGCCAGGGAGGAGACGCACTAGTGACCGCTCGCTTGATATTGCGCGGCTGTGTCACTGTCCTGTTCGCCTCGCTGTGTGCCGGGACGATGGGATCGGTGCGCGCGCAAGGTCCTGATCTTGGAACCGAGGCGCAGCGGGAGTCGGGCAAGAACCTCTATCTCAGAAATTGTGCGCAGTGCCACGGCGACAAGGGTGACGGCGCCGGGTACGCCACCCCGCACCTGTCCCCCAGGCCCCGGGACTTCACGACGGGCAAGTTCAAGGTCCGCTCGACACCCAGCGGAGCGCTCCCGACCCATCAGGACCTCGTCAACATCATCAGGCGCGGCATGCCCTACACGTCGATGCCCCCTTGGCCCGACCTGTCCGATCAGGAAGTGTCGGATCTCGCACACTTCATCAAGACCTTCTCCGCCGAGTTTTCGAACGCGCAGGATGTCGCGCCCGTAGAAATCCCGAGCGCGCCTTCTGCCACGAACGAGTCCATCGAGCTCGGGAAGAAGCTCTACGAGGAGAACGGCTGCATCAAATGTCACGGCCCGCTCGGTCGGGGCGACGGACCTTCGGCTCCAACCCTGGTGGACGACCTGGGCTATCGGATACGCGCCGCGAACCTCGCGCAGAGTTGGACTTTCCGGGGAGGGTCGTCCCGAGAGGAAATCTTCAAGACGATGAGCACGGGGTTCAACGGTACGCCGATGCCGTCGTTCGCCGATGCGCTGCCGCCCGAGCAACGATGGGCGATCACTGACTTCATCGTCTCTCTCTCCGCGAGCGACGGGCCCGGCTATACCAACCTCGTCGTCGCCAAGAACGCCCTGGATCCGATCGATCTGGCGAAGGGAGCCGCGAGCTTCGGGTCCGCTCCCGTCGCCCGCTTTCCGATCATCGGACAGATCATGGAGCCCGGACGCGCGTTCCACCCGGCCGCGAGCAGCGTGACCGTCCAGGCTATTTACGACGCGGAGTCCATCGCCTTCCTGGTTCGATGGCACGACATGATCGCCGACAAGACGGCGCAGAACGGGCCGTCGCTCGAGGTGCCGCCGGAGGAGGAGGAGGAGAAACCGCCTGCGGCACCCGGCGCCCAGGCTGCCGATGATCCCTTTGCGGATACGGCCGCGCCGACCGTCGAGCCATCCGAGTTCTCCGACGCGGTGTCGATCCAGCTCCCTTCGCAGCTGCCGACCGGCGCCCGCAAGCCGTACTTCATCTTCGGCGACGCGTCGAGCTCGGTGGATCTGTGGTTCTTCGATCTGGCGCGCCAGGAGCCGATGCAGTTCATCGGGCGAGGAAGCGCGGATATCACCCCCAACGATACGGGCGATGTTACTGGCGTCGCGAGCTATGACCAGGGGGAATGGTCGGTCATCTTCAAGCGGCCCCTTCGCGCCACCTCGGGCGCCCCGTTCGCGCCTGGCCAGTTCATGCCGATCGCCTTCTCGGTCTGGGACGGGTTCTCGCGCGAGCGTGGCAACAGGCGAGGCCTCACGACCTGGTACGCCGTCTACTTAGAGCCAGAAGACGTCCCATCGGCCGTCGGCCCCATGGTAAGGACGGCGCTGATCATTCTCGGGATCGAGCTGGCAATCATCGGTTGGGTGCGATCGCGTTACCGTTCTCGGGCCAGCGACGAGATTGGCCCGCCTCCGCCGCGAGCGGCGGCTTCGGCGAGGTCTCGCCGGAGCGCACCTGAGGGTTGTGTGCGCGAAGGCGGACGCCAAGGGGACAGGGCAGCCGGCCACGAGCGTTTGACGCCGATTGGGCCATCCGGAGGATTCGATGTACAAGAGCATCTACGTTCCCGTCGATAACTCAGACCACTCCAACCGCGCCGTCGCCTGCAGCGTCGCGCTGGGCAAGGCGTTCTCCGCGAAGCTGGTCGGCTGCCATGTGTACGCGGCAAAGCTGCACGACTATCGCTTCAGGCAGATGGAGTACACGCTGCCCGAGGAGTACATCGACGAGGTGGAGCTGGAGCGCCAGCGGAAGATCCACGACAGCCTGATCACGATGGGCCTCAAGCTCATCTCCGACAGCTATCTCGATGGCATGTCGCGTCTCTGCAAAGAGTCGAGCCTCGAGTTCGAACCGCGGATGATGGATGGGAAGCATCACATCGAGATCCTCAAGGATCTCGCCGGCTCCCAGTACGACCTGGTCGTGATCGGCGCCCTCGGGATCGGGCGCGCCCGGGACAGCGTGATCGGCTCGGTCTGCGAACGCGTCGCTCGCCAGTGCGACCGAGATGTCTGGGTGGTCAAGCACGTCCCGGAGCCGACCGAGCCCGAACGGGACACGATCCTGGTCGGCATGGACGGCAGCCCCCAGTCGTTCGGCGCGCTCATGACCGCCGTTGACTTGGCACGCACGTTCGGCAAGAAGGTCGAAGCGATCGCCGTGTACGACCCCTACCTGCACTACTCCGTCTTCAACGGCATCGTCAACGTCCTCACCGAGCAGGCGGCGAAGGTGTTCCGCTTCGAGGAGCAGAATCAGCTCCACGAAGAGATCATCGACACCGGGCTCGCGCAGATCTATCAGTCTCATCTCGAAGTGGGCGAGCGGATGGGGAGCGAGGCGGGCACCGCGATCAAGAAGACGCTCCTCGACGGCAAGCCCTTCCAGAAGATCCTCGACCACGCCCGCAAGACGAATCCCTGGCTCATCGTGATGGGGCGGATCGGCGTTCACAGCCCGAAGGACGAGACCGGACTGGGGAGTAACGCCGAGAACGTTCTCCGCGCCGCGTCGTGCGATGTCCTCCTCTCGACGCGCCTCGAGGTGCCACGCCTCGACGTACGCGCCGAGGAGACCGTCCGATGGACGCCCGAGGCCGAGGAGCGCATGACGCACGTGCCCGACCAGGTCAAAGGGATCGCACGCACCGGCGTCCTTCGCCTGGCGCTCGAGAAGGGGCATTCGGTGATCACGAACGCAGTGATCGACGAAGCGATGGATCGGTTCATGCCGAAGAGCGCGTCTGCTGCGACCAAGGCGCTGGCCGAGGCCGTCGCGCTCGAACGCGCGAAGTCCGGCAACGTGTCGATGTGCCGAGCGTGCGGCGTCACGGCCACGCAGACCGACGCCGTGCGGTGCACCGTCTGCGGCGCTGCGGATTTCGAAGTGATCTCGCGGGAGATGATCGAGAGAATCGCTGCGGTGGAGGGAGGTCTCCAGGAGGAGACCACATACGACGGGCGCAAGCTCCGATGGTCGGAGGAAGCCAGGAAGGGCCTCTGGACCATGAAGAACGCGTATCAGCGCCGTCGCGTCAAGGCACGTGTCGAAAAGCGAGCCCGCATGAAGAAGCTCGACGCGATCACGCTCGAATTCGCCCGCCTGGTGATCGAGGAAGAGACTGGCGCGCCGCTCGAGATCCATGTCCCCTCGCCCAACGACGTGAATCGAGTGCAGACGGTCGGAGCCGCCGCGAACGGCGGCGCGGGGAGTGAGGCCAAGCTCATTGCTCGCGACGAAAGGAAGAACCCCCTGATCTCGACCTTCGATTGGACCGACGAGGCCGCGCAGCGGATCCTCCGGGTCCCGGCCGGGTTCATGCGGAACAAGACCCAGGAGAGAGTCGAGGAGCTGGCGCGGGAGCGCGCCGCGGCGGCGATCGATCTGGCGCTCGTCGAAGACGGGATCGAGATCGGCAAGCAGATGATGGCCGAGATGATCGCGAACTACCCGACACCGGGCAAGGGCACGGCAGCGGCGGCGCCGATTCCAGCGGAACCCTCCGCCGCGGCCTCGGGCACGGTTGCGGAAGCTCCAAGCGCAGCTCGAAACGTGGTCCCGGCGGGCAACGGGAGCGGCTACCTCAACGAGGTGAGCCCGCTGACCGTACGAAGTACGCCCGGCGACCATCGCGAGGCCTGATCGGTCGGCGGATAGATTGTGTCGGCATACCGATTCTGCCGTACGGACGACATCGGGCTGCTCGTCGACGCGCTGAATCGCTGCTGGTCACCGTACTTCCCCGACGAGCCTCCGATGACGCCGGAGGCCTTCAAGCGGTCGATCCGCGACCTTCAGGTCTGGTGCAGCAGCTGCATGGTCGCGTTCTCGGGCTCCGACCCGGTCGGCGTCCTGATCGGCGCCAAGCGGCCTTCTGGTACCCTCGTCCACAAGATCGCCGTCCATCCCGATCATCGGCGACAGGGTCATGGCCGTCACCTGCTCGCCTCGCTCGGCTCGAAGCTCGCGATTCTCGGTCCCCCTCGAATCGTCTCCGAAGTCCCCGAGACGTTCGCCCCGGCCTGCGAGCTGTTCAGCGCAAGCGGGTATGACCAGGAGGCTGTTCTGACGGACTACGTTCTGTCGCGTGAGGAGAGCGGCAGCGCCGCGCGAGTCGAAGGCTTCGTCATCCCGGTCACGGTAAACGATCTCGCTGCCAATGGTCTCCTCGAAGACACACATCCGCAGGCGTGCTGGGAGCGGTCGGTCCAGACACTCACTGCAAGGAAGGTCGACATCGCCGGGCTCGCGATCGCCTCCGACGAGCGAATCGAGGCCTACCTAATGTATGTGGAGGCGCCGAGAGATTGTGTCGCTCAGGTCCTTCATCGACGATAGCGGAGCCCGTCTGAAGCAACTGGTCTCTCGGCTCCCTGCGGGTAAGTATCAGTTCCCCAAGGTCCACCCGGCGGAACTCTCGAAGGAGTTCCTGGAGGCGCTCGGTTTCCGCCCCGCCGGCAGGCATCGTACTTTACGCAGCGAAGGCGCGCTCCGACTAAAGGTGCCCGCTTGCAGCCGACGACGCCGGGCGGCCATCATCAGGCGCCGCAGCTGAAGCGGCACCGTTAGGCGCACACGAACGAACGTCACAAAGAACAACGCGCAAAGCCATGTCGCCGATGAACCACGACCAAATCTTCCGGGCCGTACTGATGGTTGTCTTTCTTGTGGTCCTTCCCATCGGCATTTACCACAGGTTCAAGTCACAGGCGACGCGCGAGAAACTCGATCGACGGCAGGAGGGCCTGTTCATTTTGGCGACGTTACGGCCTCTGGGTGCTGCTTTCTGGCTCGGGCTGATCGCGTGGATGGTCGATCCACGCTGGATGGCCTGGTCTTCAGTGTCCCTTCCAGGCTGGCTGAGGTGGACAGGAGTCGGCGTGATCGCCCTTGCCTGCGGGCTGCTGGTGTGGACCTTCCGCTGCCTCGGGAGGAACCTGACGGATACGGTTGTCACACGGCGAGAACACACGTTGGTTTTGCATGGCCCCTATCACTGGATCCGGCATCCGTTCTACGGCTCTGCCGCATTGCTCACGGTGGCGATTTCTCTGATCGCGGCGAACTGGTTCCTCTTTGTGACCGGCGTTGTGCTGTTTTGCCTGCTCATCATTCGAACGCGAACCGAAGAAGAGAACCTGGTGGCCCGCTTTGGGGACAGCTATCGAACGTACATGGAACGGACCGGGCGCTTCTTGCCTAGAATTGGAGCGAAGCGGCGTGGCGCCTAACATCGCACTGGAGCCGGCAGCGCCGGTGTCTCGTGAGCGCCGCCGGTGGAGCCGACGGCGCGGGTATCATCTTGTGAAAGACCTAACGAACACGCGCGCCGCGGCTCATCGCGCACGTTAGGCCGACTCTGGGCGAAAGTCATCATGGCTGATCGGGCCACCGAGCGCTGCGTTGGCTGTGGCGCGGCGGTTCCCCGCATTGCGGGACCGATTCATCGGTACATGACGTCCGCGCCCGGATGCTGGGCGCTCTGGGGTGAACTGAACGCGCGGCTGTTGAGCGACCCGCAAACCGCAGCGTATCGCCACCTGTGTGTTGACTCTTATGCGGTCCAACATCCGGGATCGCCTGGGCCGCAAGCAATCCAGTCGGTCGCAGGGCATCTGGTCAGCCTGTACGCGCAGCTTGAACTTGGCTTTCCCTCGGATCGCATGCCGCGGGTTGTCGAATCGATGCTACGGACGAAGGGGCGCTTCCGGTGGCTCACGCCGCCGGCGTTCGACGATGCACACACGGTCGCCTCGGTGCTGAAGTCCCAACGTGATCTGCGGGTGGAAGCCACCGCGTTGGCGACGAGTGTGTGGCGCGCTTGGTCGGCGCATCATCGACAGGTCAGGCACTGGTACGAAGAGGCTTCGAGGCAGTCGGTCGGTTCGGCCTAACCTCGACTTGCAGCCGACGCAGATCTTGGCGCCGGTGTATCGTGCGCATTGCGGCTCGTCGCGCGTTAGGCTGCTTGCACGATCTCACGAGCTGATTTGAGTGAATAAAGGAAAGCGCCAATAGGTTGAATGCGTCCAACCGTGGAGGCCAGCCGGCTCATCGCCATGACGTTGGGCGGACACCGACACGAACATAGCGGAGCCGCGTGATGGACATCGATCAAGGGAAACTCGACGCGTTCATGGGCAAGATGATGGGCCACATGACTGGGGGAATGATCTGTTACGCCGTGTGGCTCGGCGACGAACTGGGGCTCTATCGTGAGTTGGCGGGATCCGGACCGCGCACGGCGGACTCCGTAGCGGCGAAGACTGGTTGCCACGCCAGGCTGGTTCGCGAGTGGCTGGACGGCCAGGCCGCCGGCGGACTCATCGCCTACGATCACGCAAATGACACGTACGAGCTGAGTGCTGAGGCGGCACTGGCCCTCGCCGACGACAACTCGCCGGTCTTTGTCGCGCGTGGCATGAACGCGTTCGGCTCAATGTTCATCGACATGCAGAAGGTGGCAGCGGCCTTCCGCGGGAACGGCGCGCTCAGTTGGGGCGACCACCATCCGTGCCTGTTTTCCGGAACAGAGTGGTTCTTCCGGACTGGGTATCGAGCGTATTGACGACCGCCTGGATCCCGGCGCTTGACGGTGTCGATGCGAAGCTCAAGGTGGGTGGCAGAGTTGCTGACGTAGGCTGTGGACACGGCGCCTCGCTCATCGTGATGGCAGGCGCGTATCCCAACTCGACTTTCTTCGGGTTCGACTTCCACGCGCCGTCCATCGAGACGTCACGTCGGCGGGCGAGCGAAGCCGGCGTCGCTGATCGGGCTCGCTTCGCTGTGGCCTCGGCGACCAGTTATGCCGGTCAGTTCGATTTGATCTGTTTCTTCGATTGTCTCCACGACATGGGTGATCCCGTTGCCGCTGCGCGACATGCGCGTGAGCATCTGGCGCCGGACGGAACGGTGCTGCTCGTCGAACCGTTCGCGATCGACTCACGGTCGACCAATATGGCCGCCAATCCGATGGCCACGATGTTCTACACCGCATCGTCTGCCATCTGTACGCCCAACTCGTTGTCGCAAGAGGTTGGTCTGGGGTTGGGTGCGCAGGCTGGTGAGACGAGACTCCGCGGGGTGTTCGAGGAGGCCGGATTCAAGCACTTCCGGCGGGCGACCGAGACACCCATGAACCTGATCTTCGAAGCGAAGGCCTGACCTTGATCACTATGCAGCGTATGAATGCCGCGCGCATACCGTCCAACAGGCGGCGTCCCATGCCGGCCGTCTGAGTTCATCCGAATAAACGGCAACTCTGTCCCGACGTGCCGAAGTTCTGGAACGCGAACACGCATTACCATCGCATCGTTCTGGCGTCACTACCGTCCGGCGCATCGCGCGTCCTGGAGGCCTGACAGATTACGTCTTCCACCCCACCGCGCAAAGGCCGCGCGGCGGGGACCCCGGGGCAGGTCTGTTGGAAGCGCTCGGTCGAGACGCTCACGGCAAGGAAGAACGACATCGCAGGACTCGCCGTCGCCTCCGACGAGCGAATCGAGGCCTACCTCCTTTACTACATGAAGTGCGGAGTGGAGATTGCGTCGCTGCGCACGTTCATCGCGGACGGTGGCGCCTGTCTGAGGCAACTGCTCTCTCGACTCCTCGCTCGAGGCATGGGGACACTGCAGGTACCCAAAAGTCCACCCGGCGGAGATCTCGGAGGAGTGGCTGGAAACGCTCGGTTTCCGCCCCGCTGGCAGGCATCTACTCTACGCAGCGAGGGCGCGATCCGCCTAAGGAACGCCGTTAAGACGTTCCGGCAGACACAGGCTGCGCGCGCCCGCAGGGTGCGCGCTAGTGATGAGCCCCTCGCGCATCGTCTGCGCCGGGTCGAGTCTGGCGGGACCCACCAATGTCCGGGCCAATGTCGGAGTGACCCCGCGGCTTCCACCATGTGAACCAGGTGTGTCCTTGCGCTCTCCCGCGACGGATATACCAGAGGTAATACGGAACCCAGAACCCGATCAAGAGCGCAACCGCGAGCACGATGGCAGTCGAGATCTCCATTGCTCAGCTCCTTCCGCTTCCGGGATTTCACTTGCAAGCTGCGGTCCTGGCCGCGAGCTCGTCTTGGGCGGCTTCGACGGTGTAAGCTATCAGCCCTTCCGCCAAATGAAGCGCTACCACGACATCGCCGGCGACGGAGGATCCAGAGTCCTCGAGCAGGTTGCCGAGCAGCGCACCCGCATCACCGACGGGCTCGCCGGGGTGCGCCATCTCGTGGCCGTGGGCTCCGGCAAGGGGGGGGTCGGCAAAAGCACGTTGACGCTGCATCTCGCGGGCGCTCTGCGCGCCCGGGGGCTTCGGATTGGGATCCTGGACGCGGACTTCAACGGCCCCTCACAGGCGCGCATGGCGGGTGTCCAGGGGGCGCTGTTCGTTCCCGGCAGCCACAAGGTCGCGCTCCCGCGCACCAGGAACGGGATCGCGGTCTTCTCGATGGGCTCGCTGATCCCGGAGTCGGATGCGCTCGAGTTCGAGAGCGCGGCGCACGGAGAGTCCCACACGTGGCGCGCCACGAAAGAGTTCGCTCTCCTTGGCGAGATCCTCGGGTCCTTCGAGTGGGGAGCGCTCGATCTGCTGATGTTCGATCTGCCGCCGGGAGCCGAGCGGACTGTCCAGTACGCCGATTTTCTCGGGCCGCGGACCTCGTTCCTGCTCGTGACGATCCCTTCCGAGGTGGCACGGGGCGTGGTCGCGCGCTCGGTGGCAGCTCTGTCGAAGGGACCCAATCGACTCCTCGGTTACGTCGAGAACATGAGCGGCTACTACTGCCGCGACTGCAACGCGATCAAGCCGCTCTTCGTCTCACCCGACTCTGTCGACGACGGCTCCGCAAGGCAGGCCGGGCTTGGAGATCCCCTGCCTCGGGACCGTCCCATTCGATCCCGAGCTTGCACGGCACTGCGATGGGGGATCCCTCTCGCGGAACTGCCCAACACACCCGTTGGCCGGGCCCTGGAGCATGTTGCGCAGCGCCTTCTCGACAGCCTCGAGGATCCCGATGAAGTTCCTCTGCGTCCCCTGCGATAGCCCGATGAAGCTCCAGTCCGTCGGTCCCCCCGAGCGTGGCTCGCTCGTCGGTCGTCTACTCGTGTCCGGAGTGCGGCTACGAGATGGCGATGCTCACCAATGCGTACGAAACACAGGTCGTGCAGTCACTCGGCGTGCGGATCGGTCCCGAGAGCGACGGAAGAGCGTCGAGCGCGTCCGGCAGCGGCTGCCCATTCACCGGGATGATTCCGGCGGAACAGGCTCGAGCCGGCCAGGCCGGGCGTGGAGGCGGGCGAGCCGATCCCTGTCCGCTGGACTTCCGCTGCCGAAGCGCGGCTCGCGAACATTCCCGAGTTCGTCCGCCCCATGGCGCGGACAGGCATCGAGAGATTCGCCCGAGAGAGAGGGGCCCTCGAAGTGGACGAGAAGATCCTCGACGCGGCCCGCGACTTCTTCGGCATGTGAGGCATCGCCTTCGCGCTGCGCGCTTCGGCGGACAAGCCGAGTCCAGAACCCCGAGCCCCGATGAATATGCCGCATCCGAACACGACGCCTGCCCCCCATGAGCCGAGTCGAAGGGTTCGCCCGGCCCTACGTCGTCTCCTGGAACCTCACCTACCGCTGCAACCTCGCCTGCGAGCACTGTTATCTCGACGCCGGCGGCGCGCCTCTGGTCGGCACGGAGAACTTCGCCGATCGGAGCGAGCTCGGCACCGAGGAATGCTTCAGGGTTATCGACGAAATCGCCGCTTTCGCGCCTGAATGCCTGACGATCCTGACGGGCGGCGAGCCGCTTCTGCGGCGCGACATCCTCGAGATCATCCGGCGCGCGTCGGAGCGCGGACTGTGGGTCGTCGTCGGCACCAACGGCGTGAGCATCACGGAGAACCTGGCGAGGCGCCTCGCGGAGGCCGGAGCGCGGGGGCTCTCGCTCTCTCTCGATGCTCTCGATCCCGATCGTCACGACCACTTCAGGAAGGTGCGTGGCGCCTGGCGGAACACGGTGGAGGGCGCGGAGATCCTGAACAGGACCGGGCTCCCCTTCATCGTGCAGACGACCGCGGGCTCGCACAATCTCGGCGAGCTCGACGCGATCGCCGACTTCGCGCACGATCGCCTCGCCGCCAAGGTCTGGAACCTCTACTTCCTGGTTCCTACGGGGCGCGGGCAGTTCGTATCGGACATCAGCCCCGCGCAGTACGACGAGGTCCTCGCCTCGCTCTACCGGATCCAGAGGAAGTACGACCGACGGATGCTCGTGAATGCGAAGTGCGCGCCGCACTACATCAAGACCGTTCTGGAGAATGCCGCGCAAACCGATCCGAGCCCGACGCAAGCTGAATCGGCGAGCGCGCCCTCGACAGCGCTCAGGGCAAGTCCACGTCCACGTGGCCCGGTCTGTCTCGGATCAGGACCTACTCCGGAGGAGCAGGCGGGTGCCCGGCGGGGACGCACTACATGGGGATACGGCCGAACGGGGATGTCACCCCTTGCCCCTACCTCCCGGTTTTCGCGGGGACCCTTCGCAGCGCGAGTCTCGCGGAACTCTGGACCTCGTCGGAGCTGTTCACCGGCATTCGCCGCCGCTCCTCGCTCGGCGGGCGATGCGGGGCGTGCGAGATGAACGGCCACTGCGGGGGCTGCCGCGCCCGGGCCTACGGGATGACCGGCGATCTGATGGCCGAAGACCCCCTCTGCACCCACACCCCCGGCAAGTTCGCCGGGTCCCCCCTGCTGGCACTTCGCAGTCGTGACGGCCTTGGTCCGCCTTCGCCGCTTCGGGGCTGCGGCGAGACGCCGCCGATGATCGAGTACGGCGGCGAATCGCCAACGACCATCCCGTGGGACGATGCGGCCGCCGCGCGCATGAAGAAGATCCCCGCGTTCGTCCGGGGAATGGTTGTCAGCGCCGTCGAGGAGTCCTGCCGCAAGAGCGGCCTCGACCGCGTGACCGTCGAAGAGCTCGAGCGGATCCGCGCGCGGATGCCGACCCCGAAACTCTTCGGGTAGGTTGTGCTTCCGAACGCTCGCGGACCGTCGCTTCTTTAGAGGAGTCGAAGGCAACCCTGCTAGCCTTCCTTTCGTCTATCGAAAGGAAGAGAATGGTCGACGCCACAGGGCACTGACATGGGCCGGATACACGAAGCCTGGCATCGCCTGCGCGCGCTGGTTGGCCGGAGCGCGATCGAAAGCGGCCTCAGCGAAGAGATCCGCTTTCATATCGATCAGCAGACCGCGAAGAACGTCCGTTCAGGAATGGAACCGGGGGAGGCACGCCGGCAGGCCTTGATCAAGTTTGGGGGCATCGAGCGCACCAAGGAGAACACACGCGACGAATACCGGGCGGCGCTCCTCGAGGATTTCTTCCGCGACATCCGCTACGGCGCTCGATCGCTCGGTCGCGCACCGGGCTTCACCGCCGTGGCGACTCTCACGCTCGCGCTCGGCATCGGCGCCAATACCGCGATCTTCAGCGTGGTCAACGCGGTGCTGCTGAAGCCGTTGTCGTATCACGATCCGGATCGTCTGGCCTTCGTCTGGGAGCGGAACACCACGATCGGCAAAGAGCGCGATCTCGTGGCGCCGCCGAACTACCTGGATTGGAAAGCGCAGAATTCGGTCTTCGAGGCGCTGGGCGCGTATCGGGTGGACGGCTTTCCCCTGACCGGTGCTGGCGAGCCTGAGAGCGTCACCGCGTTGACCGTTTCGAGCAGCCTCTTCGGTGCCCTCGGGGTAGACGCTGCGATTGGACGCACGTTTACAGAAGATGAAGCGACGCGCACGGACCGCGTCGTCGTGCTGGGACACGAATTCTGGCAGCGTCGGTTTGGCGGCGATCCGTCGCTCATCGGGAAGTCGATCACGCTGATTGTCCCGTTCACGGTCATTGGCGTGATGCCGGCGAGCTTCCGGTTCCCCGAGGGGAATCCCGTGGATGTGTACTCGCCCCTGATCTTCGGCCCCAACGAGCTCACTGGCCGGCGAACTCACTCGCTGACGGTCATCGGCCGGCTCAAAGACGGCGTCACAATCGACTCGGCGACGGCCAACATGACGGCCATCTCTCGAGGAATCGCCGCCGCCGACCAGACCAGCAATCCTGACGTCGCGGTCGTCAGCGCCCACGATCTACTCGTCGAGAACGTCAGGCTCGGCCTGCTTGTGCTGCTCGGGACGGTCGGCTTCGTCCTCCTGATAGCGTGCGCCAACGTCGCCAACCTGCTCCTGGTCCGGGCCACGTCGCGGCGCGGCGAAATGGCGATGCGTGCGGCACTCGGTGCCGGCCGCCGACGGCTGGTCCGGCAACTGCTCGCCGAAAGCGTCCTGTTGGCGGTGGTGGGCAGCGCGCTCGGCATGCTGGTCGCGTGGTCCGTCCTCGGACTGTTGGTCCGGGTGAGCCCACCAGATCTTCCGCGGGTCGATCAGGTGGGCATCGATACGACGGTGCTGCTGTTCGTGACCGCCGTAGCCGCTTTGACCGGCCTCGGCTTCGGCCTTGCGCCGGCCCTGCAAGTGTCGGGCGCCAACCTCGTCGATGCGACGCAGGAGAGCCGCCTGAAACGGCAGCGCGGGCGGTCTGTCTTGGTCGCCGCCGAAATTGCGCTGTCGCTCGCGCTGATGGCCGGCGCCGGGCTGATGATCCGCACGTTCGTCACGCTGCAGCATCTCGATCTCGGGTTTCAGTCGCAGGATGTGCTGACCGCGCAGATTTTCCTGCCGGGCTCACGCTACCCGGTCGACCCGGCGCAGTTTCGGGCGCTGCAGCCAGGCGTGACGCCGCAGCTGTCAAAACCGTCAGCGTTCTATGCGCAACTGATGGACAAACTCGCGGCCACGCCCGGGATCGAGTCTATCGGCGCCGTGTCGTCGTTGCCGCTGAACCCCGTCGGCATCGACTACGACCTGCCGGTGATCGTTCAGGGCCGGCCGCGGCCACGACCCGGCGAAGAGCCGCAAGCCGATTTCCGCATCGCGACGCCGGACTACTTCAAGACGATGCGGATTCTGTTGAAGGCGGGGCGGCTGTTTACGGAATTCGATGGCCCGGATGCGACACCGGTAGCCATCATCAACGAGACGATGGCCGCGCAAATCTTTCCGGGCGACGACCCGATCGGCCAGCGGCTCGTGCTCTACGGGAGAGCGCGTGAAATCGTCGGTGTGATCGGCGCCGTAAAGCATCACGGCTTTAGCCGCGAACCGCGGCCCGAAATGGTGCTTCCTAATCGCCAGTTCCAGTTCGGCGGGATGACACTCGTCGCGCGTAGCCGACTCGAGCCGGCGGTCCTCGGCGCCACGATCAAGAGGGAAGTGCACGCGATCGATCCGGAGTTGCCCGTCTCACGCGTGCGGACGATGGAGCAGTTTCAGTCGGCGTCGGTGGCGCAACCGAGATTTCGGGCGCTCCTGTTCGCGGGCTTCGCGTCTCTGGCGATGGCCCTCGCGCTGGTCGGTGTCTACGGCGTGATGTCGGTCACCGTCAGTCAGCGGACGCGCGAGATCGGCGTGCGGATCGCTCTCGGGGCCAGTCGGCAGGACGTGGTGTGGATGGTGGTGCGGCACGGCATGATGCTCGCCGGGATCGGCATCGTTGCCGGGCTCGCCGGCGCGGCCGCGGGCACGCGCTGGCTGGAGCAACTGCTCTTTGGCGTGAGCGCGACCGACCCGGTCACCTTCTTCGGGGCCACGATCGCGCTCGGTCTCGCGTCGGTCGCGGCGACGGTTGTTCCGGCGATTCGTGCAGCGCGCGTCGCGCCGGTGACGGCGCTTCGAACTGAGTAGGCAAACGAACTAGCAGCCTGATTTCTCTGGTGAGTGGACTCTGACGTGTCGGCGTCGACGCTTAGTTCAGTCGTTGCGCCTGTTGTGCAAGGCGGTTCGTGCGCAGTGAGCATCGGGAGCTAGCGTTTCCGTGCATCTCAGCATCACCATGGATGGGGTGTTCGACCGGGCGGGCCCTCGGTGACGCCTGCAAGGTGAGGATGACCGACATCCGCCCGCGGATGCCGACGCCTAAGCTCTTCGGGTCAGCTCAACAGCGTCTACGAGTGGCTTTAGCCTTGCTGTGATACGGCGGAGGAGGACTCACTATGGACGTCGCCACCGGAATCTGGGTAGGCACGACGCTGTTTTTATTGATACTCGTGCCGTACCTCGTGTGGGAAATACGCCGGGGCAAGGCGCACGGTCACACGTGGTTCACGTGGTTCAAGCCGCGG
Organism: uncultured Acidobacteriota bacterium; assembly: GCA_963841905.1. Taxonomy (GTDB): domain Bacteria; phylum Acidobacteriota; class Vicinamibacteria; order Vicinamibacterales; family UBA2999; genus JACCSI01. The sequence goes on from CAWJEM010000020.1 coordinate 29,586, forward strand.
GGCCACAGCGATATCGGACCTGATGTGGGCGTTCGCTACACGAAGCCGGGTATAGACGAGGCGCGGGACGCGCGGCGCTGAGTTATCGGAAGGGGTCCGGTTCGCTCGCCTCCTTGACCCTTTCATCCAGCCACGTCTGGAACTCCTCAGCAGTCTGGATGGTGACAAATCCCCGCATCCTGGCGTGGCCCAAACCGCAGAGCTGCGCGCAGGCAATCTCGTACTGGAACGCGGGATTGCCCTTCCGGGACCGCATCTCCGCGGTCGTGACGGTGGGGACGAACCAGATCGGGATCGTGAGGCCGGGGATAGCGTCCTGCTTCACGCGCAACTCGGGCACGCCGAAGCTGTGGATGACGTCCTTGCTCCTGAGCCTCACGATGATCGGCTTGTTCACGGGCAGATAGAGCTGATTGAGCGTCGTGACGTCGTCCTTCGCGGCGGGATCGTCGCGATCGAGTCCCAGGGGGTTCGACTGGAGGTCGAGCAGCTTGAGGTCCGTGCGGCCGAACTTCCCGTCGGGGCCGGCATAGTGGACGTTCCAAGCGAACTGCTCGCCGGTGACCTGCACGACCAGCGATTCGCTCTCCGGGGGCATGTCATCGACCCTCGCGGCCCACAGCGGGATCGCGAAACCAATCAGGAGAACCGCTTCGACGATGGCCACGCCGACCTCGGAATAGGCCGATGCGTGCGACTTGACCCCTGTATAGTCCGCCACCGGATGCCGCGATCGCCGGAAACGGACCAGGCAGTAGGCGAAGAACCCTCCCCACCCTACGAACAGGATGAGCATGAAGACGTGCGTCCAGCCGAGCATGCTGTCGATCTGCCCGCCATGAGCCGAGGCGAGCGCCGGGAGTCCAAGCCATTCAGTCATGATGTCCTAGGCGAACCTTGAAGCTCCGACCATTCGGCATCGAGCTCCATGTCCGCGATGCGCTTCGCGCGCTTGCGGAGATAGATGAAGAAGCCCACGAACCCACCCTGCACCGCAAACGTGATGGCCAACAGCACAAAGACGCCGAGCTTCGTCCCGTTGATCATCGAGGTCTCTTCCGCCCCGAAGCACATCGGGCAGGCAAAAACGGTCGAGCTCCCGCCGATGATCACGGCAGCCGTCGTGAAAGCCCGTAGGATCCCGAGGCGAATCCAAGTCATCACAGCGTCCTCGTCTTGCGCAGGAACCACGAGTCGTAGACGAGCAGGCCGACCGCCACGGCGAAAGCCGCGACGGCCCCCACCAGGCTCGCGACGCCGTCCTGTCGCCCGGTACTGGCCCAGGCACCAGACCCCGAACAGCACCGCGAGGGCCGCGGAGAGGAGGATCAGCAGCGCGTGGACCAACCTGAGGTTCATTGCGGAATCCAGTAGCCGTTGCTGTGCGTCAAGACGGGAAGGGCCAGCAGCGCGACGAAGAAGGCCGCGGTCAGCACCAGGACCGCGTAGATCAGCTTCTTCTCGGAGATGAGGTGCATGAAGTAGCACGCCACCAGCGATCCCTTGACGATCGCGACGAGCAGCGCCACGGTAACGGCAATCGGAGTGGCAAGGTCAAGGTACGAGATTGCCACTGTGATGATCGTCAGGATCATCAGCGCGACGAAGACCGTGATGTAGACCCTGACGTGTTTGTCGATGTCAACTGCGTGGGCGCCCGTCGCTGCGTGTTCGCTCGTCATGGATGCTGCCTACAAAAGGTAGAGGGTCGGGAAGAGGAAGATCCAGACCAGATCCACGAAATGCCAGAAGAGGCCCGAGTGCTCGACCCGGTTGGTGAACCAGACCGGATTCGTCTTCCAGAGCTTCGCGCCGGGACCCCAGAAATAGGCGTTCACCACCATTCCGCCGAACACGTGGAGCATGTGCAGCCCGGTCAGGGTGTAATAGATGGCGAGAAAGTTGTTGGTCCTGGGAAATTCCCCCAAGTGGAGATGGTGGCTGTATTCGAAGTACTTGACGACGAGGAAGGTCAACCCGAGCAGGATCGTCGCCCCCATGTAAATTCGATAGGTCCCGAAGCGGCGCCGCATCAGCGAAGCCCAAGCCATGACCATCGTGACGGAGGAAGCAATCAGAACGATTGTGTTGAACGTGGCGAGCGGGACGTCCAGAATCGTGTCTCCCCGCGGCCAACTCGGCGCCCCGGTCCGGATCAGGATGTAGCTCGCAAACAGGGCGCCGAACAGCATGACCTCTGAGGCCAGAAAGAGCCAGATACCGATCTTGCCGTTGTTGAGACCGGTGTCGCGGCGCAGTTCTACGGTGTAGGGAATGTCCATCGCGAATCAGGCCTCGTACTGCGGCGTAAAGTCTTTGGCCGCACCGGGAACGCTGTACTCGTAAGGCCCCCGGTACGCTTGCGGGGCCACGACGAAATTGCCATGCGGCGGAGGCGAGGGAGCCGCCCACTCGATCGTCGTGGCGTGCCACGGGTTCTCCTCGGTCTTCTCCCCCTTCCAGATGCTCCAGAAGAAATTGAAGATGAAGGGAATCTGGAAGATCGCGAGCGTCCACGCGCCCCACGACGACATGACGTTCCATTGCAAGGTCGGCTGCGCAAAGTCGTACGCCGCCCCACCGTCGAACAGGCGGCGCGAGACGCCGGCCAGCCCCACGAGGAACATCGGCGTGAAGACAACGTTCATGCAGACGAACGAGCCGAAAAAGTGGATCTTGCCGAGCGTCTCGTTCATCTTTCGCCCGGTTGCCTTCGGATACCAGTAGTAGATCCCCGCGAAGAGGGCGAAGATCGTCCCGGGAGCGACGACGTAGTGGAAGTGGGCGATGACGTAGTACGTGTCGTGCAGCGGGATGTCCGCGATGTTGAAGGCGAGCGGAAGCCCCGTGAGCCCGCCGATGCCGAACATCGGGAGAAAGCCGACCGCGAAGAGCATGGGCGTGTTGTAGCGTATCGATCCGCCCCAGAGCGAGATGATCAGGGCGGTGAGGATCACGACCGATGGGATCGAGATGATCATCGTGGTGGTCTGGAAGAACGCCGCCATCGCCGTCCCCATCCCGGTCATGAACATGTGGTGCGCCCAGACGATGAACGACATGAAGCCGAGGAAGACGAGCGAGTAGACCATCGAACGATAGCCCCACAACGGCTTCCGCGTGTTGTTCGCGATGACCTCGGCCACGATTCCCATGGCGGGAAGAATCAGGACGTAGACCTCCGGGTGCGCCAGAAACCAGAACAGGTGCTGCCAGAGGACCGTGTTGCCCCCGCCGGCCACGTCGACGACCTGGCCGCTGACCACGAGGCCACTCGGCATGAAAAAGCTCGTTCCGGCCACGCGATCCATCAGCTGCATGAACCCTGCGGCCTCGAGCGGCGGGAAGGCGAGAAGTAGGAGGAATGCCGTGACGAGCTGGGCCCACACGAAGAAGGGGAACCGCATGAAAGTGAGCCCCTTGGCGCGGAGCTGGATCGTGGTCGTGATGAAGTTGACCGCTCCGAGCAGCGACGAGGTGATCAAGAAGATCATCCCGATCAGCCACATCGTCTGGCCCGTGCCCGCTAGGACGGAGAGGGGCGTGTAGGAGGTCCACCCGGCCTGCGCGGCTCCCCCGGGGACGAAAAAGCTGGCCAGCATCGTGACGCCGCCGAGGAAGAGGCACCAGTAGCTCGCCATGTTGATCTTCGGGAACGCCATGTCCGGCGCTCCAATCTGGAGCGGGAGCACGAAATTCCCGAACCCTCCGACGGCGAGGGGCACGACCCCGAGGAAGACCATGATGGTGCCGTGCATCGCCCCGAGCTCGTTGTAAAACTCGGGGAGCATCGTTCCGCCGGGCATGCGCGCCTCGCCGAAGAGCCCGCCGATCAACGGCAAGGGGACGCCCGGGTAGGCGAGCTGCCAGCGCATGAGCATCATCAGCGAAAAGCCGAAGAGGAGGAACAGGAGGCCAGTGACGGCGTACTGGATGCCGATGACCTTGTGGTCGGTGGCGAAGATGTACTTACGCCAGAAGCCGAGCTCCTCGTGATGGGCTTCGTGCGCGACGTGCGGCGTGGGTGCGGCGACAGTTCCCGGATGACTCATGGGGCTTTACTCCGGATCGCTACTTCCCAGGAACAGCGAACTTGAAGTCCTGGGTCTTCTTGTCGCTGGCGGCAACCGTGACCGAGGCCGTTTGCGTTCCCAGCCTCTCGTGCCAGGCGCTGATCTCGTAGGTCCCCGGGTCGAGGCCCGAGATCGTGAACTTCCCGTCCGTGCTCGTCGCCGAGAAGAAGGGATGGGTGAACACGCCGATGTAGGCGCTCATCCATGGGTGGACGTCGCATTTGATCTGGAAGATCGCCTCCGGCTTGGGGAAGGTCGTGCTCGTCTCCTTGCTCGTCGCCGGCATCGCCCGGTTGAATGACGCGTTGACCTTGGGAAGCGTGTGGATGTTGTGGAGGATGCCGTCGGAGTTGAGGATCCTGTAGGCCTGACCGACCATGATCCCCATCGCGTGCGGCACGTACATGCAGCCCTTCTGATCGAGAGTCACTGGCGTTTTGGGGGCGGGCCAGGTCTTCCCGGCCGGGAGTCCCTTCGAGACCCAGACAATGACGTTCCCCATGGTGTTGCCGCTGCCGAGGACCAGCATCTCGGCCGGCACGGGTTTCCCCCCGTGAATCTTGAGGCACGCCGGGTCGGCGTCCATGGCGAGCGGCTTGAGAGCGGGGGCTTTCCCGGCGAAGGTGGCGGTTCCCGTGATGGTCGACTGCGCGACAGCGATGCCCGGCCAGACCAACACTACGACCAGCCCAGCCGCCAGCCACAACTTGTTCCCTGTCCCGCGCATGCTCATCTCCTTGGTCATCGCAACCTCATCTCCGTCGACACTGCTCTCTTGCGTACGTCCTGCAATGAGCCGACTCTATACCGGACTCCGCGATCCGGGCAAGCTTCGCGCGGAGGTCGAACCACCCGCGCTCTCGACGCGGGATTCCTATCCGACTTCAGACAACCTCGAGGGCCAGCGAATCGGCGAGCCTCGGGTCGCGTAGCGGTACGAGCGCCTGCCGTCGCATCAGCCAACTCGCCGCCGCCACGAAGCATCCGCCGACGGTGACGAGCGCGGCGACGTCAAGAAGCGACGGACGGAGCCCCTCGGGGTGGAGCGTCGGCATGACCTGCCAGTAAATATCCAAGAAGTGCATGGCGAGGAGCCACGCTCCTCCGATAGCCAGGGTCGATCCCCTCCGCTTGACCGCGCGCCCCATCAGGTAGAAGAACGGAACCCCGAAGTGTCCGGCCATGAGAAGGAGCGAGACCCACAGCCAGGATCCCTCGATCCGCACCTTGTACCAGATCGTCTCCTCTGGGAGGTTCGCGTACCACATGAGGAAGAACTGGGAGAAGCCGATATAGGCCCAGAACGCCGAGAACGCGAAGAGGAACTTTCCGATATCGTGCAGGTGCTCGGCGCTGATGACCGTGTCGAGCAGCCCCGCCCGGCGCATCGCCACCGCGACGACCGAGAGAAGCGCGATGAACCCCACGAAGGAACCCGCGAAGAAATAGACGCCGAACATGGTCGAGTACCAGTGCGGCGTGAGCGACATGATCCAATCGATCGAGGCGAAGGTCTGGGTCAGCGCGAGGACGATGATGCAGGGCCCGGCAAAGCGGCGAAGGCGGGCCGACACCCCCGGATCCCCCGTCGCGTCCTGACCGCGCGAGCCGCGGTAGTAGAGGAGGGCGATGAAGGTCCAGATTCCGAAGAAGAGCGCCGCCCGGATCAGGAAGAACGGCACGTTGAGGTATGGCGCCTTCCAGCGAAGCAGCGCATCGTGCTCGGCTGCGCCGGCGTGGGACCATTCGTAGAGATCGTGCAGCCCGAAGAGCAACGGGAGGAAGAGGGCCGCCATTACAGGGAGCATGGCGAAGATCGTCTCCCCGATCCGTCGCAGCACGATCCCCCATCCTCCCTGGGCCGCGTACTGGATCAGCACGAAGAAGAGCGCGCCGAGGGCCAGGCTCAGAAAGAACATGAACGACACGAGCCACGAGAAGAAAAACTGCTTCGGATTCGCCGCGCCCAGAATCGCGCAGGCCACCGCGCCCAGCAGGGCGATGACAGCGCCGATGACCGGAATGCGGTTCCACGGGTGCCCCGGCGGGATCGTGGCCTGCTCGGGCCTGAGCGCGACGCGATCGCGTTGGGAATTTAACCCCTCGTTCACTTTGGTGGGTCATACCAACTGCTCGATAACTCGCGCGAGACGGGCAAAGTCAGGGCATTGCTATGGATCTCCAGGAGCTCGACGCTTCGTGCGCCTAGGGACTCCAGCAGCTTCGCAGTAGCCGACGGATCGAACCGGGGATCCCACGATTCGATCGAAATGAAGAAGGCGTCGTCGGTCACCCGCTCGAAGACCTTGGATCGGAAGAGCGGATGGTTGTGCATGGGGAGCCGGTTCAGCCCCAACATGCCGAAGACGGCGCCGAGCGCGGCGAAGAGGACTCCGAGCTCGAAGGTGATCGGAATGAAGGCGGGCCAGGAGAAGTACGGTTTGCCGCTAATCACCAGGGGGTAGGCAACGGCGTGGACCCACCACTGCAGAAGGAACCCGAACGCGGCCCCCGTCAGTCCCATCCCGAGGACGATCCAGGGAAGCTTGGAACGTCGAACCCCCATCGCTGTCTCGAGGCCGTGGACGGGGAACGGAGTGTGGGCGTCCCACCGGGTGAAGCCCGCGTCTCGCACCCGCTCACATGCGTGATGGAGGTCCGCCGGCGTCGCGAATTCGCCGAGGATTCCGTAGTAGGGCCCCTTCGGGAGCCGCGGGAGGAAGGGCATCTGCGAAGCTCGCTCGGGAGCGGGCTTCGGCGACCCTCTGGGCCGCGGCGTGGCTCGGTCGTCCTTGATCTCGGATCTCGCGTTCGGGGCCCGGCTGCCAATGTGGATTGGCCTGCGGCAGGACCGTCTTGACCTCGGCGGTGGCGACCATCGGAACAAAGCGCACGAACAGGCAGAACATCGTGAAGAAGAGCCCGAAGCTTCCGAGCAGGCACGACACGTCCCAGATCGTGGGACTGAAGTAGTCCCAGGATGCCGGAAGGAAGTCATTGTGCAGGGACGTCACGATGATCACGAACCGCTCGAACCACATGCCGATGTTGATGACGATCGACGCCGCGAACAGGACCGGTATGCTCGTGCGCGCCTTCTTGGACCAGAAGATCTGGGGGCTGATGACGTTGCAGGAGACCATGGTCCAGTAGGCCCAGGCGTACGGTCCTTGCGCGCGGTTCAGGAACGTGTGGATCTCGTAGGGGTTGCCGCTGTACCAGGAGGTGAAGAACTCCGTCGCATACGCGTAGCCGACGATCGACCCGGTCACGAGCATGATCTTCGCCATGTAGTCGAAGTGCCGGAGGGTGATGATGTGCTCGAGGCGGAACGCCTTGCGGCAGATCACCATGAGCGTCACCACCATCGCGAACCCTGAGAAGATCGCACCCGCGACGAAGTAGGGCGGGAAGATCGTCGTGTGCCATCCGGGGAGGATGGAGACCGCGAAATCCATCGAAACGACCGAATGCACCGAGAGGACCAGCGGCGTCGCGAGGGCGGCGAGGACGAGATAGGCAACTTCGTAGTGGTGCCATTGCCGCACGGAGCCCCGCCAACCGAGGGCGAAGATGCCGTATGCGAGCTGCCGGGTGCGGGTCTTCGCCCGATCGCGCATCGTCGCCAGGTCCGGGATCAGGCCGATGTACCAGAACATGAGCGAAACGGTTCCGTATACGCTGACCGCGAAGACGTCCCAGAGAAGAGGACTCCTGAAGTTGGGCCACATGCCCATCTGGTTCGGGAGCGGGAACATCCAGTAGGCGACCCAGACGCGTCCCACGTGGATCCCCGGGAACGTCAGGGCGCACATGACCGCGAAGATGGTCATCGCCTCCGCCGCGCGGTTGATCGAGGTGCGCCAGTGCTGTCGGAAGAGGAAGAGGATGGCCGAGATGAGTGTCCCGGCGTGCGCGATGCCGACCCAGAACACGAAATTCGTGATATCCCACGCCCAGCCGACGGGGACGTTAAGGCCCCAGATGCCGATCCCCTCCCAGAAGAGCCACGAGACCGCCACGCCGAGAAGGCTGAGGAGCGCGACGGATGGGATGAAGAAGAGCCACCAGCCGATCGGTGTCCGCCGCTCGAGCGGTTCCGCGACAGCCTCGGTGATTGAGTGGAAATCCGGCGAGCGCAGGATAAGCGTCGGATAGCCCGCGACAGGGTTGTCTAGCAGCTCTGCTTCCGTCTGGGCCAAACGTGTTCCCCGCCGTTAGCCCGTTATGCGGGCGCAAACATGAATTTCGTACTCGTTGTGGTTCCGCATAACGGGCTAGGCGCGCGGAGCGCGCCAAGACAACATAGTGAACCAGCCAAGGGCTCTATTGAAGAGTGGCGCGTTTGTACCATCGCGCCTTGCGCGAGTCAAGCGTCCGCCTTCGCGCCATCACGGCGCGGCCGTGAGTCCGATCTGCTTGAGCAGCGCTTCGAGGTCGTCCCCCGAGGCAGGAATGCAGGCGAGGATCCTCGCCCCCGTCTGCCGGACCCATGGGTCTGCCCCCGGAAGCGCGCGCACTCCCCTTCCGGCGCCGAGGAGCCATTTCCACTCCTCGTGTGCCTCGGTCGCGAACTCGTGGAGAAGCGACGGCGCTCCCCCCGCGCGCTGGATCCGCGAGATGCGTGCTGCCAATTCGCGAGCTTCGACCAGCCCCGAGTTCATGCTGTGCACACCGACCGGCGTCGCCTGGTGCGCGGCGTCCCCTGCGAGCCAGACGCCTCCCGAGCCGAAGCTTCGCGTCAGGCGTCGCTCGAACAACGCGAGCGTCGACCAGTAAATCTGTGTCGGCCGCGCGGTCCACCAGGGAGCCCTCGCGACGATCAACTGCTCGAGCCGCTCCAGCGTCGCCTCGTGTCCCGAGGCGCTCTGGATCTGAAATCCCCAGCGGCATCGCCCCTCCTCGAGCGGCCAGTAGACGCTCGTCATGTCTCGATCGAGAATGACGCGCACCTCGCCGGGAAGCTCCCCTGTCGCCTCGATCTCGTAGATGGAGAAGACCTGGCCCTCGCCATGCTCGGTCATCTCGATGCCAGCCATCCGCCGCACGGCCGAGTCGTAGCCGTCGGCGCCGATGACGTAGGCCGGTCGGATCGTCTCGCTTCGCACGACGACCCACTCGCTTCGCGCCATGGGATAGCCGGCCGCGACTTGGTCGAGCTTCGCGACCTTCGCAAGGGGGGTGGCGCCATCCGCGTCGAGGGACTCTAGACGGTGTCCCCAGAGGACGTTGAGCTTGTTCTTGCGGAGCGCTGCCTCGGCGGCCCTCTCCAGCAGGCTTTGGCGGAGGACGAGGAGATACGGATGCTTGGAAGCGAGGGCCGAATAGTCGATCTCGGCGCGTCTCTCCCGGGCTTCGTAGTAGGCGACCTTCGTTAGCTTCCGCCCCATCCCGATCAGCCCTTCGGAAAGCCCTGCCTCCTCGAGAATCCGAAGCGTGCGCGGATGTATCGCGAGGGCGTAGCTGTGCTGGGAGGTCCGCTGTTGCGTATCGACGATCTCCACACGGACCCCGCGCTGCTGGAGGAACAGGCTCGCAACGAGCCCGACCGGACCGGCGCCGACGACGAGGACCTCAGGATCGGGATGACGGAACATCGATCTTCCTCCTCACGCGCACTGCGCCAGACTTTGCGGTCCCTAGGTCGATCCAGCAGCGGCAACCAACCGGACGACGCGGCGGCATACTAATCCACGTTGGCCAGCTGCGCGAGGATCGCATCAATGGGCGCCTTCGCACACGCGAACATCGGCGTGTCCCGCTGCGTATAGAGGCTCGCCTCCGTATAACGCAGCCGCCCCACGAGATCGACGAACTCTTGGGGGTAGTCCGAATCAAACGCGACCATGAAGTCCTGGTCGTCGATGCCGTAGCTATAGCTCGTGTTCAGGCGGACGCCCTTGAACGGCGCCGAGGCGGCGATATGTTCGTCCATCATCCCTTGCCGCGCGTGGGGCGAAAGGCGGTACCACGACCGCGTCTTCGTGAAGGGGTACACGAACAGGTACTTCCCCTCGCCCGCCAGGAGCTCGACACCTTCCCCGGCACCCTTCATCTTGTTGACGTACGGCGACCGGCGCTGCTGCGAAAGGAAGCTGTGCACCTGCGATAGATAGGCGCCCAGCCGCGACCGCCTGATCGCCGCTTCCATCGACTGGAAGCACAGCGGGTCGAACGCGATCCGCCACAGCATGAAATCGACGTCCGCGCGGAAGCCCACGAGCGAGTACGTGCGCAAGATCACGTCGTCCGAAGACTCCCACTTCCGCACCAGTTCGATGAATCCGGCCGCCGCGACTCGCTGCTCGTCGGCGGGGAGCCGCCGGAACACCGGGTCGAGCCGGTAGAAGGAATAGTTCAGAAACTGGCGGCGTTGCCTGTCCGGGCTCTTGGCCGTGACGATCCCGTTCGGGTCGAGGTCGACGTTGGGGCCGCGGCGGGGCGGCGGGCCGGCGCCCTTGGGAGAGTGCTCCATGTTCATATCTGCGTGTGCCTGCCGCGCCGCAGCCTTGTCCGCCTTCGCGCGAAGCGCTCCGGCGAGACCTCGACGAAGCTCAAAGAGCGGGGCGGAGGCGGGCGGTCAGCTGCTGAAAAGTCGCTCGAACACGGCGCCTGGACGCGCTCGTAATCGGCCTTGCCGGCCAAGTGACGAGGCAACGTATGACTCCTGCCACGGATTGTCAAGCGCGTGCGGTCAAGCTGACGTCAGCCTCGACAGTATTAGGTTGTTTAACCAAAATCGGAACGGTTCTGTGCAGATGACCTTTATATCTAGTGGTGCTGGGCCGGCCGTTTGTTGAAGAGCGCTGGGACGATCTGATATAACCGAGCTTGAGAAATTTTTCACAACGTCGCTGCAATGGGTGGAATCGGAGTAGAGTGCTCCGGCTTTTGTCTTAGTCGGAATGTGCTGAGTCCATGCCGCAGGTTTTCCCGAAGAGCGCCTATCCATTTGACATCAAGCGCGACTGGCGGTGGCTGCGCGTGAGGCTTGGCCAAGATGGAGACCGGAGACCGGCAACTGGAAACCGGGACTGACAATGAACGAAGCCGATCGCGAATACGGACCGACACCCGAGGGGGCCGAACACGAGCACACCGACATCGATCCAACGATTGCAGGCAAGTTTGCGATCTGGCTTTCGATCGCGATGCTGATCTCGGCGGCCATCGTCTATGGCTCGTTCTGGTTTTTGGAAGGGAACGAGCTCGAAGCGAATCGCGGTGCTCAAATGTTCCCGATGGCCGCGGGCCACACCCGTGAGCCGCAAGGGCCGCGATTGCAGACGCAGCCGTTTAAGGATGTCTACATGCTGCGAGAGGCGGAGCGCGAAAAACTGACGACGTATGGCTGGGTTGACCAGGGTGGCGGCGTCGTACGGATTCCGATTGAGGACGCGCTGAAATTGATGGAACAGCGCGGCATGGTCACGTCGAGTCCGCAAAACCCGAGCGGCTTGAATGAAGTGGTGCAGGACTCGTCGTCGGGGAGGACGACGGCGCCGCGGTAGTGAGGGTGCGGGGTGCCGAATGCCAGGTGCCGAGGTGCCGAGGTGCCGAGGTGCTGAGGTGCTGAGGTGCTGAGGGGCGGTGCAAGGGGTGGGTGAGTCATGAAGAGCGCAACACTCTTGACAGCGGTGGCGCTGGTCGCGCTGGCGGCGGGTGCCAGAGTGCTGGCGCAATCGGATGTGCCTGGAGTGAATCCGTCCGCGGGCATTCCGGCGAGCCAGATGCCGTCCGTGTTGTCCCAGGTGTCATTCGATCAACGACTCAATGAGCCACTGCCACTGGCGCTGCTGTTCAAGGATGAAGAGGGACGTTCGGTTCGTCTCGGGAACTACTTTGGCACTAAGCCCGTCGTGCTGGCGTTCATGTATTACGAGTGTCCGATGTTGTGCACGCAGGTCCTCAACGGTCTCACGACTTCGTTGATGGTGCTCGACGAAACCGTTGGGCGTGAGTTCGACGTCGTCGTGGTGAGCTTCGATCCGCGCGAAACGCCCGTACTGGCCAATGGGAAGAAGAAGTCGAACCTCGATCGCTATAGGCGACCTGAGTCGGCAAGCGGCTGGCATTTCTTGACCGGAGACGAGGCGTCGATCAGGGCGCTGACGAGTGCCGCCGGGTTCCGATACGTCTGGGACGACAAGACCCAACAGTTTGCCCACCCCAGCGGCATCGTCGTCGCGACGTCGGAGGGCAAGGTGTCCCGGTACTTCTTCGGCATCGAATACGCTCCGCGAGATGTCAAGTTTGCGTTGATCGAGTCGTCTGCGGGGCGCGTCGGCAGTGCGATCGATCAGTTGTTGCTCTACTGTTATCACTACGACCCTGCGACCGGGTCGTACGGGTTCGTGGTCATGGGCGCTGTCAGGCTTGGTGGCGCAATCACATTGCTGGCGCTCCTGGGGTTCGTGGTCGTGTCGATTCGGCGCGAGAGCCGCGCCACGCACTAACTCATGCGACTATTCGGAATCCCGGTCTTTCCCGAGCAGGCGTCCTCCTTCGCAATGGACGTCGACTCGCTGTATTTTTTCGTCACCGCGGTCTCGGCGTTCTTCGCGCTGCTCGTCGCGGCGCTGGTCATTGGCTTCGGGATCAAATACCACCGTCGTCACCCGGGTGAGGTTGGGGCACGTATCGAGGGCAATCTCCCGATGGAGCTGCTGTGGAGTGTGATTCCCACGGTGATTGCCATGGTCATGTTCGGCTGGGGTGCCTCGGTCTACTACCACTTGCGCCGCCCACCCGAAGAGGCGATGCACATTTACGCGGTCGGCAAGCAGTGGATGTGGAAGTTTCAGCACCTCGAAGGCCAGCGCGAGATCAATGAGTTGCACATCCCGGCGGGCCGCCCGATCAAGATCACGGTGGCTTCGGAAGACGTACTGCACAGCCTGTATTTCCCGTCTTTCCGAACCAAGATCGACGCCATCCCTGGTCGGTACATGGAGCTGTGGTTCGAGGCCACCAAGGTCGGGACCTACCACATCTTCTGTGCCGAGTACCGCGGTACCAATCACTCCGGGATGATCGGTTCGGTGACCGTGATGGAGCCGGCGGCGTATCAGAACTGGCTTGCAGGAGGTGGTGAAGGATCGCTGGCCGAGCGCGGATCGGCGCTCTTCCAGCAGCTCGCGTGCAACTCCTGTCATCTCGAGTCGGGACAGGGTCGCGGGCCGTCGCTCAAGGACATTTTCGGCAAGCCAGTCGAGTTAGCCGACGGCGCCACGGTGATGGTCAATGAGGCGTACCTGCGCGAGTCCATCCTCAACTCGCAGGCAAAGATCGTGAAGGGCTTTCAGCCCTTGATGCCAACGTTCCAGGGGCTCATCAGCGAAGAAGGTCTGGCCGCCCTCATCGAGCACGTTCGCTCGATGTCGCCGAATGCGGGTGCGACAGGTGCGACAGGTGCGACAGGTGCGACGGGGGCGCCGGCCGCGCCGCCAAAAGGCCCCTCGGGGTCCGGTCAGTAAGGAATCATGGAAGCCTCCACACGCACACTGCCCGCATTGCACTACTTGAACAACGGCCACGGGCTTGCCTCGTGGTTGCTGACCAAGGACCACAAGCGGATCGCGATCATGTATTTGATCTCGATCTCGGTGTTCTTCTTCATCGGTGGCCTCATGGCGGTCGGTGTTCGCCTGGAGCTGGCGACCCCCGAGGGCGACTTCGTCCAAGCCGACACCTACAACAAGATGTTCACGCTGCACGGCGTGATCATGGTGTTCCTCTTCCTGATCCCGTCGATTCCGGCCACGCTCGGGAACTTCCTGATTCCACTAATGATTGGCGCCAAGGATCTGGCGTTCCCGCGCATCAATCTGCTGAGCCTCTACATCTACTGGTTCGGCGGCCTCTTCATCCTCTACGCGATGCTTACGGGCGGTGTGGATACGGGTTGGACGTTCTACACGCCGTACAGCGCGGCGGCCTCGAACACCAGCGTCATTCCGACGGCGCTCGGTGTGTTCATCGCCGGCTTCTCGTCGATTCTGACTGGCCTGAACTTCATCGTTACCATCCATCGCATGCGTGCGCCGGGCATGACCTGGTTCAGGCTGCCGCTGTTCGTGTGGGCGCATTACGCCACCAGCCTGATCCAGGTGCTCGGCACGCCGGTCATCGCCATCACCATCCTGATGCTCTTCGTCGAGCGCGCCTTCGGGTTCGCCATCTTCGATCCCGCGCGCGGCGGTGACCCCGTCCTCTTCCAGCATCTCTTCTGGTTCTACTCGCACCCGGCGGTCTACATCATGATTGTGCCGGCGCTCGGAGTGCAGAGCGAGCTCATCGCGAACTTCGCGAAGAAAAAGATCTTCGGCTATAGCTTCGTCGCGTTCTCCAGCCTCGCGATTGCCATGTTTGGCTTCATTGTCTGGGCCCATCACATGTTCGTGTCGGGCATTTCGGTCTACGCGGCGATGGTGTTCTCGTTCCTGAGCTTCTCGGTCGCGATCCCGTCAGCAGTCAAGCTGTTCAACTGGACGGCTACCCTCTACAAGGGCGCCATCTCGTTCGAAATGCCGATGCTGTACGCCTACGGCTTCATGGGGCTGTTCGCAATTGGTGGCTTGACCGGCCTGTTCCTGGCGACGCTTGGCACCGACATCCACATGCACGACACGTATTTCGTGGTCGCGCACTTCCACTACATCATGGTTGGCGGCTCGATCATGGGCTACCTGGGCGGCCTGCATTTCTGGTGGCCGAAGTTGACGGGTCGGATGTACTCCGAGTTCCTCTCCCGTATCAGCGCGATTCTGGTGTTCGTTGGCTTCAATCTGACGTTCTTCCCACAGTTCATCGTTGGCTACCTCGGGATGCCGCGGCGCTATCACGCGTACCCGCCAGAATTCCAGGTGCTCAACGTCATGTCCTCCGCCGGAGCAACGGTGCTGGGCGTTGGCTACGTGCTGCCAGTGCTGTACTTCCTGTGGTCATTGAAAAGGGGCGCAGTCGCCGGCCCCAACCCGTGGGCGGCATCGGGTCTGGAATGGGAAACCAGCTCACCACCGCCGACGGAAAACTTTGCCGTCGCGCCGCGCGTGACGACCGAGCCCTACGAATACACCCCGCATGTGGCAAGGGAGATAAGGGAGATGCGGAGTGTCTGACGCAGCCCGCACCCCAACGCGCATACTACGCGCGTCGGGGACCCCGCTCGCTCACGTCGGCGCGAGCGGCCACGCCCACGCGGCTCATCATCCGGCGCTCCAGCATCAGTTCGACTCGCTGTCGCAGCAGAAGGAAGCGGCGATTTTGGGAATGTGGGCCTTCCTGCTCACCGAAATTCTCTTCTTCGGTGGCCTCTTCATGGCCTACATGCTCTACCGGACGTGGTATCACGATGCCTTCGTCATCGCCAGCACGTCGATCACGATCGGCTGGGGACTGCTGAACACAATCGTCCTGATCGGCAGTTCCCTGACCATGGCGCTTGCCGTTCGGGCCGCGCAGACCAACAAACGCAAGGCAACCGTCAACTGGCTGATCTTGACCATGGTACTGGGGATGGTCTTTCTCGGGGTCAAGGTCATCGAGTACGCCGACAAATTCGAGCACCATCACGTGCCTGGTCCGGACTTCGTCTTCATGGATCCCGCCCACCCGCCGACCTACGACATTGGTCCCCACGGCAAGGAGATCCTGAGTCGTAATTCCCCAGAAGAACTGAACCGGACGACGCAGATCTTCTTCAGTCTCTACTTCACGATGACGGGGCTGCACGCCCTGCACATGATCATCGGCGTCGGTCTGATGTGTGTGATTACGTGGATGGCGTGGAAAGGCAAGTTCTCCAGCGAGTGGTATACGCCAGTGGAGATGAGCGGTCTCTACTGGCACTTCGTCGACATCGTCTGGATCTATCTGTTCCCGCTGCTGTATCTCATCGATCGGTCCTGAACGATGTCTGGACACGTCTCTCCGATCAAGGTCTACATTGGCATCTTCCTCACCCTGATGGCGCTCACCGCCATCACGGTGTTCGTGGCGTACATCAACCTTGGCCAGTTGAACAAGATCGTGGCTCTCGGCATCGCGAGCTTCAAGGCCACGTTGGTCGTGCTCTACTTCATGCATGTCAAGTACGCCAGCCGGATGACGAAACTGATCGTTATCTCCGGACTGTTCTTCCTGGGCATCCTGCTCACCCTGACGATGACGGACTACGCGTCACGCGAGTGGGTCAACCCGCCGGCCATCCTTCAATAGGAACTTTGGAACCTAGGAACTTTCACTATTCACTGCGGATCGCGTCGATCGGGTCAACTCGCACTGCCCGGATGGCGGGCAGCAGGCAGCCGAAGAGCGTCATCAAGAGAGCCAGCGACACTGCACCGGCGAACACTGCCGGATCGGCGGGGCTGACGCCGGCCAGCACTGATTGAAGGGTTCTTCCCGCAACGATGGCGAGGCCAACGCCGAAGACGACGCCAACGGCGGCCAACAGCGCGCCTCGTCGCATCACCATCGCGACGATCTCACCCGAGCGGGCACCGAGCGCCATCCGCAGTCCAATCTCGCGAACTCGGCTGGAGACGGCGAACGCGAGCAGTCCGTGGATGCCGATCCCGGCCAACAGGAACGAGATCGCCGCAAAGCCTGCAAGCACTCGAACCTGCACCCGTCGCGCGGCCGTCTCGGACTCGACGAGGTCGGACAGCATGCGTACGTCGGAAACGGGCTGTTGAGGATCTGCGCGCGCGATGATCTGGCGCACCGCCGGGGTCAGAGTCGCGGCAGGGACGGTTGCGCTGACGACCAGATCCTTGGGAGCGTAAAAGACCAGTCCGCCGTCGGGCACTTGCCGAGAGGGGAGATAGACCTGAGGTTCGCTCTGACGTTCCAAACCACGCACCTGGATGTTGCCGACCAGGCCGACGATGGTGCGCTCGCGAAAGGCGATGAAGAACTGCCGCCCGATCGGATCCTGGTTGGGGAACATCCGGTCGGCGAATGATTGACTGACCACGGCAACCCAGGGCGCGTCGCGCGTGTCAGCGTCGACAACATCGCGTCCGCGGAGCAGTGGGATGCCTGTCGCCAAAAAGAATCCCGGCGTGACGAATCGCAAACTGGCCATTTTTGTTTCGGTCGGATCAGGCGCCCAGCTCGACCGAGCCTCCTCACTCAAGCGCCCGAAGTCCAGAATCACCGGCCAGATCCCGCCGCGCATGGTCATCGGCAGGAAGCTGATGTACGACGCGCCCGTAACTCCGGGGAGTGCACGCGTCTCACTCAGCACGCGATCGTAGAACTGCTGCCGCCGCTCGGTGGCGCTGTACTTCGGTGATGGCAGCGCCGTCCTCATGGTCAGGACGTTGTCGGCGCGAAATCCCGGGTCGATCTGCTGCACTCGCCAGAGCGCTCGCACGAGGAGCCCCGACGACACCAGCAGGACGACTGACGCGGTGACGGCAGCGATCACCAACGCGGACCGGAGACGCTCGGTGTGGCGGCCCGAGCTGCTTCGTCCACCTTCGTGGAGGGCGAGCGGGTCCGCACCTCGCGTGAGGCGCAGCGCCGGCATGATCCCAAAAGCGACGCCGGTCACGAGAGTTACCAACGCGCCGAGCGTCAGCATGCGCAGGTCAGCGCTTGGGGCATCCGGAATCGGCATCGTGTGCGGGACCAGACGTGATACGAGCGGCGTCGACGCAATTGCGATGACGATCCCCAAGGCACCGCCGAGCCCTGCGAACACGATGCTTTCCGTGAAGGTCTGTCGGATCAGCCTTTCGCGCCCGGCGCCGATGGCAGCCCGCACGGCCAGCTCCTTCTGTCGTACGAGGCCGCGGGCGAGCAGGAGGTTCGCGAGATTCGTGCACGCAATGAGCAGCATGCACAAAGCGGCGCCCACCAGTGTCATCAGCATGGTGCGGGACTGGCGCGACACTTGATTCCTCAGCAACTGCACGGTGGCGCCCGTTTGCGCGTTTTCCTTGGGGTACGCGCGCTCGAGCTGTGCGGCGATGACACGCATCTCACTCCGCGCGTCCTGCAGCGAGACGTTGTCCTTAAGGCGCGCGACAACGTCGAGATAAGTGTCGGTGCGGTCGGCGAGCGAGGCGGGCGTAAAGCGATCTGGCACCCAATATTCGGTGTCACGTGACGGAAAGTCGAACGAGGGTGGCATCACACCGACGATCACATGGGAAACATCGTCGAGAACGATCGTGCGTCCGAGGACACCGCGATCGGCGCCAAACTTCGCGCGCCACAGGCCATCGCTCAAAACTACTGTTCGGGGCGAGCTGTCGAGGTCGTCGAGGCTGGTGAGTGTCCGTCCCAAGGCTGCTTGAACGCGGAGAACGTGGAAGAGATCAGAGGTCACGCTGACACCGGTCAACCGCTCCGGGTCTCCCTCGCTGACGAGATTGGCAAACGACATCGAGTACGACGACATGCCATCGAACGACGTGGCCAGCCGCTTCCAATCGACGAAGTTGCTCGGCGACAGCTCCATTTGCGGGTAGCCGCGGAAGGCCTGGTCCTGCCAGAGACGCACGAGCCGATCGGACTCGGGGAAGGGCAGGGGCCGCACGAGGACGTGATCGGTAATCGAAAAGGCCGCGGTGGTCGCGCCAATTCCGAGGGCCGCCACGACGATGGCCGTGAGAGCAAACCCCTTCGCCTTGCCCATGCTGCGGAGCGCATACCGCAAATCTTGGATGAGAAGGTCCCAGTGCAATTCCGCGGCGTTCCGCACGATGTCGACAATCGCGTCGGCCCATACCACCGCACGAGACGGCCCGGCGACCTCCTGCAGACGACGTCCGAACAGGTCGCACAGATCCGGACCGTATTCCGCGCGAAACGACGCTGGGTAGAGATGGAGGAGCGCGCGATACAGCCGCATCACGCCCTCCTCGGCACCAGCCCGCTGGCTCGGGCAAGCTTGACCAGGCCGGCCAGCCGCCCCGCTTCCGCACGAGCCACGGCGGCACCGAACGACGTGATCCGGTAGTACCTCCGCCGTTCGTCATCCTTCTCGGGAGCGGGCCGCTGATGGATCTCTTCGATCAGATCCTGATCCAGCATCCGCTGAATGGACCGATAGAGGGTGCCCGGGCTCAGGCGAACGTCGCCATCGGTGCGCGTGGCAACGTGCTGGATGATGGCATACCCGTGGAGGTCGCCTTCAGCCAGGGCCATGAGGATGTGAAACGTCGCCGACTGCAGTGGAAGGAGGGCCTCGGGGCGTGGCTGATCGTCAGGCATCCCCCAACTATATGCATTGTGGATATATTGTCAACGCATAGAGTTGATGCCTTGAGTTGATTGCGTGGCTTCCGCCTTCAGGCGGAAGACGACGCGTGAGATTAGGCGCTCTTCGACAGCGGATCCTGCCGCAGCTCGGCGAGCACGGCCTCCATCATCTTGCGCGCGTCACCGAAGAGCATCTGCGTATTGTCTCTGTAGAACAGAGGATTCTCGACGCCCGCATACCCGCTCGCCATTCCGCGCTTGAGGACGATGCAGGTCTTGGCCTTCCAGACCTCGAGGATTGGCATCCCGAAGATGGGACTCGATGGGTCGTCGAGCGCGCCGGGATTCACGATGTCGTTGGCGCCAATGACAATCGCGACGTCGGTCTCGGGAAAGTCGTGGTTGATCTCTTCCATCTCGATGACGATGTCGTACGGCACCCGCGCTTCCGCGAGCAGCACGTTCATGTGACCAGGGAGTCGACCCGCCACCGGATGGATGGCGAATCGGACGTCGATGCTCCGCTCGCGCAAGAGCTTGGTCACGTCGAATACCGGATACTGCGCCTGTGCCACAGCCATCCCGTAGCCCGGGATGATGATCACGCGTCGCGACTGGAGCAGCAGGTGCGCCGTCTCAGCAGCCGTGATGCTTCGCACTTCGCCTGCCGGCGCCGCGCCCGTTGCCGGTGCTGCGCCCTCGTCGGCGCCGAAGCCGCCGAGGATCACGCTCAGGAATGAGCGGTTCATCGCAGCGCACATGATGTAGCTGAGGATCGCACCGCTCGAGCCGACGAGCGCGCCCGTGATGATCAGCAGATCGTTCGACAGCATGAAGCCGGCGGCGGCCGCCGCCCACCCTGAATAGCTGTTCAGCATCGAAACGACGACGGGCATATCGGCGCCGCCAATGGCCATCACGAGGTGGATGCCCACTAACGATGCCAGGACGGTTGCCGCAACGAGCGGCCACAGTGGCGGAGTACCTTCGGCGCCGACAAAGAAGACGCCAAGACCAACACATGCCGCGACCGCCGCGAGGTTCAGCATGTGTCGTGCCGGCAAGAGGAGCGGCTTGCTGCGAATGATGCCCTGGAGCTTACCGAACGCTATCACTGAGCCCGTGAACGTGACGGCCCCGACGAGCACGCCGACGAACGTCTCGATGTGGTGAATCATCGCGTCGGTCCCGCTGAACTGCATCGCCGGGTCGAGGGTGATCGCAAATCCGACGAGCACCGCAGCCGCACCGACAAAACTGTGCAGGATGGCGACCATCTGGGGCATCGCGGTCATCTGAACGCGTGCGGCCAGCGCTGCGCCAATCAGGCCCCCGACCGCCAGCATCGCCAGCAAGACCGCGTAGCTGGTGACGCCGGGACCCAGCATCGTTGCGATGACCGCGATGGCCATCCCGGCAATGCCGAACAGGTTGCCGCGTCGCGATGACTCCTGGGCGGAGAGTCCGCCGAGGCTCAGGATGAACAGCACCCCGGCAATGAGATACGCGATGGTGACAACAGTAGCGGGCATCGCGTTCCTAGCGCGTGAACATCCGCAGCATACGCTGCGTCACGAGAAACCCCCCAGCGATGTTGATCGACGCCAGCAGGATGGCAGCGGCACCAAGCAGGACCGGCGCCGAGGTTGTCGGTCCGCTCACCGTCAGCATGCCCCCGACGACGATGATGCCGCTGATGGCGTTGGTGACGCTCATGAGCGGCGTGTGGAGCGCCGGCGTCACATTCCAGACCACCTGCCACCCCACGATGCATGCCAGCGCAAAGACGGTCAGATGGGACAGGAATGCGGGCGGCGCAACGTAGCCGAGGGCGAAGAGTGCGGCCGCAACGATGGCGAGAGTGCCGCTGAGGCCAAGCGCGCTACCGCGGGGTTCGGGCTTCGCCTGGGTGACCGGTGGCGAAGTCGTGGTCGTCGGTTTCGCCGGTGCTGGTGGCGGATCCTCTT
Source organism: uncultured Acidobacteriota bacterium (assembly GCA_963841905.1). Lineage (GTDB taxonomy): Bacteria > Acidobacteriota > Vicinamibacteria > Vicinamibacterales > UBA2999 > JACCSI01. The sequence continues at coordinate 50,842 of CAWJEM010000020.1, forward strand.
TTGGAGGTGGCCACACTACGGCACCGTCGTGTGTGATCAGCGCGTTGCGCACGACCTCGTCGTTGATGTCGATATGAAAGTTGGCGGCACCGCCGAGGTCGTCGAGCAGGTAGGCGAGGTTGTTGCCGTACAGCACGCTCGCGGTTGGTGCCAGGCGGCTGGGCAAGTCGATGTAGCCGATGATGTGCACGCCGTGGCGTTCGACCACCGCCCCTGGCTCGGTCAGTGCGCAGTTGCCGCCGTTCTCGGCTGCCAGATCGACGATGACCGATCCTTTCTTCATGCTCCGCACCATCTCTTCGGTGATCAGGACGGGTGCGGGCCGATTCGGAATCAGCGCAGTCGTGATGATGATGTCAACGTCCTTCGCTTGTGCAGCGAACAGCGCCATCTCGGCAGCGATGAACGCGGGACTCATCTCCTTGCCATAACCGCCGCCGCCTTCGCCCTCTTCTTCGATCTGGACCTCGAGGAACTCGGCGCCCACGCTCTTGACCTGGTCGCGAACCGCCGATCGTGTGTCGAACGCGCGCACAATCGCGCCCAGTCCGCGCGCAGCGCCGATTGCTGCCAACCCCGCGACACCCGCGCCAATCACGAGAACCTTGGCCGGTGGCACTCGCCCGGCGGCGGTCATCTGGCCGGTGAAGAATCGGCCATAGTAGCTCGCCGCTTCGATGACTGAACGATAGCCGGCGATGTTGGCCATCGAGGAGAGCGCGTCCATCTTTTGCGCGCGCGTGATACGAGGCACTTGATCGATGGCAATCGCCGTGACCTTGCCGGCTGCCAGGCGCTCGACGAGCGCTTTGTTCTTGCCCGGCCATAAGAAGCTGATGAGCGTTGCGCCCGGCCGAATGAGGTCGGCCTCGTGCACGCCAAGGCTGGGATGCTGATCGGGCGGCTGCACCTTCAGAATGATGTCCGCGTCCTGCCAGAGTTGGCGAGTATCTGGAACGACCGTTGCTCCGGCCGCCTCGTAGTCCTCGTCGTAAAAGGATGCGTTGGAGCCAGCCTGCGACTCGACCTGAACCTCGAAGCCAAGCTTCTTCAGTCGGGCGATGGTCTCCGGCGTCCCGGCGACGCGGCGTTCGCCCGGGCGGGACTCTTTCGGAATGGCAATCTTCATCGTTTATCGCGGGGCTGACCTGCGAGGGGAAAAGCGGTAAGAGCCTAGCAGAATGATGTCACCGAATGTCACGCGGGGACAGTCCCTGTAACCGGGGGACAGTCCCCGTAAACAGGTGGCTGGACGCGGTCATTCACGCCAAGTTACAAGTTCAAAGTTGAGTTCCACAGTTCCCGTACACAATCACGGCGCTCGAGGCGCCGTTGTTTGTAACTCGCAACTTGTAACTTGTAACTTGCAACTAACTTTCCGGGTCGCTTGCCGCAAAGGCGCCCACGACCGGCGAACTCGACCATCCCGTCGGGCGGTCGAGGCCCAGGAGAAAAAGGGTCGTGGAGGCCGTGTCCATAGTCTGGACTTTCCATTCGATCAGTCGTCCGCGCTTGACCCCTTCGCCCCATGCGATCCAGGGAATCGTCACGTCCCTGGGGTCGTCGCTGCCGTGACCGTAACCATGTCCGCCGTGGTCCGCGGTGACGATCAACGTATATTGGCCTGCTCCAAATGCGATGTCACTGGCTGCAATCAACCGGGCCATCGCCGCGTCCGACTTCAGCACGCCCTTTCCATACCCCGCGCTCATCCAGCCCGATGCGTGACCGGCTGAATCCGGATCGGTGAGATGTACGAACAACAGGTTTGGCTTGGTCTCCAGCAGGTAGCGCTCGACATCTCCCATTGTTTGCGAGCCTGACCACTGGCCAAACCAGCCACCAGGCGCCTGCGTGTAGTCGAGCGTCCCCGGTTGTTGCAGATGGGAGAACTTCGACTTGCTGAAGAACGCAGCGGTCGAGTAACCGTGTTCCCGCGCGACGCCGAAGATCGTGGGGATCTCAATCGTGCCGGGCTGGTCCTCGATGGCGTTGTTCCAAAGCACGCCATGTCGGTCCGGCGGCTCGCCGGTCAGCATCGACGTATGTGACGGCAAGGTCTTGCTGGGAAGAATAGTTGTCGCCGAGAGCGTGTACGACCCTTCGTCAATCAAGCGCTGCAGCGTGGGGGGCTTGAACGCGGCGATGGCGTCAGGCCGGAGTCCGTCAATCGAGACCACGATGACGTTGTCGGTCACCCGCGAAGTGGACCACTCGACGTGCGATACCGGATTGCTGGCTGCCGTGACGTAGATTGGGCGGCCACAGGCGGCTGCGAAGAGTGCAGCAACCATGGCGACACCGACCAGACCGGGACTCGCGATAGGCTGTTTTCTGAACATGAGACGCTATATCTAGATATCTAGGACGTCGAGCAGCTGAGGTTAGTTGGCTGACAAAAGCCGTCCCTGTGCCCTACCGCGAAAACCCCACGCGCTGTGGTTGGTAGCCGTGATTCTCGTGCGCGCGGACCTGATTGCGGCGCGCGAAGACCTTCACCAACACGACGCCCGCGACGAACCCGCCGACGTGCGCCCAGAACGCGACTCCGCCGCCAGCTTCAGCGTCGAGACTATTGACGAGACCGCTGACCACCTGAATCCCCATCCAATAAATCAGCATTACCCAAGCGGGTAGGGCGACCGTCGTCACGAAGAAGCCGAGGATGACGAGCGTGAAGACGCGGACGCGCGGGTAGAGCACCAGATAGGCGCCCATGACTCCGCTGATCGCGCCCGACGCACCGACCATGGGAATCGGCGAATCTGGCTGCGCATAGACCTGAGCGAGCGCCGCGGCGACACCGCTGATCAGATAGAACGCGAGAAAGCGCGGGCGCGTCATCGAGTCCTCGATGTTGTTGCCAAAGAGCCAGAGGAACCACATGTTGCCAATCAGGTGCATCCACCCGCCATGAAGGAACATCGACGTGAAGATGTGCGAACTTTGACGTCCCGGATCGGTCACGCACACGAGACCGTCTCCCATCGGGAAGCCGACGCCCGCGCGCAGCATGCCTGTCAGCTCGCCGGGAATCAGCCCGAGGTTGCAGACGGCCGTGGCGAGTGGCACATTGGCGCCCGCACCCTGGACGAAGAGCCACGCGAGCGTGCACGCGGCGATCAGCGCCATGGTCACGACGGCAGGGCGTTGCGTCTGGTTTTCGTCGTGGTAGGGGAACACGAGCCGATTGTAGGTGAAACACCATCCGCGTGACGCAAAACCGACCCGGCCCGACAGTTGTCAGCCTGTTCGGAGCTTCGCAAGCGCGGCGCGCGCATCGTCCAGGGTTTTCTGGTCCGTCCCTTCGATTGATCCAGCCTCGTGCAGTGCCTCGAGAATGCGGATCGCCTCCGAGTAATCCGTGATGGATTCGGTAGGGTTCTTGAAGCGCGTGTAGGTCTCGGCCCGGCCGATGAGCGCGAGCGCGACCGCGATCTGCAGCTCGATATTGTCGGGATCGCTCTTCGAGAGATCGCGACTGAGGTTGATTGCGCGACTGTGACTGGCGAGCGCTGCGGGACGATCGCCGGATTTGGCCTGAGCGGTCGCCAGCCCGGCGAAATCCGACGCGACTTCCTGCTTGAAGTCCTCGTTTTCAGGATCTTCGGCCACGAGTTTCTGATGAATCGCCAGCGCCGCTTCGAACCGCCGGACGGCTTCGGCCATGTTGCCGCGGGCCAACAACATCTCGCCCATTTTGAATTCGCTCACCGCCACGTCGTGCAGGGCGAAGATATTCGCCGGATCAGCTTTGGCGAGCGCCTCGAACGTGGCTTGCGCTCGACGCTGGCGTTCGAGCGCCTCATCTGATCGGCCCAGAACGCCGAGCACGTCGGCGACGTTGGTGTCGATGACCGCGGCGTTGCGACGAAAAACGGCGTTGGTCGGGTGAGTCTGCATGGCCTTTCGGAATACCTCTCCAGACCGCTCCAGGTTTTCCAAGGCCCCCTGATAGTCGCCGACATTCGGATAGTTCGGATTGCCGAGCGAGTTACCGAGCTTGTGGTACGCGACACCAAGCTGGCGGATGTTGTTGACATCCGTCGGCGCCAGAGCTGACAACGTCTCCATCATCGCCAGTGCGGTTCGCCGTTCGACAAGTGCCGAGGTTGTGTCGCCGGTTGCCGACAGCAAATCCCCAACCTGGCTGTGCGCAACGACCAGCTCGCGACGAACGTCTGGCGACGCCGCAAGGTCGCCCTGAATGCGGGTGAGCAGCCCGAGTCCTTGGCGCGCCTGCTCGAGGGCCGCGGTCGTATCACCGCTGGCCGACAGAATTGCGCTGAGCCGGAGATGGGCGTTTGCCGCTCCACGCCGGAGCGACACATCGTCGGGCCGCACGGCCGTGAGCGACGTGTATATCGCGACACCTTTCTGATAGCTGGAAAGCGCGCCTGCCGTGTCGCCGAGATTCGGATTGAGCGGGCGGCCCTGAACATCACCGAGGCGAACGTATGCGTTGGCGATCTCGGCCTGCAGGTCCACACGATCGCCAGCGTCCGCCACGAGCTTGTCGAGATACTCGAGGCCGCGCGCGACGAGCAGCTGCCGCGCGGCGGTCGAGCCCGGCAGATCTCTGATCGCGTCGTGGAGCTCGAACAAGTAGGCGTTCGCCAGCCGACGCACGTCGTCGAACCGCTGCTCGGCGCGTGCACGCTCGCGCGACGCCACACGCGCCTGCCACGTCGTGCCGACGACGCCCGCGATCAACACGATCAACGTAGCGGCGCCCGCGGCGACGACTCCCTTGTTGCGACGAACGAACTTCGCCGCTCGGTAGCCGACCGTGTCCTTCCGCGCGATGACTGGCAGCCCGGCCAGGTGGCGTCGGACGTCCTCCGAAAACTGGTCAACGGACGCGTAACGGCGGTCGGGCTCTTTGCTCAGCGCCTTCAGGGCAATGTTGTCGAGGTCACCGGCCAGCCGACGGCGAAGGCGATCGGCATGCGGTGACGTTGCACCTCCGACGGGCTGTGTGACGGCCGTGCTTGGCCGCTCCGGCTCCGCATGGCAAATGACATGAGCGACATCGGCGAGCGATCGGCTGGTCAGCTCGTACGGTCGCCGTCCCGTCAGCAACTCGTACAGCAGCACTCCGAGCGAATAGACGTCGGTCGCCGTCGTGACCGTCTCGCCGCGCACCTGTTCGGGGCTGGCGTAATCCGGAGTCATGAGTTGTAACCCGGCTGCTGTGGGCGCCAGTGTCTGACCGCCAACTTCAGGATTGAGCAGCTTGGCGATGCCAAAGTCGAGCAGCTTGGGGGTGCCGTCGCTGGTGACGAGGACGTTCGCGGGCTTGATATCGCGATGGATGATCAGGTTTTGATGGGCATACTGGACGGCCGCGCACACCTTGCGAAAGAGCTCGAGTCGTGCGGTCGTGTCGAGCTTGCGGGCTTCGCAAAAGTCCGAGATGTTCCGACCTTGCACGTACTCCATCGCGAAGTACGGCAGGCCGTCGCTGGTCGAGCCGCCGTCCAGCAGGCCGGCGATGTAGGGATGCTGCAGGCTCGCCAGGATCTGTCGTTCATGGCGAAAGCGGCGGACGATCGCGTCGGTGTCCATCCCGCGACGCAACACTTTGATCGCGACGCGCCGCTGAAACGCATCGTCATTGCGGACCGCCAGAAAGACGGTCCCCATGCCGCCACTTCCGATCTCGCGAATCAGGCGGTAGGGGCCCACCGGGATGCCCGACAAGTCGGAGGCGTTGGGGTCCGTTGGGCGAGTGAGGTCGTCTGGAACGTTCAAAGGCCGATCTCGAAAACCTCCATTGTGACCGATCTAGCGGAAAAGCGATATGGTGTGACGGCAGGGAGGAACAATGCTCAAGGAATTCCGCGATTTCATCAACCGTGGAAACGTATTGGACCTGGCAGTGGCCGTCGTGATTGGTGCGGCCTTCGGTCGAATCGTGACCAGCGTCGTGGAAGGCGTTCTGACGCCGCCGTTGGGCATGGTGATGGGCGGCATCGACTTCTCGAGTCTGTTCTTGATTCTCGACAGCACCAAGGGAACGCCAGCGTCGCTGGCGCAGGCCAAGCAAATGGGGGTGCCGGTCATTGCCTATGGTGCGTTCATCAATGAAGTCATCAACTTTCTGATCGTTGCTTTCGCGGTGTTCCTCCTGGTGAAACAGGCCAATCGTTTCAAAGCTCCCTCGGCCGCGACGACCAAAGCCTGTCCGAAGTGCCTGTCGATGATTCCGCTGGGCGCCACCCGCTGCGCCTCGTGCTGCGTCGATCTGTGATCAGTGATCAGTGATCTGTGATCAGGGGTCCGGAATCGAGGTACGCAGGAATTGAGCTCCTTCGGAGCGATGGAAGTGGAAAAAATTGGGTCCTGTTGCATGCGCCACCGCGGATTTGCTCCAGGAAACAGGCGGCTTGAAGTTTGAAGTTCGTTGCCTCATGCCGATTACCAACTTCAGAGAGCTTCACGTCTGGCAACACGCGATGGATCTGGTAGTAGACGTCTATCAGCTGACCGACGACTTCCCCCGCGACGAACGGTTCACGCTGAGCGCGCAGACGCGCCGGACCGCGATCTCGATCCCTTCGAATATCGCCGAAGGAGCCAATCGACGTACAGACCCCAGCGTTTCTCAATCATATCGATATCGCTCTTGGTTCTGAGGGCGAATTGTTCACCCAGGTCTCGCCGAAGAACGAACATCAATCCCCGGCTCCGATCGCTGATCCCGGATCGCTGATCGCTGATCCCTGATCCCTGCACTGATCACCGATCACTGATCACTGATCACTGATTAGAACGTCCGCCGGGCCACCCACTCACGGTAGAGGGAGTCGCTCACCACGTAGCCGCTCTCGCCTTTCAACACGACGTCCTGTCGTGCGAGTGCAGCCAATGCGGACTGGACGCTGGAGGCGCCCGGTAAGCGGTAACGCGCCCGGACATCGGCCGAGAGCAGCTCCCGGCCATGCTCCAGCACCAGGGCGCGCAGGACCGCGCGTTGTGGAAGCGTGAGCCGCTGCCACGACTCCTCGAAGATGGTGTTTTGCTCGCCAAGAAGCCGTGACAGCGTGAGATGCAGGTCTTCCAGTCCAGCCGTCCGTCGTCCACCCGTTCGCACGTCGTCCCAGGTCTCGTGCGCGAGGCGCTGCACGTCATAGGGGACGTTCCCGGCCAATTCGATGATCGCCTGACCCAGGCCAGGCTCGACGACGATGCCGCTCTTGGCAAACCGTGCGTCGAGGAACCTGGCGAAGGCGTCCTCGTCAATCTTCTCCAGACGCAGCACGGGTCCCGCCTTGTAGAACGGCCGTCGCGGCCCGAGCATCCGTTCCATCAACGACGGCTCCGAGCCGGCAAACACGTAGCCAACCTGTCGTTGCTCCTGGACCGCTGCGCGCAGCGCTTGTTCGACGCTGCCGCCATCGAAGCTGGCAATCGTCTGAAACTCGTCGAGCGCGATCGCCAGTCGTCGATTGCGGGCGGCAGCAATTCGGCCTGGAAGCGCGAAAACCTCTGCGGCCAACCGCGCGACCTCGCGGGAGGTTCGGACATTGGGGAAGGCGAGCGAGAACCTGGCATCGCCGCCGCCGGTGGCGTCGAATCGCAGTTCGGGGGTGATGCCTTGCAGCAGCTCGGTGGCCCACCGCCGCAAGCGGGCCACCGGCGTATCGGCCGACACGAGCGCACGTGCGTACGACTCGAGGAACCCGATGTATGAGCTCGAGGCGGCGACCGTCACTTCGATCGTGAGGATGCGCTGGCGCGCCAGGCCTCGCATCACGTCGCGGATCAGCGAGGACTTGCCATAACGACGAGGCGAAATCAGAAAGACCTTCTGCCCGGCGGCCAGGTCACGACTGAGCCGGGCGCGCTCGCCCTCGCGATCGGCGAAGGCCCCAGCCGTGACGATCTCGCCGTAGACAAAAGGATTCTCCGATGTCATTACGCTGTTCTCCGTAATCATTACGTAGAATAGCGTAATCGGTCAGTGGCCGGTGGTCGGTGGCCGGTGATCAGTGGTCAGTGCCCCCGAGAGTGGTCAGCAGTCCGGACGGGGAGGGCCCCCGATCACTGATCACTGAACACTGATCACTGGTTCGTGTTGGCACCCAACCTGCAACAAAGCCCTGCGAACCGCGTCAACACGAGGTGTTTTCATGATTCGATCCACTGCTGTGATGTTGTCGCTGGCCATGCTCGGGGCCGCAACCCACGCTGCCGCTGACCAGCAGGATCGTCGGGACCGTCGAGTGATCGCCCGGGAGCAGGGTGTGCCGCCAGGTCAGCTCCCACCGGCGAATCTCTGTCGTGTCTGGTACGACAACCGCCCGAACGGTCAGCAGCCGGCCGCAACCTATTGCCGAGAGGCCGAGCTGATTGCCTCGCGCAACCGCAATGCGCGTGTCATCTACGGCGAGAACGTCTACTCCGGATATCCCGATCGCTATCGCGGTGATCGTTCCGTCGATCGCGATCGCGACGTCTACCGGGTGCCAGGCCGCAACCGCGATCCCTACGGCGATCGCGTGCATTACACCACGCCCGGGTTCCAGAACGGGTATCGCGACGGCCTCGACAAGGGACGCGAGGATGCTGGCGATAATGACCGCTTCGACGCCGCACGCCATAGTTGGTATCGATCGGCCACACGTGGGTACGAAAACGAGTACGGCAGCCGATCCTCATACCAGACGCTGTATCGCGAGGGTTTCGAAGCCGGGTATGCCGATGGCTACCGCGCGGCCGATCGTTGGTAACGCGTAAGGCGAATGAACAGGGCCGCGCCCCGCGGCCCTGTCTCCTGATGGCTCTCTTCCAGCACCAAGGCCCAGCTTCGGTAAATTCGTTCGGGTCCGGACGCCGTATATACTCCGCCGGTAGCTATCAGGAGGAAATCGTGCGTCATCGTCTGCTCCTGACGTTGGTGGGGATGGCCGCCATGACCGGATTGGTCATGGCGCAGGGGACCAGTCAGCGTCTCAATCCAGTCATCGAGCTTCTTACTCAAAAGAAGCCTGTTTTTGGTCTGTACGCGCCGAGCAACCGTCGGCCTGGCCGCCCCAGCGCCCCGGGTGGTACGCCCGGAGCGGCGGCCGCGCCAGCCGCGCCCGAAGCACCGCCCAAGTCGCCCACGGAACTCGCCAACGACGCCGTGGCCTACAAGTCGAGCGACTTCGTGTTCGACGGCAGCATGGAAGGCGGTCTCGAACGCGCACTCCCTGCGTTCACGGCCCTCATGAGCGGTCTGCAGTCCGCAGGGGCACTCACCAAGGCGCCTCATCGTCTGACGCATCCGGTCATCGTGAAGACGCCGGAGCTCGGCGAGCCGACGATCCATGCCGACATTGCACGACAGCTTGATCTGGGCGTCAGCGGGTTGATGTTGCCGAAGGCCGAGAGTGCCGAACAGGTTCGGCAGGCGATAGCCGCCATGCGCTTCAAGTCCAACGGCGGCACGCGTCCTGAGACCGTTGGCAACGCTCCCGCGTTCTGGGGACTCTCGGAGGCGGAGTACAGGCGGCGCGCGGATGTGTGGCCCCTCAACCAGGCAGGAGAGCTGATCAACTGGACCATCATCGAAAGCAAAGAAGGGCTCGCGAAAGTGCGAGAAATCGCCGCGGTCAAGGGCATCGGCGTGTTGTGGCCAGGGGCCGGTACGCTGCGGGGCGTGTTTACGACCACGACCGCGTCCGGTGAGCGACAGTTCGACGAAAAGGGTTGGGAGGGTGCGATTCAACAAGTGCTGGCGGCGTGCAAGGAATTCAACGTCGCCTGCGGCTTTCCCGCGAATCCGAACGACATCGAGATGCGCATGAAGCAGGGCTTCAGCGTGTTCGTCATGAACTGGGGCGAAGCCGGCTTCAAGGCCATCGACATTGGGCGCAAAGCATCCAATCGCGCGACGAACGACTAGTTCAGTTGGCCTACGCCGCCGCACGCGGCTTCGTCCAGACCTCGCCGAAGCTCGCGAAGATCGTGTGCGAGCAGAGGCGGGCCAGTGGCCAGTGGCCGTGACGACAACGTTGAGCGACAGGTCGTGATGGATCGTAATTGCGGCGCGGTGCTCGCGGTCGTACTCATGGTGGCGGGTCCTGTCGCGCACGCGCAGGAATGGCCGGCATTTCGCGGGCCCGATGGACAGGGCCATTCCTCCGAGCGCGGGTTGCCTGCAGACTGGAGCGAGTCGAAGAACGTTGTCTGGAAGGCGCCAGTGCCAGGCATGGGATGGTCCTCGCCCGTCGTCGCTGGCGGCCGCGTCTGGCTGACAACGGCGGTGGACGAGGGCGACATCGTTCTGAGGGTGCTGGCGTTCGATGTCGAGCAGGGCCGCGAGGTTGTCAACGTCGAGTTGTTTCGCTTGAAGAACGCGCGCGAAATCAATCCCAAGAACAGTTTTGCGTCGCCGACCCCGGTTCTCGAGGCAGACCGTGTCTACGTGCACTTCGGGGCCGATGGCACGGCCGCCTTGACGACGTCCGGTGAGGTGGTTTGGAAAACCAGGCTCTCGTATCAGTCGCAGCATGGCGCCGGCGGCTCACCGATTGTGTACGGCGATCTGCTCATCGTCAGTTGCGACGGTCACGACGCCGCTTACGTGGTCGCCCTGGACAAGCGAACCGGCAAGGCGCGGTGGAAGACGAACCGCAGGCAGCCGGCGGACCAGGCCTATACGACACCACTCGTGATTCGCGTGGGCGATCGCGATCAGGTGGTGAGCGTTGGCGCCTATCGCGCTGCGGCCTACGACCCGATGACCGGCCGAGAGATCTGGCGGGTCAGCTACGGGGACGGATTCTCGAACGTGCCGCGACCGGTCTATGGTCATGGTCTGGTCTACATCGCGACCGGATTTCAGGAGCCGTCCCTGATGGCGGTTCGCGTCGATGGGACCGGCGATGTGACCAAAACGCATGTCGCCTGGACCCTGCGTCGCGGCGCACCGTTGACGCCGTCACCGTTGCTGGTTGGCGAAGAGCTCTACGTCGTGACGGATGGCGGCATCGCCTCATGTCTGGATGCGATGACCGGCGCCATCCACTGGCAAATGCGGCTGGGCGACACATTTTCCGCGTCACCAGTATTCGTCGATGGGCGTATCTACTTTCTCGGTGAAAATGGCGGGGCCATGGCCATTGCGCCAGGCAAGCAGTTTCGTCGTCTCGGCAACAGCCGGCTCGATGGCGCCTTGCTCGCCTCGATGGCGGTTTCCGGGGGATCGTTTTTCATTCGAACGGACAGTCACTTGTATCGCATCGCGGAACCTCGACCCGCCACGGGGCCGGCGTTGCCGCATTTATCGCTGGGAGAATCTCAATGAACGAACGTTTCGTGTCTCGGTCGATTGTGTTGTCGTTGATGGTTTCGTTGGTGGCCGTGTCCGCGTTTGCCCAGGCGACGCAGCCCGCCAAGCCGTACGAGCCGACGGTTGGTCAGGAGGGCAAGGATGTGGTGTGGGTCCCGACGCCACAGGTCCTGGTCGAGAAGATGCTCGACATGGCAAAGGTCACGCCACAGGACTTCGTGATGGATCTCGGATCCGGTGATGGGCGTACCGTCATCACCGCGGCCAAGCGCGGAGCTCGCGCGCTGGGGATTGAGTACAACCCGGACATGGTCGAGTTGTCCCGAACGAAACGCGGCCGCCGCCAAGGTGAGCGACAAGGCGACGTTCGAGAAGGCCGATCTCTACGAGACCGACCTGTCGAAGGCGCAGGTGATCACGATGTTCCTCCTGCCCTCGATCAACATGAAGCTGCGCCCCGCGATTCTGGACCTCAAGCCGGGCACGCGCATCGTCACCAACTCGTTCACGATGGAGGACTGGCAAGCCGATCAGTCGGAAACGGTGACCGAGGACTGCAGCAACTGGTGCACGGCGCATCTGTGGATCGTGCCGGCGAAAGTCGAAGGCACGTGGCAGTTGCCGCAAGGGAATCTCACCTTGAAGCAGCAGTTCCAGATGATTTCCGGGACGCTGGGATCGACCACCATTACCGAGGGTCGGCTGCGCGGCGATCAGATCGAGTTCACCGTCGGCAGCACGAAGTACACCGGTCGTGTGGATGGTCAGACGATTCGCGGCACGAGTGCCGATGGCAAACCCTGGACGGCAACCAAGGGCTGAACACGGAAACACGGAAGCAGCACGACGTGTTGCTTCCGTGTAACATCTGCACGTGCGTCGATGGTCCTTACGCACGAAGATCCTGCTCGCCTCGAGCGTCATCCTCCTTGCCCTGATCGGCGCCACGCTCGCGTACGTCGGTTGGCAGGCCAACGAGTTCGTCGGCGAGCGAATGTCCGGCGATCTCGAGGAGAGTAGCAGTGCCATCGCGGCGGCCGAGGCGGACCGTTTCGCGATGCTTCAGTTGACGGCGCAGGTCCTGGCGTCGTTCCCGCAGTTGCGCGCACTCCTCGAAAACACCGACACCGCCACCATCCGCGATGTCCTGCTCGACTACATCCAGCGAACGGCAGGCGCTGATCCACGCGCCCAGCGCGCAGACCTGTTGATCGTTCTGTCTCCGACGGGCGAGACCCTGGCTCGAACCGACGCGATTACCTCAAGCGAGGTGCCGCACGTAAAGGCACGATGGATTGATCCCCTCCTGGCTGGTCAGCGACCGGGTGGATTTATCGCGACTTCTACCGGCGTGTACCACGCGGCTGGCGAGATTGCCGAGGCTGGCGGCTCGGTCTTTGGATTTCTTCTCGCCGGCGCGCGCATCGACGATCGGTTTGTTCAGAAGCTTCGCAGCGCAACCGGCGAGGATGTCGTCGTGCTCGCCGAAGGGCAGGTCCTCGCCTCGACGATTGCTGCGGCTGACCTCCCGTGGAAGAGCGGTCGTGAGTGGAAGGAGTCCTTGGGTGCTCGACCGTCGCCGCAAATAGCGATGATCGGATCCGAGGAGTATGCCGTTCGCGCAACGTCGGGGACCGACGCGTCCATCACCTACCTGACGTTGCAATCGCGCGATCGAGCGCTGGCGCCGTACCGGCGTATCCAGTTCGGATTGCTCGCGCTCGGCGTCATTGCCGTCGCTGCTGGCGTTGGGGCCAGTGCGCTGCTTGCGCGGACGATCAGCGCCCCGGTCGCTCGACTGGTGCAAGGCACCAGGGAAGTCGCAGCGGGGAACTTCGACCACGCTGTCGACGTGCACACCGAAGACGAGCTGGGTGCGCTCGCCGAGTCGTTCAACAGCATGACGCGAGGATTGCGCGAGCGCGCCGACATGCAGAAGTTCGTCTCGCACTCGACGATGGAGATGATCCAGTCGAGGTCGAAAGCCTCCGCCACCGAACGGAAGCGGTTGACGATGCTGTTTTCTGATGTTCGCGGGTTTACCCGCTTTGCCGAGCAGCGGCAGCCCGAAGAAGCCGTGGAATGGCTGAATCGTTGCCTCGGCTTGCAAGCGGATCTCGTGCGCAAGCACAAAGGTGACGTCGACAAGTTCGTCGGCGACGCCGTCTTCGCGCTGTTCGACGGCGAGGACATGGCCTTTGATGCAGTCCGTTGCGCGGTCGAGATTCAGCGCCAGATGGACGTGCTTGAAATCCCCGGAGGTGGCCGACTCGAGGTGGGCATCGGCATCGTGACCGGAGACGTCATTCTCGGCAGTATTGGCAGCCACGATCGGCGCGACTACACCGCGGTTGGCAATCAGGTCAACCTCTGCTCGCGCCTCAGCGCGCTCGCCGGCCCACGCGAGATCCTGATTGCGGACTCCACGTTCATGCTGGTGCGCGACATGGTCAAGGCGGAGAAACGCGAATCGATTCCGGTCCGCGGGCTGGCGCAACCAGTGGACGTGTATCGGATGGAAATCGCGCGCAGCGTTTGACGACCGATACGTCGTTGACGTGAGCCACGCGAAGGCACGAAGACACGAAAGGACAAACGAAAACTAACGTCCGTCCTCTTTCTTCTCGTAGGCACTCGCCGGATAGTCCTGGCCGAACTTGTTCTTGTGCGGGACAGACACGTAGCGCGATTCATCCAGCGTGATGTCGGGGACTGATTCATTGCCGGCCTTCACGCTGACCTCTACGGTCGTAGGCGTGGCGCGATCCGACCGCGCGGTGACGCGATAGGTCCCTGGCGGCAATTCCAGAGAGTAGCGGCCGTCCTCACCAACGGGTGCCACGTACGGCGTGGGTACGACGACGATGAAGGCGGTCATTTGGGGGTGGATGTTGCAGAAGACCCGATAAGTGCCTGGTTGCGCGAACGTCCGCTTCTTCGTCGCTCCCGCGCGATAGAGACCAAGGTCGAACGGTGCCGGCGCGGACAACGAGAAGACGTTGTGAAAGATGTCGTCCTGATTGGGGAAATCGACCGTCGATCCCACCGGTACGACCATGACCGCCGGTATGAACGTTTTGTCGCGCTGGAACAAGTCGCGGCGTGGCCGGCCGAGCGGGCGCCGGGCGATCGACCGGCTCGGCATAGACAATCGCCTGTGACGCCCGGGAGCGGGGCGCCGTGTGTGTCTCGACTCGCCCGGTGACGTCGGCGGCCAGAGCGGCCGGCGAAAGCAGGGCAATCGACGCGCGCGAGAAACCACGGGCTGGGATTCCGAGGGCTCCGCATTCGCTCAGTATGTCACCTGCGCGTGGCGTCGAGCGCTGCTCAGAACGATAGTTGGGATCGAGGACGCAAGGGCTCGCGAAGGCCACGCTGATTCACCGATCCCCTCCTGCGTTCACATCGCTGAGCTCCGCATCGGCTTCGATCTCGACCAGGTACTCGTCGCCGACCAGCGTCGCTGCGACCAGTGTGTTGGCGGGCAGCACCACCCCGAAACGTGCGCCGTGCGCCCGGGCCACGGCTTCCCAGTCGGCGATGTTTCTGACGTAGATGCGCGTGCGCACGACGTGCGCGAGCGTGGCGCCCAGCGACTGCAGCGCGCCTTCGATCTTGTCGATCGCGAAGTGCGTCTGGGCAGCGGCGTCGCGCCCGCCGATCAGCCGGTCTCCCAATGTGGCCGTCGTGCCCGACACGCTGATGCGCCTGCCGTGCCGCACCGCGCGGGCGTAACCGGCCAGCCTGCTCCCACGACGTGCCCGACAAGCACAGCGTTCGGCCCACCGCGCCCTCGACCACGCGAAACGGCGCGGGCATCGTCGTCCAGATGGTGACTGAGGTCGCCAGATGCCGTGAGGTAACGGTGGCCGGCGATACTCGTCTCCACAATCGCCGGGAATCGGGTGGAGCGTGTCGATTGCCGCCTGCAGGTCGTGCCGATCGGCATGGCTCAAGCGCCACGTGAACAACCGGCGTGTGTCGTCGATGTGATCGCGCTCGCCAAGTCGGGCGCCGACAATCACGGCGGCGACGCCGGGCTGTTCGAGCACGTACCGGCTCGCGACGTTGGCGATCGAGACTCCGTGACGCGCGCCAACGGTCGCTGCCGCGTGCAGCACCCGCTGCAGCGCCTCCCAGCCCCCAATCGCGCGGATGAAGCGCCCGTACTTCATCTGCGACCACGTTCCGGTCCGTTCCCAATCGGGCTCGTCGCGCCCGAGCCAGCGCTCGCTGAGCCAGCCTCCAGCGAGCGTACCGTAGGCCAGCAGATGGACACCATGGGCCTGGCAGAACGGCACCATCCCGCGCCGGGCGCGTTGATCGAGCAGCGAGAACGACACCTGGTTGGAGATCACCTCGATTCCGCTGGCGATGACGATGCCGAGGTGAGCGGTGTCAACGTTGGTCAGCCCCAGCTGACGGATCAGGCCCTCGCGCTTGAGGTCCTGGAGCAGAAACAGCGCTTCAAGCCAGCTCGGGTCCGCATAGTTCCAGGCGTGAAACTGGAGCAGATCGATCGCATTGGTTCCGAGCCGCGTCAGCGCGCGCTCGACAGCCGCGCGCACATCGACGCGCGACACGGGCCCTGGGCGCGGCACCCACTTCGTCAGCCACTGCACGGACGCCTGTGGCGCCCGCCGCCGATAGTCGCCCGCGATGAGCTCGGCCGACCCGTAATGATCGGCCATGTCGAAGGTCGTCATTCCGGCGGCGTCGTAGCGTGCGATCGCGGCGACAGCGCGATCGCGATCGACGGTCTTGCCGTCGCGTTCCATGTCGGCGATCTGCCACAGTCCGGTGACCACTCTCGAGATCGACAGGTCGGGCGAGAGATCGAATCGATCGATGGAAGTCATTCGGGTGGCAGGGTGGCGAAGCGCGTGTGCAGATCCACTCCCGCCCGGCGGAGCGCACGCACCTCGCGCCAGTACAACGCCGAGCCGGCAGCCATGACGGCTGCCCATAGCCATGTGGAGCGGAAGTACCACGCGGCGGCAGGAGCCGTCAGGTCCTTCACCGTGTGGACCACCAGGAAACCGGCCAGCACGAAGATGCTGACGATCCCCAAAACCCGCTGGAGCCGACGCGAAGGGAGCACCGTCACCGCGCGCGCGAGCGCCGGGTTACGCTCCGGCAGCGTCAACACAGAGATGGCCATCACAAGGAAGTTCACCAGCATCGACGTCACGAGAATGTCCACGCCAAGAAAGAAGTCCCCGGCCAGGTGGCTGCCGAGAATTCCGAGCGTGGCCATCACGCCGCTGGCAACAATCGCCACGTGGGGCGTCCGGAATCGCGGGTGCACGCCGGCCACCCGGGCCGGAAAGATCCCGTCGGCGGCCCACGCGAACATCAGCCGCGACACCCCGAGCAGCATGGGCGGCAGGTCCTTGGCGAGCGCTACGGCAGCGGCCGATACGATCACGACCGTCCAGAACGGCGGCAGCAAATAGCCGAGCAGGCCCGGAGCCGTGAGGTCGCGCTGCTCGGCTTCGGCCGCGATGTACGCCCATGGCACAGCGTGGTACACCGCCGCGGTGAAGAGCAGGTAGAACACGCCGACCGAACCCACCGCGAGGCCGATCGCGAGCGGCAGGTTTCGTCCGGGGTTTCTGGCTTCGCCACCGGCTTGCGCGATGGAGTCGAAGCCGATGAACGAGGCGAAGAGCAGCGCGGCCGCGGGCAAGAAAGTCGCCGCGGAGAGCGGCACATTCGCCGGCGCCGGCACGATGCGACCATCGCGGGCGAGCAACGCCGAGGCGAAGTCCGCATGGTCGAAGGCGAATCCCGCCACGATCACAACGCCGCCGAGCGCGAACGTCAGGAACATGAGCGGCACGATCAGGCGCTCGTAGAGCGCGACGCCGCGGAGGTTGATCGCCGCCGCGATCCAGAGCACGCCGAGTGCAATCGCGAGGCGCACGCGACCACGTTCCAGCGTGGCGGCGACGGTAGACCAGTCCAGGGCGACGGCAATGTCGCGGAGGAAGGGCACCAGCACGTACGAGACGACGCCGATTGCCACGCACAGCGAGAACCACTGGGAGAACGATGCGACGAATCCGAGGTAGGGACTCAATCCGCGGCTGGCGTACACGTAGCTGCCGCCGGCGCGAGGCATCGCCGAGCCGAGCATCGCATAGCACAGGCCCGCCAGCACGGCGGGCAGTGCCGCGAACGCGTACGCTGCCAGCACGTGCGGCCCGATGCCAGGCACGTTGCGCTGGATCATGAACGGGATGACGTTGATGCCGGCGCCGATCATCGAGCAGACCCCGGTCGCGGTCAGGCCGAGCAGGCCGAGCTCCCGGGCGAGGCGGGATGGCGGGCCGACTGGGCCACTCATAGGCGGGAAGAGTCTACAGGACCGTGCGTGTCCCCCCGCGCAGGCCGGTGTCTTGACAGCCCGGGGCACGAAGCATGTAAGCTGCGCAATCCGTTCGACAGGTTTGCCTCGACGGGTGCTGCCCATGCGACACGCTTCGATCCTGGCCGTCGTGCTCACGCTTTCGGCCGTCGCGTCGGTCTCACCGCAGGAGCCGGTGATCAGCCGTCGGGCGCCCATGACCCTGGCCGGCGAAATCGTCGATATCTCCTGCTACAAGCAGAAGGGCGTCGCCGCCGGCACCGGCGCGGCGCATGTGGAGTGTGCGAAGATTTGTCTGCTCCAAAAGGGAGCCGCGCTCGGCGTGCTCAGCGACGGGGATGGCCTGTTCCGCCTCTGGGGTCCGATGACGCGCGACAAGTATGCCAAGCTGATGCCCTACGTCGGGCAGTCCGTGGAGATCACCGGCTCGGAGGTCGTGCTCTCGAACAACTACGACGTGCGCTCGTTCGAGGTGCAGACGATCAAACCGAGAAAGCGAACGCAGTAAGCAACTGGCACTACCAAAGGAAGGATGACCATGCACGCGAGATCCTTCGGCGTCGGGATAGTCGGCGTCCTCGTGCTCGGCCTGATTCCGGCGAACCCGACCGCACAGAGCGGCTCGGCTCCGGCACGGACCGCGACCCCGGAAATCACCTACACGAAGCACGTCGCGCCCATCCTTCAGCGCTCGTGCCAGTCGTGCCACCGCCCCGGCACCAATGCGCCGATGTCACTCATGACCTACGAGGATGTGCGCCCCTGGGCGCGCGCGATCAAGACCCGGGTGCGCGATCGCATCATGCCGCCGTGGCACATCGAGCGAAACGTTGGCATCCAGGCGTTCAAGGACGACCCGTCGTTGACCGACGAAGAGATCGCCACGATCGCCGCGTGGTCCGACGCGGGCGCGCCGCGCGGCAATCCCGCCGACCTGCCGCCGCCTCCGGTGTTTCCAGACGAAGAGGCATGGCACATCGGTACACCCGATCTCATCGTGCAGATTCCCAAGCCGCATGTCGTGCCAGCGAACGCCGCCGACCTGTGGATCGACTACATCGCCGATTCGGGGCTGACCGAGGACCGGTACCTCCAGGCGGTCGAGGCCAAGCCGGGGCCGGGCGCGCGCACGGTGGTCCATCATCTGCTCACATATCTCATCCAGGAAGTCGATGAGGACGAAGTGCTCTCGGGACGGCTGGACGATCGCGGTACCAACAGCGAGAGCTTCCTGAACGAATACGCCGTCGGCAAGAACGGCGACATCCTGCCGGACGGCACGGCCAAGCTCGTGAAGGCGGGCGCGAAGATCCGCTTCAACCTGCACTACCACGCCTCAGGCACCGAGACAGTGGACCGAACACGCATCGGGCTGAAGTTCTACCCGAAGGGCTACGTGCCCAAGTACCACCAGATCTCGCTGCAGATCGCCAACTCGCATCCGGATCTCGATATTCCGCCGAACACCGTCTCGCGGCATGACGGCTACTACCGCTTTGCGCGGCCGGCGCGCATCACCGCACTGCAGCCTCACATGCACAATCGTGGCAAGCGCATGTGCGTGGAGGCGATTCTCCCGACCGGCCGGACCGAGATGCTCAACTGCATGGGCTTCGAGTTCAACTGGCACAAGGTCTACAACTACGCGGACGATGTAACGCCGCTGCTGCCGGCGGGCACGATGCTCCACACGATCCTGTGGCACGACAACACCGCGGCCAACCGCAGCAACCCGGATCCCCGCAATTGGGTAGGTTACGGCCAGCGCACGATCGACGAGATGGCATTCGCGTGGGTCACCTGGACGTATCTCGAAGAGGACGACTACAAAACCATGGCGGCGGAGCGCCAGAAGCGCCGTGCCACGGAGCGCGAGCGCTGAATGCTCACTGCGCTGGCTTCCGCCTTCGCGCGCGAAGTTGGGCGCGGGCATTGTCTTCCGGCTGAAGCCGGAAGCCACGCGATCGATTTATTCACAAACTCTGAAGCCGGAAGCCACCGGATCGATTGATTCACCCGGTCGATTGATTCACAGACTGTCAGTTTCCAGTTCAAAGGCGCTATCGGGTCATTGGAACAGATGATGTTGATTCCCGGCACCAGGCGAGCGGGCGAAGGCATCATGCGATCACGCCTCGGACCATGGGCGGCGGTCGGACTGGTGCTCGTCGCGCAGGCCCTCGTCTCGGCCCAGGCGCCGTCAGCCGCGCCGGGGACCGCGCCGGAGGTCTACACCAATACCGTCCGTTACGCGCGCGGCCAGAGCGTCCAGCCGGTCTTCGAGGGCTGGTCGCGCAATCCGGATGGATCGTTCGACATGTGGTTCGGCTACCTCAATCGCAACTACGAGGAGCGCCTCAACGTCCGCGTCGGGTCGGACAACGGCTTCAACGGCGAGGACATGGGGCAGCCGGAGTTTTTTGAGCCGCGGCGCCAGCAGTTCGCCTTCAAGATCACCCTGCCCTCGACGTTCCCCAAGGATCGCGACCTCGTCTGGACGGTCAAGGCCAACGGCGTCACGCTGCGGGCCTACGGCTCGTTGTGGCCGGTGTGGGAGATCGATCAGCACACCATCTCGGCCAATCGCGGCAGCCGCACGGCCGTGGACTTCGACGAGCCGCCCAACGAAGCGCCGCGAGTGGTGGATGCGCCGCAGGGCGCAACCACTGAGGTCGGCAAGGCGCTGACCCTCGCGGTCTCCATCGCGGACGACGGCAATCCCAAGCCGCGCGCGGATCGCGGCGCACGGGTCGCGGGGATCAAGCGGCCGCCAACCGCACCCGACGAGCTGCCGATGAACCAATCGCTTCGCGTGAGCTGGATTCAGTGGCGCGGGCCTGGCATCGCCGTTTTCGATCCCCGCGTCGTCCGGGTGGCGGATGGGCGCGCCACCACGAACGTCACCTTCGACAAGCCGGGCGTGTACGTCCTCCGCGGCTTTGCCGAGGACGCCAGCATCCACACGCCATTCGACGTGAGGGTCACAGTTGTTGCGCCCACGAATCAGAACGAGTACGCAAGCGCCCAGTTGAAGTGATGATTGCGCCGCTTTTGCACGTTAGCCGTCGTTTCCAGCCATCGATACTCGAATGACGTCGCCACTTCCGGGGTAGGCCGGAACGTCAGGCTGCTGTAGGCGGAGTTGTTCCGGGTCAACAGAACTGGATCTCTTGGTCGATCCGTCCCACCGCCAAAAACCACTTCCCATCGCTGAGCGGGCCTGAGGCGCGTCTCGAGGAAACCTCCCGCCGATTCCGACACTTGGCTGAGCGCTCCACCAAAGGCATCCAGGTTGTCGCCGAAAAACGCCTCGCCGGCCACACCCACTCGTTCGCCCTGCACGTGAAAGTCGACGGCCGCGGCATAGCTCGTGACCGAGACGTCCAACGGTCGCTCGCGACTGTAGTGACCCGACAGACCAAGTGATGCGCCGCGGTCGTTGTCGCCGCGCTGCCAGGCCACGCGGCCCTGGACACCAGGCAGGCGCGATCGCTCGCCGGCGAGCGCCAGGGGGACAAACGTAAAAGCGGCCGTACGGTCGTCGCCGCCAACCGGTGCCACGATGCCAACCGTCGCCCGAAGTTCGCCGCTGTCCGATCCGGCGAGTCGATGTTCATAGCGGGCCTGTGGCGTGCGGAGATAGAGATTGCCCGAGCGGAACAACAAGGGAAACGACAGCGCGGCGACGGAGGTTGGATTTCGCGGCGCCAGCATCATTTCGTCCTGACCGACCTGCAGGGCCGTGCCTCCGCGCTCGAAACGAGCGAACGCATACACGAGACGCGGAAGACCCATCACCTGCCCGGTCTGGAACGACGGAATCCCTCCAAAGAAATCGAAGACGACCGCACCACTTCCTTGCCACGAGCCGAGCGCGAGACCCTCGGCGCGAACGCCTAACCGGGTTTGTCGCATCGACGCGTTGAACGACCCGGTTCGAGGCGGTGCCGCCGCGACGATGTTCGGGTTGTCGAGCCAGTTGGCTTCACCGCTGTTCGAGGCCACGGTCGAATGGATCGTCCCGAGAATCTTGAGCGGCATCCGCGAAGCGGATTCGACCTTGGTCTGCGCGTGTTCCGCGACCTGACTCTGGAGGATTTCCACGGCGGTTGACAAAGGAACCGCCGGTTCGGCCTGTGGCGGGGCACCCTTCAGTTGATCGACGTCGGCTCGAAGCTTTTGAAGCTCATTGCGCGCCTCGGTGAGCTCGGCTCGCAACGCTCGGAGCTCTGCGACCACATCGGGTTGACTGGCTCCCGGCGATTGAGCGGCCGACACCGACGGTCCGCTCACGAAAGCCACCAGAACGAGCACCGGAGCTGTGGTTTGCATCCGGCCATGATACTGGCGCGTCAATCGTGGTCGTTGGAGTGACATCCAGCAGGTTCGAGGCCTCGCCTGTGCGCTCCTGACATGAACGGTGTCCCATGACGGCACAAAGTGTGAGCCGTTTCGGAACATCCGACCTAACTTGTTGAATTCAAAACAGTTTTGTTCGAGCGTCGCGGGGCCGTGCTCCGGGTTGGTACACTCTGGTCGAATCGCCCGACCACCTCGCACTTCGTAACTACTGATTCCATAGGACTTATCTCGCTGATGAGTTTGAGCACCTGCCTTGCAAGTCTCCGGTGCGATGGACTCACAAAAATGAGTCAGGACCAGCGACGTTTGCAATTGGCGCGAGGCTATTCCGGAGCGGTCATTGGTGCCGGCGCCGGCGTGCTCGCGCTGCGACTGCCGCAGGTCCG
This sequence comes from uncultured Acidobacteriota bacterium, assembly GCA_963841905.1. Lineage (GTDB taxonomy): Bacteria > Acidobacteriota > Vicinamibacteria > Vicinamibacterales > UBA2999 > JACCSI01. The sequence continues at coordinate 73,241 of CAWJEM010000020.1, forward strand.
CCTGGACGAACCGTTCTTGTTTCTGGTGTTGCTGGCGGGATCGTTCGTCATCTCTGGACTCAAGGTGCCCCTGCCGATCGCTCGCGGCAAGGCGACCCTCTCGATGTCCTACTTCACCGATTTTCTGGCGCTGGTACTTCTCGGTGCGGACCAGGGAATGATCATCGCCGGTGCCAGCGCCGCGGCGCAGTGCTTGCTCAACGCGCGCGGGCGGCCGTCAATGGTTCGGACGTTGTTCAGTGCCGCCACGCTGGTCATCACGATTCAAACCACGGGGTTGGTCGTCAGCGCCCTGGGTGGCTTCCCGAACAATGCACCGCTGGTGTTGAGTCAGACGACGATCGCCGCGACCGTCCTCTTTTTTGCCCTGAACTCCTGGCTGGTGGCGACGGCAGTGGCTCTCGACAAGAACGAGCCGGTGGCCCGCACCTGGTACGACCACTTTCTCTGGACCGCGCCCGCGTGCTTCATCGGCGCCGGGCTCGCGGTGTTGTTGTCGGCGACCGCGGGCGCATTTGTGTGGGTACTGGTGCTTGCCTTCGGGCCGTTGTTCGTGACGTTCAAAGCGTACCGAATCTATCTCGGGCGGGTCGAGGAACAGCAGCGTCACGTCGAGGAACAGCAGCGTCACGTCAAAGAGATCTCCGATCTTCACCTCGCGAGCGTCGAAGCGCTCGCGCGGGCAATCGATGCCCGTGATCAGACCATCGAGAACTCGCGGAGCGGCGAAAACCATGTTCGCCGGCTCCAGGCCTGGGCGACTGCGCTCGCCGAGGCCGCGGGAATGACGACGGACGACATCGAAGCCGTCAAGGTTGCCGCGCTCCTCCATGACATTGGAAAGCTCGCGGTTCCCGAGCACATCCTGACCAAGCCAGGACGCCTCACCGCGAAAGAGTTCGCTCGCGTGCGCATCCACCCCGTCGTGGGCGCCGAGATCATCAAGGCGGTGCCCTTCCGTTATCCAGTCGCCCCCCTGATCCGCAGCCATCATGAGCGGTGGGACGGGACGGGCTATCCGGACGGCTTGCGTGGGGAGGAGACGCCGCTTGGGGCGCGAGTGCTGGCGGTCGTGGATTACTTCGACGCTCTCACATCCACGCGCCCTTATCACGGGCCGATCGATCGTGAGCAGGCCATCCCGACGCTTCAGTCCGAGGCTGGCCGCGCGCTGGATCCACTGCTCGTCGACTTGTTCATCGGCATCCTGCCCGGGCTCGACAAGCCGGAGAGCAGTGTGCCGTCAGCGGTCCGTTGCGCGGCGAAAGCCGGTCAGGCGGTCGCACCGAGCAATGGCTTGGCCGACGATCCGGCGCGCGCGACTTCATCCTGGGTTTACCAGAACATTTCGCTGGCGACTCAGGAGATGCGGGCCCTCCACGACATCGCGCAGACGCTCGGCACACGGCTCAGCGTCGACGACACGATGGCCCTCCTGACGTCGAAGCTCAGTCGGCTCGTGCCGGGCTCGAGCTGGGTGCTGTTTCTCCACGAGCGCGGCGAGGATGTCCTGCGCTGCCGTTTTGCCACCGGACTGTCCGCTGAGGTCATCCCACGTTTCACGATTCCCAACGGCAAGGGGCCCAGTGGCTGGGCGGCGCGCAACCGCACGGCGGCTCTCAACGCGCACGCCGCGGCGGACTTCGAGGCCGCCGGGCTTTATGGCACGGGTCACGCCTTCCAATCGGCCCTGTCGTATCCGCTGATTGACGGCGACGAGCTGATCGGCACGCTCACGGTGTATCACGTCGACGTCGAGCCCTTCCGTGACGAGCATCGACACGTCCTCGACCACATCTCACCGCAGGTGGCATCGGTGCTGCGCAACGCCGTCGCCTTCGAGCGGATGCGTGACGTGTCGTTCACCGATCCGCTGACGGAGCTTCCCAACTCGCGAGCGTTGGCCCAGTTCCTGCGGCAGAATGTCTTCGAGCCGAAGGGCAGCCGTGTGCCCACGGCTCTCATCATGGTTGACCTCGACGACTTCAAGGCAGTCAACGATGGACACGGTCACCAGAAAGGAGACGAGGCGTTGAAGGCGGTGGCGGAGACGATTCGCGCGCACGTCCGAGGCTCGGACTTTTCCGCTCGCTACGGAGGCGACGAGTTTGTCGTGGTGCTCGCTGGCTGTGACCGGGTCGAAGCCGAGGAGCGAGCGCATTTCCTGCAGGACGCCGTCGCACGCGTCGTTCTCGAGACCACGAGCGGCGCTGTCCAGAGGCTCGGTATCAGTGTCGGGGTCAGCATGTTCCCTGATGATGGTGCCAGCATCGACAGCTTGATTACTGCCGCCGACCGGCGCATGTACTTGAACAAGTCGGGAAGGCGAGCGCTCGGCGAGCTCAGTGCCGTCTCGCGAGCCGCTAGCTAGTTTCGTCCGGATTCGCTCTCCGTGTCATCATCGTGAGCCCTGCGACTCGTGGTGAAGTCTCCGATTCTTCAGCAGCGTCTCCGTAACCAACGGCTGCTCGGCAACCCCCTGGACACCCCGGAGGACGTCGTGTCGTGGCTTGGCGCGGTGCAGGCTCAGGACTATGCGGGCGCCAAGTGGGGGCTTGGGTTGCGCGGTCGGTCGTTCTGTGACGAGGCCGTCGATCGTGCGTTCGACGAGGGCCGTATTCTCCGCACGCATCTTCTGCGGCCGACCTGGCACTTTGTCGCGCCCGCCGATCTGCGTTCGTTCCTGGCAATCTCTGGTCCGAGAGTCCAGGCTTTCAATGGGTACTACTATCGGAAGTTCGAGCTCGAGGCCCGGCATTTCGTGAAGAGCCACGCAGCAATCGAGCAGGCGCTGCAAGGCCGCCGATTTCTCACGCGGGCAGAACTTTCCACGGTGCTCGCCGTGGCGCGAATCGACGCCCGTGGCACACGTCTGGCCGCCGTCGTGATGCACGCGGAGCTCGAAGGCCTGATCTGCAGCGGTCCTCGCCGTGGCAAACAGTTCACGTATGCGCTGATGGACGAACGAGTGCCGCGTGGCCGGGGCCTCCCGCCTGACGAAGCGCTCGTCGAGCTGACCCGGCGGTATTTCCGCAGTCATGGCCCAGCCACGATCAAGGACTTCGTCTGGTGGTCGGGATTGACCGTAGCTCAGGCGAAAACGGGAATAGCCGCCATCGAGCCGGCGTTGAGACGTGTTGATGTCGGGGGCTTGTGCTATTGGGTGGTGCCGACAAGCGCGCCTGCCGGGCCCTCGAGGACATCGACGACCTACCTGCTCCCGAACTACGACGAATTCTTGATTGCCTACAAGGATCGCGACGAGGTGCTCGCTCACCGTCGGGCTTTGGCGAATCAGCCACCACCACTGGAGGACTCGCCGCATCACGTCATTGTTGACGGCTTACTCGCCGGAAGCTGGCGTCGCGTGCCACGCCCCTCGGCGGTCCAGGTCGACGTCAATCTGTTCGTTCGTAAGCCATCCGCGCGCCATCAGCGCGAGCTGGCCGCGGCCGGACGACGGCTCTCCACGTTTCTCGATCGTCCCGTCAGGATGGCGACCTCAACTGGACGTCGGCCTCACCGAGAGCGGAGAATCGACGCGCATGGCTAACGTAACGCCCGTTGGTCTTCTCGTCTTCGGCCCCCATCCCGACGACATCGAGATCGGCATCGGTGGCATCGTCGCGCAGCATACGGCAGCGGGCCACCGCGTCGGCCTTTGCGACCTGACGCAAGGCGAGCTGTCGAGCAATGGCACACCGCAGCAGCGGCAGCAAGAGGCGGCCGCCGCCGCTCGCGTCCTTGGCGCGGCCTGGCGCGAAAATCTCGGGTGGCCGGATGGTGGCATTGCGGCATCACCGGAGATGATTCGCTCTGCCGTGGATCTGATTCGGCAGGCGCGACCGCGAGCCGTCGCGATCCCTTACTGGGAGGATCGGCATCCCGATCATGGTTCTGCCAGCCGTGTGCTACGAGAAGCGATCTTCAAGAGTGGTCTCAGTCGCTACGAAACCGGTCGGGAGCCGTGGCGACCCGAGTGGACCTGCCACTATTTCATCAATGACGGCGCCACGCCGTCGTTTGTGGTTGATGTCTCGGCGGTGTACCAGCGGAAGCGCGAATCGCTCGATTGTTTTCGTAGCCAGTTCGCGACGAGCGAGGAGAGTTCGGTAGCCACCCGCCTGACGGCCCCCTCGTTTCGGCAGCTGATTGAGAGTCGGGACGCACAGTTTGGTGCGCTGGCAGGCGTGGCATTCGCGGAAGGGATCGTCGTACGCGAACCGCTCCTGCGCGCGAATCTCTTCAAAGACAAGCCATGAAGATCGGAATGGTGTGCTACGCGTCGCTCGGCGGCAGCGGCGTGGTGGCAACCGAACTGGCGCGAGCGTTGGCTGGCCGGGGCCATGAAGTTCACCTCATCAGCAGCGAGCCGCCGTTCCGATGGAAGGCCGACGTTCCGCGATTGTCGTTCGAGCCGGTGGTCGTTCCGTCGTATCCCCTCTTTCGCGAACCCCAATATCTGCTGGCCCTGGCGAACACGATCGCGCGCGTCGCAGAGTCGAGGCGGCTGGACATCGTCCATGCCCATTACGCGGTGCCGCACGCGACGGCGGCCTATCTCGCCGACCAGATGCTGATGTCATCAGCGGGGATGGTCCCGCCCCGGACGATGACGACCCTCCACGGCACGGACATCACGTTGGTTGGCAGCGATCCGTCCTACGCACGTGTCGTTGCCTTCTCGATTGAGCAATCACACGGAGTAACCGCCGTCTCCGAAAGCCTGAAGGCCGACAGCATCGCTGCGGTCGGCGTCCGTAAGCCGATTCGAGTCATTCCGAATTTTCTCGACTGCTCGGAATACCGCCGACGAGTCGATGAACGGCTACGGGACGAGCTGTATCCACCGGGCACGCAGGCCGTGATCGCGCACATGTCGAACTTCAGGCCGGTGAAACGACTCGATACCGTGCTCGACGTATTTCGTCGGCTACGTCAGAAGGGTGTCGCGGCGCGCCTGCTCCTCATCGGCGATGGTCCGGTGCGACCGCAGATCGAGCAAATGGCATCAGCGTACTCGTTGGCAAACGACGTGATCTTTGCGGGAGAGCAGCAGGATCCGGTGCGCTGGCTTTCGGTCGCGGACCTGTTCCTGCTACCTTCTGCGCAAGAAAGCTTTGGACTCGCCGCGCTCGAAGCCATGGCGTGTGAAGTGCCGGTCATTGCCTCAAACGCAGGGGGGTTGCCCGAGATCGTCGAGCACGGCGTTACTGGATTTGTCTGCCCAATCGATGCGGCGGGCCAGATGGCCCAGCACGCGTACGATCTGATTGAGGATCCAAGTCGCCGCGCCGCGATGGGTCGCGCGGCCTCCGAGATGGTCCGTGCGCGCTACTGCGCCGAACGGATCGTTCCGCTCTACGAAAACGCCTACGAAGACGTGCTGCGCGGCTGACGTTTGGCTGCCCTGCGTTCCAGAAGAGCGCGCAGCGCGGGGTAGTCGACCTTGGCGTTGTGTCGGCGATCGACTGGTATCTCAGGTACGACCAGGACTTCCGCAAGGTGTGCCCAGGCGAGCTGTCGTTCGAGTCGAGCACTCACTGCAGCGATCTCATCACGCTCCAGTTGGGCGACCAGCACGCGCGATGCCTCGTGCTGAACCAGTGCGCAACGATGGACCGCTTCCACCGCCATCGCCGCGCATTCGACCGCGAATGGATAGATCACGCCATGCTCGTCGCGGAGCTTGGCCGACGCGCGGCCAAGCAGCCACAAGCGGCCGGAGCCGTCCAGATACCCGGCATCTCCCGTTCGGTGCCACGTCCGATCGCCAACTTTGAACTTCGTTTCGCTGTCCCCCAGACCTCCGAGATAACCACTCAAGACGTGTTCACCGGCCACGACGATTTCACCAGTGGTGTTCGCGCGAAGCGAGTCGTGTTCGAAGGCCTCGCTCGTGTAGGGACCGATGGGTCGGCCCCAGCGGTCGGGAAGCACTCGCAGGCCGATCTCGGTAATGGGCTTGCCGACGAGCAGGCCGGCGCCGCCTTCCATTGCCCGAAGATCCTCCTGTTGGATCTCTTTCCAGGTGATTCGCGCGATTGGCTCTGCTTCCGTCGAGCCGTACACGGCCACCACGGTTGCCTGAGGCGCGACTTGTTGCAGCCGACGAAGAAGTCGCGGAAAGACCGGAGCGCCTCCCGTATAGATTTCCTCGAAGGTCTCGAGCACGTGTCCATGCCACGCCACATGGGATGCGAGTCGATCGAGAAGGGCTGGCGAGGCGGCAACCCGCGTCGGCTGGGTCAAGCGAATCTGACGCAGGAGCCGGGCGGGCGCGATGTCGCCCGGCGCCCGAAGATCCGCGTCAGGAATGATGCTTGTCACTGCTGATGCGAGGTTGGCGAGAACAAAAATCGGCAGCGCCGCGAGGTCACGTTGCCCCGCCTGCAGGTGCAGATCGTGGGCAAGGACTCGATGTTGGGCGAGCAAAAAGCCGTGCGACCGTACCGCCGCCTTGGGCTGGCCCGTGCTGCCGCTCGTAAACGTGATCAACGCGGGCGTGTCCTGGTTCGCCGGTTCAATGGCCGGGTCACCGTTCGCGCCGTCGTCGATTCGGAGCGTACGGGCGCCGGGGAGCCATCGTCCAATGGAAAGACATACGGGGATGCGCCGGATCGATCGCGACGCAATCCGTAAAACATGCGCCCGAGGGACCGCGAGAAACGCTTGGGGAGACACCAGATCGCAACATCGTTCGAGCTGCGCTCGTCCGGTCGAGGGATCGAGGAACACAGCTGTTGCACCGCAGCGCCAGATGCCCACGAGCACGGCATAGAGCGCGACCGACATCGGACAGAACACCAGGACGCGATCTCCGGGTTGGACTCGAGCCGCGCGTAGTTGACGAGCGATCCCGGCAGCCATTCGATCCAGCCCGAGAAACGTGACCACCCGACTGCCCTCGATCAGCGCAGGACGGTCTGCGCTATCGATTGCGCGTTCTCGCAGGACAGTAGCGATGTTCATCCCGGGATTGCGCGGGGGAATCGCCGCACATAAAGAGCGTACCGGCGAATCGTGTGCGCGTAGCGACGGCTGATGTGCCGTGAGACGTTCTGCTCGTGCATCAATGCGTGAATCGCGCGGCGAAAACCAAGCCCACGCGCTCTTCGCTGCACGAGTCCGACCAGCAGCCCACCCAGTCCGTGATTGGCCATCGACGGCGCCACCGCCACCGTCTTGATGATGAGCGTATCGATTGCGTCGCGGCGCTGGCGTTGAAGGATGTCGGGTATCGCAAAGAGGAAGCCGACCAGCCGAGAGTCGCGTTCCGCCATGAGTACCAGGTCCGGCACAACGAAAGACAGCGCTCGACGATTCTGATCGATGAACTCGTCTTCGTCGATCGGCGAATAGAGATAGTTGGCCTGAAAGCTGTCGAGCGACAGGCGAAAGAGCTGCTTCAGCTCGGTGTCGGCATTTTCAGGGTCGAAGGAACGGATCGTGACCCCTTCACTCTGCAGCTTGGCCAAGGTCGTATCCAGCCGAGGGTCCTCCTTCGTCAGATCGCCGGTGACCGCGGACGTATAGGTCGCCATCACTCGGAACCCGACGCGTTCGAACTGCTCGCGCCACGCATCGGGGTTGTCCGGCTCGAGGAAGAACGGCGGTTCGCTTCCGCGTTCTGAGACGAAGCGGTAGCGCCTCCAGGTGTTGCCATCCATCGGTCCGACCGCAATAGTGCATCCTGCGAATTCGAGCAGGTTCAGCGCTTCGCGAAGGATGCTCAAGCCGCTCGGTTCGTCGTTGGCGGCATAGTGTCCGATCAGCCCGACACGATGCTCAGGCAACGCCGGAGCGCTCGTCCACCAGCACGACGCGCGCGCCAGCAGCATCTCGCGATCGTCCAGCAACATCAGATGCCGATCGGGACGATGCGCTCGCAAGTCGTCGCCAAGGGGCGGAACCAATGGAGTCCCCGTGACGTTGTGGCATCGCGTCGGTGTGCGAGAGCTCAATCACGTGAGGCATGGGCATTACCTCCAGCGATCCAAGCCAGTCATCCCAAGCCAGCCGACGAGTGAGGCGCCGGAGGCACAAAGGGTCTGGCGCACCCAGCGCGCACGAGTCTGCGGGGCATCTCGAATCGCCGGCTCACCAAGTGCGAAGAGCACGACGCCGACGACCACGGCCACGCCTCCCCATAGGGCGAGCACGGCCCCGCGGGCCGTCAACGCCGTCGTCGCCAGGAACGGCAGCATCAGCATCATCCAGCTGCGGAGTACCGCCCCGACCGCCAGCCCCTGGAGTGGACGCGTCGGCTGACTGTGCGCGGTGCGACTCAAGCTGAAGATGGCCACGTGCGTGGCAAACACAAGGGTGAATGGGTACAGCAAAGCCGGCTGTCGAAGCCACCGTGCGAGTGCGAGCCATGCAACCGCGGCTGCCCAGATCGACAGCATCGTGGCGGTGGTGTGAAAGCGACGGCCATCGCTTGGGGCGTCCGGTGAATAGAGCGAGAAACCCAGGAAGCCAATCGCCGGCGGGACGATCCACCGCCATCCCGCCAGTGCCCAGGTCACGTAACACAGGAAAGCTCCCACCAGGAGCGAATCATCCAGCATGGTGGTCGAGCGCCGCGAGACTAAGACGACCAGAACCAATAGGGACGTGACCACGAAGCGCCGGAGGAGCTCATCGGATCCGAGGGGAAGGTAGGCTTGCAGCAAAAAGAAGCCGCCGATCGGGATGAAGAGATTGTCCAAACCGCGCCACGCGCTGCCTTCGAGCAGCATGACCAGCAGCGCCATCGTCAGTGAGATCAAGAGCGTTTCGGAGCGGCCGATTGTGGTCCACAGCAGCAACGGGATGTGAATGCAGAAGAACGCGACAACAAGGAAGGCGACCGACCCCTCCACGCTCTTGCTGGCGCCTTCGAAGCGGGTGTGCCCGTACCGCAGCCCGACGAGAGCCCCAGTCGCATCGGCCAATGTCAGCACGAGGATTGGTATGCAGAACAACAAGGCCGACCGTCCAAGAGACAGCGCGAAGACGATCGCAACCGAGATCGGGAAGTAGATTTCGCCGAGGGTCGTGCGAGAGACGCCGTCGACTACAGTTCCCCAGCGGTCTTCGCAAGGGCTTGATGAACTTCACCGCGGCAATCAGCGTAGCGCTGCCTGCCGTGAGCAGCAGAACTGGCCACAGTCGGTCGAACAAAAACGGAAACGACAGCGTCAACAATCCTGAACCGGCGTGCAAGAGTTTTCGAGGTAACTCCGGGTGCGGACTGTATCGACGTTGAAACCAACGCAGCAGACCCAGCAGCGTCAGGAAGGCAGCCATGAAGGCCGCAACGGCCAGCCACGGCTGCCCGACGACAGTGCTGCCACCGATCAGATGACCTCCTCGACGATGAACGCACTGTAGAAGAAGGCCTTGTCGGCCAGGTGCAGCCGTTCGCCAAGGTCGTTCAACGGCGCCAGCCGTGCGGCCATGGACTGCGGCCGGCTGCGCGGCGCCAGCATGTTCCAATAGGCCAGTCGTGCGTGCGGGCGGCTCGCCGCGGCGAGCGTCTCGAGCATGCGGTGATAGTGGTCCATCGAGACGTATTCGAACAGGTCGCTCAGATTGTAGCGATCGATCGCGCCTGGGCCGACCCCGCTGGCGAACTCCTCGATCGATTGGCAACGCCCTTCGAGACGGTCGAGATTGCCGCGGATCTTCTCGAAGTGTTCCGGACGCAGGTAGAGCGGCAGGGCATTGCCGTGATGACCCGTCAGAATCCAATGAAGATACGGATTGACGACAGGGTCCAGCTCAATCACCGCATGGCGCGTGCGGGCGAGGATGCGCGAGGCCACGTCTCCGGTGACGTAACGAAAGAACTCGGGGTCGCGGCCCAGACGTCCCATGGCCGTCCGCGAGAAGAACACGCGAAACAGCGCCCGCCAGCGCCAGGTGTTCCAGGTGTCTTCATAGAATCGCTCGCGACCTGCGCGATCGCGCGGCGTGAGAAGGTCGAGCACTCGTCGCCGCGAATGGACCAGCGGCAGCACGCGATTGCGAAACAGCGCGAAATAGCGCTCGAACTTCCCGGCGCTTCCGGCTCCACCGGCGATCGCGTCAGGTCGTGAGTCCCAGAATCGGCGACTTTCGTCGGGCAGCATCGTCCGACAGCGGGAATAGAGGGCTGCTCGACGAGACGAGGGCCGCGATCCGATCAGTTCGAGCAGCTCTGGATGCGAGAGCGCGCGAAACGCCGCGACCCTGAGATCGAGGCAGGCCAGCTGCGCCGGGCTGAGATCGAGGGCGACCACGCGGGCGGGATCACGGGTGAGCATTGCCAGTGCGTTGTCGCCTGCCGAGGCGATCGAGACGCACACATCTCCCGCCCGTATGTTCAATGCGTCGAGCAGAACGTCGGCGTCCTCCCAGACCTGGGCGTAGCGAATTTCGGTAAAGCCTGCGCGGGTGGCGACCTCGCTACGCACGGGAGGCCTCGTCCTCTGAGGCGAGCTTGCGAACGACTCCAGTGCTTCCGTCGAGTTCCACCAGGTCGCCGTCAGCGAGCCAGCTGGTGACACCGGGCACGGAGACGATGGCGGGAATGCCAAGCTCGCGAGCCACGATCGCCGCATGAGAAAGCAGGCTCCCGCGCTCGACCAGGACACCGAGTGCGGACGGGAAGATCAGAATCCAGCCGGGATCGGTGTGCTGGGCAACGAGCACCGATCCGTGGTCGAGCTCGACATTCCGAGGATCGGTGACCACGCGAACCTTGCCGCGCACGACTCCAGGGCAGCAACCGAGACCGCGTCGCTCGTCGCCCTCGGCGATCGCCACTTGAACCGGCGCGGCAAACGACTGGGCGTGGTAGACCATCCCCCGGGTTTCGAACCGATCATCAGGGGCCGGCATTTCCTTGTATCGATCGAACTCTCGGCGTCGAATCGACACCAAGTCACGGAGCGCCGTCGTCGTGGCGCGTCCTTCGACGAAGGCCAGCGCTTCGTCAACCTCGAGATAGAAGATGTCGCGAGGGTTTTCAAGGAGGTTCAGTGCACTCAACCTGCGCCCGAGCTCGAGAAAGATCCGGCGCACCCGACCGAACAGGCGAGTTCGCTCGAGCCGCAGGTTCTCGCGATCGCGCACACGCGCCCGGGCATGACGAAGCACCCAGTTGAAGACGAAACGCCTGATCGGGCGTCTCGATAGCGCGTTGACCACCCGGCGATCGCCAGCCGCGCGCAGGGCATCGCCCGAAACGGCGGGTGTCCCGTGTGAAGCGCCTGCGTGTGCGTCACGCTGCTGGGCGAGACGACCGACCGCTCGAAGCAGCGGCAACGGATCGTCGTGAAGGGTCTCGGTCTCGAGCTTGAGCTCGTTGACCGATCGCTCGCCAAACTTGTCCAGGTACGATCGATACTCTGTCGCGAAAGCATCGCGAGTTGTCAGCGCAGTTTCGATGTCCGCCGGCGATGCGGTCGCGAGAAGCCTCACGAAACCCTCATCGCCCCGCGCGAGAGCCGCCAACCGGGTCAATCGAAGCGCGGGTTCCGCACTGACCAGGCCGCCTTGCCCGCTAATCAGATCGTTCTGCAGCGTTCCTTCTCGATCGCCACACCATGACTGCGTCAGCTTTCGGAGAACGCCATAAAAGATCATGGCGAAGAAATCGTTGACGAGCGGCGCATCCCAGTGCAGCAGAAGACGGTCGCGCAGATCCCGGTAGTGAGCAACGAGCTCGTCAGGCAAGCGCGCGCCGAGAGGCGGAGCAGGCGGTGCCAATGCATCGTCGAGCCGTTGGTAGAACTCGCGTACGCGCGAATCGATCGTGAAGTGCTGAAGAAGCAGCCCGAACAAACTATTGGCAACGTGAACCCAGTCGGAAAGCCGACTGCTGGAACGCTGCCGGACGATATCTTCGGCGAGCGCGTCAGGCAATCCAACTGTGACTCCCATCATCTGCTCCATGAACCGGCGATTGATCGCGAACCCTGGCAGCAAGGCCAGCACGCGATACCAGTTGAGCAGGTTGTAGTACAAGCGGCCGCGGACGAGTCCCAGCAGATTGCGGAACGTCTGATCATGCCGCGCGACTTCTCGTCGGGGCACGCGCATCATCACGCAGAACTGCCGGTACACGTGCTCATAGATTTCCGACGCAAACGAGAACGTCATGGGCGTGGTCACGCCGCTGTAGCTTTCGACGATGTTGCTGTTGTCCCAGATGATGAGTGTGCCGTCTGGATCGGGCTGTTGGGCGAGCGACGTGATCGGCCGTGACTGGAGGAGATACAAGCGCCGATCGTCGAACGCCCATTCGATGTCTTGCGGTCGGCCGAAGTGACCTTCGGCGCGTCGCGCCAGAGCCGCCACCTCGATGACCTGCTGGTCGGAAAGGGCGGGTTTCGCGGCGAGGTCATCTGGAATTGGTGCCGCACGTACACCTTCGGGATGTGTCTCATCGCGCCGGTGACCAGCTCGTTTCGTGACGATGCTCCGCGAAATGATCGCGCCTGCCCGATCGACGTGCCAGGTGTCAGCATCGCATTCGCCGGAAACGAGGCCCGTGCCAAGGCCAAGCGCTGCGCTCACAACCGCCACGCTGCGGCGGCCGCTCACGGGATCTGCGCTGAAGGCGACCCCGGAAACTGTTGATCCGACCATGCGCTGCACGAGAACCGCCGGCGGGTGCGGTAGAACTGTCAGCCCGTGTTGCTGACGGTAGGCGAGCAGGCGGCTGCTGAAGCCCGATCGCCAGACGGCCGCGACTCGCTCCGCGACGTCCTCCGGTTGAACGAACAGGTACGACTCGAGCTGACCTGCGAAGGAGTGATCGACGCCGTCTTCGTCACTGGCCGACGATCGCACCGCGACCGGCGAGCCGTCCGGGCACAGTTCGGCCAGCGCATCCGCCACCGCGGTTCGCACGTCAGACGTCGGCATGACACTCGCGACGCTGGCGGCAACCAGCGCTGCGTCGACCGAACGCGTAAGGCGTGACGAATCGGCGCCAAGTGAGGCCCAGAAGGCGTCAGGCGAAACGACGAACCAATTCGGAACCGGGAGGCCGGCTCGTGCGAGTGTACCGAGGGCGCGCGCCTTTCCGCCCAGAAGCGAAGCCGACGGGATCTCCTCGGGCCGAAGAATGAATTTCACAACGTTGGTTACGCACCCAGCAACGCTGGGAGAGCACCGAGACTCAAGTACATCAACAACGTCCAGATTCCGGATGCGATCTCGATGGTCTTTCCAGCACCCTTCGCCGGTCGCCGGACAAATCGAACGCTGGCAACGACGCATCCTCCGACGAGCAGTACAAGGATGCCGATCACGGGACGTTCGAACTGGATCCGCATCGCCGCTTGCCATGCGACCAGCGCGGTCACGACGATGGCGGCGACCCAGAGCGTAATGGCAGTTGTCCGGCCCCACAGCGCGCTGTAGGTTTCCACTCCCCGTTCTTCGTCCTGCGGTGCGCGAATCTTACGACCCAGCTCCACGACGATGCCGTTGAAGTAACTGACGATGAGAAACCAGTACAGGCCTCCAGGCGGCCACAGCCGCCCAGCAACCCGCCAGTCACAGGCCGTAGCGTAAAGATCGATGAGCGGGATGATCGCCATGTGGCTCGCAAGGTAGATGGACGGCCGCGCCTTCAGCCAGTCGGCAACGAAAAACTCGCGCGACATCAACGCGAGATACAACCAGGCGAGGATCAGCAGCCACACGAGCCATGCATTGAGCCAGACCGCCAAGGCGAGCTGAACGAGGGCTGCCCCGATGCCGATCCAACCGAGCTCACGCAGCGACACCAGACCGCGCGGCACGGCCCGATACGGACGAAAGCGCGCATCGTCTTCGTAGTCTTTGAACTCGTCGCTGATCCGCAGCTGCAAGAAGAACAGCAGCGCGGTGACGAAGGCGACGAGCAGCGGTCGCACGGCAGGAAGTCCTGCTTCCCCGCGCACGAGTCGCGAATAACACACGGCCGAAGCGCTGAATGCCGCCACCAGTGGGGCATGAGCCAACAGCGGAAATCGCTCGCGCTGGTACGTGATCCAGCGGTTCACGAAGAACCGCTCTTGTGAGCCGGATCCGCCGTGCCGCGTGACAGGCGGCGATGGGCATCGGTGAAGTGGCCAGCCGCCAGCGCCCCGGTGATCGACAGCTCACCCGCGAGCGCAACCGCGGCCGTCACCTCAGCCAGCGCCCGGGCGTGTCCGGCCCCAGCCAGCCCCATGATTTCGAGACACGCACGCTGCGTGGGAAGTCCCGTCCCGCCGCCGACGGTTCCGACAATCAGGTTTGGCAGCGTGACCGATGCGTAGAAACCACCGTCCTCCAGGGGCTCGAAGCGTGTGACGCCGACCGCCGCCTCGGCCACGCACGCCGCATCCTGACCGGTCGCAATAAACAGTGCCGCGAGGCCATTGGCGTAGTGACCTTGTACTCCGATGCTGCCGCTCATGACGCCGCCCAACGCGGACATCCGCCAGTAATCCATCAGGCGATCCGTTGTCGTATGCAGCCGCGAGGTCACGAGGGATGCTGAGAGACGCACTTCCGCCGTCACCTTGCGTCCGCGAACGGTTGTAAAGGAGTGAGTCGTGGCCTTCTTGTCTCCAGAGAGGTTGGCCTCGACGAAGTAATAGCGGGGCTGAGTCGGCGCGCTCGACGCGATGTACTGACAGATCGCGTCAGTGGCAATTGTGACCATGTTCTGGCCCGAGGCATCGCCGGTCGTGAACTCGAAGCCGAGGTAAACGTGATTGCCCTCCAGCGTGATCTGCAAGTCAATCAGCCGTCCGTATCGCGTGGTCTCGCTCGCGATGCGGCGGAAAGTCTCCATCTGCGTGGTTGCCCACGCAACAAACAACGCGGCATCCACAATCGAGTCGAAGGCAAAGCCTGGTGCGCGGCTGACGCCCTCGTTGAGCAGGACCGCCGTGCAGCCGCCGGCCTCGGTGATCAGACGTGCCCCTCGTGAATGGGAGGCAATGAGCGCCGCTTCGGTGGTCGCCAGCGGCACGTAGTAGTCGCCACTGGCGTGCAACCCGTTGACGCGAAGCGGGCCGATGAGCCCAATCGGGACACGAGCGGCGCCAATGAAGTTCTCGATGTTTCGCGCATAGACCTGCGCCTCGGCCGCAGTGCGGTCGTCGAGCAGGGCTGCGCGCACCGATGGCGGGACTGTAGGCACCCGCCAGCGACTTTCGATTGCCTCAGGAGTCAAATCATTGCCGCTCGGCACCCGAGGCGGTGCGGGCCCGTGATGGGGCTTGAGCTTGCCGATCTCTTCCGGCGGCTTCGCCGCCACCGTGTCTCGGAGGAAGTCAGCAACGCGACGGTAATCGGTAGCCATAGCTGATGCGTTTGCCGCCCATTGTAGCCACGGTTCTGCTGGGAGGTGGTCGAACCTTCCGCCTGACCAGCCTCCGCCGAGGCTACGGCGGTCCGCCGCAAGCGCTTCGGCGCGAAGGCAGACGGCGGAAGCCTCGGATGGTCTGGACAGTTATTTGGCGCGCGCATCACGGTGGAAGGCGTCGTATGCTTGCAGCGCGAGGCTGCCATGCGGGTGCTTCTCCTCTCGATGCCGGACTCCTTCGAGCACACTCCGGTGCTGGCCATGCGTATGCCTAACGGCGCGCTTGCCTCGCTGGCGGGTAACGTCGATCGGCATCATCAGGTCGCCATCGCCGATCTCGTGCTGGTCCAACAGGCGGTCGTGAGGACGGTCGAACGGCTGATGCACGAGATTCGACCCGACCTGGTCGGGCTGTCGGTGATGACCTTCCAGCGGCGGACCGCGCTCAAGCTCATCCGCTTGATGCGGCACATCAAACCCGATGTGCAGATCGTTGCCGGTGGCTACGACCCGAGCCTGGCGCCCGACGCCTATGAAGCGCCGTCGGCCGGTGTCGACTTTGTGGTACGCGGGGAAGGTGATCTGACGTTCCGCGACCTGCTTCGACACCTCGAACGCGAATCCACGGTGGACAACGTACCTCTCATACCAGGCTTGTCCATCAGGCGCGGCGCCGGTTTCGTCCACGGCCCGCCGCGTCACGTCAGTCGCTTGGAGGATGGCTCAATCGCGCCGCCTCGTCGCGACGCGCGCGTCTTGTCGGGCTACACGTTTCTCGGCCGACCCGTCGATGTCGTGGAAACGTCGCGGGGCTGTACCTACGACTGCAGTTTCTGTTCGATCATCGAAATGCGCGGCCGCAACTTTCACACGCTGACGTTTGACCGCGTGCTCGCGGATATCAGCGATGCGCGCCGACGTGGTGCGCGTGCGATCTTCCTCGTCGACGACAACCTGACGTTGAACGTCGCACGGTTTGAGGCGCTCTGTCGAGCCATCATCGACGCCGGCCTCAACGACATTCACTTCATCGTTCAGGCCATGACGTCAGCGATTGCGAATCACGGGGAACGCCTCGCGCCCTTGATGCGGAAGGCAGGATTCCGTTACGTGTTTCTCGGGATTGAAAACATCATCGAGGACGACCTCGCCTTTCTCAAGGCGTCCGCCAAGAACGCACGGCGCGAAGCGGGTCGGCGCACCGGCAATGCCACGATTCGTGCCATCGACCTGCTGCACCGCTCGCGCCTGTACGTCGTGGGCGGCATCATCGTGGGCAATCCAGACGATACCAGCGAGGCGATTGAGAAGAATCTGGCGTTTGCCCGTCGATACGTGGACTGGCCCTACATACAGCATCCAACACCGTATCCTGGCACTCCGATGACGAAGGACTTCGAGCGACGACAGCTGATCGTCAACCGTCGGCTCGAGGAATACGACGGCACAACCGCGGTCGTGCGGACCGAACATCTCTCCGCCGACGACATCGAGTTCATGCGGTGGCGCGCCGAACGCTGGATGAAGTTGCGGCACGTTCCTGCCGTCATGCGCGCGTACCCCGGGTTTGTTCTGAACCATGGTCGTCGGATGCTGGCCCATACCTTCCGGGGCAGCTCGTGGCGATCGGCGCTCGGCCTCGAGGACCAACGAACCGTCTTTGCGCGATACAAGGCAATTCGGCGGGCCGAACGCGAGTATTTGACCGCATCCTCCGCCGCCGGCGCGTCCCGGCCGAGCTACACGCCAGATTGGCGGTCCGCCGACGCACGAGGTGAGTAGAATCAGCCGTCACCCTGAAGGAGGAACCATGAAGGCTTCGTCATACGCGTCACTGCGGGTGTTGGGAGCGGCGGTTGTCGTCGCGTGTGCAGGTTTCATGACGAGTCACGCGGCGGTCCCGATGGCCGCGCCGGAATCCGTCGGATTCTCCAGCGCTGGGCTCAAGACCTTCGAGCAACAGATGCACGCGTTG
This sequence comes from uncultured Acidobacteriota bacterium, assembly GCA_963841905.1. GTDB lineage: Bacteria > Acidobacteriota > Vicinamibacteria > Vicinamibacterales > UBA2999 > JACCSI01. The sequence goes on from CAWJEM010000020.1 coordinate 90,535, forward strand.
GTCGACGAGGGTCAGTTGGCTGGTATCACGACACTGGTGTCGCGTCGCGGCAAGGTCGTGGCATTCAATGCCTATGGCTACCAGGATCTCGAAGCGAAGACACCGCTGGCAAAAGACACGATCTTCCGGATCGCGTCGATGACCAAGCCGATTGCCGGTGTCGCGATGATGATGTTGTTCGAAGAAGGCAAGTGGACACTCGATGATCCCGTCGCCAAACACATTCCGCAGTTCAAGGATCTAAGGGTTGCTACCGACGCGGGCCTCGTCGCTCAGTCGCATCCCATGACGATGCGCGAGTTGATGAGTCATACCGCGGGCTTCGACGTCAGCGCCGCGGAAGCGTACAGGAAGGTCGAGCTCACCGCCCGCGACAAGCCGCTGCAGGCGATGATCGACAAGCTGGCCACTATTCCGCTAGCGGTTCAGCCCGGAACCGACTGGCGATACGGGCCAAGCGTCGACATCCAGGGCTACATCGTCGAAAAGTTGTCGGGACAAAGTCTCGACGTGTTCTTACAGAAGCGAATTTTCGATCCCCTCAAGATGAACGACACGGGCTTCTGGGTGGACAAGGCGAAGCTCGGGCGCGTCACGCGCGTCCATACATACGACGCGGACAAGAAGATCACGACGGCTCCCCGCACCGGCGATCCTTCGCTGAAACCTGTGTACCTCTCGGGAAGCGGCGGCTTGTTGTCGACGACCGAAGACTACTGGCGCTTCGCGCAAATGCTTGCGAACGGTGGAGAGCTGGAGGGCGCCCGGCTGCTGAAGCCCGCGACGATCGAGTTGATGCGGAAGAATGTCCTTGCGGACGGCGTCAAGGTCGATACGTATGGCCCCGCGCAGGAAGGACTCGGCTTTGGATTGGACTTCGCCATCGTGATGGATCCAGCCGCTGGCGGTCGTCCACAAGGAAAGGGCACCTACTATTGGGGCGGTGCCTTCGGCACCTGGTTCTGGATCGATCCCGTCAACGACATCATCGTCGTCGGCATGATCCAGAATCTCAATGGCAGCACGCCCGGCCGAGGAACGCCCGACCTTCGAGGCAGCTCCGCGAAGCTGGTTTACCAGGCACTGACGGACTCGACGCGGTGAGACGGACGAGCCACAGAAACAAGTAAACACGGATCCACGATGGCCACGAAGTCACGAAGCAGCAACCAGAAATCCTTCGTGTCTTCGAGCCTTCGTGGCTATCTTTAATTCGTTTCCGTGATCCGTCCGAGTTTCAGTGCAATCCTGCTGCCCCTTCTTCGAAGCCGTCCAACGCCGCTATCAGTGACAGCGGATCGATGGCAACCCCCTGCAGTCGAACAGTCCAATGCACGTGAGGACCGGTCACGCGCCCGGTCGCGCCTGCGTCGCCCAATTGCTCTCCCGTCTTGACCGTCCCCCCCGCCTTGACGGCGATTCGTGAAAAGTGGGCGAACAGTGACAACAGCCCGCCGCCGTGATCGATGACCACGGTGCGTCCGGAAAAATAGTGATTGGCAACCAACGCGATTGTTCCGGCGTTTGGTGCCATCACCGGTGTCCCTGTCGATGCGCGAAAGTCCGCGCCCTGGTGTCGTCCGCGCGACACGCCATTGAGGATGCTCAACCGTCCGAAGCTGCTGGTGGACTGCCCCGGTACCGGTCGTCGGAAGGGTCCGCGCCAGATGCGCTGAGGCGGTGAGCTGGCGAAGACGGCGGCCAGCGTCTCGGATTCCTTCGTGATCCGGGGCATCATTGACTTCGGTGGGTTGACGAACTGCTCGGCCACTTTCAAGCGCCGGGTGTCGAAGGCTGCAGCGTCAACCGCAATCGTCACTGCGCTAGTCGTTGTTTCGCCATCCGCCGACGTCGCTCGAAGGGTGATCTCAGAGGCAACCGGTGCGGTCTCGAGCGGGATACCTGCTAGCGCTTGCCAACTGAGAGGCGCTCTCCTGCCAAACGCTCACCGGGTGATCGAACGCAGTGCCTTCGAGAGCGACGAGTGGTCGCGACGGCGTGACCGTGAGAAGAACGGCTTCGCCAGGGTGGAGTGCACGTGCTCGAGTCGAGACCTCGAGCGTCAGCCTGCCAAACGATGCGCTGTGAAGCCCGACTGCGGTACAGAAGAGCAGACCGACTGAAGGGCCCAACAGCGTTCGCCCAGGACGCCCTCTCCTCGCCATAAGAGTTCCCTCAATCTGTTTTCTCGGCGGTTTCAGGCGGAGCCGCTAGTCATTGTAGCGAGGGTTTCGCTCCTGGGGGCGACGACTCGTACGGGTCTCATTGTTCGTGGTACTCGCGACGCAGATGCTCAATCACGATTGCCTCACGGCGTGCCCAGCGACCCAGCACGGTGAGCCAGACGGCCGCCCCGCCGCACATGCCGACCAGCAGCAGCCACGGCCAGGCGGCTCGGTTCGCGCCTGGTCCGCCGACCACGTTGGTTCGGTACCACACCCAGATAGTGAAGGCGACGGCTTCGACCGCCAGCAGCGTCCAGCCAGCATAGAGCGCGCGTCGAAACCGGGCAAGCCGGCTCGCCGAAAGCTCGAGATAGACCGCCGTCGTTTCGCCAGCAGCCTTGAACGACCCTCGCCAATTCCACCAGCCAAAGACGAGCAAACCGATGCACGCCACTGCGACGGTGGCCATGACCGCCCGTTCCAATGGATCAACACGCGTCCACCACAAGTAGGTGAGTCCAGTGGCGCCGATCACGGCCACCAATGCTTCAATCACGAGACTTGTTACCAGCATGACGGCTTCGGTGCCGGACGTACCGCTGCAGCGCATCACCCGCAGGTCGAGCGGTACCGGTCTGCTGCCAGTCGGCCATCCAGCTCTGAAGTTCTTCGTTGGGATTCGTCATCATCGTTCCTTGGGCGCGGTCAGTGCGTCGGTCAACGCCTTGCGGGCGCGGGTGGCCCGCACCGCGACGTTACCATCGCTGATCCCCAGCACCTCGCCGATCTCGCGATGGCTGAGTCCTTCGAGCAACAGGAGAATGACTTGCCGGAGTGCGAGAGGCAGCGCACGAACGGCTGCCGTGAGTGCCGCACGGCGTTGCTCGCGGCTAGCCGCCTGCTCCGGGTCGGCGTCGTTCGTCGCGATCGGCTCCCCATCGTCCAATGGGGCGGTGGCGCGCAAGCTCCAATGACGGATGTGACTGATGGCGCGATTGTGCGCGACTCGGAGGACGAACGTCCGCTCACTGCACTGGCCCGCAAACGTTGGGAGTGCCTGCCACACCGCAAGGAGAATTTCCTGCTCCAGGTCCTGCCGGCGACCGGGATCACGTTCATAGCCAAATGTCAGACGGCGTAGAGCGTCGCCGTGCTGGTTCACGATCCGGAGGAACCGCGCGTCGCGGTCCTCCATCATCAAGCGTGGCCCCTGGCGGCGCGCTCACGGGTTAGTAGCCGAGCCGCCACCGCGATTGCAGCCAGGGCGGCGACCATTGTGGCCGTGGCTGGGAGCAGGATCGCGAGGACGCCAGGCATTCGCCCGGCGAGCACGTCGGTCACCAGCACCTGCTGTGAAAGGATTGGTGCGATGCGGTGCCACCACCTTTCGGTCAGCGAGCCGAACGCCAGCAGGAACCCGGGAATCATGGGGATCAGCAACAGTAGGGAGACCTGCGTCTGCGCCTCTTTGTAGCTGGTGGCAAATACGGACGTCAGCATTTGTAGAGCTGGGGCGAGGAAGGCAAGCGGCACCAGTATCAGAAACACAACGATCGCGTCGTTCGACGACAAGCCGATTGGCAAGTCGATGGAACGAATCGGTGGCAGCGACAGCACGCCGGCCGTGGTCACGACCATCAGAAGCAGGGTCGCAGCGCTCACGACTGCCGCAGCACCCCACTTGCCGACGAGTATCGAGTGTGGCGAAACCGGATGGATGAGAAGCGACTCCAACGAATCGCGTTCACGTTCGCCCGCAGTCGCATCGATCGCGACGCCCATGCTGCCCGCAAATGCCGCCAGCAACAGAAAAACCGGCAGCATGGCCAACATCCTGCCGGCGCGAGCAGCCGCACTCGACAGGTCCTTATCTACGACCTTTACGGCGGCGACGACTTCCGGGCTGATACCGCGCACGAGGAGCCGTGTGTCCGCCACCTGCTGGTCGTATGCGTTGAGCAACCGTCTGAGCCGGTCGGCCTGTGTCACTGAGGCCGACCGAGAGCTATCGTAGAGCAACTCGACCGGAGCGGGTTTGGCAGCCTCGAATCGGGATCCGTACTCCTCACGAACGACGAGGGCCACTTGCAGGGATTGCGAACGCACCGCGTCGTCGCTGTCTCCGGGAGGATCGACGATCGTGACGGAGTGCTGCTTCAGATAGCCGACCAGCGCGTCGGCCCGTTCAGCGGCATCAATCGCTATCGTCAGAGGCCGGTCCGGTGCACGGTCGCGGGCGATCGCGCTGAGCGCGATACCAACGGCAACCGGCGCCCAGAGGGCATACATCGACGCTGAAAGCAGGGAACGCCGATCACGGACGGCATCCGTGATCTCCTTCCTGAAAACGACCAGGACGTGATGCAGCATTAGTTGAGCCCCTCGGCAGATCCAATCGTTCGAACAAAGGCCTCTTCAAGTGTCGAGGCACCGGTTCGCTCCTGAATGTCTCGCGGAGTGCCCGTCGCAACCACTTCACCTTTCGCGAGGACGACGATGCGATCGCAGACCGCGCTGATCTCGGGCATCACGTGCGTTGATACGATCACGGCGCAGCCCGCTGCCGCCAGTCGTCGAATCTCGGCTCGCACGTCACGCACTCCCAGGACGTCAAGCCCATTGGTCGGTTCGTCGAACAGGACGTTGGCAGGCTCATGAACGAGCGCCCGTGCGAGCGCAACGCGGCGACGTTGGCCCAGCGAAAGCGTTGCGGCACGACGGCTTGCGAGCCGGGTGAGATCCGCGCGCTCGAGAACGATGTCGACTCGTCGATTCAGGTCGACGCGATTGCCACCGTGCAGCTCCGCCGAATAGAGAAGATGCTCTCGGACCGTCAATCGGTCGTAGAGTCCCACAATTTCCGGTACCACACCCAGACGCGCTCGGGCCTCGTACGGCCGGCGATGCGCATCGATGTCATCGATCATGACAGTGCCTCGCTCCGGCTTCAGCGCACCCGTCAGCATGCGAAGCGTGGTGGTCTTGCCCGCGCCGTTCGGACCCAGAAGGCCAGTCACTTCGCCATTGGCTGCGACAAACGAGACGTCGCTCACGGCCACGATGGATCCAAAGGTCTTTCGCACTCCACGAAGGGCCATCATGGCTGTCCTCCCGCCATCGACGTGACGAATGGCGGTCGCGCAATGGCAGCGGCACACGACGTATCGAGTCCCCGCCATTCGTGGGCGTCGATGAACTCGGCAATCAGTCGAGGAATGCAGCCGCTGAACGAGACGTTGTGACCGCCGCCCGGCGCGATGACGTGAAGGCTGTTTGGGAAGTGCTTCCGCATGGCCTCGCCGCGGCTCGGCGGCGTAACAGGATCAAGATCGCCAGAGAGGATCAGTGCCGGAATCTCGAGAACCGTCTGTTCTGAGAGGCTGTGACCGCGCCCTTTGGGCCACACCCGACAACTCTCGACCCAAAAGTCGATTGCACCGTGGCCGAACAGTGTGTCGCGGGAGGTCATTGGCGGCGGATGCCGGCCGACATCCTCGGAGCACAGAATGGCGAACGTCTGACCGATGGCCATCGTATCGACCGACCAGCTCGATGCGCGCTCGGCCATCGCGACGATCGGGCCGAGATCACCGCGCCTGGCGCGGTAAATCGCCATCACAATGCGGCTGGCGTCGAGCGGGGAGTAGATTGCGGCGCGCAACACTTCGGTCGCGGCTCGTCGATCGAGCTCGAGTTTCATGGGTGCCGCCGAGCGCGGGTGGCGGACGGTCGCGACCACGGGCCGACGCTCGAGATCGGCGAGCCATTGGCTGATCTCCTCGCGCGGCGATGGGAAGGCCTCGCGACACCCGTGATCCTCCTCGCAGTCGCTGACTAGCCGGTCGAGTGCACGTGCCGCATCCGTCGGGTACGACCACGGGAAGTCCATGGTCACCGCCACGGCACCATCGAGCACGACTCGCCGGACGAAGTCCGGGAAGGCTGCCGAAAAGACGAGTGCCGACCGCGTGCCCCACGACCCTCCCCAGAGATTGACCTGGGCGTATCCAAGCTGCTGCAACACGTCACGGAGATCGGCCATCGAGTAGTGGTGCGTGTAAAAGCGAGGGTCTGCGTCGAGATTCGAGAGACACGTCCTGGCCACATTCGCTGGGTCGCCGCCTCCGGACAGAAGACTGATCGTTGCTTCGTCGCTTCGGCATTTGAGCGGTGCTGAATCGCCGGTACCGCGCAGGTCGAGGAGCACGATGTCTCGCGTTCGCCGCAGGCGCTGGAAATATCGCGGAACAAGGGGCACATACGCCCGAGCTCCCTGGCCGGGACCTCCGGCAAGGATTACAAGGGGATCGGGTTTTGCATTTCTCCCCAGCGCCGGCACGACGGTGAGGCGAAGCTGAAGGCGACGACCGGTGGCTGCATCGCGGTCCTCGAAGACCTCAAACGCGCCACACAGAACCTCTTCCGCGAGGCCTTCCACGTGACAGCGATGCAGTGACAACGGAGCAGACGACGATGCCGGGGAGATTGCGGTTAGCACCGCGCTGCTGATGCCAACGATCAACGCCACGAGGGTTTGCCACAGCCACAACAGCAGACCGATCACGGTGTGTGTCCTCCTGCCGGGATCAGTCGCTAGTCGGCGAAAAACCTTACACGGGCTGTTGTGTGGTCACACCAAAGGCGGGCCTAAACCTCTTGACCGTTTGCTACGAAAAGTATGATGACCATCATGACAGTGGGACGTGGGATCAAGGTGTATGCCGTTGGGCTTCTCCTGGCCGCTGCCATCGCGTGCAGCCGCGGGCCACTGCGCGTCGACACCATCCAACTCGGGCGCTCGCTCAACCCCGACAACAGCGTTGCGAGCCATTGCTCCACCTTCAAGCACAACGAAACGGTTTACGTGGCTGTGCTGACGGCCGACAAGGGAGCGGGCACGATTGGCGCGAAGTGGAGCTATGCCGGCCGGGTGATCGACGAGCCGAAAAAGGAAGTGTCCTACCGGGACGCGGCCGCGACTGAGTTTCACCTACAGAGTGCAGGTGGGTTCCCTCCTGGCGATTACAAGGTCGAGATCTTCCTCGACGGTGCCCCGGCGGGCAGCCGCACGTTTCGCGTCGACCAGTAGCTAGCAGCATTTTCTGAGTCCTGCTCCAGGGCTCTTCCCGCGGACTTTGCGCGGTGGGGTGGTCTCCGCGGGGCGATTCCGAAAAGCGCCACGCCTCGGGGTAACATCGCAAGACTGAGGACATCCATGCGATCTACTCCCGTAGTGTTCATCCAGGCCTTTCTCATTGTCGGTGTGGTGGCCGTTCAGGTTGGCGCACAACAAGGTGGTGTCGATCCCAACCCGCCCAACGCTCCAGGCCAGAAGCCGGCTTTTGCTGGACAGAATCGTGTCACGGAGAACAAGTCGAACGTCGCCTTCGACGTGGTGACGGTTGCCGAAAAACTGGAAAATCCCTGGGCGCTGACGTTCCTCCCTGACGGCAAGATGCTCGTGACCGAGCGGCCGGGACGTCTGCGTGTCGTCGCGTCTGACGGCAAGATCTCAGAACCGGTAGCGGGGCTCCCGGCTGTTGACGCCCGTGGGCAGGGAGGTTTGCTTGATGTTGCGCTCGACCCTGGCTTTGCGAAGAACGGGTTGATCTACTGGAGTTACGCCGAGCCGCGCGACGGCGGCCTCAATAACACGGCTGTCGCTCGCGGAAAGTTGGTGGACGATGCGACGGCCCCGCGAGTCGAGAACGTGGAGGTCATCTATCACCAGGCACCGACGCTCAACTCGAGGCTTCACTTTGGCAGCCGACTGGTGTTCGGTCGCGACGGCACATTGTTCGTGACGCAGGGCGACCGGTCGATCACCGAAGGCCGGATGCAATCGCAGAAGATGGACAGTCTGCTCGGCAAGATCGTTCGCATCAACGCCGATGGGACGATTCCGAAAGACAACCCATTCGTTGGAAAAGACGGGGTGCGTCCGGAAATCTGGTCGATTGGTCACCGCAACATCCAGTCGGCCACCTTGCATCCGGCGACCGGCGCGCTCTGGGAGGTGGAACACGGCACGCGCGGTGGTGATGAGCTCAATCTCGTCCAGAAAGGGAAGGACTACGGCTGGCCGACTATCGCCTACGGAATCGAGTATCGGGGCGGGGCCATTACCGGCGGCATCACGGAGCAGGAGGGGATGGAACAGCCGCGCTACTACTGGGATCCCGTGATCGGACCCAGCGGCATGGTGTTCTATACCGGCTCGATGTTCCCCGCCTGGAAGGGAAACCTGTTCATCGGCGGTCACCAGACCCGCGATCTCGTTCGACTCGTCATGGATGGGGATCGCGTGACCGGTGAAGAGCGTCTGCTCACCGATCTGAAGGAACGGATCCGCGACGTTCGCCAGGGACCCGAGGGCGCAATCTATGTCGTCACTGACAGCGCAGCCGCGCGCGTGTTGAAATTGGTAGCGAAAAAGTAGCTACGAACGCGACTGTTAGCCCCCCGGCCGTCCGCGCCGCACCGGCGGGTTCTTCAGCAGCTTGTACTGATTGATCGCCGCGTTCACCTTGAACTCGAGACCCATGCGGCCAATCTCGGCAGTGGCCTTCATCGGGTCGCCTGAGACACCGGAGTCCGCGGGTCCACCCCACGGTTTGATCTGATCCTTCCGAATGCCGGCAGGTCGCACGTGCAGCATTTGCGCCGTGTCGCTGATGCCGGCATGGCTGCCGATGATGCTTTCGTCGTAGCCAAAGGCCGCTTCCATCCAAGCCCGGTAGTGCACTCGTCCCTCTTCGTAGTAGCCCGTCAGGGCGTACACCTTGGCGCCGCCGTCCTTCCATTCTTCGTTCAGCTTGTTGGCGACGTTGGTCATCCCGGCTTGATTGCCGCCGCTGTCGCCGATGAAGAGGATGTCAGTAAAGCCGTGCGCCTTCAGGCTTCGTGCAGCGGCGTCGAGCAACATGTCGTACGCGGGCGACGGCAGTGAGATCACCCCAGGCCCGGCGCGATCTGGATCGCCTTCAGGCACGTACTGAATCGTCGGCGCGACGAGGGCGTTTTTGAGCCGCCGAGCCATCAGGTTGGCGCCATGCGTGACGATGTAATTGTGCTTGCCGAGAATCATGTGGTACCCGTTCTTCTCGGTACCGCCGATTGGCACGATCACCGTCGTTTTGCCCGCCTTGATCCCGTCGCGCGTTTCTTCCCAGGTGAGCTCGTCGATGAAGACCGTGTCCGGCGCCTGCGACGGCGAGATGCCGGCGGGCGCGGTCGCAACGGTCGGACCCGGTGGCGTTGCGGGCGCGTTCCCGGCGGGACCCGCCGCACGGCGACCACCGCCACCACCCCCGCCCGGTCCAGCAGCGCCAGGGGCTTCGGCTGCTGCCGGCTGAATGGTGCCGGCAATCAATCCCTTCGCCTGCGCGATGGCGTTGTCGATCTTGATCTGCACGAACGTCTTGCCCAGTTCGGCAGTGGCCTTAGTCGGGTCGCCGCTGACGCCGCTGTTTTCGTAGCCACCGCCAGGCGCCAGCTTGTTCTTCCGCACATGCTTGGCGTTGACGAACAGCATCTCCGACGTGTCCTGGATGTTGGCGTGCCCGCCAATCTGGTCGACGGGGATCCCGAGCTTGCTCGTGATGTAGGTGCGCTGATCGGCGTGCGACTTGGTGTAATAGTCGTCCACCCAGAACGCCTTAACCTCGCCCTTCCACAGTTCGTTCAGCTTGGCGGCCGCTGTTCGCATACCAGTGCGATTGCCACCAGACTCGCCCACGAACAGGATCGTCGTAAATCCGCCGGACTTGAGGCTCCGGCCGGCACTGACGAGCAGTTCCACGAAACGATCTTCCGGGAGCGTGATGGTGCCAGGTTTGCCCATATGACCGCTGGGCGGATCCCAGCTCCCTTCGGGCACATACGTGATGATGGGTGCGACGAGGGTCTTGCCGAGGCCGCGCGCGATCTTGTCGGCGGTGTACTCGAGCACGAACTTGTGCTCGCCATCCACCATGTGCGGCCCTTTCTGTTCGGTGCCCGCGGTGCCGATGATGACGGTGGTCGTGCCGGCCTTGACGAGGTCGCGAGCCTCGGCCCAGGTCAGATCTTCGAGAAATACCGTGTCGGGAGCCTTGCCGGCCGGACCCGTCGGCGGGGCATCTGCAGGCCGTTGGGCAGAAACCCCGGCCAGCGACAGCACGACCAGCGACGTCAGAGTTGCGAGTGTTTTCATGGTGAACTCGGCGCTATTCTACGCGGATGACCACCAAACGCGTGACCCGGCGCGATCTCCTGCGCCAGATGACCGCGGTCGTCGCCGCCACCGCCCTGCCAGGCTCGCGGGGCGAGGCCACGGCGCTGGTTCAGCCTGCGACGGGGACCACCGAGCCGCGATTCTTCCCCGGGTTCAAGCCACTCAAGGTGCACGTGACGGGGGCCACCATCAATGGCGTGATGGCTGGCCAGGGCCCTCCGGTGCTGCTGCTTCATGGCGCGCCGCAGTCGCATATCTCCTGGCGTCTGGTTGCGCCCGAGCTCGCCAAGGACCACACCATCGTGGTGACCGACCTCCGTGGGTACGGCGATAGCAGCAAGCCGCCCGATGCTGACAAGCACGCGAGCTATTCGAAGCGGGCGATGGCATTGGATCAGGTCGAAGTGATGGGGAAGCTCGGGTTCGAGAATTTCGCGGTCATCGGTCACGATCGCGGCGGTCGCGTCGGGCATCGCATGGCGTTGGACCATGCCGACAAGGTGACGCATCTGGCGGTGCTCGACATCGTTCCGACGCACTATCTCTATACCCACGTCACGCTCGAGTTCGTTCAAGCCTACTTTCACTGGTTCAACTACCTGCGTCCCGCGCCCGCGCCAGAGAATCAGATCAAGGAAGAACTCGAACGCCTCGCGCCGAAAATGACGTCCGAGATCAACGCCGAGTATCTGCGCGTGCGCAGCGACCCTGCGAACATTCACGGCATGTGCGAGGACTATCGCGCGGCCGCGTCGATCGATCTGGAGCATGACAAGACCGATCTCGACAAGAAGATCGCGTGTCCGTTGCTCGCGTTATGGGGCGCCAAGGCGCCGATGGGTCGGCTCTATGACGTCCTCTCGATCTGGAAGGAACGTGCGACCAACGTCAGCGGGCGATCGCTTCCCGCCGGTCACAACCTGCAGGAAGACGCGCCCGATCTCGTGCTGGCGGAACTGCGAGCGTTTCTCGATGGCAAGGCCTCGCCACACGCACGCGTTCGCCGCGGCCGCTTCTCTCGCCGCTGACCAGGACGACCGTCTTTGGCGTGGCTCTTCCTGCTGGCGTACACGTGTTCTGGGCTGGCAGGGCTCATTTATCAAGTCAGCTGGACTCGGCTCCTGACGCTCTATCTCGGGCACTCGACGGCTGCAGCAAGCTCGGTGGTTGCCGCGTTCCTGGGCGGTCTTGCGCTCGGTGCCGCGATCGGAGGGCGAGTCGCGCCCGGCCTTCGGCCGCGGCAAGCGCTCATCGGGTACGCGCTCCTCGAAGTTGCGGTCGGGATCTTTGCGTTCGTCCTGCCATATGAGCTGAACGGGCTCACGCCGATGCTTCGCTGGGCCTACGCAGACGGATCGCCAGGTGCGCTCTTTGCGGCGGTGCGAGTGGCGTCGTGTGTCATCCTGGTTCTCGTCCCCGCGACCGCGCTCGGTGCGACGTTCCCCCTTGCCATTCGCTGGTTTGCGAGTGACGCCGTCAACCGTGCGTGGTCGACGAGCCTGCTCTACACGCTCAACACAGTCGGCGCCGCTGCCGGCGCGCTGCTGGCTGGATTCTGGTTGATCCCGACACTTGGTCTTTCCGGCACGACGATTGTTGCCGTCGCTGGCAGCGGCATTGCCGCGTGTGCGGCTGGGGCGCTTGTCTGGAGGCACTCGTCGCTGCGCCGTCGACATATCACTAACGTCGGCGACGAAGTTGTACCTGCCCGCAACAAGCGAGGCAAGAAGCAGCCGCCGCGCGCGTTGGCCGCGACCGAAGGCTCCAACCCCCGCAGCCTCGTGCCGATGGTCGTGCTCGGCATTTCGGGATTTGCCGCGTTGATCCATGAGATTGCCTGGACCCGTGTCCTCACGCTAGTGCTGGGGCCCACGATTTACGCGTTTGCCGCCACGCTCGCGGCCGTGATTCTCGGAATCGCGGTCGGATCCGGTCTCGGGGCCGTCCTGGTTGCGCGTTCGCGGCGCGTTGCGGTCTGGTTGTCGCTGACGTTGACGGTCGCGGCGGCGACTGCAAGCCTGACTTCCGCGCTGGCAGGCGGGGCTGTGCCGCGTCTGGTCGCGCGTCAAGTGGCGTCGGGGTCGCTGACCTTCGATCAGATGCTGATCGCAAGGCCTGTTCCTGGCGGCAGCGCTGATCCTGCCGACCACTATGTGTCTCGGGGCCGCATTCCCGCTGGCGCTCAGACTGGTCGACGACCCGCTGCGCGCGGCGGAGCGAAGGTTTTCGGTCCTCTACTCGCTGAACACGATCGGCGCTGTGCTGGGCTCGCTCGCCGCCGGGTTCGTATTGATCCCTCGCCTCGGGCTTCAACACACGATGACGGTCGTGAGCTCGGGCCTCGTTGTCGCGGCCCTGGTCGTTGCTGTCTGGGCGGGCCTCACGAGTGCGGATCGCATGCGCAGCATCCTCGCCAGCGGCCTTGCAACGCTGATCATCGCGCTGAGTCCATCCTGGGATCGTGCCCTTCTCGCGAGTGGCGTGTATCTCTACGCGCCGTTCGTCCCAAAGGATTTGGATCTTGAAACACAACTCAAGGCGGGCACGCTCCTGTATTACGGCGAAGGCGCTGTGGCAACGGTATCTGTCAAGCGACTCACGGGGACGACAACGCTTGCAGTCGACGGCAAGACGGATGCGTCGAATCGGGGCGATATGCTGACGCAGAAGTTGATTGCTCATCTGCCGCTGCTTCTCCACGAGAATCCTCGTGATGTGGCGATCGTCGGGCTTGGTAGCGGCGTGACCGTCGGTTCTGCCCTTCGACATCCCATCCGCCGTGCGGACGTGATCGAGCTGTCACGGGAGGTTGTCGAGGCGTCACAGCACTTTGTCTCCGAGAACCACGATGCGCTAAGGGATCCGCGAACACACCTGATCGTGGGCGATGGGCGCTCGCACCTGGTCTTGTCGAGCCGGCAGTACGATGTCGTCATTTCCGAGCCATCCAACCCGTGGATCGCAGGCGTCGCGGCGCTCTTCACACGCGAGTTCTTTCAGACCGTTCGTGATCGCCTGGCGCCCGGGGGCATCGTTTGCCAATGGGCGAACACCTACAACATCAGCGACGCCGACCTTCGGGCTATCGTCGCCACGTTTCGCTCAGTCTTTCCTGATGCCACAGCCTGGCTGGTGGGTGGGGACGACCTGCTGCTGCTGGCGTCGAACGCACCGATTGGTCCTCGACTGACCAACATCGAGCGGCATTGGGCGAGGCACGGCGTGGCCGACGACCTGGCACTCGTCGGGGCCGTCGAGCCTTTTGCCATCTGGTCATTGTTCGTCGGTGGCCCTGAGGAGCTGTGCGCGCTACTCGTCGGGAAGTTCGATACTGACCGACGACCGGATGTCGCTGGAGTTTTCTGCGCCACGCGAGATTCATCGGCGTGACGTTGCCGGCAACGTCGCGGCGCTCGCGCCCTCGGCTTCAGAAGGTGTCATTCAAGGCCCGGCGATCGTTCGCAACGCAATCGCGTCGGCCACGGCCGCGCAGTGGCGGAACCGTGGGCTGATGATGGCGAAGCGCGACGCGCACACCACCGCTTTCAACGACTACGTCCGGGCGCTGACGCTCGATCCTTCGGATGCGCAAGCGCTCGATGGGTTTGTGCGGAGCGCGGTGCTGATGCGACGTGCCGGAGATGCGCTGTCGTGGTTCACGACCTTGACCGCTGATCGCTCGCCGGCCCCGCTGACCCTCGTCGCCCGCTCGAAGCTTCTGGCGGCAACCGGCTCCGCTGAGGAAGCTTTGGAGGTTGCACGGCGTGCAAGCCGCGCCGAACCGGTGACTGCTGAAGCGTTCGAGCAAGTCGCGACCCTGTTGGCCGACGCGGGCGACACCGTCCGGCTCGATGCAACGGTCGAAGGTCTCCGGCAGATCGCGCCACACAAAGCGTCGTCGTCCTACTTCGCGGCGGTGTCGGCCTTTCTGCGCGGACGGGCTGACGAAGCGATCACGCTGGCAGAAGAGGCGATCGCCTTGGATTCGTCGTTCGCGCCTGTCTACGATCTCCTTGGAGCCGCGAAGACGAAGCTCGGCCAGGATCACGCGGCCCGTGCCGCATTCGAGACGTCCCTGCGATTCGATTCGCACGACAGCACGGCTTACACCAACCTTGGGCTGCTGGAGCTGGCCGGTGGCAATCGCGAGTCGGCGCGGAACTACTTTGCGGAAGCGCTGTGGCTGGATCCCGATTCCGCCACGGCGCGTGAAGGTCTGCGACGAGCGAATCAGCGATGATCATTCGACGAAAAGGCACAACCCCACTCCTCATCACTCAGCCCGATCACGCGCAGCTGGCAGCCACCATCATGGAGCAATGGCAAGGGGATGGATTTCCGGACTCGCCCCGACGGGCCGCGATTCTGCTCGCCATCAGGGAACACGACAACGGCTGGCGCGAGGTTGACGCAGGGCCGATTCTGGACGCCAACTCGGGTGAGATCCTCGACTTCATGACCCTGCCAGACGAGGACCGGCGGGGCGTGTGGCCGCGAGGTGTTCAACGGCTCGCTGAGACGCCATATTCAGCCGCTCTCGTGGCCCAGCACGCGGTACACATCTACCGCCGATATCGTGACGATGCGGCGTGGACCCCGTTCTTCATCGAGATGGAATCGTTGCGCGACGACTTTCTGGGACAGGAACGCAGCACTACCTTGGACGAGTTGCTGCGCGACTACAGATTTCTTCGGATTGGCGACTTGGCGTCGTTGACGTTTTGCAACGGCTGGAGCGAGGCTCCCGAGGAAGCGGGCCATGCCGTCACGTTTGCCAACGAATATCTGGCAATCTCGCCCGATCCATTCGCCGGTGAGCGGTTGTCGATCGCAATCAACGCGCGTCAGCTGCCTGCAACTCGGTTTGCGTCCGCGCGCGAGGCTGCCGCGGTGTACAACGATTCGCCGACTGTCACGCTGACCGGCACGGTGTCGGGTGCTGGGCGGTGACTGGCCCGAGACAAAAGCTTCTCGACTGTTCGCCCCACCGTCCAAGCAGCCCGATCCAATTGGTGCTTTCGGGCGGATAAGGTAAGCCCTAGGCGACTACTCATGAGTAATCTTCTGCTCGTTGCGGACTGGCAGCGGCAGTTTCCATTTCAGATTCGACTCGTGCACGCGTTTCATTTGCCTGACAATGGGTCCGCCCGTGAGGAAGCGCTGTTAGTGGCGATCGCGGTGGTCTCTTAGGCGAGGCGTCTCCGCGCCCCGCATGATGCGAAGCGACAAGGACGACTCGGGCAGCACCAGCGCCTCGTTCGGATTCTGAAACGTCACGCGCCGGAATCGAGTCGACGTGTCCTTCCGCTCCATCGTCCAGCTCGTGAGGTACCCGGCAACCATGCGCCGCGCCGTGCGTGGTAACGGAATATCCACCCAGCCGTCCAGCTGCTGATCGAGCCGGAGCACGTCGAACGTCTCGCCATCGATCCACAACCGCCCGCTGGCGCCGCCCTCGACCCCCACGCTGACGCAGTCGTCGCTGCGTCGATGAGGCGCGACTGCGCCTCGGCGCGTTTCACTTCGCGGTAGTCGATCATGATGGCGCCGCGCCCATCCAGGGTGGCCACACCGGCGTGCGTGAACACGTAGTCACGGCGCCGGGAGGGCAGCAGCAGCGACAGCGGCTGTGTTTCCGAGCTATCCTGTCCGGCGTGGTGCAGTTCTTCGCGTCGTTCTTGCGCGGCGGCTGTCCGTTCACATTCAGCAGCTGCCGCAGCGTGCGCGCTTCGCCCGACGGCTGGTCCTCGCCGGCCGCTGGCCACGACACACGGAGTCGGATTCGACCGTGCGTCCGAGCCCCGTGCTTGTCATCGAGAAGTTCAACGGCTGCAGGTGCACGATCTCGAGGCAGACGAGGCTCTGGGCGCGGCGGAAGAAGTGCTCGACGCGTTCGCCGGCGCGGCGCAGCGTGCTGGTGAGCACGTCGGGGGCAGACGGCTGTACCGCGTCGAGCGTCGTAGCGCCTGCGGCGCAGATCAGCGCCAGCACCAGCCGTCGCATGCGCGCGATTATGCCACCAGCAGGGCCGGCGGGGCATGAAGTGGCGGCCGACTCAGCGCGTGCTAGCGGCGTCACGCGTGTATTGGTCGACGCTCGCATTGCTTGCGAGAAACGGGTTCCGCACGGCAGGACCGCGGCTACGATGCAGCCGTCCGGGCGCGGCAACACGCGTTTGCAGCTCGTCCTATCATGATCAAGCGCGGCGGGAGGCGCATGCCGTCAATAACGATCGACGCCGCAGTGTTTACCGACTCCGAGTCCCGCCCGCAGGAGCCCGTCCGAGCGGCGACGCGGACGGAGCATCTACCAAGGAATGCCGCTGCGAAGGACGAAGACAATACCGGTCAGACACGCAATCCAGACGAGCTGCCGTGCGCCTTATGGCGAAGGCTGGGGCGTTGCATTTTCTTGTGGTTTCAGCGCTTAGGGCTCCGTGCTCAACACAAGGGCGCAACCCAACTCCAACGCGAAACGACCGCGTGCGCGCGTCACGATCTTGATGTCCGGGCACTTGTACTCCAGCCGGCGACGAAGCAGAAGGAGTCGAGT
This sequence comes from uncultured Acidobacteriota bacterium, assembly GCA_963841905.1. Taxonomy (GTDB): domain Bacteria; phylum Acidobacteriota; class Vicinamibacteria; order Vicinamibacterales; family UBA2999; genus JACCSI01. The sequence continues at coordinate 107,467 of CAWJEM010000020.1, forward strand.
CTCGAGATTGTCCTTGAAGTCCGGTAAATTCAGCGACTTGTCGAGCCGAAGTTCACGATTGGTGAACTCATTCCGACCGGTCTGTTCGTGGGTCTTCAGAAGGCGCCACAGGATTCGTGCCGGGAGGCTTCGGATCAGATACTCGTTGTCCACCGTGATGCATTCGTCGGCACAGTGGTAGACGACCTGCCGCGTTGGAGCAGCGCGCGTGTCGAGGCTCGAGACAGCGGATGTTGCCGCGTGCGACGGTCTCGCCAAAGACTCTACCGACTCCGTCGTGCGCTCCTCGTGTAATTGCATGTTCTGAATGGCGATGGCGAGATAGTTGCCAAGCAGTTCGATTGAGGACTTGTCTTCCTCATGAAAGCGGTACGGCGAGTCGCTCTCGAGGCACAGCACGCCAACCAATTCACCGCGCACCGTCAGTGGCACTCCGAGCTGGCTCTCGGGGTTGGGCAGCCCGGGCAGCGGAATACGCCCTCTCAGCGCCGCCGTTTGCGCATCCTGGCTGCCGTGATGCATCGCGTAAGCGAAGAGCATGCCTCGCATCAACCCGGAAATTCGGATAGGCTTCCGCGCCTCGGCAACCAAGCCAACGATGCCCTCGCCGATACGGGCCTCAGCGCCGGAGCCGTTCTGTGGATAGCCGCGAGTGGCAATGGTCACGAGGACGCCGGCTTCCTCGGCCGGGACAAGAATCATTGAGTTCCTGAAGCCGAAGCTCTCCTCGAGGCCGGCCAGAATCGCGTCCACCAGGGATTCGAGCGAGTCCGTGCGCTGGATGCGATCGGCGAGATCCTGCAGCGCCTTTATCGTGAAAACCGCATGCGGAAGGCCGGAGCCTCGCGTCGGATGGAAGCGTGTGCCGACGGAGGTGGCCGGCTCCTCAACCGACGGCTCGATTGAGAGAACCTCATAGACGTCGGCCGCCCGAAGCTTGAAGATGCCCTTGAGTCCGCAGTACGACGCAATCGCCTCAATCCGCAGGGCCATGCGCTCGAACAGCGGGCCTTCCGGTTCGGATCGGACGAAAAGAAGTCTCAGCTGCCAACCCTGACCCGTATCCGGATCGGGCACCATGACGAGCGCGTGCGGATTCTCAGCGATGTTCCGTCGGCTCTTGTTGAAAAACTGATAGGAGAGGGCGACGTGCCGGGCGTCCACGTAATCCACGTGACTGAGGTACGCCGCATTCGGCACGCCATCTTGCGAGCACGTGAACAACATGGCTGGAAGAAGGCCTTGGAAGCACGTCGCCAGTGATTCGAGGGTGACGTTCATTGCAGGCGGGTCCCGGCCTCCGGGCCAGGCGTCTGATTAAAGAGAGCGGTCACGCGCAATCGAATAGCAACCGCCGGCCAGGTGATCCAACCCGCCACCGCCGCTCGCGGAATGCCTATCGCTCCCAGTTTGTCGAGGTATCCGTTCCATTGAGCAAGAAGGAGAAACCGCTCTTCGGTCGTTGCCGCGCGCGAATCCACGAAGATCCCTTTCACCTGACACGCGCGGTCATCGGTCGGCCGGCCAAAGACGACTGCTGCTTGCCCGTTTGCTTCGAGATCCGGGAGCACGCGATGCGCGGCGATTGTAGGAACGTAGACAATCACCTGTCGACCATCGTCCTCGACCTTCACGGCAATGGCGCGCGCTCCATTGGGCTCCAGCCGCTCAGTGCGCGTGCCGATGTGAATGCCCAATCCCTCCTGGAGGAACCCGGCAAGTTGTGCGTCGATCATCCGGAAAGTTCCCGAGTATATCCGTTGCGTTAGGAAGATTTTAGGGTGCGACGAAGAGGCTGGCAGCAGCTTAGGGAAGGATTAGGGTTCGACACGCCGAGCCCATGGACCTGGCTGGGTGCGGCAACCAACACGGCGTTTGCCGGACCGTGGGGCATCAGTTTCACTGCCAACCTCACGCCTGACGTCGACACCGGGCTCGGGAACTGGACCGAAGAGATGTTCATCGCGACGATGAAGACCGGCCGACATGAGGGGAAGGGACGTCCCTTACTGCCGCCAATGCCATACCCGGTCGTCGCATCTCTGAACGATGAGGACATTCGATCGTTGTTTGCATATCTGCGGTCGCTCAAGCCAGTCCGCAATCGCGTGCCGGCGCCCGTCGATCCGCCAGAAGGGCAGTGATGCGCGGCGTCGTTCAGACTGGCGCGATGTCGTCCCTGCTGGTCGCCGGGTCGATCCTGATGGCGGCGAATTGGCCGGTTGTCGCGGACAGTCAAGCAGCACCCGTGGTACCGCAGAAGCTGACGCAGACAGGACTCTATGAGCGAGGCCGGGTTGGTTTGATCGACTCCAACAATCGCGCGTTTTCGCCGCAATATGCCCTGTGGTCGGATGGTGCAGCCAAGGCTCGCTGGGTGTATCTGCCTCCGGGATCTGTGATCGACGACCGTGATTCCGAACACTGGGAGTTCCCGGTTGGTACCCGGTTCTGGGAGGAATTCGTGTTCAACGAGCAGAAGGTAGAAACCAGATTTCTTTGGCGAGCTACGCACGATCGGTGGATATTCGCCAGTTACATCTGGAACGCCACCCAGGACGAAGCGTTTCTGGCATCAAGCCAGGGAGAACCAAACCTGGTCGAGATTGCCCCGGGCCGTAAGCACAGTATTCCATCGGCCGACGACTGCATGGCCTGCCACGGCGCACGGCGTCCACGGCCACTCGGGTTTAATGCCCTGCAACTGTCCCCCGATCGAGATCCCAATGCGATTCACGCCGAAGCGATCGAGCCTGGCATGCTCATTTTGAGCACGCTGGTCGATGAGCGCCGACTGACGACTTCGAGGATTGCAGGGGCGGCAAGTGCGCCGAGGATCACGACCGGAAACCCACGCACGCGCGCCGTTCTGGGATACCTGTTCGCCAACTGTGGCAGTTGCCACGACGGAACGGGTGAAATCGCGGCGCTCGGCCCCGTGTTGAAACAGAGCGATCTGATCCGTGATGGTGACGCGGTCGCGCGAGGCCTCGTGGGCCTGCGCACCAAATGGCAGGCTCCAGGGGCCGCCGAAGGCACCACCACGCTGGTGGATTCTGAGCTGCCCAATCGGAGCGCGCTGCTCGTCCGAATGCGATCAAGGAGTCCGTCGAGCCAGATGCCGCCTCTGGGTACGGTTCTTCGCGATCATTTGGCCGTGGAGACATTGACGCGCTGGATTCACGACGATCTCGGATCAACCCGCGCTGCGCTCGCCCTTCGCTACAAGCGAGTCACGTGCGCTGACACTGCGAGCCACTTGCCATCGCGTTTCGCCCACACGTCGGTATAGCGACCCGACTTGGCGCTGCCGTCTGCTGCCACGAACGTTGTTCGAGCGTGGATAATCGCGAAGTCGCCCATGAGGCGCACCTTGACGTCGTGGGCGGCGAGCTGCGAAATGGTCACTTCCTTCGCCGTCAGCTCGAGAAAACGCGCACGGTCGAGCAGGCTTCCGTCAGGAAGCGAGCAGAGAAAATCGTCGGCCAGGATTTGATTGAATCGCTGGACATCCGAAGTTTGCACCGAGCGTATGTAGTCTTCGTTGAGTTTGACGAGTGTGTCGAGGTCGGCTGCAGCAATCGTCTCCGTTTGCATGGCGTTCTCCTGTGGCGTCGACCGGCCAATTTGGCGAAGCCCTCGAAGCGTGGTTTCATCGATATTCACGACAACGGTTGTATAGCTGATGATTTCGGCCAACACCGCCTCGCGAGGCCCTTTCCGCCACTCGTCGCTGCCGTAGAAGGCGTCCTCGCTCGTTTGTCGTTCGGCCACTCCCGGGAACCCACGCATAAGAAAATAGGAGTCGGCGTCGTGCAGCGACGGACCATAAGCGATGACATCGACCTTCCAGCGTCGCAGCATTGGCAGCGCTTCGCCCAGAAAGAGCTGATGAAAGCGGTTACGCGACCCGGGTTTGAGGTTGTATGAGCGAATTTCGACGACGCGACTTGCCGGCTCGGGTGTGTCCTGAGCAACCAACGGTGAGGAACTAGCCAACAACACCAGCGCGAAGACTTTCAATGTTCTGCCAGTCATGACATCCCCATTTGCGTGCTGGCCACTCAGCTATCGGCTGCCAGCTACCGGCTGCCAGCTCGCGGCTACCGGCCGCCGGCTACCGGACCACCGGATCACTGACCACTGACCACTGATCACTGACCACTGGCCACTGATGTGTGCCATAAGAGCATGACGGCGTACGATCGCCATGGTCGCCAGGCTTGCGAACGCCGATCGAGTTCCTTCGCCGTGCATCCACCAGCCGCTCGTCGCAGCACGAGATCGCCGCTTGGAAAGGCATCAGGCTCACCATATGCCCGCATCGCAATGTACTGAGCCGTCCAATCGCCGATTCCTGGCACCCCTAGCAGCGCCTGCGCCACCGATTCGACTTCTCGCCCCACGTCGAACGAGATGGATCCCTCGACGACGCGACGGGCCAGGGTGCGGATGGTTCGCGCGCGTGCTGGCATGACACCGACCCGTTCGAGCTCGGCCGTCGACAGCGTTGCCGCCGTGGGAAACAGGCGATTGAGTCCGCGATCATCGACGATCGGCTGCCCAAAGGTCCACGCGATGCGTCCCGCCAGCGTCGTCGCCGCCCGCACCGACACTTGTTGCCCCAGGATTGCTCGCACCGCGAGCTCGAATCCGTCCCATGCACCAGGTGTGCGCACGCCGGGATGCCGCGTAAAAGGGACGCGCAGCAACGGGTCGTCGATGAGGTGCTCTCTAATGACCGTGGGATCGGCACCGAGATCGAACATCCGGCGGACGCGCTCGACAATCGTGAGCAAAGCGTGTGGATTGGGGAAGCGAACGTCCACCCACAACGCCGCTCGAGACTCGACCGGCGACACTTCGATAATGCCGTGTTTGCCATCGAGTGCGATCGTGCGACGGTAGTGACAAGCCCCGACGGACTCGACGGCAGGAGTTGCACGTGCGGCCAGAAATGAGAGGATCGCCTCCCAATCGTACGGCGGCCGATAGGCGAGCCGAAAGCGGTATCGCCCCGGTTCACCTTCGGGCTGCTGACGAGTGTGCCGCCGGAGCTCCGTTGGCGTTCGTGAATAGGTGCGGCGCATCTGACTGTTGAAGCGACGCAGGCTGCGAAATCCGGAGGCGAATGCCACCTGGTTGATGGGCAGCGCCGTTTCGTCGAGGAGCTTCTTCGCAAAGTGGACGCGACGAGTCATGGCGACGTCGAGCGGCGTCGCGCCAAGGTGCCGAATGAAGAGGCGACGCAGATGGCGGCCGGTGACGCCTAGCCGGTCGGCAAGGGATTCGACGCCCGCGTCATCCAAAGCACCGTCGCCGATGAGGCGAAGCGCGCGCGAGACGAGGCCCGATGTGCCAAGCCAGGCCGGTGTACCGGGAGACGCCTCGGGTCGACAGCGCAGGCACGGCCGAAACCCGGCGGCCTCTGCGGCGGCGGCCGTGGGGAAGTATCGGACGTGCTCGTCCTTGGCGGTTCGGGCGGGACAAATCGGGCGACAATAAATGCCTGTGCTGGTGACGGCAATGAAAAACCGCCCGTCGAAGCGTGCGTCGCGAGAGCGACGCGCACGATCGCACACCAGCTGATCGAGTTGCATCTCAGGCGAGCTTAACGCGAAGCACGTCGCCTTTCTGGCCAAAAACGGACACTATCAGAGACACTGTCAGGGCACATGCCTCGTGAGGACGTCGTCGTTGTCATTGTCGGCACGCTGAGCCTCGGTTACGCGCTTCAGGTCAGCAGTGGCTTCTATCACCCGATCGCGTTGGTCCTGCTGACGATCGCGATCGGGTGCGCGGCTCTCGCACTCATGGGGTTGCCGGGCCGTCTAGTCGGCGACCGCGCCGGAGAGGCAGCCGTTGTGGGCGTTCTGGCGATTGGCCTGACGGTCAACTTCGTGATGCTGGCCACGATGCCGATTGCGTTTTATTTGGGGAACCCCGCGCCGTCAGCCCACCCGCAGTTTCTAGCCGGTCTGGCAGTTGCCTTCGTCCTGCTGACGCTCATCATCGTCGATCCCTCCCGTGCGTCACGTGGATGGTTTCCGCTGCTGCTCGTGACGTTTGCAGCTCTCGGTGTGTGGATGATCCGTTCGTCGCCAAACCCCCATATCGATGTCATTACGGTTCATCGCGCGGCAATCGCGGCGTTTGCCAACGGTCAAAGCCCGTACAGCGTGACGTTCGAAAATATCTACGCGAATAAGGAGTTCTATTCGCCCGAGATGGTTCGTGAAGGACGCGTGCTCTTCGGCTTGCCGTATCCGCCGCTGAGCCTGCTGATGGCGATTCCAGGGCAGGCACTACTCGGCGACATCAGGTTTGCGGAGGTTGGCGCCCTGGTTCTTGGAGCGATGCTGATTGGCTATTGCACAGCCACCAGAGTGTCGATGCTTTCGGCGGCGCTGGTGCTGTTCACGCCGCGTGTCTTCTTCGTAGTGGAGCAGGCGTGGACCGAAGCGTTCGCCGTGTGCTGGCTGGGAGCGACGGTGTTTGCGTTGTGTCAGCGTGCCGGTGGTGGCCCGGTTGCTCTCGGACTGCTTTGTGCAGTGAAGCAACACCTGATCATTGCGATGGCGTTCTACCCGATCGCCGACCAATCGTGGCGTAGAGCACTGCTTATTGCCGCGTCAATCGCCGTTCTTGTTACGGTCCCGTTCGCTCTCTGGGACCCTATCGGAGTCTTCCGTTCGGTCGTGTGGCTCCAGTTTGTCGAGCCCTTTCGTTTGGATTCGTTGAGCCTGCTCAGCTTCCTTGCGCGTTCCGGTCTGCCAATCAGCACAACAACCTCTACGGTGGCGTCGCTGGGCGCTTTGATCGTGAGTGGCCTGTTCGCGTGGCGGACAGTGCCACGCACGTCGGGCGGCTTTGCGCTCGCTCTCGGCTTCGTCCTCCTGATACTGTTTGCGTTTAGCAAGAAAGCGTTCTGCAATTACTACTTCTTTGTCATCGCGGCATTTGCCGCGTCGATTGCTGCCAGCCCAAAGGACGTATCCAGCCCAGACGCCTGGCGAACTTCGGCTCGGCGCTCCTTGGTGCATCGAGCCTTGCAGGAATAGCGAGGACCAAATGACTTCGGATGGCTGTTTACATATCGGCGAGATCGCCGAAGTCAAGCTGCCGGCATCACGCCGCTGTACTGAGTGCGTCAGGATGGGCACGACCTGGCTTCATCTGCGAACATGCCAAACCTGTGGGGTCACGTTGTGCTGCGATAGCTCCCCTCAGCGACATGCGTCGAGCCACGCCCATGGAACCGGGCACCCCGTCATTGCGTCGGCCGAACCAGGCGAGCGTTGGTTGTACTGCTATCCGGACGAGGCCTTCTCCGAGTATTAGTTACTAGCCTTAGATGTTGACCATGGTCCTTGTCGCCGCATTCGCCGGCTATCTTCCCGCGCGCCGAGCGGCCTGCCTCGACCCCATGACCGCGCTGCGAGACGAGTAAACCCCTCCAAAGAAACGACGGTTCTTGACCGACCAATCTGGTCGGGTTTATGCTGGGCAGCGGATGTTGAGATTCGATCTCACTTTCGACCCGATAATGAGATCGGTCGCAACTGCAGTTTGAAAGCCCCACCGGCGCTCGAGACGCCGGCGGGGCTGCCGGAACGTGGTCTGGGCAGACCAATCAATCGCTCGCGCAATTGACGCGTCCGACTCCTCAATCTTACGGAGCGGCCGGCGTCGGCGCAATACAGGGAGTTCGGAATGCGTCCTACGCTCGTGCTGACGTTTGTTCTGGGTTTGTGTCCCGCAGCCGCTGGATTCGCACAGACCGTATTGGCCAATTCACCTGGAGACGCCGTGCAGGCAGGTACGACCCCGTTTGCGGTGCAAGGAACTGTCCTCGACCCGACCGGCGCACCGATTGCGGCGGCACGCGTCAGGGTCGTGCCGAACGCCCCCGGAGCGCCTGCCTCTACGCAGACGGACTATCAGGGCCACTTCGCGCTCGCGCTGGCGCCTGGGGCATTCACGTTGACGATCTCGGCGCCAGGGTTCGTGGACGAAGTCCTGACTCTGCGGGCAGAACAGATCGGTACGCTCCCACGCGAGTTCGTGCTTCAAGTGGCCGGAGTGCGCGAAACCGTCAGAGTCGGCGCAACGGCACCGTATCAGACCCCAGCGACGACGAGCGCCACCAAGACGTCCACACTGCTGCGCGACATCCCGCAGTCGGTGAGCGTCGTCACCAGCACGCTCATCGCTGAGCAACGGATGCAGAGCATGAGCGACGTCGTGCGCTACATGCCCGGTGTCGGGATGGCGCAAGGCGAGGGCAATCGTGACACGCCGATCCTGCGGGGGAACAGCTCCACCTCCGATTTCTTCGTCGATGGCGTGCGAGACGACGTGCAGTACTTCCGCGATATCTACAACGTGGATCGGGTCGAAGCGCTCAAGGGGCCCAACGCGATGGTCTTTGGGCGCGGTGGAGTCGGGGGCGTCATCAATCGCGTCACGCGCCAGGCCGGCTGGGGGCAGTCACGTGAAATCGCGGTCCAATTCGGGTCGTTCGACGACCGTCGGATGACCGCCGATCTGGGAACCGACTTCAACGAGAAGGTCGCCGGCCGTGTGACAGCGGTCTACGAGAACTCCGACTCCTATCGCCACGGCGCGGGTATCGAGCGCTACGGCTTCAACCCGACCGTTGCGTTCGTTCTGGGGCCCAACACGACGCTTCGGGCCGGCTACGAATATTTCTACGACGATCGCGTGGCCGATCGGGGCATCTCGTCATTCAACGGCCGCCCGGTCGAGACCGACCCGTCAACCTTCTTTGGCGACCCGACCCGCAGCAACGCCGATGTCACGGTCAACGTGTTCAGCTCGGTGCTGGAGCACCGATTCGGTGGCGGGATCCTGCTTCGCAACCGCACCAGCTACGGCGATTACGACAAGTTCTACCAGAACGTCTTCCCGGGAGCAGTCGATGCGACGGGGACGACGGTCAGCATCAGTGCGTACAACAACGCGACCCAGCGACAAAACTTCTTCAACCAGGCCGATGTCATCGTTTCGAAGGTCACGGGACGGTTCGAGCACACGGTGCTGGCAGGCGTCGAACTCGGACGACAGGCGACTGCGAACTTCAGGAACACGGGATACTTCACGACCATTGGTGTCAACACCACATCGGTGTCCGCCCCCGTATCTTCCCCGACGATTTCGCTGCCGGTTGACTTCCGGCAAGGCGCGACCGATGCCGACAACGATGGTGTGGCGACGGTGGCAGCCCTCTATGCGCAAGATCAGGTGGCGATCACGAGCAAGGTTCACGCGGTTCTCGGGCTCCGCTACGACAGCTTCCAGGTGGACTTTCGCAACAATCGAACGGCCAGCGACTTCTCGAGTCGGGATGGCCTGCTGTCTCCTCGCGTTGGCGTGATCTACAAGCCGGTGGTTCCGGTGTCGATCTACGGCAGCTACAGCCTCTCCTATCTGCCGCGTGCGGGCGAGCAACTGTCGTCGCTGTCGTTGACGAACCAGGCGCTCGATCCAGAGGAGTTCCGCAACTACGAGGTCGGTGCGAAATGGGACGTGTTGCCGGTCCTGGCGTTCACGACTGCCGTCTATCAACTCGACCGAGGCAATGTGGTGGTGCCGGATCCTGTGGATCCCACGCGCTCGATGCTGGTTGATGCGCAGCGCACGCGAGGGCTGGAGGTCGGCCTGAGCGGCAACCCTACCCGTAGTTGGAGCCTGATCGGGGGCTACGCCTACCAGAATGGCGAGATCACCCAGTCGATCTCAGCGACTGCTGCGGCCGGCGCGGTGCTGGCGCAGCTGCCCAAGCACTCGTTCTCGATCTGGAACAAGTATGAGCTGTCGCCGCGGTGGGGCGTCGGCGTTGGCGTCATTCATCGCACCGAGATGTTCACCTCGACGGACAATCTCGTCGTCCTGCCGGGCTATACGCGGGTCGACGGCGGGCTCTTCATGAACGTGACGGAGCACGTGCGCGCACAAATCAACGTCGAGAACCTGCTCGACGAGGAGTACTTCCTGTCCGCGCATAGCAACACCAACATCACACCCGGTTCGCCGCGTGCGGTCCGGCTCACCGTGACCTCGCGATTCTAAGCAGCGAATCGAGTGATGTTTCCTCTCAGGACGCTCGCGCCGCCAATCACCGCCCCCCGGGTCGGCCGGCTCGCACCAGTGGAGGCGACACCGCGCTGGCCGTCCAGGCTCTCGGCCAGTGCTTCGGGCCGATCCGCGCGCTGGAGGACGTGTCGCTCGATGTCCAGGCGGGCGAGGTGGTGTGCGTGCTTGGGGCTTCGGGATCGGGCAAGTCCACGCTGCTGCGATTGATCGCCGGCGTGGCTCGCCCAACCACCGGTCGTGTCCTTCTCGATGGCGTCGAGGTTGCCGGCCCGCAGACGTTTGTCGAACCGGAACATCGGCACGTGGGCATGGTGTTTCAGGACTTTGCGCTGTTTCCGCATCTCACGGTGAGCGCGAACGTCGGGTTCGGTATGAAGGGTCGGCCGCGGTCGGAGATTGCGGCGATGGTCAGCTCGCTGCTCGAACGCGTCCATCTCACGCGCTACGCGCAAAGCTATCCGCACATGCTCTCGGGCGGGGAACGTCAGCGCGTCGCGTTGGCGCGTGCCTTGGCGCCGCACCCGCATGTGCTGTTGATGGACGAGCCGTTCTCGAGCCTCGACGGTCGGCTTCGCGATCAGGTTCGACAGCAGACCCTCGATCTTCTGCGCGAGACAGGCACCACCACGATCATCGTGACGCACGAGCCAGATGAGGCACTTCGCATCGCTGATCGCATCGTGATCCTCGACCAGGGGCGCCTGGTGGAGAGCGGAACACCCGAGGAGCTCTACACACGACCCGCGACGATTTTCGCCGCCCGTCTCTTCGGCCACCTGAACGAGTTGCGCGGCACGTGTCGTAACGGGAGCATCATCACACCGCTCGGCACGTTCGAAGCAGCACACGTGGCTGAGCAGGGGGCCGGCAGTGTTTTCATCCGACCGCAACATCTGCGACTCGCCTCGAGCTCGTCGAACATTCGAGCGCGGGTGATTCGAACCACGTTCCTCGGTGAAGTCGATCATGTCCTGCTCGAAGTGACTGGCCTCGAGGCGCCGGTCGCGCTCCGCGCCGCCGGCCGCACCGGACTCGAACCCGACGAGATCGTGCATCTCGATATCCATCACGACGCAGTCTTCGTTATTGCGCACGACACCCCGCCCCGCGGAGCGGGGCCAAGCAACATAGCCGCTAGCGAAGCGGAGCCGCCCCTTCAGGTTCCGCGGTCCGAGGCGAAGCTTCGCTAGCTTGGAGTCTCAGACCATGACCAGACCGTGGAGTTTTGCGACAAGGGCGGCTGCGCTTGCCGGCCTGATCGCCTTCGCAGCCGTTCCCGCCGACGCGCAAGAGCTGAACCTGTACACCACCCGCGAGCCGGGCCTCATGAAGCCGTTGATGGACGCGTTCACCAAGTCCACTGGCGTCAAAGTGAACAGCGTATTCATCAAGGACGGGCTCGCTGAGCGAGTCACGGCTGAGGGCGCCAAATCGCCCGCCGACGTGCTCATGACCGTCGATTTGGGAAACCTGATCGATCTCGTCGAAAAGGGCCTGACGCTGCCGGTGAAGTCTGCGGTGCTCGAAAAGGCGATTCCGTCCAACCTCAGAGGACCGAACGGCGACTGGTTCACGCTTTCGCTTCGCGCGCGCGTGCTGTATGCCGCAAAGGACCTGGACCTCTCGACCTTTACTTACGAATCACTCGCCGATCCGCGGTGGAAAGGCAAAGTGTGCATTCGCTCGGGACAGCATCCCTACAACACGGCGATGATTGCCGCATACATCGCTCATCACGGAGAGGCCAAGGCCGAGACCTGGCTACGCGGCATGAAAGCCAACCTCGCGCGCGCAGCCACCGGTGGCGATCGCGACGTCGCCCGCGACATCATGGGTGGCATCTGCGACATTGGGGTCGCGAACTCGTACTATGTGGGGCTCATGCGAAGTGGCGCGGGTGGTCCGGAGCAGACGAAGTGGGGTAGTGCGATCAACGTGATTCTCCCCACGTTCGAGGGCGGCGGCACTCAAGTCAACATCTCCGGCGCCTCGATCGCCAAGCACTCTCCGAACCGGGCGGCTGCCATCCGATTCCTCGAGTACCTGGTTTCTGACGAAGCGCAAAAGATCTACGCTGAGGCGAATTACGAGTATCCGGTCAAGGCTGGTGCTGCCATTCATCCACTCATCGCCGCACTGGGAACCTTGAAGGTGGATTCCCTCTCGTTGGCAGAGATCGCACGGTACCGCACGGCTGCGAGCAAGTTGGTCGACAAGGTCGGTTTCGACCGTTGATTGCTTCGGCATCGGACAGGCCGCTTGCCACGAAAGCGAAGCTGTGCCTCAAATCACCGAAAAAGGACCCGTCCAGCTCCGCTTCGCTTAGGGCAGTGTTGTCTTGCCCCGCTCCGCGGGGCGGGCCATCTTCCAAGGCCCGAGGATAGGTTGCTTTCGTCGTCAAGCACGTGGCCTTAGAAGATGGCAAGCCCGTGGCTGCTGTTGTCCGGTATCGTCACGCTGCTCGTTCTGCTCCCGATTGGCGCGCTCGTAGCTGTCGCTGCGCGCGGTTCCGCCGGCCTGTGGAGCCACCTGTTCGCGTACGTCCTCCCGGGGGCGCTTCGCGATACTGCCATTCTGTTGGGGGGCATCGGCCTGCTGTCGGGCATCATCGGCGCTGGCACCGCGTGGTTGGTCACGTTCTACGAGTTTCGCGGTCGGGCGATTGTTGCGTGGGCCTTGCTGCTCCCTCTCGCGGTGCCGACTTACATCGTCGCCTACGCCTATCTCGACATCCTGCATCCGGTCGGCCCGGTTCAGACCATGTTGCGTGCGCTTCTTGGGTTCGATAGCCCGCGCGACTTTCGACTGCCAGACCTCCGTTCGATTGGCTGGTGCATCGTGTTGTTGTCGTTCGTGCTGTATCCGTATGTGTATCTCCCGACACGTGCGATGTTCGTGATGCAGGCCGCCAACCTCATCGACGCAGCGCGGACATTAGGCGTCTCTCGGTCAGCGCTGTTCTTTCGCGTCGCACTTCCGCTGGCCAGGCCTGCTCTGGCCGTGGGGCTCAGTCTGGCGTTGATGGAAGCACTGAACGACATCGGCGCGTCGGAGTTTCTCGGTGTCCGAACACTCACGGTCTCGATCTACTCGACCTGGATCACGCGCTCCGATCTGGCGGGTGCGGCCCAGATCGCGCTGGCGATGCTGGTTGTGGTCGTTGCGTTGGTGCTTTTGGAGCGCTGGGCACGACGCCAGAGGCAATACGCGCACGACGCGCAACATCCTCGAGTGCTGGTCCCGCACCAGCTCCGCGGCGCGCGCGCTGGGATGGCGCTCCTCACGGCGCTGATTCCCGTCGGCGTCGGGTTTCTGGTGCCAGCGGCCTACCTGGCTCAGGCTGCCGTCGCACGTGTGCGTTTCGCCGGAGTCTCTTCGGCGATCGTCTCGGAGGCGATCAACACGCTTTGGGTGTCGCTGGTCGCGACGTTGATCATGATGGCGTGCGCCGTCGCGATCGTCTACGCCGTAAGGGTTGGTCGAGGGCAGCTACCGGCCGCATTCGCACGCCTGGCCACCATCGGCTATGCAGTGCCTGGCACTGTACTCGCGATTGGACTCCTGCCGGTGACAACCGCGATCGACACTGTGGCCGACTGGCTGGCTGGTGCAATGGTCGATCGCACGGTTGGCCTGCTCATGATCTCGTCCGGGGCCGCGATGATCTATGCCTACGTCGGCAGGTTTCTGGCCGTCACGGTTGGCGGGGTCGAGGCAGGATTCAGTCGCGTCTCGCCATCGCTCGATGATGCGGCGCGAACACTCGGCCATAGCGCCGGGAGCGTGCTGTGGCGCGTTCATTTTCCGTTGACTCGACCCGCGCTTGCGACCGCAGGACTCCTCGCTCTGGTCGATTGCATGAAGGAGCTGCCGGCCACTTTGCTGCTGCGGCCTCTGGGCTTCGAGACGTTGGCGACGCACCTCTACGGCGAGGCGGTTCGCGGCACTTACGAAGATGCCGCGATTGCCGCCCTTGCGATTGTCGCTATCGGTATTGTCCCGGTCATCGTCCTCGCGCGCGTCGGGCCAATCCAAGATCCAAGAAGTTCCTGAAATGCACGTCTAGCCGAGTGGCGTGTATCAGCGGAATGAGTACTGGCCCGGCGCATTTCGGACTTCCGCCTGAAGGCGGAAGCCACGGATTCTGTTCAACACTCGTGGCTTCCGCCTTTAGCCGGAAGATCAGAGCCGCGATACCGAATCAGCTGAGATGGGGCACGTCGCGCACACCGTCTCGAATCCAACGACGCATGCTCATCGGGTCAGCTTAGCGTCAGCGCGCTCCGGAGCGTGCGCCCGAGTTGACAGCGTCGCATGGGCCGTGGGACGATGCGCGCATCGTGTTCGTGGCGCTGACCTGCGCGTGTTGTTGCGACGGAGAACAAGCCTCCGAAGGTCGCGCTGCGTCTGTCAGGACCGAGATCTAGCCGGTCAACACGAGCAATCTCACGCAGTCAGGCCCGGAAGGCTTCCAAGCTTTCCGGGCCTTTGCCTTTTCGGGGCGTTCTTTAGGGTTACAAGGAGCATCAGATGAGAGGCACCCAGCTCGAGCGTGCGCGCGCCGTATTGATGATCACCCTCCTGAGTGGTCCGGTTGCGGCGCTCGCCGCACAAGCGGTACCCGAGGCACTTTCCTCGGACCTTGCCCCCTATGCCGGACGTTGGGATGCGGTGGTGGTAGCAAACGGTGTCGATGTTCCGTTCGTCCTGGAAATCGTCGCTGAGGAGACGACGCTCAAAGCGTCGTTCTTCAATGGCGAGCGTCGCATCACTTCGTCACCCGGACGATTCGAGGATTCTGTCTTGGTGCTGCCATTTGATCAGTACGCCGCCAAGCTTCGCCTGTCGGCACGAGAAGGCGGGCTCAGTGGTGAGTATCAACGCGCTCGCGGAGGCCCCCTGCCAATCAGAGCGGTTCGTCCGAGCGGCACGCCCGCTATCTCCAGCGATGCCCCTTCGATCGAAGGCACGTGGATTGTCGGAGCCAAGAGCTCAAAAGGTGAGACCGCCTGGCGATTCATCGCGAAGCAGTCGGGCGGCGAGGTCTCCGCAACGATTCTTCGCGTCGATGGTGACACCGGCACGCTGACGGGGTCCTTTCGCGATGGCCGGTTCGTCTTGAGTCACTTCTCTGGTGCGCGTCCCTTGCTGCTCGAGGTTACGCCGACCGCGACCGGAACGCTGCTGCTGAAACAGAACGGCAAAACCGAACTGACCGCGGCACGTGAGCATGCCGCCGCCGCTGCGGCGCTCGGGACGCCGACCGATCCTTCGCTGCACACGACGATGAAGGATCCGACCGAGCCATTTCGCTTCAGTTTTCACGACCTCAGCGGAAAGCTCGTGAGCAACACCGACCGACAATTTGCCGGCAAGGTCGTGCTCGTGAACATCAGCGGCAGTTGGTGCCCCAATTGCCACGATGAAGCGCCTTTCCTCGCGTCGCTCTATCGAAAGTACCGCGCAAAGGGGTTCGAGATCGTGACACTGTCATTCGAAGAACCCGATCAGCTGGCCAACCCGACTCGTTTGCGCGCGTTCATCGCAACCTACGGGCTGGAGTACACCGTCCTCGTGCCGGGCGAACCGGATCAGCTCGAGGAGAAGGTCCCGCAGGCAGTCAACCTGAACTCCTTTCCGACGACGTTCTTCATCGGGCGCGACGGTCGCGTTCGCGCGGTGCATGCCGGCTTCCCGAGCCCCGGTAGTGGTGAGTTCTATCTGAAGGCAGAACGCGATATCACGGAGCAGGTGGAACGACTCCTGGCCGAGCGCGCGGGAACGCGTTAGCAATGCGAATTGCCTCCATCACGCTCGCGATTGTGATCGGGCTGGCACCACCATTGTCGAGTAGTGGGCAGGCCCAGCGCCCGCGAGCGCAATTGTCGCCACTCAAGGCATCCGTCAATGCTCGGCCGGGCGAAGCAGTCACCGTGTCGCTCAAAGTGCAATTGCCGCCCGATGTCCACGTTCAGGCGAACAAGCCCAAGGATCCGTCGCTGATTCCAACGGTGCTCACGGTTGATGCTCCACCACCCCTGGTCGTCGACGAGGTGTCTTATCCGGCACCAACTGAGTTTTCGCAGGTCGGTCGAGCCGAGAAGCTCGCGGTGTTGGGGCCAGAGTTCACGATTGAAGTTCGATTGTCGATCCCTGCGAGCGCCGCAGACGGGACGGTGAAGGTACCCGCGCGCCTGAGGTACCAGGCGTGCAATGACAAAGTCTGTTTTCCGCCGACAACCGGGCTGACGGAATGGACGTTGGAGGTTCGCAGCCGCTAGACGTCTCGAAGGCCAGAAGCCTCGCTAGCCTCAGCGGGGACCGCTGTCGGCGAGCTTACCGACTACGGTGGCGGACCAGAGGCCCAGCTTCGACGCACTCGAAGGCTCTCGAACCGCCGCCTCGTTGTAAGTCGTCAGCAATCTTCGAGGGTCGCAAAAGGCTTCGACGAGTCGAGCGCGCCCGAATGCTCGCTCGATGGTAACGGCCATCTGCCAACCGACCGTGTACCACGGCCCTTGCACGCCGAAGAACCGGAATCCTGCCTCACGGAGGCGATCGCCGCTGAGCTGCTTTTGAAGGGCGCTTAGAAAGAAGCCTTCGAGCTCGAGTCGATCGGCGCTCGCATTCGCGACACTTCGATCCCACGTTGTCCGCTCCTCGGCAGGGCTCACGCCATGAGGATGGGTGTCAGGGCTCCCGGCGGCTGCCAACATCGCGAAGCCTTCGCCGAACGCGCCGATCCAGGTAAGAGCCGACTGGGTCTCCTGCGGGAGCCTTGCGATCTCGTCCGCAACGGTCTTGGGTGGACAGCTGCCACCGAAGCCGATGTGGTGCAGCTCATGAGTGACCGTGTTGCGAAACTTGTCCTCATCGATCGCGGGATCGAGATACAGAAAGATCGCAGGGTCGCCTGCGACGTCGAAGACGAAACTGTTAGTCGCAGGTTTGATGACGGGGTAGACCTTGGCCTTGATACGGGCACGTTCGGGAAGGTAGCGCAGAGCGTTTTTCGCGAGCGCTTCCATGTCGGCCTTTGACCATCGGTCGAGCGTCTGTCTCAAGCGCGCCGTCTGCGAGCCCAACTCCGGTGACAACACAAACGACTTGAACGCCTCATCCTCGAACGATCGCTTCATCGAAGCCTCGCGAGCCTTCAGCCTGACGTAACCCTCGGAGGCAAGTAGTCGAGACCAATCGGCCTCGGTGAGAGGGAGCTGGTTGTTTCGCTTGGCGAGGATGCCGAGCACAGCTTCCGCTTCGTCAGTCACGAGGTGGACACCGACCGCGGAACTCGGACCCTGCTGATCCACAGGCAGCATTAACGTCACGCGCAAGGAGAGCACCGCAACTACCGCGAGGCGCAGCATGAAGGGTTAGACGGCCGAGACGCACGATAGACTGCTCGGGATGTGGCTCGGCACCACGAGCGAAACGATCGTCGGCATGGGCTGCATGCGCCTTTCCACGCATGCCGACCGCGATGATGACGCGTCGATTCGAGTCATCCACGCAGCGTTGAACGCGGGCGTCACACTCCTCGACACCGCAGACGCGTACTGCTGGGACGAGACCGAGGCCGGCCACAACGAACGGTTGATCGCGCGAGCCCTGGCATCCTGGAACGGCGCCCGTGACGGGATCGCGGTCGCGACCAAAGGCGGTCTGACCCGGCCGCAGGGGCGCTGGGCGTCGGACGGGCGGGCACGATCGTTGAGAAGCGCGTGCGAACGGAGCCTCATCGCGCTCGGCGTACCGCGAATCGATCTCTATCAGTTGCACGCCCCTGATCCACAAGTGAGCCTGGCGACCAGTGTCCGAGCGCTTGCCGGTCTGAAGCGCGATGGATTGATCGACGCGGTTGGACTGTGCAATGTCACCGTTGGTCAGATCGAAGCGGCCAGGCGCATCGTCGACGTTGACGCGGTGCAGGTCGAGCTGAGCCTGTGGCACGACATCAATATCCTGAACGGCGTTGCCGCGTACTGCCTGGCGAACGGCATCCGCCTGCTGGCTTATCGACCGTTCGGCGGGCCCGAGCGGCGTCGTCGAATCGAACGCGATCCGTTGCTTGCCGAACTTGGTGACAGGTCCGCGGCCACGCCTTTCGAAGTGGCGTTGAGCTGGCTATACGATTTCTCGCGACTTGTCATTCCCATCCCTGGACCGACGCACATAGAGACTGCGCAGTCAGCTCGGCCGGGCGCACCTTATCGTGCTGGCAGATCAGGATCGGGCGCGGCTTGACGAACGATTTCCAGCAGGCGGCGTTCTTCGGCGCGGTAGCACGACATCAGTCCCGCGGATATCGGCCGATGATCCGCGTGAGGTCGTCTTGATCATGGGCCTTCCGGGCAGCGGAAAGAGCACGCTGGCTGGCGAATTTGTTGCCGAGGGCTACCGCCGCTTGAATCGCGACGAGAGCGGGGGGTCTCTGAAGGGCCTTCTGCCCGCGCTCGACCGGCTACTCGCAATCGGCACCGCACGAATCGTCCTCGACAACACCTACATGACGCGCGCGTCCAGGGCGTCAATTCTGGAAACAGCGCGTAAGCACGGCGTTCCAGTTCGTTGCATCTGTCTGAACACGACCATTGAGGACGCACAGGTCAATGCCGTCTCTCGAATGCTCTCGCGGTACGGCCGATTGCTGCCGCCGGACGAAATGCGAACCATCAGCAGGCATGACGTCACGGCGTTTGGCCCCGGTGTCCAGTATCGCTATCAGCGTGCGTTCGAACCGCCTCATTCCACCGAAGGATTCGCGGAAATCGAGACCAGACGTTTCGTACGCCGTTCAGAGGCATCGCAGACCAGTCGTGCGCTGATCGTCTGGTGCGACGACGTGCTCTGGCGCAGCAGGTCCCGTCACCGGTCGCCAACGTCGGCGGAGGATGTCGAGGTCCTACCGGGCCGAGGCGACGTCCTTGCGCAATACGACGGCGAGGGATGGCGCGTGCTTGGCCTGTCGTGGCAACCGGAAATTGCTGATGTTGGGAAGTCCACGTCAGAGGTCGAGGCGAGCCTTGCTCGGCTTCGCGAACTTCTGGGCGTCGCCATTGAAGTGGAGTACTGCCCGCATGGCGCGGGCCCTCCGGTCTGCTGGTGTCGGAAGCCCCTGCCAGGACTGGGCGTCCTCTTCATCCATCGTCATCACTGGATCCAGCGCAATGTATTTACGTGGGAGACGGACCGCAGGATCCCGGCTTCGCGCGCAAGCTGGGATTCCAGTATCGTCAGGCCGCTGAATTCTTCTCAAAGACGGTTCCAGGGTTCCAGGGTTCCAAGGTTCCAGGGTTCTAACGGTATGACATCGAGAACCGGTGTGAACCTTGGACTGGAACTTTGGAACCTTGGAACTGTGGAACCTTGGAACTCTTAGCCGAGGAGCAGCATGCGTGTCGCCATTGTCGGAGGCCCAGGCATTGGGAAAAGCACGTTGGTGCGCCAGCTCGGCGACCTCTATCACAACGGGTCTTACGGAGAAGGCGAGAAAGGCGTCTGGCATCCAGGTGTGCTCGAGGACATCGCGGCCGGACGCAATGCAGTTGGTGTGACGGCGTACTTCGCCGCACTGTACGACGCGAACTATCGCGACGCCGCAGCCAATGACCGTGACGACAAAGTCATTTTCTTCGAAGGGAGTCGCATCACGCTCGAAGCCCATTTCGCGGAATACCCGCCCGAGGACCATGCGGCGCTGCGGGCGGTCCTTGCAACCGGTGACGCGTGGAATCCCGATCGAGTGATCGTGCTCACTTCGAGCACCGACACGATCGAAAAGCACATCAGGATGAGGAACCGACCGCACGAAAGCGTCGAAAACATGATCCGGAGGTTTCAGTTGATCGATCGTGAGTTCCGTCGCCTCGCGCCGCGCTACCCGAATACGATCGTGATCGATCGTGACGGCCTGGAGTTTCACGAACGCGAAGGCCTGGAGGCGATCATCGAGGCTGCCGGGCTTCCCAGATTTCGCGAGATTCCTTACGACAGGCGTTCCTGAGCGCTTGCACCGGACTGGTTACGGCAATCGCGTTAGTCGATGTCGCAATCTGTGATCTGCACAGCTTTTCCGCCCCAGTCGGCCTAACCGGCCATTTACGTGCCTGCGCCGCACTTCGCGTCGTGACGTGGCGAAGCGGGGACCGTCCATGGCCTCGTGCTTGCAAAGTGCATGACTGCCTGTTTCGGCCGAAATGTGTCATTGAGCGCGAGGGTCATATGAAGGTTGCTGCGCGTATTGCCCTGATTTTGATCGTGTTCTGTGTGACGCCCGCACACGCTCAATCGCCTGGAGCGGCGGGGCTGGTGAAAGTGACGTCGGGATCCGCTGTCGTCGTGCGCGACGGAGTGGAGCGGCCGGCCCAGATCGGGTTTCCCGTCTTCGCCTCTGATCACCTCAAGACCGGTGCCGACGGACGTCTTGGGCTGACGCTCAAGGACGATACCCGCGTCTCGCTGGGGCCCAATAGCGAGCTGCGGTTGGATCATTTCGAGTTTGCTCCTGCTGACGGCCGGTACGGCTTGGTGCTCAAATTCGTCCGAGGTGTCGCCGCATACGTGTCAGGGCGGATTGCCAAGTTGTCGCCCGACTCGGTGCGCCTCGAGACGCCGGCTGCCATCGTCGGTGTACGTGGGACGACGCTTGGCATTCGCGTGACTGATTGATGCGCCTACCGCCTGCGCTCCTCCTGTGTGTGACGCTGGCGGCACACGTCTCCTGTGCCTCGCGCTCGCGATCGCGATCGGAGAATCCTCAATCAGCGGCACGACCAGGCGAGACCCTTGCCGTCCTGCTGATCGACGAAGACCGGGGCATCGGTCGCGCGGTGGTTTCGAATGCGCACGGCCAAACCGAGCTGCAGGTCGCGTTTGCCTCGACATCCGCCACCCCAACCAAGCCGCCGACGCCAGTCGCGATTATGAGCGAGGCCGAGGTCCAACGAATTTTCGGCGAGGCATTGTCGGCGTTGCCGCCGCTCACACAGCAATTTGCGGTGTTCTTCCGGTTCGAGTCCGAGGAACTGACGACGGAAAGCCGAGCCCAACTTCCGAACATCCTGCAGGCCGTGAAGGACCACGCCGCTCGTGAGGTTGTCGTCATCGGGCACACCGATTCCGCGGGCGCATCCAACCGCAACTACACTCTGGGCTTGAGCCGTGCCCGGGTCGTGCGAAACATTCTGGTCTCGATTGGGCTCGAGTCGTCAATTATTCAAGTCATCTCACACGGCGAGGCCGACAAACTCGTGCCGACGGCCGACGAGATCATCGAGCCAAGGAACCGCCGCGTCGAGATCATGGTCAGATGAAGATTCGCCATGGCCGAGTTTTCATTCTCGGGGCCATGGTGCCGTCGCTGATTGCGGCGCTGTTGTGCGTGTGGCAACCGTCGCGCTTCATCCGGTTAGAGCACAGCGTCTACGACATCCTCGTTCGAGCCGCGGGGACACGCCCGCACAGCGGGCAAATCCTGATTGTCGACGTGGACGATCGCAGTCTGGCGGCGCTTGGCCAATGGCCATGGTCTCGTCAGATGATCGCCAACCTGCTGACAGAGATTCGCACGCTGGAGGCCGCAGTCGTCGCTCTCGACGTGATGTTTCCCGAGCCCGACCGTCATGACGATGGAATCGTGACACCGGACGAGGTTTTGGCCGGCGTCCTGCGGAAGGGCGGGGTGATTCTGGGGTACGGCTTCACGTTCGATCGCGTCGACGCGAGCCCTGCGTTTCCTTCCTGCTTGAAGCATCCCGCCAGCGTGGCGGTCCTACACCGGGGCGCCGACCAAGCGGTCGAACCATTCTTTCGAGCCACCACCGCGGTCTGCAACCTTCCGATCCTCGCCGAGGCGGCGGAGGACTCAGGTTTTCTGAACGCGGCTCCTGATGCCGACGGCATTCTGCGCCGGGTGCCGCTGCTGCTCGAGTACAAAGGTGACATCTATCCCAGTCTCGCTCTGTCCGCGGTTGCAGCGGCATACGACACGCCGCGAGCGATGCTTCGGCTGGCGAACGTCAACACCGCGGAGCTGTCACTGTCGAGCGGCACTACCGGGGGATCGTCGCTTCGCCCGATTCCGTTGGATGGCAAGAGCAATCTGCTCATGCGTTACCGTGGCCGCAAAAGGACATTTCCATATGTGTCAGCGGTTGACGTACTCGAGGGTCGCATCGCCGCGGATGCGGTAAGGGGCAAGATCGTTTTCGTCGGGGCCACCGCGCTCGGGACACGTGAGGTGGTTGCCACGCCGCTCGACACCTTGTTCACCGGCGTGGAGGTGCAGGCAACCGTGGCCGACAACCTTCTGCAGCAGGACTTCGTGCGGCGCCCGGAGCACGCCGTCGTGGCCCAGACGCTGTTCGTGCTGGCGCTCGGCGCAATCATCGGCGCACTTGGTTCGGCGGCGGGCCCGATTGGCGCAGCAGTGGGGCTGGTGGTCTTGCTTCTTGGCTGCTGGACGGCGTCGATCGCGCTGCTTTCGGCCTATGGCCTGTATCTGTCACCGCTCTTTGCAACCTTCGCTCTGGTCGGCGTATTAGGCGGCTTGGCGGTGGCGAGTCTTTCCGTCGAACACGAAGGAACGCGACAGGCGCGAAGGGAGCTGTCCGATTCCCAGCGCCTGATGGTAGAGACGCTGCTGTCGCTCGTGGAGGCGCGCGACATGGAAACCGGTCGTCACTCACGTCGCACGCAGGAGTACACGCGAATTCTCGCCGACGAATTGCGTCCACGTCCGGCATTTCGAGACTACTTGACCCCTGAGCGTCTCGCGCTGCTGTCCACGTTGGCGCCTCTCCATGACATCGGAAAGGTCGGCATCTCGGACAGCATTCTGCAGAAACCAGGTCCATTGACCAGCGACGAGCTCGCCGAGATGCAGCGACATCCGGTGTACGGTCGCAATGTCATCATCAACGCCGAGCGGGCAGCGGGCGTGAGAGATGACGTGACCTTGGCTGTCGCCAAGGACATCGTCTACTCCCATCACGAACGGTGGGATGGGTCCGGTTATCCAGAGGGCTTGAGTGGCCGGGCGATTCCAATCGCAGGGCGCATCATCGCGATCGTTGATCTTTATGACGCGCTGTTGTCGTCACGGCCCTATCATCAAGCGAGGACCCACGCTGCCGCGATCGCGTTCATCGCGGCGCGCCGCGGGACGCATTTCGACCCCGATGTCGTCGATGCCTGTCTTCGGGTGGCCGACAAGCTCGAGGCCGTGCCACGCGACGAGCGTCAGCGGCTTGCCGTCGGGTAGTAGGACGTGTGGTCGCCGCTGAGGAAAGCCAATGGCGATTGTGCTTTGGGTGCTCGCCGCACTGCTGGTCGCGACGGGAATCATCGGAACTGTGCTGCCGGCCCTGCCTGGTCCGATCCTCGTCCTCGCAGGGCTGATCCTCGCCGCCTGGGCTGATGGCTTTTCGAGAGTGGGTTTCTTCGTCCTGATCGTTTTGGGCTGCATGACAGCCTTTGCTCACGTGATCGATCTCTACACGACTGCAAAGGGCGCAGAACGATTTGGCGCCAGCCGCCGGGCGGCGATCGGCGCCGCGCTCGGTCTGTTCTTCGGTGGTCTCCTGTTTCAGATCCCCGGCCTCCTGATTGGTCCCTTCATCGGTGCGGTGATTGGCGAATACACCGTGCAACGGAAACTGGCGCCCGCGGGAAAAGCTGGCGTTGGCGCGTGGCTCGGCCTGCTCACCGGCATTGCTCTGAAGCTTGGCCTGGTGTTTGGCATGATCGCCGTGTTTCTCGCCGCGTACTTCTGGTGGTGAAGGATCTCGCCAACATGGTTTCACTGGGCCTCGTGCCAGTCACCCTTCAGAAACGCTAGAGCCGTCTGCGCGAATGGCGCGGCCCGAGGACCGAAGACCGGACCATGGCCGCCGTTGGGCACCACCCAAAGGTGCGATCGCGGGATCGCCTCGTAAAGCTCCATCGCGAGCGATACGGAATACAACGGATCCCGATCGCCAAACACGATGAGCGTCTCAGCTGTGATTGTGGCGAGGTGAGGTGGCGTGAAACTGACGTCGTCATAGCTGTCGGCGAATCCGCGACCAATGGCGAAGAGCCGTTCGACCTGATCTTCTCCACCCGTGTGACGCTTACGCATCAGATCCGCGTCAACGGCACTCAGCATCGCGAGAGAGGCCTGCCTCTGAATCGCTCGGGCACTGGCTGGGAAATATGGTGGTGCGCTCACGAGGACCATCGAAGCTAGTGTGCGGGGATGGGCCGTAGCCAGGTGAAGCAGCGTGATGCCTCCACCGCTCAGACCGATCGCCTTGGTTTGTTCAACCCCCAGATGATCGAGGAGCATCTTGATGTCGTCGGCGCATGCTCGAAACGAGAATGGCGCTGATCGATCGGATGCACCATGACCGCGCAGATCGGGTGCGATCAGCCGGTAGCCTGCCGGCGGCTGTTCAAAGATGTACCTCCAGTCGGGGCCAGCGCCCATGAACCCGTGCAGCCAAAGCAGCGGTTCTCCATCGCCCCACGTCTCGTAGTGCAACCTGGCGCCGTTCGCCTCGATCTCCATGCAGCCTCCTGTCGAGGCGATTATGCGAAGGCTTGCGATCGAGAAACAGTCTTGGCGAGTCGCCAGTTATAATAGAGATCTCTTCTCAAGCGGTTGGTGCGCACCTCGACTGCAGCTGCAGAATTCAAGCAACAGCAAAGCGGGTTCGAATGATCAAGACATCGACGCCTCGTTGACCACGTTGAGGATGTTCCCGTCCGGATCTTTGAACCACGCCACCTGTAAATTGCCCGCGACATGAATGTCGCCGCGCAGCGTGGTGCCTGGCAAGTCGTAGTGCTCAAAGACGATTCCTTTGGCCTTGAGCTTGCGGACAGTATCGCCGACATCATCGACGGTCCATGTGACGGCCGTGGCCTTGTTCGTTCCGGCGTATTGTGAGCGGTAAACGTTCAAGGACGAGCTGCCGCTCTTGAAGACGATGAGCTCTCCGTCCTGCTCGTCGATGGGTGTAAGCCCGAGAGTGTCTTTGTAGAAGGTGCGCGCTCTGTCCAGATCCTTGACGGCCACATTCGCGACTGCATCGGTTTTTCCAAGCATGCTGTTCTCCTTCTTTCGGAGAAGGCTGTGCACCAAGCTTCGTGCCATCTGGAACCGGACGATCAGCGTCATTGACCAGGGCGCGCTAGCCCGCTCATAATCAGCGCTTCGGCACAACCTGACCAATTGATCCTTTCGCAGGAGATCGACATATATGGCCCGTACTGTCCTGAGCACGCTGACGCTTGGCATCGTCCTGTCGGTGGGGACACTGGTTTCCGGCGATACGATGTTTCGGTCGGCCCTTCATGACTACCGTGTCGTCACGTTCGTGGAAGGGTTGGTGGAACCGTGGTCGATCGCCTTCCTGCCTAATGGCGACGCACTCGTAACCGAACGGCCGGGACGCCTCCGGATCGTCAGGCAAGGCAAGCTTCTCCCTCAGCCCGTCGATGGAGTGCCCGCCGTTCTGCACTCGGGGCAGGGCGGACTTCTCGAGGTCGCACCGCACCCGAACTTTGCGTCGAATCGCCTGCTGTACCTGACGTACTCAAAGCCGCTGGCGGATGGCAAGCAGGCCACCACGGCGCTCGTCCGCGGGCGATTCGAGAATGACCGGCTCACGAATGTGGCGCAGCTGTTCGAATCGGTCTCGCAAGGACGAGGGCACTTTGGCGGCAAGCTGGCCTTCGACAAGAGTGGCTACCTCTTTCTCACGCTTGGGGATCGACAGGTTCCACCCGAAGGCAATCTCGAAGAGCATCCCGCGCAGGATCTCTCCAACCATCACGGCAAGATGATTCGACTGCACGACGACGGCCGCGTTCCGGCCGACAACCCGTTCGTCAAGCGCGAGGGCGCGCGATCCGAAATCTGGAGCTATGGGCATCGAAACGTGCAAGGGATCGCGATTCATCCAGAGACGGGCGATGTGTGGACCGACGAGCATGGACCGCAGGGAGGCGACGAGCTGAATCGCCTGCAGCCGGGCCAGAATTACGGCTGGCCGGTGATCGGGTTCGGCGTGAACTATAAGACCGGCTTGGCGATTCACTCAGGCACACACCGCCAGGGCATGGAGCAGCCAGTGCACATCTGGGTGCCATCGATTGGTATTTCAGGTTTGATGATCTACACGGGGGATCGCTTCCCGCAGTGGAAAGGCAACCTGTTCGTCGGAGGCATGGTCGGGCAGCAGCTGGCACGGCTCACTTTAGAGGGACAACGCATCACGAACGAGGAAACCCTTGTTCCTCAGATGGGCAGAATCCGGGACGTGCGTCAATCGCCGGACGGCTACATTTACCTGGTGACTGACGATCGTGATGGCAAACCGACGCCCGTGCTGCGAATGGAGCCCGTCGAGCGGACGACGATCAGGTAACTGGTTGTGTCCTAGTCGTCCGGCGTCGTGATGGTCCGTTTTTCTATATCGAGCTCACACACGTTGCGCAGCTGGTGTCGCTCGATCCACTGTCTCACGGCGGCCGGATAGGTCTCGTCGGTGGGATTACCGAGGGTCCAACCCGAGGGGCCCCAGGCGCTGTATCCGTTGAGCGTGGGAATCGAATGCTTCAGCGACACGAACATGGCGTCCAGGGCGTAGGTCGTCCAGACAGTGTTCGGCCGATCTCCGTACAGCGATGACGCCGGCTTGATGTAAAACGACGAACACCGCTCGTCAACCGTCATTGGTGACGCTACCCACCGGTCATAGACGGTGATTGGACGAAGGAAGTCGAAGGACGCCCAGTGGCGCTGTGACACGAGAACCAAGAGCAGTGTCAGGCTGACTGCGAGACGCACTGGAGCGCCTCTGGCGAATCGGCTCATGAAGAGAGCCGCGCCGAACACGACGGCGAGCTCATACACATAGATGATTCGCGTCGGATCACGAATCGCCGCGAACCCCGGCAGCGGTGCGACGACTGACATCCAGAGAGAGAACTCGCCCAAGCGGACCGAGATCAGCAGGACTGCGATCGAGATCGCCAGGCCCCACAACGCGTAAATTCGAATGGTGCGTGTCGCGCCGGCCCCCGGCACCAGGGCTAGTAACGCGATCACCAATGCGATCGCGAAGCTGCTTAGTGACTGATAGGCGGAAAACTCCTCGAGAAGTAACGTCACGCTATCCGCGTTCAACGAACGGCTTGTGACCGCGGCGTCCACGAGCTGTGCTTCTGGAAATGCCCGGTGTTCGAGGTACGCCCCGCCATAAATCCACACGAAGACCAGCCCGCCGAGGAGCGTACCCGTCCCAAACGCCACAACTTCCGGGCGGATGCGGGTAACGAGCGTCTTCACGGCTCGACCACCGCCTTGCCACAGCCAGATGGCACCTCCTGCAGCTCCCAGCAGCGCGGGACGCCGCCAATCGTGCGAGCGGACGGTGAGGCCGAATACTTCGGTACTGAAACCGCCGAAGACCAGCACGATGACGGCCCACGCTGTCGCAACCGCCGCGACGAGGGCACCTAGTCTGGCGATAGACGAACGCCTCGCGCTCAACCCGTGCAACGCCTGTTCGGAGATCAATCGATAACCAATCGGTATCAGTGGTACGAGCGCAAGGATGATCAGGAGAAGCGCGAAATGGGCGGTGTGGAAGTCCTGCGTATAGAGCAGACTCGCCGCGAAACCGGCGGCGCCAACGAGCAGCAGTCGCGCGCGTGACGCAGGGGTGTCAAGGGCCACGAGGGTGATCAGGAGCAGGGTCGGGATGAAAAATACCGACGCGCGTTGCGACCACACCCCAAGAGATCCATCGGTAACGTTCGGCGACGCCAGAAAGACGGCCGCCAGCAGAAACGACTCGACGAGGGAAAGACCGAGCCTCCGCAACAAGACATACAGCGACAGGATGCCGATGAAGAGGACCGAGATGATGGTGAGGTTGTGCGCCTGAAAGGGGTGAAAAAGCAGCCGGAACGCAAGATAGAACGGGACATACAGGATCAGCCCGTGCGAATACCCGAGGGTGCCCGTCGCCGGGTAGAACATCGGCGGCGACGCGGGATTCGTGAATCCCGAGACGCTGTGCCGCCAATGCTCGAGCAGGTAGTTGATGAAATACGGATCTGCCCAGTCACCCAGCCCGCTGGTCCAGAACGTCGTGGTGAATTTGAAGGCTGACGCCAGATACGCGCCGGCCGCGACGACGAGGATCGTCGCGCGGCTCAGTCTCAACAGACGTCGCTTCGTTCCATGATCGAGTTTCACAGTCAGGCGACGGGACGGCTCTGAGCAAGCACTTCCAGCGTTTTCAAAGCAAGCAGCCAGGCGGCCAGGCCGAGTGCGTGCCTCAAGTAGTTGAGCCGCGACCACCGCGTCGCAACCGCAACCGCCGCAGGCGAGTCTTCCGCGTTCATCAGCCCGATCATCGTCGGAATGAAATAGGACATCGTGAAGATGCGCTCGCCCAGCGCGACCAGGGCCGTCGCGAGCCACCAGCCTCGAGCAGAGCCCGACATCGCCCAGGCCGCATATAGATTCGCAAGCGTGAGCAGCGTCAGTGACACCGTGGTAACGAAAGCCCAAAACCGCCGGCCGGTGTCATCTGTGCGGACGGCCTCAGCGTCCCAGTGTGTGACGGTCCCGGGCGATGATCGCAGCCATCTGGGAACGACGATTCGATGCTCGAAGAGACCGGCGCCAAACGCGACGCCCAGGTTGATGACGAAGAGCCACAGCAGAATCGTTTGAGCTGTACTGGACATGTTGGTGTTCGGAGCGTCTGCTCAGCCGACGGTTCACTTTATCTTGCGTTGCCCTTTGGAGATTCTGCCTCATTAGAATTGTCGAATGACTGGCCACGAGTGTTACCACTGCAAGCAGTGGGTTGAACAAGGTGAGCCGCACGACTGCTGGACGACCACCGAAGCAGCGCTCACGGGCGACCTCGCCGAAGATCTGCGTGACGCCTGGGAACGACTGCGTGAGACGGCCGTTTCGTTCGGTGATCAGCGGATCTATGCATCGCACAACTCGATCATGTTCGCGCGCAAGTCGTGCTACTTCTTCGTCCGACCGAAGCGACAGTTTCTCGAGGTGTGTGTGTTCTTGGGCCGAACGCTGAAAGCACCTCAGGTCCGGCGGATCATGCCGGCGTCACGGACGAAGGTTACGCACGTCGTGCACGTGAGGCATCGGGACGAGGTCGAACCCCCGCTGACCGACTGGCTTCAGGAAGCCTATGAGCTGCCGGACACCCTGAAAGCCCAGACATCAACCGGCCGACGACCGACATCACCCAAGAAACGAGCAACAACTCGCCGAAAGTCAGCGACGAACCGACGAAATCGTTGACGCCGTGACTGGCGGCACTTTTTGAACGACGCCTTTTTCGAGCACCATCTTCTCCATGTCGTCGAGCTCCATCGGAATGAAATCCGTGAAGTTCTCCACACCCGTGTCGGTGACCACGACCGTGTCCTCGAAGCGCAGGTAGAGGTTTTCCTCGCGAACCCACAGCTGGGGATCGATCGAGAACACCTGACCCGGCCTGAGCGGACCACTCCGGTAGCTCCCGACGTCGTGCACTGCCATCCCCACGGTGTGTGAAAAGACTCCTCCTCCCGTGTCGACGAGGGTCCGCGCCGCCTGTTCATACAGTGGCTTGGAGAATTTCGTGCGCGCGAACACCGGCGCCATAGCATGTTTCGCCTCATCGTGGATCTGTGCCGCGGTTACACCCGGCCTGATGCGCGACAAGACGGCCTTGTGGAATTCCAGCACGAACTGCAGCAGCTCGCGCTGTTGAGCGCTGTACTTGCCGTTGACCGGCCACACGCGTCCGATGTCGCTCACGTAGTAGCGGAAGTCCGGCGCGTAGTCCATCAACACCAGGTCGCCATCCTTGAGCGTCTGGGTGTTGCGGAAGTAGTGCATGTTGTTGATGTTTTCGGTGCCGCTCGCGGTAATCGAACGGTAACCCTCGAGCCGTGCGTCGTTGACGAGAAACACGTAGCGTGCCGCAGCATCGAGCTGGTACTCCGTCACGCCGGGCTCAGTGCTGCGCATCGCTTCCATCAGTCCGAGCCCGGCGATCTGCGAGGCACGTCGGACCATGGCGATCTCACGGGGACTCTTGATGCTCCGCATCTCGTCGAGAACGGGATTCAGGTTCCGCAGCTCTGCACGTGGGTGACGCGCTCGTAGCAGTTCCACGAACCGGCGTTGACGCGACCCGGTCCCGTCCCAAGGGTCATTGACGCGAGCGGTTTCCGCCGACACGAGCTCGCCACGGCTCTGCCCCTGATTCTCGGCTGGGCTGAATTCCGCGAAAATCACGCCGGCTGGCTGGCTACGCGCGGCTCCACTGGCTGATGGGCGACCCGTGGCTATCAAGGGCCAGTTCGAGTCGACCATCTGCTGCAGTGGCCTGACCTCGTCTGCCCCGGAGATCCGCAAGACGAGATCGACGTCTTCGGCGGACAGCACGCGGCCTTCGGCCGCCTCGAGCCGCGGGTTGCGGGCCGGGAGGTAGATCGTGACTTTCCTGGTGCGGCCGTCCAGCAGCAAGTACGCGCCAGGAGTTTCGATGCCCGACAGGTAGTAGAAGGTGTTGTGCTGACGAGGCAGCGTGAACCCCTCGGTCTGCGGTATTCCCTGTACGACCGCCACCGCGGTGTCACCAATCTGTTCGAAGACTTTCGCATGCCGGCTTCGAAACTCGTCCGCGGGGAAGTCGGTTTGGTAATACTGCGCCTGTGTAGGTGTACTCACCATCAACAGGCTGGCCGTGATCCATATCATGCGCTTGGCGTGCATGCCTGCTCCTTCCAGTGTTGGGCGCAGCTCGGATTATTCACAAACCCGACTGTATTCGGGCAACTTCTTCCCGGTTGACTCGGCGGCTACCTAACCATACCTTTCCCCACACCGTCTAAGGGGAATCGACATGACTGGCTCGCCGCTGCCACTCGTACAAGGAACGCTGGATCTGCTCGTCCTCCGAACCCTCCAGCCCAGGGCACTGCACGGCTACGGCATCGCGACCGCGGTGCGCGACCGGACGGGCGGTGACCTGAACATCGAGGACGCCGCGCTCTATCAGGCTCTCCATCGACTCGACCGGCAAGGCCTGGTCGAAGCCGACTGGCGCCTCTCCGAGAACAACCGCCGTGCCCGCTACTACCGGCTGACTCCCCCGGGCCGTAAGCGTCTGCGGGAAGAGACCGCCAACTGGCGTCGATACGCGCTCGCTGTCGAAGCCGTTCTGCAGGGGACGTAGGAAGGGCACGGCGATGCGGGAGCGGCTCAGACAGCTGTCGTTTGGGTACTTACGACGTCGACCAGACGTTGTGGCTTCCGAGATCGATGAAGAGCTGAACCTTCATCTGGAGCTGAGAGTGGAGGAGCTGAAATCACGGGGCATGACAACCGACGAAGCCCGCCAAGAAGCCTTGCGGCAGTTTGGCGATCTCGAGCAGACGCGCCGGTACTGTCGCCGTCAGGATGAAGAGAAGGACACGCACATGCAACGCACGCTGATGCTTCAGGACTTCATACAAGATGTTCGAATCGGGTTTCGAGGCCTGATTCGAGTCCCGATCCTCGCCCTGACGATCCTCGGGACCGTCGGGCTCGGCATTGGTGCGACGACGGCAATCTTCAGCGCCGTTCATGCCGCCCTCTTGCGGCCGCTACCGTACGCGGATCCTGACAAGCTCGTGCGGCTCTACACAGATACGCCACCGTTCAAGTTTCGGTTCTCCATCGCCGACTACCTTGCGCTTCAGGCACAGCAGACGCACTTCGAGCAGGTGGCCACCTATACCGGACGCACGATGACGTTCAGCGACGGCACCATGGCCGAGCTCCTGAGAGGCTATCTCGTGTCATCGACATACTTCTCACTGCTCGGCATCAGGCCCGTCATCGGACGCGACTTCACTGAGGTCGACGGCAAGCCGGGGAGTCCGGCCGTCGTGATCGTCAGCCATGGATTCTGGCAGCAGCGACTTGGGGCCCGGCCCGAGGCGATTGGACGACCCATTCGGCTCGACGGCGCGGACCATATGGTCATTGGAGTGCTTCCGCGGCAGCTGGGTCCTCTCGAGAGGAACCAGGAGTATTTCATCGCCCAGCAATTCTCCACGCCACCACGACGCGGCCCTTTCTTCTACACGGTACTCGCTCGATTGCGGCCTGGCGCCGAACGGCCGGCGGCCGCAGAAGAATTGCGCGCCATCAACAAGCGGATCTTTCCGATCTGGAAGACCTCCTATCAGGACGACAAGGCGACCTGGAGCATGATGGATCTGAAGACGCACGTCGTCGGCGACGTGTCGAGGATCGCCGGCCTCGCGCTCGCAGCCGTAGCGCTGGTCTGGCTGATTGCGTGCACAAACGCGTCGAATCTTCTGGTTGCGCGCGTGACGAGTCGTCGGCGCGAGCTCGCGGTGCGCGCCGCCCTTGGCGCCTCTCGCGGTCGCGTCGTACGGTATTTGCTGGCTGAGAGCAGTGTCCTTGCCGTGGGCTCGGTGGTGGTTGGCGTCGTGTTCGCAAGCCTCGGAGTACAACTGCTGCGCGGTGTTGGGGCGAACTACTTTCCGCGCATGGAGGAGATCGCCCTCGACGGCCCGGTCCTGTGGCTGCTGGTTGGTCTCACGATCATGAGCGGCCTGATGTTCGGCCTCGTGCCGGCGCTGCACGGGACGGGCGGGCCGGTCGACGAGTCGCTGCGATCGTTGGGCCGATCCGCAACGGGCAGCATCGGTGTTCGACGCCTCCGTCGCGTGCTCGTCGGCAGTCAATTCGCCGTTGCGACGCCGCTGCTCGTAGTGGCAGGGCTGCTGCTCGCCAGCCTGAACGAGCTGAGGCAGGTCGATCTGGGCTTCGACAGCCGGAATGTCATCACCGGATCGGTCCGTCTCCCCGCAGCGCAGTACACGGAGCTGGGCCAGGTCGTGTCCGTCTGGAACGAGATTCGAGAACGGCTCGGATCGACGCCCGGCGTGGCGGCAGTCGCGTTCGCTGATGGAAGGCCGCCCAACAACGTTGCCAACTTCAACAACTTCGATCTCGAGGAGTACCCGACGCCTTCCGGGCAGTCTCAACCCGCGACGCCGTGGGTGGCGGTTACGCCTGAGTACTTCCGGGTGCTCGGCCTCACGCTGCTCGAGGGCCGCCTGCTCGAAGAACGCGACGCCTTGACGCAGAACCTGGAATCCGTCGTCGTCGATCGTGCGTGGGCTCGTCGTTTCTTTCCAAAGGGAAGCGCGGTCGGCAAACGGTTCCGCGAAGGCGGCTGCACGACGTGTCCGTGGACGAGCGTCGTTGGCGTCGTGAGCGACGTAAAGTACGTCGGCCTCGACCAACCCGACCAGGGCACGGTCTATTCCCCCTTTTCGGGAGGGTTCTCACGATTCGTCGTCGTACGGACCCACGCCGACGCGCTGACGATGTTGCCAGCGGTTCGTCGAGTGGTGCAGGAGATCGAGCCGGGCGCGCCGCTTTCTAACGTGGCCACCATAGACGACCTTGTGGCCCAGTCGATCGAACGCCCACGGTCGCTGTCGATGCTGGTTGCCGGATTTGCGCTGATTGCTCTCGCGCTCTCGATCTTCGGCATCTATGGCGTGATGGCGTACTACGTCCAGCAGCATCTCAAAGACATCAGCATTCGCATCGCGCTTGGCGGCCGGTCGGGCGACGTCGTTCGCCTGGTGATAGGGCAGGGAATGAAGGTGGTCGGGCTGGGGGTGGTGATTGGACTGGCGGTCGCGCTTGGCCTGGCACAATTGATGACGAGCCTTTTGTTTGGAGTACATGCCGCCGACCCGCGCATCTATCTTGCTGTCAGCTCGCTGCTCCTGAGCGTCGCGTTGGCCGGCTGTCTCATTCCGGCGCTGCGCGCCGTTCAAGTCCAACCGGCCGTGGTGTTGCGCAACGAGTAATACGCTCTGCGAATCACATGGCCTACGTTAGAAGTCTTGGCAGCCGGATAGCACAGGCTTGATGTCGACGACTGGCGTCCCATCAACAGCTTCAATCGGGCCGATCCGTAACCGGTTCTTGGCGATCTTTCGGACCGTGACGCGATGAAGGCCTATCGGGTTGGGCCGGTCGGGTGATCGCGTCGCAAACACCCCGGTGAGCGGGTTACGTCGATCCGAGCGCGGATAGACTTTCAACACGTCACGCCGCGCGCGGTGCAGCCAGGTCACCACGATGATTTCGCTGCCTGCGACCAGCCGATGAAGGCCTTCGACAGCGAAGGGGCTGACCTCGAGCCAGGCATCGGGCGCGCCCTCCGATCCCTGCTTGGGCGCGTTACGGCGCGTCTTCAAGATGGATCGGATCACACCGATTGGACGCAACTGGGCCCGACTTCCACCCTTCACTCTGGATCGCCTCCGTTACGACTGAACGAGCCCTCGGTAGATTGCTCGCGCCCGCGCGGCGTCCTTGACAGGATAGATCACGCCTCACGTTCCTCTCCGGCTCGTCACAAGGTAAGCTCACAGGATGTGCCGTCGACCCTTCTTGGCGCCCACGCCCTTCCGTCGCTCTGGTCTTGTCTTCAGCATGTGTGCCTTGGCGAGCCTTGCTGCCGCCTGCAGTGCCGCGCCGACATCGACTACTCCGCCGGTGGCGGTGACCGCAGACACATGGGCAACGGTCGATGGCCGCGAGATTCGTCGCGAAGAGGTCGAGAAGGCTTTCCGTCGATTGTCGCAACAAGCGCAGCCGTTGTCTGATGAAGAGGCATTGACGGCCAAGCTGTCGCTTCTCAACGACTACATCGTCCAGGACATCCTGCTGGCAAAGGCGCGCGAGATGAAGATTGAGGTGCTGGACACGGAGCTCGACGCCGCCTACGCCGAAGCCAGGAAGAACATTCCGGATGACGCGTTTCAGCAGCAGTTGACGCGGCGGAATCTCACGGCAGCTGATATGCGCGACGGCCTTCGTCGTGAGCTGCTCTCTCAGAAGGTCATCGAGCGGGAAGTCACTTCGAAAATCACCATCGCCGACCAGGACGTCACCGACTTCTACAACGGCAATCGTGGACAGTTCAACTTTGCAGAGGAGGCGTTTCGAATCGCCCAAATCGTCGTCACTCCGGTCCGCGAACCACAGGTGAACAACCAGACCGGGGATGATGCGGCCACCCCACAGACCGCGATGAGCAAAGCTCAAATGTTGATGGCACGTCTCAAGGAAGGCGCCGCCTTCGGTGACCTCGCCAGAGATTTCTCGGAGGATCCGGAAACCGCGCCGCGGGGCGGCGATTTGGGATTCGTGCCGATGTCGGCCTTGAAGCAGGCGCCGCCGCCGCTGCGGGACGCGGTGCTGAAACTGTCGCCAGGGTCCGTGAGGGTCGTGAGCGTGGGTGGTGCACACACCATCGTGTTGCTGGCCGCCCGAGAAGCCGCTGGTCAGCGTGACCTATCCACGCCTGGCGTGCGAGAGAACATCTCGACGACTCTGCGCAATCGCAAGGAGCAGTTGCTTCGGGCAGCGTATCTCACTGCAGCGCGCAGCGACGCGCGAGTGGTCAACTACCTGGCACGGAGCGTGGTCGAATCGCAGGGAAAGATGCCGAGTCTGGCGCCGGCGGCGCCGGGGAAGAGATAAAGACGCGGTTCTGGCCGGGCGCTCGAATCACTCCTACGCTTCCTCGTGCCTCGAGCCGGTTCATTTTTCGGACTGGCCGGCCCACGGCGGCTGTGGGAGGATGCCCGCATGCAGAAGTACAAGCGGTACTGCCCGGTCGCGCGGGCGTCCGAAATCCTGGCGGACCGGTGGACTCCGCTGATCGTGCGGGAACTGATCGCGGGGAGCCATCGCTTCAATCAGATCGAGCGTGGCCTGCCGGGAATTTCGCGCTCCCTGCTGTCGTCACGACTGCGTGATCTCGAAACCGCAGGCGTCCTCGAACGGACCTGCCCGCCGCGCGCGCGGATCGCGGAGTATCAGCTGACCGAAGCCGGAAGGGAATTGAAGACGGTGATTGAGGCCCTCGGCCTGTGGGGCGTCCGCTGGGCCTTTGGCGATCCGACGCCGGAGGAATTGGACGCCGGGTTACTCGTGTGGAAGATTCACCAGCGAATCAATCGAGAGCTGCTGCCGGAGTCACGCACGGTGGTTGAGTTCGACTTCTCAGGTCCACGCGGGCGGCGCGTCTGGTTGGTGCTCGAGCCTCGGGAGGTGTCGGTTTGTGTCACGCCGCCGGGCTTCGATGCCGACCTCATTGTCCACGCGGATCTGTTGCTCTTCTATCGGGTGTGGCTTGGTCACGTAGACTACGACGCGGCCATTCGATGTCGGACGTTGGTCGTGGACGGGCCGCCCTCATTGGCAAGGGCTTTTCCGCGATGGCTGATGTGGAGTGTGATGGCGCGGTTCGTTCGCGAACACGCGCAGCCCAAGCAGCGCGCTATTCCTGGGCGTGGCATTAGTGCTCAGCGCGGCGCTGGCCGCATGTGACCAAACGCGGCCGCCGACCAGCGCGGCGCAGTAGCGTCGCCAACCCAATCCCAACCCTCAACTGATTCCACCCCTTCATCTGGTCATTCGATCGGAGACGGCGATGCCACGGGCGGTGTCAAGACGGGATTGCGTGAAAAGCGCAATAACAAACTTTGACATTTACCGTCAATTCTTGCTACCGTCCGGACCGGCCTCATGAACGTGTCATTGACGCCGGAGCTCGAGCAGCTGGTGAACGAGAAGGTCCGCACCGGCCTCTATCAAACGGCTAGCGAGGTGGTGCGCGAAGCGCTCCGCCTCCTCAAGCAGCGCGACGACGAGGCCCGGCGTGCGGATCAACAGACGGGCGAGCCGCGGCGTCGAACGGAGCGTCGCGCCAGCCGACCGAGCCGCCGACGAGAAAGACGCTGATTGGCATCGGGAAGTGCATGAACGGGGACGGTCCCCCTTTTCATCGCAACAGGAGTCAATGGATGGCGCGTGCAGACCGACAAGCAGCGGTGATCCCTTATCGGATTCGCAAGGACCGCGTCGAGGTCGCGCTGGTGACGACGTTCCGGGGAAAGCGTTGGATTCTGCCGAAAGGCTCGGTCGATGAAGGTGAGCTGCCCCGGGATGCTGCAATCCGCGAAGCCGAGGAAGAAGCCGGCCTGCTGGGTGTGGTCGCAAAGAAGCCGCTCGGTTGTTATCGATACGTCAATGGCAACAGCCGCTGCCGGGTGGACGTCTACGCCATGCGCGTGACCGCTGTCCTCGATCACTGGCTCGAGGCAAAGTTTCGGCGCCGCCGCTGGATGCGGATACCGGATGCCGTGGCGTGTCTCCGCGAAGAGCTCCGGCAGTTCGTCCACGGCATCGAGTACGAAGTGGAGCGCGACTCTTGAGCGCAGTGGCAGACGTAGGTGCCCTCTCGTCGACCACCATCGAATCTCTCTATGTGATTCGAGGCGAGTTGTCTGCCGACGCCTTCACCAAGAGCTTGCAGGGGCTTTTGCCGACGCGTCATCAGCGGATCCTCAAACGCCGGCTGACCCTGCTCGACACGTTCGATGGGCGTGTCCGACGCGCCGGATCACGTTTGACACGAAGTGGGGTCGGCGAGACTGTCACCATTTCATGGCAGCGCCGCGGCGGAGCAAGCCTGACCGTTCAAGTCAGAGAGCCGGTGAGCTTTGTGTGGGATCTCCCCGATGGTCCGCTTCGTGAAGCCGTTGCGCCGGTCATCGGCGTGCGACGATTGTTCCCGCAGGTCGAGACTGAGACCTTCGGGTCACGGCTCGATGTCCTCGACGAACGGAACAAGACGATTGCGCGCCTCCGAATCGAGTCGGGCCGGGCGCGGCTGCCCGGGTCGGGCAGCGCCTGGCAGATGCTCCCAAGCATGATCACCCTGTCGGGCCTCCGCGGCTACGAAGTGGCCCACAACGAGCTGGTGCCTGTCATCGAGAGCCGTCCGGGTGTCGAGGCGTGTCCGGAGGGATTCGATGGCGTCACGTTGCGGCAGCTCAGCGCATTGCCTGCTGTCGTATCGTCGCCCGGAACGGACCTCCTTCCCACCGTGCTTGCCAATGTCGGAGCGCGGCGCATCCACCTGGCTCTCCTCCAGATTCTGGTGGCGAATGAGCCAGGACTCCGTGGCAATCTCGATACCGAGTTTCTCCACGATTTCCGCGTCGCCGTCCGGCGCACGCGCTCCCTGCTCGGCCAGATCAAGGGCGTGTTTCCACGCGACACGGCCGAGCATTTTTCGCATGAGTTCTCGTGGTTGGGTCGCCTCACGGCGCCCGCGCGCGACGTCGATGTTCTGGTTCTGTCACTTGCAGTGCAGCGGGAAGAGATTCCGCCTCACCTCATGGAAGCGTTGACGGCTTTTCTCGGTCAGGCGCAACAGCGTGAGCACAAAAAGCTGGTGAAGGTGCTCGACGGCGATCGTTACCGACGGCTGGTCTCCGACTGGGCGACCTTCCTCAAACAGGCGACCCCCTTGCACGTGGGCGCGCCGAACGCCGGCCGTCGCCTGGCCGATGTTGTGACACAGCGCGCGTGGCGGCTGAGCCAGCGCATCCTGCGCAGCATCGAGACGATCGATGAGCACACCCCAGCCGAGCGGCTTCACGAGGTGCGTCTCACCGCGAAGAAGCTGCGTTACTTGGTCGACGTGACGCCGGCCCTCTACGACGAGGCGGACCTTCAACGCATCCTGAGCGCGCTGAAGAAGCTGCAGCGCGCGCTCGGTGATTTCAACGATGCCCAAGTGCAGGAGCAGCGGCTGCTCGAATATGGGCGTGCAGTGGCCGCCGCTAGTGGAGCTCAAGGGACAGTACTCGCACTCGGTGAATTGGCGGAGCGATGTCGCCAGCGCCGCGACGACCTGCGCCGGCAGGTCGCTGACGGACTCGCGAAATTCCGCTCGCGAAACACGCGAGCCGCCTGTCGTCGTGCGTTCAAGCGGACAGCTCCAGCGGACTCAGCCCCATGAAGGTCATCGCCCTCTACAACATGAAAGGTGGGGTCGGAAAGACCACGACGGCAGTAAACCTGTCGTATCTCGCGGCCGCCGCCGGTCAGCGGACACTGCTCTGGGACCTCGACCCGCAAGCAGCCTCGAGCTTTGCCTTCCGCATCCATCCTCGTGTTGCGGGGTTTGGCAGGAAAAGTCTCGAAAGTGGTGAGGCGTTCGCCGCAGCCATCAAAGAGACCGACTATCGCAACCTGGATCTGCTCCCCGCCGACTTCGCATATCGCAAGCTCGATCGACTGCTCGGTAATCTCAGCAGGCCGAAGCGCGTCGTGACGGAGCTTCTCGAAGCGCTCGGCCGTGACTATGACGTCATGTTCCTCGACTGCCCGGCAGGATTCTCCCTGCTGACGGAAGGCATCCTCGCGGCAGCGGATGCGGTGCTCGTCCCCACGATTCCAACCGTTTTGGCGGTGCGAACGCTCGTCCAGTTGATCAAGTGGGCCGATCGCACCGAGTCGCCGTCGGAACTTGCGGCGTTCTTTAGCATGGTCGATCGCCGAAAGGCCCAGCATCGTCGTGCCTGCGAGTGGTCGGCGCGAAACGAGAGCATGTTTATGGCCACTCAGGTCCCCTATGCGAGCATCGTCGAACAGATGGCGATCAGGCGGATGCCGCTCGCCGTGTTCGCTGGATGCGACTCAGCGACGGTGGCATTCGGAGGAATCTGGGCCGAGCTGCAGACGCGCCTCCAACGGCGAGACGAAGCCTTGCCGCGGCCTCGAGACAGATGGGCGCTCGAGCTGCGGGCGATCGAGTCTCTGATGGCGCGGCTCGAACCGGCGGCGGACAGCGAGCCAACGGTCCAAGAGTCAGACGCCCAGCAAGCATTCGAAAGACCGATGCCCGCGGTGGAGGAAATCCACTTCGTTCACAGCTTTGACACAGAGGGTCGAGACCTCCAGCGATGTGGCTATGTGCTCGAGTTGCACGAGCGAGTGGGGAGCTTTACGGTCGTGGCGGCGAGGTCCAGCCTTGCTGGAGGACGGAACACCTTTTCCGAATGCGCAGAGGTGCAAGTCGACAGCTCGTGGGCGACGCAGATTCTCTCCGGCGCCAAGTCGCCGCTTGCGGTGCTCGAGCGCAGGCTGCGCCCGCCGCAGTCGTGGCTGCTCCAGGACGTTCGCGCCACGGCTGGCGAAGCACGGCTCCGGCGCCTCGACTCCAGTGTTGCCGCTACCGTCGAGCGCTCCGAGGCGAACGGCTCCGTGGCCGATGCGAAGGTCTCGTGAGCCGCGGCGGCTCGATTTCGCGCATTAGCGATCGGGAGGCGCCAGATGACTACGCCAATCTGGCTACGGTGCCGCTTGATTGTCTTGGGAGCGATCGCATGCGGGTGGTCGACCGGCGTCGCTTCTGCTCAGCCGCCTGAGCAGCCTTCGGTCAGGACCGCTTCGTTGCGCGGCCGCGGTGGCACGCGTCCCAATCGGCGACGTCGTGTACGTGACTGATTTGACGGGGG
This sequence comes from uncultured Acidobacteriota bacterium, assembly GCA_963841905.1. Lineage (GTDB taxonomy): Bacteria > Acidobacteriota > Vicinamibacteria > Vicinamibacterales > UBA2999 > JACCSI01. Next base: position 148,036 of record CAWJEM010000020.1, read on the forward strand.
TCACGCTCAAAGGAAAGCTAACTGCCGTCACTGATGAGGCAGTGCAGCTGAAGGTCAGGTCCGAGATGCGCAGCGTGGCGACTGCGGACCTCCGCCGCATTCAATGGCAGCAGCCAGACTCTCCGCTCACTGGCGTCCTGATCGGGGCCGCCATTGGCGCCACTCCGGGGATCTACTGGCTCATTGCCGATCCAAACGAGTGCAGCGGAATGTGCCCCGAGGAGTACGCGCTCATAGCAGTGGGCGCCGTCCTCGGAGGAATGATCGACCGCGCCATCACCAGGAAGGTCACGGTCTACGCGGCGGGGGTGTCGAGCGGACGGGCCAAGAATGTCATGATCGGACCGCTCGTCATGCGTGATCGCGGGGGCGTGAGTGTATCCGTGAGGTTTTAGCTCGCGATCAAAGTCTCGGCGCCGCTTCCAAACTACATTCGAGTCACGGTGATGTGTGCGGTAGTGCCGTAGCGCCCGCGTGGCGATACTGGCCGCTGACGGCTGCGAAGCGCCGTCAGCGACCCGCACGTGGCAGCCGGAATGCAGTCAGCACCATGTCGCCAACGAGTTCGCGGTGGCCATCGCCAGGATCATCGCGGTGATCCCGGCAAGAACGCCCTACACGGGATTGCAAAGGCTCCGTCTCCATGGGCAGCGGGGTATGAAGTCACGTGCCGTTCTTTGCAACCGTGACGCGCCGTAGTCACCATCGCCTTGGCCGAACATTTGCTCGCGGAGTCAGTTTTAGCCATGACAATTTCGGTTGGTTCGATTACACAGTTGTCAGAATCACCTGGCCGCGCGACAAGCGCCCGTGACGAGTCGGAGCTCGGATCCTTCGATCCGGAGAAGGCCGAGCCCAATCGTTCGCAGTCGGGGCTTCTCACCATTTCCGAGCGTACGCCGGTTTCATTGGCGACTCTGAAGCGAGATCGAATTCACTGCAGTGCCGCCGAAGCCGTCTCAATCGGCCAGGCTTTATGCCTCGCATTGGTGACGGCTCAACGCCGCCAGCGCATGAACCCTGATGACGAGGTGAGCCTGGTCCCACCAGTGACCACTGAAACGGTTTTCATTGATCCGACAACCCGCCTCGGTGTGAGCGTGAACCATCCGGGCGACGATCCGACCGCGATTCAGTCGGTTGCGACAATCTTGTCGGACATCGTGCCCAGCGCTGGTCGTTCATCGCTCGAGAAGAAAATCATCTCCAAGGCGCTCGCGTCGCCGCCTCGGTTCGGAACTCTGGGCGAACTGTCTGAGGCGTTGGCCGCATTTGAACAACCCGACGGGAGGGAACTCATTCAAGCGGTGTACGACCGGTGGCAGAAAGGCAATGTGACTACGCTGGCGACATCCGATGTGACTACGCTGGCGACATCCGATGTCTCGAACACCACTCCAAGTCTCTTCTCCTTCGAATCGAAAACCACGTCGTCCCTCCGGCTGGGGTGGCAACCCAAAGGGATAGTAGCCACGGGCTTCGTCGTCGCAATCCTGATGGTGGGCATCCCTGCATGGTTGCTGATGAGTCGATTGTCCACAGAGGGCAACACCATCGCAGTTGAGACTGCGCCATTACTGGACGCGCGACCAATCGCTCCAGTGACGGCCGGCCTGCCTACTTGGAGCGTGGCCCTCGCCGACCGGCCTGCGCTGACTCGGGCGTCTTTGTCCGGCCTCGACCCTGAATCGCCTGTGCCCACTGCACCCTCTCCAGTCGTCGCGAGAATCCAAGGGCATGCGGCCTCACCGCCCCGTCAGTCCGTCGCCCGCGGCGAATCGCCAGTGGTCTCGGCTCCTCCAATCCCGCGTCCGAACGCTGATCTCCCGTCGACTGCTCCGCAGCTCACGGAGAGTGGTGAACGAGACGCGCCGTCTGTCCGTGGAACCACCGACGTCATCCGAGGCGGTCACGGTGTCGGCACCGCGATCTCTCCACCGCCGACAGAACCCGTCAAGAACGCCCCGACGGGATCGAGTTCGGTCAGCAACGGGATCGCGAGGTCGGTGACCTATAGCGCACGTGACACCGACGTGACCCCACCGTTTCCAATCCTTCCTCGGCTTGTCGCGGGCTGGCAGGCGTCATCCCCGGGGGGTCGCCTTGATGCCGTGAACATCGCCGTGGTCGTCGACGAGCAGGGAAGGGCATATTCGGTCACGGGCGTCAACACGCCTCAAAACCTTGGTGATTATCTACAGCTCACCTCGGCACTAGCGGTCGTTAAATCGTGGGAGTTCCAGCCGGCCACGAAAGACGGCGCTCCGGTCAGGTACCGGCTGCTGATTCCCTTGCGGGCAGTGACGATGTCCACTCGTTAGCGTGCGGGACCCCGACAGCGGGACTGAGCCGGTACAGGCTGTGACCGGCAACCGCGTCAGTGACCCGCGAGGGACAGACGGAACGCGGCCATCTCCTCACCGTTGCGAACCAGCAAGAGGTCGCCGACCAGCACCGGGTGGTTCCAGGTCTTGGCATTGAGCGCGGGGAACCGTGCGACTTCGATGAACCTTTCAGGTGTCGCTCCGACCAGCACCAGCTCTCCGTCCTCTGACAGGACCAGGAGCGCGTCCTGGTCGGGTAGCAGGATCAGCTGGCCATTGCCGTAGCGTCCGCCCTTCCATTTTCGCGTCCCGTCCGCGAGGTCGATGGAGGCGAGAATGCTGCCGTCGAAGCCGAAGGCATGACCCTTGTGAACGACGAAGTCGTTGAAATACGGCTTCAACCCTCGCGACGTCCACCGATCTTCGACGCTCCAACCAGAAGGTCCCTTCGCGACCGAGATCCGGCGGATGCCGAGCCCGCCCATGGCGTCACCGACGGTAATCAGCACGTCGCCGTCCGGGGCCAAAGCCGGCTGAACGATGCTCGAGCCGACTTCCCAGACGTGCTCCCAGAGCAGCGTACCGTCAGCAGGCGCGACGCTGATCGTGCGGCTTCCCCTCAGCAAGAGGATCTGGTCGACTCCGTCGATCGTCAGGTGATGTGGCGAGCTGTAACCCGCTCCGCCCTTTGGCCCGAACCACTTCGGATCACCGGTGCGGGTGTCGTAGCCAACGAGCTGGCCGCTGAGAGCGACGATCGCCACCTCGTCGATCACCAATGGCGAGCCTGCGAAGCCCCAACCCGGGACCTCGACGCCGGTGTCGGTTGCTGCATTACGCGTCCAGAGGACGGCGCCGTTGGCGGCGTCGAGCGCGTTCACGATTCCGGTTGCCCCAAGGCTGTATACGCGACCGTTGCTGACGGTCGGCGTCCCACGCGGTCCGGCGCCCCCATTCGATTCCCAGAAACGGACCGCGTCCCGGTGTCTCCACACCGGCTCGCCCGTTGACACCTTGTAGCAGGCGACGATCTCGTCGTCACCGCGCTGCTCTTGCGTGTAGAGCAGATCGCCATCAACCGCAAAGGATGACCAGCCTGGTCCGATTGGTCGGCGCCAGATCTCGACGGGCGGCGATGTGGACCAGTCGCTGTTGATCCGCACGCCGTGAATGACGCCGTCGCGCGCGGGCCCGCGGAAACCGGGCCACTCGGCTTTTCTACCAGGGGCAGACGGATCCGCCGATGCCGTCTTGGGTGCTGCCGGAGCTTCCGGGGTTGCAGGTGAGTGGGCTCCGGCATTGGCTGCTCCCGGTTCCTTGGAGGTCACGGCTGCGGTCGAAGCCGGGAGCGCTGACGGGTTCGCACTGGTTGGGGCGCTTGCCAGCGGTGCGTGAGCAGGTGGGAGCGGCGCGGGCTCGTCAGTCGCTTGAGCCAGCAGCCGTTCTTCAGCCGTCGGCGTCCATCGCCATTCGAGATCCGCGACGCCGCCATGAACGCCATTCGTCCGTGCAAGCGTCCACACTCCGCAACCGATCAGAATGGCGACGACCATCGCCGCGCGCCTAAGGCCTTCAGAGAGGCGACGGCTGGCAACCGCCCAGACGACAAACGCGAGGCCCAGGGTTGGAGGGACAGCGTAGATCGCGAACATATTGCCCATCAACCCGTTCTGAATCGAAATGTGGGTGAAGGGCCGTGTCACGACGATCGCCACGATCATGAGGCCGATGGCGATCAGCCGTTCGGACCAACGCGCTCGGCTGAAGAACAGCCACCACACAAGGATCGCGATCGCTCCGACGAGTCCGCCAAGTATCGCGACTATCTGGGCGTCCACTCCGAAGAATTCCGCCTGTGGCGCGACCACAGGGAGGACGAATCTGACCAGCAGGAGCAGCAGCGCGGCGACCACGGCGGGCCATAGCCGAAGAGGCTTGCGAGAAGTTGTATTGCCGGATTGCGTGATGTTCATCGCTTACAGGGCTCCACGAATTGCGGTCACAAACACCAGGGCGAGCACGACTGCGGGAATCTAAATGGGAGAAAACGTCATATCGTTTTGGGCGGACGCCGGGGCAGCTACACCTTTGACGATCAGCCACACGGCAAGCGCCACCTCGAAAACGAGCATCGGCAACGAGCTGAGCCAGGTGACACTGGCGAACCAGTTGACCGCACCGCCGAACAGCCCGGTGCGCTGCAGGAGAAGAAAAACGACGAGTAAGATTGATGCGAAGACGCCCAGCCGGGCCAACGCGACCGGGATCATGCGGCCACGGAGGAAGAGCCAGGAGAAGCACAAGTTGCCCACGGCGAAGTAGATCATGCCCTCGCCAGGGATACCTTCGATCACCCGACACATCAGTCCGAGCATGGCGAGCTCTGGACCCTGTTCGCGCGTGATCGCGTAGAACGTGACGCCCATCACCAGTGCCGAGAAGGACGTGAGCACGGCGAGGACGCTTGTCGCAGGTGCTACGCCGGCGAATGCCAGACTCGAAAGGCCGGCTGCGAGATAGACGAAAGATGTGATGCCGGCGACCCGTGCGTTGGTCGTGCGTGTCATCGTTTACTCAGACCTGAGGGCCTGCAGCACATCCACTCGCGAGGCGCGGACGGCAGGCATCATCGACGCGATGATGCCTGCGCTGACGAGAACGGCCGCGGCACCCACGAGAGGCATAGCGCCAGGCATCTGGACATTTTCGAAAGAGGCGGCGGCCACGGCAGCGAACGCATACCCGCCGGCGACGCCGGCAATGAGACCAATCACGACGATCGACGCGCCCTCCGCGACCACACGGAGGAGCAGGTGACGCGGCGTCGATCCGACCGCCAGCCGCACGCCAAACTCACGTGTGCGGGCGCTGACACCGAACGCCAACACACCGGCGACGCCCACGACGGCAATCAGCAGCGCGACGCCAGCGAAGCCAGCGAGCACGAATGCATTGAGTCGCTCCGGCGCCAGCACGTCGGCGCGAATGTCCTCGAGGGTCGCGGCGCGTTCCACGGGCTGGGTTGCTGACATCTCGCGAACGACTCGGCTGACCGGCTGCACGAGGTCATAGGGGTCGCCTGCGGCACGCACGAACAACCGCCCTCCGAGGCCAAACTGTTGATAGGGTTGATAAATCGCCAACGCCGGCTCGCGCTGGATCTTCACATCGTCCACGTTGGCCACGATACCAACGATGCGGAGCGGCTGCGGCTTGCCAAAGTTCGGATCGGTCCACCAGATCTTTCGATTGAGTGCGTCGGCGTTGGGAAACAGTCGCTGCGCCACGGCGTGACTCACAATCGCGACACGGTCGCTGCCGCGACGATCGTCCGCCGTGAAGTCCCGCCCCGACAGAATCGGGACGCCAAGAGCACCGAAGAACCCGGGCGTGACGACTCTCAACCGCGCGCGCGGATCCTCTTCCCCATTCGCCGGCGTGTATCCCTCCACAGCAAACGGGACGCCGTCACTCCATATGCCGCCAGCGTCGCGCCAAGGCACGAAGTTGCTGAGCGCGACGCTCTCGACACCTGGCAGTTCCGCGATCCGCCGCGATACCTCCTGATAAAACGTGATCCCGTCTTTGGAAAGGTCTGCCAATTGCGCCGGGAGATCGATCGCCAGCACACGCCGCATTTCGTATCCGGTGTTCGCCGTCTGGAGCGCGATCAACGCGGCAACCAGCGTGCTGGCACCGGCGAGCAGAACGAACGAAAACGCAATCTGGGCCGTTGCGAACAAGCGCAGGCGGCGGTTCGTGCCAGGCGTGATCCGCACGCTGCTGCTGGCCAGCCCAAATCCGGCCGGGGCGTGTGTCGACGGAAGCCGTGGGACGTACGCCAGCAGTATGGCCGCAGCCATCGCCAGACCGGCACCGACCCACAACAAGCTGGGATCGACGGTGACCTCGAGCGCGCGTACCGAGAAGCGCGCGGCGAATTGCGCCACGACTGAAACCAAAGGACGCGCGAGCAATACGCCCAGAGTCGCTCCGGCGCCACAGAGGACGAGACTTTCGGCGAGAAGGGTGCGCCTCAGGGCACCCTGGCCGGCGCCAAGAGCGGCGCGAACGGCCAGCTCGCCTTCTCGACGCACCGAGCGCGCCAGAATCAGATTCGCAACATTCGAGCAGGCAATCACGAACACGATGCCGGCTGCGGCCAGCAGCACGAACAGAACCGTCCGCGCCGGCGATGTGATCTGATCGCGCAGCGGAGTGAGCGCCAGTTGGGCGTTTGTCGTTTTCGAGTACGCCTCGGCGTGCTCGCGCACGATGGCGGTGTGAATCGCGTTCAACTCGGTACGTGCCGATTCAACCGTGGCTTCCGGTGTCAAACGGCCGAATAGCTCCGTCATCCGATGTGTGCGCTGAGTGACCATCAGCGCGCCCATATGATGCGGACTCGTCACCATGTTCGCGATGATCTCGGTGTCGGCCGGGTATGGCACGGACGGTTCGAGCACTCCGACCACGGTCGCCGAACGCTGACCGAGGCCGATGCTTTTTCCGATCACCGTCGGATCGCTGTTCAACGCCGTGGCCCAGAAGCGATGCGTCAGCACCGCCACACCGGCGGCATTCGGGCCATCGTCAGACGTGCTGAGGAGACGGCCAAGCAAGGGCCTGAGGCCCATCACTTCGAAAAACGCGCCGTTGACCACACCGGCCTGCACGACGCGTGGCTCGCCGAAGCCGATCAGAGTGAACTCGATAGTGGAGAACTCGCCAAAGGCGCTGATGGTGGTCGCCCGCGATCGGAAGTCCTCGATCTCAGGAACCGAGAACGTCATGTTCTCGACAGTCCCCGGATTGCTCTGGCGGATGTAAATCAGTCGATCCTCGCCGCGATTGACCAATGGGCGAAGGAGCACGCCGCGGACGACGCTGAAAATCGCTGCGTTGGCACCAATGCCGAGGGCGAGCGTGATCACCACGGTGGCGGCCAACCCCTTGGCGCGAAGTAGTGAACGTAATCCGACGCGCAGGTCCTGGCCGAGGGCCTCGGCCGCGTCATACCAGCGGCTGTACCAGACGCGCCGCATCGATTCGCGCGCGTGCGGGATGTAGCCAAACTCTCTCAGCGCGGCCAGACGAGCGGATTCGGGATCCTCGCCGCGATCGATCCGTTCCTTGATGCTGATAGCGAGATGGCCGCGGATTTCCTCGTCGAGGTCGCGTTCATCAGGGCGCATCGGCTACTCCCTGCTTGCCGCCGGATTCATGATGCGGCCGATCGCGTGCACGAGTTGCGACCAGCGATCCTGCTCGCGCGACAGTTGAGCCTTGCCAGCGGCGGTGAGCTGGTAATACTTCGCGCGCTGATTGGCTTCGCTCACACCCCACTCGGATTTCAGCCATCCATGTTTTTCGAGGCGGTGCAGCGCGGGGTAGAGGGAGCCGGTTTCGACCCTCAGCAGGTCCTCTGATTGCGAGCGAATCGCCTGGCCGATGCCATGGCCGTGCTGGGGCCCCCACTGGAGGGTCCGGAGAATGAGCATGTCGAGGGTGCCCTGAAGCAGTTCGAGGCGGCGGTCGCCTGTAGTCTTGGCCATAGTTGTAGATGGTCTACGGCTTAGACGTAGAGGGTCTACTACTTGTTCACGGCAGAGTGAAACGGCCGGCCGTTTCGGCATTGACGATACGGCTGAGGTAACACATACTCCCGCCTTCACAGTCCGTTTAAGGTCTAGCTCGAGAGGAGCCTGCATGAAAGCGTTGAAGACCCTGTTCGTGTTCTCGCTCGTTCTGTCGTGGTCCGGTTCGGCGCTTGCGCAGGATCCGGTGAAGGTGGATGCCTCTCACTACAAAGTGATTCTCGAGAACGCGAGTGTGCGAGTCTTGAGGATTGACTACGCTGCCGGGGGCAAGAGCCCGATGCATCAGCACCCCGACGCGATCGTGGTTCCACTCACTGCCTCGAAAGTTCAATTCACCATGGCCGATGGCAAGTCCGAAACCCAGGACCTGCCCGCCGATGGCGCCATCTACACACCTGCCGCAACCCACAGCCCCGCCAATGTCGGCACCGGCCGGATCGATGCCATCCTGGTCGAGTTCAAGGGAGCGGCGCCGGGCAAGGCGGTGATTCCCTCTGCTCGGGAGGGCCTGTCAATGAAGGTGCTGGCCGAAGGCCCGCGCGGTCGAGCAACTCGAACGACTGCGGACGCAAAGTTCAATGAGCCGGCCGGGACGAAGCATGACTACGACCAGGTGGTGATCAGTCTCTCGCCCGCCCAGATTTCGCTCGCGATCGATGGCAAACCCGCGAAGACGACCTGGGCGCGCGGCGACGTGCAGTTCATCGGCCGGGGCACGGGTCACGAGACGCACAACACGGGCGGGAAGCCCGTGGATCTCGTGATCGTAGCGATCAAGTAACGGACCCTTAGAAACGCTCAATCCCTTTGGTGAGTGTCCGCCAATCAAAGCGGCGGAAGTCCGAATAGGTGGCAAGGGCGGTGACGACGTCATCGCCCTTGCGCCCAGGATTCTCGTAGTTCTCGCGCATCTCAACCGGGAGTCGAAAACCAAGCGAGGGTTCGAGCTGGTATGTCACCGTGATGGTGGCGCGAGCCGGCAGGCCTTCAGTACCACCGAGAATCATCTCTGATCGAGCGACGACGCCGGTCGTTGGGTCGACCCAGAACCTTCCGTGAGCCGGAACGTCGCCGCCATCCGGCATTGCGCTGAACGTGGGACCTTTGGTCTCTTGAAATGCTACGACCCAGGTCATCGTGTTATCAACCTGCTCCTCACCCGTCTTGCTGAAGACGATTCGCTTCCGCTCCGCTGGCCGCAGCATGCGAAGCGCGAACGTCGGCAGGTTCATGGTGCGATAGTAGAGGTCGCCCAGATTGAATCGGGCGCTCTCTTTCGCCATCTTTATCGCCCGTTCGCTCAGTTGCCCACGCGGTCCAGCAAACAAGGTCTTGAGCCGTGCAGTGCGATCGCCGACCGCCACTCCGTCCATCTCATACACATCACGCAGCGCCACCCAGTCCTCGTTGGGAAGCTGGATGAGCACGTAGTCCGACAGCATGGTCCGTTCGGCCTTGATCGTCGCGTCGGCGGCGAGCAGCTGTTGATGGTAACGTTCGCGCGCGATGACTGTCGAAAGCTGGTGGTCCTCGTAAACGGTGACGTATTCGTGGACACGCCGCATCACTTCGTCGAGCGTAGGAATCTGGCCGCGTGCAGGAGCTGCAGGCAACAGCGCCAAAATCAAAAGGACAATGCGAACATCTCGACCGTGTGACACAGCCTACTCGCTGATCGCGAGTCTAGCATCCACGAGCTCGAGCTCAGCGCCTGCCCTCCCTCGAGGTAGTTGGCGAGTCGGCCCCTGACGCACCGCCTCGCAGCCCGGCTCGCAAGAGCGTTCCCGCCGCATAGGCAACCACCACGAGGACGAGCCAGCGCAGCGCGTCGAGCGGGAGCGACTGGACGAGCCACGCCGCGATGATCACTCCGGGGATTCCTCCGGCGGTCAGCCCAAGGGCCGCGCGCCAATGAAGTCGCCCTGCGCCGATGAAGCGAACACCAGCGATCGTCGCAACGAACGCTCCCGAACCCATCATGATGGGAAACGCGGCTCTCGGGTCCATCCCGAGGAGGCTGAACATGATCAGGCTCGGCGCGTAGTTGCCGATGCCGAGCATCACCAGTCCCCCGAGGATGAAATTGATCACGAGCGCGAAGGCGAAGGCTTGCGGCGTGAGTACGAAGGCAGAGCCGCCCGCTGGGATCCAGCCGAGCATGCCGAGCAGCATGAAGGCGGCCGCGATCAAGAGGGCGCAACCCATACCGAGTTGCACCGCGCGGCGCGACAGCGATGTGACGACACCGGCGCCCAACCATCCACCGGCTACGCACGCGGCGATGAGCGCTGTCATCTGCTGTGGTTCAACGGCGACGGCGCTCACGAAGAACAGCGCCTGGGTCACGACCGGCAACGCGTGACCAACGACAAGTGTCCCTGGAATCAACTCGTCCTGGACCATCCGGAAGAGGCGAAAGATCGCGGTCGTAGGCGCGAACGAGCCGATGCCGAGCGTGTCGAAGAAGTTGGTGACGAATCCGATCAGAAGTTCGAGCGGCGTTGGCGAGGCGGAGCCGACCCATCGCGTGTTCTCACTGGTCTGAGGCGTAGCCTCGCCAGGTCTGGTCGCCGTCACCCAGCGGATGACGAGCAGGAGGCCGCTCGCCGCCAGCGCGCCAAGCAGCGTCGCTACAAGTGTCACAGGGTGACGATATATTACGAGCAACGGGCGTCGAAGCTGTCCAGCAAGGAGCCGTCATGATCGATCGTGACGACGCGTTTGAGCTTTACGATTTGCGGGTCGAGGTCGTGGCCACCGATCGGCCAATGGTCTGCGGTCACCGCGCCGGCGACTGGCTGGAGGTGCGCGGCGAGAACCTGACGCTCCCACCAGGCCAGCCCTTTTCCATCTACGCGCTGTCGGCGCTCCTGCCCATCCTTCCCGCGAAACAACGACGCACTCACGCAAACGACTGGATGACCACCGATGCCGACATCGCGTGCCCCGACCCCAACTGCGGTGCGCGATTTCGCATCACCCGCATCGGCACCCGAACATTTCGCCATCGCGATGTGACCGTGGTCCCGCTGCCGCCGGAACGATGAGCGTTCTGCCCCGCGTGCGGCTCGCGCCTGGATACACCATCTCGTGCCTGCTGAAGGGGGGATGGCAGCTGGCTGGCGGTCATGGCGCCATCGATCCGGCCGATGCGTTTGCCGACATGGATCGGTTCGTGGATGCCGGCATCACGACCTTCGACTGCGCTGACATCTACACCGGCGTGGAATCACTGATCGGCGGGTGGTTGAAGCGACGTTCCGCAAGCGGCGGCGCGCGTCCCGTGCAAGTGCACACCAAATACGTGCCCGACCTCGACCAGTTGCCAACACACTCGCGCGCCGATGTCACACGCGGCATCGACCGCTCATTGACACGTCTCGGCGTGGACAGCCTCGATCTCGCGCAACTTCATTGGTGGGACTTTGACGTGCCGGGCTACGTGGAAGCGGCCGCTTGGCTCGACGACCTGCGGCGAGCGGGCAAGATCCGACATCTCGGATTGACCAATTTCGATCAACGACACCTCCGGGAGATCATCGCTGCCGGCATCCCGGTCGTCTCGCACCAGGTGCAGTATTCGGTCCTGGACCGACGGCCCGCCGAAGGGATGGCCGCACTCTGCCGCGATCGTGGCGTTGGCCTCCTCTGCTATGGCGCACTCGCCGGCGGGTTTCTGTCCAACCGTTACCTTGGGTCGCCGGCTCCTTCGCCGCCGCTCGAGAATCGATCGCTGCTGAAGTACCGGCTGATTATCGACGAGTTCGGCGGATGGGATCGCTTCCAGAATCTCCTGACCGGCCTCAACGCCGTGGCCACTCGTCATGGCGTGGGCGTCGGCGCGGTCGCCATCCGCTGGGTGCTCGATCAAGCCGGCGTTTCGGGCGTCATCGTTGGCGCGCGTCATGCGCGCCACCTCGATCAGGTCGTTCAGGCAAGCACGCTGGCGCTCGGTTCGGAGGATCACGCTGAGATCGCCCGTCTGCAGGCCGCCTCGAGTGGCCCCCGCGGCGACGTCTACCACCTCGAGCGTGTGAAGGGCGGGCCGCATGCGTCCGTGATGCGATATTCGCTCAATCGCACTTAGTGCTGACTTTCATAATTACGGCGACATTCGGCCGCCGATGCATCCCGCCCCGCGGCGTTGCTCGTCGCTCGAATATTCCCGATATGCTCACTCCTCGCGCCTTGCGGGACGGGCGCCTCGACGCCCGAATAGGTCACCGTAATTATGAAAGGCAGCACTTAGCAACGCCCCCGCTCGCCCTGGAAAACTTCAACGAAACCCTCGCACTTGACACAGTTAGATATTTAGCTAATTATCATCTCGTGGTGCACGTCTTCAAGGCGCTCGCGGATCCCACCAGGCGGCGCGTCCTCGAACTGTTGCGGGAACGTCCGATGACGGCGGGCGAGCTGGCCAGCCACTTTCCGGTCTCCAAGCCCACCATGTCGGCGCACTTTGCCGTCCTGCGCGCGGCGAACTTGATCGATGCCGACAAGGCCGGGAAGACTGTGATTTACCGCCTGAACCTGTCGGTCCTCGAGGATGCGGTGTTGGGCTTTGCGCGCGCGTTCAAATTGGGGAGCCCGGCTGACCGACCGGTCCGAGCGATGCCGGCACTACGGAAGAGGATGGCGCGATGAGAGAAATAACATTCGGACTAGCTGTGGCGTGCGGCTTTGTCGCCATAGCGATAACAGCGCGGTATCTCGAGGCTGCTGGCATCGTCGACGCGGAAAGCAGTCGTCGTGCGACGCAGGTCGTGATTGGACTCATGCTCGCCGTCTACGGCAACTACATGCCGAAGCGCGCGAGCGCATCTGGCCTGGCGGTCTGCCACATGCCGTGGTCTCAATCGGCCCTTCGTGTCGGCGGATGGTCCATGGCAGTCGCGGGTCTGCTCCATGCCGCCTTCTGGGCGTTCGCGCCGGTCGCCTGGGCCGACCTCGCCGCAACGACCGTGGTTGCGACGGCAACACTGGTCACCGCGGCCTACGGATTCTGGATGTTCGCCAGTCGCAGGCGGGCACGGGAAGAAGCGAACCCGATCTCGTAGCGCCGGACACGGCCAACCCGGTCGAGTCACTCGCGATATGGCTGAAAACTCGGCGGCGGCGTCAGATGGTGCAGTTTGAGCGTCATCGCTGACGTGGCCGCCCCGGGATCGCGATCGGCCCCGCAGCCTTCACCTGCGTCCAAATCCGCCGTCCAACTTTGTCCGCCTCCGCGATGACGCTGCCCTCATCCATCGTCTGTACCTTCCCGTTGCGCATCACGAACAGACCGTCCACCATCACGGACTCGATGTCGGCGGGTTGACCGTTGTGGATCCACGCCGACACGATGCGTCCGGCCGGAACGAGGTGCGCGCGCTGGGTATCTACAACCAGAAGGTCCGCCTTCTTCCCGACTTCGAGCGAGCCGAGTGACTTTTCTTGCCGCACGGCTCGCGCGCCGCCCAGTGTCGCGTCTTCGAGCATGTCTTCGGGCTGCGGTCGGACGCCAGGAAACGCGTCATCGCGCCGGATGCGTTCCGTCAGCAGCGCGATCCGCATCACCTCGAACAAGTCATTGGTGTTGTTGTCGGTGCCGTTTGCGATCGGGCAGCCCGCAGCTCGGAGGGCGGGGATGGGCGGGATGACTCCACGATTTGCCGCCATGCCAGCCTGATGCGACACAATCGTGCCCGACTTGCCCAGCAACGCGATATCGCCATCGTCCACATACCGGCAATGAGCGGCGAAGAGGCGCGGGCCGAGGAAGCCGTGCTTCGCGAGAAACGCCGGCGGACGAATCCCATGGTGTTTCGCCATGAAATCGACCTCGGCGCGGCTCTGCGACAAATGGATCGTGTAACCGAGATCGTGTTTCTCAGCGAACGCGAGAACCGCCTGCAGCAGCTCGGGCGATGCGGTCTCTGCGAGCGCGGCGGCCGGGAATACACTGACGCGTCCCTGGTTTGCGCCGTGCCACTTGCTGAACAAGTCATTGATCCGCTGTAGGCCCTCTTCTCGCAGCTTCGGCGAGAACCTTGGGGTCTCACTCTTCGCAAGCCCCTCCGGCGACATCGGGCCAGCAACGTTCTCGCTATCGCGGACCGACTCTGCGAATACGCAGCGAAGGCCCGTCTTTGCCAATGCGGCGGCATGGCGGCCAATGCCTCCCGAGTTCTCGACGATGGTGGTGGTCCCGGTCCGTATCGCTTCCAACGCCCCGATAGTGACCATCAGTGTCGCCTCGTCGCCCTGAAGGAGACTGTTGGGCTGCACTTTCAGGCGCGCGGAGTTGGGGAACCCGAAGTCCTCGTTGAAACCACGCGCGAGGGTGGCCGCGAGATGTGCGTGACAGTTGATGAGGCCCGGGAACAGCGCCTTGCCTCGACCGTCGTAGACATCAGCGTTTGGATACTTCTCCAAGATCCCGTCAGTGGGGCCGATCGCTGCGATGCGGTTGCCTTCGACGGCAAGTGACACGTCGTCCTGAACGGCATCGACCGTGACGACGGTTGTGTGAGAGAAGACGACGGGCCGACTCGACGTTGGCTGAGCCTGGAGTCGGGGTTGCTCGAGGAGGAGCGCCGCGGCGCCGGCGCCCGCACCGACAAGCAGCTCGCGTCTGGTGAGATTGATGGTCGATGCTGGCATGGCGCAACGTAGCGCCGTGGTGGATGCAAGTCAACAAACCGCGGTGCGAATCGGGATGTAACATTCTCCTTCTACGCACCACAGCCTGGAGCGTTGCGTGACAGACACCGATCTCATCGATCGACTCGCCCAGCACAAGACCGTCGGCGCGGCGCCCCAGGAGCTTGCATGGCTGGTCGCTCACGGGTCGATTCGACATCTCGACGCGGGAGAGGTGCTGAGCCAGAAGGGTGCGTCGGTATCGTGGCGCCGGGCGGCACAGAGTGCTGGAATCGCGCGCTGAGGACGTTACGGGCCAGCTCCACCGGAACATGGATAGCGCGTCAACCTGGCGCGCTGTGGCCCGGGGGTCGTGGGTGGTTTCATCGAGGTTCAGCCATGATGGTCCAATTTGACATCGACACAGACGAGTTTCCGCTTCCACTTTTGGAGCTGGAGTTCCCACGGACAATCTCGACGAGCGTGCGCATCGATGTCGCGGCACTCTCGGACAAAGGGAAGGTAAGGGAACGAAACGAGGATCACTATTTCGTCGCCCGCGGCGGGCGGCACGCCACGACCCTGCTCAGCAATGTCCCACCGGGAGACATCCCCTCACAGTTTGGCGAGACCGCCTACCTGATGATCGTCGCCGACGGCATGGGGGGCCACTTGGGAGGCGAGGTGGCAAGTCGGATGGCGATCGCCACCCTCATCAACATCGTCTTTCATGTTCCTGACTGGATACTGAGGCTCGACGATGAGCAAGCGAACAAGGTCATGGAACGTGCAGCGGCTCGATACCAGCAGGTCCACGAAGCGCTCCAGAAGAAGGCCCGTCTCGACCCGAACCTGGAAGGAATGGGAACGACGATGACGGCCGCCATGAGTCTGGGCGACGATCTCTTCATCACGCAAGTTGGTGATTCGAGAGCCTATCGATTTCGCAACGGGACGCTCGAGCTCCTCACCCGCGACCAGACCTACGCCCAGATGCTGGCCGACGAAGGGCAGATCAGCCAGCAGGAGGTCGCACGCCATCGGCTGCGCAACGTGCTCACCAGCGCCTTGGGGGGTTCTCAAAAAAACGTGCGCGCCGAGATCAGGCGCTGGAAGCTCGCCGACGGCGATCGGCTGCTGCTCTGCAGCGATGGCCTGACCGACATGATCGACGATGCCGGTATTGCTGAAGTGCTCGGTCGAGAGACTCGCTCCGACCAGGCCTGTCAGCTTCTCGTCGAGCGTGCGCTCGCCAACGGCGGAAAGGACAACGTGACCGTCGTGCTGGCGCGTTATTCAGTGCCAGCGGGCTGAGCAAGGGTCCAGGGACGAGCCGTCGCGGTCGCTCGGGATCTAGACTCGCGTGGCTTCCGCCATTCAGGTCTCTAGGTCGTGTGGCTTCCGCCTTCAGGCGGAAGATCCATAAGCTTAGGACACGAACATGATCGATCGAGTCGCTGCACTAATCGTGGACGAAGGCAAGTGGTTGACCCTGTCGATGAGCCTGGCTGGAGTCGGGATCGCGGTGCTCATCTTCCGTCAGCGTGCTTCGACTCTCCCAGTCCGCCAACGCATCACGGCCGCGATGAACCTCGGTGCGGGGCTGACGATTGGGACGATGGCCTTTGGTCACCTTCTGGCCGTGGCGACCAAGCTCGCGTTGGGAACATTGAGAGAAGGTTCCCTGCCGATCTTCCTGGCGATCGGCATCGGCCTCTTGATTCCCTCGTGGATGGTGACTCGGCATACCCGGGAATTGCTTCGTGCGAACGACGAAGCCGGCCGCACAACCGTGCTCCTTAACGCCTGGTTGGCGATCACGCTTCTTGCGCTGGGCCTGCACAACCTGCCATTGGCTGCTCCAGCACTGTTCACGATCGCTTATCGCGTGCACTCAGGTCGTCTGCTGGGCTGGGCGATCGCGAGTCTAGCCGTGGCGTTCAATGTCGGCTTGTTCGCGGCCTCATTGGTTTTCCTGGCGAGCGGCCAGAGTTTCGAGCAGTTCAGCGGAATCGAGGCTCGAGCCTCGTCTGCCTTCGCTCAACACCCAGGACACGTTCTGGTGCTGCCTGATAACACGACGTGGGGACCGGCGTCGCCGAAATTGCCACCTGGCGCGCAGTTCGCGAGAGTCGTGGGTGACCCCTCGAAGCCCGGCGAGCCGTACGTCTTCCGCGCCAAGCTCCCGGACGGCTATAGCGTGCCGCCGCACTGGCATCCGATGGACGAGAACGTCACGGTCATCAAGGGCGTGTTCAGGCTGGGATTCGGTACGCGCATCGACCCGGCTGACATGCGCGATCTGCCGGCGGGCTCGTACACGCTCCTCCCCAAGGACGTCCCGCACTACAACATCATGAAGGGCGAGACGATCCTGCAGTTTCACGGGATCGGGCCCTACGACATCACGTATGTCAATCCTGCCGATGCCCCGGCAGGTCGAGTGATCCGATGATGGCGGCGACGACGGCGGCCGCGTTCTCGCTGGCCCGTGCCCGCAAGGTTTGATAGCTCGCCCTCGCCTGACCATCCGCGCGGTCGGTGATGCTTCTGACCACGAGACACGGCACGCCAAAGTAGCGGCAGGTCTGCACGACGGCCGCGCCTTCCATTTCCACGGCCGCGGCGTTGAGAGTCTGGCGGAGTTCCTCGCGCTGTGCGACGTTGGCCACGAACATCTCACCCGTGACGATGAGTCCCTCCACGATGCGCGGTGTTGGTGTGCTGTCGCCGGTCGTCATGGGCGGCAGCGTTAGCGCACGCGTTGCTCGCCTTGCCGCGTCGACGAGCGAGTCAGGTGCCGACAGGAGCACGGAATCGAGCTCGCTGGAGATCGGATGCCGCGGCCCCCGCCGCTGGAGGCCGTCGGGCGTCTGCTGGCCGATGTCGTGATGGGCCACAGCCGTGCCGATCACCACGTCCCCCGGGGCCAGTGCCGGATCGACGGCCCCGGCCGTTCCGGAGAAGAACACCGCCGCCGGACTGAAGTGGCCGATGAGGACAGTGGCCGCGATCGCCGCGTTGACCTTGCCGGTCCCGGTTCGTCCGACGACGACCGGACGACCACCGATGGTGCCCTGGCGGAACACGAATCCGCGGACCGTCACATCGCGCCCGTTCTGGACCCGCTTCTCGACCGGCACAATCTCTGACGTGATGCCGAGCACGCCGACGAGCGCTGCTGGCTGGGTGTGCGCAGGTGCGCCGCAGCCCATGACGAAGAGCAGCAGGACGATCGTGACGAGCTGGCGCACGCCAGCATTATGCCCGTAGTGGCCAGACGCCGAAATCGGAGCGGCAGCACGGCACCTGAGGGGATCGGGACGACCCATCGTTGACACGACCCATCGTTGGTGTTGACAATCGACAACAACACAGTTAGTGTCGACTGCCGACATCATGACACGTCGTCAGGCGCCTGACATTCTTCCCGGTACGGTCGACCTTCTCATCCTGCGGATGTTGCAGACGACGCCGCTCCACGGGTGGGCCATCTCGCGGCGGATCCAGCAGATTTCCCAGGACGTCCTGCAGATCAACCAGGGCTCCCTTTACCCGGCGCTTCACCGGCTCGAGCATCAAGGCTGGATCGAGGCCGAATGGGCCGTCTCGGAGCTGGGCCGCCGGGCGAAGTACTATCGGCTCACCGCCTCCGGGCGCCGGCAGCTGGCGATCGAAGCCGGCGAATGGGACCGGATGTCCACGGCGATTGCGCGCGTGATGAAGCTGGCGTAACGCTCATGAATCTCCGCGATCTCATGCTGCGCGCACGCGCACTGTTCGCTCCGCGCCGGGTGGAACGCGAACTGGACGAGGAGCTGGCGTTCCATATCGAACGCGAGACGCAGGAGCAGATCGAGAACGGCGTCGGCCCCGCCGAGGCTCGCACCAGGGCCCTGGCGCGATTCGGTTCCGTGACGGTAGCCGCCGACGAGTGTCGGGACGAGCGCGGCACCGTGTTCCTCGACAGCTGCGCCCGGGACATCGCTTACGCGTTTCGCACGTTCCGGCGCGCGCCACTGGCGGCCATCACCATCACGGCGACGGTCGCACTCGGTCTTGGCCTGGTCGCGGTGGTCTTCACGTTTCTCAACTTTCTCGTGTTTGGTGTCGACGAGGTGCCCAATCCTCATGAGTTGTTCGGGGTCGAGCGTCCGCGAACTTCGGAGGGCGATCGGGTGCGGTTCACGCGGTCGCAATACGAGGCCATGCGTCGCGAGACCGACGTCTTCGTCGATGCCTTCGCGATGATGGAGGATATCGACACCCGCATCGACGGTCGCATGATGGCGGGCACACTTGTCACCGGAAACTTTTTTCACGTGCTCGGTGTCAACGCCGCAGTCGGCCGCACGCTTACGCCAGCGGACGATGAGCGCTCGGGAGGGCGTCGGGTCGTTGTGCTCAGTCATCGCGGCTGGTCGCGACAGTTCGCGAACGATCCGGGCGTGATCGGCCGCAGCCTGATCGTCAATGGCTCCCCGTTTCATATCGTGGGCGTTATGCCTGACGGCTTCCGTGGGCTCAGCGTCGTGGCCTCCGATTATTGGGCACCACTTTCACTGCTTGGTGAGTTCCGTGGGATCCACGAGGGACGTGAAGATGCAGTTGGCATCGACATCGTCGGACGGCTGAAGCCAGGGCTATCGCGGCAAACCGCTCTCGCGCGTCTCGTCGTGTGGGATTCCGTGCGTGCGGGGAGCACACGCGACCCGCGCGCCGCCAGCGTCACGCTCGAACCCAGGCAGGGAACGGTTCCACAGCCGGCCGAGGCGCTGCTGATACTGACGCCGCTCTTCTTTGCCTTCGGGCTGATTCTGATGATTGGGTGCGCGAACGTGGCCAACCTGCTGCTCGCGCGCGCGGTATCGCGACAGCGCGAGATCGGCGTCCGGCTGTCGCTTGGCGCCTCACGACCGCGCATCGTCCGGCAACTGCTGACGGAAAGCCTGTTGCTCGCCCTCGCTGCCGCGGCGCTCGGCTACGTTGTCTCACGGGTCGTGATCGAAGCGACGATCCAGGCCGTGATGACCACAATGGCGCCGGAGCTCGTGGAGACCGTGAATCTCGCGGCGCCTGCCGCCGACTGGCGTGTGGCACTGTTCCTGCTGGGTGGCGCGGTAATCTCGACCGTCTTCTTCGGGCTCGCGCCGGCGTTGCAAGCCACCCGCCTTGAACTCGTGCGGACGATTCGGGGGGAGATGATGCGGGACGCCCGCCCCAGCCGCGCGCGAAACGTGCTCATCGGCATCCAGGTCACCGCGTCGGCGCTCCTGCTGATCTGCTCGGCGGTCTTCTTGCGCAGCGCCCTGGATGCTTCGACCGTCGATCCAGGGATGCGGACGAGCGACACGGTCATCGTCGAGGTCAATGACAGAGTTCGTGATGCGATCGTGCAAGCCGTTGAGACCGAACCATCGATCGCGGCCGTGTCGGCATCCTGGCCGGACACGCTCAGCCCGCCGCGGGCCGCGCTGGCTGAGAGCGAACACACCAAGTCGACCGTCGCGTACAGGTTCGCCTCACCCGAGTTCTTCAGCGTGCTTGGCATCGACATCTTGCGTGGACGCGGCTTCACGCACTCGGAACGCACTGCGAACGCAGCCGTAGTGATCGTTGCGGAGAGCGTCGCGCGGCGACTGTGGCCAGGTAACGACGCGGTCGGCAAGATCCTCCAACTCGAGCCCAATCCGGATCCGGCGACGCGTCGTGAGAATGAGCCCTTACTGTCAACGCGCGCGTTCACCGTTGTTGGCGTGGCACGTGACGTCCGAGGTCTCAGGATGGCCCCCTACAAAGAAGCAGACGTTTACCTGCCCACTGACGCCCGTGAAACGAGGACGACGCTCACCGTGCGGGTTCACGGAGATCCGGACGTCGCGCGCCCGGCGATTCTCGAGCGTCTCACCGCCATCGATCCCAACATGGGTCAGGTCATCACGATGAAGACGGTGGCAAGGATAGAGACCTATTTCCTGCAGGTCGCCTTCTGGCTGACGCTGGTTCTGGGAGGGTTGGCGCTCGTCCTGACGTTGTCAGGACTGTTCAGCGTGCTGTCGTATCTGGTCGAGCAGCGCACCAAAGAGATCGGAGTACGCATGGCACTGGGCGCGACCGCGCCAGCCGTCGGAGGGCTGGTGTTGTCACAATTACTCGGCCCTGTTGGCGTCGGCCTGGTTGCCGGCTGTGGTCTCGCAGCGGCGCTCGGGATCCTGCTCATGTCATCTCCTGCGGCCGCGCAGATTGGTGAGATCGTCCATGTGTTCGATCCGGTGGCGTACGCCGCGGGTCTGGCCCTGATCGTCGCGGCATGTGCACCTGCGGCGCTGATCCCCGCGTTGCGCGCGGCGCGCATCGAGCCCAGTCGCAGCCTCAGGCAGGATTGACGAGCGTCGACGATCTCACGACTGGGAAAGCACTTCCACGGGGTCAACCCGCGTCGCACGTCGCGCCGGAACGACACATGCCAGGAGCGCGACGCAACCGGTTGCGATGGCCACCGTGCCAAGCAATAGAGGGTCCGTTGCCTGCACGCCGAAGACCAGGCTCTTGAGCGCTTGCGCCATCGCGACCGCACCAGCCAAGCCGAGGATAAGGCCAATGCCGATCAACGCGACTCCCTCGGTTAGCACCAGTGCAGCGATCGCGCGGACGGTGCTGCCCAGGGCCATGCGAATGCCGATCTCGCGCGAGCGACGGGCGACGAGATTGGCCAGCACCCCATAGATGCCCAACATCGACAAGACCAGCGCGACCCCTGCGAACATGGCCGCCAGATTCATCGCGAGCCGCTGCGAGACAAGTGACTGCGCCGTGCGCCCGCTCATCGTCTGGACGTCGGAGATCGGCAGGTCGGGATCGATCTCCACGAGTGCCACGCGAAGACGCGCGCACCACGGCCTCTGGCTCGGCGGCGGACTTGATGGCGATCCATCGCAGCCGCGGCATCTGTGGCGTCTGGGTGTGGGGAAAATATGCGGTGCCGATCGATTCGATCTGGACCGTCAGCCCTTCGAGCCGCACTTCGCGAACGATGCCCACGACGGTGAACGGCCCAGACTCCCCGCGGTAGATGCCCTTACCGAGGGGGTCCTCGTTCGGCCAGAGACGCTGTGCCAGCCGTTCATCGACGATCGCTACACGCTGAGTGTTCTCGCCGGTCGCTCTCGGCAAAGTAGCGGCCGCGGATCAGGCGAGTGGCCATCGCTTCGAAGTACCCGGGTGTCACGGACACCACCGACGGGACGATGGCCGGCACGCCCGGCACGGAGCGTCTGTGCCGCTGTGACGGTAGACGGACTTTCAAAGCCACTGAGCGCGATGTTCGACGTGATGCCGGCCGTCTGAACGCCTGGGATGTTGCGCACTTGCTCGAGTACCCGATCCTGAAGTGTCGCGACCGCTTGCTGATTCGGGTAACGCGACGGCGGAGGAAAAATGGTCGCGGTGACGACACCGGTGGCCGTGAATCCCGCGTCGAGACCAATCAAGTGCCGGAAGCTGGTGAAGAACAGCGAGGCGGCAATCAGGAGAACAACGGACAGTGCCACCTGCGTGGTTACCAGCGCACGCCGAAACAGTTGGGCCGTGCGACCGCCCGTGCCGAAACGGCTGCCGTCTCCGAGTGTCTGATTGATCGACACCGGTCCAGCCATCGTCGCTGTCACGAGGCCAATCAGCAGGCCGACAGCCAACGAGGTTCCAGCAACGAAGAAGAGCGACGCCGCATTCATCCGAACGCCTGTCGCGTTGGGCAGATCGTTCAGCCCCGTCAGTGTCAGGGCCTGAAGGATTGCCGCGCCAACAGCCACACCGGCGGCGCCGCCAAGCGCAGCCGGAACCATCGCTTCGATCGTCAGCTGCCTGGCCAACTGAAATCGCGCGGCTCCGAGCGCCAGACGAGTTGCGAGTTCACGACGCCGTGCGCTTCCGCGCGCGAGCGACAAATTGGCAATGTTGATCGTCCCGATCAACAGCACGAACCCCGCTCCGGCCCACAACAGGTACAGAGTTCGTCGAACGCGACGTGTCAGCGCTTCCTGCAACGGCGTCACCGCCGTATACATGCCGAGCTCATCGTATCGGAACTGCGGAAACCGCTTGGCGTTGGCGGTGCGAAGAGCGTCGAGCTGCGCCTGCACCTGCTGAATCGAGGCGTCGGCGCGTAGTCGGCCGATGTGGAAGAAGCCGTAGCGTGTCCGGCCATTGTCGGATTTCTGCTCCGGTGTGAACGCCAGCGGAATCCAGAATTGAATGCCGTCGGATGCGCCGGTATGTCCGTCGTAGCCCTGATCGAAGAACGAAAATCCGCGGGGCATCACCCCAACGATCGTGTATTGCTTTCCAGTCCACCCGAGTCGCAGTGATTGTCCGAGGACGCCAGGGTCCCCACCGTACAGCCGCTGCCAGAGCGAATAGCTCAGGATGACCTTCTGCTCCTCGCCGATTTCGCCTTCGGCGTCGACGAACGCCCGACCAAGCACTGGAGGGACACGCAGGACCCGGAACAGCGAGGGTGTAACCCTCATGCCGCGGACCTCCTGCGGCAGGCCGTCGATGGTGAGCGTATCGAACCAGAACGTGAACATGCCCTGCTCTTCGAGCGTGGTCAGTTCCTTCCGTCGATCGAAATAGGAAGGAACGTCATTCGCCAGAATGTCGTTGGGCGTGATGGTCGGGTACACATCCCCGATGCCGACGATACGGTCGGACTCGGGAGCCGGCAGCGGGCGCAAGAGTACGGCTTGGACCACCGTGAAGATGGCCGCGTTGGCGCCGAGGCAGATGGCGAGCGTGAGGACAACGGTGGCGCTGAAACCCGGATCCTTGACCAGCAGCCGCAAGCTTGCGCCGACGTCACGGGCGACTCCTGTCGTCAGTGCCTTGCGCAGTCTGGTGATCGCGGTGCGCATCGTGGGTCGCGGCGATGGCCCGGGTTGAGGATGTGACGACTGCACGAGCCCGGGTTCGAACTCGAGCTCTATTCGATTCGGGATCTGACGCTGGATTTCGCGCCACGCCTCATCGTCCGAAAGGCCGCCGGCGCACAGTCCGTCGTATACGTCTTCGAGCTGAGCGGCCCACTCATCGACGATCTTCTGCTCGCGATCCGGCGGCAAGCCCAGCGCCGCCACGTGTTCGCGCACGAAGGCCTTGAAGTCACGCATGTAGGAGTCCCGCGGCTTGTTGAACCGCGCGTATGAAGGCGTTCCAACCCTTGCGCCGGTCCGCCAGGACCCGGCGCCCCTGGACCGTCAGCCGGTAATAGCGGCGGCGGCGCTGGCCAGCCTTTTCCACCCACCGGCCGGCGATGAAACCGCGACGCTCCAGTCGATAGAAAACGGGATAGAGCGACGCCGGCTGGAACGACACGGCGCCGGCCGATCGGTCGGCGATCCGTTGTGCGATCTCATAGCCGTGCCGAGGCCGACCCTCGAGCTGTGCCAGCACGAGCAGTTCGGCCGTCCCCTTCTTCAACGCCAGGTCATCCGGTTCCGCGTCGGCCATATAGTTGAATCATATATATATCGTTCAACTACTTCAATCGGCGTGGCCAATCGGACTGGTACGCACAGCAACCCTGGCCAGGGATGCGGGTTCTCAAACAGCTGGGGTTCGAGCTCGTGTCTCGTGCGGAAAGCCCACAGGGGCTGTGCGGGCATGCCGCACAGCCCTGCGGATCACTGGCAGGGACGTCGGTTTAGGACGTTCCTTTCTTGCCTGTGTACTCGACGATGAACAGACCCGTTCCGACGCGGTCGGTCGCATACGCCAGCCCGCGGTGATCGATTGTCACGTCGTTGATCTGTATGGCGGTCTTCTGATTCTCGCCCATCGGATGCGATTTGGCGTTCGTCTTCGGGATGTAGTACCCGAGCTCCCGCATGTTGTAGGGGTCTGACACGTCGATGACCCGGATTCCGGCGTTGAAGTAGGCGATCCAGGCAATCCTGTTCTCGTGGCGGTTGAGCCGGCCGTTCACGAACTCCGCGTGCTGGTGTGTTCCGAAGCGCCCGCCCTTGCCGCAGAAGTCGCCGATCGGTACCTGCCAGGTCGAGATCGGCATCGGATGGCTCTCGTGGGTCACGTCGAACATCGTCGCCTTGGCCATCACGCCGGTCTTGCAGTTGCTCGTCTCGTCCGTCACCAGGAAGAACGTCCTGGGCAGGGCGGGGCCCACGGCGTAGGGGAGCTTCTCGTACACGATAGGTGTGACCGTGTGCGGCCCGCCTGCTGGCGGCGCCGTGTCGTACGACCAGACCATCTTGGGGTTCGCGCGATCCGAGATGTCCCACGCGCCCAGCCATCCCGAGCCGCGGAAGCCGATATATACGCGGTTCCTGGCCTCGTCCACGATCGGGTGGTGTACGTACTGGCCCTCGGTACAACGCTTTGTCCTCGGTATCCTTCATGCCCCGCAGCCAGGCCCGGCCGACCCACTTCGGGTTTTTCGGGTCTCGCAGGTCGAAGATCTGCATCGAGGTGTTCCGGAACCCGGGCTCCCCGGCGGCGGCATAGTAGTAGCCCGATTCCTCGGACCAGTAGCCCTTGTGCGCGCGGTGCATGAACGGGCCGCCGCACCCGGGTCCGCACGAGTCGGGTGGCGTTCCTTTGATCTCCGAGACCAGCGAGATCGCCTTCGGGTTCTTGCCTCGTTCGGTGATGTCATACACCTGGAACCGGAAGTCCTTGCCGGTATCGAAGCTTCGGATGAGATAGTCGCGACTGCTCGAATCGTGCTTGTAGTCGTAAACCACCGAGACGCTTCGATGATTCGCGCCCTCGGCACCCGGGATGTGCCACACGAGTTTCGGCTTGGCCGGATCCGAGATCTCGAGGATTGACGTGCCGTTGAACTCCATCTGCCCGGTGATCGAATTCTGCTGCGGCAATTCCTTCTTGGGATCGCGATTGTTCGGACTGTGCCCGACGTAGACCCAGTTCCCGTTGGCCGCGTCGGATCGCGTCGTCAACTGCAGCGACTGGCGGCCCTGCAGGTCGTGATAGCCAACAAGCCGCACGTTCGCAGACCCATCCGACCCGGGATCGGCCGCACCGGGTTGTGCCGCGACCGGCGCAATCAAAAACAGTGCAGCGCCGAGCATCGCCGCCGAAGCGCAAGCCGCTCCCAGCCTTAGCCAACTCTCTTTTGCAGACATAGCGACATGACCTCCCTTGGATCCTGCGGCGAGCCGACGTGCGCAGCACGCGAAGCGAACCCGTTCATCCATTGCGGATGACGCGCTTACACTAGGCGCGTCGCGACAGCCCTGTCAACAAAAGCGTTGAGTTGGTTTGGGCGGTAATGCAGGACGTGGTCGAGCTGGATCAGGAGGACACGGTGACCCGTTCGAGCTCCACTCCAACATATGGCGCAGCGCGGACAAAGGACAGCGCGGCCGCCGGCACTGCCACGCTGATTGCGATCAGGAGGGCGTAGCGAATCGAGTCGACGCCAAAACGTGGGGCCAAGAGATCGCTGAGCCCTCCCACAACAAGGGGCCCGAACCCTGCGCCGACGAGATTGAGCGTCATTGATACGAGCGCTGCAGCGAGCGCCCGCATTCGAACCTTTGCCAGGCCCTGCGTCACTGCCATGACTGGTCCAAGCATCGCGGGCCCGAATAGCGCCATGCCGACATACATCAGCGGCGCGGTCGCCACCGGCAATGTCAGGAAAAGCAGACCGAACGGCAGCATCAGAAGGCTCGTGAATGCAGGCACCCACAAGAGCCATCGCCTATCGCGCCGCGCCAGGCGCTGCGCGGCGACGCCGCCCAGCATCGTGCCTGCAGTGCCTCCGACTCCAATGCCCATGCCGAGCCACGCGCCTGCTTCGGCTGATTCCATGCCGTGGACTCGGATTAGAAATGACGCGCTCCAGACCATCAGGGCCCAGGCAGCGAACCCATTCATCGCGGCGCCCGCGACCATCCACCGAAGCGACCGCAGGCTCCATAGATACCTGGCGGTCTCACGAAGACCGTACTTCCCTTCATCGACCCACGAATCCTCCGCTGCGCCGCGACGAGGCTCTCGGACGGTCAGCAGGACGAATATGGCCAGCACCAGACCAGGAGTCCCGAGCGCGACGAACGTCCAACGCCACCCGATAGCCTGGTTGAGCCCTCCGCCCAGCACGAAGGCCAGCATGAAACCGACCGGCGTCGCAACCGCCAGGAGCGACAATGCTGCGGTCCGCCGCGCGCTGGAGAACAGGTCTGACGTCATCGACTGTCCAGCCGGCCCGGTCGCAGCTTCGCCGAGGCCAAGGCCGACGCGAGTTGCCGCAAGCTGCAGAAACGACGTGACCGCACCCGACACGATCGTCATCACGCTCCAGAACGCCAGCGCGGCGGCGATGATATTTCGGCGCGAGTGCACATCGGCCGCCCG
This sequence comes from uncultured Acidobacteriota bacterium, assembly GCA_963841905.1. Taxonomy (GTDB): domain Bacteria; phylum Acidobacteriota; class Vicinamibacteria; order Vicinamibacterales; family UBA2999; genus JACCSI01. Next base: position 174,983 of record CAWJEM010000020.1, read on the forward strand.
CGCGATCGGCACGCTCGCCAAGGTGAAGAACGAAACGAACGCGAAGCCTGTCAGCAGTCCCATCGCAGTGTCCGACGCGCCAAGGTCGGCCTTGATCGGTTCGAGCAGGATTGACAAGAGCTGCCGATCCATGAAGTTGAACACACTCACCAGGAACAGGATGGCAACGACGTACCACGAGGACGGACTCGCGCGAGGGGTGGTGGCGAATGTCACGTCGGAGCCGGCGCGAAGAAGGTACCACGCAACGCGGATCAGGCTTGCCGCAGGAAGTGGATCACGCGCTCGCTGAGCAAGCTGGCTGCTGTTACGTCGTATGACGGCAGGCTGTTGTCGGCGAACAGATGCCCGGTGCCCGGGTAGAGGAACAATTCCGCGGCCTCGACGCTCGACACCAGCGCGCGTGCCGCGTCAAGATCCCCGTCCCCGACGAAGATCTCGTCAGCGTTCATGCCGTGGATTTGGACCGGAACGCCGCGAGGCCAGGGCGCGCCGAACGTGTCAGGAGGAACGCAGGCGCTGAACAGCAAAGCCCCGCGGGCGCCCGGCCGGGTCTGGGCGAGCTTCTGAGCGGGCAGCACGCCAAGAGAGAAGCCGGCATAGACAAGTTCGTTGGGCAGCGCGTCGGCGGCACGCGCGCCACGTTCGATGATCGTGTCGAACCCGACCTGTTGCACATGGCCAACGCCCGCGTCGAGGTCGGTGAACGTTCGGCCCGCGTAGAGGTCGGGGACGTGCACAGTGTGCCCGGCCTGCCGAAGCGCATCGGCAAACGCCAGGACGCCAGATGTGAGTCCCAAAGCATGGTGGAACAACAGCACTTCAGCCATGTTGCCGATTGTTTCGCTGTCAAGATTCGATGCGGGGTCGCCGTCCGGAGGTAACGCTACGGTGGCGTTCCGGCTGCGTTCTCCGGCAGGGCGAAGGCCACGATCGAACTGCCGGACGGCGCGCCGTTCTTTCCACCCCCACAGACGATGACCACGAACTGCCGGCCGCCGACGGTGTAGGTCGAGGGTGTCGCATTACCGGCGGCGGGAAGCGTCGTCTCCCAAAGAAGCGCCCCGGTGAGCTTGTCGTAAGCGTGGAACTTCCGGTCGAAGTTGGTCGCGCCGATGAACAGCAATCCTCCCGCCGTGACGAGCGGACCGCCGTAATTATCGCTGCCGGTGTTTCTTTGGCCCTTGGCCACGAGATCCGGGTACTCGCCGAAAGGAATCTTCCACCGAATGGTTCCCGCATTGAGATCGATCGCATTCAGCGTTCCCCACGGCGGCGTGATAGGAGGGTAGCCGTCGGGATCGCGAAGCAAGGTATAGCCATCGATGCGGTAATTGAGCCAGTTCGGATCCTTCTTCACCGCCGGGTCGGACGCTTTGTCTTTGCCGGTGATCAGGAAATCCACGACGTCCTCGATGTTCCGGGCGCCCATGTCGGGGAAGCCCGGCATGCGACCGGTCCCCTCGCGGACAATTGCGGTGATCTCCTGGCGCGAGCGACGCTCGCCGATCCCTTCGAGCGACGGCGCCGCGGGCGAGCCCTTGCGATCCTCGCGATGGCACGACGCGCACATGGCGTTGTAGACCGCAGTATCGCTGTTCGGAATCAACCGCACGGCCCACGGCATTTCGTTCGAGTTCACGTAGAGCAACGCCGTGTCCGGGTCGAAGGCCGCGCCCCCCCATTCGGCACCGCCGTCGACTCCGGGGAAGATGATCGTGCCGTCGCGCGACGGCGGCGTGAAGAGATTGCCCGACCGCAGCTTGCGCACCTGCGCGAGCACGGCCGCGTGCGCCTCAGGTGTTCGAGTCGTCACGATGCCCTCGGTGAACCGCTGGCGAGCGAAAGGCGGTGGTCGCAGCGGATGAGGCTGCGTTGCTGCGGTTCTCTCGCCGTCCACGTCCGATTCCATGGCGCGGCGGTACTCGATCGGAAATAGCGGTGCGCCGCTACGCCGATCGAGAACGAACACGTAACCGGTCTTCGTGATCTGTGCGACGGCCTCGACCGGACGGCCATTGCGCGTAACGGTGACCAGGCTGGGTGCTGCCGGCAAGTCCCAGTCCCACACGTCGTGTTTGACGGTTTGAAAATGCCACACACGGCGGCCTGTGCGAGCGTCGAGCGCGAGCACACAGTTGGCAAAGAGGTTGTCGCCATGGCGACTGGACCCGTAGAAGTCGAACGACGCTGACCCCGTCGCCGCGAAGACCATCCCCGCTTTTGTATCCACCGTGACGCCGGCCCACGCATTGGCGCCGCCCGAGATCTGATACGCGTTCTTCGGCCAGGTGTCGTAGCCGAACTCGCCCGGCTGGGGAATCGTGTGGAAGATCCAGCGCTGCTTGCCGGTGCCCACATCGAACGCGCGAATGTGGCCCGGGGTCCCGGGCAGGGTCTCCGGAACACTGCTCCCGATGATGAGCACATCTTCGAAGATTGCGCCTGGTGTGCTGGCGCTCACCGTGACCCGCTCCACCGGCTTGCCGAGGCCCTCGCGCAGATCGATTCGACCTCCCGAGCCGAAGCTCTCGATCGGTGTACCGGTGCGCCGGTCCACCGCCCACAAGTAGTTGCGATAGGTAACGAAAACGCGATCTTTGTGCACAGTCACACCGCGATGCCTGAAGCGGCCCCGGCCACCGCTACCACCGGATGGATCGAACCGCCATCGCTCGATGCCCGTGGCCGCATCGACGGCCACGACCTTCAGGGTCGGCGTCGTAGCAAACAGCACCCCCTCGACGATGACGGGGTGGCTCTGCATTTCGGACCCGGGAAAGCTGTCGCGCGAGTCGTACGTCCACGCGACCTGTAGCTGCGCGACGTTCGAACTAGTGATCTGCGTGAGCGGCGAGTAGCGAATGTTGTCCACGCCACCGTGCATGGACCACTCGACGTCGGCCTGGCGCGCGAACGCCAACGCGAGCGCCGCTGCCGCGACAACGAACACACCTGCTCGCATAGCGGTCGTGATTCTACCCGCGAACGACGGGAGACGGCTGGCAACGAGCACATCCGCCGGACACGAGAAGGTGCGGAAGAAAGCCCTCCGCGGAAAGAGGAAGCCGCGGACTCACCGAGGTCGCTGAAACTCTTGGCCTTTGGCGGGATCGAAAATTGCGTCGGCGCGGGCGACGCCGTCCGGCGCGAAGCCACGAGGTTGTGGAAGGTGCGTGGCCGTTGAGCGTCATCGGAATCGCGTCTGCGCGGGCGTTAGCCCGATCGGCCTACACTGAGCGGCGGCGAGGAACGGTGATGATGACCCGCACGATCTGGCTTATCGCGATTGCCGTGTCGGGATGGCTGGCCATCGGCCTTCAATCCCAGACGCCAACAGACTTTTCAGGCCGCTGGACGGCGGACCCTGCGCCGGCAGCCGGATCCACTGCAGCGCTTGGC